>NZ_LR722685.1 GCF_902500225.1 Buttiauxella massiliensis | reverse complement strand
ATTCAATGAATAGACCGGGTAACGATCCGATAGATGCTCCTTTTCTAAAAGAAGTGGTTCGATTGCCTGATGATAAAGGAGTGATTTTTGATCACAACTGGGCAGGAAAACCTGATTCATATCGCCAATTGGAGGCGCATGTTTATTCAGGGATGACTGCATTTATTATTACAGCTAAAATTCATGATTATTCAGATCCTAAAAATAAGGAGCGAAAGGATGAATATTTAAGTCTGGGCTTTACAGAGGCTCAGTCAAACACCAAACCAGCCATATTATCGGCGATGAGATCATTGATTTCCAGATTAAGCGGGCGTAAAGATGACGAAATCCCTGTCGATAAAGGCATCTGTATTCCGGATGGTTTTATTAAAGATAATAGTGAGAAGCAGAAGGAAAAAGTGACATTCAGTTTTGAAAACATGGACTTTATTTTTGGAGTATATATGAATAACACCTATGTTGGGTCAAATAGTACATTACTAAGTCGAGGTGAGGATATTAAGGAAGAGCAGGAAAAAGCTCATTACCATACGGTTAAATATGGAGAACTACAGCCGGGGGGAATACCTGCTCAGGAGTGGCTGAGTGCAGGAATGCAAGAAAGTAACAGCATAAAAGGGAAATTCCCGGCTTACGATTTTACTTTATATGCCAACGAAACTATCGCCAGCCCAACAAAACCGTGGCTTAGCGTGGAGTTCGGTAATACGGATAAGCTGAGTCGATATTCTGAAGCTGAGATGGTAGAAATCTGGGACAAACTGGTGAGTACAATACGCTATCGCCCCAATGCTTATTGATAGATGTGAATATTATAGCTGGCATGGTCGCCAGCTTTTGAGTTAACGCTGCAAGCAAGTGTCAGCAGGGTACAGGAGGTGCCTTTTCTATGACCACCAGACGAAAATATAAAACACGATCCTTTGTAAACCTAATTACTGTGACAGGAATTATTTTTCTCACCCTTCCCACACAGGCAACTGAATTAAACAAGAAGAATAATGCCATTGCTGAAACATTATTCTCGCATACCAAACCTCAGTGCATCGGGCGCTATCTGATTGATGTGCCAGAATCGCTTAATAATAAGCTCAATAATATGGTTTTCATCGATGATTTTAGAATTGAAAGTCAGCGATTATATCAACCAGCTTTCGAACAACGGATCAAGTTAAGAGAGCAGGAATTACGTGATTCAACGAATAAACCGGGTAACGATCCGATAGATGCTCCTTTTCTAAAAGAAGTGATTCGACTGCCTGATGAGAAAGGGGTGATTTTTGATCGCAATGAACCCGGTACGCCAGATAGCTATCGCCAGTTGGAAGCTCATGTTTATTCGGGGATGACAGCATTTGTTATTACAGCTGATATTCGTAATTATTCTGCTCCCAAAAATAAGGAGAGAAAGAGTGAGTACTTAAGTCTGGGCTTTACAGAGGCTCAGTCAAACACCAAACCAGCAACGTTATCGGCGATGAGATCTTTGATTTCAAGATTAAGCGGACGCAAAGATGAAGATATCCCTGTCGATAAAGGGGTCTGTATTCCTGATGGATTTATTAAAGATGATAGAGGGGTAC
>NZ_LR722663.1 GCF_902500225.1 Buttiauxella massiliensis | reverse complement strand
CGAACGACAACCCAACTAAACAGACTGCATTCAGCCAGTATGACCGCCCACAAGCGCGTCGTCGTTATGCTGAAATCGCAGACCATCTGGGTCTGAGCGCACCGGGCGACCGTACTGCTGCTAAGATCGAGAAACTGCTGGCATGGTTGGATAGCATCAAGGCTGAACTGGGTATTCCTAAGTCCATCCGCGAAGCTGGCGTTCAGGAAGCTGACTTCCTGGCTCACGTTGACAAATTGTCTGAAGATGCGTTCGATGACCAGTGTACCGGTGCTAACCCACGTTACCCACTGATCTCTGAACTGAAACAAATTCTGATGGATACCTTCTACGGTCGTGAATTCTCCGAAGAAGGCAACGAAGCAGCACAGGCTAAAACAGTAGCTCCTGCCGCTAAAGCTGACAAGAAAGCGAAGAAAACCGCTTAATTGTAAAGCCTAATAAAAAACCCGCTTCGGCGGGTTTTTTGTTTCTGTTTTCTAAAAACCCGCACAAAGCCTCTCACGACGATGATTGAGAAAGGCACCCCTCTGCCTTCCTATTTAATTTAATTCGCTCTGAATGCCTTCCAGAGAGCCTGTTTGCAGCGCTTCTTTATAGTGTTTACGGCAAACAGACACATAGCGCTCGTTCCCACCAATCACAACCTGTTCTCCCTGGTTATACGGACGACCTTCCTGGTCGAGGCGCAAAACCATGCTGGCTTTACGTCCACAAAAACAGATAGTTTTTAATTCCACGAGTTTGTCTGACCACGCTAATAAATATTGGCTTCCGCCAAATAACTCGCCCTGAAAATCAGTGCGTAGGCCATAACATAATACGGGAATATCTAATTCATCCACGACGTCTGATAACGCCAGAACTTGATCGCGTGTCAGGAACTGGCATTCATCTACCAGTACGCAATGCACAGAGTCCCGCTGATGCTCTTCACGTATTTCATTGAATAATTGGGTTGAGTCATTGTAAAGCTTTGCGGGCGACGATAATCCAATACGCGAACTCACCTTTCCAGAACCAAACCGATTGTCAATTTCTGCGGTATACACCAATGTACGCATTCCGCGCTCTTGATAGTTGTATGACGATTGCAGTAATGCCGTAGATTTACCCGCGTTCATTGCGGAATAGTAAAAGTAAAGTTGTGCCATTGGTCAGCTAGCCTGAGTTAAAATGTAAATATTATTAACACAGGATTATATCATAAGCCGTTAGGGAGTTGCTTTTACCTTATGACTCCAGGAAGAATTCATAGATTGTTAGAGAGATATATAAACCATAGCGTGGAATGCCTGAAATCGGCGGATGTTTGATGTTCATCACGTTGCACTTAACTTACGGAGTTTTCAGTGTTTTTTCTGGTATTCCCTGAAATCTATTGGATCACTAATAATAACTATCTATTAAAAATACCCACCATTACAGGCAATAATACCAAAGGTTGATATTTCACCATTAATGCGTTTATGTCTCAATTTACTACTTCGGCAACCCTGAAACTATCAGGGTTGTTGTAGAAAAAGTGAGTTCCCCACGTTTTGTTTACCTTAGATGCAAGCCAAAATTTAAGTTAATACCATTTTATAAATCGACAAAATATTATGGAATTTTGAATTCCTTACATTACTTCCTATTGCAGAACTTAATTTAAGCCTCTATTATTAGCCCAACAAGCCAACCATCAATATAAGTTTGAGATTACTAAAATGAGCGAAGCACTTAAAATTCTGAACAACATCCGTACTCTTCGTGCACAAGCCAGAGAATGTACCCTGGAAACGCTGGAAGAAATGCTGGAAAAATTAGAAGTTGTTGTTAACGAACGCCGTGAAGAAGATAACGCTGCTGCAGCAGAAATTGAAGAGCGTACTCGTAAACTGCAACAATACCGTGAAATGCTAATTGCTGACGGTATTGATCCTAATGAATTACTGAATAGCATGGCTGCTGTTAAAACTACAGGCAAAGCTAAACGCGCTGCACGTCCAGCTAAATATCAGTACATCGACGAAAACGGCGAAAGCAAAACCTGGACTGGCCAAGGCCGTACTCCAGCTGTAATCAAAAAAGCAATGGAAGAGCAAGGCAAGAAACTGGAAGACTTCCTGATCGCCTAATTTTCGCTTTTAGTGCTGCTTATTAAATCCCGCTTCGGCGGGATTTTTATTTTGAGCGCATCATTAGCAGAATCTTTGTTACTACAAATAGTGCTCATAAAAAAAGGAAGCCAGGCTTCCTTTTTTCTTTTAACCTCTCAGCATTCTCAGCATTAGCTGACTTTATAGAATGCCTTATACCAGTCTACGAAGCGCTGTACGCCATCCTGAACCGATGTCTGTGGTTTAAAACCAATGACATCATACAACGCCTTCGTGTCCGCACTCGTCTCCAGAACGTCACCTGGCTGCATAGGCATCATATGCTTCTGGGCAACCTTACCTAAAGAGGTTTCAAGGGCAGTAATATAATCCATCAACGTAACCGGATTACTGTTCCCGATATTATAAACTCGATAAGGTGCTGAGCTTGTCGCCGGAGTTCCTTCCTCTACTGTCCACGTGGCATCGGCTTGCGGAATGACATCCTGCAAACGAACGATTGCCTCAGCAATATCATCAATATAAGTGAAGTCACGACGCATTTGCCCATGATTATAAACGTCGATACTCTTTCCTTCGACAATCGCACGAGTAAATTTAAATAACGCCATATCCGGGCGGCCCCATGGACCATAAACGGTGAAAAAGCGTAACCCGGTCGTCGGTAACCCATATAAGTGCGAGTACGTATGCGACATCAACTCGTTAGCTTTTTTGGTTGCCGCATATAATGATATTGGATGATCGACAGTGTCATCAGTTGAGAACGGAAGTTTGCGATTTAGCCCATATACCGAACTGGACGAAGCATATAACAGATGCCCCACTTTATTATGGCGACAACCTTCAAGAACATTTAAATGCCCCACAAGGTTTGAATCAGCATAGGCGTGAGGGTTATCGATGGAATAACGTACACCTGCTTGTGCAGCAAGATGAATCACACGATCAAATTTCTCTTTGGCAAATAATTCTGCCATGGCATTACGATCGGCAAGGTCAATTTTATCGAAACGGAATGAAGAATGTGGTGCGAGGAGATCAAGGCGAGCTTGCTTAAGATTGACATCGTAATAGTCATTCAGGTTATCGATACCGATAACCTGGTGACCGGCTGCCAGCAAACGTTCACTGACATGAAATCCAATAAAGCCTGCACTGCCGGTAACCAAAAATTTCATATAATCCTCATTTATACCCGTCATACTTCAAACTACATCTTTGTTGGCTTCGTAAACATACCCGAATCACCTACTGATGTAAGTTCATCGGGATGTGTTCAATTGCCGCCGCGATGCAGCTTGAATTATTTAGGATATATTACGCAATATTGATGGACGCTCCGCGGCCGATTGCATAATAGACAAAGCCGCGTTTGTTAAGTCTCTCAGGATCATACAGGTTACGGCCGTCAAAGATAACTGGTTGCTTTAGGGATTTCTTGATTGCATCAAAATCAGGTGCACGGAAACTTTGCCACTCTGTACAAATAACCAGAGCATCTGCATCTTGTAATGCGGCTTCTTTAGTTCCCATCAATTTCAGATCTGGGCGATGTCCGTAAATGCGCTGAGCTTCGTCCATTGCTTCCGGGTCATACGCCTGCACCTGAGCACCGCGTTCCCACAGCGCTTCCATCAGGACGCGGCTAGAGGCTTCACGCATATCGTCGGTATTCGGTTTGAATGAAAGTCCCCACAGCGCGAAGGTTTTACCTTTCAGATCTTCACCGAAATGACGAGTAATAAACTCAGGGAGTTTTAACTTCTGGTCATGGTTGACCTCTTCTACCGCTTGCAGAATACGTGGCGTGTAGCCAATCTGCTGAGCGGTACGAATCAGAGCCTGCACATCTTTAGGGAAGCAGGAGCCACCATAACCGCAGCCAGGGTAAATAAAGCTGTAGCCGATGCGGGAGTCTGAACCAATACCCATACGCACTTTTTCGATATCTGCGCCCAAGCGTTCTGCCAGGTTGGAGATTTCGTTCATAAAGCTAATTTTAGTCGCCAGCATGCAGTTCGCGGCGTACTTGGTCAGCTCAGCACTACGGATATCCATCAGGATCATGCGATCGTGGTTGCGATTGAACGGCTCGTACAATTCACGCAGCAAATCCACCACATCATCGTTATCGGTACCGATAACAATACGCTCAGGGCGCATGCAGTCAGAAACTGCCGCACCTTCCTTCAGGAATTCAGGGTTAGAAACCACATCAAATGGAATATCCACGCCACGGGCTTTCAGCGTCTCTTCCATTACGTTGCGCACTTTGTCTGCTGTTCCGACAGGAACGGTAGATTTATCGAGCACAACTTTGTGGGATGTCATGTGCTGCGCGATAGTACGTGCAACAGCGGTGACATATTTCAGGTCAGCAGAACCGTCTTCATCCGGCGGAGTTCCAACGGCAATAAATTGCATTTCACCATGATGGACGCCCAATTCAGCATCGGTGCTGAACTGTAAACGGCCTTCTTCATAGTTTTTCTTCACCAGCGGCGTTAAGCCGGGTTCAAAAATTGGGATCACGCCGTTTTTCAGATTTTCGACTTTCTTCGCATCGACATCTATGCACATTACATCGTGACCAACTTCCGCAAGCACTGCTGCCTGAACAAGTCCAACATAGCCGATACCAAATACAGTAACTTTCATCTTTCTATCCTGCGTTGAAATGAATTACTTTTTCGCGCCAACTGTCTCTTCTAGCCAGGCTTTAAAATCTGCGCCCAAAGTGCTGTGACGGATACCGTACTCCACAAACGCCTGCATATAACCGAGTTTGTTACCACAGTCATGGCTCACGCCTCTCATGTGATAGGCTTCAACAGTCTGTTTTTCCATCAACATAGCAATGGAGTCAGTCAGCTGAATTTCATCACCAGCACCTGGAGGTGTTTTGGACAACAGCGGCCAAATATCAGCAGTCAGAACATAACGGCCTACAACTGCAAGATTAGATGGTGCAACATTGGCTTTAGGTTTCTCAACAATACCGACCATTGGCACGCTGTCACCTTCGTTTAACTCAACGCCTTTGCAGTCAACAACACCGTAAGCGGTAACATCTTCTACCGGCTCAACCATGATTTGGCTATGGCCTGTAGTATCAAAACGTTTGATCATTTCGGCCAGGTTATCCTGCGAAAGATCGGATTCGAACTCATCAAGAATTACATCTGGCAGAATAACGGCTACTGGCTCATCGCCGACAACCGGATGGGCGCACAGCACTGCGTGCCCCAGGCCTTTAGCCAGGCCCTGACGAACCTGCATGATAGTGACATGCGGAGGGCAAATAGCCTGAACTTCATCCAGCAACTGGCGCTTAACACGTTTTTCGAGCATGGCTTCAAGTTCAAAGCTGGTATCGAAATGGTTTTCGATGGAGTTTTTCGAAGAGTGAGTCACCAGCACAATTTCAGTAATGCCCGCTGCGATACATTCATTGACCACATACTGAATTAACGGTTTATCGACTAAAGGCAACATCTCTTTTGGAATAGCCTTGGTAGCCGGTAACATACGTGTGCCCAATCCCGCGACAGGGATTACTGCTTTTCTTACTTTAGAATTAATGGCAGCCATTGAAAAATCTCCTGGACTGTTCAAGTTTTCACTTGCAAGTCAATTAAAAAAACGTCTCGAGTATATCAGCTTAAAATTGAGATCTACGGCTGTTTACCCGTTGCGTTGGTAATTTAAGATAAATACGAATGAGTTGAATACGATATTACCACCAGCAATGATAGGGGAGAAAACCTAAATGATTTCAACCATCCAGATGCTCATTCCGCAGACAACATCAGGCGTAATCTCCCGCCCGTACCCCATACCTGACACTGCCAGGACTCACAACGCTGGCTAATTTGATTGAGATAAGTATTGCCCAGTGTCCCCAAAGGCACACCATTGCTGACCTGAATTTGATGCTCACCGGTATTTAAGGTGGCATTTAGCCCCGCCGAGACCAAAATGAGGTTTTTGAGTTCGCTATGGTAATAACCCACCATCAGCGGAAACTGCCCGGTAAGATTGGCCTGACGTAATAATTGATTCACTTGTTTGAGTAAATTACCGAGCTCAGGTAAACGTTGGTTTTGTTTGGAAAGTTGTTCCTGCAATAGCCCGTTAAATAGTGCTCGTAATAACAGTGCCGCCAGCACCCCATTATCCCCTGCTCTTGTCACATCAAGGCAATAAAATGCCAGGTCGTTCTCTGACAAAGCTGCAATATCCAGAACAAGTCCTGGTTGATTATGAGTAATTAACTGGCGGTAATTCACCCGGCAATGCGAAATCACCTGTTGTACCGGGGGTTGTAGTTCTTGAAGTAGCGTAGATGCAGCCTGCGGGTCGCTGACTAGCGCATCCCAGTCCTGAAATAGGCGTTCTTCTTCCTCAACACGCGAATTAAACATGTTGGGATAGAGGCAGGCGAAGACTGTTTCACGCAGACGATTGAGGTCTTTAATTGGCTTGAGCAGAACATCCTGCACCCCAAAGCGTAAGGCTTTGGCGATATCTGACATGTTCTCGGTGGCTGAGATCACAAGGATTGGCGTCTGTATGCCTTCATTACGCAAGTGCTCTACCAGCTTCAATCCATTCATGCGCGGCATAGCCAGATCGCAAATCAGCAGATCGGGCGCAAAACTGGTCATCTTTTCCAGAGCATCTATACCATCAACGGCAACAGCAATGACCGCACCTAAGGAAGAGAGATAATTTTCCAGTAAAGAGCGGAAAACGGGCTCATCCTCAACAATGAGAATCAGTTTTCCAACGAGTGGCTGTGTCATTTTCGCTCCCCTGACTGGCGATAGATCAATAGTGGCATGGTATGACAATCACCGCCTGTCAGAATTGCCTGAAGATGCGAGTTTTCACCATACTCAATCATGGGTACGAACCAATGGCAGCAGCTCATCCATCTTTTTCTCGACGGCAAGACTGCCCGCGCTTATCGCTTCCGCGGCACGGTGGAAATCAAGCGTTGAAATCTGGGGGCAAAAAGGTTGCAGCAAAATATCCGGTGGGTCACCTGCCATACGGTTACGCTTTAAGCGATTTTCCAACACCTGAATAGAGGTGGTCATGATTTCCATGGCCGTTGGCGTGGTATTGGCACGACGGGTAGTGATTTTGCCGAGCTGTTCGCGCAAACGACCACGCCATGAATCAGGCTGCACCTGATTTTCAGCCAGAGGAGTCGTCATATTGACGGAGAGTAAATCTTGCTGCATCAAATGCGCATCATGTTGCAGGTCGACGGCAATCACGATATCGGCACCCAGCGCACGCGTTAGCGAAACAGGCACCGGGTTAACCACTGCGCCATCCACCAGCCAGTAGCCGTTATACCCGACCGGCGACAATAGCCCCGGCATACTGCAAGAGGCTCGAACAGCCTGATGCAAATCACCATCCGTGAACCACAATTCACGTCCAGTACTTAAATTGGTGGCAACAGAGCCAAAACGCAGCGCGCAGTCTTCAATTTTTTCTTCAGTGATGATTTTACGGACGTTGTTGAACACGCGCTCGCCACGCAACAAACCGCCACGACGCCAGGAAAGATCCATTAGTCGCAGTACATCCCAATAGCCGAATGAGCGCACCCATCGTTCCATCATAGGTAAGCGATTACTTGCATACGCGGCACCGACCAGTGCCCCAACCGAGCAACCTGCAACGATATCAACCTGAATGCCTGCTCGTTTTAACGCATTAATGACACCAATATGCGCCCATCCTTTTGCTGCTCCCGACCCTAATGCCAGGCCGATCTTTACCTGTCTCATTTTGCCTCGGTCTTTCTTCCCCGGTTTATACCCATCATTCTTCAAGCTGCGGGAGGTGTTGATTGCAACTCAAATACCCATGGATATATCACCTCGTGGCGAACTCGCCACAGCTCAGTTAACATAACTACCCCGCGTATTTACGCTGACTATTTTTTGTAACCAAGGAGATGCTGTGTCGCAACTTTGCCCTTGTGGTAGCGGTCTGGAGTATAGCGTATGTTGCCAGCCTTACCTACGCGCAGACAAGCCCGCGCCAACCCCATCACAGCTAATGCGTTCACGTTATAGTGCGTATGTGATGCAGGACGCAGACTATCTTGTCACGACCTGGCACCCGCAAACCCGCAGCCCTTCGCTGAAATCAGATATTTCAGGAAGTTTTGGCACAACCAAGTGGTTAGGTCTGACAGTTTATGAAGCTGCTGCCGGACGCGATGATAACGAAGGTTTCGTCAGTTTTGTCGCGCGCTTTGAAGAACAAGGCGAAGAAAGTGCCATTATCGAGCGTTCGCGTTTCTTAAAGGAAAACGGCCAGTGGTACTATGTCGATGGAACACGCCCGCAATTTGGTCGCAATGACCCCTGCCCTTGCGGTTCTGGAAAAAAATATAAAAAGTGTTGTGGTCGTTAACTCACCGTGGCACAAATCAATTAGCAAACACACGCAAAACAGGATTTCCCAGTGACACAAGCTCTACAGCGAAAAGTACTCCGCACCATTTGCCCTGACGCAAAGGGCCTGATCGCCAAGATCACCAACATTTGTTACAAGCACGAACTGAACATTGTTCAGAACAACGAGTTTGTTGACCACCGCACCGGGCGCTTCTTTATGCGCACCGAACTCGAAGGTATTTTTAACGACAACACTCTGCTGGCAGATTTAGATGGCGCATTGCCTGAAGGTTCGGTGCGTGAACTCATTCCAGCGGGTCGTCGTCGCGTCGTGATTCTGGTCACCAAAGAAGCGCACTGTCTGGGTGACTTATTAATGAAAGCCAATTACGGCGGCCTGGATGTCGAAATCGCTGCGGTTATTGGTAACCACGAGACTCTGCGTACATTGGTTGAACGTTTTGATATTCCGTTCGAACTTGTGAGTCATGAAGGTCTGACGCGCGAAGATCACGACCAACAAATGGCCGACGCGATTGCAGCGCACAAACCGGACTACGTGGTACTGGCTAAATACATGCGTGTGTTGACACCTGAGTTTGTTTCTCGCTTCCCGAACCAGATTATCAACATCCACCACTCGTTCCTTCCTGCGTTTATCGGCGCTCGTCCTTATCACCAGGCGTACGAGCGCGGCGTGAAGATTATCGGTGCCACCGCACACTACGTGAACGACAATTTGGATGAAGGCCCAATCATCATGCAGGATGTGATTCACGTCGATCACACCTACACTGCAGAAGATATGATGCGTGCCGGGCGTGATGTTGAGAAAAATGTTCTCAGCCGCGCACTGTATCAAGTGCTGGCCCAGCGCGTGTTTGTATACGGTAATCGCACGATTATTCTGTAGATCAATCATGTAATTGCTTAGGTTTGCGACGTTACGTGTAAAAAAACGGCAAACGATTCATTTTCTTACAGTGAATGCTTTACAGCGGCGCTTCATTTGATATGATGCGCCCCGCTTCCAGACGAAGGAGGCGAGTAAGAAAGCCAACAAAATGTAATACCCCTGGCGGGGTTCCCGAGCGGCCAAAGGGAGCAGACTGTAAATCTGCCGTCATCGACTTCGAAGGTTCGAATCCTTCCCCCGCCACCATCTTCAAGATTTATGCACGGCCTGATTCAATTAAGAATCAAACACCCCTGGCGGGGTTCCCGAGCGGCCAAAGGGAGCAGACTGTAAATCTGCCGTCATCGACTTCGAAGGTTCGAATCCTTCCCCCGCCACCATTCTTTGCAACACCTTCCCAGCTCATCCAAATCGCACAATCTTCCATATTCCCGTTGGGGAAGGATGAGAAGCTTCGACTAAGGTTCGATTCGAGCGAAGCGAGAAAGCGTTGCCGCAGGCAGCGACCCGAAGGGCGAGACGCAAAGCGTCGAGTAATCCTTCCCCCGCCACCATTCTTTGCAACACCTCCAAACAAATTCCAAATCGCACAATATTCAACATTTTTTGTTGGATGACGCTTCGCTTATCCAACCTACAACACCAAATCAAAACCCATACGTCTTTCGTAGGTCGGATAAGCGCAGCGTCATCCGACATAACAGGCAAAAAAATACCCGGCCGAAGCCAGGTATTTTCAATCCAACCAACAACCGTCAGCGACGAGCGCGCACAATCTGGTACTTACGCGTCAAATACTCCACCGGAGCGCTCCACACATGCACCAGACGGGTGAACGGGAACAGCAGGAACAACGTCATCCCCAACACCAGGTGCACGCGGAAGATAAACGCCACGCCATCCAGATGCTCAGACGCGCCGCCGTGGAACGTCACCACCGCCTGCGCCCAGCCCACCAGTTTCATCATCTCGCTGCCGTCCATATGCTGAGCAGAGAAAGGAATCGTCAGCAGGCCTAACGCACACTGGATAACCAACAAGCTGAGAATCAGAATATCAGCAACACTGGATGTCGCACGAATACGCGGGTTAAACAGGCGGCGTTTGAGCAGCAACAGCCCGCCCACCAGCGTCATCATACCGCACGCGCCACCGGCAATCATCGCCATCTTCTGCTTCACATCAATCGGCAGGAACGACTCGTACATCCAGTGCGGCGTTAACATCCCCAGGAAGTGACCGGCAAAAATCCCGAGAATCCCGATATGGAACAGGTTTGACGCCAGATTCATCCCTTTGCGATCCAGCATCTGGCTGGAACCCGCTTTCCAGGTGTACTGGCCGTAGTCGTAACGCAACCAGCTCCCCAGCAGGAATACCGTACCGCAAATGTACGGATACATGTCGTAGAAGAACACATTGAGAAATTGCATGATTACTGTCCTCCGATATTCAGATACTGCGGAGCGACAGCCCCGGCAAAACGCTTCTGATGGCTGGAAATTTCAGTTTCACCGCAACCGGCGTCAGCCACAAATTTCACCTGCTCTTCTTCCCATACCGCATCCAGCGCCTGCGGCGTGTCATCGCGCGCTTCGCCAGCAATCTGCTTGCTCACGCTCTCAACCGCCACATCGCTTTGCGACAGGCCGAGCAGCACATCAAACAGCGCCGCATAATCACTTTCGCGCTGTTTCAGGCGCGCAGCCAGCAGGGCGAGAATCGGTGCGACATCCTGCAAACCGCCACGCGCTTCACTTTCTTCACGCTGCGACAGATATTCCAGATACAGCGGCAAATGGTCCGGCAGCTCGCGGCTGTCGATCTCCATCCCGGCTTGCTCGTACTGCCCCATCAGGTTAACCATCGCCTGCCCACGGTCACGGGATTCGCCGTGAACGTGTTCAAACAGCAACAAAGACGTGGCACGACCACGGTCAAACAGTTCGCTATAACTCGCCTGCGCATCCAGCAAATCGCGGCTGCACAACGAAGTAATGAAACCGTTAAGCTGAGCCGCCTGCTGCAAATTCAACGCGCTTCCTTCAGCCATCGCATCGCGCAGTTCCTGCTGATGCTGCCACAGGGCAGCATCCGGGTACTCAAGCAGACGGGAAATCACCAGAAGTTCAATCATGGTTTTGGCTCCGTTTTGCTGGATACATCAATCGCGTCAATGCGTTTGCTGTTGAACAGGTTGAATTTGGAATCCGAACCGTGGCAACCGTCGCCGAAGCTGAAACCACAACCTTTACTTTCCGGGAAGGCATCTGCCGCCAGCTCGCGGTGGCTTGATGGCACTACGAAACGGTCTTCGTAGTTGGCAATCGCCAGGTAACGATACATTTCCTGCGCCTGCGCTTCGGTCAAACCTACTTCTTCCAGCGCGCTGATATCGTGAACGCCTTCTACCGTTTCCGCACGCTTGTAATGGCGCATTGCCATCATGCGCTTCAGGGCGCGAAGAACTGGCGCGGTGTCGCCCGCGGTCAGCAAATTCGCCAGGTATTCCACCGGAATACGCAGGCTTTCAACGTCAGGCAGGATCCCGGTGTGCGGCAGCTCGCCCGCGTCAGCCGCAGACTGAATTGGCGACAACGGCGGCACATACCAGACCATCGGCAGAGTGCGATATTCCGGGTGCAGCGGCAGCGCCAGCTTCCAGTCCATCGCCATTTTATAAACTGGCGACTGCTGTGCGGCTTCGATAACGCTATTCGGAATGCCGTCTTTCCGCGCCTGCTCGATAACCGCAGGGTCGTTTGGATTGAGGAAAATACCCAACTGGCGCTCGTAAAGATCTTTCTCATTCTCGGTGCTGGCTGCGGATTCGATCGCGTCCGCGTCATACAACAGCACGCCGAGGTAACGAATACGGCCTACGCAGGTTTCGGAGCAAACCGTCGGCTGGCCGGCTTCAATACGCGGATAACAGAAGATGCACTTCTCGGATTTACCGCTCTTCCAGTTGAAGTAGATTTTTTTGTACGGGCAACCAGTAATGCACATGCGCCAGCCGCGGCACTTGTCCTGATCAATCAGCACAATGCCGTCTTCTTCACGCTTATAAATCGCACCGCTCGGGCACGTCGCCGCACACGCCGGGTTCAGGCAGTGTTCGCACAAGCGCGGCAGGTACGCCATAAAGGTGTTTTCGAACTGGCCGTACATTGCCTTTTGCATATTCTGGAAGTTCTGATCTTTGGAGAGCTTTTCGAACTCACCACCCAGATCATCTTCCCAGTTCGGGCCTGCTTCGATTTTGTTCATCCGTTGGCCGGTAATCAGCGACCGCGGGCGTGCAATCGGCTGATGCTTGCCTGCTGGCGAGTTATGCAGATGCTGATAGTCGAAATCAAACGGCTCGTAGTAATCGTCGATGCCCGGCAGATGCGGGTTAGCGAAGATTTTGCCCAGCAGCATCGCGCGGTTACCCATGCGCGGTTGCAGTTTGCCGTTAATTTTACGGATCCATCCGCCCTTCCATTTTTCCTGGTTTTCCCAGTCAGTTGGGTAGCCGGTTCCCGGTTTGGTTTCCACGTTGTTGAACCACGCGTACTCCATCCCTTCGCGGCTGGTCCAGACGTTTTTACAGGTCACAGAACAGGTGTGACAGCCGATGCATTTATCAAGATTCAGCACCATGCCGACTTGTGAACGAATTTTCATTTTACGCTCTCCTGTTTCTGGTCGTTGCCTTCACCGTCTAACCAGTTAATGTCTTTCATCTTGCGCACGACGACGAACTCATCACGGTTTGAACCGACGGTGCCGTAGTAGTTAAAGCCGTAAGCTAGCTGCGCATAGCCGCCAATCATGTGCGTCGGTTTCGGGCTAATTCGGGTGACCGAGTTATGAATCCCGCCGCGTTGCCCGGTAATTTCAGAACCCGGCAGGTTCACGATACGTTCCTGCGCGTGGTACATCATGGTCATGCCTTCCGGCACACGCTGACTCACCACCGCTCGCGCGGTCAAAGCACCATTATTGTTGAATACTTCAATCCAGTCGTTATCGACGATGCCCAACGCTTTGGCGTCGATTTCGCTCATCCAGACAATCGGCCCGCCGCGCGACAACGTCAGCATCAGTAGGTTATCGCTGTAAGTGGAGTGAATGCCCCATTTCTGGTGCGGCGTCAGGAAGTTCAGCGCCTTCTCTGGGTTACCGTTAGATTTTTTACCCATCACGCCTTTCACGGAGCGAGTATCAATCGGCGGACGGTACACCAGCAGGCTTTCGCCAAAATCACGCATCCACTGGTGATCCTGATACAGCTGTTGGCGGCCAGACAGCGTGCGCCATGGGATCAGCTCATGAACGTTGGTATAGCCGGCGCTGTAGGAAACGTGTTCATCTTCTAGACCCGACCAGGTTGGGCTGGAGATGATTTTGCGTGGCTGCGCCTGGATATCGCGGAATCGAATCTTTTCGTCTTCTTTATTGAGCGCCAGGTGCGTGTGGTCGCGGCCGGTAAATTCGCTGAGCGCCGCCCAGGCTTTCACAGCAACCTGACCGTTAGTTTCTGGTGCAAGCGTGAGTATCATTTCTGCGGCATCGATCGCCGTGTTGATCATCGGCTGGCCTTTCGCCGGGCCTTCGGTTTTGGTGTAATTGAGCTTACGCAGCAGATCCATTTCAGACTGCGTATTCCACGCAATCCCTTTGCCGCCGTTACCGATGGTTTCCATCAGCGGGCCAATCGAGGTGAAACGCTCGTAAGTCGCCGGGTAATCACGTTCAACGGTGATCAGATGCGGTGCGGTTTTGCCCGGAATCAGGTCGCATTCGCCCTTTTTCCAGTCCATCACGCCAAACGGCTGCGCCAGTTCTGCGGCGGAATCGTGCTGAATCGGCAGCGTCACCACGTCAGTTTCTTTGCCTAAATGGCCAACACACACTTCGGAGAATTTCTTCGCGATATCTTTGTAGATATCCCAGTCGCTTTTTGAATCCCAGGCCGGGTCAACAGCGGCAGAAAGCGGGTGAATAAACGGATGCATATCCGATGTATTCATATCGTCTTTCTCATACCAGGTCGCCGTTGGCAGCACGATATCGGAATACAAACAGGTGCTCGACAGACGGAAGTCCAGCGTCACCACTAAGTCCAGTTTGCCGTCGAGGCCGTTATCCACCCATTCGACTTCTTCCGGCATCACGCCGCCTTCTTTGCCCAAATCTTTACCCTGAATACCGTTCTCGGTACCCAACAGATATTTGAGCATGTACTCGTGGCCCTTGCCGGATGAACCCAGCAGGTTTGAGCGCCAGACAAACAAGTTGCGCGGATGGTTATTGCCCGCATCCGGCTGTTCTGCGGCAAAGCGAATATCGCCGCTTTTCAGTTGCTGCGAGGTGAAATCAGCCGGACTCATACCTGCCGCTTTCGCCTGTTTGGCGATGTGCAACGGGTTGGTATTAAGCTGTGGTGCAGACGGCAACCAGCCCATACGCTCGGCGCGCACGTTGAAGTCAATCAGATGACCGCTGTAACGGGATTTATCCGCCAGCGGGGACAGCAGTTCTTCGGCAGTCAACGACTCGTAGCGCCACTGGCTGGAGTGGTTGTAGAAGAATGAAGTGCTGTTCATCTGGCGCGGCGGGCGCTGCCAATCGAGGGCGAACGCCAGTGGTGTCCAGCCGGTTTGCGGGCGCAGCTTTTCCTGGCCAACATAGTGTGCCCATCCGCCGCCGCTTTGGCCGACGCAGCCGCAGAAGATCAGCATGTTGATCAGGCCGCGGTAGTTCATGTCCATGTGGAACCAGTGGTTCATACCGGCACCGACGATGATCATCGAGCGGCCATGGGTTTTGTCGGCGTTGTCAGCAAATTCGCGAGCGATGCGGATGATGTTCTGGCGAGTCACGCCGGTAATCTGTTCCGCCCACGCCGGGGTGTACGCCTTCATGTCGTCGTAGCTGGACGCACAGTTTTCGTCGTTCAGGCCGCGATCCAGGCCGTAGTTCGCCAGCGTCAGATCGTAAACGGTGGTCACCAGCGCGGTAGAACCGTCTGCCAGTTGAATACGTTTTACCGGCAGTTTGTGCATCAGCACGTTGTCGAGTTTAACGTTGCTGAAATGCTCGGTGCTTTCACCGCCGAAGTAAGGGAAGCCAACTTCCGCCACTTCGTCGTGGCTGCCCAGCAGGCTCAGGCGCAGTTCGGCTTCTTCGCCGCTGGTGCCGTCGCGCTGTTCGAGGTTCCACTTGCCCTTTTCGCCCCAGCGGTAACCAATGGAACCGTTCGGTGCCAGCAACTCGCCGTTCTGGCTGTCCATGGCGACCGTTTTCCACTGCGGATTGTTTTCCTGGCCCAGGCCGTCAACCAGGTCAGATGCACGTAACATGCGGCCTGCGGCGTAGAAACCATCACGCTCTTCCAGCATCACCAGCATTGGCATGTCGGTGTAGCGGCGCACGTAATCAGTGAAGTATTGGCTTGGGTTGTCGAGGTGAAATTCACGCAACATCACATGGCCCATTGCCAGCGCCATCGCCGCATCGGTGCCTTGTTTTGGTGCCAGCCACTGATCGCACAGTTTGGCGATTTCAGCGTAATCCGGCGTCACCGCGACGGTTTTGGTGCCTTTGTAACGCACTTCGGTGAAGAAGTGGGCATCCGGGGTACGGGTTTGCGGAACGTTAGAGCCCCAGGCCATGATGTAGCTGGAGTTATACCAGTCGGCAGATTCCGGCACGTCAGTCTGCTCGCCCCAGGTCATCGGTGACGCAGGCGGCAAATCGCAATACCAGTCGTAGAAGCTCAGACAGGTACCGCCAATCAGGGAAAGGTAGCGTGCGCCAGAGGCGTAGGACACCATCGACATTGCCGGAATCGGCGAGAAGCCCGCGATACGGTCAGGACCGAAAGTTTTCGCGGTAAACACGTTAGCCGCGGCAATCAGCTCATTCACTTCCTGCCAGCTTGAGCGTACAAAACCACCGCGACCACGGGCTTGTTTATAGCTTTTGGCTTTTGCCGGGTCGTTGATGATTGAAGCCCAGGCATCGACCGGATCTTCATGCAGCGTTTTCGCTTCACGCCACAGTTGGATCAGACGCTTGCGCATCAAAGGATATTTCAGACGGTTGGCGCTGTAGAGATACCAGGAGTAGCTTGCGCCGCGAGGGCAGCCGCGTGGCTCATGGTTTGGCATATCCGGGCGGGTACGCGGGTAGTCGGTTTGCTGGGTTTCCCAGGTTACCAGGCCGCTTTTGACGTAGATCTTCCAGCTACAGGAGCCCGTGCAGTTTACACCGTGAGTGGAACGCACCACTTTGTCGTGCTGCCAACGCTGGCGATAACCTTCTTCCCAATCACGATTGGTATCGAGCAGTTGGCCATGTCCATCGGCAAAAGTTTCGCCCTTCTGTTTGAAGTACCGAAACCGGTCAAGAAATTTGCTCATCGGGGTTCTCCTGATGTGGAGCCTGGAGGCTCTATCTTATGAAAACGACATTACTAACGATGGCGGCACGGTAACTCGCGCATATGAAGGGATAATTGATAAGGATCAACTGGGGTTGAGGATGTTTTAAGCGAGAAGTGGTGATATACCACCAAAGTGGCAATCGAACATTTGTAGTTAATTAATTGATATATAAACAAAATATCCATCCTCTACATTCTGTAAGGAGTAGAAATCAGAACGACTGGGTATTAAGGGGTAAGTCCGCCAAGATGGAGGGAGGGGAAACCCAAAATGGGGCATCCTCTATCAGAGAAACCCCATGTTGAATGGTGTCACAATCAGACAGAAGTTAACGGTTCAGCTTTGCGTTCCGCACGAATGTTTTTGATAAGCAGACCCGAAATAACTATCCCGGCGCAGGCGAAAACAGCCATCAAGCCAAACACGATTTTATAGCCCAATAACCCTGGGTTGGTATCTAAGATGTAGCCATACAGGCTGTAGCAGAACATCGCCGGGGCATAACCGATAAAACTGCCCAATGCCATTGCCGCACCGGTGTTTTTCTCACTGATTCCCGCTTCACCGATTGGGGCGAAGAATACTGCACGTTGCGTAAAGATAACCGCACCAAACATCAGCGTGCAGGCCATGCCCAAATAAACAGGCATTTGCTCATGCGGCAGTAATATCAAGGCAACCAATGCCAGGGCGCTAATAATAAAGGTATAGAACAAATACTGGCTGGGAGATTTTAAAACCTTGTCAGCAATTAAGCCACCAATAGGGCCGCCTACCATTTTCAAACAATATTGATTGATAATTCCATACGCGCCCACCAGTGCAATAGGCAATGCGTAGACATTTCTTAAGAATGGAATAAAGAATGTCAATCCACAATACACCGCATAAACACAGAACACACTAAAAGCGATTAACCAGACGGTTTTGTTTTTTAATACATTCCCCAAACCTGGATTGCTTTCTTTTTTCGCTGCATTCTCTTTTTTCGCCGTTTGTTCTTCCGGGCTTTCTTTTAATACGAAGAAAATAATCACACCCACCGCAATCGCGATAAATGAGTAAAACAATATTGCGGCTTTAAAACCGAAATAGTCGCTACCAAACCAGGTGAAAACAGCCAGCGCGCTAAAGGCGATAATGGTATCAACAATGCCTCGCCCGGTTTCGAAGAAACCAAACAAGCGCCCCTGTTGGGTGTTGTCTCCGAGCAAACTCACCGACTTTAACAGCACCGGCCAGTTCAGCATGTCGCACGTCACGCCGAACAGCGCCCAGACAAAAAGTATCCCCCAGTAGCCCGGCATGGTAGAAAGGTAGATCCCCAGCAGGCCAGTCGCAATCAGTGAAAGCGACATCGTAAAGCGGCGCGGTAATTTGTCGGAAAAGTAAATTGATAAGAAGAAACCAATGGTCGTAACAATGGAGTTAACCGACATCGCATTACCAATCTCACCGTTGGTCAGGTGAAAATACTCCTGCATAGGAACATAAAATGCGTCTTTCAATGACGGCAGTTTATATATTGTTCCACCGCACAGAACCAACAAGCTAAATATAGTCCATCTTTTTTTCGTTAGCATAAGACACCCCACCCCTGAATTAGCGGAATTAATTATTATTTGAGAGTACAGTCACTTCACGAAACGCAAAGCGCCGGAATTAAACGATTCAGATTATTTATTTCTGCAACATAGCCATGGCATCTTGGTGAAGCACGGAAAGAATATTACGCACATGGTTTATTTGATTCATGGCATCGTCAATTTCTTTATTTAACCTTGCTTCCAATCCGGAGGTTGGCAACGGAGTTTCACTCATCTGGCGCAATGGAATCCACGGATTTTTATCTTCGTTGGTAAAACGAAAGGCCGGAGCGTAATAATCCACTTCTTCTTCCAGACCGAATGCGGTAACTTGCGGTTTATCTTCGCCCAGACAAATTAATTGCAGTAATAACTCTTTAAACGGTAATTCACCTTCGCCAGAAATACAGGCCGTATGCCCGCGCCCTTCACCTTCGTGATTAATTAACGCATCTTTGATATGCACTTGAGTGACTTCTTTTCCCATCACCGCCAGCGCATCAAGCGGCTCTTCGTTGGCATTAATCATATTGGCAAAATCAAACAGCAGGGAAAGCTGGGGAAAGTCAGCCTGTTGAACCAGCTTCACCAGTTCGTGGCTTTGCAAATCTTCGTGTTGCTCAAGCGTAAATGTCAGGCCGCTATGCTGGTATTTTGCTTTAATGTATTGAATATCCTGGGCAATGATTTCCATCACCTCATAAAGTGTCCCTTCATAGCGCGGATAAAAGCGCACCGAAGTCGCCCTGGATTTCAGCGCAATTCTCACGGCTTCATCAATGGTGCGAGCATCTGAGGCGCTGGTTTCGATGTGAACATCCAATCCCAACTGGCGCGATTTTTCTGCAAAATTCGCAAGCCGCTCATCGCTGGCATGCCTTAAAGACTGGCTTTCTCCATCCACAACATGAATTTTCACCCCTTTCAGTTGCTGCTGGCTGGCAATATCCAGTAAATCTTCCGGCAGAATCTTCTCCATACGCATATTTAAATGAAACGCATAGGCATGCAGATACAGCGGCAGATTTGCGGCGCGTTCGACAATTTTTGTAGCCTGGATGTTGTTCATGGAAACTCCTATAAATCGATATAAAACTCTACTGATTCAAAACGCCAATATTCGATATCAACCTGAATAACTTGCCCGGCTTCGTCGGCGCGGTATTTTTCAACCCGGATAGACGGAGTCCCCGCCGTGCCGCCCATCCCCTTGCAAGCGCCTGCGGAAAGTCGTGTCGGTTTAAACGCTAAATGCTGCGTGTGCGAGCTTTTGCCGAATGCTTCTTGCCACACATCAACAAAAGAACGATCGCCTAATTTGTCGATAAAGCCCGGAGCGGACTGCGCATTGATAAAGGTTTCGTGATAGAAAACTTTATGGTTATCAAGCGCTCCCCAACCGCAGATTTTGTAGATTTCATCACCGTCTTTTACATTCAGCTGCGCCAGAACTTCTGCTTCCGCTGTGTTAACCCGTTCTTTTTCCAGAAAGCCCCATGACGGCAAACGCCCTTGTTCCAGCGCCGCCTGTTTAAAACTGGTGGAGGTATTCGGCGTGTACTTGAAACATGGCAAGGCAACAAACCAGCCACGACGATCCTTACGGAAGATCTTCTCCTCCCCTTCGAGAAACAACAACGCCTGGCGCAGCGTCATGCGCTTGATGCCCAATAATTCTTCTAACTCGCGCTCGGAAGGTAACTTACTGCCAGGCTGGACAACGCCTTTGCTCAGCCAGTCGTTGAGCATCTCTTTTGCTGCTTCAACTGTGGAATGGTTTTTCATGCTTTAATCCATTTGGTTTAAACCAGATTTGTCATCACGGTACTCTTCACCTGCGAATGTGACAATGGTGCCAGGGCGGGTAGTTATTCTAAATGTGAGGTTTCTCGCAGAAACAAGTAGGATCTAGGGGGAATTTCAGGCAAAAAAAAGCGCGACCGAAGTCGCGCAAGGGATAACCAAAAGGTCAATCGTTGGAATTTATTTTGATGATTTACGGCCATAAACGGCCCAGGTGATCACCACACACACAATATAAAACACGAGGAAAACTTTCATCGCACCTGCCGGAGAACCGGTCAGCGCAAGGGAGGTGCCGAACGCTTTCGGGATAAAGAACCCGCCAATCGCACCAATCGCAGAGATAAAGCCCAGCGCCGCAGCCGTGTCAGTTGCCGCTTCACGCAGCGCGCGCTCTTCAGTGCCACCCTGCGCTTTCACGCGGTCCATGGTCAACTTACGGAAGATCACGGAAATCATCTGGAAGGTAGAACCACTCCCCAGACCGGCCGTCAGGAACAGCATCAGGAACACGCCGAAGAACGCAATAAAGTTACCGCCAACGCCATTGTGCGGCAGCGTGGTAAACAGCAGCGCACTGAAAATCGCCATAAAGATGAAATTCAGCAGTGAAACACGCGTGCCGCCAAAGCGGTCTGAAATCGCCCCACCCGCAGAACGTGCCAGCGCACCAAACAGCGGGCCGAAGAAGGCGAAATGCAGAATGTTGACATCCGGGAACTGCGTTTTTGCCAGCATCGCGAAACCGGCAGAAAAACCGATAAACGAGCCGAATGTTGCCAGATACAGCACGCCCATGATCCACAGGTGCGCACGTTTGAGCACTGGAAACTGCTCTTT
This sequence comes from Buttiauxella massiliensis, assembly GCF_902500225.1. Taxonomy (GTDB): domain Bacteria; phylum Pseudomonadota; class Gammaproteobacteria; order Enterobacterales; family Enterobacteriaceae; genus Buttiauxella; species Buttiauxella massiliensis. The sequence continues at coordinate 88,389 of NZ_LR722663.1, read as the reverse complement.
TAAAGAGGCTTTAGAGGTCGCCAGGTCGTTCATGCCAAACCAGGCCGCAACGGTGAAGATAGCCAGCAGCGGCACCCAAATCCAGGCGGCGTTTTCGAGGAACAGCATGGTGCCGTCGGTCTGCTCAACGCCCGTTCCACCGAATACGGCAAACATGGAAAGCGAAATCGCCAGCGGTGCAACGAGCTGCATCACGCTCACGCCCAGATTACCCAGGCCGCCGTTGATACCCAGCGCACCGCCCTGTTTAGCTTTCGGGAAGAAGAAGCTAATGTTTGCCATGCTGGAAGCGAAGTTCGCCCCCGCAAAACCGCACAGCAACGCAATAATGATAAACACGCTAAATGGCGTTGATGGGTTTTGCACCGCGAAACCTAACCACACGCAAGGGATAATCAAAATCCCGGTGCTGAACGCAGTCCAGCGACGACCGCCGAAAACAGGCACCATAAAGGAGTACGGCACGCGCAGTAATGCTCCGGACACTGACGGCAGCGCGGTCAGCATAAACAGTTGGTCAGTGGTGAAGTTAAAGCCGACTTTATTCAGATTTACCGCTACCGCACTGAACAACATCCACACGCAGAATGCTAACAGTAAGCAAGGAACGGAAATCCATAAGTTACGGCTGGCAATGCCGTGGCCCTTACTTTGCCAGAATGCAGGTTCTTCCGGACGCCATTCGGTAATGAGCGATCCCGATTTCTGGTTATTGGCGGGAGACTGAGACATAAACACCTCAAAAAAAGTGAGAGTAATTGCCGCCACAGTAGGGGCTAATCAAGAATAAAAATTGATGTGAATCAAGGGATAACCCATCAGAATAATGGCTAAAAATTGACCGTCATTCTTTGTGGGTAACACTAAAAATCGTAAATAGTGTGGTTTTTCACATGCCTGAAAGAAGGGGTTACTGACCTAACACCTGAATATGCCACCTCCGGCAATTAGTGGGTAATCCTTAAGGGGTATGGGTATACTCCAGGGGATGTCTGAGAATAAGCGCATTGTCTTTTTTATCTCCACGGAGTTCCTCTGTTAATGCTTAAACGCCTGCTCTCGCCACTCACTTTGTTCAACCAACTGGCACTTGTGGTGCTGTTGTTGGCGTTGTTGGGTGTCGCGGGAATGAGTCTGGCAGGCTGGCTGGCACAAGGGATTCAGGGGAATGCGCACGCCATCAACAAGGCGGGTTCGATGCGTATGCAAAGCTACCGCCTGCTGGCGGCGATCCCTCTTAGCGAAAAAGACAGCGCGCTACTCGATGAGATGGAACAGACCACCTGGAGCAAAGATCTCCAGGAAGCGGCAGAACAAGACGGGCAACAAGATAAATTAGCCGCCCTGCAACACTACTGGCGTGAAGAACTCGAACCTGCCCTGCGTCGTGCCAACAATGCCGAACAAGTCAAACCGCATGTTGCCGGATTTGTCGGGCAAATCGATCAACTTGTCACCACTTTTGATCACACCACCGAAATGCGCCTGCACCGCATTATCCAGCTCCAGATGGGGATGGCAGCCTTAATGGGCTTGCTGATTATTTTCACCGTCATCTGGTTACGCAAGCGCCTGTTGCGGCCATGGCAGAAATTATTGACGATGTCTCAGGCCATTGGGCAGCGAGACTTCACTCACCGCGTGAATGTGCGTGGGCGCAATGAAATGGCGACGCTCGGCATCGCGCTGAACAGTATGTCAGCCGAACTGGCGGAAAGTTACGCCAGCCTCGAACAGCGCGTGCGCGAGAAAACCGCCGGGCTTGAGCAAAAAAACCAGATCCTCTCTTTCTTGTATCAGGCTAACCGCCGCCTGCACTCTCAGGCTCCGCTGTGCCAGCGCCTGTCGCCGGTTCTCAGCGAGTTACAGCATTTGACGCCGCTGCGAAATATCGAGCTGCGGGTTTATGAATGTGAAGACGAAGAGAATTACGAAGAATATACCTACCAGCCAGACAGCAGCTGTGAAGCCAGCGGCTGTAACCTTTGCCCGCACGAACCAATCCTGCAACCTTGCGAAACCACCGCACAAAAATGGCGTTTAACCGATAACCACATTCAATACGGCCTGGTGCTGGCGCAATTGCCGCTGGGTTGCAGCCTGACGCACGACCAGCAGCAGCTCGTTTTAACGCTGATGGAACAACTCACCGCCACGCTGGCGCTTGAGCGCCAGTACGAGCGCCAGCAGCAACTTGTGGTGATGGAAGAGCGTTCCGCCATTGCCCGTGAATTGCACGACTCCATCGCCCAATCGCTCTCGTGCCTGAAAATGCAGGTCAGTTGTATGCAAATGCAAGGGGATTCCCTGCCCGCTGAAATGCAGACGTTGCTCGGGCAGATGCGCAGCGAGCTGAATACGTCGTGGCGGCAGTTGCGTGAGTTATTGACCACTTTCCGCCTGCAACTCATCGAACCGGGGCTGCGCCCGGCGCTGGAAGCCAGTTGCCGCGAATTTAGTGAAAAACTGGGTTTCCCGGTCAATCTCGATTATCAGGTGCCGCCGCGCCTGGTGCCTTCTCATCAGGCGATTCACCTGGTGCAAATTACCCGCGAAGCTTTAAATAACAGCCTAAAACACGCCAACGCGACCGCGAGCGGCGTCAGCGTTATTCATCGCGACAATCAAATTACGTTAACCATCTGGGATAACGGCTGTGGCATTCCCGACAACGGCGAGCGCCGCAACCATTACGGACTTATTATTATGCGAGATCGTGCGCAAAGTCTGAAAGGCGATTGCCAGATACGTGAACGCCCCGGTGGCGGTACTCAAGTCATCGTCAGTTTTATCCCCGAAATCACCTCAGGAGCACAACATGAGTAACCCGGAAGCCTCGACCATACTGCTTATCGACGACCATCCCATGCTGCGCACTGGCGTTAAACAACTCATCAGTATGGCGCCGGAGCTAGCGGTTGTCGGTGAAGCGGGTAACGGCGAGCAAGGCGTACTACTTGCCGAGGAACTCGACCCGGACTTGATTCTGCTGGACTTAAATATGCCCGGCATGAACGGACTGGAAACCCTCGACTGCCTGCGTGAGAAGCCACTTTCGGGGCGCATTGTGGTGTTCAGCGTCTCGAACCATGAAGAAGATGTGGTCACCGCGCTAAAACGCGGCGCGGATGGTTATTTGTTAAAAGACATGGAACCGGAAGATTTGCTCAAAGCGTTGCAACAAGCCGCTGCGGGTGAAATGGTTTTAAGCGAAGCGCTTACGCCAGTTTTGGCCGCCAGCCTGCGCGCCAACCGCGCCACGTCTGACCGCGATGTCAATCTGCTCACGCCACGCGAGCGCGACATCCTCAAGCTTATCGCTCAAGGTTTGCCGAATAAGATGATTGCCCGCCGCCTGGATATCACCGAAAGCACGGTGAAAGTTCACGTGAAGCATCTGCTTAAAAAGATGAAGCTGAAATCCCGCGTCGAAGCGGCGGTTTGGGTGCATCAGGATCGGATTTTTTAATGTTATAACGGTGAATGTGGTGGATGACGCCTGCGGCTTATCCACCCTACAACACCAAACCGTATCCCGAAATCACACGTTATTGCGGCAACAACTCATAACGCGGATCGGCAAGTGGACTCACCACCAGCGGCTCCGCCAGTTTCAGCGTAATCCAGTTCGACGTCACCTTCTGGCCTTTATCATCCTCAATCACCACCGAAAGCCGATATTCATTCGGGCCATTGTCGTTCCATGTCGGCATGATCATGCTCCAGCCGTTAGTGTCGCGGTTATCCGCAGGCGGCGTCAGGCTCAACGCCTGAGTGTCGCCCTGCCAGGTAATATTGCGGATATTGTGGCTGGCGCGGATTTGCAGCTTGAGCGCCACGGTTTCGCCCGCGTGCAGTTCCCATGGCGGCGTCGCCAAAAAGACCGATAACGTTTTACGCTGGCGATATTCCATCACCGGTAGCGAATCGCGTTCTACGTTGTCATAACGGCTGCCGCGCAGTGAACTGGTGGTCGCCACTTCGGCAGCAGAAAGCTGTTTTGCTACCGGAACACCAAAGCGGTAATTCAGCTTCAGGCCGAGGTTATCTTGCGAAACGCCGCTTTCCCCCTGTTTATGCTGCGCGGTCAGCGTCAGCAGCGGGATCGGCGTGTAACTCAGCCCCATGGTGACCGCCACCGGGTTGCGATAACCGGTGCCGCTATCAAACAAATCCACGCTGTTACCGTAGTATTTCTCAAAACTGAGGCTGGTATTGATATGGCGATAAAACGGCAGCCACGCCTGAGCGGTAATGTCATAACCCCGCGCCAGCCGTTGTTCCAGCGTTTCACTATCACCTTCCTGCCAGTTGGCTAACGGCTGGTAATAATTCGCAGAAAGACGTAAATACTCGCCCCACGCTTCGGTACCGAATCCGGCACGTTGCAATTGAGTGGCAAGCTGATTGTCATAAAACGCGTTGTAGCCCAGCAACCAGTCGCCCGCCACCCAACGCTGCCCGGCGCCAATATTGCCAATCGTGCCTTCGTCTTTCTGAGTAAAACCCACCTGGCTCCAGGTCAGATAACGGTTGTTATCTTCCCACGGCGTAAACACCGAGGCACTGCTGCCGTTCCAGTTTCCGTGTTCGTCCACCAGTAAATTGATATTGGCTTTGCCGAGCGGCGATAATAGCGATTCCGCTTCACTGGTCACTTTGTCGGTCAATACATCTCGCAGGCGAGTAAACGCCAGCAACCGCGCCTGATCCCCTGCATCCAGCCCGTCATCGACCATACTCGCTTCGCCAAATTTCTTCGCCATCGCGGCAATTTCACGCGCGGCGGCGTCGGTTTCTGGGGCAATGCCCAAATCCGGTAATTGTTCGGTGGACTGGTCAAAAGGATCGGCGGCTTTTTCGATAAAGGTATGGCGGGTACTGGCAACCCCTCCTGCGCTGAGGAGTGCGTATGACAAAGTGAAAAATGGAACGGCTTTTCTAAACATCTGGAAATTATAACATCACACAACAGCAATTCATTCCCAAACTCGTAAACACAGATTACTCCGGTATTACTTCAGCAACGCTTTCAGCTCTGGAATACAAGACCCGCAGTTGGTGCCGCAGCGCAGTTTTTCACCCAGTTGGCCCACCGATTTGCACCCGCTGGCGATCGCCGCAAGAATGGTTTTCTCTCCCACACCAAAACAGCTGCACACTGTCGCACCTGTATCAATAGCGGTTCCACCCGTTTTACCGGCTAATAAACGATGACGTTCGGCGGCGGTTGCCGGAGCCTGTTCAAATGCCGCAACGACCGCCGCTGCGCTAATCTCAGGCCAGACGTTGGCGCTGTAAAACGCCAGCTGTAACTCCCCGTTTTGCCAGGCGAGAACATGATAAAACTCACCGTCCCCGCTGGCTGTTTGCAACTGCCAGCCACGTCCGACTGCGAGTGTTTCAATCCATGCCTGAGCGCTGCTGTCTGCGGCGCAAAGGAAATGCTGCACGCCAGAAGTCGCCTGTTTCCACCATTGAATATCATCGGCAAAAGCGATGGTTTCGCGGGCGAAAATCTCCCCGTACCACGCAGGCTGCCAGCGCTGAATACGCACCGCCGTTTGCTTGCTTTCCGGCTGCCCGGAATGCGGATCGCAGACGCTTTTCACCATGCTATTTATTTGCCCTTTTCGGGCAAACTGCTGGTTCCAGTGCATCGGTGCAAACACGTTTCCCGGCAGTTGGTTTTCGCTCATCAGCACCTTCGCCACCATGCCGCCAGAGCGCGAGGCGACTCGAACCAGGCCATTTTGAGTGACACCGTAACGTTTTGCATCCTGTGGATGTATTTCGAGAAACGGCATACTGATGTGCTGCATCAGGCGTGGCACATTGCCGGTGCGCGTCATGGTGTGCCATTGGTCGCGAATGCGCCCGCTATTGAGGAACAGCGGATAATAATGGTCAGCGTTTGCCTGGGGTAAAGCCGGTTCAACCGGCAGCAACTGGAACTTTCCGTTCGCTCGCCAGCTTTTAAACGTTGAATTAATGGTTGAGGTTACCGGCCAGCGTACCGGTTCGAGCGCGTCGTATTGCTCGCGGTCTAACGTTGCCAGGCCACTAATATCAAAGGCGCGTGTGCCGTTATTCTCAAAGCCTGAAAGTGCCGCATGCTCGCAAAAAATCTCATGCGGATGCTGCCAGTTAAACGCTTCGCCATAACCCAGGCGTTGGGCGATTTGGGAAATAATCCACCAGTCAGCTCGCGCCTCACCGGGTGCGGGTAAAAACGCGCGCTGGCGTGAAATGCGCCGTTCGGAATTAGTGACGGTGCCGTTTTTCTCCCCCCATGCCAGCGCCGGGAATTTCACGGTGGCGAGGCGCGAGGTGTCCGTTTCACGCACTACATCCGAGACAATCACCAGCGGGCAGTTCGCCAGCGCCTTTGCCACGCGGGAGCTATCCGGCAGTGAAACCAACGGGTTGGTGCCCATAATCCACACGGCTTTTACTTCACCGCGCCCTATCGCGTCAAACAGTTCGACGGCCATCAAGCCTGGCGTTTCGGCAATGCGCTCGCTGCCCCAAAATCGCCCAAGGCGGGCAATATCCGCAGGTTCAAAATTCATATGGCAGGCGAGCTGGTTGGCAAGCCCGCCGACTTCGCGCCCGCCCATGGCATTGGGCTGCCCGGTCAGCGAAAACGGGCCACAGCCGTCGCGGCCAATTTTGCCGCTCGCCAGATGCACATTGATAATCGCGTTGCATTTGTCGCTGCCGCTCGACGACTGATTAATGCCCATGGTGTAAAGCGTCATGGCGCGGTTAGCCTGCGCGAACCATTGCCAGAAGGTTTGCACATCTGCACTGTCCAGTTGGCAAAAGTCGGCGGTTTTTTCCAGCGTCCAGTTTGCGGCTATTTCCAGCGCGGCGGTTTGTCCGTCAAACGTGTTATCGGCTTGAGAGAACGGCAAAACATTCAGTAAACCGACAAACAATGCGGCGTCACTTCCAGGGCGAAGCGCCAGATGCAAATCGGCGATATCGCAGGTCGCGGTGCGGCGCGGGTCGATCACCACCACTTTCATGTTCGGGCGTTGCTGCTTTGCCTTGACCAGGCGCTGATATAAAACCGGATGCGCCCATGCTGCATTTGAACCGACCAGCACCACCAGATCAGTTTGTTCGAGATCTTCATAGCTGCACGGCACGAAATCCGCGCCAAATGCGCGTTTGTACCCCACCACCGCCGAGGACATGCACAGCCGCGAATTGGTGTCGATGTTCCCCGCGCCAATAAACCCCTTCATCAGCTTGTTGGCGGCATAATAATCTTCGGTTAGCAGCTGGCCGGAGGCGTAAAACGCCACCGCTTTGGGGCCGAATTCGTCAATAATCCCTTGCAGACGACGGGCGGTTTCATCCAGTGCGGCTTCCCATTCCACGCGCTCGCCGTTGATTTCCGGGTACAATAAGCGCCCTTCCAGCCCGAGCGTTTCGCCCAGTGCCGCGCCTTTTACGCACAAGCGCCCAAAGTTTGCCGGATGCTTTTCGTCGCCGCTAATCTGGAAGCCGTTTTCCGTTGGCTGCGCTTTTACGCCGCAACCGACACCGCAGTAAGGGCATGTGGAGCGCACAACATTTGTCATGATGCCTCCGCACGCATAATCAGCGCCTGGCTTCCTACCCACACGGTGCCTTGTTCCACTTTCACCGGCCAGGCGCGAACCGCCTGTTCGCCATCCTGAGTGCGCCCGTCGCGCAGACGAATGCGATGTTTATACAGCGGTGAAATCACAATCGGCTCGCCGCTCGCATCGCCGACAATACCGCGTGAAAGCACGTTGGCATCGCTGCCCGGTTCGAGGTTATCAAGGGCATAAATCGCATCGCCAAAGCGGAACAAAGCAATTTGCTGCTCGCCAAGACGTGCGCCGATTCCCGCCTGCGCAGGGATTTCGCTGACGTTGCAAACTGCCTGCCACGGTTTGACTGGCGCGACCGTTGGCAGATGCACCACTTCGCTGACCGGCTGTAACTGCCCGCGCAGAGTCTGGCGCTGCACCGCTTCGTCCGGCTGTTCGCTGTTCACATACGAACGGAACAACGCAAGGCGATCCGGGCTGTTGAGCGTGGTTTGCCATTCGCACTGGAAGGTATCGACCACGCTGACCATCTCTTTTTCCAGCTCGTCGTTCAGGCCGAGACTGTCGTTGAGAATCACCTCGCGCAGGTATTCAATGCCGCCTTCGAGGTTGTCCATCCAGGTGCTGGTGCGCTGCAAACGGTCGGCGGTGCGGATGTAAAACATCAGCAAACAGTCAATGGTGCGGATCAGCGTTTCCCGGTCAAGATCGCTGGCGAACAAGTCCGCATGGCGCGGTTTCATGCCGCCGTTGCCGCAAACGTACAGGTTCCAGCCTTTGTCGGTAGCAATCACGCCGATATCTTTGCTCTGCGCTTCGGCACATTCGCGGGTGCAACCGGACACCGCCATTTTGATTTTGTGCGGTGAGCGCAGCCCTTTGTAGCGGTTCTCCAGCTCAATCGCGAGGCCGGTGGAATCCTGCACGCCGTAACGGCACCAGGTGGAGCCGACGCAGGATTTTACGGTGCGCAGCGACTTGCCGTAGGCGTGACCGGTTTCAAAGCCCGCCGCCACCAGCTCTTCCCAAATCGCAGGCAGCTCTTCAAGGCGTGCGCCAAACAGGTCGATGCGCTGGCCGCCGGTGATCTTGCTATACAGCTGGTAACGTTTTGCGACCTGGCCGATGGCGATTAAACCGTCCGGGGTGATTTCGCCTGCGGGAACACGCGGCACAATCGAGTAAGTGCCGTCTTTCTGGATGTTGGCGAAGTAGCGATCGTTGGTATCCTGCAGCGGTAAGTGCGCGGGTTTGAGCAAATATTCATTCCAGCACGACGCGAGCACCGAGGCCGCCAGCGGCTTGCAAATTTCACAGCCATGACCGTGCCCATAACGGCTAATGAGTTGCTCAAAACTGTGGATATGGTTGACGCGCACCAGGTGGTAGATTTCCTGGCGTGAATACGGGAAGTGTTCGCAAATGTCCTTTTTCACCTCCACGCCCTGCTCTTGCAATTGGTATTCCATCACCTGTTTCACCAGCGCTGAACAGCCGCCGCAGCCCGTCGCCGCTTTGGTGCAGGCTTTGATTGCACCCATGTCCCCCGCACCGTTGCTTACCGCCGCGCAAATATCCGCTTTGCTGACGTTATGGCAGGAGCAAATCTGCGCAGTTTCCGGTAATGCCGCGACACCAAGCCCTTTTGGTGCGCCGCCTGCCGACGCGGGCAGAATCAGACTTTCCGGCTGGGCAGGGAGCGCCATGCCGTTGAGCATCATTTGCAGCAACGTCGCGTATTCGCTGCTGTCGCCCACCAGCACGCCGCCGAGCAGGGTTTTGTTATCGGCTGAAACGACGATCTTTTTGTAGATTTGCTGCGGGCCGTTAGTCCACTGGTAACTCTGGCAGCCGGGCGTGCGCCCGTGAGCATCGCCAAACGAGGCCACTTCCACGCCGAGCAATTTTAGTTTGGTGCTCATATCCGCGCCGAGAAATGCGGATTCAACACCGGCAAGCGTTGCCGCCGCGACGCGTGCCATTTGATAACCCGGAGCCACGAGGCCAAAAATTTTCCCTTCCCACAAGGCGCATTCGCCGATGGCGTAAATCGCGCTGTCGCTGGTTTGGCAATGGTCGTTAATCACGATTCCGCCGCGTTCGCCCAACACCAGTTCGCTGGTTTTTGCCAGCGCGTCTTGCGGGCGGATACCGGCGGAAAAGACGATAAGATCGGTCGTCAGCGTTTCGCCGTCGGCAAAATTCAGCTGTAAACCGTCGGTATCGGTGATGGCGGTGGTCGATTTACTGGTATGCACCTGCACGCCGATTTCGCTGATTTTTGCGCGCAGCATCGCAGCGCCTTCGTTATCAAGCTGCACCGCCATTAGGTTGGGCGCAAACTCCACCACGTGCGTTTCGAGGCCAAGCTGTTTGAGCGCATTCGCCGCTTCCAACCCCAACAAACCACCTCCAATCACCACGCCGCGTCTGGCGCTGCGGGCGCATTCGGCAATCGCATCCAGATCGTCGAGCGTGCGATAAACAAAGCAGCCGGGCAGATCGTTACCGAGAACCGGCGGCACGAACGGGTACGAGCCAGTCGCCAACACTAACTTGTCGAAGTAAGTTTCACGCCCTTCGCTATCGCGAACCACGCGTTGCTGGCGGTCGATCTCCACGATTTTGCTGTTACAGCGCAGCTCAATGCCGTTCTCAACAAAGAAATCGCCCTGCACCATTGAGAGCGATTCGGCGCTGCGCCCGGCAAAATATTCAGAAAGATGCACGCGGTCATACGCCGGATGGCGCTCTTCACCAAACACCACAATGTGATAGCTGTGGTGCAGTTGCTGCGCCACGCACTGTTCCAGAAAGTGGTGCCCGACCATGCCGTGACCGATTACTACCAGCGTTGCTTTTGTCATGTCGTCATTTCCGGCAGCCAGCGGCTGCTCATCAGAGTGGTATTCGTCAAACAGCACGGCAGGCGTAACGGGGGCCGAGCTGAGTAAGATGTCGGTAAGCGCATTAGCGGGCGTGATATCGCCCAGCAGTAACGCGCCCACCAGCGTGTCGCCGCGTAAATGCAGGCAGCGATAATTTTTTGAAAGAGAATCGAAAGCGGTAAGGATGCGCGTGTCGGGCTGTTCGCGAAGGTCGCCTGCGGAAAATAGCGGGATGCCGCTGACTTTGAGGCGCGTGCCGCAGTCCTGATACTGAAAATCTGCCGTGGATTCGCCGCATAAACGCGCGGCTAAAACGTCGGCCTGTTGTAAACACGGTGCCACCAGCCCCCAGGTTTGCCCGTCGATTTCACAGCATTCGCCTAACGCGCTTACGCGAGGCGTTGAACTGCGCATTTGCCCATCAACGGTGATTCCGCGCTGGCAAGCTATTCCGGCCTGTTGCGCGAGGGCGATATTGGGTTTTACGCCTGTGGCGATAATGACTCTTCCTGCGGGTAAAATTTCGCCATTGCTTAACGTCACGCTAGTTTCAGAAATGCGCTCAATGCCGCAATTAAGCTGACAATGAATGCCCCGTTCTGCGAGATGTTCCTCAAGCAGCAAACCTGCCTGCTGGTTGAGCTGAATGTCCATGAGCCACGGCTGGCGGTGAATCAACGTGACGGGAATACCGCGCGCGCAAAGTGCCGCCGCTGCTTCCACGCCCAGCAAACCGCCGCCGAGCACCACGGCGTTTCCCTTGCCACCGAGAATTGCATCAACGTCCGCCAGGGTGCGGAAACCGTGTACGTGCGGCAACTGATGCCCGTCAATCGGCGGAATAAACGGGCGTGAACCGGTGGCGAAAACCAGTTCGTCATAGTTGAGAGTGCGAATATCCGTGCGCGCCGTCTGGCGCTGCGTGTCCACTTCCCGCACCGCTTCGCCCGTCAGCAGCTCAATACCGTGGGAAACGTACCAGGCGGCATCGTGCAACTGGGTCGCCAGCGCGGGCTTTTCCCCCGCCAGCACCGGCGACAGCAAGATGCGGTTGTAACTCAGCGCGGGTTCTTCGCCAAAAACGGTGATGGCGAAACGCCCCGCCGCCCGCACCACAATTTGCTCCACCAGACGAATGGCCGCCATGCCGTTGCCGATAACAATCAGACGTCGCGTCATGAGCGTGTCCTCAGGCAGCCCTGGGCTGTTTTTCGTAGAGGAAGCGCAGCACTTGCTGGCGCAGATGGTGGTAGCGGCTGTCTTCGGCGAGTTCCACGCGGTTGCGCGGGCGCGGCAAATCAACGTTCAGCGTTTCGCCTACCGTCGCCGCCGGGCCGTTTGTCATCATCAGCACGCGGTCGGAAAGCAGTACCGCTTCGTCAACGTCATGGGTGATCAGCACAATCGTGGTGTGCAGCTCTTGTTGGATGTGCATCACGGCATCCTGCAAGTGGGCGCGAGTCAGCGCATCGAGGGCGCCAAACGGCTCGTCCATCAGCAGCACTTTGGGTTTCATCGCCAGTGCACGGGCGATGCCGACACGCTGTTTCATGCCGCCGGAAATCTCACCGGGGCGCTTATTAACGGCGTGGCCCATCTGCACGCGCTCGAGGTTGTGCACAATCCATTCGCGACGCTCGGCGCGGTTCATGGTGTGGCGAAAGACTTGATCCACCGCCAGCGCCACGTTTTCGAAGCAGGTCATCCACGGCAGCAGCGAGTGGTTCTGAAACACCACGGCGCGCTCCGGCCCTGGCCCGGCGATTTCGCGGTTGTCGCACAGCAGGCCACCTTCGGAGGGCAAGGTGATTCCAGCAATCAAATTCAGCAGCGTGGATTTGCCGCACCCCGAATGCCCGATCAAACTGATGGTTTCCCCTTGGGCGATATCAAAGCTGACGTTGCTCAGTGCTAAAAATTCGCCGCTGGCGGTGGAAAAACGCTGGCTAACATTTTGAACCTGAATAATTTTCTTCATGATTATTTCTCCCAGCTAAAGCGACGCGCCAGCAACATCAAAGCCTGTTCGAGCAGCAGCCCGACGACGCCGATAATCACAATCGCGATAAGAATGTTTTCGACGTTAAGGTTGTTCCACTCGTTCCAGATCCAGAAGCCGATCCCCAGGCCGCCGGTGAGCATTTCGGCGGCGACAATCACCAGCCAGGCGATGCCGATGGACAAGCGCACGCCAGTCAGAACCGCAGGCAGAACCGCCGGGAATAAGATCTTGCGCATCACCGTCCATTCGGAAAGCTTCAGCACGCGCGCCACGTTGAGGTAATCGTCCGGGATACGTTTCACGCCTTCGGCGGTGTTAATCACCATCGGCCAGATGGAGCAGATAAAGATCGTCCAGCTCGATGCCGGTTCTGCTTTCTGGAATAAAAGCAGGCCAATCGGCAGCCAGGCGAGCGGGCTGACGGGGCGCAACAGCGAGATGATCGGGTTGAACATGCGGGCTAAAAAGGTGAAGCGGCCAATCAGGAAGCCAGCCGGAATGCCGACAACGGCGGCGAGGCCAAAGCCCACCGCCACGCGCTGGAGCGAGGCCAGCACGTTCCAGCCGATGCCCTGGTCGTTCGGCCCGGCGTTATAAAACGGGTCAGAAAACAGTGTGATTGCCGATTGCAACGTGCTGAGCGGCGTCGGGAAACCTTTGCTGTTAAGCGCGGCGATTTGCCAGGCGACGACCAATAATCCCATCCCCAGAACGGCAGGCACCAGGCGCTGGAAAAAGCTCAGGCAAAACTTGCGCCACTGCGGTGTGCGACGGCGAACGGTGACGGGCGGCAGGGTAATCACTTCCCCAACCGTCGCGCTAAGCTCTGCGGCGGGCGGTTTATGTGCAGGCTGGTTCATATTGTTCCCCTTAACGTTTATTAATGGCGAAACTGGCGGCGTAGGCGGCAGGGTCGCTGCCGTTCCAGGTGCTTCCATCCATCAGGGTGCTGGTGCGCATTGGGCTGGCAGGCACGGAAACGTTGCCCACGGCTGTGGCAGCTTGCTGATAGATGTCGATGCGGTTGATGCGTTTGGCGACGGCGAGGTAATCCGGGTCTTTGTCGAGCAAACCCCAGCGGCGGTGTTGAGTCAGGAACCACATGCCGTCGGAAAGCCACGGGAAGGTCACTTCGCCGTCGCGGAAGAAGTGCATGGCGTGGTCGTCCTGCCATTTTTTGCCGATGCCGTTGTCATATTGCCCAAGCATGCGCCCGGTCAGGAAATCGGCTTTGGTGTTCAGGTATGCGCGCCCGGCAAGCACATTGGCGGTTTCGCGGCGGTTGTCATCGCTGGCGTCAATCCAGCGCGACGCCTCAAGAATCGCCGCCACTAAAGCGCGCGCAGTATTCGGATTTTGTTCGACCCAGGCGCTGCGGGTGCCGAGAATTTTCTCAGGATGATCTGGCCAGATGGATTGTGACGTTGCGGCGGTAAAACCGATGCCGTCGCTAATGGCGCGTTGGTTCCACGGCTCGCCCACGCAGAAACCCTGCATATTGCCGATGCGCATGTTCATCACCATTTGCGGCGGTGGAACCACCACGGTGCGCACGTCGGTAAACGGGTTGATTCCCGCCTGCGCCAACCAGTAATAGAGCCACATCGCGTGAGTGCCGGTCGGGAAGGTATGGGCGAAGGTAAAACTACCCGGCTCTTTGCTGGCGACTAACTTCTTCAGGCTTTGCCCGTCGGTGACGTCTTGCTTCGCCAAATCGCTCGAGAGGGAAATCGCCTGGCCGTTGTTGTTGAGCGTCATCAGGTTGGCCATTGGCTCTTGTTTTCCGGCGATACCCATTTCCAGGCCGTAGACCAGGCCGTATAAAACATGGGCGGCGTCGAGTTCACCGGAAACCATTTTGTCGCGCACCGCGGCCCAGCTTGCTTCTTTGCTCGGCACGATCGAGATACCGTATTTCTTGTCGAAGCCTTTGACCGCTGCCATGACGACCGAAGCGCAGTCGGTGAGCGGGATAAACCCGACTTTGACCGTGGTTTGTTCAGGTTTGTCGCTCCCCGCCGCCCATGCGGAATTCATCATGCCTGGCAGCAAATACGCACCGCCTAATGCCGCACCCGCCTGTAAAAATCGACGGCGCGAGAGGGTTATGATTTTGTGGCTCATCGGCTTCTTCCTGATAAAAAGGTAAAAAAAAGCGCCCAACAATGTGGGTCAGCACATTGAAGGACGCCTTTGTCCAACCGGAACCACACCGCCATTGGCGCGATTCAGGTCAAAGTAATTTTCATAATGAGTGTTGCAACTCGCGTGCCAGATTCAAGAGTCCCCCTTTAAACCCTTTAGATTTCGTGGTGCAGGAAGGCGGCAAACTTACGAATCCTCAGTCACTTACTAAAGTAAGTGACTGAGGTGAGTGAGTGAAGCCAACGCATCTGCAACGTGAAAGATGAAGGGTTTTGCACTACGAAAACGCAGTTAATGCCCACTGTTTGTGCACCTACTCCTTAGTGGGTAGCCGCCAGATATCCGCCACGGAAACCATCGCGCTCGCCACATCCACCATGCGCTTGTTCTGGTTCATCGCCATTTTCCGCAGGGTTTGCCACGCCTGTTCTTCGCTGTAACCTTGATGGCGAATGAGCAACGCTTTGGCCTGGTCGATAACTTTGCGTTCCTCAAGTGTGGCCTGAAGCGAAGCTAACTGTTGCGCCATGGTTTCGAGCTGCTGTGCCTGTTGGCGCACGAGCGGCAATAGGTGGCGGTCAAAATAGCGTTCCCCATCGTAGCCACCGTGCCCGGCGACCCAACTGGCGATGTCGCTTTCCACCGGTTCTGTTTGCTGCAAAACCTGCCCGAGCGCCTGCTGCGCCTGGACCATGACGGCGTTGATAAGCGCATCTTCCACGTTTTTCAGGGCGTCGATTCGCGTGGTTAATAGCGCAAACCAGCGCAACGCGCGTTGAGGTTCATCGCCGTCATGCTGGAAACGGGTGCAGGCGATGCGCCGGAGCCGTTCGGTTTCGCGGCAAGGTTCACCGCAGGCCAGAAATTGCTGGCGCAGTGGCAAATCGACCATGCTGCAAAAGGCGTCAAAACAGTGCTGCTGGCTGTCAATTCTATCGACCAGTTGCTGGCGCAAGGTGTCGCTAAATTCCCCCTGCATGAAACCGAGCGCGCCAATCGCCCGCTCCTGCCCCGCCAGTTCTTTACCCTGCATAAAGCTGAATAACGCCGCCAGCGCTCGCGCCACACCACTGTCATCAACCACGTTGCTGGTTTCAGGAACAATACTCAGTAGATGGCGCAGCGTGATGTTGAACTGCTCCATCGCATTGAACGGCTGAATCTGTTGGGCGGTAATCTGCGTTCGCAGCGCTGGCAGTTGCTCAAAGTAATGCAGCGCGCATGCGAGGCTGACAAACAGCGCGCTTCCTGGCAGGTAATCCGGTTCGGCGATTGCCCGGCGAAAAAGGGCTAATTCGGTATCCACTTCCTTAATGCAAAGCTCGCGTTCGGCGGCAAACAACCTGCCCCGGGAACACAGCCAAATGTTGGAAGCCCCGCGCTCGCGTTGTAGCATGTGAGCGAGCCTGGCGATGCAGCCGGTGAGTTCACCGATTTGCAGAATATCCTGCAATTGCTCACGCCCGCGGTTTCGGGCCGCGATTAAAAAGTCACGAGCGGTGGGGTTCACGGTGACGGTAGCCTTCATAAAATACTCCTGAGCGGCAACGGATAATGGTGAGAAGCAAAAGTCGTGCCGTCGGGTGACAAGGAGAACAAATGCAAAAGATTGTGATTATTGCCAACGGTGCGGCTTACGGCAGCGAATCGTTGTTTAACAGCCTGCGCCTGGCTATTGCGCTATGCGATCAACAACCGCAGCCGGAAGTGAAACTGTTTTTGATGTCGGACGCTGTCACCGCTGGCCTGCGCGGACAGAAACCAACGGAGGGCTATAACATTCAGCAAATGCTGGAGATTTTGACCGCGCAGAATGTGCCGGTGAAATTGTGCAAGACCTGCACGGATGGGCGCGGCATCACTGCTTTACCGTTGGTGGATGGCGTTGAGATTGGCACATTGGTTGAGCTGGCTGAGTGGACGTTGAGCGCGGATAAAGTATTAACCTTCTGACACCAAATTTAATGATGACCACAGGCTAATTTTCCGCATAAAAATTCACCAGCTGAATGGTTTCAGGTACATCTACACTAAAGTTGATTCGTTACAATATTTTTTGATCAAAGTCAGGATTTGTGACGCCGGGGTCTGGTGTTATGCATGAAGTGTGATTTGTGAACAACGTCACTGATTGCCAGCAAAACTAGCGGCACGGATGTCTAACTTTGATGTGATAGCGGAGTAAAAAAATGCCAGTAGTGAAAGCCAGTCTGCATCTTTTCGGCGGTGATACCGTAGTGGTTCACTGTTCAAATAAAAGCCATATTCATTTGATGAGCGACAACAGTGCTACGGGCAAACCCGAGGCCGATATTCTGAGTGTGGAAGATAAGCAGTCTGCTTATTTGACGGTGCCGTACAGCGGAAAATGGAAAGTGTTGATTGATAGCCACAGCAAATCGCTTGAGCATTCAATTAGTTATGTCGCTGCATAAATGCAACATGGCGGCTCTTATTGATAAGAGCCACCATGAATTTTTAAGCAAATCGTGTTTGTAAATCGCCTTCATCGCCCTTCGGCTGTAGCCAGTCTCTGACTTTATTCACCAGTTCATCCAGGCAATCGTCATGCATCCCACGCTTTAGCAACTCTTGCTCGAGGGAGAAAAGATACTGCGCGTTGGTGCCTAGCGGGCCACTGGCGGCGGCAATAAGCGGCGCGATAATTTCAGCGCGCGTATCGGCTTCGTAAAGCGGATGGCGAGGGTCCATGATAAACACCAGCGCATTCACCACTCGCCCGTCGTCGAGCTCTAGTTTGCACCAGGTCGGCAAGTAACAACCGGTGATCATTTCACGCTTCCACACCAGCGTCAGTTCGTCTTCAAGAATGGCTTCTGGCAAGCGGTAAGCAAGCCCTGTAGTGCGCCCGCCTTCTTTTAGGGCGAGCATGCGACCAGGCTGGCATGCAGTGCCGCGCCCTGCCGTTAAACGCAGACAAAAGGCCCTATGCCAGCCGACCAGCGTTCCTGGCGCAGACTCTTCATGTTCAAAAGCCGGGTTCCACATCAGGGAACCATAGCCGAAAATCCATACGGGGCTGTTATCGGGACGGCAAGCGAGCGTCGCGGCGAGAGATGCCGAGCGCTGCTCAGGAGTCCACAACAACGATTCCTCAATGGAACCAAAAGCTGTCTTACAATCCGCTTTCATTAAGAAATCACGCGTTAACACCATACACCTCCGCCACTGCTTACTTCCGTGTGACTACGTCAGATGCGCCTTCCAGGCTTTTGACTTTTATAACCCTCATAATTCAATCCACAGGGGTGTTGGCGCTCTCGCTTACCCGAATCACTTACTCAAGTAAGCTCATCGGGATAAGCTCCTTTGCCGCCTACCTGTGAATCGAATTATGAAGGTTATTTATAGAGCAACATATCTGTGAACATAAGCAATTAGCGGGACGCTGGCAAGTTTGATGACGATCACAAAACAATAAAAATGTCATATTAACTTGCCATACTGTTGTGTGATGCGGCGTTTGAATATGGATATCAATACATTATATAAGGTTTACTTTTTCTTGTGCCATTTGTCGTCATCCCCTTTTTGATAACCATGTTTCACCGCAGCCCAGGCGACTTTATGGGCAGTTTCTTCGCGGCTGGCATCATCCCGGCGATCGTCATTGTCTTTATACTCGTCCCAGGCGCTGTTAAATGCC
Organism: Buttiauxella massiliensis; assembly: GCF_902500225.1. Taxonomy (GTDB): domain Bacteria; phylum Pseudomonadota; class Gammaproteobacteria; order Enterobacterales; family Enterobacteriaceae; genus Buttiauxella; species Buttiauxella massiliensis. The sequence continues at coordinate 70,098 of NZ_LR722663.1, read as the reverse complement.
TCTTTATAGATATCCTGGGCGTGGGCGGGAAGAACGTTTTGAACACTTTCAGGGAGGTCACTTCGGCTGTTGTAGGGCATGGTGTCATCCTCAGTTGAGTAAAACTAAAGTGTGAAACAGCATGGTCGATCCTGCCAGAAAATATCGATAATTGCTTTTACACCCATCCTATCCACATGTTTTTCATTGCTTAAAATCAGTAAACATCAACTTTCATACGTCAGAAATACTATGGCTATATAAGCGGTAAAACTGAGTAAATTTCCACATAAAAACGCCTTAGTTTGCTATTTTAACGGGGCTTTAATGTCCGACTATAATAATTAAATTGCTTAATACCTGTGCAACTGGAGACGTATTTTGACCAAAACACAACATGAGGCGGTGAAAACCCGTCATAAGGAGAGTTCGCTCATTTTCCCGGTATTAGCGCTGGTCGTACTGGTGATGTGGGGAGGAAGCCAGTCTTTTCCAGCGGTGATAGGGATCAACATTCTGGCCCTGGTGGGCATCTTAAGTAGTGCTTTTAGCGTGGTTCGTCATGCTGACGTGCTTGCGCATCGTTTAGGTGAACCTTATGGTTCCCTGATTCTTAGTCTTTCGGTGGTTATTCTCGAAGTTAGTCTCATTTCTGCGTTGATGGCGACCGGCGATGCCGCGCCGACTCTGATGCGTGACACGTTGTACTCCATAATTATGATTGTGACGGGGGGCCTGGTCGGTTTCTCACTTCTGCTGGGCGGAAACAAATTCGCGACGCAATATATGAATCTGTTTGGCATCAAACAGTACTTAATTGCTTTGTTCCCACTTGCAGTCATCGTGCTAGTGCTTCCAACTGCATTGCCAGAAGGTAACTTTAGTACCGGGCAGGCATTAATGGCTGCAGCCATTTCCGCTGCAATGTATGGCGTGTTCTTACTGATTCAGACCAAAACACACCAGAGCCTGTTTGTTTACGAGCATGAAGACGAGGCTGACGATGATGACCCGCATCATGGTAAACCATCGGCACACAGCAGCACCTGGCATGCTATTTGGTTGATCGTGCATCTGATTGCAGTAATTGCCGTCACCAAGATGAATGCTATGCCGCTCGAGTCATTGCTGAGCAATCTGAATGCGCCAGCGCAGTTCACGGGATTCCTGATCGCTTTGCTAATTCTCTCGCCGGAAGGTTTAGGGGCGTTGAGAGCGGTATTGAATAACCAGGTTCAGCGCGCAATGAACCTGTTCTTCGGCTCGGTGCTGGCAACAATTTCACTGACGGTTCCGGCCGTGACGCTGATTGCTATGCTGACGGGCAACGATCTGACCTTTGGTTTAGGAATGCCTGAGTTAGTCGTGATGTTGACGTCGCTCGTGTTGTGTCAGATTTCATTCTCGACCGGGCGTACAAATGTCCTCAATGGCACCGCGCACCTTGCGCTGTTTGCCGCTTATTTGATGACAATATTTGCCTGACGGATCAGCATCATAAAAAAAGCCCTTATCGTGAGATAAGGACTTTTTGTTTTGGTGGCTAACAGCAACGCCAGCCGCGATTAATTCATTCTTACTTGCTGGTATCCAGCGGCTCGAAGTTCTTCACCAGGTCATCAATAGCTTTGATTTGCTGAAGGAACGGCTCAAGTTTTGCGAGTGGCAGTGCTGATGGGCCGTCGCATTTCGCGTTTTCTGGATCTGGGTGTGCTTCGATAAACAGCCCGGCCAGGCCAGTCGCCATACCCGCACGTGCCAGTTCAGCAACCTGAGCACGACGGCCGCCAGATGCTGCGCCGAACGGGTCGCGGCATTGCAGAGCGTGAGTTACGTCAAAGATCACCGGTGAGCCATTAGACACTTGTTTCATCACGCTAAAGCCCAGCATGTCGACTACCAGGTTGTCATAACCGAAGTTTGCGCCACGGTCACACAGGATGATTTGATCGTTGCCACCTTCGTGGAATTTATCAACGATGTTCCCCATTTGACCAGGGCTTACGAACTGTGGTTTTTTGACGTTGATAACCGCGCCAGTTTTCGCCATCGCTTCAACCAGGTCAGTCTGGCGAGCAAGGAAAGCAGGCAACTGAATCACATCAACCACATCCGCAACAGGTTGCGCCTGGCTTGCTTCATGAACGTCAGTGATGATTTTCACGCCGAAAGTTTGCTTCAGCTCCTGGAAAATCTTCATCCCTTCTTCCAGGCCCGGACCACGGTATGAGTTGATGGATGAGCGGTTGGCTTTATCGAAAGACGCTTTGAATACGTAAGGGATGCCCAGTTTCTGGGTCACAGTGACATAGTGCTCACAAATACGCATCGCCAGGTCACGTGATTCCAGCACGTTCATGCCGCCAAACAGTACAAATGGCAGGTCGTTTGCGACGTTAATATCGCCAATGCTTACGACTTTCTGTTTCATCTTAATCTCGCCTTGTTGGGAAACATTTAAAAATTTGGCATCAGTGCAGAGTGATCTGTTTTTGCGAAATAGAGTTAATTTGCGCTTTGATCATCTCGCTTATCGGGTCTTCCGGGCACTGCTCAACAAAATAGCTGAGGTCGTTGAGTGCCACATGTTCGCAATCGAGCTGAGCATATATCAAGCCACGGTCACGAATTTCATAAGGATCTTCCGGGTTAAACTGGAGCAAAGCTTCGCTGGTACGCAGTGCCAACTCCATCTGACGCTCTTCCATCAGCGCGGACTTCATGGTGTCGAGTAATTTCCGCACCACTTCCGCGTTGTCTGCTTCATCTAAATCTTCATCAAACAGCTCGGCTGTCGGCCCGACATTACCCTTGAGCCACACTTCCAGCGTGTGTTCGTTGAGCGTGTCACCATTGAATGGGTTAATGAGCCACATTTCACCGTCCATCCAGTCGCCGCGTAAAATCAGCTGAGTGGGGAAAATTACCGGATTCAACGGGATATCAAGACGGTCGGCTATCCACAATAAAATAGCACCCAGCGACACTGCACTGCCCTGACGCTTGGTCAGTACGTTATCGAGCCACAGGGCATCGGATAAACGGTAAACGCCGCTGGAGTCTTTAAAACCCCAGGTGCCATAAAACAGTTCGACTAATTTTTCGAGCTGCACATCCTGGTGTAGACCTTCGCAGATCTCTTCACGCGCCAGGCTCGCCAGGCTTTCCAGTTGTGCTCGCACTTCTTGCGCCGGGAAATCATCACGGATCAGCTGCGAGACTAAGATCATGCCCTCGCATAACGGCGCCTGATTGAATTCGAAATCGGCTAACGACCTCATGACTTACCCCAGTAATGGTATTTTTGTGGTGGCGAGTTTAATGATGATGTAAAGCACCACCAGGGCCAACAGAAAGGCAAACCACCGAATCTGTTGGCTGCGTGGGCGTTTGCCCAACACGATAAACCCTAAAACGATATAGATAATAACGCCAAATAGCTTCTCAGTCAGCCATGCACCTTGTGGCGTGAAGGGATAGAAATGCGTAATCATCACAAGAGCAACGCCGCTGACCAGCAACACGGTGTCATTCACATGCGGCACAATGCGCACCCAGCGCTTGTTTGACATGGCTGATTCGCGGTATTGCCACCAGTAGCGTAAAACGAACAGACTCACGGAAATGAAGACCGTCAGAATATGCAAATGCTTGAGCGCGAAGTAAGTTGCCATTTTGCTCAGTTCCTTATTTAGAAATAGCGTCCTACTGTCAGACGGTCATTTCCACCGTAATCCTGACAGCTTTGTATCTCGGTATATCCTGTTTGTGTAAACAATTCGCGAACTTGCGCAGCCTGAAGCCAGCCGTGTTCGAGCAATAACCAACCACCAGGCTCAAGAAAATTGCGAGCTGATTCCACAAGAACACGTAGATCAGCCAAACCGTGATTATCTGCCACCAGAGCGCTACGCGGTTCAAAACGAACATCACCCTGTGAAAGATGCGGGTCTTCCTCGTCGATATAAGGCGGGTTGCTGACTATCACGGAGAAACGTTGGGTATTGAGCGCACTAAACCAATTGCTTTGCAAGACCTTAACATTGGTTATTCCGAGGCGGCTCGCATTATCACGCGCAAGTTCTACCGCCTCAGGAATTAGATCAAGTGCTATCACTTCACAATCCGGGCGCTCGCTGGCAATCGCCAGAGCAATTGCTCCTGTACCCGTGCCTAAATCCAGCACGGAACATGCGGCTGCGGGCATCCTTGCGAGGGCTTGTTCGACAAGGCATTCCGTATCCGGGCGCGGGATAAGCGTCACTGGAGAGACACGCAGCGGCAGCGACCAGAACTCACGCTCGCCCACCAAATGCGCGATGGGCACCCCCTTCACACGGCGCGCCAGCAAAACATCCAACTGTTGCTGTTGCTGCGCGGTCAATTCGGTTTCACCGAATGCCAGAATAAAGGTTCGCGCTTTCCCGCAGACAAAACCCAGCAGGATTTCCGCATCACGACGCGGGCTTTCACTATCCTCAAGCTGGGCAATTGCCTGTTTTAACCAGTGTTGAAAATCCATTAGTCCTGCTCAGACAGCGCCGCTAATTGGTCTGCCTGGAACTCCTGCACGATAGGTTCAATAAGACCGTCGAGCTTACCTTCCATCACTTCATCCAGACGATATAAGGTCACGTTGATACGGTGGTCGGTTACGCGGCCTTGCGGGAAGTTATAAGTGCGGTTACGGTCTGAACGGTCACCACTGCCAAGCAGGTTACGACGCGTTGACGCTTCTTCCTGCTGACGTTTAGCCATTTCGGCGGCACGAATGCGTGAGCCCAACACCCCAAGCGCTTTCGCTTTGTTTTTATGCTGGGAGCGTTCGTCCTGGCACTCAACCACAATGCCAGTTGGCAAGTGGGTAATACGGATTGCCGAGTCGGTGGTGTTAACGTGCTGGCCGCCCGCACCCGAGGAGCGGAAGGTATCGATACGTAAATCACCAGGGTTGATATCTGGTAATTCCGCTTCAGGAATCTCTGGCATTACCGCAACGGTACACGCTGAAGTATGAATACGGCCCTGGGATTCGGTCGCAGGAACACGCTGTACGCGATGGCCTCCGGACTCAAATTTCAGACGACCATAAACACCGTCACCGCTGATTTTAGCGATCACTTCTTTGAAGCCGCCGTGCTCGCCTTCGTTGGCGCTAAGAATTTCGACTTTCCAGCGACGCGACTCCGCGTAACGGCTGTACATGCGGAACAAGTCACCAGCAAAAATTGCCGCTTCATCACCACCCGTACCAGCGCGCACTTCAACAAACGCGTTACGCTCGTCATCCGGGTCTTTTGGCAGCAACAACACTTGCAGTTGTTGTTCTAATTCTTCACTGTCGCTTTTGGCCTGGTTTAACTCTTCTTGCGCCATTTCGCGCATTTCTGGGTCATCGAGCATACTTTGTGCGGTTTCAATATCTTCCTGCACCTGGCGCCATTGCAGGAAGCAACGGGAAACGTCGCTTAACTGGGCGTATTCGCGGGACAACGCGCGGAAACGGTCCTGGTCGGCAATGGTGGATGCATCTCCAAGAAGCGCCTGAACTTCTTCATGGCGCTCTTGCAGGGCTTCTAGTTTGGCAACGATAGAAGACTTCATGGGCGGTGTTTCACCTTGTAATAAGAGTTTATTTGCTAATCCAGCCCGAGGCTGTTGCGCAGAATCTGCAGGCGTTCTTCATCCCCGTCACGGGCAGCCTGCGTGAGCGATTTGGTTGGTGCGTGGATCAGGCGATTGGTTAATTTCCACGCCAGATCCTGGAGAACGGTTTCGGCATCGGCACCCTGTTGAAGAGCGGCGATAGCTCTGGCAGCCAGGTCATCACGAACCTGTTCAGCCTGACTGCGATATTCACGGATGGTCTCTGTGGCACTTTGCGCGCGCAGCCAGGCCATAAATTCACTGCATTCCTGCTCAACGATAGTTTCGGCTTCAACTGCGGCAGCTTTGCGCTGCGCAAGATTGCTTTGAATGATCGCTTGCAGGTCATCAACGCTGTAGAGATAGGCATTCGGTAGTTTGCCGACTTCGGGTTCTACGTCGCGTGGAACGGCAATATCAACTAATAAAAGCGGCTGGTTACGGCGAGCTTTCAGGGCGCGTTCTACCATCCCTTTGCCAATAATAGGCAACGGACTGGCAGTGGAACTGATAATAATATCGGCTTCTTGTAACCTTGAATCGATGTCACTCAGGCTAATAACCTCTGCACCAACTTCATCTGCCAGTGCTTGAGCGCGTTCGCGCGTGCGGTTGGCGATGATCATTTTCTGGACATTGTGTTCGCGCAAGTGGCGTGCGGCCAGTTCAATTGTTTCACCCGCACCGACCAATAAAACAGTGACAGTCGATAAGGATTCAAAGATTTGACGTGCCAGGGTACAGGCCGCGAAGGCTACGGATACCGCACTCGCGCCGATCTCGGTTTCGGTTCGTACGCGCTTGGCAACCGAGAAGGATTTCTGGAACATGCGCTCCAGTTCGTTGGAAAGCGAATGTCCTTTCTGAGAGTCTGCGAAGGCTTTTTTGACCTGCCCTAAAATTTGCGGCTCGCCGAGCACCAAGGAGTCAAGACCGCTGGCAACGCGCATTAAATGCGTTACCGCTTCATTATCGTGATGCCAGTAAAGGCTTTTACGCACTTCCTCTTCTTCAAGGTTGTGGTAGTTACAAAGCCAACTCACTAGTTTTTCGTGGAGGTTTTCCTGCTCTTCAACACTCAGATATAGCTCGGTACGGTTACACGTCGACAGCACCACCCCACCCTGTACCATCGGCTGTTCGAGCAGGCTGTTCAACGCCTGGTCGAGCGAATCCGGCGAAAACGTAACACGTTCTCGCAACGATACTGGAGCTGTTTTATGGTTGATGCCAAGAGCTAAAAGGGTCATTGAGCGACTGTGAGTAACACCGATGTTGATAAGGATTAACTCGGCGCATCATACAGGATGCGCGCAGTCAATAAAAGGGAGCCACCCCTTGGGGAGTATCGTCGCAATTCATGATTTAAGACAACTTGAACGTAGACGACCTCGCTATGCGCCGCTAGCATAAACAGTTAACAACTAAAATTAATGAGAAGGATCCGTTGCCACTATGTTTATGACGAAAGCCCGTCTGCTGCGCCTTGCGCCACTGGCAAGCCTTGTTTTGGCTGCTTGTTCTATTCATCAACCAAGCGGTCCGGCAAAAAGTCCTGACTCTCCGCAATGGTTACAACACAAGCAACAAGTACAAAAAATCACCCAATACCAGACGCGTGGTGCGTTTGCTTATCTTTCCGATAGCCAAAAAGTATATGCGCGTTTCAACTGGCAACAGACTACGCCAGAACGCTATCGCTTGCTGCTGACTAACCCATTAGGCAGCACGGAGCTTGAACTGAATGCGCAACCGGGCGTTGTACAACTAACCGATCGCAATGGTAAAAAATACGTCGCTGATAACGCCGAAGAGATGATTGGCAAATTGACCGGGATGCCAATACCGCTCAACAGCCTGCGCCAATGGATTCTCGGCCTGCCAGGTGAGGCGACCGACTATAAAATCGACTCGCAATATCGCCTGAGTGAAATCAACTACACCCAAGACGGTAAAACCTGGAAAGTGGTTTACAGTGATTATGACGACAAGGTGCAGCCTGCCCTGCCATCTAATATGGAACTGCGCGAAGGGGACCAACGCATCAAACTCAAAATGGACAGCTGGACGGTTAAATAATGAGAAAGCGTTGGCCATCACCGGCAAAACTGAACCTTTTTTTGTATATCACGGGTCGTCGTGAGGACGGCTATCATAATTTACAAACTTTATTTCAGTTCCTCGATTATGGCGACACAATCACCATTGAGCCGAGAAACGATGGTCAAATTCGTCTTGCGACACCAATAGAAGGCGTGGCAGATGAAGAAAATTTGATTGTCCGCGCCGCCCGATTATTGCAAGACAGGGCATTACTGATGGGCACCTTACCACAAGGTGCTGGAGCCGATATCAGCGTTGAAAAACAGCTGCCAATGGGTGGCGGTTTGGGTGGTGGTTCGTCAAACGCGGCAACAGTTTTGGTGGCGCTTAACCATATCTGGAACACCGGCCTGACTGAAGATCAGCTCGCTGCATTAGGGGTGACTCTCGGTGCTGATGTACCGGTATTTGTTCGTGGGTTTGCCGCTTTCGCAGAAGGTGTTGGTGAGAAGCTTACGCCGGTTTCACCAGCGGAAAAATGGTACCTTGTTGCACATCCCGGAGTCAGTATCCCCACTCCGGTCATTTTTAAAGATCCTGAGCTACCACGAAACACCCCGATCAGATCAATTGACACGTTATTAAACTGTGAATTTGGTAATGATTGTGAGGTTATCGCAAGAAAACGTTTTCGTAAGGTTGATGAGCTGCTTTCCTGGCTGTTAGAATACGCGCCGTCGCGCCTGACCGGCACCGGCGCTTGTGTGTTTTCTGAATTTGACACCGAGGACGCTGCCCGCCAGGTGCTTAAGCAAGCCCCGGAATGGCTGCATGGGTTTGTTGCGCGAGGCGTTAATGTCTCCCCGCTGCATCAGGCCATATCCGGGCAAGCTGAGTATTGGTGACAACGTCACCTTGTTTCAGACGTTGCATCAAGCTCTTTATACACCGCCTGGATGGCGCTACCCCGTCCGCATAAGATGCGTTAGCACCATCCGCCACTGGACGCATGCCTGAGGTTTTTCTCGTGCCTGATATGAAGCTTTTTGCTGGTAACGCCACCCCGGAACTAGCACAACGTATTGCCAACCGCCTGTACACCTCACTTGGTGACGCCGCCGTCGGTCGTTTTAGCGACGGAGAAGTAAGCGTACAAATCAACGAAAATGTACGCGGTGGTGATATTTTCATCATCCAGTCCACCTGTGCACCAACGAATGACAACCTGATGGAATTGGTTGTTATGGTAGACGCCCTGCGCCGTGCTTCTGCAGGTCGTATCACCGCTGTTATCCCTTACTTTGGTTATGCTCGTCAGGATCGCCGTGTGCGTTCTGCACGTGTGCCGATCACCGCGAAAGTGGTTGCTGACTTCCTCTCAAGTGTTGGGGTTGACCGTGTTCTTACCGTGGACTTGCACGCAGAACAGATTCAGGGATTCTTCGATGTACCTGTAGATAACGTCTTCGGTAGCCCAATCCTGCTAGAAGATATGCTGCAAATCGGTCTGGAAAACCCAATCGTGGTTTCTCCAGATATCGGTGGCGTTGTGCGTGCTCGTGCTATCGCAAAACTGCTCAACGATACCGATATGGCTATCATCGACAAACGTCGTCCTCGCGCTAACGTTTCTCAGGTTATGCATATCATCGGTGATGTTTCTGGCCGTGATTGCGTACTGGTAGACGATATGATCGATACCGGCGGCACTCTGTGCAAAGCAGCTGAAGCCCTGAAAGAACGTGGTGCTAAACGTGTGTTTGCTTACGCAACTCACCCGATTTTCTCTGGCAATGCGGTTCACAACCTGCGTAACTCCGTTATCGACGAAGTTATCGTATGTGACACCATCCCACTGTCTGACGAAATCAAAGCACTGCCAAACGTCCGCACCCTGACTCTGTCCGGTATGCTGGCTGAAGCAATTCGTCGTATCAGCAATGAAGAATCAATCTCTGCGATGTTCGAGCACTAATAGAACTCGCATAAAAAAACCCGCTGCGGCGGGTTTTTTCTTTTTATAGCATGTAAAGCCACAAGGTAACTGGAGCTGTAGCAAGGTCGCTACGGCGCTAAGTAGTATGTAATTAAGTTTAGCCTCCTTCACCTGCCTTAATGACAGATGATGCGCTCACGGATGGAATCAAAGTGAAAAACGTATCTTCTTCTGTATTACCTTTCCGCGCTCTGGTAGACGCTTGTTGGCGCGAGAAATACACCTTTTCCCGTTTTAGCCGCGATGTTATTGCCGGTATCACCGTTGGGATTATTGCCATCCCTCTGGCGATGGCTCTGGCGATTGGCAGCGGCGTCGCCCCCCAGTACGGCCTATATACCTCGGCTATCGCCGGGATAGTTATCGCTTTAAGCGGCGGCTCACGCTTTAGCGTCTCCGGGCCGACCGCTGCGTTCGTCGTGATCCTCTATCCGGTTGCTCAACAGTTTGGCCTTGCCGGTTTGCTGATTGCGACACTGATGTCTGGCGTATTTCTTATCTTATTTGGTCTGGCGCGATTTGGCCGTCTGATTGAATACATCCCACTTTCTGTGACACTCGGTTTTACCTCCGGGATTGGGATTACCATCGCCACCATGCAGGTAAAAGATTTCTTTGGTCTGACGCTGGAACATGTGCCGGAACACTACCTGAATAAAGTGGCGGCGTTAGCCATGGCGATGCCAACGATTAATCTCGGTGATGCAGCGATTGGTGTGGTAACGCTCGCCGTGCTGATTCTATGGCCGCGTCTGGGTATCCGTTTGCCGGGCCATTTACCCGCGCTTTTGGCTGGCTGTGCGGTAATGGCGATCGTCCATGCCGCAGGTTTCGACGTGGCGACTATCGGCTCTCGTTTCCACTATGTTTTGGCTGACGGCACGCAAGGCAACGGCATTCCACAATTACTGCCGCAATTGATGCTGCCATGGAACATTCCTGACTCGAACTTTACCCTAAGCTGGGATTCACTTAGTGCCCTGCTTCCTGCTGCATTTTCCATGGCAATGCTCGGCGCGATTGAATCACTGTTGTGTGCCGTGGTGTTAGACGGCATGACCGGCACCAAACACAACGCCAACGGTGAACTAATTGGCCAGGGGCTGGGCAATATTATTGCGCCATTTTTCGGCGGGATTACGGCTACTGCGGCCATTGCGCGCTCGGCGGCAAACGTGCGCGCTGGTGCAACATCACCTGTTGCCGCAATTATTCATGCGCTGCTGGTAATTATGGCGTTGCTGGTGCTGGCCCCATTACTTTCATGGCTACCACTTTCCGCCATGGCGGCTCTGCTGCTGATGGTTGCGTGGAATATGAGTGAAGCACATAAAGTGCTGAGCCTGCTTAGGCGGGCTCCAAAAGATGACATCGTGGTAATGCTTATCTGTATGTCGTTGACGGTGCTGTTCGATATGGTCATCGCCATCAGTGTTGGGATTGTACTGGCATCGTTGCTGTTCATGCGCCGTGTCGCGCGTATGACGCGGCTCGCCCCTGTAAATGTCCATACACCGGAGGGCGTCCTGGCGCTGCGTATAACAGGTCCACTGTTTTTTGCCGCAGCTGAAGGATTATTCAATGACCTCGCCCAACGTGTTGAGCAAAACCAGCTGATCATTTTGCAATGGGATGCCGTGCCGGTGCTTGATGCTGGCGGCCTCGATGCGTTTCAACGCTTTGTAGAAAAATTGCCGGATGGCTGCGAATTGCGGGTGACTAATCTGGAGTTCCAGCCTCTAAAAACGCTAGCACGTGCTGGTGTTCAGCCGATTCCAGGTCGACTTGCTTTCTTCCCGGATATCCATGCGGCTCTGGCTGAATAAGATTTTTGCCAAAAAAAACGGTTCTTAACCAGAACCGTTTTCACTTCCAGACTTTTTAGCTGTGGCGATGATTATCATCACGGCGACAACGTTTATCAAAGTGGCGCACCCACCAATAACGGTCGCAAACTTGTTCATGCCCACCAACGCGCGCACCTGCCAGCCAAAGTACCGCACCAACAAATATGCTCAAAACAGCACCGTGGGCGAAATATTGCGGAAAGTTAAATTGAGGGAGTTGGTTTAAAATGGAGTAACCAACACCGCCCACCATGACGACAAGTCCCAAGCCCATGAAAAAATTGCCGAGTAATGAAGCGTTTTTGCGTTTCATAAGTCACCTCCGGGTGTTCCTGGGTCGGCGGGGGAAATCCCCATTCCTTGTGTGTAAAGTATAGACAACACCGCTTCGGATGATGTGCGTTAGCGATCACAATAACGAATGAAAAAGCTACAAAAGTTTACAAATAACTCGCTGAATAGCATCAAATTCTAATGGTTCATTCATTGAACTATTCAAGAATTCAATAGATGACACATTGGCTCTTTGTCATCACGTCTTGAGCGCAGTAAACTACGCGGCTCTGGTCTGTTTTCAGGAAATTAAACGTGAGTATTAAATTAATAGTTGGCCTGGCAAACCCAGGTGCGGAGTATGCGGCTACCCGCCATAACGCTGGTGCCTGGTATGTGGATTTGCTGGCTCAGCGCCACAACCAGTCGCTTAAAGAAGAAAGTAAATTCTTCGGCTACACGGCGCGCATAAACCTTGCCGGAGAAGACGTTCGCCTGTTAGTGCCAACCACGTTTATGAACCTTAGCGGTAAAGCGGTCGGCGCGATGGCGACCTTTTTCCGCATTGCCCCCGATGAAATTCTGGTCGCACATGACGAACTGGATCTCCCACCTGGCGTTGCGAAATTTAAGCTCGGCGGTGGCCATGGCGGACACAATGGTCTGAAAGACATCATTAACAAATTGGGTAATAACCCAAACTTTCACCGCTTACGTGTCGGAATTGGCCATCCGGGTGATAAAAACAAAGTTGTCGGGTTTGTATTAGGTAAACCGCCACTTAGCGAGCAGAAGCTGATTGATGAGGCGGTAGACGAAGCGGCACGTTGCACAGAAGTTTGGCTAAAGGAAGGGTTAACTAAAGCCACTAATCGGCTGCATACCTTTAAGGCACAACCCTAGTCTGAACAGTGGTCAATAAGGATTTCTGCGCCCGTTATATGCCGTTTGCGTGTATAATGGGGAAAGTTATGATCATTTTATCAATGAGACAACATCAACTCATTGAATATCAAGTAATTAAGGTGAATTAAACCATGGGATTCAAATGCGGTATCGTCGGCTTGCCGAACGTTGGTAAATCAACCCTGTTCAACGCGCTCACCAAGGCGGGAATCGAAGCAGCAAACTTCCCGTTCTGTACCATTGAGCCGAACACTGGTGTAGTACCAATGCCGGACCCACGTCTGGATAAACTGGCCGAGATCGTAAAACCACAGCGCATTCTGCCAACTACCATGGAATTCGTTGATATCGCTGGTCTGGTGAAAGGCGCCTCCAAAGGTGAAGGCCTGGGCAACCAGTTCCTGACCAACATTCGTGAAACCGAAGCAATCGGCCACGTGGTGCGTTGTTTTGAAAACGACAACATCATTCACGTGAATAACAAAGTCGACCCGGCTGACGATATCGAAGTAATTAACACTGAGCTGGCGCTGTCTGACCTCGACACCTGCGAACGTGCTATTCACCGTGTGCAAAAGAAAGCTAAGGGCGGCGATAAAGACGCAAAAGCTGAATTGGCTGCGCTGGAAAAATGTCTGCCACAGCTCGAGAATGCCGGTATGTTGCGTGCGCTTCCTCTGACTGAAGAAGACAAAGCCGCTATCAAATACCTGAGCTTCCTGACGTTGAAACCAACCATGTACATCGCAAACGTCAACGAAGACGGTTACGAAAACAACCCATACCTCGACAAAGTACGTGAAATTGCCGCCGCCGAAGGTTCTGTGGTTGTTGCAGTGTGTGCAGCAGTTGAGTCTGACATTGCTGAACTCGACGATGCTGACCGTGACGAATTCATGGCAGAAATGGGCCTGGAAGAACCCGGTCTCAACCGCGTTATCCGCGCGGGTTACGAGTTGCTAAACCTGCAAACATATTTCACCGCTGGCGTGAAAGAAGTTCGTGCATGGACTATCCCTGTTGGTGCAACTGCCCCACAAGCTGCAGGTAAAATCCACACTGACTTCGAGAAAGGCTTCATCCGCGCACAGACCATCGCGTATGAAGACTTCATCACCTACAAAGGTGAGCAAGGTGCGAAAGAAGCCGGCAAGATGCGTGCAGAAGGTAAAGACTACATCGTTAAAGATGGCGATGTGATGAACTTCCTGTTCAACGTCTAAAATAGCTTCTGTTGTCTCATGAGATTTCATTGAATCTCATGAGGACCGACAAATCCCATAAAATCCACGCAATTGCGTGGATTTTTTATTTAATCGTATCTTAGATGATATCGAAAAAGCACATTAAAGATGAGTATAACAACGGTATCGATAATGAGGGGTTTAATATCCCCCCATTGCCCCCCGCCGTCTTATACTTTTCCGATAATAGTATTAGTATTTTTGATATACATTATTAGAACCATTCCCGCAGCCAGAAGATGCCAGAGATATTCACCATCGCTTGCGCCGGACAGTGTCTGGCTAAACAACATCACACTGGTAACAAATAGAGACGCCACAGCACTTTTCATTAGCCACGGACGGGCATTAGCATCCGTCAGAAACTCCAGTTTCAGAATAGAAGCAATAATGAAGAGGAAAGGAAGACACTGAAGAATAATCAAAACAGGGAAAAGTGCATCAAATAGCGGACTTAATGCAACATGGGCAACCTGACTCTTATCCCAGGTTCCAACGATGTACTCCTTCCAACCTGCCCAGGTATCCCCATGGTAAGCCGTCTCAGGCGAGATGAGACCGTTGAAAATGCCACAAACCTTATCAATGAACCCGTTTTTAAACCAAAAAATACCAAGGAAAATTTGTACCGGGATAATGTGAAAAGAGAGTTTTTTAAACATATAGATAACATCCTCGCAATACAGATAGAGTGCAGTTAAAGTAATGGCTGGATATTTTTATAAAATAAAAATGCATTAAAGCAGGAGTTCATCCTGAATATTAAGCATACGCTCTTCGAAATTTTAAATACATTATGTGCAATAGGTAAAAATAGACATTATTTCATTCGAGCAATAGATAAAACTGCACATTAGTAAAACGGATATAAATACAACATCGTTGCAAATATTTAAGTAATGCCAAATGTTATTTTGATGTAACATAACGTTCATATGAAAGATAAATCCTCGTACAGAATATGTAACTCCGTCCATTTAATTTCGGTGTAAATTAATATGAATATGGAGCGATGATTATATTGGGAGTAATATCACATCAATTCATCATACAAATGGTTCATCATGAAATTCCGCACACCCTCTCTCCTGGTTATTGGACTCCTGGCCTCACATTCTTCATTCGCCTCAACATTCACTCTCCCTTCTGACGGCAGTCGTTTGGTTGGGCAAAATACTGTTGAGCAAATCCCTTCCCACAACCAGCAGCCGTTGGAAAATTTTGCAGTTAAGTACCATGTGGGTTTAAGCAATATGCTGGAAGCGAATCCAGGTATTGACCCCTGGTTGCCGCAATCGGGAAGCGTTGTCACTTTCCCTCTGCAAGTGATTCTGCCTGATACGGTACATGAGGGAATCATCATTAATACTGCTGAAATGCGGCTTTACTATTACCCGCAAGGCAAGAATGTGGTTGAGATTTTCCCGGTGGGTATAGGTCAGGTTGGCCACGATACACCTGAACAATGGGTCACAAGCGTACAACGTAAAAAAGCAGGCCCAACCTGGACTCCTACGCCGAATGAAAGGGCTGAGTTTGCAGCAGAAGGCCAAATATTACCGGCGGTTGTTCCTGCTGGGCCAGAAAACCCGATGGGTTTATATGCGATGTATATCGGTAATCTTTTTGCGATTCATGGTACAAACGCAAACTTTGGGATTGGCCTGAGAGTCAGCCACGGTTGCGTTCGTTTAAGGGCCGATGACTTGAAAAAACTCTTTAATGAAGTCCCTGTTGGTACTCGTGTTGAATTGATTAACGAACCGGTGAAAGCCACTGTTGAGCCAGATGGTTCTCGTTATGTTGAGGTTCATAACCCACTGTCTTCAAATGAAGCAGAATTTAACACGGCAACCGTATCACCTCTTCACCTGTCTCAGAAAATTGAATCCGTCTTACAGGATAAACAGGTGCAACATGACGTTGTGGATAAAGCATTGGCAATGCGCGCAGGCTTGCCTGTACAAATTAACATCACAAATTAAATCTTATCAGGACTGATAAAAAGGTTGGTCGGCAGAAAAGGTGGCGTTGATGTTGTTAATTATACCAACACCCACCTTTCTGTTATATTTTGTTGCACTTCACCTTAAAACAACACACCTGTCTTAATTATGTTTCTTTTGTGCGCCTGAATGTTTCAGATAAATTTATTCAGAATTAGCGATGTTGCTTTTTTGTTTTTATTATTCTTGATTAAGTCTCTTACTCACATTGCATATAGCCTTTTTGAATATGGCTTCTGGCTACTGATTTGGCACATTTGCATAAGAAAATAATTAGGAATATATATCTCTACAAATTCAGAGAGTCAGATATTTAACAAAGTGAGAGTAAAATGCGATACACCCACCTTTCCGGGCAATCCCTGCTTAGCAATACTACCTTTAATAAGGGAAGCGCATTTAGTAACAGTGAGCGTAATGAATTTAACTTACATGGACTTATCCCCACAATTGTCGAAACAATAGACGAACAAAGCGACCGGATACGCTTCCAGCTAAATAATTTCATTACTGATGAAGATAAGCATATTTTTTTGCGTAACTTGCAAGATACAAATGAGGTGCTTTTTTATCATTACATCACATCTGATATCGAAGCTTCACTGCCATTAATTTATACGCCAACGGTTGGTTATGCCTGCCAGCACTTTTCGGAAATCTGGCGTAAAAACCGAGGAGTATTTATTGCCTGGGAGGACCGAGACAATATTGAAAGCATTCTTCGAAATGTTCTTAGCGATGATATAAAAATTATTGTGGTTACAGACGGTGAGAGAATTCTCGGTTTAGGCGACCAGGGCATTGGTGGAATGGGTATTCCTATTGGGAAATTATCTTTATACACGGCTTGCGGCGGTATAGACCCGCACCAGTGTTTACCCGTAATGCTCGATGTCGGGACTAATAATAAAGAACTGCTAAGTAATCCATTATATATGGGAGCCCGCCACGCACGCATTTCTGATACGGAATATTTTGAGTTCATTGATATTTTTGTGTCAGCAATTGAGCGCCGTTGGCCAGGAGTGTTGTTGCAGTTTGAGGATTTTGCACTACAACATGCAACGCCATTGTTGAAAGAATACCAGGATAAGTTATGTTGCTTTAATGATGATATCCAGGGAACAGCGGCTGTAGCATTAGGCTCTATTCTCGCAGCCTGTCTGCGTAATAAAATATCACTTTCCGAGCAACGTATTATGTTCGTTGGGGCTGGGTCTGCTGGTTGTGGCATTGCCGAGCTCATTGTATCAGCACTTAAGGCTGATGGTATTGATGAGGAAATCGCCAGAAGTCATATATTTCTTGTCGACAAAGATGGTCTGGTATTAAAAGACACCCCTGCATTAACTGATTTCCAGTATCGACTGGCTCATGCAAGAGAAAACTTAACATTTGCCCCTGATGGCAAAAATATTGCGGCGCTGGTTAATTGCATCCAACCATCGATATTAATTGGGGTATCTGGTGTACCAGGCCTGTTTACGGAAGAAGTTATCAAATCGATACATTCTTGCACTTCCACGCCAATTATTTTCCCGTTGTCGAATCCAACATCACGCGTTGAGGCTGAACCTGTCGATATTATCAAATGGACCGAAGGTAACGCAATCATTGCAACAGGCAGTCCATTCGCGCCGGTTATCTACAATGGTAATAAACACATTATTTCTCAATGCAATAATTCTTATATCTTCCCGGGTCTTGGGTTGGGTGTTTTACTCTCAAATGCGAAACGTGTAACCGAAAGTATGTTCCTGGCAGCCAGTAAAGTCCTTGCACAATCATCGCCTATGCTCAAAGACCCGCATGGAGCATTATTACCTGAGCTTACAAAGATTCATGAAATATCTAAAAAAATCGCCATTGCCGTTGCGCTTGCAGGTGCTGAAGATGGCGTTGCTACCAGCATGGGAATTTATGAATTAGAAGAAAAATTAGAGAAGATATTTTGGAAACCGGAGTATCAGGGTTACAAGCGTATTTCATTCTGACTGATTGTCCCTACTCCATTTTTTGAGTAGCCATAAAAAATCCGGAAATGTTTAGCATCTCCGGATTTTTATTAAGCTACCTCCCCAGCGAACATCTGGTTTTAATCATATAAAATCGCATTTGGCGGTGGAGGTGTAGCTTCATAGCGCGAGGGAGATACGCCAAATAATTGGCGGAATGCATAGGTATAAGCCGACGTACTACCGTAACCCAGCATTAGCGCAATCTCGGTCACACTGCGCGACTGGCGTAGTAAAATAATTGAATGCAGTAAACGATGCCGTTGTTTCCAGTTGCTGAACGTTATCCCGGTTTCTTTAATAAAATGCCGTGAAAAAGTACGTGGCGACATTCCTATCCGCTCGGCCCACTCTTCCATTAAATGGGGTAAATCGGGTGATTCGCTGATCACCTGGCACATTTCCAGCAACGCCGGTGCCGTAGGCCAGGTCATGGCAAAGCCTGCGGCCGGGAGATCGTTTAGCACATCGATCAATGTGGAAACCAGCCGTCCTTCTTTGCCATCGGCATCATAAAACTCAGGGATAGTCTGCGTAGCGTGGTGGATAAAACTGCGAGCAAAATCAGAGACTGTCACTAACTTCAGTTCGGCTTTAAACCCCGTGGCCGCGTAATAGTCAGGGTCGATATCCAGGTTTTCCAGCATCACTTCACTGGCAGTTTGCACCTGATGAGGCATAAATGCCGGTATCCATAATCCATAGCAGGCAGGAATAATGTATGAATTATTCTCCACGGAAATGTATAGGGAGCCTTCACGGGCGTAGTGAAACTGAATGAAAGGATGAGAATGCAGTTCTGATTGCACGTTTTCCGCCAGCATAAACGAACGGAAGAAAACAGGACGAGCAAGTTTAGCCCCTGTTACATCGCCCGTGTAGCGGAATGAGTGCAATACCTTTTTTGTTTTAACCATCTGACTTACCTAAATTGACGCTTGATCGACACAACTTGGCATCCCTTCATGATACACAAACCTTCTTAGCTGCGATAATTAATTCATCAGCCCAGTCAATGAGTAACCAAAAATCAATAAAGTAGTAACATGCAATAATTAATCGCACCCAGAATAAAGCGTTGATTGACATCGCCATTAGTTTAGCCAATAAAAAATCAGAGGTATTTAGAATAAGTCACTCTACTATTTATAAAATAAATAGTTAGCATGAGCTAATTATTTATATCGCAGCAGTCAATCAATAACAAATTTAAATATTTGTTATTCAATCTTTCTTTTAACGAAACATAAATGAGTTCAGATAGTCGAGTAGAAATTTAGCTTAGGCTTTTAATGAGGATGAGATATGAGTGTTGAAGTTGAAAGTGCACCCGTCGTACGCAAAGACAACTGGTATCGGATTGCAGAAGATCTTGTGAACCAGGCTGATGTCCGTTTTAACGGCAGCCGCCGCTGGGATATTCAAGTACACAATCCTGACTTTTATAAACGTGTTTTGCAGGAAGGTTCTATTGGCCTTGGTGAATCCTACATGGAAGGTTGGTGGGATTGCGCCGCGCTGGATGTTTTATTCGAGAAAATCCTTCGTGCAAAACTCGATGAGAAAGCACCAAAAAACTTCAGGGATTTAGCCCGTGTCGCGGGTATGCGCTTATTTAATTTACAGACACGTAAACGCGCCTGGATTGTTGGCAAAGAACATTACGATATCGGCAATGATCTGTTTGCAAAAATGCTCGATCCGTATATGCAGTATTCCTGCGGCTACTGGAAAGATGCAACCAACTTGCGTCAGGCGCAAGAAGCCAAATTGAAAATGTTATGTGAAAAATTGCAGCTTCAGCCCGGTATGAAACTGCTGGATATTGGCTGCGGTTGGGGCGGTTTGGCACAGTACGCTGCAGAACATTACAATGTTCATGTTACCGGTGTGACCATTTCCGCAGAACAGCAGAAAATGGCACAGGAGCGTTGCACCTGGCTGGATGTGTCCATCAAGCTAATGGATTATCGCGATCTCGACAGCCATTTTGATCGTATCGTTTCCGTCGGGATGTTCGAGCATGTTGGGCCAAAAAATTACGACACCTATTTTGAAGTGGTGAACCGCTGCCTTAAACCGGACGGAATGTTCCTGCTACACACTATTGGTGCGAATAAATCAGATACCAACGTTGATCCATGGATTAACAAATATATATTCCCTAACGGCTGCCTACCTTCTGTAAAACAAATAGCCAGCGCCTCAGAACCCCATTTCGTCGTCGAAGACTGGCACAATTTCGGTGCAGATTATGACCTGACATTAATGGATTGGCACCAACGGTTTAATCTTTTCTGGCCAGAGATACAGGACAATTACAGCGAATCGTTTAAACGCATGTTCAATTATTACCTCACATCTTGTGCAGGAGCTTTCCGTGCCCGCGACATTCAGCTGTGGCAAGTTTTATTTAGCCGTGGTGTAGAAGGTGGGATGTATGTTTATCGCTGATATTGGCTATAACCTTAACCGCAAATTAATTTCGATAATATAACTGCTATTTTTATTATCAGTATTAAATGATTTAGTTATTAATTTAAGGATTTTGTATGTCACAACAGTTATTCACCTCAGAATCTGTTTCTGAAGGGCATCCTGACAAAATAGCCGACCAAATATCTGATGCTATTCTCGATGCCATTATTGGACAAGATCCCAGAGCGCGCGTGGCCTGTGAAACGCTGGTAAAAACCGGCATGGTTTTGGTGGGGGGAGAAATTACCACCGACACGTGGGTGGATATAGAAGAGATTGTGCGCCGCACGATCCATGACATCGGCTATAACAGCTCAGAAATGGGGTTTGATTCCCACACTTGCGCCGTTTTAAGTGCGATTGGTAAACAGTCTCCCGATATAAATCGTGGAGTAGATCGTGAAGATGAAGCAAATCAAGGTGCAGGCGATCAAGGGCTTATGTTTGGTTATGCATCCAACGAAACCGATGCGCTAATGCCCGCTCCTATTACCTTTGCTCACCGTTTAATGGCACGCCAGGCTCAGGTGCGGAAGAGCGGTTTATTACCCTGGTTAAGACCAGATGCGAAAAGTCAGGTTACCTTTGCATATGAGAATGGCAAAATCACCGGTATTGATACCGTGGTTATTTCCACTCAACACAGTGAAGCAGTCACCCAGCAAACCCTACGTGAAGGCGTGATGGAAGAGATCGTTAAGCCTGTTTTACCGCCTGAGTGGCTGACGCGCGATACCAAATATTTTATTAACCCAACCGGCCGATTCGTTATTGGTGGGCCAATGGGTGACTGTGGGTTGACGGGCCGCAAAATTATTGTTGATACCTACGGCGGTATGGCGCGTCACGGCGGCGGTGCATTTTCCGGTAAAGATCCGTCTAAAGTTGATCGCTCAGCCGCATATGTTGCACGCTATGTCGCTAAGAATATTGTTGCCGCCGGGTTAGCTGATCGCTGTGAGATTCAGATTTCTTATGCCATTGGTGTTGCGGACCCCACCTCAATAATGGTGGAAACCTTCGGTACTGGAAAACTGGATAATGAAAAACTGATTATGATTATTCGCGAGTTTTTCGACCTCCGCCCACATGGGTTAATCCGCTCGCTGAATTTGCTGCAACCGATATATCAGCAAACAGCGGCCTACGGTCATTTTGGACGTGATATTTTTAGCTGGGAACAGACCGACAAAGCTGACCTGCTGCGCCGCTTCCTTTAAGTTTTCACGCTCTATAGGGCCAGTTTTTTAGCGCGAATTAATTCTCATAGAGAACAGTTAACATCAGGAAATCCACGCTTTTGCGTGGATTTTTTTTTCATTCACTCAGACTGCGGCATTTCCATTTCATATAAAAGTCACTCGAACACCTCTGGATATATATTGCACAAGTAATTTTAGTTAAGTAATTAATAAACTCCAGAGAGTGCGAGATGAACCACCGACCCGGCACTGTTTGCCAATAAAATGCATCAAGTCATGATTTCACTGAGGAAATAAGGAAAAAATCGCCCACGGTAACGCCGGGAAGTTGTTCACCCTATAAAGAGACCGTGTTTCCGGGTGTGCTTGAGGTAAGCAAGCACGGCAGCACTAGGCTCGGCTTTACGACTGACCATCATCAAATTAGCCGCCAGCTCCTTGGAATCAAGAACCCGATACACCACACCCGGAATCGCCACCTGCGCTAATGGAGCTGGGACCAGGGCGATACCCAACCCGGCTCCGGCCATGGCGAGGACGCTCAATGAACTGGATATCCGATAAGCAATATGCAAAGAGTCGCCAAGCAGTTTACGGAGTTGCATATCCAGTTGTGAATCCACGTCATTGATTGCGTAAATAATCAAAGGCTCATGGGCTAGCATATCTACCGTCAGACTCTGTTTATCGGCGAATTTGTGCTCGCTGGACATCACCACGACCCGTCCCCATTCACCCACAGATTCGTAGACAAGGGTTGATTCATGATCCGGATCGTAATCAGGCATATAACCCACATCCAGCGTCCCGTTCTGAATGGCTTCGTTTTGAAGCTGTGGCGCAAGCTCCTGGCAAATTATTTCAGCGTCCGGGTATGCCTGATGAAAAGATCGGACATCCTGCATCAGCCTTCCACTGAAGACAGCATTACCGGCAAACCCTATCCGCACCCGACCTGTTTCACCGCGAATAGCGCGCTGCACGGCAAGACGGGTATGTTCGACTTGCTCCAACGTGCGCGTAGCCTCCGCCTGCAAGAGCTTCCCGGCGTCAGTCAGTTCCACTCGACGGCTGGTCCGAATCAACAATGGCCCACCCAGTTCAGCCTCAAGGGCTTTAATCTGCATGCTCAACGCGGGTTGCACAATGTTGAGCCGTTCCGCTGCGCGACCAAAATGCCGTTCTTCTGCGACAGCCAAAAAATACTTCAGGTGGCGTAAATCCATGAACCGCTCCATTAATCATTAAAAATGATTAATCAGTAAAATCTATATATTTGAGTTTAACTTTTTTCGAGGCCAAACTGAATCCAGTCAACTAACAGGAACTAAAAACATGCAAAACCAACTTCAAGACCGCCAACAACTTAACGACCTGATGAATGGCTGGATGCACCGTGATTTAGGCGAATGGGATCAGTTACGCGACTTGTTCCACCCTGACGGCACGATTGAAATCACTTGGTTTGAAGGCTTGGGAAGCGACTTTGTTGATGGTTCAATGCGAATGGGCGCTTCTGACCTGCGCACCAAACATCTTATCGCTTCTCCTGAGGTAACCTTCAATGAAGCCGGAAATAAAGCCATCCTTCAAACTAACGCAATCATTATTGCTGAGAACGTCAAACTGAATATTGGTTGTGAGTGTCACAACCGTTTTTACGATATGGCCGAAAAACGAGATGGTGTGTGGAAACTGTTCCACCGTCAGAGTGTTTACGATATCGGCACCTTCACCTTCCCTTTAGGCCCTGTGGAAATTGACCAAGGGATTGTGAAGAAGTATCCGCGTGAATATGCAGCACTGGCCTATTTACTGGAGCAGAGCGGTTTCCCACTTAGCCGCGTATTCGCTACTCGTGGCAGTGAACTGGAAGCAAAAATGAAAGTTGAAGGTAAGCGCTGGTTGGCTGCCTGATCCAGACTCAAAAAGAGGTGAGCATATCACCTCTATCCAAATGCCTAAATTCAGTGTGTCACTCCACTTCTATGATCTAATTTTTGCCGAAGTTATTTGTTTAAGAGTTCTCTTCGTATGATTTGCGCACCAGCACTTAAAGCATTTAGCTTGCCCCTTGCGACCTGGCGAGATAAGGGGGTCATGCCACAGTTGGTGCTTGGATAAAGCTTGTCTGCATCAACAAACTGCAGTGCTTTTCGTAGCGTGTTAGCGACTTCCTCTGGTGTCTCAATGATATTGGTTGCCACGTCAATGGCCCCGACCATGACTTTTTTGCCTCGGATGAGTTCAATGAGATCCATTGGAACACGAGAGTTTTGACATTCCAGCGAAATGATATCGATATTGGATGCCTGTAACTTAGGGAAAAACTCTTCATATTGCCGCCATTCTGAGCCCAGCGTCTTTTTCCAGTCAGTATTGGCTTTGATGCCATAGCCATAGCAAATATGCACCGCAGTTTCACATTTAAGCCCTTCAACGGCTCTTTCTAAAGCGGCAATTCCCCAGTCATTCACCTCATCAAAAAACACATTAAATGCCGGTTCATCAAACTGGATAATATCGACACCCGCAGCCTCTAATTCTCTGGCTTCCTGATTGAGAATTTTGGCGAATTCCCAGGCTAGTTTTTCACGACTTTTATAATGGCTATCATAAAGCGTATCGATCATGGTCATCGGACCTGGCAGCGCCCATTTAATAGGTTGGCTGGTTTGCTGGCGTAAGAATTTGGCATCTTCAACAAAAACAGGCTTCTGGCGGGATACAGGGCCAACAACCGTAGGAACGCTGGCATCATAGCGATTGCGAATTCTTACCGTTTCACGTTTTTCAAAATCAACGCCAGTGAGGTGCTCAATAAAAGTAGTGACAAAATGTTGGCGCGTTTGCTCGCCATCACTGACTATATCAATACCTGCTTGTAGCTGATCTTGCAGACACAAACGCAGAGCATCTTGTTTGCCGTCAATTAATTCCTCGCCCTGCAATTTCCAGGGTGACCAAAGTGTCTCAGGTTGTGCAAGCCAGGAGGGTTTAGGTAAACTGCCCGCAGTCGATGTAGGTAATAATATTTTCATAATAGGTGACCTTATATTTTTAGTTAATCAAAGAACGTAATTTGTGGACCATTTCTCAAGGAGAGTTCTGTATGGTTTTATGAAATTCTCTTCAGTAAACTTACCCTGTTCAATCGCTAACTGGCTGCGTTCTTCTCGATCATAAACAATTTGAGTTAATGAATAATCCTGTTGATTCAAGCTAGGTTGATACTCTTTTCCTGCTACAGAATTAGCATTATAAATTTCAGGACGATAAATCTTTTGAAAGGTCTCCATCGTGCTAATGGTACCCGTCAGTTCAAGATCCGTGTAATCGCCAGTCAAATCACCAACAAAATAAAATGCCAACGGTGCAACACTATTTGGTGGCATAAAATAGCGAGCCTGCAACCCCATTTTGTTGAAATAGTGATCGGTCATGGAGGGTTCATTTTGCTGGTATTCTACGCCCAATACAGGATGCTGATTTTCAGTGCGGTGGTACGTGTTTTTACTGGACACGCTTAAACATATAACCGGCGGTTTCTTAAAACGTTCTGTGTACGCGCTTGAGTTTATGAAGCATTTGAATATGTTGCCATGCAAATCACCAAAATTATCTGGTGTGCTAAATCCAGGATTATTCTTGTTATGATCTAACAGCAATACGCTAAAGTCGTAATCTCGTACGTAAGAGGAAAAATTATTCCCCACAATGCCTTCAATACGCTCGTTAGTTTTTTGATCGACAATATTTGTTTTCAATATTTCAATCACTGGGAAGGTATCGCCCTTGCCTTCAACATCCATCTCAACGGAAATTATTTCGAGTTCGACAAAATAACGGTTCCCTTTAGGATTATCCCAATGCGCCAATGAATTGAAACGATCGTCAATCATCTTTAAAGCATTGCGCAAGTTCTCTTGACGCTTACTTCCTCTAGCCAGATTAGCAAAGTTAGTCGTGATGCGCGTATTTTCGGATGGGTTATAATTCTCATCGAAAGAAAGGCTTTTAATAAAAAATTCAAATTGTTTATTCATCGCGATTGGGTATCCTAATTTCTGATAAAACCTGAATTTATTTTTTGCTTTTCTTCATTACCAAACTTTCTTTTCAGGTGATTTATTCAGTAGTTTTCATATTGTCTGTAGCTAATTGCAGTAGTCAATTTATGCCAGAGTCATGGATTGAGTAAAAGTGATTAAATTTCAGTGAACATGAATTATCTTCATGTTGAGATGAATGGTTATAGTCAATATCAGGAAATCAGCCCCCTTCCCATGGGATTCATCGCGGGAATCCAGCGGGCCGGAAGCGGTTATCCGGGCAGGCTTAGGGTAAAGTCACAAGGAAAGACAAGACCACCTATCATAATGATATATATAATTAAATCACCATTCATCGAGCAAACCTGGCCTACAACAAAGCTGTATATCCTCGTCCCTATTCAGGTTCAGTTAATAATAACCACAAATAATTAAGGATATTGATCGCCTTCTGATTTTAAGTGAAAAAAATGCAGCTAAAAGGAATGAAATTTATTCTGCTTTAATTTTATTAAGAGCAGGAAAAATGAAAAACCGCTGGTATAGCTCAGCATTAAACCTTATAAAAAACATGGTTAAAACTATAGAAGCATGCAAACCTTTCCTCACTTGATGGTTGAGAAATACTGCAGGCAATAAAGCGTGAGCTCCCGGATACTTCGTCTTCAATCTTTCAATCACACTCATAATAAGGCCCTTTACCAGATTCAGTTAATTCAGATTTCCATAACCCGGTTATTGCTCGTTTCTCTATCCACATAAGGGAACTATATCCCAACTCTGGTCGCTAAGTTTCAATCAAACTGCCAGTAAAGCGGTGTGCCGTAAACTTCGACGAAATAATCAATGACTGCCCGTACATTTAGCGGAGGATGGCGTGCGTTGGGATAGATAGCAGCGATATGCTGCGGCTCGGTATTGATCGCGGCCTCAAATCCCTCCATCAATCTGACAAGGTCACCTTTTTTAAGACTGTCACCAATCAGCCAGTCAGGAAACAGCACCATTCCCATGCCGCTAAGTGCGCTGGTAAGAAGAGATTCGGCATTGTTGGAGGTGAGTAATCCAGTAATGGGATAGTGAGTCCAGGAGCCAGCTGGTTCCCTGAATAACCAGCGATTTGGACCCGATGATCCTCTGTAAACCAGGCATTTATGGTCATTTAGTTGGGCTGGAAATTCCGGTTTTCCAAATTTTTTAATATAGCCGGGAGAGGCAACCAGATGATAACGCTGAGCTCCAAATATGCGCGCGTGGAAAGAAGAGTCCGTCAGCGTGCCAATTCTGAAAATAACATCTGAGGCATCCCTGTGCGGGTCGATGTAATCATCAGTCTGCGTCAGTTCAATCAGCAATCGGGGATAGCGAGCTGAAAGTTCGCTAAGCCAGGGGGCAATATGGCGCTGGCCGAAAAATACAGGCGCATTAATCCTTATCAGCCCTGCAGGCTCAAGGGCTCTATCCTGCATCTCTTTACGAGCTTCGCTCATTTGCTCAGTCATGGTACGGGCATAGCTAATAAATAACCGTCCAGCCTCAGTGGGAATAACTGCTCGGGTATTTCGATAAAAAAGCTGCTGACCAAGTGCGTCCTCCAGTTGAAGGATGACGCGTGAAATCATTGATACTGAGACCCCTTCACGCCGAGCTACGACTGAAAAGCTTTGAGCATCAAAAACACCGATAAAAAATAACAGTGTGCGAAAATTTATCGTGCCTGGATCGTACATTATCTCAACTTCTGCAAAGGTGTTTCCTGGATTATACCGTTTTTCATTACACATCACTGCTATAGGATTCTCCACCTCAACCACTGGAGACTGTTTTAATGCAGCTTTTATTTATATTACTCGTCGTTGCAGGCGGGATGGGACTATCCGTAGAAGCCGGATTATTAGGACCACTGGGCAGCGAAGTCGGAGACTTATGGGCAACGTTCAGTATTTTCGGAGTCGGTGCTGCGCTGACATTCTTGTTAATGCTGTTCTTTAGTCCACGAAACAGCCCTTCCTTCTTTGCCCAACCATCATGGACTCTTCTGGGCGGCATTCTGGGCCCTGTTTACGTCGTGATCCTTACCGTTGCCGTTCCGAGTATTGGAATTGCGATGACCATGATTGGTATTTTGGCAGGACAGGTCTCCAAAAGTCTGGTCATTGACCATTACGGGCTGTTTGGTTCTTCTCATCGGAAAATTGACAATAAGCGTCTTATCGCGCTGATTTTTATTGTTGCGGCCCTATTCCTCATGGCAAAAGGCTGAGGTGAACTCGTGAATATATTAATGATCATTCTGGCTGTCGTTGGCGGTGCGTTTCTTAGCATGCAGGCTGCAATTAATGGCAAGTTGGGCAGCAACGTTGGAGTATTTCGCAGTGCATTTCTGACTTTCTCGGTTGGCGCACTGGTGACCGCTCTACTCATTTTCTTCTTCGAACCCAGGCATGCTGTGACCTTGCTGGAAGTGCCAAAATGGCAATTGCTTGGCGCACTTTGTGGTGTTCCTTACATTGTCATTATGGTTCTGGCTGTTCAGCGAATTGGAGCGGCGATTGCGACTGTTGCGGTCATCTTTGGCCAACTGACAATGAGCATGCTCATTGATAATTTTGGCTGGTTAGGAAACGTCGCGATTCATTTTTCTGTGCCTCGCCTTGGTGCGGTGGCCTGTCTGGGAATAGCGCTTTTCTTTATTTACTCCAGTAATAAAACCAATGCTGTGCCAGTGGAAAATATCGCCAACTGAATGATACCTATCGGCAGGTCCATTACATTGAAATAACAGGATCTAAGTTTTAGAGGGTCACCACAAAGTCATAATCGGTTTGTGGTGACCGCAGATTAACACTGCATCAGGATATTAACTGCTCCGCACGGCTGGCGTCTGCCCTCGGGTATGCCGTCTTGCCAGCAGAGGGAAAATGAACCCTAGCCCAACCAGCACTACTGGTGTGGCAATGTTGAGCGACAACTGGAAAATCCACTCAGGCGTAAAGGCATCCAGCTTTTTCGGGAAAATCCCTGTCAGGCAGGCAAAAGCCGTAAAAGCAAAACACCAGATCCCCACCGTGAGTGCCAGCTTGCGATTTCGGATAAAAACATACTCTGGTGAGTATTTCTCCGCGAGGCGCAGTACCGCAATAAAGGCCACAAAGACCCACAAATAACGCAATGGCATAACCACGGAGTTCAGATTCAGTAGCCATTTATACAAGTCGTTCATATCCCCGATACCCAGCGTTGGCAGCATTATCAAAATAGCCACCAGCACCAGCGTCATCAGATAGCCATTCACAGGCGTACCCGCATCATTTGTCCGGCATAGTTTCTGAGGAATATAGCGGGAGTCAGCATCGCCCAGTAATACTTTCAGCGGCGCATCAATGGAGAAGACCAGGGCAGCAATTTGTCCAAGCGTGTTAGCCACCGCGTAGATAACCATTAACCAATTCCCCATATGGTAATACCCGCCCAGTTTCTGGAAGGCGTAATATTGCCCATTCGTCATCAGGTCATCGGGAATATTATTCGAATCAAACATCATCCCCATAGCCAAAGAGCCAAGGATCGCGCAGACGGCAACCATCACGGCTAGTATTAGCATTCCACGGGGAAACTCACGGCCCGGGTTGCGGGTACTGTTGACATAAGGAGAGATTTTTTCAGCGCCACCGACAGCAAACACCAGCATCGAAATGGTTGTGATATAGGTGAAATCAATATGAGGGATGAATATCTCCCACGTGATATTCGTCGTGGCAATATGCACCTCTGTGATGGCGGGGGCGGTTACTGCCATCACAACATACAGTAACGACATGACAAACATGGCGATACCGGCAACCGATCCCACTATCTTCAGTGATTTCATCCCTCGGGAGGCGACCCACATAAACAGGACAAACAGCGCAAGCGTAATCCCCTGCAAGGCAACCACACTGTATTCTTTGATAAGCGAACCATCGCCGTTAATGGCCCACCCAAGGGCTATCAAAATTGCCTGTGGTTTTTGTGCAAGATATGGAACATGCACCACCCAGTAAGTCCATGCCGCCAGATAAGCGAGACCTGGGCCCATGGTGTGTTTGATCCAGGTGCTGACTCCTCCTTTACCATCTTTAAATGTTGCTCCCAGTTGCCCAACAATCAGTGCGTAGGGAATAAAGTAAAGTGCAAAAATAAACACCCAGGAAAAAATAACGACCAGCCCCTGGTTGGCATAGTTATTGACAACATTGCCAAACCCCCAGACGGTAATAAACGACATCAGCGCGATGTTGTACCACCGCAACTGTTTTTGCTCAGACTGTGCCATAAACGATATCCCTTAACTGTATATTTATTATTACTTGCGGTAATTTATTAATTGGGGGGAATTATGCACATTAGTAGCAGGGACAATATAACTATATCGTGTAAAAGTTCGGCTCTCCGCACAATATATTTCTGTATCAGTGTTTGAAGCAGCCCAAAAGCATAGAGGGACCACCATCAGGCCCAGTCTTTGCGGTTTTTGTTCATTTTTATGCCATGGATTGTGGAATTGACAGAAGCATTAACTTATTTAACATGTCGGTAAAAAACACAAAACATTAAGTCAATTTATTTCACATCACGACCAACATCAAAATATATAAATTTGTCAGTAATTTTGTTACCAAACCCACCTATAAATAAATCACCAATAAATAAATGTATATTTCTGGACAGTAAATGCATCAGGTCAGATGACTGCTTAAACAATGTAATATTTTGAGAATAGCTACTCATTTAATTAGCATCAGTAATAAAATTCAATATCGCCACTTTTCATATGGTGATATAGTAGCTTTTAACATCGCAACAACAATAACATATGAACCCACAATTAAGTAACGAATGAACTACAACTTAACTAAAAGAAACGCGATTAGCATATCCCACAAAATAAAACTAAACTTCATTAACAATCGTATTTCACAGGCAGTGCTGAGTTCTACTATGGCGATTATGCCATTTTCCGTGTTACGCGGATTAGTTATTGTTGCAGGCACGTTATGTCTGAATGTTCATTGGGTAAAAATTTCGACTTGGTTAGAAAACCTACAGCAAAGTATGCTTGTTTTTCTCCCAATACTTTTAAATATCATTTTTTCTCTGCAATGGGCTGTCAGATATCGTTTATCTATCATGCTCAGCATCTCTCTTAGCTTAACGGTTTTACTTGGTATTACCGGCCTTGAACATAATAATGAAACTAACTTTTTTATTGGTGTAAGTCTGCCAGTTGCTCTGCTGGCTGCGATCTTTACCAATTTAATTTTAGAAAAGAACATTAAACTGTTCCGCACCAATAGAATAAAATTCAACTGGCCTTCCGTAAAAATACTATTAATATTTTTCAGTAAACTGCTTGGTTTGGTTCTGATTGGTCATCTCATTTTGCATGCCAGTGATTGGCTTACTCAGGACATTTCCGACGTAATATACCCAGACAATTTCACCCATGGACTACTTTATGAGCTAGTGCGAGAAGCCACCTGGTTCTTTGGCGTACATGGCTATTATATTTTCCAGGATATCGGCTTCAGGTTCATGAATGAAACGATATCTAATATGGATGCGTGGAAAGCTGGCCACGATTCATTAAATATATTAAGTGTTCCCTTTTATGAGACCTGGTGCGCATCAGGAGGCAGCGGAGGTACACTTAGTCTCTTGATTTGCTTACTCATTAGCCGTAACCCATCAAATAGACATTTGATCAATGTCTCTTTGCCGCTAGCTATTTTCAATATCAATGAGCCACTCATCTTTGGTGTACCGGTAGTACTGAATCCGGTGATGTTTATCCCTTTTCTAATGACGCCTGCAGTGGATTACATCATTGCCTACTACGCAACCCTTTGGCACATTATCCCCCCTCTTCAGCAAATGGTAGGTTGGGCAACACCGGCCATCATTAACGCCTGGTTGGGTACAAATGGAGCAATAAGCGCTGTATTGTTCCAGGTATTTTTAATTTTTACCGGTATTGGAATTTACTGGCCTTTCCTGCGCTATATGGAAAAACGTGACTATAAAGAGATCACTCTGCCTTGTGGCAACACAAGTTTTGTTCCATTGAAAGGAAACCAGTTTCAATTACCTGTACCAGGCCATAGCGAAGTTGAATCACCGCATCATTATCTTTCTGAAGTAAATGAGTATATTGATGCCAGACGTAATATTAACGATCTGCAAAGTAGTGGTAATTTCGTACTGTGGTATCAGCCGCAAATAAC
The DNA here is from genome assembly GCF_902500225.1 of Buttiauxella massiliensis. GTDB lineage: Bacteria > Pseudomonadota > Gammaproteobacteria > Enterobacterales > Enterobacteriaceae > Buttiauxella > Buttiauxella massiliensis. The sequence goes on along the minus strand of NZ_LR722663.1, from coordinate 38,148 downwards.
GGTTGATAGCCAGAAAATTGTAGCAATGGAAGTGTTGCTTCGTCATCAAAGTGATGATGGAAAAATAACACCACCGTACTTTTTAAAATATTATGAACGAATTGGCATGATGCCAGAGGTCGATTTTTGGGTATTGGAGAATGCTGTAGAAGCCATTCATCATGAACTCTCTCGCTTTCCTGGCATGACGCTTTCGGTAAATATTTCACCACAAACTTTACTTGATCCAAATTTCCTAAGTCTGGTGAGTAAGCTACTACGTAATCCATTACCATCAGGCTGGAAGTTAGAGATGGAGATTACTGAATCTCAAAAAGTTAAAGAACCTGAGCAAGTTATAGAGGTTCTCGCTGAACTACGGCAATATGGCATTAAAATCGCTCTTGATGATTTTGGCTCAGGCTATTCCACGCTCTCGTATTTAACACAATATGAGCTGGATAAAATCAAACTAGACCGTACGCTTGTGCTCGGGTTAGCACGTGAAGGTGGTGAAGAATTTCTCCATCACGTTGTGCAACTTTGCAAAAGTTCCGGTAGCCTGGTATTGATTGAGGGTGTGGAAACAGAGAAAGAACATCAAATAGTTAAGAACTGTGGTATCCATTTGGCACAAGGCTTTCTGTTTCATCGGCCACAACCTATGAACAATCTATGCAAACTTTTAGAGGTTGATACTTAACGATACTCATAATCCATAATGGATATTATTATTTGCAATAAATCTATTTTTTTTTGGATATTTCGCTTGTTATGAGAAGATCAAAACACATGTACATAATCATGGATATGTTAATATTTATCGTTGACGCATTAATTAGCCATCCCTATACTCCTGACTTTGCAATTAAAGTATACCCTGCCCTATGAACATGTTTTCTTAACAGCATGGCTCATCGGTAAAAATACACCGTGTAATAACATTATACAAATAAAGCATTAACAAATATCGTCATATAAACAACAAAGAAAATAATAGTTTATATTTAAAGATCTCTCTTGAGCCTTCTTTAGTCGCTTACAAAAGAGTACAAATAGAAAAATGGTAGATAAAGTGCTGGTTCAACATGAGGTTGTGCCTCCCTGTAAAAAGGATTCCAACTTACGTGGGGAATATCGCTGGTATCATTCGATTACCGGGAAAGTTGCTATCTACCTTATGTTGGGGATTCTGATTGCCTATGGCGTTGGCTCTGGGGCAGGCCTTTTTGAGGTTAACCGAATATCTCATGAGCAATGGTTTAAACAGGCATCAACTAACTCGCAAATTACCAGTTATATCATCCGCAATATCTACACCTCAGTAACGGTAAAATCCAACCACGAAGGTCAGGTCATTTCCATCGAATCAGAACACACACTCTGCGATGACGAGACGGTAATTCAGACAGGCTTCGATCCGGCCGATATGCTGACCCTGGTTTCAACACAAACACACAATCCGACGTGGCTATTGTTATACGATAAGAATAAAGGTTTTATCGACACTCAGGCAGCGCAAAAAATGACCGCCACTGATGGCACTGTAAACAGTACGGCACTAGAGCAATATTACCGTGGCTTTGTCTCTATTGGTGGGAAAGAGTACTTCGTAGGCTCAATTCCCATCGTTAATCCTTCCGGCGAGTTGATCGGTGCTGTTGTCAGTAGCATTGGAGAGCGCAATGCCCTGTTTGCTACTCATAATCAGTTATTGAAAAACACCTTGTTGATGCTGATTTTGATCCTGGGTATTACAGTTGTGGTCGTGAACTGGCTAGTGCGTAATCTTTTCCGTCCGGTTCCTCGACTTGTGCAAGCGGTGACTTTGATAGCTGATGAGCAAACGGACCAGCTCACCCCGTTCCAGAATCAAGAAGATGAGATAGGCGAACTGGCAAAAGCGATTGAAAAACTACGCGTGGCAATGGTTGACCGCGGTTATCTACAACGCATGCAAGAAATGGCGCAAAGGATGGAGTACATGGCACACCATGATTCTCTGACATTGCTACCAAATAGAGTTGCTTACCGAAACTCGATCGACGACAGATTATTAAGATTAAGAACTGAAGGCTGCATCTTCAACCTGCTATTGATCGATCTGGACAATTTCAAACCCGTAAATGATACCTACGGACACGTCGTAGGTGATGAACTGCTTTTAGAATCTGCTACACGCCTGTCAGCCCTAATTAATCAAAGCGATATGGCGATCCGCCTCGGTGGGGATGAATTTGCCATTCTTCAGCAGGTTAACAAAGACTCGATATCTGAAGCCGAGATACTTGCTCGAAAAGTTTTAGAGGCACTCAGCAAGCCGTTCTCCTGCAGTGGGCACGCTTTCTCTATCAGTTGTAGCATTGGGATTTCCTGTGCACCTCAACATGGTAACACCCGAGAAGATCTTTTCACTCATGCTGACCTTGCGCTCTATACGTCCAAAAGTTTCGGGCGAAATTGCTTCCATTTCTATTCTCACGGCATGACGATGAACCCATCTAATAACCTCCTCTTTAGCCAGGAAATTGAAGATGGCATCAGAAATAATGAGTTCTTTCTCCATTATCAAAAAACTATCAGCCTCGGAAATTATGGCATTGAAGGCTACGAAGCTCTTGTTCGCTGGCAACATCCGAGTAGAGGCTTACTACAACCACACCACTTTATTTCTGTCTCTGAAGATATTGGGCTCATTGCCAGGTTAGGTGAATGGCTGATACGCAGCGCCTGTATGGACGCAGCTAATTGGCCAGCAGCTAAAATGGTTGCGGTGAACGTCTCTCCACATCAACTGCGCAGTCCAAGAATACTGGACATCATTCGCAACGCATTACAAGACAGTGGTTTAGATCCCGCACGGCTGGAGATTGAAATTACGGGGTCTGAGCAACTCGATCGCGAAATTATCCTGCCGACACTGAATGCAATTCAGGCATTAGGAGTTGGAATTGTACTGGACGAATTTGGAACAGGTTTCGCCACACTGGACTACCTGATTATTTTCCCATTCAGCCACATTAAAATTGCTCGTTCTCTTATTGATGTACTCGACAAGTGCGAAGACAGTCAGGTTTTGGTGGGGATGCTGGTTCGTTATGCACTACAGCGCGGATTGAAAGTCACCGCAAAAGGTGTTGAAACACAACAACAATATGAGTTTTTGACCTCCCTTAGTGAAGAAGAAATAACTGTTCAGGGATATTATTTTAGCCGGGCTGTAGAAAATGCCAGCGTTATGGCAGAGCTGGAGAAGATGGAGAGCACATGCAATTTATAACTACTCATTTATATCAGACACTGTTTTCTCTGGCAGTAACACTTTTGCTCAGTATTGGTCTACTGACACCTTCCAATAGCCGAGCCGATGACCTTTTATCACGCATCGCACAAACAAGGACCATTGCGCTTAGCTACCAGACTGATGCATTTCCCTTTTCATACGTTGAAGATAATAAACCGCGAGGCTTCTCCATTGAAATATGCAATCGACTGGTCGATATTCTTAAGCAGGAACTTAATATTCCGGCCTTAAAAATTCATTGGGTACCTGTCACCACAGCAACTCAATTTTTAACCATTGAAAACAAAACTATCGATCTGGGATGTATTCCCACGATTTACACACCAGAACGCCAAAAAGTAGTGACATTCTCGGAACCCTATTTTTTCTCAGCAACCCGTTATGTGTCGCGTAAAGAAGATCGTATATCGGATATCAACGAGCTCAATGGTCATACCGTGATGGTAAAAAGTGGTACCGTGTTTGTCAGACACATCCAACAGGCTAATTCTGAGCATCAACTATCTCTGAATATTGATCTTGGCACCGACAATGTTAAAGCTTTCTCCGATCTTGAAAGCGGACAAACACCCGCGATAGTCTCAAGCGATATTCTACTACTTGGTCAAATAGCACTCTCTGGGCACCCGCAGGCTTTTGCTATATCGGCAGATACCCTTAGCCCACGGCTGCCCATTGGTATGCCGATGCAAATAGATAATGGCGATTTCACCAATGTGATTAACCACTCAATGAAGCGCCTGATGCTGAGCAAAGAGTTCACCAACATTTATAACAAATGGTTCTTTGAGTCCATTATGCCTCAGGGAATTACTCTCAACTGGCCAATGCCACCTGAATTGAAGCAGTCACTTTCTTCGACTGAACTTTATTCTTATTCGCATGAACCCCACAGCGACGATAACGGTCAACCATAAAAATAGATAAATGAAAAAGAAACACTTTGTTAACTACGTACTGAGCATATTATTAATTTGCTATGCCGGCTTTTTGAAGGCAGAAACAAACAGGTCTACGCTGGAGAGAATTTCCAGCCATAAAGTGATTAATATTGGCTATCGTGATGCACCACCCTACTCTTATAAAACCAGTGATGGTCATGTAGTCGGTTATGTCATTGATTTATGCAAAGATGTAACCGAATCGATGAAAAAAGAGCTGCACATTAAAGACCTGGTTGTTAATTATATTCCAACACCCGTAACCATGCGCACCACGATGCTCAACCATAATGTCATTGATATGGATTGCTCTGTTAATACTGATACCGTAAGTCGTGAAAATGTCGTTCTGTTTTCCCTTCATTATTTCTCCGTTTATACGCGCTTTGCTTCATTTACAGGAAATAATATTAGTTCCTATTCAGACTTAGCAGGCAGAACGATCAGTGTGGCAAAAGGCACTACTGATTTAATTAATATTAACGGCCTGAACCGTTTGCAGAAGCTTAACATTATGGTCCTAACGCAACCCACTATGAAAGATGCATTTGCTACAATGAGTAGCCATAAAAGTTACGCCACTGCGATGAATGAAGTTTCTCTGCAGCAACTTATTGAAACTAGTGAGGATATGAAGGGATATCAAATGTCTACCCTGACATTAGGGGCTCCGCAAGACTTGGGTATAATGCTGCGTCATGATGACATTGAGCTAAAAAATCTTGTGGATAAGAATCTTGCTGCACGCTTCAATCGCAGCGATTTCAAGCAGTTTTATGAGCAATGGTTTAATAGTAAATTACCAGGGAAGAACATTAACCTACACCTTCCTCTTTCTGCTGAAATGTATCAATACATCACTAAAAAATCTTAACCGTATTTCATCCAGCACAAAGATTTTCAGAAATAAAAAAGGGAGAAAGGTAACTTTTTCCCCACTGCTCTGATATTCATTACATCAGTTGAAGCAACATGCAGAAAGACATTCCGCACAAAACACCATATAACAAATTACTCTGGGCCGTTTTACGTACACGTTTTTGAGAATGGATGGTGACGTCTTCCAGTCTTTTACGGACGTTGCGCGAAACCTGAGTATGGTGTGTTATGACATCTTTTGAACAGTGCCGAAACCTTGCGATATCATCCCGTATAAACTCATCGACAACGCCGTTGTTGGCTTTGAGTTCGCGGACAATTCCTTCAAGCATTTTTTCCATGCCTTTTACCCGCAGGACAACATCTTCTTCCATTTCCAGTGACAGCATAATCCAAATCCATGATTAATAATAACACTCTGGGGGTAATTCATTTACCACCCATCCCTTTCAGGATAATAATGTCGTTAAGAAACACCCTAAGCAAGATAATAAACATTAATAAAACTTAAGTTGAAAAAGTTTCAGGTGAATTGCCGCTATATTGTTCACCTGAAAATAATGATTAATCACGCTCCCCGTTGGTTATTGCATCAATATTATCGGGTAACAACCGAATTTCCGCCGCGCGACGATGCGCCTGCATTCCTTCGGCGCGGCTTTGACGAACGGCGGGCTGCGCCACCGCCGGGACGATGGACATCACCGGGGCGGATAAAATCGGGTAACGCCCGCCTGGCACATAACAGCCCACGGTTTGAATCGGAATAATGCGATGCCCTAAATGCACGCCCGGCAGCGTTTCGATATCCAGCGGCTGCATGGTGGCTAGCTGCGCCTCGGCAAAGCGTTTCACTTGCGCAATGGCAAACTCGCTGTCCTTGCGGGTTTGCGGGTCAAGCGCCGCTAACGCACTGGCGATTTCATGCTCTGAGACTTCAAATTTGTCCGGTGTCGTTTTATCAAATTTGGCCGAATAATCGCGTAGTGCGGCATCGCCACGTTCACGCACTTGGTCAATAATATTTTGCACCATCTCGGTTAGCGTGCGGTCGGCCTGAACATCCTGCCCCTGCGGGCGTTTAATAAACTCAACATCAGCTTCAGAAATCGTGCCCATCTCTTATTCCTCCATTTGTCCCAGTTTGATTTGCGCCAGCAGTGCCAGGTGATCGTAAACCACCCATTCATCGACGATTTTGCCGTTGACGATGTGGTAACGAGACATACCCATCACGAACAGACGTTCGCCAGTCGGTTTGCCCAATTCGCCGTAACCCAGGTGATGACCTTCCATAATCCAGCGCACCGCCACTTTGGTACCGCCTTCGTCGCAAGGGTTGGAACAGATGTGCTGCGGCATCCATGCACCGTCCGGGATCATGCCAATCAGTGCCAGCGTCTGGTGGATCACCGCCGCCTGGCCGTACAGCTCTTTCATTAATGGGCCATGCCACTGCACGTTTGGCGCATAAACGTCTTTGATTTTGCCGAGATGGCTGTATTGCGTGTGGCGGCCCGTGCCGGTCACCAGGTGGGAAGTGTAAAAGCCGTCAACATCGTTACCATTCCAGATAACCTGAGTCGCCATGCCGCGGCGTTCCGGGAAGGCAATTTTTTGTGGCAGAAGCCAAACGCCAGCTATTTGGACGCGTGGGCATCGACCTGTTTGCCGGGCCAACGGAAACGCTGGTGATTACCGATGAAAGCGTCGATGCCGAAATGTGCGCCACCGACCTGCTCAGCCAGGCCGAACACGGCGTGACGACACCAGCGATTCTCCTCACTAATTCCCTGAAACTGGCGCAGGAAACGATGCGTGAAGTGGAACGCCTGCTGACGCAACTGCCCACCGCAGAAATTGCCCGCTAGGCGTGGCGCGATTATGGCGAAGTGATTGTTTGCGACAGCTACGAAGAAATGTTGCAAGAAGCCGACCGCATCGCCTCCGAACATGTGCAGGTGATGACCAATCGCGATGACTGGTTCCTTGCCAATATGACCAACTTTGGCGCACTGTTCCTCGGGCCGCGAACTAACGTCGCGTACGGCGATAAAGTCATCGGCACCAACCACACCCTGCCAACCCAGAAAGCCGCGCGTTATACCGGCGGTTTGTGGGTTGGCAAATTCATGAAAACCTGCACCAGGCAGAAAGTGTTGAGCGACGAAGCCTCAACGGAAATTGGCAGTTATTGCTCGCGCCTGTGCCAACTGGAAGGGTTTTCTGGCCATGCTGAACAAGCCAATATCCGCGTGCGCCGCTACGGCAATCAGCATGTGCCATACGCTGGCACCGTTCCGGCGGTGGATATCGAGAAGGCGTCGTAATCATGGCGCTCCCACGCACTCCGGAATTTCGTCTTGATAACCAACGGGCGTTAGTCACTGGTGGCTCCCGTGGCATCGGCTTTGCGGCAGCCATTGCGCTGGCACGGGCGGGTGCGCAGGTATGGATTATCGCCCGCCAGCCCGAGCAACTTGCGCAGGCGGTCAAGAGTGCCGCCGCCGAAGGGCTGCACTTAAATAGCGTGGAATTGGATATTACCGATACCGCGCAGGTTGGCAAAACGCTGGCGGCGCTGCCGGGCTTCGACATTCTGGTAAACAGCGCCGGGCTTGCGCGCCATCAGCCGTTCCTCGAAGTGAGTGAAGAGAATTTTGATGCGGTGATGGCGCTGAATTTGCGAGCCACTTTCTTTGTCAGTCAGCAAGTCGCTCGCAGCATGAAGCTGCGCCAGGTCGCCGGTTCAATCATTCATATTTCCTCGCAGACGGGCCATGTCGGCGGGCCGCAGCGCAGCGTCTATTGTGCGTCGAAGTTTGCCCTCGAAGGATTGACCAAAACTATGGCGCTGGAGCTTGGCGAATCGGGCATTCGCGTCAACACGCTGTGCCCGACGTTTATTGAAACTGAACTGTCGCGCGCCAATCTGGCCGATCCTGCTTTCAGCCAGTACGTGATGGATAACATTAAGCTGAAACGGCTGGGAACGCTGGAAGATGTGATGGGGCCGATTGTGTTTCTCGCCTCGCCTGCTGCGGCAATGATTACCGGCACGTCGTTAATGGTCGACGGCGGATGGACGGCAACATGAATACTTCGCCTTTACTGGAAAATCATGATACGCCGCTGATTTTTCTCGGCGGAACGCTGTGCAACGGAAGGCTGTGGCAGCCGCTCATCGAGCAGCTGAATGTCGCACATTATAGCTGCGTCACGCTGAGCGGCGGCGATTCGGCTTACACGCTGGCTAAGCAATTGCTTGAGGTATTACCGCCACGTTTCTGCCTGGCGGGTTTTTCCCTCGGCGCGATGGTCGCCCTGCAAATGGTGGCGCTGGCACCGCTGCGTATTGCCGGATTGGCGTTGTTGTCTGTGAATCCACTGCGTGATTTACCCGGTAACGCGTCCTCGCGCAGGGCTGCAATAAAGGAAGCGGCAAGCGAGGGGATCACACCGTGGCTCACCAAAAATATGTGGGCGAAATATGTCGCGCCGCATCGTCTGGATGACGCGGCACTTCATCAAAAGGTTGTTCAGATGGCGGAGGAATGCGGCCTCGATGTTTTTGCAAGCCAGACGGAAGTCGCGATTTCCCGCGATGATCATCGCGCAGCGCTGGCCGCTTTTACCGCGCCGATTCTGATAATCAACGGCGCTTATGACGTCATTTGTACCCCACAGCATCATCAGGCGGCTGCCGCAATCGCCATGCGCAACTGGATACAGGAGTCAGCATCATGAGAAAAAATCCGCTTAAAGCGGCCTTTCGCCAGCAGCAACCGATTATTAATGGCTGGATGGCGATACCTTCGGGCTACAGCGCCGAAATCGTCGGGCATCAGGGTTATGACTCGGTCACCGTCGATATGCAGCACGGCATGATTGATTTCGCCAGCGCACTGTCGATGCTGCAGGCGATTTCCGCGACGCCTGCCACTCCGCTGGCGCGCGTGAACACTAACGAACCGGCGCAAATTATGCGCCTGCTTGATGCGGGAGCCTGGGGAATTATCTGCCCGATGATTTCAACGCCTGAACAAGCCCAGCAGTTTGTTTCAGCCTGCCGTTACCCGCCGCTCGGCAACCGCTCTTTTGGCCCGGCGCGCGCCCTTTTATACGGCGGCAAAGATTACCCGCAGTATGCCAACGAAGAGATCCTGACGCTTGCGATGATTGAAACCCGCGAAGGGCTGCAAAACCTCGATGCGATTCTCGATACCGACGGGCTGGATGGCGTGTTTATCGGGCCGAACGACCTTTCTTTAACGCTCACCGGCAGCGCGAGTGCTGAGTCTCAACACCCGGAAATGCTGGCGGCGATTGAGTTAGTGCTCAGCCGCTGTCGCGCCCATAACAAGCTCGCCGGGATTTTTTGCACTTCCGGGCAGGCCGCCGCGAATCGCATTGCGCAAGGCTTTAACTTCGTCACTCCGGCGAATGACGTCATGCAACTCGGCAGCGCTTCGCGCACTGCAATCGCCGCCGCGCGCGGCGAAACCCCGCCAGCCAGTGGCGCATCTGGATATTAATGAAGAACATTATGCAAACCATCACTCTGACCCAGGAAGAAGCCCAACGCCGCCTGGTACGCCCTGAAGATCGCGTTTCCTGTAGCGTGGCATTTATTGACTGCAAGCTGCCGGGATCGCACCTCAAACAAAACTATTCATTTATTGGCCCAGGCGTGACGCAGTCGGCATCGCAGGTGGTGAATATTCCCGAGCCGCACGGCTTTAATATCGGTGCGGCGGCTATGCCTAAAGGCGTGACCAACAATCTGCATCTGCATTTCACGGCGGAAGTGTTTTTGATTCATGAAGGGAGCTGGCGCTTCCGCTGGGGCGCTAACGGCGAACATCAGGCGGAATTTAGCGCGCCTGCGATTATGTCGATCCCGACGTGGATTTTCCGTGGTTTTACCAACGTCAGACCAACGGATACCTGCGGCATGGTGTTCACCGTGCTGGGCGGGAATAATACCGGCGGGATTATCTGGCATCCGTCGATTCTCGACGCGGCTCGCGAATACGGTCTGTATTTAAGCCGCGACAATATGCTGATTGATGTCGAAGCCGGGGGAAAAATCCCTGATGAAGCCGACCTGTTGCAGCCGCTGGGCGCGGAGCATATCGCCGCACTACGCGATTATTCCGTAGAGGAAATGAGCCAGCGTGCGGTGACGGGCGAGCAGCGGAAATGGTCGGCAAACGCGCTGCTGGATTCGGTTTTGCCGGGCCACGGTGGCGAAATCGCTCCGGTAATTGGCTACGGTATTTCGCAAGATCTGCATAACACGCCGCCAATGCTTAACCCGCACGGATTCTCGGTGGAGTGGTTGCGCATTCAGCACGACAATCGCGTTGGCCTGCATAGTTGCCCGGATGTTCAGGTATTGATGGTGTTCAAAGGCACACTGGAAGTGACATGGAAGCGACGCTGACGACGCAGGGCGATCATCGTAAAAAAATCTACTGGGATGCAGAAATTATTGAGCAGGCGCTGGCGCGGGATCGCTGTCTCGATCCCGACGGCTATGTGGCTACGGCAAGTATTTTGCCTGTAAACGCACGCCGGGCGGGTGAGAAAATAGCTCGCGCGTTGTAGACGAGCTTCTCATTATATTGCAGGGATGCATGGCGGCTGAAAGAAACCGCGTGACGGCTTACTTCTGAGCGGTTACGAGGCCTGCAAGCGTTGAGAGGTCGTTATCGGGGAATGGGCTTTCCATGGAAAAGTCCCATTCTTGCGCAACACAAGCACCGTCACTTTTGCCGTGGTTCTCACATTGCGCAATCCGTTTCGCCGGGGCATTCCCACAAGCAACAAAAAAAGCGACAGCGATGACAGCAGGAACCATAAACTTAATCATTAATCTTTTTCTTCATTAAATAAAAAAACTGAATGAGGAGGACTGCCTGGGTGTTGATTAACTCATTCAAAAAAATATTATATTATACAAATATATTTTAAGTAAATTTTCTTCTCAGGAAAAAATTGATTTATCCGTTTTTGCCTACCAATTTCATTCATGTTTTTGTAACTCTCCGATAACACCCCGCTGTATTTATGTGCATTCTGAATTTGAAACAGCGTTTTCAATTCCTTTCGGTGCAAGTTACCTCTATAATGTGCGCGTCTTGACTTGAATGGTTTCAGCGCATTGAACTGTCCTAATACACTAGAAAGCAATCAATATCCCCGGCAGGCTGAACCGCAAGCACACTTTCCTCTGCACGCTTTATTTCTGTCACCTATCCTTACCGGGTGGCACATGAACAATACCAGCTTTAGTTTGCGCTCCGGCGCCCGTATCGACCGGAACCGAATTTTCACAATCCTTCTCAACTTACAGATAAGACTGTCATGAAAAAGACTAAAATTGTTTGCACCATCGGTCCAAAAACCGAATCCGAAGAAATGCTGAGCAAAATGCTTGATGCTGGCATGAACGTAATGCGTCTGAACTTCTCCCACGGTGACTATGCAGAACACGGTCAGCGTATCAAGAACCTGCGCAACGTAATGGAAAAAACCGGTAAGAAAGCAGCAATCCTGCTGGACACCAAAGGTCCTGAAATCCGTACTATCAAACTGGAAGGCGGCAACGACGTTTCCCTGAAAGCGGGCCAGACCTTTACTTTCACTACCGACAAAACTGTAGTGGGTAACAGCGATATCGTTGCTGTAACTTACGAAGGTTTCACCAGCGACCTGAGCGTCGGTAACACCGTACTGGTAGACGATGGTCTGATCGGTATGGAAGTCACTGCAATCGAAGGTAAAAACGTTGTTTGTAAAGTGCTGAACAACGGCGACCTGGGCGAAAACAAAGGCGTTAACCTGCCGGGCGTTTCCATCGCGCTGCCAGCTTTGGCTGAAAAAGACAAACAAGACCTGGTGTTCGGTTGCGAGCAAGGCGTTGATTTCGTAGCAGCGTCCTTCATCCGTAAACGTTCTGACGTTGTTGAAATCCGCGAGCATTTGAAAGCTCATGGCGGCGAAAACATCCAGATCATCTCCAAAATCGAAAACCAGGAAGGCCTGAACAACTTCGACGAAATCCTCGAAGCTTCTGACGGCATCATGGTTGCTCGTGGCGACCTGGGCGTTGAAATCCCGGTTGAAGAAGTTATCTTCGCTCAGAAGATGATGATCGAGAAATGTGTTCGCGCTCGTAAAGTTGTTATCACTGCAACTCAGATGCTCGACTCTATGATCAAAAACCCACGTCCAACTCGCGCAGAAGCGGGCGACGTTGCTAACGCCATCATCGACGGCACCGACGCAGTTATGCTGTCTGGTGAGTCTGCTAAAGGTAAATACCCACTGGAAGCTGTGACCATCATGGCAACCATCTGTGAGCGTACTGACCGCGTGATGACCAGCCGTCTGGATAACAACAATGACAGCCGTAAACTGCGTATCACCGAAGCAGTTTGCCGTGGCGCAGTTGAAACTGCAGAAAATCTGTCAGCTCCAGTGGTTGTTGTTGCAACCCAGGGCGGCAAATCAGCTAAAGCTGTGCGTAAATACTTCCCGAACGCAACTATCCTGGCGCTGACCACCAATGAAGTTACTGCTCGTCAGTTAGTTCTGAGCAAAGGCGTGATTCCTCAGCTGGTTAAAGAAATCGCTTCTACCGATGATTTCTACCGTCTGGGTAAAGAAGTTGCTCTGGAGAGCGGTTTGGCTCGTAAAGGCGACATCGTAGTGATGGTTTCTGGCGCATTAGTACCAAGCGGCACCACCAATACTGCTTCTGTTCACGTACTGTAAATTTCCTGTGAACGAATAATTTGCTAAAAAAGCGCCTACGGGCGCTTTTTTTATTGGGTTAAATAGACTGTCTGAAATAAAAATCAAATCGGCCTGCTCTATTTAAGTCGCAATTTAGTAAGATGAATCCGATTAAAATCCTCTGTTTTTTCTATTTTTTTTAGATTTCAGCCCCGGTTCGCTGGTTCTTTGAGCGAACGATCAAATTTAAGTGCATTCCCATCAAAAATTTATTCTCAAGATAAAAAAGTTTGTGTAATACTTGTAACGCTACATGGAGATTAACTCAATCTAGAGGGTATTAATAATGAATCGTACTAAACTGGTACTGGGCGCGGTAATCCTGGCTTCTACTATGCTGGCAGGTTGTTCTTCTAACGCTAAAATCGATCAACTGTCTTCTGACGTTCAGACTCTGAACGCTAAAGTTGATCAGCTGAGCAACGACGTGAACGCAATGCGTTCTGACGTTCAAGCTGCTAAAGACGACGCAGCACGCGCTAACCAGCGTCTGGACAACCAAGCTCACTCTTACCGTAAGTAAGAGTAACTTGTATTAAAATGGCGCACATTGTGCGCCATTTTTTTGCCTGAAATCCCTTACCCCGTAAAAGCCCCGCTAGTTCATCACCACGCTGTTTTGTCCGCTAATCACGCTTACGTTACTGTTTGGCGTTAACGTGCTGCCAGAGGACGCTTTGACGCTCTGTATTGGCGTGATGTTAACTGGCTGTGAAGGAACCCCCTGCGGCGCGTTCACCAGCACTGGATATCCCGCCCGCCTGACAATTGCACTGTCCACCTGCGCTCTGTCACTCATTGGGTTATCGATAAACTCACCGAACGAGGCAGAAATCGCAATCGGCACCGTTTGCGGGTTTTCCCAATCGTTACGCGACAGCGGTTGATGTACTTCCACAAAACGCCGTCCATCCGGCTCAATGCTATATTTCACCGGTTCGTTGATGATTTGCACACGCGTGCCCCAGGCGACCTGGCTGAATAACGCTTTAATATCTGGCGCTCGCATACGCATACAACCCGAACTCACGCGCAAACCGATACTATTACGCGCGTTGGTGCCGTGAATCAGATATTCGCCCCCACCCTGCTCCAGTCGCAGCGCATAGCGCCCCAGCGGGTTGTTTGGCCCTGCTGGCACGACTGCGGGCAGCGTAATCCCTTGCGCAGCAGAACGCGCACGAATATTCGCCGTCGGCGTCCAGGTTGGATTCGGGATTTTCTGGCTGATACGCGTCACCATTACCGGCGTTTCACGCCCAAGTTGGCCAATCCCTAAAGGATAAACCTCAACGCGATTTTGCCCTGGCGGGTAGTAATACAGCCGTAGCTCAGCAAGGTTAATAACAATTCCCTCACGTGGCGTATCCGGGAGGAGCATTTGTGAAGGAATAGTCAGTTCACTGCCGGGTTTAGGCAGGAATGGGTCAACGGTATTATTCGCCTCAAGAAGAAGTAACACGCCGGTATTATATTTTGCAGCGACTGTTTCGAGATTTTTACCGTCATTAGGCACAATATAAGTTTGATTCTCACCGATTATCCGACTGCCCGGTGGCGGGAGTAAATAATCGACAGCCCACGCCGACTGGCTTGCCGCCAGAGCGCTAATTAAAAATAATGTTATTTGAGAGAACGCGCGTTTCATACTGAATTCCTGTATTCACCGGCTGAATGCCGGAATGCTGAAAGCCATGCGAGGCAATGAAATTACCTCGCGTTAACAGGATGAAAGCTGTTCTTTGAGTTTAGCTAAGATTGGCGGATTTGGTGCGAATAGCACGGATCATTGCTTCAAGCCCTTGAGAGCGAGACGGCGTAAGATGTTGAGCCAGTTCAAGTTTCTCAAACCACGGGCGAACATCAAACGCGACAATATCCTGCGCAGTCATCTGTTGGTAGAGAATAAATACGATTGCAATCAGCCCTTTGACGATAGCAGCATCGCTGTCACCCTCAAGCGTAATTACACCATCGGGCTGTTGATGGATCACAATCCATACCTGACTCTGACAGCCCTGAATAATGTTTTCTGCTTTATGTTTAGCTTGCGGCAACTCCGGGAGACGAGCGCCCAGCTCTATGATGTAGAGATATTTCTCTTCCCAATTGCTGCACCGACTAAAGTTTTTCAGCAGTTTTTCTTTATCTGGCAACGTAGCCATGGCTTGCTCCCTGTTAGCCCAAAAGGCGATGAATCCGCTGTAAACCAGCCACCAGGCGATCCACCTCTTCTTCGGTGTTGTACATAGCAAATGAAGCGCGGCACATTGCCGGCACTTTGTAGAATGCCATCAGCGGCATCGCACAATGGTGCCCGGTGCGCACCGCAATGCCGTAATTATCGAGGAAACTTCCCACGTCATATGCATGGTGTTTGCCGAGATTAAAGGCGATAACCCCAAGACGATGTTCAGGACCGTAGATGGTCAAATCAGAAACAGCTTGTAACGCCTGCTGTGCGTAGCGCATCAGAGAGTGCTCATACTCGCTCACCTCGGAAAGATTGAGGCTTTCTACGTAGCGTAGAGCGGCCCCCAGCCCGATAATCCCAGCGGTGTTTGGCGTCCCCGCCTCAAAACGCCACGGTGCTGCGGCATAAGTAGTGCCTTCTGTCAGACTAACGCTTGCGATCATCGATCCGCCCCCTTCCCATGGCGGCATCTTTTGCAAGATTTCTTCTCGTGCATACAGCACGCCAATTCCCGTCGGACCGTAAATTTTGTGGCCGGAGAAAAGATAGAAATCGCAATCCATCGCCTGCACGTCAATGGCATGGTGCATTATGGCCTGTGCGCCATCCACCAGCACTTTTACGCCAGCCTGATGAGCAGTGGCGATCATCTCACGTACCGGGTTTTCCGTGCCGAGCACATTCGAAACCTGAGCAATAGCCAGCAGTTTTGTGCGCTCATCAATCAGCGTCGGGAACACATCCAACTGCAAGGTGCCGTCTTGATTGAGCGGGATCACGCGCAGCGTCGCACCCGTCTGTTCGCAGAGCATTTGCCATGGAACGATATTGGCGTGGTGCTCCATCGCAGAAATAATAATGTTGTCACCGGCCTGGATATTAGCTCGCCCCCAACTGTTAGCGACCAGGTTAATCCCTTCGGTGGTGCCACGCACAAAGACAATCTCTTCCGGCGTTTGCGCATTGATAAAACGCGCAACCTGGTTACGCACGTTCTCCATAAGCTGCGTGGCTTCAGCACTCAATGTGTGAATACCGCGATGCACCGCCGCATAACCATGGCTGTAAAAATTCAGCTCGGCGTCAATCACCGCCTGCGGCTTTTGCGCGCTGGCAGCACTGTCTAAATAAACCAGCGGCTGCCCGTTGACTTCCCGGCTCAGAATCGGGAAATCAGCACGCACCCGTTCTATGGAAAAACTCATGCATCGCCCCCTGCAAAGCGCTGGCCGATTCGTGCCAGAACCTGCTGTTTTAATGCCTCGTCGCGAATGCTTTCCGTAAGCTCTGCAGCAAAGGCAAAAATAATCATTTGAAGTGCGGCCTGCTCTTTAATCCCGCGCGAGCGCAGATAGAACATCTGTTCGTCGTCGATGCGGCCAATGGTCGCGCCGTGGCTACACTTCACGTCATCAGCATAAATTTCGAGCTGCGGTTTGGTGTCCACTTCCGCCAGACGCCCGAGCAACAGGTTGTTGTTGGTCATCTGTCCGTCAGTTTTAATCGCATGTTGTGCGACTTTAATCATGCCGTTGAACACCGCCCGGCCTTTGTCACGCACGATGGTTTTATGTAGCTGACGGCTGTTGCAGTAACCCTTGTTATGTTCAAGCCAGGTGCGGGTGTCACACACTTCGTTATTAATTGGCAGCGCAAGGCTGTTCATGCGCAGTTGTGTATTCTCGCCGTTTAATTGAGTACTGGTGTTGTGGCGTAATACCGCGGCTCCCAGCAAGAAGCTGCTGCTTTCAACCGCCGCATCCTGACCAATGATTAAATCATTATGAGCAAAGTGGTAACTCTGGGCATTTTCAAAAGCCAGTTTGTCATGATGGAGTTGGCTATTCGCCGCCACTTCCGCAGTAAAACGGGCGCCAGTGAAATGCGGCTGCTCATCAAAACTCACAAAGTGTTCGATAACCGTCGCCTTTGCGCCTTCGCCAAGAGACAAATGGTGGCGATAATGCGCGGTGTTCATCTCCTCCTGCCCGCTTCCCCGGCTGATGTGCATCAGCAACAGGGCTTTCGCCGGGCTGTGGTTACGCGCCACGCGAATATGCGTTACGGTTTCGGCGAGGCTTTCGGTGAGATGCAAAAATACTTCACTCTGTACCGCGGCTGGCAACGATTCACACTTTTCATCCACGGACACGTCAAAACCACTGTTGGTGAGATCGTCGCTTAACTCGCGGCTAAAGCGCCCGTCGACAAACACCAGCCGCCACGCATCCACTGACAGCGCCAGCGCATCGCGTTGAATCTCAGTTAATTCCTCAGGCGCAGGCAAGACAAACTGGTTATTGAGCAACCCTTCCAGCGGGGTGTATTTCCAGTTTTCATTTTTGCGCGTCGGCAGCCCCAAGCGCAGCATTTGCTGCATATGTTCCTGAGCTTCTTTGCTGCGTTTCTCGCCCTGTGTTTCAAACAGGTGGTGCCACTGTTGCAGGGCGTTGCTGTTACTGCTGTTCGGTAAGCCAGCCATAACCCTGCTCCTCCAGTTGTTTCACCAGACTGAAATCACCTGATTTCACAATTTTCCCCTGATACAACACATGGACAAAATCGGGTTTGATGTAGTCAAGAATGCGCTGGTAGTGCGTGACGATAATGAACGAACGGTTGCCATCACGCAGGGAATTCACCCCTTCAGCAACGATCTTCAGCGCATCAATATCCAGCCCGGAATCGGACTCATCGAGAATACAAAGCTCTGGCTCCAGGACCGCCATTTGCAGAATATCGTTACGTTTTTTCTCACCGCCAGAGAAACCAACGTTGACCGAACGTGTCAGTAAATCTTCCGGCATTTTCAGTAATTTGATCTTCTCTTCCATCAAATCCTGGAAATCGAAACGGTCGAGCTCTTCAAGCCCGCGATATTCGCGCACCGCATTCAGCGCGGTTTGCAGGAAGAACTGGTTGCTGACGCCGGGGATTTCCACCGGATACTGGAACGCCATAAAAATGCCTTCACCGGCACGGTCTTCCGGCGATAATTCCAGCAGGTCTTTGCCTTTAAAATGCACCTGCCCGCCGGTAACTTCATAATCTTCTCGCCCGGCAAGCGTGGCAGAAAGCGTACTTTTCCCTGAGCCGTTCGGCCCCATAATGGCGTGCACTTCGCCCGGTTTTATTTCAAGGCTTAAGCCGCGCAGGATCTCTTTGTCCTCAACGCTTACCTGTAGATCTTTAATGCTCAGCATAATTTTCCCTTAATCCTTAACCAACACTGTGCTCAAGACTAATCGCTAATAATTTTTGTGCTTCCACCGCAAATTCGAGCGGCAATTCCGAGAACACGTCTTTACAGAACCCGTTGACGATCATTGAAATCGCATCGTCCTGGGCTATCCCGCGTTGCAGGCAATAGAACAACTGGTCTTCACCGATGCGCGATGTCGTCGCTTCGTGCTCAAGTTGGGCGGTATTGTTGCGGCATTCAACGTACGGGAAGGTATGCGCGCCACTGTCCGGGCCGATAAGCATTGAGTCGCATTGTGTGAAATTACGGGCATTGGTCGCCGTTGGCATAATTTTCACCAGGCCGCGATAGCTGTTCTGGCTGTGCCCGGCGGAGATCCCTTTCGAGATAATGGTCGAGCGGGTATTTTTACCAATATGAATCATCTTGGTGCCGGTATCAGCCTGCTGATGACCCGCCGTCAGCGCAACGGAGAAAAATTCGCCGATGGAGTTGTCGCCACGCAGAATCACACTTGGGTATTTCCAGGTAATCGCCGAGCCGGTTTCAGACTGCGTCCAGGACATTTTGCTGTTCGCCCCTTCGCACAATGCGCGTTTGGTCACGAAGTTCAGAATGCCGCCGGTGTTGCCATCGCCCGGGAACCAGTTTTGTACCGTGGAATATTTCACTTCGGCATCTTTATGGATGATGACTTCCACCACTGCGGCGTGAAGCTGGTAGCTATCGCGAACCGGCGCTGAACACCCTTCGATATAACTGACGTAGCTGCCTTCGTCGGCCACTAAAATGGTGCGTTCAAACTGGCCGGTTTTCTCGGCATTAATGCGGAAATAAGTGGAAAGCTCCATCGGGCAGCGCACACCCTTGGGCACGTAAATAAAGGTGCCGTCGGATGCTACCGCCGCATTCAGCGCGGCAAAGAAGTTGTCGTTACTCGGCACCACTGTACCGAGATATTTTTGCACCAGATCAGGAAACTCGTGAATCGCCTCGCCAAAAGAGCAGAAAATAATGCCCTGCTCGGAGAGTTTTTCACGGTAAGTGGTCGCTACAGAAACGGAGTCAAAAATTGCATCCATGGCGATATTCGAACCTTCGCGCACCGGAACACCGAGCTGTTTAAAAGCTTCTTCCACTTCACCTGTCAGATACGCGTTGCTGCCAGGTTGCTGAACTGCGCCCGGTTGCGACTCACAGTTATCATCGCAGCTACCACAAGACGGCGCGGAATAGTAGCTGTAATCCTGATAATTCAGTTTTTCGTAATTGGCCTTCAGCCAGTGTGGCTCTTCCATTTCAAGCCAGGCGCGATAGGCGCTAAGGCGAAATTCCAGCATCCACTCAGGTTCATTGCGCCGCGCAGAGATCGCCCGCACCACATCTTCGTTGATGCCGTGCGCCATTTCGTCGGTTTTCAACTGGGTGAAAAAGCCCTCTTTATAAGAATGGCTGCCCGCCCAGGTTTGCACTTCTTCAGACGTTTCAGTGTTACGTGACATAATCCCGCCTACACCCCAAAGCTTTCACCACAGCCGCATTCGTGCTGTGCTTTCGGGTTGTTGAATTTGAATATTTCGTTTAATCCTTCGCGCACATAATCGACTTCCGTTCCGTCGATAAACGGCATCGCTGAAAGTGGCACCCACAGTTTTGCGCCGTCTATTTCAAAAAGGAGATCGTCAGATTTAGGCTCTTTAACGGTATCCAGCACGTAGCCGAACCCCGCGCACCCGGTCTGTTTAATGCCCAAACGCACACCAAGGAAGCCCGGCTGCTGGCTTGCCAGTTTGCGAATATGAGCAGCAGCATCAGGAGTTAACGTCAGTCCCTTCCAGGCAAATTCACTGGGATCGAAGCTACCGGTTTGCACATCCATAGTTCACCTCTTTATGTTTTGCCGCCCAAAGGCCAATACCCTATGTTAATGATAACTATTATCAATACAACATCCTGATAACAGGGGTATTCACGAAATGCGCTATTTTTAGGCGTCTTAACTAAGGATAGACCCTACTGAAAGTCTTGCAGGCGGTGAAATGAGCTATTTAACCCAATGAAATTAAGAGAATTTAACTGGAATAAGAAAGCTTAGGTGATAGAAAGTAAAAGATGTATAGAGAATACCGATTTATGCGATTGGTAGCTCCAGTGAGCACGATGATCTTCATCGCCAATGCATACATGAGCATTCTAATAAACCTCAGGCACATGATGTTCACCCGGCGGAGTGGTGCACAGTCACAACTTAGGCTATTTTCATTTTCATCAAATAAATCTCACCCTTATTTTGTTTAGGGGTTATCTGGCGAGAAATGGGGCTTTAATGAAAAACTTGATACTGGGTGTGATAGCTAAAATTTCTAAAATGGATGCCGAAGCCAAGCAATTGGCGGCAAAAGTCGAAGCTCAGTCTTTGCTTATAGGGGCATTGTTACTGACCATTGGTAAAAATGGCGGTATGAATGAAATGCTTGAGAACGTCAGAAAAGCAATCAATGCAGCTCTAGATGCGGCTGATACTCCCCTGAAGACTGACGCTGAGATACTTTTAAATGAATTCAATAACCTTCTTTTGTTAACACAACTGCTGGAAACAAACGATGCTGAGATTGATCTTGAAGCTCTGAAAAGTATGCCTGGCGAAACGGCTGCTGAATGAGTTTACTCCGGCTAGAAGCCACGCTTTTAGCCCTTTATTCAGAACGTCGAGAGTGGGTAATGAAAACGAGATGGGATTACTTTTTGGACTAGAAAGCCCTGTTTTTTGGATAAAAACGTAAAAGATAAATTAATGACAATCATTGAAACGGAAAGATTAATTTTACGTCCTCAAACCATCGCGGATTTTGATGTGTGGTTGCCCATGTATGCAGATCCTGAAATTTTCCATGTCACCAATTCTCCAGGGTTTACACCAGAAGAAGGATGGAATCGTATTTTGAGAAACATCGGACACTGGTCAACATTTGGATTCGGGATCTTCTCCATCTTCCAAAAATCTGATGGTGTTTTTTTAGGAGAAACGGGGCTGGCTAATTTTCATCGTAATGTTGATGAACAGTTTGATAAATGCGCTGAAGCTTCATGGGTCATTACACGCGCAGCCCAGGGCTGCGGGATTGCAAAAGAGGCTGCCGAAGCCGCACACCATTGGTATGTCGATTCGTTTTCGCCATCCAAAACCGTGTGCCTTATTGTGAAACATCACCCGGCATCAATTCGCGTTGCTCAACATGTCGGTTACCGTATTTATGATGAGTGCTTATATAAAGGAGTGCAGTGCTTCAAGCTCGAACGCTTATACGAAAAATAATCAGCTTTTCAGACACCATTAACATCATCAATATTCCTCTTCTTACTCAACACGGTAAGAAGAGGAATTACTTAATCCGCATGCACAGTTTGTTTAAATCTTAATAACCTGCAGCTTTATTAGCAGCTTTTATGCGCTTATTTCTTGCGTCTTTTTCATTTTTATCAGTAGCCTGCATTATTCCACCAGCAGCATCGACCCAATCACTCGCTGTACACCCGGATAATGTCAGACTCAACATAAGCGCGAACATATACTTCATTTTAACTCCCTTACTTCCCATCAATGTATAAAAAACGTCCGTGTAATACGCAAAGTATTTGACGCTGAATACATTATTTTGACAAAAAACTTCAATATGGGCAAAGGAGAATATGTTGCACAAGCGCATTTACGCATGACGTTGCACGCCACAATGCGCCTACAACGTCATGAAACTCGATATCAGGATGCGTTGAGGGCTGCTTTATTTGCCTCTAGCGCATCAACGGCACATTGCTGATCCAAATGGCCGCCCGGAGCACCGCCAATACCAATAGCACCGATGGTTTGGTTATCAACTTTCACCGGTATCCCGCCGCCCAATAATAAGAAGCCTGGGATATCGCGCATATTCTGTGCACCGGCGTTATCCTGTGCACTCTTCATAACATCGCCAGTGGTATTTTTGGTGGTCAGTGCGGTATAGGCCTTCATGCGGCTGGCTTCAACGGTGTGCGGGCCTGCGTTATCCATACGCTTAACGATTTTCACAACACCGGCACGGTCAACAACAGTTACCGCGACATTGTAGTTTTTGGCGCTACAGGCGTGAATGGCACTCTGTGCGAGCTTATCTGCAAACTCGAGAGAGAGATTTTTTTCGGTCAGAACATTGCTTGCAAAGGCAGGCATTGCCGCGGCAGTGCTGAACAGAGCAGCGGCTAGCAGGATGGATTTTTTCATGGTTTCTTCCCTCAACTCGATTGTGATTAACTAACGAGAGTTAAGGTAGCGAACTGGGTTACGCAAAACCATTCGGATGAATACCAGGAAAACCAGGTAATTTTACGTAGTACCTTTCAGCCCGCCGTAGATTTTTATTAACTTCGCCAACGAGTTGATTTCAAGCCGCGCAAACAAACTTGCGCGATGTGCCTCCACGGTTCGTGGTGACAACGACAGATCCCGCGCCATCTCTTTGTTCGATTTCCCCTGCATAATTAGGGTCATCACTTCTTGTTCGCGCGCTGAAAGCGTCGCCAGTTTGGCCTGCAAATCGGCCTGATTTTCACGCTGCTGCTGGCTTTGTTTTTGTTGCTCAAGTGCAGCACTCACAGTTTCAATTAGCAGGTCGGCATCAATAGGTTTTGTTAAAAATTCAAATGCTCCATTTTTAAATGCGCGACGGCAAAGATCTATGCTGCCATGCCCGGTCATCATGATAACTGGCAAGGTGCATCCCATTTGTTCCCAGCTTTCCAAAAGCGTGATCCCGGACTTTCCGGGCATACGAATATCCAGCAACAGGCAACCATTAAGGGCTGGCATATCTGGCTGGGATTCCAGGAAATTTTGTACGCTGTTGTAGGTTTGTGTTTCCCAACCCATCGTTGCCAGAAGTGCGGTTAATGAAAAGCGTATCGCTTCATCATCGTCAATAAGATAGATTCGCTGCCCCATCACGCCTCCTGGTATATGTGTGGAAAAATCAGGGTGAAACACGCGCCACCCGCAGCACTATTTTCTGCGCGGATACTACCATTTAGCCGCTGTACCAGCGTTTCGGTCAGCGCCATTCCAAGTCCCAGCCCCTCTTTCCTGGTGGTAAAGAAAGGCATAAACACCTGTTCTAATGCTTGCTCGCTCAGCCCTGGCCCACCGTCAGTGACGGTCAACACGACATCGTTCCCGGCTTGGCGAGCATTGATTGACACCCATGCTTTGTCATTGTGCCGCTGCGCCTGAATCGCGTTGTTGAGCAGGTTATGGAATATCTGCTCAATACCTAGTGGTGAGGCCATAAGTGAAGGGAATGATTCAGGGATTTGGTTTATTACCGTGACTTTGCCACGTTCAATCTCATTACCCAAAAGCATCGCCACTCTTTCCCAGGTACTACGCAAATCCACCGGTTGCAACGTCTGCTCATCACTGTGTAATTTCTCCCGAAACTCCAGCAGCAATGCACTAATACGCTTTGTTTGCATAACCGAGGCTTCCAGCAGTGGCTGAGCTTTTTCAGCCTGCTGTTGTGCAATCAGGCGCTGCGCGGTTTGCGAATAGCTCAAAATTGCCGTAAGCGGTTGATTGAGTTCATGCACCATACCAGCAGCAATTTCCCCCATTGCGTTAAGCCGTGCTAGTTCTGAAAAATGGGCGCGCAAATCAGCAATATTGCGCTGGCGTTTCGTCGTCTGATACTGGTTATATAAGTAGATAGCCATTGCCCAGAAAACACCCACCAGCACCAGAATGAGCCAGGGTAAATTTCGCCAGTCAGGATTATTCGTCACCTGCAGATTTAGCGGTTGCGATGGGCTGGTAATCTGTTTCTCCCAACGCCACCAATCATCAGTCCCAGCAGCGCCTTGAGTGAGAAGTCCGACGCCTTGCCAGCTCAGACTAAAGTGATGAAACTTCTGTGTACGCACCAGGTCAGTAAGCAATGTGGGTAAATCAATCAACAAAGAACCTTGTGGTGAATTTATCCAGTAGGTCCCAGCACGTGCAGGGTTGATATCTGGCCGTGGAGGATCATGAGGCTGAGTTTGCCAGCGCAAAATATAGGGGAATTTCTGCTGCACTACCGCCGGGTCACTACTGTTTGAAAGCAAGGCGAGAATGACATCGTTTTGCGCAAGTTTAACCGTGATATCGCGATACAAAATACGGAACTCAGCGCTTTGTTCCTCATACTGCTGATGCAGAGCATAGAAAACAACACAGCCACCAGACAGCACGGTGAGAATCAACCAGATGAGGACTTTACGCATCGAGTTCCTTAATTTCGGATATGTACAACAGAGATCAAAGCCAGCCTTTTTTGCTGAAGGTCGCTCGTGTCGCTTCATTCAAATCATAGTTGCCCAGTTCAGAATGTTTAACCCAGGCGATTTCCTGAAATTCTTCGTTAAACGTGACATGGCGATTGGCGCTCACGCAGTCAAACAACAGATAAATCATGTAGATTTCTTCTTTGCTGCCATCAGCATAGGTCTTCACGCGCACATCGTCGGCAAAGGTCCAGGGTTTAATACTGGTTATCTGCAGTTCTGCGCCCAGCTCTTCATGAATTTCGCGTAGCAACGCCTCTTCCATTCGTTCACCCGGCTCCATTCCACCGCCGGATAACGCCCATTGCCCAGGGAACACACCGCGATCGTCTGCCATCTTACACAGCAGCACTTCACCGTTATTTTCAATAATTGGGCAAACAATAACTCTCTGACGCATTGGATTTCCTTATGTTTATGGCCGCCGTATGACCTTAACAGATTACTCAATTTGCTTAGAAAAATATTTTGCGGGGCACTTTCCACAAATTTTAATGATTTTAGTTATTCATGATATGTATTATGAAAAATACATCCATTAATTTTAAAGCGTGATTTTTCACTCTATGCAAATCAGAAAAATTGTTTGCGAGTGGCTTTCCAGTCTCTTAAATACGCCCTTTTAGAGGTGTATTGATAACGATAATATGCCCACGCACCTGCAAAATCAGGTGCCAGGATTGGCGTCCTGACCACTAATAAAGTTATACTCGCGGCCTGCCTGAATTATGGTGGGCTGGTTGGGGGCATCGAAAGATGCGCCGTTTCATTAGTGTCGGTACGCCAACCCCGTCCAGTCCACCACCAGTGAACTTGGCGTTTCCTGTGGTGATATCGCAATACACTAATGGAAGCCTACATAATGAATATGAATCCGCTTTTCCCTCATCAGGTAATAATTAATACCAACAATCTCGATATCATCGATCTCGCCGAACGCTGTGAATTACTCACCGATATATTAATCGATAGCGATAGCCCAGCCGAATGTGCGGCACTGTGCAATTACGTATATGCACATATTGAAGCGATAAAAGAGAATCTGGACAAACCATTATCGGCTGCACGTATTGAACAATTATCTGTTGACGATCCGTCTGAATTCCCCGAAGCGAAATGGCTTGCGGATAGCGATGCTCTTTGTGATTACTGCCAGGCTGTTACGCGAGTGCTGTTATGCCATTCACTGCCTTTGAAGACAATGCAGCAACTTAATGGTTTATTGATGCAGCTGGTTAATACGCTGGTGGATGATTTAAAAACGCCGCGTTTTTTGCGTACTGCAAATGTAGCCGGATAAATACTGGTGGATGTCGCTGCGCTAATCCCCCCTACGGATTGGTTTCCCTGGTCGGATTAGCGTTAGCGGCATCCGACCAGGGCGTAATAGCCCAGGTCGGCAGCTTACAAAGCGCAGACATTAAGCCATTACGCTTTCTTTTTGCTCTTTTTCGTTTGAGCAGCCCGTTCAGCTTTGATTTTTTCCAGCAATGCCGCAGCGCTGTTTTCACCGCTAATCAATTCCGGATGGTCTTTACGCCATTGCTCGGTTAATTCGCCGCGAAACGCTTTAGCGAGGATCGATTGCGTCAGGTTATTGACGCGCTGTTGTGCGTTATTAACCTGCTTTTCGATATTGTCGGCCCAGGCAAAGAGTTTTTCGACGCGGGCGACGATTTCGGTTTGTTCAGACAAAGAAGGGATTGGGAATTGCAAACTATTCAACAATTTTAAGTTGATATTTTTCTGTGCTGTAGCAGGAGCAAAAGCTTCGAGTTTTTCCTTATTATCATCTATTAAATATTTTACAAATCTCACATCACAAAGAGATATTTCCGGTGTAAATCCGACTACACTATCAGGAAAGCATGCATCTATACCTAATATACAAGTATCGGCAATATTAGCGGCAATAGTTATACACAGAGTCCCTTTAGGGAACAGCTTACTCTGCGCAAATCCAAATTCACTATAATACTTAGACACTAAAAGCAATATACCATTAGAATGTGCAACCTCACCTGTCTGAATAAATGGATATTTATCTCCAAACAAGCGGGGATCATTACGCGGCCTATGCTTAGATTTACCTCGTTCGAAATTACCAATTTCAGAAAGCTTTTTTATTGCCCATTTTTGATTTGCATAGCCCCTCGTCAATTGCCCATTTACCGCAGCGCTCAGCACCGCCTGACGGAAACGTTTCAGGATTTGTGGGATTTGATCGAGGCGAGTTTTGATGTTGTCGACTTGTGCTAGTAACGAATCAAGATTCTCTACGATGATTTCTTGTTCTGCTTCAGATGGCAAAAATACAACATGTTCTTTTATCACCGCCTGAGAAATATTCGGTTGTGCTCCACCCTTACCTTTAGCAATAAAAGAATCTTTCTGGTCAAGAAGGAAATAATAAAGAAACAGACTTGTAGTAATACCCTCAATCGGTGTACCAACCGCACAAGCCTGATTTGTTGTTGCATCAATACCAAGTATTGATGTTCTGCCAATTGTTGCACCATACATAGCAATCACAACAGAATTCTTTGGAAAAAATTTTGCACTAGAATTTTTTACCGCTTTTTCAGTAATAAACTCACTTGCATCTTTAATAATACGTGGACCTAAATCTCCGGTTTTTATCCAGGGAATATCACCATTGAAATACTCTGGGTATTTCCTTGATGGCGTGCCACCAGACCCCCACGATGCTATCTCTTGTAAAGTGGTTTTTACCCACCCCTCAGGCAATCCCCCAAACTCCTTTTCCATCACTTCCCTTCCCCCAGCAACGCATCCAGCAGCACCTTCTGCGCATCCGCTTCATCGCCTGCGCCCAGTTCACGCATTAGCGCGTCCAGTTCGCCCAGCGCCTGCACTAATTCGCTCATTGCTTCCCCAGCTAAAATGCCCGGCTCTGGCAGGTTGGCGGCATCGACGCTGCTGTCGTCTTTTAGCCAGGAGATATCCAGTGAATCGCCTTTGGTATCGCGGATCCAGTCGCGGGTAAAGACACGCCAGCGGCTGGTGGTGAGTTTATCGGCCACGTTTTCATTTTCCGCAGTTTCTGGCGCTTCAATTTCTGCGGCGTTAAAGCTCCATTCACCTTCGGCGCGCGGGCCTTGCTCAAAGACGGTTTCAAACGGCTGGAGGTGTTTTTCAGTAAACGGCGTGCGTTTGCCAAAGCTCGGCATATTGGTGCGCAGATCGTAAACCCAGACGTTTTCGGTACAGTTTTCGTCCTGCTGTTTGTCGGTCGCACTGCCTTTGGTGAAGAACAACACGTTGGTTTTCACGCCCTGAGCGTAAAAAATCCCGGTCGGCAAACGCAGAATAGTGTGCAGGTTGCATTTGTTCATCAGGTCGCGGCGCACGCTGGTGCCCACACCCGCTTCAAACAATACGTTATCCGGCAACACCACGGCGGCGCGACCACCCGGTTTCAGGTTGCGGTAAATGTGCTGCAAGAAGGCCAGTTGTTTGTTACTGGTGGCGTAAGTCAGATCGTCACGCGTGATGCTCGCTTCCCCGCCTTTCGAGGTGCCGAACGGTGGGTTTGCCAGAATAATATCGGCACGCGGCAAACTACTGCCCGCCATACCTAGCGCATTCCCCTGGTGTACCACGCCTTCGTCGTCCCCTTCCATGCCATGTAGCAAACAGTTCATTAGCGCCAGGCGGCGGGTTGAAGGCACCAGTTCCACGCCCACAAAGGCTTTGTTTTTCTGGAAAGCTTTATCTTTGGCTGGCAAATCAAAAAGGTCGTCAGTTTGCTGTTTGATGTACTGGTCAGCGGCAATCAGAAAGCCCGCCGTTCCGGCTGCCGGGTCCTGAATCACTTCGCCTGGCTGCGGCTTAATGCAGCGCACCATGCTGTTAATTAATGCACGCGGGGTAAAGTATTGCCCGGCACCGGATTTAGTTTCCCCGGCGTTCTTCTCAAGCAAGCCTTCATACAAATCACCGAGGCCGTCTTTCTTGGCGCTGAACCAGTCGATTTGGTCGAGCGTGCGGATCATTTGCTCAAGATGGCGCGGTTCACGCAGGCGGGTCTGCGCATCGGCATAAATGGCGCTAATCAACGGGTCGGCATGCACCAGGTTGCCTTCGGCATCTTTGCCGGTCGAGAGGCTGAACAGGATTTGTTTGTAATCGTTAAGCAGTGTCAGACCTGATTTGTCGTTCAAATCGGTCCAGCGGCAACCTGCTGGCAGGGTGTGTTTATCCAGCGTTTCCGCTTCGGTATTCTCATGCACCATTTTGATAAACAGCAGCATCACCAGCTCGCCAACATAATCACTGTAGTTAATGCCGTCATCGCGCAGCACATCACACAGGTTCCACAGCTTTTGTACAATATCGTTATTATTCATGGTTCATCCTGAATCAGCCTTCTGGAAAGTGCAGAAGGCTGTTTTTAAGAAAAGAAATTCGGGCGGGAGTTTAACAGAATCAGGCGCTTTTTTGCGGCCAGATTGCCTCATTTAGCTCATCAAGTACGCGGTCAAGCTTGTCAGACAACGTTGCGTTCAACTTCTTCGCACCGCCATGTTCAGCGAAGCTTTGGTTGATGAATTGTTTGTCGATGATCACTTCATGCACCAGTTGTTTGGCTAACCTGTCCAGCCATTTACGCTGTTGGGTTGTCCAGCTATGGCTGGCATAGATGTTATCCATCGCCTGCAAAACTCGTTGTTCAAACGCCACCAGCGGTTCACCCAGTGCGGCGCGGCGAATATGGCCGATAATACTGGCGGCAATATCTTTGTTGCTCTGGTTGCGCACGGCGGTTTGTAGTTTCACTTCCGAGTAACCCGCGCTATCCAGCAACAGGCGGATCTCTTTTAACTGTGCACGCGTCAGATCGCGCGGCTTATTGACCACCACCGACAATGCCGCAGACTGGTTGATTTGCTGATGAATGAATTCGTCAAAGCTTTCCAGGTAGTCTTCCGGACGGGTATGGGTTCCGTAACTTTGGCTGCGTTCACGCAATTCATCATAATGTTCAGAAATCACCGGGCGATACAGGCTACCCGCAATGGCTTTCACTTCTTCCAGTTGCGCTAATAACCCGCTGTGTTTGCGCAGGAATTCAGCCGCCTGGCGTGGGCCAATATGGTGAAGGTGTTGGTGTAACTGTTTCGGTTCAACTCCCCATAGCTCGTGCAGCTCATCGAGTTTTTCTTTCATCTCGAGGTTGGTTTCCGCTTTTTTCTCCGCCTTACGCAACACACGCATCAGTTTTTGGCTAAGCTCACTGAGCACCACGTCAGCCTGAGTTTCTCCGCTATTATCGCCTGGGTTTTCGAGTGCTTTTTCCAGCGTTTCAGGATCGCTTAATTCACCTACTAACTGGTCGAGCGTAATGTTTGGGTCTTTGACCAGCGGCTGCATGGTATTGACATCATTTAACGCTTCGTAAATATCCACTGGGTCGTAAATGCGGAAGACGGTTTTGCCAATGTCGTCACTGCGGCGTGTAGCGCGGCCCATCATTTGCTCATACAAAATGCGTGATTTCACCCGGCGCATAAACACCAGGTTGCAAATTTTCGGTACGTCAATGCCAGTACTTAACAGATCAACAGTGATAGCAATGTTCGGGTAACGTTCGTTTTTATACAGTTTGATTAAGGTGTCGACTTTGTCGCTTTTGCCGGTGATTTTCTCGACCGCGGCCTGGTTGTAATTATCGTATTCTTCCCTGAAGGCTTCATCTAACAGGCGTTTCACCATATCCGCGTGTTTATCTGTCGCACAGAAAATCAGTGTTTTCTCTTCACCAAATGGATCGAGTTCTTTCACCAGTTCCTGGCAAATAACGCGGTTAAAGTTTTCGCTAATCACTTTTCGGTTGAAAGCATCAACTTCAAAATCCAGTTCATCGTCCAGTTCATCCACTTCCACTTCACCGGTATGGATATTGATGGCATGAACTTCACTGCCTTTATCAAAATGGATGCCATTTTGCGTCAACAGTGTCTGATAACGAATCGGCGGCTCATGGTCGATAAGCCAGTCATCAGCAACTGCTTCGCGGTAGGAATAGACGTAAATCGGTTTACCAAAAATTTCGCTGGTGTGCTTCGCAGGCGTTGCCGTCAGGGCGATTTTCACCGCATCGAAATAGTCCAGCACGCGGCGATAGCTGGAAAGATACTGGCTGGCATCGCGAGTAGCTAACTCACCCTCAGTCATTTCCTGGTCGAGTGTGTAACCACGGTGCGCTTCATCCACAATAATACAGTCGTACTGATCAACTGGCGGCGGTGTATCAGATGCAAATATGCGGCTGACCATCGCTTGCACAGTAGCAACCTGCACACGCGTTTCCGCTTCCGGTGCCATATCGCCCATTTCGGCAATGTTGTAGGTTTTAGCCAGCGTCAGGTTTTGTTCCAGGGGCGCTTCTTTAAAAGCGTCTGTCGCCTGGGTTCCAAGCGATGTGCGATCTACCAGAAAAAGAATGCGGTTAAAGCGTTCGGTTTTCAGGAAGCGGTAAATCAGGCCAATAATGGTACGTGTTTTTCCCGTGCCCGTTGCCATCGCCAGCAACGCCGTACGGATGTTTTTCGCCAGGGTATTTTCGACTGCTAAAATCGCTTTTTCCTGGTAATCGCGCAGGTGTAAATAACCAAAAGCTTCTTGCTGGAGTTTTTTCTCCGCGGCTTCTTTGCTGCGCTTTAGTTTGTCCAGCAATCCGTCTGGTGTATGGAATTGCTGGAGTGCACGACGGATGTTTGAATGTTCGCGCACATCGCGAAACCAGGTGCCCGAAGATTCAGCCAGTTGCGGTACGTATGGACGCCCATTGCAGGAATAAACGAACGGGACGTGATAGTGGCCATCTGATTCATCAGCCCATGCAACACTTCGTCCTGCCAATTCCCAGGCTCCGGCCATGGGGGCTTCTAATTTGAAACCTTTGCTATAACGTTCCGCCTGCGGGATTTTCCCGGCCACATCTTCGTTTTCTTTTTTGGCTTCAACGACCGCCATAGGTGTCAGGCCACGGAACAGAACGTAGTCCGCACGCCCTTTTTTACCCTTGAACTCAGTGGGCCATTCAGCAATAGCCTTATTCACATTCTTTTCTGGACGATCGCCTTTTGCCCATGTCGACTCTTTGCTGTCTGCGGGCCACCCTGCTTCGGTGAGTTTTTGATCGATGAGCAGTCGGGTGAGTTCTTCATTGAGGGATAGATATTTGCTGGCAAGCTGCGTCTTCTTCGAAACCTGCTGTTTTTGCTCGCTGGCTTGCTTCTCATCCTTCGCCGCTAATTGCTCCTGCAGCGCTTTCAGTTTTGCTTCGTACTCCAGTTGGAGCTGCAACAACTGATCTTCTTGTTGTTTTGCTTCAGTTTCGTGAGTTTTAGACTCTTTCTCCATCTCATAAGCCAGCGCTTCATAATCTGCTTTCTCTTTTGCTAGCAGTTCCTGAAGTTGCTGGCTGGAATCTAACTGGATGTTTGCTTTATTGAGATCGTTTTTTAAGTTGTCAATTTCTGCCTGTAGATCCCTTAGCTGTGAACTCGGGTCAACGGGCGGGTTAAAGGGGCCCGGCTTAAAAGCGGTTCCTTCTTTTCCAAACGACTGATGGAACCAGATAGCCAGTGCGCGCGCTATTTTTAATCCTTCCAACGCTTCTTTATGTTTTGTTCTGAATTGATGCGTTGCTTTGTTGCCTTCTATCCGAAGCGTATGGAATAAATCCTTCACCATCGGCTCAAACTTTAATTCACGTTGTAAGCGGAAAAGTAAATCCGCTTGCGAAACCTGCTCATCAAATTCGATGCCCGCCAGAGCAGCAATATGCTGCGCTAGTGCCTCACCTAACTGTCGTAGTTTTATTAAAGTGGTATTGGGGTCACTGGGAAATATGTTTTCCGCCGCAGAGGCTATTTGCACAAAAAGGGGATCGTGCTCGGCAAGAAAATTGAAATTAGCCGAACCGGTATTAGATATTGTTTTCAAAGCACAACTCCCTTGATGACGGGCAAAGAAAATAGGCTGCAACGGAAAGATAAATGGATGAAGCAAAGGAAATCATACTGTTAAGTGAACGCATATCAAGTGATATGCGTCAACTCGTTAGCTATTGATGAAATGAATAAAAAATTTGCGAAGAGGGAATCTAAATCACCGCAGTCGTCAGCCTTGATGTGCAACAAAGCCGCCCTTGCTCGTCGCTGATTTCGATTTGCCAGACCTGGTGCCTGCGCCCAACATGCACTGCAGTACAAACACCGCGCACGATACCTTCACGCGCGGAACGCAGATGGTTGGCATTAACTTCGAGGCCGACAATTTTCTGCTCGCCTTCGGTACACAAGTACCCAGCCACAGAACCGAGTGTTTCAGCTAACACCACCGACGCACCGCCGTGCAGCAGGCCAAACGGCTGGCGAGTGCGGTTATCAACCGGCATAGTGGCTTCCAGCTCGTTATCGCCAATGCGGGTAAATACGATACCCACATGCGCCACCATATTGTCGGCACCCATTTTATTAAGCGCATCCAGGTTTACTTCACGCCGCCAGATCATCCCATAATCTCCAGTAGTGCCTGTAGCGGATGGCGAACACCGTTGCCTTCCACACGTTTGACCTGGCTGCGGCAGGAATAGCCGGTTGCCAGGCAGCGTTGGCGCGGCAGACGCTGCATTGCCTGGTGCCACGAAAGCTCGTAAATCCCCAGTGAGTTAGCATGGTTTTTAACTTCATGCCCGTAGGTTCCCGCCATGCCGCAACAGCCGACGCTGACGTTTTCAAGTTTTGCGCCCAGGCGTGCAAATATTGCCGCCCACTGGTTTGGCGCAGTGGGTAGCGCGGTGACTTCGGTACAGTGACCAAACAGATACCACGACTCACCACCAACGCTTGTCATTTCACGGTTTTCCAACACAGCAGGCAACCATTCATGCACCAGTTGAACGTGGAAATCACCGCGTTCTTCACCGAGCGTCTGCTTATATTCGTCGCGATAGCAGAGCACCAGAGCCGGGTCGACCCCCACCATTGGCATTCCCAATTTCGCAATGCGGTTGAGGAAGTCCGACGTTTTACGCGCGGTGCGAGCGAATTTTTGCAGGAAGCCTTTGATGTGTTGCGCTTTGCCGTTGGGTGAGAATGGCAGAACTACCGGCTCGTATCCCAGCTTTGTCACCAGGCGCACAAAATCCGCCACCACTTGCGCATCGTAATAACTGGTGAATGGGTCTTGCACTACCAGCACCGTTTTAGCTTTCTGCTCAGTGCTGTAGTTCTCAAGCTGTTCAAGTGTGGTATTTGCTGAGGTGTGCCCTACTAACTGCTGCTGCAATGATGGCGTCGAGAGCATTGGGAGATCGATCATACCGATATGTTTGGCAGATAGACTGCGTACCCACGGCTGACTCATAAAGAAGTTGAAGGTCTTTGGCGCACGCGCCATTAACGGTGCGTAGCTTTCGACGGTTGCCACCAAATGGTCACGCATTGGGCGCAGATAGCGAGTGTGATAGAGCTGCAAGAAGCGAGAGCGGAATTCCGGCACGTCGATTTTAATTGGGCATTGCGTTGAACACGCTTTGCAGGCCAGACAACCCGACATCGCCTCTTTCACTTCATGAGAGAAATCATATTCGCCTTTACGGGCATGCCAGGTATTGCGTGTACGTTCGATAAGCGTACGCAAGCTGGCACGTTTTTCCGGCATCTGTTTTTCCAGCGCATCCGGGTCAACGCCACGATCGGCAAGCAAACGCAGCCATTCACGTGTTAACGTCGCCCGCCCTTTTGGCGAGTGAATGCGGTTGCTGGTAATTTTCATCGATGGGCACATCGGGCTTTTCACATCGAAATTAAAGCACAAGCCGTTACCGTTACACTCCATTGCACCGCGCCAT
The DNA here is from genome assembly GCF_902500225.1 of Buttiauxella massiliensis. Classification (GTDB taxonomy): domain Bacteria; phylum Pseudomonadota; class Gammaproteobacteria; order Enterobacterales; family Enterobacteriaceae; genus Buttiauxella; species Buttiauxella massiliensis. The sequence goes on along the minus strand of NZ_LR722663.1, from coordinate 3,609 downwards.
GAGGTGCGCACCGCAATCGGGATTTGCCTGTCGAAAGTACCGCGCTTCACCGCATCGACCTGCATCATTGGGTCATCCACGCCAAGCGGCGGGCAGATTTTCCCTGGGTTCAGGCGGTTGTTCGGGTCGAATGCCGCTTTAATACGGCGTAACTCTTCATACAACGCTTCGCCAAAGAACGCCGGGCTGTATTCGGCACGGAAACCTTTACCGTGTTCGCCCCACAACAAACCGCCATATTTCGCGGTGAGCGCAACCACATCGTCAGAAATGCGCTTCATCAACACTTCCTGATGCGGGTCAGTCATATCCAACGCAGGACGCACGTGTAAAACGCCCGCATCGACATGGCCGAACATGCCGTAACTCAGGTTATGGCTATCAAGCAACGCGCGGAACTCAGTGATGTAATCGGCCAGATGTTGCGGTGGTACACAGGTATCTTCCGCAAACGGGATGGGTTTCGCCTGCCCTTTCGCGTTACCCAGCAGGCCAACGGCTTTTTTGCGCATATTATAAATGCGCTCAATGCCTGCCAGTTCGCTACAAACCTGCCAACCGATAACGCCGCCTTCACCTTGTGAAATCAGCGATTCGAGACGCTCACATAGTGAAGCAACCTGACCGTCGATGAGCTCGAGGTCATCACCGGCAAACTCCACGATATTCAGCCCCAGCATCTCTTTGCCAGGAACGTCGGTGATTAATTCACTAACCGAATGCCAGACGATATCCTCACGCGCCAGGTTGAGGACTTTTGAATCGACGGTTTCGACGGAAAGCGCACGGGCTTCTACCATAAACGGCGCGTTACGCAGCGCAGAGTCGAATGAATCATATTTAATGTTCACCAGGCGGCGCACTTTCGGCAGACGCGTGATATCCAGTTTCGCCTCGGTAATAAACGCCAGTGTGCCTTCTGAGCCGCAAAGAATACGTGTCAGGTCGAACTGCGAAAGATCGTCGTTGAAGACGTGGCGCAGATCGTAGCCGGTCAGGAAGCGGTTAAGTTTCGGAAATTTATCGATAATCAATTGGCGATGTTCGCGGCAACGCTCAAGCACCGTGTTATAAATCCTGCCGGTTGGGCTTTCATCGCGCCCCATTTCTTCAGCAAGCATTGTCGCCATCGGGTGTGTGTCGAGAATATCGCCCCCCAATAACACAGCACGAACGCCCATAACGTGGTCAGACGTTTTACCGTAAACCAATGAACCTTGCCCTGAAGCATCGGTATTAATCATCCCGCCGAGCGTGGCCCGGTTACTGGTGGAAAGTTCCGGTGCAAAAAAATAACCGTACGGTTTCAGGTATTGGTTGAGCTGATCTTTAATCACGCCCGCTTCGACCCGCACCCAACCCTGCTCGGGGTTAATTTCAATGATGCGATTCATGTAGCGCGACATGTCGACAACGATGCCTTTATTCAAGGACTGACCGTTAGTGCCGGTGCCACCACCACGTGGTGTAAAGACCAGGGTTTTGAAGCGTTCTTCAGAGGCCAGTCTGGCAAGTAATGCCACATCTGCCGTAGAACGAGGGAATAACACCGCATCTGGCAACAACTGATAAATACTGTTGTCAGTGGCCATAGTAAGCCTGTCAGCGTAGCTGGTGGCGGTATCGCCGGTAAAACCTTGTTGTTCCAGTGCCTGCAAAAAATTGAGCACCAATTGAACAAGACCTGGTGCCTGAGAAATTTGTGGGATCATTGACTTTCCGACCCTGCCTGACGTTGTAAGAGTTGTGAGTTATCGTTTGCGTTTATTAATTCTAATACCCTAAATAATCCGAGTTGCGGGAAGGCGACAAGGCCGTAAGTCCCCAGGAGCATAGATTGCTATGTGACTGGGGCGCACGGGTGTAGTCAACACACCTGCGGCTCGAATTATGACGGGTATTCGTTTTTAACACATTTTATTCAGACATTCCCGTCTGTTTTGTACCTGTCCAAAATCGAGGAAATACATCATCATTAACACATCCGCTTCGCGGTTTTAACGTGGCGTTTTGCCCGTTATCAGTAATTAAGGGATTTTATCTATGGTTAAAGTGAGTCAGCCAAAGGATCTGCTACAAATCCTGCTGTCGGTGTTGTTTATCTCGGTGATGATCATCGCCTGTTTGTGGATAGTGCGCCCATTTGTTCTTGGTTTTGCCTGGGCAGGTACAATCGTGCTCGCCACCTGGCCACTGATGCTCAAAGTTCAGAAATTATTGTGGGGAAAACGCTCACTCGCCGTTCTGGTTATGACGCTATTGCTGTTGATGTTGTTTGTTATTCCGGTGGCGTTGTTGGTGAACAGCCTGGTGGATAACAGCGGCCCGGTTATTGATTGGGCTACCAAAGGCAATATGGAGTTACCGAAGTTTGAGTGGCTTAATACCATTCCGCTTATTGGCGACAAACTCTACGCAGGCTGGAATACGCTGGTCGAGAGTGGTGGCAGTGCCATTATGGCGAAAGTGCGTCCATATATCGGCACCACAACAACCTGGTTCCTGGGCCAAGCGATACACGTAGGTAGTTTCCTGATGCATTGCGGCCTGATGCTGCTGTTTAGTGTGCTGCTGTATGCGAAAGGTGAAACGCTGGGCAATGGGATTCGCCACTTTGCATTCCGCCTCGCGGGAACGCGTGGTGATGCGGCTGTATTACTTGCAGGGCAAGCGATTCGCGCTGTAGCACTTGGTGTAGTTGTCACCGCACTGGTTCAGTCGGTTTTAGGTGGCGTGGGGCTTGCCATCTCCGGTATCCCAAATGCGACACTGCTAACCGTAGTGATGATGTTATGTTGCCTGGTGCAAATCGGCCCATTGCTGGTGCTGGTGCCTTCAATTGCCTGGTTGTACTGGACCGGCGATAACACCTGGGGCACGGTGCTGCTGGTATGGAGTTGCGTAGTCGGCACGATGGATAACTTTATTCGTCCGGTACTGATTCGTATGGGTGCGGACTTGCCGATGATCCTGATTCTTTCTGGCGTTATCGGTGGGTTGATTGCCTTTGGCATGATTGGCCTGTTTATCGGGCCGGTTCTGCTGGCAGTCTCTTACCGTTTGATTTCGGTATGGATGCACGAGGCACCAGCGCCGCAGGATGACCCGAATGAAGTCGTGGAAGTCCTTGAAGAACACGAATAAGTACACCACCTAAAACGAATGTTGCTTCTACAACTGTAGGAGCAACATAACCTAACTGATTAACACTACTTATCAATACCAGGCTTGCCCCCTCTCCAGAACTCCTTGATGCATCAAACATCCCGTAATGTGACCCCAACCGTTTACTTTCTATTAACTATTGAGACGAATCCGAGTGACGCTCCAGGGTGAGATGCCTACTATTACTTCACGGCTATGAATCAACACATTGATTTATAAGCATGGAAATCCCCTGAGTGAAACAACGAATTGCTGTGTGTAGTCTTTGCCCATCTCAACGATGGGCTTTTTTTTGGTTCATGCTTAGCCGCGATGAATGACTAGTCCTGATATAGGTTGACACTTTTCAGCCTTAAAATGCCTGATGAACTTCATCGGGCGTTTTGTATTTTAACGACAGATGCGGACGCCGGGTATTGTAGATTTCTACCGACTCCCTGACCA
>NZ_LR722684.1 GCF_902500225.1 Buttiauxella massiliensis | reverse complement strand
GAGGAGGGATCTTTTTCATGGCACCGTCACTTGTTGCACTATTTTCACCACCGAACGAACCGTGAACACCAGGGCGTCAGACAGGTCGCTGTAAACCGAACGACTGCGGTCCGCAGGATCAATGGCATAAGCGCCTTCATGGTCAACATTCACTGCCAGCGCAGCCTGAATACAGGGGGATGTGGTTCGGATTGCCGTGACCGGTACGGTACCATCACCGGGCGTCCCGGCCGATATCAGACTGTGGGTTCTTAACGGGGACAGTTCCACGGGGTTGCCGGCTTCCCTCCGGCGCCTCAACTCATCCTGAACACGCTGAGGGATGTTCTCTTCTTTCCATGTCAGGAATGCATCCGACGGATATTCTGCGCTGCCACCGTAAAACAGCCAGGTCTGGGGATGGTATTTGCCGTGCAGTTCTTCGATAAATATTTTGACTATTTCAGTTATCCGAGTTTCATATTGGCTCCACTCATTCTCGGTGTTGTCTAGCAGCAAATCCTGTTCACACAGCCGCCACCAGGCCGTTTTGTCCAGGTAAATATCCTCATAGGGATTGCCCAGCGGAAGGGACTGACAGATACCATTATCCTCTATTTTCAGCCACCCCGGACCATACGCCATGCCTGGCAGGAGCTGTAACGGGCCGGGGGACTGGGCCAGCACCGGCATCAGCTTTTCTGCATTATTCCCGATAATCATCCCGATAACGCCGCGTTCACCGGTTTTCATGCGCCGGTAGGCTGCCGGCGAGCCGAGATCCGGCATCACGCCGTGCACAATCCCCAGAATATTGGCCTGTCCGCCCATGTTTTCGGAGTAGTGCCGGGCAACCAGCCCTCCCATCGAGTGGGTAATAAGTATGACCTTGTTCACCGCCAGTCGACCGTGATAATCCCCCATTACCTTGATGATATATTTTTCCAGCAACGCCGCCGAATCCGCATTGGACTGCAGCCAGTTATAACCAAAGACGTGCAGCGGGTATAAGAATTTGTAGCTGTGATCCACCTCCGCCTCAGTGAGCGGGGACTCGCCCTTTTCAGCGCCCAGATCGACGTCAATAAACTGCTGTCGGGACGTCTTCTGCTGAGAGTCCCTGAAAAAATTATCCATCAGGATATTGTCGTCATTGAGCAGGTACTGGATCTTGTCAAGCGCCTCACCGTAGCTTTTGTAAAACGCACTCCCCCATCCCCGTTCCCGGCGGGAGGGGAATTTGCTGCCCTCCGCCCCCTCGTTAAAAATCTCCTCGCTGTCATCCACCGTTGTGGTCTTCGGGTCAAGCAGGAGCTTCCTTTTCTCCGGACTAGCAGTCGGCCATTTTCCCAGTGATGAAGGACTGAACTGCCACACTTCACCGCCCGCATTTTTCAGGTTAGACCCCATAACGCCGGGCAGAAAAATAACAGGGATAACTTTTGTCGGCGGTTTGAGACAGACTGCGATGTGATTTTTTTCGCTCGGCTGTAAAGTGGTTGGATAACAAACCTGACCATTTTCATCCCATTCAGGTCGATGGTAAGTCGTATTTTCTTTGTTATCTTTATCCATGATTGATTTTCCTTTTTCTGTTTATACGAATGAAGCCGTGGTCAATGTCTGCTCAGTTCCATCTCCACTGACTAACCGGATCATTTGTCCCGCTACAGGTGAATCATCATATGGCCAGCGAACTTCCGGCGTAACAGCAAAATCAGCGCTCTCCCA
>NZ_LR722662.1 GCF_902500225.1 Buttiauxella massiliensis | reverse complement strand
ATATGCCTGGCGGCAACAGCGCGGTGGTCCCACCTGACCCCATGCCGAACTCAGAAGTGAAACGCCGTAGCGCCGATGGTAGTGTGGGGTCTCCCCATGCGAGAGTAGGGAACTGCCAGGCTCCAAATTCAAAGCAGTAAAAGCCAGAATGTGACATCTGGTGGTAATAAGAAAGAAATTCGGTGGAGCGGTAGTTCAGTCGGTTAGAATACCTGCCTGTCACGCAGGGGGTCGCGGGTTCGAGTCCCGTCCGTTCCGCCACTTAATTAAGCCCTGAGTCTTTTAGACTCAGGGCTTTTTTTATACATAAAATTCATGAAGTTTTTCCTATTGTTGCTTTTTGCGCAATTATCTTCTGCATTTATCCATCTTTTTCACCAAAGTTAAACCCTTCATAATCCTCGAAAGACAAAGATACGTCCCCAACGAGGTTAATAATGACAATTCCTGCATTTGGTTTAGGTACTTTCCGTTTAAAAGACGACGTAGTTATCGCATCAGTAAAAACAGCGCTTGAATTAGGTTACCGCGCGGTCGATACCGCACAGATTTATGACAATGAAGCTGCTGTAGGGCAGGCGATTGAAGAAAGTGGTGTTGCACGCAGTGAGCTTTTTATCACCACCAAAATCTGGATCGAGAATCTTAACAAAGAAAAATTAATCACAAGTTTGAAAGAAAGTCTGCGCAAATTGCGTACAGATTATGTCGATTTGGCTCTAATTCACTGGCCATCACCAAACGATTCAGTGCCGGTTGCAGAGTTTATGCAGGCGTTACTTGAAGCGAAAAAAGAAGGACTGACGCGCAAAATTGGTGTTTCTAACTTCACTATCGACCTGATGCAGCAGGCTATTGATGCGGTGGGGGCAGAAAATATAGCGACCAACCAAATTGAGCTTTCACCGTATTTGCACAACCGTAAAGTCGTTGATTGGGCACATGAACATAACATCCATATCACCTCTTATATGACGTTGGCTTATGGTAAAGCGCTGGAAGATGAAGTGATTGGCCGCATTGCGCAGAAGCACAATGCAGCGCCTGCACAGGTCATCCTGGCATGGGCAATGAAGTTGGGTTATGCGGTGATTCCTTCATCTACAAAACGTGAGAATCTGCAAAGTAATCTACAAGCGCAGGCTCTCATGCTCGATGAGGAAGATATGATGGATATAAGTAAACTGGACTGTAACGATCGACTGGTTAGCCCGGAAGGTCTGGCTCCACACTGGGATTAATTTTTCATTACAGCCCCTGCGGGGGCTGTTGTACATGCTCACTTAGAAAATCAATAAATGCTCTAATCCGGCTACTGACAGCGCGATCGCTGTAATACACCGCACTGAATGGCATTTCTACGGGCAGCAGTCTGTCTGTCAGCAATTCCACAAACTTCCCTTCAGCTATTTCTGTATTAATCATATAGTCAGAGAGACACGCAATCCCATTTCCCGTCAGGCATAGTTGCTTAAGTGTTTCACCACTATTCGATGTTATTCCGGGCGTGATGTCATAACGCAGCCCATCAGCCTGAGCGACTGGCCATTTGTTCAAGCTCTCTGTTTCAGAAAATCCCAGACAGATATGATCCCGAAGATCCTCAGCACATTGTGGCATACCGAACTGCGCTAAATATTCCGGCGAGGCAATAATTTTACGGCGGCTGGAAAAAAGAGGCCGTGCCCGCAACGTTGAGTCTGTTAAAGTGCCCGCTCGTATCGCTACATCGACTTTTCGCTCAATCAAATTAATAAATGTCTCAGATGAGATGAGGGAAAGTGTCACCTCTGGATAGCGTTCACGAAAGGGCTTAATCAGCGGCATTAAAAGATGCAGCATGACAGGCGTTGCAGCATCGATGCGTAGTAAACCACGAGGGCTTTGTCGGGTCTCCATCAGCTCATTTTCTGCAGCAGCCATTTCCTGCAAAATCTGTTGAACACGACGGAAGTAGCGCTCGCCTTCCTCTGTGAGGCTCAGTTGGCGCGTTGTACGATTTAGCAGAGTCACACCTAGCTTCATTTCTAATTTCTTTACCGAGCGACTGACTGCCGAATTTGCCATCTCGAGCTGGGTCGCTGCGCGACTAAAACTCCCGCTTTCTACGACAGCGACAAAAATCGCCAGTTCTTCTGAGGTGGCCTTCATTATTGCTCCTGAGACAATATTCTATTGAGATTTTGCATATTTTTGTTATTTAACCATCTTGCCATAATGCGTGTCATCAAAAGACACCCGTTATGGAGTAAATTATGCCTCTGGCGCTTTGGGCACTGACTATCAGTGCATTTGCAATCGGTACCACCGAATTTGTGATTGTTGGGCTGGTACCAACTATTGCTGACCAACTTTCAATTTCGCTCCCTTCTGCGGGATTGCTGGTTTCAATTTATGCATTAGGGGTTGCGGTTGGCGCTCCTGTGCTAACCGCTCTGACAGGAAAGTTGCCTCGTAAACAGCTACTGATTGGCTTGATGGCGCTATTCACGGCAGGTAATTTACTTGCCTGGCTTGCACCAAATTATGAAACTCTGGTCGTTGCTCGTCTACTTACAGGCCTCGCACACGGTGTTTTCTTCTCAATTGGTTCAACTATTGCAACCAGTCTGGTACCTAAAGAAAAGGCTGCTACCGCAATTGCCATTATGTTTGGTGGTTTAACCGTTGCATTGGTTACAGGTGTGCCCCTCGGAACATTTATCGGCCAGCATTTCGGATGGCGCGAAACATTCCTCGCCGTTTCAGCTATTGGTGTTATTGCCTTGATCAGTAGCACTATTCTGATCCCAAAAAATATTCCAACACGTGCGGTTGCTAGCTTAAAAGATCAACTGAAAGTGATGACTCATCCCCGCCTATTGATTATTTATGCGATAACGGCTCTGGGATATGGTGGCGTGTTTACTGCATTTACCTTCCTGGCTCCGATGATGCAAAACCTTGCAGGTTATTCACCAGCGGCAGTGAGCTGGATTTTGCTGGGCTACGGTGTCTCTGTTGCTATCGGTAATATCTGGGGCGGGAAACTTGCCGACCGCCATGGTGCAGTGCCTGCTTTGAAATTCATTTTTGCAGCACTTGCAGCATTACTACTGGTCTTCCAATTTACTGCGAGTTCACATATTGGCGCTTTAGTGACGGTGTTGATTATGGGCGTCTTTGCATTCGGTAATGTACCGGGATTGCAGGTATATGTTGTGCAGAAAGCAGAGTTATATGCGGCAAATGCTGTGGATGTTGCCTCTGGACTGAATATTGCCGCTTTTAACGTCGGGATTGCATTAGGATCTGTTATTGGTGGTCAAACAGTTCAAAGTTTTGGTTTAGCTCAGACTCCGTGGATTGGGGCCGTAATTGTTGTTGGTGCACTGTTCTTAGTTACCATCAGTGGTCGACTAGATACACGTCGTGAAGTTGCTATCAGTTAGTCAATCAGAACAAGGCTGTTAGCAATTACTTACGGTCTTGTTCGTCAATGGTTTGAATTGGTCGTTGAAACTCGACACCAAAGTCCCTATAACTGAAAGACAGCCTTCGATTTGGAGGCTTCTTTGGTTACAGAGGTCATTAGTAAAAACGTGCGCAAAAATACTTATGCCATGAGATATGTTGCCGGTCAGCCAGCAGAACGCATTCTGCCTCCTGGCTCCTTTGCAACTATCGGTCAGGCATTGCCGCCCGGAGAACCTTTACCAAGTGGAGGTTCACTAAAAGTATTGGTGTGGAATATCTTCAAACAGCAGCGTGCAGAATGGCTTTCTGTACTGCAAAACTTCGGTAAAGATGCTCACCTTGTTTTATTGCAGGAGGCACAAACGACCCCTGAACTGGTAAAGTTTGCCACCAGTAATTATCTGGCTGCTGACCAGGTGCCGGCATTTGTTCTGCCTCAACACCCCTCAGGTGTTATGACACTTTCTGCTGCTCATCCTGTTTATTGTTGCCCACTACGTGAACGTGAGCCGATTTTACGCTTGTCCAAATCCGCATTAGTGACCGTATATCCACTGCCTGATGGTCGGCTGTTGATGGTTGTAAATATCCACGCGGTCAATTTCAGTCTTGGTGTCGATGTCTACAGCAAACAGCTTGGGCCGATTGGCGATCAAATTGGTCACCATAATGGGCCGGTTATTATGGCGGGTGATTTTAACGCCTGGAGCCGTCCACGTATGAATGCGCTTTACCGCTTCGCTCGTGAAATGACTTTGCGGGAAGTACGCTTCACCGATGACCATCGCCGCCGTGCTTTCGGTCGTCCGCTTGATTTCGTGTTTTACCGTGGTTTAAACGTTGCGGAAGCCTCTGTTTTGGTCACTCGTGCGTCCGATCACAATCCTCTACTAGTCGAATTCCGTCCCGGCAAACCTGAGCTGAAGTAAGGTAAGTCAGGTCTGCCATTGGGCAGACTATGTGCTGCCCTTACTTACAATCATCTGCAAGGACAATACAATGACAACACAATCTCACCATGACAAAGTCGATCAACAGTTTGGCTCGCAGGCCAGTGCCTATCTGAAAAGTGCTGTGCACGCTGCTGGCCGCGATCTGGAGCGTCTAAGCGCGCGTCTGGCTGATTTCCCTGATGCACGTCTGCTCGATATGGGGTGTGGGGCGGGGCATGCGAGCTTTATTGCGGCCGCTCAGGTGAAAGAGGTGATTGCTTATGATCTCTCAGAACAGATGCTGAGTGTGGTCAATGATGCTGCTAAAACGCGTGGCATCTTCAACATCACGACTCGACAGGGTTATGCAGAAGTGTTGCCGTTTGATGATGGCTCTTTTGATGTGGTGATTAGCCGCTATTCAGCTCATCACTGGCATGATGTTGGTAAAGCATTGCGTGAAGTAAAACGAGTCCTGAAACCAGGTGGTGTAGTTATTTTTATGGATGTGATGTCTCCAGGCCATCCAGTTCTCGATATCTGGCTGCAAACGGTTGAAGCATTGCGCGATACATCTCACGTTCGGAATTATTCCAGTGGCGAGTGGTTGAGCCTGTTTAATGATGCGGGCCTGGTCTCGCAAAACCTCTTATGCGACCGATTGAATCTGGAGTTCACATCCTGGATTGCCAGAATGAGAACACCTGAAGCTCTGGCTGACGCTATTCGAATCTACCAACAGAGTGCATCAGACGAAGTGCAGCACTATTTTGAGTTGCAGGGAGATGGCTCTTTCACCAGTGACATTATTATGGTGGAAGCCAAAAAGGTTTGATGTTTTGAAATAGAAATAAAAAAGGCACCCAAAAAGGTGCCTTTTTCTTTGATTAACAATCAAGTATCAGGTGTAGAGTTGTTGCTAACGAATAGCGTCAACTGATCTCCAGGTTTCAGATCGTCTGTATCGTCGTTCCAGCGCAGAACATCCTTGATGTTCACACCGTGACGTTTCGCGATACTCGACAACGAGTCACCCTTACGCACCTTATAAGTGATGCTATCGTTCTTAGCTAAACTCTGTACGCCATTTTTGACGCTGAGTGTTTGGCCGACTTTAATGTGCGCGCCGCGTATGCCGTTCCAGCTTTGCAAATCTTTTGCACTCACGCCTAAGCGTGAAGCGATGCTCGACAAGGTATCACCTGAACGAACACGGTAAGATTTGCTGCCACCTGCAGTACTGCGGTTATCAGCGACTAGCCGAGGCTGCACTGCTGCAATTTCACCAGAAGCCAAAGAGGCTTTTAGCTGATCAGCATGCTTTTTAGGCACCATTACATAACGCTGATTCTTGCCAACGGTGGAAGTTTTCACCCCGGCGTTGAATGTCTTCAGCGTGCTTAATGATATACCTGCCATTTCGGCAACCTGCGTAAGCTCAACCGGATCGCTGACTTCTACGCGTGCTAATGCACGGCTTTCGTCAGTAGTTGGTAAGCGTACGCCGTACTTTTTGCTGTTTTTGAGAATATCACTCAAAGCCAACATTTTTGGTACGTAAATTTTGGTTTCCCGTGGCAGTGAAAGCGACCAAAAATCCGTTGGTAAACCACGAGCTTTATTCGCTTTCATTGCCTTCAGTACACGACCTTCGCCGCTGTTGTACGCCGCCACGGTTAATAACCAGTCGCCGTCAAACATCTTGTTCAGACGCTGCATCATATCGAGTGCGGCAGTGGTGGAAGCCACTACATCACGACGTGCATCGTATGCTTTGGTCTGTTTTAAACCATAATTTCGACCCGTACTCGGTACAATCTGCCAGATGCCAGCGGCATTCGCAGAAGAGGTAGCGTGGGGGTCAAAAGCGCTCTCCACTATGGGTAGCAGTACTAGTTCCATTGGCATGTTACGTTTCTTAACTTGCCCGGCAATCCAGTACATATACGGCTCTGCCCGTAATGTTACATCGTGGAGATAGCTCTTATTCTTCAGGTACTTCTGTTTCTGTTCGCGGATCCGGATATTCTCCGGTACCCCCATCTTTAGCTCGTCGCCAATGAAGTTCCACAAGTTTTGGTTATCCGCGAGGTATGTCCCATCGTCCATCCATCGCGAACCTGTGTACTTTCCTGCTTCACCTTGACCAGCTGCAGACAGACTCTGTGCGTGCTGTTGGATGTTGCCGTCATGCCTTGACGCCTGGCACCCCACAAGCAAAACAGAGGCGAGTAATATCGCTTTTGCCTTCATGTGTGTGTCAAATGGTTGCTTAAAAGACGAGCAAGAATACCTTCCACTTTAAAACAACACAACCAAAAAATTCAGAAGGTATCTTTCTTTGTCCGTAACCAGGCGAATATTTGCTGTGGTTGTTGCAAGTTTGTTTCTTTGTTTATTTTTCTTTTTAAATCAATATCATCTGTTCTTAAGAATAAATTTATTTCACGTTCATTTGCCAGAGAACTTGGTAAGGTTGATTGGTTTTTTGCACGTAACTCATTAACTTTTCGACAGTATCGGTTTAACTTCTCATCGTCTGGAAGGATAGATAAGGAAAACTTCATATTTGAAAGAGTGTATTCGTGTGCGCAGCAAATTAACGTATCGGCGGGTAATTTGTTAAGTTTTTGAAAAGAATCATACATATTTCTAGCCGTGCCTTCAAAAAGCCTTCCGCAGCCGCCAGAAAACATCGTGTCACCGCAAAAAAGATAAGGTGCGCTATAGAAACAGATATGTCCTAAAGTGTGACCCGGTGTGGCAATTACAGTAAATTCATACTCCAAAATATTGACCAGATCGCCGTCTTTAACTACCCGGTTCGTTCCCTTATCTTGTGTCTCCTCGGGCCCGTATACCACAAGGCCTGGGTACTTTTTAAGAAGTTCTTTTACGCCGCCAACGTGGTCGTTGTGGTGGTGGGTCAGTAAAATAGCTTCTGGTTGCCAGTGGTTATCTTCAATGGCTTTTAGTACTGGATGAGCTTCGCCCGGGTCGACGATGATGCATCTGCTTTGCTCATCATTCAGAACCCAGATGTAGTTATCCTGGAACGCAGAAATACTGTTAAGATTCATAATTCAACCTCTCTGTATTGCGCTAAGAAGGTAGTGATGAAACCGGCAAGGATACCTGTAAATTTCATTTCACCGCATCATTGGGGAGAACTGCCCTGGGGCGAGTACTACCGTGAGGCGCTGGAATCCCAACTTCAGCCGTGGTTTGCTAAGATGTTTGGTTTCCACTTACTGAAAATCGGTAACTTAAGCACCGAAATCAACACAGAAGCCTGTGCTATTTCACACCAGGTGAATGTTGCCTTACAAGGCGAACGACTCCAGGTGAATGCCGATCCGCTGTATTTGCCTTTTGCGGGTAAATCAGTCGATGCATGTATGTTGGCTCATACATTGCCGTGGTGCCAGGATCCTCATGGGTTATTGCGTGAAGCTGACCGGGTATTAATTGATGATGGCTGGCTAATTATCAGCAGTTTCAACCCGGTGAGTTTATTAGGTTTAGGTAAAGTCGTGCCATTTATCCGCAAACGTGCGCCATACCACTGCCGAATGTTTACGCCGATGAGGATGTTCGATTGGCTGGCATTGCTGAATTTTGAAGTGATGCACCAACGCAGTTTTCAGGTTTTACCCTGGAGTAAACAAGGCGGGAAAATGCTCAGTACCCATCTTCCTGCGTTGGGATGCATGCATGTCATTGTGGCGCGTAAGCGGACATTGCCTCTTACGCTCAATCCAATGAAAAGCCGGAAAGCAAAAACGCAAATCCGCTCAGCTGTGGGGGCAACACGGCAATTTCGTGAAGCAACTAAGGCTTCGCCGTCTCTGGCTGATAACCCACGTCCTCGAGAGTTGGATTAGAAGCTGCTTCACGGGCGAGTTCATCACAACGTTCGTTTTCAGGGTGACCGGCATGGCCTTTCACCCATTCCCAACTGATTTTGTGCTCGCTTAAGGCAGCATCCAGTCGCTTCCATAAATCGACATTCTTGACTGGTTTTTTATCGGCTGTTTTCCAGCCACGTTTTTTCCAGTTATGAATCCATTGGGTAATACCCTGACGAACATATTGGCTGTCGGTGCTAAGTACAACGTCACAAGGCTCGACCAACGCCTCAAGTGCAACGATTGCCGCCATCATTTCCATGCGATTGTTTGTGGTCAGGCGAAAGCCGACGCTAAAAATTTTTTCGTGCTGTTTGTAGCGTAAAATAGCACCATATCCACCCGGGCCCGGGTTGCCGAGGCAAGAGCCATCGGTGAAAATTTCTACCTGTTTGCGCATCTCTGGTAGACTTCCTGTGATTAAAAAACCAAGTCTGACATAAACGAGCGCCATGAGCACAGCAATTACACGACAGATCGTCCTCGATACAGAAACCACCGGTATGAACCAAATCGGTGCTCACTACGAAGGGCACCGCATTATTGAAATCGGTGCGGTTGAAGTCATCAACCGCCGCCTGACGGGTAATAATTTCCACGTATACCTGAAACCTGATCGTCTGGTAGACCCGGAAGCCTTTGGCGTGCATGGAATTGCCGATGAGTTTCTGGCAGACAAACCAACCTTCGACCAGGTTGCTGATTCGTTTATGGACTATATTCGCGGCGCAGAGCTCGTCATCCATAACGCATCGTTTGATATCGGGTTTATGGATTATGAGTTCGGCAAACTCAAACGCGATATTCCAAAAACTAATACCTTCTGCAAAGTTACCGATAGCCTCGCTCTCGCCCGAAAAATGTTCCCGGGCAAGCGTAATAGCCTCGATGCACTTTGCTCACGTTATGAAATAGATAACAGCAAGCGAACGTTGCACGGCGCATTGCTCGATGCCCAAATTCTGGCCGACGTCTATTTAATGATGACGGGTGGACAAACTTCTCTGAAGTTTGCGATGGAAGGGGATGTGCAACAGCGTAGTGGAGATAACGGAATTCAACGTGTTGTACGCCGCAGTTCGGGTATACGCGTCATTCGTGCCAGCGATGCAGAACTGGAAGCGCATGAATCGCGACTCGACCTGGTGGAAAAAAAGGGCGGAAGTTGCCTGTGGCGTTTATAAAAGCAGCGCAAATGCATTAAAAATCACCGTTTGGGTGAAATTAACGGCAAACGATTAGTTTAATAAGAAAAAACGTTGACGCTCATCAGCCCTATACGTATTATCTGCCTCGTTCCCGACGGGGAACAAAACGCGGAGCGGTAGTTCAGTCGGTTAGAATACCTGCCTGTCACGCAGGGGGTCGCGGGTTCGAGTCCCGTCCGTTCCGCCACAATTAGAAAGCCTGAATCAGAAATGATTCAGGCTTTCGTCGTTTTATTCCTTCGAAACTACAACCTGTCCATTGTATCCCGCAACGTCACTCACTTTATCTGCACGTGCCAACCAGCGATAACAGCCTGCACTTAGGAATGCGCCGATAAACCAGCTAAAGTTAGCCACCTCATGCAGTGCCGGAATAAAGCTGATGATTAAGCCAATGGCAACCGATGGCAGCAGTGCGAGAATCGCTTTTGGGTTGAAACCACTTTTGTACCAGTAGCGGCCTTTTGGCGTGTCATCAAACAGATCGTCGATATAGATTTTGCTGCGTTTAATGATGTAGAAGTCAGTCAGCAGAATACCGAACAGTGGCCCAATAAACGCACCCAACACATCCAGCGTGTAGTGAATAAGTTCTGGTGACTGGAACAAGTTCCACGGTGTCAGCAGTACAGATCCCACGGCTGCAATCATCCCACCGGTACGGAAGCTGATTTTTTGCGGCGAGCAGTTCGAGAAGTCGAAAGCAGGTGATACAAAGTTTGCCACGATATTAATACCGATAGTGGCGGTGATCATGGTCAGCAAACCGATGGCCATCGCGAGGCTATTGCCCACATGGCTTACCGTTTCGATAGGGTCGGTGATCATTTTGCCAAACAGGGATTGTGTACCGGAAACAATCACCACGGTCACGATAGAGAACAGCAGGAAGTTAAACGGCAGCCCCCAGCGGTTACCACGACGGATCTCTTTCATACTCTTGCCGTAACGCGAAAAGTCACCGAAGTTTAGCAATGGGCCTGAGAAGTATGAAACGACCAGTGCTGTTGCGGTCAGCATCTGCCACGTCTGCTCACCAGAGCTAAGTTGTTTGCTGGCAAGCGTAAATGAAATTCCGTCAAATCCAGTTTGATACAAAATCCAGCCCGCCAACGCCATCATCACGATGTATACCGCAGGCCCTGCAATATCAATAAATCGTTTGATAGCGTTCATGCCGTGCCAGAACACCATCGCCTGAAGCACCCACATAATGCCGAAGCAAACCCAGCCGAGATGCGACAGCCCCAGGAAATGCCCGGTGGTCATTGGCGCAAGCGAGGGCCAGAATTTCAGCATAACGAGCATCAATGCATTTGCGGCCAGATAAGTCTGGATACCGTACCAGGCGAACGCGATTAACCCGCGTATCACTGCCGGAATATTGGCACCGAACACGCCAAATGCCTGGCGGCAAATTACTGCGTAGGGTACGCCCGCCATTTGGCTAGGTTTTGCTACCAGGTTCGCGCACAGCTGTACGATGCAAATCCCTACCAGCAAGCAAAGCAAAACCTGCCAGCTTGCCAGCCCTAGTGTGAAGAAGCTGGCAGCCACCACATAGCCACCCATGCTGTGAACATCGGACATCCAGAAAGAAAAAATATTGTACCAGGACCATGTCTGGTTGCGCGTTGGCGCCAGATCATCATTACACAGGCGCGGGCTGTAGCCGGCATTGGCGCTCTCGGTCAAAGCTGATGACGTATTTTCATTGTTTGGCATGAAATCTGCTCCTTTAAAAACAGATGCTGACGGAATGTCTGCAACTTTAGTTGCATTAACCGGGCCAGGTTTCATGTTTTGTGGAACAAATGGATTATTCAGGCTTTTTGGTGCATTAATAAGGCCGTGTGATTACTTATTGCGCTTTACTATGGTGCATTTGAACATTTCGTTGCCCGGATCTGGTGCTAAACCGGTGGCAAAAATACAGAGGACTCAACATGACGAAACATTTGATTCAGGTGATTAACCCGAATACTAACGTGGCAATGACGCACACCATCGCGCAAGCGGCGCGCAGTGTCGCTGCACCTTCCAGCGAAATCATCGCGGTTTGCCCATCACAGGGCGTGGAGTCAATAGAAGGACATTTTGATGAAGCGATAGCGGCTATTGGTGTGCTTGAGCAAATCAAATTTGGCAAAGAGCAGGGGGTCAGTGGTCACGTCATCGCCTGCTTTGGCGATCCTGGTTTACTGGCCGCACGTGAACTCGCCAGTGGCCCGGTTATCGGCATCGCCGAAGCTGCGATGCATGTTGCAACTATGGTTGCGACACGTTTTTCTATCGTCACCACTTTGCCGCGCACTGTGATTATTGCGCGTCATTTATTACGCCAGTATGGCTTCGAGCACCACTGCGCAGCGCTGCATGCGATCGATTTACCGGTACTTGCTCTGGAAGATGGCACGGGTCTTGCTCAGATGAAGGTGCGCGAGCGTTGTATACAAGCCATGAAAGAAGATAACAGCGGAGCGATTGTGCTCGGTTGTGGCGGAATGGCTAATCTTGCACGGGAACTGACTGCTGAGTTGGGTATTCCCGTAATTGATGGCGTAACAGCAGCTGTGAAAATGGTCGAGTCCCTCATCGCTCTTGGGCTTGGAACCAGCAAACATGGTGACCTCGCGTATCCGAATAAAAAGCCGTTATCAGGCTGTTTTGACATGCTGAGTTGAAATTCTGGCTCGGCTCATAAGGAACCGAACCATGAATGAAGTACCGAAAACTAAAAACTATCACTTCACTGAAAACTACCCGCGTGACATGAAAGGTTATGCGGGTAAGCCGCCACATGCGCAATGGCCAAATAACGCACGCGTAGCTGTGCAGTTCGTTCTCAATTTTGAAGAGGGGGGGGAAAACCACGTTCTGCATGGTGACAGCGGCTCGGAACAATTTCTTTCCGATATCATCGGTGCGGCCAGTTTCCCTGACCGCCATATGTCGATGGATTCTCTCTATGAATACGGTTCGCGAGCCGGGTTCTGGCGCATCCATAACGAGTTCCAAAAACGTGGCCTGACCATGACGGTATTTGGCGTAGCAATGGCACTGGCGCGTAACCCTGAAATTGTTGAAGCAATAAAAGCAGCTGATTACGACGTGGTAAGTCACGGCTGGCGCTGGATCCACTATCAAAATCTGGATGAGGCAACTGAGCGCCAGCATATGCACCAGGCCATCGAAATCCTCGAAGATTTGTTCGGCAGCAAACCGCTCGGTTGGTATACCGGCCGCGATAGTCCGAATACGCGTCGGCTGGTGGTGGAAAATGGCAGCTTCCTTTACGACAGCGATTATTACGGCGACGATTTGCCATTCTGGAGCAAAGTTAGCTGTAGCGATGGTTCGACAAAACCGCATTTGGTGGTGCCTTACACGCTTGATGCCAACGATATGCGTTTTGCAACCGCGCAGGGTTTTAACACCGCCGAACAGTTTTATACCTATCTGAAAGACAGCTTTGATGTGTTGTACGAAGAAGGGGAAACTGCACCGAAAATGATGTCTATCGGTATGCACTGCCGTTTACTGGGGCGGCCGGGTCGTTTCAGAGCGTTGCAGCGTTTTCTTGATTATGTGCAACAGCATGATGATGTGTGGATTTGCCGTCGTCAGGATATTGCCGAGCATTGGGTGAAGACGCATCCATATTGTGAATAAATGATGTGGCGGCGGGTGACATTTCGTTTCCCGCCCACGGTCTTTAACCCATCACGCTGACATGTGCGGCAACAATTCGCCAGCCATAAGGAAATTTGACCCATGTTTGCATCTGGCGGCCAATTTTGTCGCTTCCCTCGCGGGTGAATTCAGTGCTGGCAACAGCCATATCATCGCCATAGGTGGTGATGGTGGTATTTTGCAAAAGCCGGTCTAGCCCTTGAGATGAGCGAGCATTTCTGAAAGCTCTTATCTCATCGATACCATAAAGATTTTCACTCGCACCAAAGCGAACGGTACGGGGATCGGCCCAAAACAACTCATCTAAGACCGCAACATCGTTGCTGATCAACGCCTGTTCGTAGCGGTAAAAAGCGGCACTCACCTCATTCACGATTGCCGGGCGATCAATATTGTCACGCATCATAGTATTTACCTTACCTGGTGGTTTTCCCTGCCAGCATACCCTGTATTTCAAGCTGATGGGCAGCTCTCAGGCAGATATCTTCCCGCCATGGTGGTGCAATGAGCTGCACACCGATGGGATGCCCACTTGCACTCATCAATGGCACCGTGACGACTGGTAAACCAAGGAATGAAATAGGTTGTGTCAACATACCCATGCTGGCTTTCACGGGAAGATCCGTTCCGTTAATTTGCATGGTTTGCTGTCCAATTAGTGTGGCACTACAGGGTGTTGCTGGTGCGATAAGCAGATCATACTTTTCGAAGAGCGTTAACGTTTTATCCCGGAACCATGATCGGAAGCGTTGCGCTTGAGTGTACCAGGCTGATGGTGTCATCGCTCCAGCCAGGAGGCGTTCACGGGAGTTAAGCTCAAAACGTTCTGCCTGTTCACGTAGTGCCGGTAAGTAATGGTTTCCACCTTCAGCGGCAGAGAGCAAAAATGCTGCCGAGCGAGCTAATTCAGCTTCAGGCAACATAATGCATTCGTCGGTCCCAAGTATTTTAGCCACTCTTGCCACCGCCGCTTTTGCATCATTATCGCACCAGGTTTCAAAGAAGCCTCCTAATACGGCGCTACGCAAGCCAGCGGTTTTTTCCAGTTTATCGGCCACGGGCTCGATATTGCGGGATGACTGGAAATGGTCTGTTGCGTCGCTTCCCTGAAGCGCGTCATATACACGGGCTAAGTCATCCACGTTACGTGCCAATGGGCCGATATGGTCGAGACTGGCAACAAACGGCTGGCTGCCGCTACGCGAAAGGCGGCCGAAAGTAGGTTTCAGACCAAACACGCCGCACAGCGAAGCCGGAACCCGAATCGAACCGTTAGTATCAGTGCCCAGGCTAAAGTTCACCATCCCAGCGGCAACGGCTGCTGCTGAACCTCCGGATGAACCGCCGGCAATTCTGGCTAAATCAAGCGGGTTTCGGGTAGCTCCGTAGTGGCTGTTTTCGGTGGTGAAACCGTATGCGTAGGCATCCATATTCAGCGCGCCTGTGAGCATTGCTCCGGCGGCACTCAATTGATTGATGGCAAACGCATCGTCAAGTGCTGGTGGCTGGGTACTAAAAATCTCGGCACCTGCAAGCGTGGTGACCCCTTTAATATCAAAGAGATTTTTTACCGCATAAGGCACGCCAGCCAATGGCGGCAGCGTTTCCCCGCGCACACGGAGTTGGTCAATGGCGGCGGCTTCTTGCAATAAACGCGAGGCGGTGATTTCCGTAAACGCGTTAATTTCAGAATTGGCTTGCTCGATTTTCGCAAGCGTAAGCTGCGCCAGTTCCTGTGCGGAAAACTCGCCAATAGCTAATCCTTGCTGAATATCGCGAATGGAGAGTGCATTCATAGCTTATAAATCCCCGCGACTTCCTGGCGTTCAGGCAATGGAAAATCCATTAGCGGTTCTGCCAGTTTCTCCATGCGAGTCAATTGCACTTCAAGTTCCTGGCGGCGTGGCTCATCAAGAGGAACGTCAAGCAGTTGCTCCATGACTTTGATGTACGCGGGCCAGTCGATAGAATTTAATAGCATTTTGTTCTCCTTAAAATCCGGCGGCGCTGCCGTTGCTGCGTGGATCGTATGCGCCCTCAAGCATGCCGTTGGTATGGCGCACGATGGCTCCGGCATGGCCCACAGCTTCGCTAAAATCTGGCAATGCTTCGACTTCATGACCCAATTCACGCAGTGCTTTGAAAGTTTCCGGGCTAAACCGACCTTCTAATTTCAGGCTGTCGGAGGCTTGCCCCCAGGTTCTGCCTAATAACCATCTTGGCGCGGTTACGGCTTCTTGCAACGGTATGCCCTGAATTACGTGGCGCGTAAAAATAGCCGCCTGAGTTTGCGGTTGCCCGTCGCCACCCATCGAGCCGTAAACCATCGTTCTGCCATCGGCAAGCCGGGCGGCTGCCGGATTCAGGGTATGGAATGGTTGTTTTCCTGGAGCAAGGCTTAATAAACTTTCGGGTTTGAGACTGAACGCCGCACCACGGTTTTGCCACAGAACACCGCTTTTGGGCAGCACCACGCCGCTGCCAAACTCGTGGTAAATACTTTGAATAAACGACACTGCCAACCCGCTGCTATCAATCACTCCCATCCAGACCGTGTCGCCGGGGCCTTTGCCGGTTCCCCAATTGGCAGCTTTGGTGTCGTCAATTTCTGCGGCCAGTGCGGTGAGTGGCTCGGGCTCCAGCAGGCTTTGAATTGAAGTGGTGATATGGCGTGGGTCGGTGATGTATTTGTCGCGCAGTGCAAAAGCTTTTTTGGTGGCCTCAACGATGCGATGAACAGTTTGAGTTTCGTTTGCCTGCACCATATCTAAATGATCGGTGATCCCGAGGATCGCCAACGACACCAGCCCCTGAGTGGGTGGCGTCATATTATAAATATCACCCTGCTGGTGGCTAAGATGCAGAGGAATACGGCGTTTAGCACGCTGTGCCGCGAGATCCTGCAAATTTATCGGCATCCCTAAATCCGCTAACTCTTCGGCGATTAGCGCGGCTAACGGCCCACGATAAAAACTATCAAGCCCTTCAACGGTAAGGCGTGTCAGCGTTTGTGCAAGACGTGGCTGGGTGAAGCGGCTACCCGCTCGCGGAATTTCACCGCGATTTAAAAAAGTCTCAGCAAAACCGGAGATATTAACCAGCTCGTCGTATTTGCTATGGGTTGCAAGCGTTTGAGATTGGGTCACCGGAATGCCATCAGCCGCATAGCGAATCGCATCGGCCAGTAAGCGCGAGAGCGGTAGTTGCCCACCACCAAGCTGTGCGGCAATTTTTAGCGCTTCGTCCCAACCGCTAAGGGTTCCAGGCACGGTTAACGCGGCTTTAGGGCCACGATGAGGAATCGATGTTTCGCCTGCGTAAAATGCCAGCGATGCGAGCGAGCCCGCAGCACCGCTGGCATCAATCGCAATCGGCTCACCTTCCGGCGGTACTATCAGCCAGAAACCATCACCGCCAATACCATTCATGTGGGGATAAACCACGGCAATCGTTGCCGCCGCAGCCACCATCGCTTCGATAGCATCGCCACCGTGGCGCAGCACGGATAATGCGGTTTCACTGGCTAAATGGTGCGGTGTGACCGCCATACCGGACGGGGCCATATTGCTTTGCATCATCGTTTTATCTCTCAGAATGGAAGCTTAAGTGTATCTCTAGCAAGAGATGTTCCAGGTTGACTCGGTTAGTTTCACTGTGCCAGGCTCGAGTGAAACAAAAGTTACAGAGGCCATGATGAAACAATTAGATGAACGCTTAAGGGCGACATACGAACAGCTTTCCCCGCAGGAACAGCGAGTTGCTGCGTTTATTGTCGATCATTTTGATGACCTGATTAGCTACAACAGCGCCGAACTGGCCCGTCTTTCTGGCGTATCAAAAGCGACGGTAAGCCGTCTGTTTAAGCGCCTTGGCTACGACCGTTATAAAGATATGCGTGAAGAACTGCGCAACCTGCGTCAGAGCGGAATGCCGCTCACAGAAAACCGTGATGCGGTGCAAGGTAACACGCTGTTGGCGCGGCATTATAAACAGGAAATGGCGAATCTGACGCAGTGGGTCAGCCTGCTCGAAACGCAGCAATTTTCCGAAGTTGTGACGGCGCTGACGACGGCAAAACGTATTTTTATTATCGGCTTAAGAAACTCGTGGCCGGTCGCAATGCACCTGCGCCAACAGTTATTGCAGGTACGTAGCGACGTTTATTTATTGCCGCAGCCGGGGCAGACGCTGGCCGAAGAAGTGGTGGATATCAGCGAACAAGATTGTGTTATCGCTATCGCGTTCCGCAGGCGTCCGCGCATTATCAAGCCGCTGCTGGCGAATCTGCATCAGCGGCAGGTGCCGCTTTTGGTAATGAGTGAAGCGCAGGGTTCGGGCCTGACGCCTTATTGCCGCTGGCATTTTGCCGCCCCGCTGGACAGCGTTTCAGCTTTCGATAGTTACAGCAGTGCGATGAGTCTGGTGAATCTGTTAGCCAACGCAGTGCTACATGAAGCGTTAACCACTGGTCGTCAGCGCATTCATCATATTGCCGAACTCTATACTGAGCTTGATGAGTTAGAGCAACGCTAGTGCACCATGATGGTGCTTTTGCACACATCGTGGGAACCATTCTGGTTCATTAACCTGGTTTGGTAAGTATCATTATTTACGCTAAGTATCGGCTTTTGTTTCTTTGCCACTGATGAAAATGAATGGCACATTAGTTGCAGAATATTTTTATAAAGAATCTTTTGTTTCATTTTGAACTAAAGGAAATGCCATGTTAGATATTCAGCACTTCGCGCAAATTAATCCGCCACACCGTTTGTTGATGGGGCCGGGTCCAATCAATGCCGATCCCCGCGTATTACGAGCTATGGCGAGCCAATTGATTGGGCAGTATGACCCGGTGATGACTGGCTATATGAATGAAGTGATGGTGCTGTATCGCGAACTTTTCCGTACCCAAAACCGTTGGACGATGCTGGTGGATGGCACTTCTCGCTCCGGCATCGAAGCGATTTTGCTTTCTGCGATTCGCCCCGGCGACAAAGTGCTGGTGCCGGTATTTGGCCGTTTCGGCCATCTGCTTTGTGAAATAGCACGTCGATGCCGTGCTGAAGTTCACACCATTGAAGTGCCGTGGGGAGAAGTATTCACACCCGACCAAATCGAAGATGCTATCAAAACGGTAAAACCGCGTTTGCTGCTGACGGTTCAGGGCGATACATCCACCACCATGCTACAGCCCCTGGAAGAACTCGGTGAAATCTGCCGCCGCCACGGCGTGCTGTTTTACACCGATGCCACGGCGTCATTTGGTGGCAACAAACTGGAAACTGACGCCTGGGGTTTAGATGCGGTTTCAGCAGGGTTGCAAAAATGCCTCGGAGGCCCGTCCGGCAGTTCGCCGATCACCCTCAGCGCACAAATGGAAGAAGTGATCCGCCGCCGTAAATGTGTGGAAGAGGGCATTCGTACTTCCGCGCATCAGGATGGCGATGACGAAATGATCTACTCGAATTATTTCGATCTCGGCATGGTGATGGATTACTGGGGCCCGGAGCGCCTGAACCACCACACGGAAGCGACCAGTATGTTGTTCGCCGCCCGTGAGTGCGCGCGCATTATTCTGGAAGAAGGGTTGGATGTGGGGATTGCTCGCCACGAACTGCACGGGAGGGCGCTGGTGGCCGGTATACAAGGTATGGGTCTGGAAACCTTCGGAAACCTCCAACACAAAATGAATAACGTACTTGGCGTGGTTATTCCTTCCGCCGTTCACGGCGAAGAAGTACGCAAAATGCTGCTGGAAGATTTCCATATTGAAATCGGCACCTCGTTTGGCCCGCTGCAAGGCAAGATCTGGCGCATTGGCACCATGGGTTATAACGCGCGCAAAGATTGTGTGCTGCAAACGCTGACGGCGCTGGAGGCGGTGCTTAATCGTCTTGGGTTCAAGTCGACGCAAGGGGCAGCAATGCAGTCGGCGTGGGACGTGTATTCTCAGGAAAATCGCTGATGGTTAAACATGTCATGAATGCCGCGCAGGCCAGCGCCGCCGCTAGCCGGGTTATGCAGCGAGCGGATGAACTCGCGCAAATTAGCGAAACACCGGGCCAGCTCACGCGGGTTTATCTCTCCCCTGAACATCTGCGGGCCAACCACATGGTTGGGGCCTGGATGGAACAAATCGGTATGGCCACCTGGCAAGATGCAGTGGGTAATATTTGTGGGCGTTACGAAGGGGCAAGTGAAGGCGCTCAGGCTATTTTGCTGGGTTCGCACCTCGACACGGTGCGCAATGCCGGGCGTTACGACGGCATGTTGGGCGTACTCACCGCGCTGGAAGTGGTCGCATTTCTCTATGAAAACAATCTTCAATTAGAGCAGGCGATTGAAATCGTTGGCTTTGGCGATGAAGAAGGGACGCGCTTTGGTATCACGCTATTAGGTAGCCGTGGGGTGACCGGAACCTGGCCGGATAACTGGCTGGCATGTGTTGATGCTGCAGGGATTAGCGTTGCACAAGCATTGGTCAATGCCGGTTTTGACCCTTCACGAATTAAAAGTGCTGCCCGTAGTCCGGAAGAGTTTAGTGCCTATCTCGAACTGCATATTGAACAAGGGCCGGTGCTGGAGCGTGAAAATCTGGCGCTCGGCGTGGTGACCGCCATTAACGGCGCTCGCCGTCTGAAATGCCGCTTTGTTGGCGAAGCAGGGCATGCAGGCACGGTGCCGATGACTATTCGTAAAGACGCGCTCGCGGCCGCCGCTAATTGGATGACTTACATCGAAAGCGCGACTGCCATTTACGCCCCAGATATTGTTGCGACAGTCGGCTCGCTGCAATGCTTGCCGGGCGCGGCGAATGTTATTCCAGGTGAAGTCCTGCTCACGCTGGATATTCGCAGCCCGAGAGATGCAGATCTGGAAGCATTGCTGGGAAACTTGTTAAGCGAAGCGCAACAAATCGCCGCTCAACGAGGTGTGACGTTCGACTCTGAAATCTATTATTCGATTCCCGCCACGCCATGCGACGCGGGTTTACAGCGCCAGTTAACATCAGCCATTGCTTCGGTGCAGGGGCGTAGTTTATCTCTGCCAAGTGGCGCGGGGCATGATGCTATCGCCATTGCACAACTCTGGCCAGTGGGTATGTTGTTTGCGCGTTGTGACCGTGGAATTAGCCACCATCCTGCAGAGTCAGTGATGGAAGCTGATGTGATGCAAGCTGTGAGGGCTTATACGCAAACGGTTATGGCATTGGCTGCGAAAAATACCCTGATTGAATTTAACGATGGCTCAGAGAATGAAGCCCTAAACCTGATAGCACCATGTGTGGCAATTCCTGCATGGACCGAAAAGCTGGTAGCAGCGCGTCCATATTTAAACGTCCACGTGTTACAGCATTACGCTTCGCAACTGACGCTGGACTGGGGAGGGGAGGAGTTGAATCATGCGCTGGCGGCACATCCGCGTATCGGTGAAAAAGCACAGGGCGACGGCAAAGAAGCCCTATTTTCTAAAGGCGAGCAGTCTGCTGTAGATACGCAAAATAGCGCGTTAACTCTCGCACTGGCACAGGGTAATGCTGAATATGAAGAGCGGTTTGGGCGCGTGTTTCTTATTCGTGCGAAAGGGCGAAGTGGTGAAGATATTCTCACTGAACTCCATCGCCGCCTGAACAATTCCCCTGCACAGGAAGAAACTGAAGCGCTGGAGCAATTACGCCAAATCACGTTACTACGTCTCGAAGGAGTGTTTGCCCAATGAGCCAGTTAAGTACGCATATTCTTGATACTGCGCTAGGGAAACCGGCGGCAGATGTGGCTATTCGCCTTGAGCAACAGCTTGGCGATACCTGGGAGATTGTGGGGCAGGGTGTTACGGATACCGATGGGCGGCTAAAAGATTTCGCCCCGGTACCATTGGCGGCGGGGCGATATCGGCTGACGGCAGAAATCGGGCTTTATTTCGCAGCAACACACAGAGAAACCCTGTATCCCACCGCGCAAATCGATTTCGTGATACCGCAAAACGGCGGGCATTATCACCTGCCGTTTCTGATTTCCCCGTGGTCGTGGTCGACTTACAGAGGTTCGTAGTTAAAGGCTGAACGGATCGGCATCTTGCCAGGCAGGGAATTTCTCGCGGTATTCTTGCAATGCAATCAGCGATAAATCGGCATCGAGCCGCATCGCCTGATGGGTTTCGCCATTCGCCAGAATTTCACCCTGCGGATTAATAATTTTGCTATCGCCACGGTAATGATGCCCGTTACCGTCGGTGCCAACACGGTTGCAGCCTGCGACATACGCCTGGTTTTCAATGGCGCGAGCCACCAGCAAACTTTGCCAGTGCAAAGAGCGCGGGGCTGGCCAGTTCGCCACATATAACGCCAGATCGTAATCGTTGCGGTTGCGTGAAAAAACCGGGAAGCGTAAGTCGTAACAAACCTGCGGCAGAATGCGCCAGCCACGCCACTCGACGATGACACGCTCGTTACCGGCCTGATAATGATGATGTTCATCCGCCATGCGGAACAAATGGCGTTTATCGTAGAAATGGACTTTGCCGTCGGGCTGAACCAGCAGGAAACGGTTTACCGGCCCGCGTTCGGTTTGCAGGGCAGCGCTTCCGGCGATCATCGCCTGAGTTTGCTGGGCTTTAAACTGCATCCAGTCGATGACTTCTTCTTCAGCAAGCGATTGTTTTGCGGCTTCCATTGCAAAACCGGTAGTGAACATTTCCGGCAGGATAATCAGGTCGCGGCCGAGAATGTCGTCTAACAGCACGTCGAAATGACGCAAGTTTGCCGCGCCGTCCATCCAGACCAGCGGTTGTTGCAGAACGGTGATTTTCAAACCAGACACAATCGGAAGCCTCATGATAAACAGTGTTTCATTCACTTTAGCATGAGTAGAAAAGAAAAAACCCCGCGAACGGGGTTTTAAGAAGGCTTATGCCGCTTCAATCTTGCGATGCTTTTCCGGCACCTTTACCGGCATGGTTGCCAGCTCCTCCGGCTCGAACTCATCAACGTTGATACTGCGCAGACGGCTCGCTTCAGCTTTGGTCAGAATCGCTGCTTCTTCAGCGTTGATTTTCCCTTCTGCCAGCCATTGTTTGGCCTGCTCATCAAGACGGGTAAACGACAGGTTACGCCCGGTTTCTTTACTGATGCGCAGATGGATTGGCTCAGCAGCCATCACGTCCATCAATGCTTCTTCCAGCAGGCCAGCCGGGTTGAACTCGCTTGGCGTCAGATACTGGCCGCGACCAATGCGTGAACGGGTAGCGGATGGGATCTGCATGATCTTCGCCAGTTTGTGGTCCAGCTTGTCCGATGGAGCATCGTAACGACGGCCCAGCGGGAAGATAACTACGCGCAACATGCCAGCCACAAATGCATTCGGGAAGTTACGCAGCAGGTCGTCAATCGCTTGCTCGGCCTGATACAGCGCATCCTGCACACCCCAGTGAACCAGCGGTAAATCTGCTTCGTTACGGCCTTCGTCGTCGTAGCGTTTCAGCACGGAAGAGGCGAGGTACAGCTGGCTTAACACATCACCCAGGCGAGCAGAAATGCGCTCGCGACGCTTGAGGCTGCCGCCCAATACCGCCATGGAAACGTCTGACAGCAACGCCAGGTTGGCGCTCAGGCGGTTCATATACTGGTAGTAGCGTTTGGTTGAGTCTTTGGTCGGCGTGGCGCTGGTCAAACCGTTAGTCAGGCCAAGCCACAGGCTGCGCATTTTGTTGCTGCCGACGTGGCCGATATGCTTGAACAGCAGCTTATCGAACGCGTTGACGTCATTGTTTTGCGCCGCATTCATCTCGTCGAGAACATACGGATGGCAACGAATCGCACCCTGACCGAAGATAATCATGCTGCGGGTCAGGATATTCGCCCCTTCAACAGTGATGGCGATTGGAGCGCCTTGATACGCTCGCGCCACAAAGTTGGAGTTGCCGAGCATAATGCCTTTACCGCCGAGAATATCCATCGCGTCGAGAATCGCGCGCTGGCCGCGGTGGGTACAGTGGTACTTCACGATAGCCGACAGCACCGCCGGTTTTTCACCGAGCATAATCCCGTAAGTCACCAGCGAAGCCGCCGCATCCATCACATAAGCGTTACCGGCAATACGCGCTAATGGCTCTTCAATCCCTTCCATTTTACCGATAGAGATCCTGAACTGGCGGCGAATGTGCGCGTAAGCACCCGTTGCCATCGCCACAGATTTCAAGCCGCCAGTAGAGTTGGATGGCAGGGTAATACCACGGCCAACGGACAGGCATTCAACCAGCATACGCCAGCCCTGACCGGCCATTTTCGGGCCGCCGATGATGTAATCAATCGGTACGAAAATATCTTTGCCGCGGGTCGGACCGTTCTGGAATGGTACGTTAAGTGGGAAGTGGCGTTTGCCAATTTCTACGCCCGGCGTGTGCGTTGGGATCAGCGCACAGGTAATGCCAAGATCTTCTTCATTGCCCAGCAGTTTATCCGGGTCAGACAGTTTGAATGCCAGACCAAGAACGGTAGCGATAGGGGCCAGCGTAATGTAGCGCTTGTTCCAGGTCAGACGCATACCGAGAACTTGCTGACCCTGCCATTCGCCCATACACACAACGCCAGTATCTGGAATCGCGCCCGCATCGGAGCCTGCTTCAGGGCTGGTCAGTGCAAAGCATGGGATCTCTTGCCCACGCGCCAGGCGTGGCAGGTAATGATCTTTCTGCTCGTCAGTACCGTAATGTTGCAGCAATTCGCCCGGGCCTAATGAGTTAGGCACACCGACGGTAATCGCCAGAATCCCGGAAACCCCAGACAGTTTTTGCAGCACGCGAGATTGTGCGTAAGCAGAGAACTCGAGGCCGCCGTACTCTTTCTTGATGATCATCGCGAAGAAGCGATGTTCTTTTAAATATGCCCACAGTTCAGGCGGCAAATCGGCCATTTCGTGGGTGATCTGGAAATCATTCGCCAGACGGCAGGCTTCTTCAACCGGGCCGTCGATAAAGGCCTGTTCTTCTTCAGTCAGCTTTGGTTGCGGATAGTTGTGCAGCTTTTCCCAGTCTGGTTTACCGCGGAAAAGATCGCCTTCCCACCAGGTGGTACCAGCATCGATAGCTTCTTTTTCCGTACGCGACATCGGCGGCATGACTTTGCGGAAGCTGCTGAACACCGGAGCGGAAATCAAAGATTTACGAATCGGCGTAAAGACCAACGGCACCAGAATAATCGCCAGCGGAACCAATACCCAGATAGACCATATACCAGTAAAACCAAGCGCGGCTGTCCACGCCAGCAGAATTGCGCTACTGAGCAGCAAATTGACCTGGTGATAGAACAGCACACCGAGGAGAACAACGGTTGCGACAATACTCAAAATCAACATAAAGGAAACTCCCTTGCTTGTAGGAGGTCTGACCACTTGGATGTATTGGTTTTAGTTCATGTGGTTTTTTTTAGCAATATATTCACAAAATAATTACAACTCAGCTCACATTGTTACCGCACGGAACAGCAAAAGCAGGAGGATATGGCGCTTCTCGCGCTATCCGGTAAACTGCTGGGGTTAATCAATCGAAAAATACTGAAGGACATCCTCATGTACCAGGATCTTATTCGTAATGAATTGAATGAAGCGGCTGAAACGCTGGCTAACTTCCTGAAAGATGACGCTAACATTCACGCCATTCAGCGTGCGGCGGTGCTGCTGGCTGATAGCTTCAAGGCGGGCGGTAAAGTGCTTTCTTGCGGCAACGGTGGCTCACATTGTGACGCCATGCACTTTGCTGAAGAACTGACTGGGCGTTATCGCGAAAACCGTCCGGGTTACCCGGCGATTGCGATTTCTGATGTTAGCCACATCTCTTGCGTGGGCAACGATTTTGGCTACGACCACATTTTCTCTCGTTATGTTGAAGCGGTAGGGCGTGAAGGCGACGTGTTACTGGGGATCTCCACTTCAGGCAATTCCGGCAACGTAATTAAAGCCATTGAAGCTGCGCGTGCGAAAGGCATGAAAGTCATTACCCTGACCGGTAAAGACGGCGGCAAAATGGATGGAACAGCGGATGTTGAAATTCGTGTTCCACACTTTGGCTACGCTGACCGTATTCAGGAAATTCACATCAAAGTGATTCATATCCTGATTCAGTTGATTGAAAAAGAGATGGTTAAGGCTTAACAAGTTCCCCTCTCCCGAAACGGAGAGGGTTGTATTAAGTTGTGGGAGGTTAAGATGTGCGAACTGCTCGGGATGAGCGCCAATGTGCCGACGGATATTTGCTTTAGTTTTACCGGTCTGGTGCAGCGTGGCGGGGGAACGGGGCCGCATAAAGACGGCTGGGGTATTACTTTCTACGAAGGTAAAGGCTGTCGTACGTTCAAAGATCCGCAACCGAGTTTTAACTCTCCCATCGCAAAACTTGTGCAAGATTATCCGATCAAATCTTGTTCAGTGGTCGCGCATATTCGTCAGGCTAACCGCGGCAAAGTGGCGCTTGAAAATACCCACCCTTTTACGCGCGAGTTATGGGGTCGTAACTGGACCTATGCCCACAATGGCCAGCTCAAAGGGCATCGTTCACTCGATACCGGCCCGTTTCGCCCGATTGGTGAAACCGACAGCGAGCAAGCATTTTGCTGGCTGCTTCATAAATTGACGCAACGTTATCCACGCACACCTGGCAATATGGAGGCGGTGTTCCGCTACATCACCGAACTTGCGGTGCAATTGCGTGAGAAGGGCGTGTTCAATATGTTGTTGTCGGATGGGCGCTACGTGATGGCGTTCTGTTCCACCAATTTATACTGGATAACCCGACGGGCACCGTTTGGCGTGGCAAAACTGTTGGACCAGGATGTGGAAATTGATTTTCAGGAAGAGACCACACTCAACGATGTGGTCACTGTAATTGCGACTCAGCCCCTGACTGGCAACGAAACCTGGCACAAAATTGCACCAGGTGAGTCTGAACTATTTTGTCTCGGGGATCGCGTAGTTTGATGCCAACTGCGGTTGCGTCGATGGCGTAACCGGCTTACTAACCACGTAATTACCGCTAACAACTGAAACGCCCGGCGGCTGGTGATTCGCCATGAAGTAGTCATAACCCGGCTTAAGTTGTTTCCAGAAGTCGATGTAATAAGAGTACTTGTGACGCTGCATATTGGCATCTGTCATGCGGAACGGATAGATGCTGACCTGTACGCTCGGCTGGCCGAAGACTAACGCGCCGGTCACAAACTGGAAAATCTCATCAATGTTGGTGTCGGTCATGGCGTAGCAGCCGACGGACACACAAGCACCGTGAATCATCAGATATTGACCCTGATAACCATGCTGGCGATCAAACTCGTTCGGGAAGCCGATATTAATGGCTTTATAGAAGCGGCTATCAGGTTTTAACTGACTGCGAGTCACGTTATAAAAACCTTCAGGACTTTTAAAATCACCCTGACGCTGTTTTGGACCTAATCCACCGGAATAGTTACAGATGCTATAGCTGTCGAGCAACTGGAACTTCTCGCCCATCTTCACGTATAACTCTAGCGTGCGCTCTTCCTTAAATATCTGAATATAAACCGGAGAGCCCATAAGTTGTTGCTTGAATTCTTTACTGACAGGCGTGTTAGACGAGTTGCCGCTTAAAAGGCTGGCAAACGACATGCACGGTATCAGAAGCATCGCAATAATAAGTGCGATCTTACGCATACTGCTTGATTCCTTGATAAAGCTTAGACCAAATGCCAGGACGGCAAAAAGAGACCCGAAATCAGATTACTCTGTATTAGGAGCGCTCACATTAGCATCGTTATGAATTTTCGCAACCCTAAAGCAGAGCGTATTAAGCTATAAAATTGGACTTTATAGAATACTTTTGGATAGCGGGAGAGCACGCGTTTTGCGTAACAGCTCGCATTGCTGGATATCTCTATGCTGATTTCTGCCCCTTCAGCGGGCTAATGATGCTAAAATCCTTCGCGAATGTTGACCTGCGGATATGAAAGGAAACTATCCATAAGTCAGTTGTTCCGGTTACTCGGGCGACTTATACCTCCCTCTCGTAATAGTGAATGGATGCGTTTCCTGTTTTATCTGCCTTATATGTCGCATCGGTTGAACCCTTATTCGACCCATCCGTTGTCGGCTACAGTTTTTTGTCGGTATGTTTAAGCCAATTTTAAACGTGATAACCTTATGATAAAAATCAAAAAAGGTCTGGACTTGCCTATTGCCGGTTTACCGGAACAGCAAATCCATGACGGCCCAGCGATACCTTTCGTGGCTCTGCTCGGAGAAGAGTATGTCGGCATGCGCCCTTCTATGCTTGTGCAGGAAGGCGACAAGGTATTGAAAGGCCAGCCTCTCTTCGAAGATAAAAAGAACCGTGGCGTGCTCTTTACCGCTTCTGCGAGTGGAACGGTCACGGCGATTAATCGTGGTGAACGTCGCGTACTGCAATCGCTGGTTATTGAGGTTCAGGGTGATGAACAGGTCGTTTTTGAACGATTTGCACCAGAAAACCTTGGCAAACTGCCGCGTGAAACAGTTCAGGCACAACTTCTATCTTCGGGCCTGTGGACTGCACTTCGTACGCGACCATTCAGTAAAGCACCGCAACCTGCGAGTGTTCCCGCGGCCATTTTTGTGACCGCTATTGATACCAATCCGCTGGCGGCCGATCCGCAACCCATTATTCGTGCACATCGCGAAATGTTTGACGCGGGCTTAACACTGTTGTCACGGCTCACTGATGGAAAAGTCCATGTCTGCCAGGCTGGTGGCGGTAAATTGGGCAGCCATGTTTCCGGACAAGTGACGTTTAATGAATTTGCTGGCCCTCATCCTGCTGGGTTAGTGGGCACACACATTCACTTCCTTGAGCCCGTTAGCCTGCAAAAAACGGTATGGCATCTTAATTACCAGGATGTGATTGCCATCGGCAAATTGTTTGTTGAAGGTGAATTGTGGACCGAACGTGTTATTGCGTTAGCCGGTCCGCAGGTTAAAAAACCACGCCTGATTCGCACTCGCCTGGGGGCCTGTCTGGAAGTACTCACAGCCGGTGAGCTGGAAGAAGGTGAAAACCGCATCGTATCCGGTTCTGTATTAAGTGGAACCATGGCCGCTGGTTCTCGAGCCTGGCTTGGTCGTTTCCACCTGCAGGTCACGGTTCTGAAAGAAGGGCGTGAAAAAGAACTATTTGGCTGGGTAATGCCGGGTGCCGATAAATATTCAATTACACGCACCACGGTTGGCCACTTCCTGAAGCGCAAACTATTTAACTTCTCAACCGATACCAATGGTGGCGAACGCGCAATGGTGCCGATTGGCAACTATGAACGTGTCATGCCACTGGATATTCTGGCCACGATGTTATTGCGCGACTTACTGGCAGGAGATACTGACAGCGCTCAATTGCTGGGGTGTCTGGAGCTGGATGAAGAAGATTTGGCGCTTTGTACCTACGTTTGCCCGGGGAAATATGAGTATGGCCCGGTGCTACGCGAGGTATTAACCCGCATCGAGCAGGAAGGATAAGTCATGGGCTTGAAGCATTTATTTGAAAAACTAGAGCCGCACTTCACACAAGGCGGAAAGCTAGAAAAGTACTATCCGCTCTTTGAAGCGACGGCGACTCTGTTTTATACGCCTGGTATCGTTACGCCTGGCGCCTCCCACGTTCGTGATGCTATCGATCTGAAACGCATGATGATCCTGGTGTGGTTCGCTGTATTCCCGGCAATGTTCTGGGGCATGTACAACGTCGGGCTGCAAACTATTCCTGCCCTGAACAAGATGTATGGCGCAGAACAACTCCAGCAGGTGATTTCATCCGACTGGCATTATGTGATTGCGCAGTGGCTGGGAGTGAACTTTACGCCTGATGCTGGCTGGCTCAGCATGATGACGCTGGGCGCTGTCTTCTTCCTGCCAATCTACATCACGGTATTTTTGGTAGGCGGTTTCTGGGAAGTGCTGTTCTCTATCATTCGCAAACACGAGATTAACGAAGGCTTCTTCGTGACTTCGATTCTGTTTGCGCTGGTGGTGCCACCAACTATGCCTTTGTGGCAAGCCGCCCTCGGTATCAGTTTCGGTGTGGTTATCGCCAAAGAGATTTTCGGTGGAACAGGCCGTAACTTCCTGAACCCTGCACTGGCTGGCCGTGCATTCCTGTTCTTCGCTTATCCAGCGCAAATCTCGGGCGACCTGGTGTGGACCGCGGCTGACGGTTTCTCTGGAGCAACTCCGCTTTCACAATGGTCCCATGGCGGTGGTGAAGCGCTGGTTAATGTTGTCTCTGGCCAGCCTGTCACCTGGATGGATGCTTTCCTCGGCAACATTCCCGGTTCGATTGGTGAAGTCTCAACGCTGATGATTCTGATTGGCGGGGCGATTATCCTGTTCGGTCGAGTCGCATCCTGGCGCATCGTTGCGGGCGTTATGCTCGGTATGATTGCCACTGCAACCCTGTTTAACTTCATCGGTTCTGAAACCAATCCGTTATTTGCGATGCCGTGGTATTGGCATCTGGTGCTGGGTGGTTTTGCTTTCGGCATGATGTTTATGGCGACCGATCCGGTTTCGGCCTCGTTTACCAACAAAGGTAAATGGTGGTATGGGGCACTCATCGGCCTGATGTGTGTGTTAATTCGAGTTGTAAACCCGGCCTATCCAGAAGGGATGATGCTGGCGATTTTGTTCGCCAACCTCTTTGCACCGTTGTTCGATTACCTGGTGGTGCAAGCCAATATCAAGCGGAGGAAGTCGCGTGGCTGAAGTAAAAAGTAACGATAGCATTGGCAGAACACTGCTGGTGGTGCTGGTGCTTTGCCTGGTTTGCTCCGTTGTGGTGGCAGGTTCTGCTGTTGGGCTTAAAGCTCGTCAGCAAGAGCAAAAAGCCCTCGATAAGCAACGTAACATTCTTGATGTTGCGGGCTTAGCCACACCAAAAATGACAGGTGAAGATGTTAAAGCAGTCTTTGAATCACGCATTACACCGCGTTTGTTGGATTTGAAAAGTGGCGAGTTACTGGATACAGACTCGTCTAAATTCGACCAGGCGGCAGCATTACGTGACCCTAATCAGAGCAAAGCACTCACATCTGACGAAGATCGTGCCGGGATAAAAAATCGCAGCAATATTGTTGAGATTTACCTGGTGCGAGATGAGCAAAACAAAATCCAGGAAGTTGTCTTGCCCGTGTATGGCAAAGGCTTGTGGTCGATGATGTATGCCTTCGTTTCTCTGCAAACCGATGGCCGTACGGTTAAAGGCATCACTTACTATGACCAGGGTGAAACCCCGGGTTTGGGCGGTGAAGTTGAAAACCCGAACTGGCGTGCGCAGTGGATTGGCAAGAAGCTGCTTGATGATAATGGCAAGCCTGCAATTCGTGTTGTGAAAGGTGGTGCGCGTCAGGGCGATGAATACGGGGTAGATGGTTTATCCGGTGCCACGCTCACAGCAAACGGTGTACAACACACTTTTGATTTCTGGATGGGTGAACTTGGTTTTGGTCCATTCCTGAAACAAGTACGTGAAGGAGCGCTCAACAATGGCTGATATTTCAGACATGAAAGAGGTCAAACGGGTACTGGTTAGTCCTCTTGTGGATAACAACCCTATTGCCTTGCAAATACTCGGTGTCTGTTCGGCGCTGGCTGTAACAACGAAGCTGGAAACAGCATTCGTAATGACCATCGCGGTAACAGTGGTGACAGCGTTCTCCAGCATGTTCATCTCGATGATCCGTAACCTGATCCCAAACAGTGTGCGAATCATCGTACAGATGGCGATCATTGCTTCGTTAGTTATCGTCGTAGATCAGATTCTGCGTGCTTACGCCTACGAGATCTCCAAACAGCTTTCGGTATTCGTTGGCCTAATCATCACCAACTGTATTGTGATGGGGCGTGCCGAAGCCTACGCCATGAAGTCACCGCCGCTGGCGAGCTTTATGGATGGCATCGGTAACGGCCTGGGTTATGGCGTGATTCTGCTGCTGGTTGGTTTCCTGCGTGAGCTGATAGGAAGCGGCAAACTGTTTGGTATCACGGTGCTTGAAACGGTTCAAAACGGTGGCTGGTACCAGCCAAACGGGATGTTCCTGCTGGCGCCGAGTGCGTTCTTCATTATCGGCCTGTTGATTTGGGCACTGCGTACGCTGAAGCCTGCGCAGCAGGAAAAGGACTAACTGACTATGGAACATATGATTAGTCTGTTTGTGCGTGCCGTGTTTATTGAAAACATGGCGCTCGCGTTCTTCCTTGGCATGTGTACCTTCCTGGCGGTTTCCAAGAAGGTTTCCACGGCATTTGGTTTGGGTGTGGCGGTTACCGTTGTTTTAGGGATTGCTGTTCCGGCGAATAACCTGGTTTATAACCTTGTGCTTCGCGACGGTGCATTGGTTGAAGGTGTTGACCTCAGCTTCCTGAATTTCATCACCTTCATTGGTGTGATTGCAGCGCTGGTGCAAATCCTTGAAATGATCCTCGATCGTTTCTTCCCGGCTCTCTATAACGCGCTGGGTATCTTCCTGCCGCTTATCACCGTTAACTGCGCCATTTTCGGTGGCGTATCGTTTATGGTGCAGCGTGATTACAGCTTTGGCGAATCCATCGTTTATGGTGTCGGTTCCGGTGTGGGCTGGATGCTGGCTATCGTCGCGATGGCCGGTATTCGCGAGAAGATGAAATATGCCAATGTGCCCGCAGGATTGCGTGGCTTAGGAATCACCTTTATCACCACTGGATTGATGGCACTAGGTTTCATGTCATTCTCCGGTGTGCAGCTATAAGGGCGGAAAGGTATGGAAATTATTCTTGGCGTGGTGATGTTCACGCTTATTGTTTTGGCTCTGGCACTGATGATTCTGTTTGCTAAGTCAAAGCTTGTTAACTCCGGCGATGTGCTGATTGAGATTAACAACGAAGCAGACAAAAAGTTCCATGCTCCGGCGGGCGACAAACTGCTCAACACGTTATCAAACCAAGGGATATTTATCTCCTCGGCTTGTGGTGGTGGTGGTTCTTGCGGCCAGTGCCGTGTCACGGTTAAAGAAGGTGGGGGTGATATTCTGCCTACCGAACTTTCGCATATCACCAAGCGTGAAGCGAAAGAGGGTTGCCGTCTTGCCTGCCAGGTTGCCGTTAAGCAGGATATGAAAATTGAGCTGCCAGAGGAAATCTTTGGCGTTAAAAAATGGGAATGCGAAGTTATCTCCAACGATAACAAAGCGACGTTCATTAAAGAGCTTAAATTACGTATTCCTGATGGCGATGTGGTGCCGTTCCGTGCGGGGGGGTATATCCAGATTGAAAGCCCACCTCATGAAGTTAACTACCTGGACTTCGATGTTCCGCAGGAATACCGTGGCGACTGGGATAAATTTAACCTGTTCCGTTTCAAATCTGTGGTGAAAGAACCCTGTGTTCGCGCTTACTCCATGGCGAACTACCCGGATGAGAAAGGCATTATCATGCTGAACGTGCGTATCGCGACTCCGCCGCCAAATGTGCCAGATGCACCTCCGGGTATTATGTCCTCGTATATCTGGTCGCTGAAAGCCGGCGATAAAGTGACAATTTCCGGGCCGTTTGGTGAATTCTTTGCCAAAGATACGGATGCAGAAATGGTGTTTATCGGCGGTGGTGCCGGTATGGCACCAATGCGTTCGCACATTTTTGATCAGCTTAAACGCCTGCATAGCACGCGCAAAATCAGCTTCTGGTACGGTGCGCGTTCGTTGCGTGAAATGTTCTACGAAGAAGAGTTTGAAAAGCTGGCGCAGGAGAACCCGAACTTTAGCTTTAATGTGGCGCTTTCTGATCCACAGCCAGAAGATAACTGGACGGGTTACACCGGTTTCATCCATAACGTATTGCTGGAAAACTATCTTCGCAGCCACCCGGCCCCAGAAGACTGTGAATTCTATATGTGTGGGCCGCCGATGATGAACGCCGCAGTGATTAAAATGCTTAAAGATCTGGGCGTAGAGGATGAAAACATCATGCTCGACGACTTTGGCGGCTGACGGGAGCCATTATGCTGACGGTATTTTTAGCCACCTTCGTTATATTTTTGCTGGTGATATTTGGTATGTCACTGGGCGTTATCGTGAAGCGCAAAGCGCTTCAGGGTAGCTGTGGTGGCATTGCAGCACTCGGTATGGAGAAGGTTTGCAACTGTCCTGAACCTTGCGATGCGCGTAAAAAACGTATGGCGAAAGCCGAACGACTGGCAAAAATTCAGCAAAATCGCATCATATGAGCCTCTTAAATCCTCCCGCTTTTCGGGAGGATTTCTTTGATACAGACTTTCCCCCTCTCACTAATTGACTGTATACTTATCCAGTGAAATAACTGGTGTGAAAAAGTATGCGTAAAATCATTCATGTCGATATGGACTGCTTTTTTGCAGCGGTGGAGATGCGTGATAACCCCAACCTGCGGGATATCCCGCTAGCTATTGGCGGCAGCGCGCAGCGACGTGGAGTGATCAGTACCGCAAATTACCCAGCACGAAAATTCGGTGTACACAGCGCAATGTCGACAGCGCTGGCACTCAAATTATGCCCACACCTGACACTTCTACCTGGGCGTTTTGACGCATACAAAGATGCATCAAATCATATTCGTGAGATATTTAGCCGCTACACCAATCTTATTGAACCGCTATCTCTTGATGAGGCTTATCTGGATGTTACCGATAGCCTGAACTGCCACGGCTCCGCAACGCTCATGGCGCAGGAAATTCGTCAGACGATTTCTGACGAACTTAATCTCACAGCTTCTGCGGGGATAGCCCCGGTAAAATTTCTCGCCAAAATTGCTTCCGATCTTAATAAGCCTAACGGGCAGTACGTCATTACGCCCGATGAAATCCCTGCATTTTTAGCAACCTTGCCGTTGGGTAAGATTCCAGGCGTGGGCAAAGTCACCGCTGGAAAACTGGAAAGCCTGGGGCTGCACACCTGTGCCGATGTACAAAAAACTGATTTAGCTTCGTTACTGAAACGTTTTGGGAAATTTGGGCGTGTACTTTGGGAAAGGAGTCAGGGTATTGATGAGCGTGAGATTAACAACGAGCGGCAGCGCAAATCAGTCGGCGTTGAGAAAACCCTGGCTGAGGATATTCATGAATGGCATGAGTGTGAAGCCATTATTGAGCAGCTTTATGCTGAACTTGAGCGACGGCTGAAAAAGGTGAAACCAGATTTATTGATTGCTCGTCAGGGAGTCAAACTCAAGTTTAATGATTTCCAGCAAACCACTCAGGAACATGTCTGGCCGCAGCTAAATAAAGCCGATTTAATCGCAACGGCGAAGAAAACATGGGAAGAGCGCCGGGGAGGGCGAGGCGTAAGGCTGGTGGGGCTGCATGTCACGTTACTTGACCCACAGTTGGAGCGTCAACTTGTTCTGGGATTATAAAAAAACCCTCTCAATGGAGGGTTTTGATCAACATGTATTTGGCTTATTTAGCTGGAATCGCTTTCAGCAACTCAGTCAGCAGGATCCAGTATTGGCCAACGCTTGCAATATGAACTTGTTCATCAGGCGAGTGCGGACCTGTAATGGTCGGCCCAATAGAAACCATATCCATCTCAGGGTAAGGCTTCTTGAACAGACCACATTCCAGACCGGCATGGATAACCATGATGTTTGGCGTCTTGTTGAACAGCTTTTCGTAAGTTTCACGAACCAGTGCCATTACCGGGGATTTAGCATCCGGCTGCCAGCCAGGGTAGCTGCCTTTGGCAACACTTTCTGCGCCAGCAAGCTGACCCAGTGCGTGAAGCATGCCCACCACATAATCTTTACCGCTATCAATCAACGAACGAATCAGGCAGATGATTTCTGCGCTTTCGTCAGTCATTGTCACCACACCCACGTTCAGTGAGGTTTCAACTACGCCTTTTACAGCGTCGGAATTGCGGATAACGCCGTTCGGCATTGCGTTGAGCAAATTAATGAAAGTTTCGCGGCTTTTTACTGTCAGCGCAGATTTTTCTGTGCTGGTCGCTTCAACCAGAACGGTGGTGTTTTTCTCAACGGCACCCAGCTCATTTTGCAGAATTGACAAGAACTGCGCTGCCAATTGCTTGAGTTGTGCTGCTTTATCGGCAGGTACAGCAAGGATAGCTGAACCTTCACGAGGGATTGCGTTACGCAGCGTACCGCCGTTCAGATCAATCAGACGAGCATCCAGTTCTGCTGCGTGAGCGAACAGGAAACGCGCCAGCAATTTGTTTGCATTGCCCAAACCTAAATGGATCTCAGCGCCAGAGTGACCACCTTTCAGACCTTTGATGGTCAGTTTGTAGGTTTCGTAACCTGCTGGAATCGCTTCACGTTGCAGTGGCAGCGTGGAGATGAAATCAATCCCGCCAGCACAACCCATGTAGATCTCACCTTCTTCTTCAGAATCGGTATTGATCAGGATATCAGCTTGTAACCAGCCAGCTTGCAGGCCAAAAGCGCCATCCATACCCGCTTCTTCGGTCATGGTCAGCAGGACTTCTAACGGGCCATGAGACACGGAGTCATCAGCCAGCACTGCCAATGCAGATGCCATACCGATACCGTTATCCGCACCCAGCGTTGTGCCGCGGGCTTTAACCCACTCGCCGTCGATATACGGCTGAATCGGATCTTTGGTGAAATCATGGACAGTGTCGTTATTTTTCTGCGGCACCATATCAAGGTGAGCTTGCAGGACGACCGCTTTACGGTTTTCCATACCAGCTGTTGCAGGTTTGCGGATCAGGATATTACCAACCTGGTCACGCTCAACATGCAGGCCTTTTTCTTTTGCCCAGGACAGAATATGTTCCGCGAGTTGTTCTTCATGATAAGAAGGGTGCGGAATAGAACAGATTTTGGCAAAAATATCCCACAGCGGTTGCGGAGATAATTGAGACAATTCAGACACGATAAGTCTCCTTGACATCAGACTCTGCTGACAATTTTGGTTCGCAGAGCGCAGGATTGATCTTAATGAAATACAACACAAGTAAGCATTGTGCGCTGGCCTGAGAATACCACTATAACTAAGGCTGTGACGACCTAAAGCACGTAAAAACGAGGGGGACTGGCCTACAGTACTGGTTTTTAGTGCGTCAGATCTCTATAATCTCGCGCAACCAAAACCCCTTTGAACATTTTTAAGCCGTTAATAACTGGCTGGGATAATTTCACATGAGCGAAAAATACATCGTCACCTGGGACATGTTGCAGATTCACGCGCGTAAGTTGGCAAGCCGTCTGCTTCCTGCTGAACAGTGGAAAGGCATTATTGCTGTTAGCCGTGGCGGCCTGGTTCCTGGCGCACTGCTGGCGCGTGAACTGGGGATTCGTCATGTTGATACCGTATGCATCTCCAGCTATGACCACGACAACCAGCGTGAGCTGACTGTGCTGAAACGTGCTGAAGGTGATGGTGAAGGCTTCATCGTTATCGATGACCTGGTAGACACTGGGGGTACCGCTGTTGCTATCCGTGAAATGTATCCAAAAGCGCATTTCGTAACTATCTTCGCCAAGCCTGCTGGTCAGCCTTTGGTTGACGATTATGTTATCGATATCCCGCAAGATACCTGGATTGAACAGCCGTGGGATATGGGCGTTGTGTTCGTGCCACCTTTAGCTGGTCGTTAATAACCGTCATCCTTTTGAGTCGCAGTGGCGTTAGCTACAGCTCAAATGATTTAGGTTATTGGTAGTTTAAGTATTTGCAGTGATTTACGCCCGGCATAGCCGGGCGTTTGTGTTATTTGGATGCTGACAGAGTACAATAGCCTCATTCCTGACGTTTGTATGGAGGCAGAAACGATGTCACAGGCCAATCTTAGCGAAACCCTGTTTAAACCACGATTTAAGCACCCCGAAACTTCAACTCTGGTTCGGCGCGCTAAGCATCAAGCGGCCCCCGTTATCCAGTCTGCTCTGGACGGTGCAACAGCCCCCCAGTGGTATCGTATGATCAACCGCCTGCTCTGGGTTTGGCGCGGTGTCGATCCTCTCGAAATCCTCGAAGTACAGTCGCGAATTGCCATTTGCCAGGCCGAACGTACCAATGATGAGTTATTTGATACGGTCATTGGCTATCGTGGTGGGAACTGGATCTATGAATGGTCAAAGCAAGCGATGCAATGGCAACAGCGAGCTAACCAGGAAACAGACAAGGTACTTAGCGGCAAGTATTGGTTACAGGCCGCTAATCTTTATAGCATTGCAGCCTACCCGCATCTGAAAGGTGATCAACTTGCAGAACAGGCACAAGTTCTGGCAAATCGCGCGTATGAAGAAGCGGCTCCGCGTCTTTCCGGAGGCTTGCGCGAACTTGAGTTCCCAATTCCTGGTGGCGGAACAATAACCGGATTCTTACACCTTCCAAAAGAGGGGCAGGGGCCATTCCCGACTGTGTTAATTTGCGGTGGCCTTGACGCTTTGCAGAGCGATTATTACAACTTGTTTGATAAGTATTTTGCACCTGAAGGTATGGCGATGTTGACCATCGATATGCCATCGGTTGGCTTCTCTTCAAAATGGAAACTGACTCAGGATTCCAGTCTTTTACACCAGCACGTTCTGAAGGCGTTACCGAATATTCCGTGGGTCGATCACACTCGTGTTGCGGCGTTTGGTTTTCGGTTTGGTGCTAACGTAGCAGTACGGCTGGGATATATCGAAGCACCACGTTTGAAAGCTGTGGCATGCCTTGGGCCCGTTGTTCACAGCTTACTGAGCGATGCATCACGTCAGGCACAGGTGCCGGAGATGTATATTGATGTACTGGCGAGTCGCCTTGGGATGAATGATGCATCAGATAGCGCCTTGCGCGTGGAGTTGAATCGCTATTCATTAAAAACCCAGGGACTGTTAGGGCGCCATTGCCCAACGCCAATGCTGTCTGGTTATTGGG
Source organism: Buttiauxella massiliensis (assembly GCF_902500225.1). Classification (GTDB taxonomy): domain Bacteria; phylum Pseudomonadota; class Gammaproteobacteria; order Enterobacterales; family Enterobacteriaceae; genus Buttiauxella; species Buttiauxella massiliensis. Next base: position 73,139 of record NZ_LR722662.1, on the reverse strand, counting down.
CAAACGATCCATTCAGCCCGGAAGAAGACTCTCGTTTAATCGCTTCGTCATCTGCGGATGGTAAGTTGCTAGCGATCCCGTTTAACCCGGTGTATCGCAACTTTGACAAAGCGCTGAAAGAAATTACCGGATGGATCAAGCATAGATTACGTTAATGATTTGCTAAATTTCATTGGTTTGGTAAAACAGTTGCTTCACAACAGGAGATCGCAATGACGTTACCGAGTGGACACCCGAAAAGTAGATTGATTAAAAAATTCGCCTCGCTTGGCCCATATATCCGGGAAGAGCAATGTGAAGATAACCGTTTCTTCTTCGATTGCCTGGCTGTGTGCGTTAATGTGAAGCCTGCACCAGAAAAACGTGAATTCTGGGGCTGGTGGATGGAACTGGAAGCACAGGAAAAGCAATTTACCTATACATACCGTTTTGGTCTGTTCGACAAAGATGGTAAGTGGACTGCAACAGCAGCAAAAGATAAAGAAGTAGATGAAAGACTTGAGCAAACACTGCGTGGTTTCCATGAGCGTCTGCGCGAGTTATTAAGCACTCTGGGTCTGGATTTGGTGCCCGCAGAAAACTTTGCGGAAAAACCAGTAAAGCTTTCGGTCTGAAATAAAAAACCCCCACCCATGAAGGATGGGGGTTTTCTTTTGCTAATTAGAATTGATAAACAATACCGATGGCAACAACATCATCACTATTCAGATTTAATGCATTATCATCACTGAGTTGGTTAATTTTGTAATCAACATAAGTAGACATGTTTTTGTTAAAGTAATAAGTAGCCGCGACATCGATATATTTCACCAGATCGGCATCACCAACCCCTTCAATATCCTTGGCTTTTGACTGGACATAACCCACTGATGGACGAAGACCAAAGTCAAATTGATACTGTGCAATAACCTCGAACGCCTGGTTTTTATTTGCAAAGCCGCTGATGCTACTATTTATGCCATTAATTGATGCAGTACCAGAAATTGGCGTCATATTACGTGTTTCGGCATACATTGCAGCCAGATATACTTTATTCGCGTCATATTTCACGCCGGTAGTCCAGGCTTCGGCATTGTCACCCTTGCCGTAAGCTTGATTTTTCTGCGCCAAAGTACGGTTGGAGTTGGCATAACCAGCACCAACTGTCAGGCCAGTATCGCCAATATCATAAGACAGTGAAGTACCAAAACCGTCACCGTTTTGTTTGCTGGTTGCACGACCGTCATTCTCGTTTTTTCCTTGATATTGCAGGGAAAGTTTCAGGCCATCAACCAGACCAAAGAAGGTGTTATTGCGATAGGTAGCAACTCCGTTAGCACGACCAGTCATAAAGTTATCGGTTTTGGTGTAAGAATCATCACCAAACTCTGGCATCATATCGGTGTAGGAAGCGATGTTGTATAACACGCCGTAGTTACGGCCATAATCAAATGAACCAAAATCACCCGCTTTTAACCCAGCAAATGCCAGACGAGTTTTGGTGGTATTAACATCACCTTCGGCTTTGTTAGCGGCAACTTGATATTCCCACTGCCCGAAACCAGTTAGTTGGTCGTTAATTTGGGTCTGGCCTTTAAACCCCAGGCGGACATAAGATTGATCGCCATCTACAGCGTTATTATCACTTAAATAGTGTTCTGCTTTTACTTTTCCGTAAAGGTCGAGTTTATTGCCATCTTTATTATAAATTTCCGCTGCCTGCGAAGAAGTCGATGACGCCAGAAAACCCAATACCATTAATGCCAGTGTGCTTTTTTTCATTTTCTCATCCCAAAAATGTATACGCGCTAAAATTTAATCGGGAAATATCCCGTTAAAAAACGCAGAGAGTTTTATCGCTTTGAGATGAAAGTTTTATGACATGGTAAGAGAAAGTTTAAATAAACGTAATAATTTATATTTGTCATAAAATTGTCAAAATTTACCGTTACGGTTATCGATCGTTTACGCGAAGTTAACCGTTTTCCGTGCCGGGGCAGTTGGCATTCATCGCGACTCCTGTTACAACGTCATTTGGCATTTTAAATTTCCAATTTCGCTAACACGGCAGAGAATCATGAGTGACAGTCAGACGCTGGTGGTAAAACTAGGCACGAGCGTATTAACCGGTGGCTCACGCCGCCTGAATCGGGCTCATATTGTTGAGCTGGTGCGCCAATGCGCACAACTTCATGCCTCCGGGCACCGTATCGTTATTGTGACGTCTGGGGCGATTGCCGCAGGACGTGAGCATTTGGGCTACCCCGAGCTCCCCGCAACTATTGCGTCGAAACAATTACTGGCCGCCGTAGGTCAAAGCAGGCTGATCCAACTCTGGGAACAGCTATTTTCTATCTATGGCATTCATGTTGGGCAGATGCTGCTCACGCGGGCCGATATGGAAGATCGCGAACGTTTCCTGAATGCACGTGATACCCTGCGAGCGCTGCTGGACAACAATATCGTACCTATAATCAATGAAAACGATGCTGTTGCGACAGCAGAAATTAAAGTTGGCGATAACGATAACCTTTCTGCGCTGGCCGCTATTCTTGCGGGTGCCGATAAGTTGCTCCTGCTGACAGATCAACAAGGGTTATTTACTGCTGACCCACGTAATAATCCAGCCGCTGAATTAATTAAAGAAGTCCATGGCATTGATGATGCGTTGCGCGCCATCGCCGGTGATAGTGTTTCCGGGCTTGGGACCGGCGGTATGGGCACGAAATTACAAGCTGCAGATGTTGCCTGCCGCGCTGGCATAGATGTTGTGATTGCAGCAGGAAGCAAACCTGGCGTTATTGGTGATGTGATGGCGGGGACTCCTGTCGGAACACGTTTCCATGCGCAGCAGTCCCCATTAGAAAATCGTAAGCGTTGGATATTTGGCGCACCACCAGCAGGTGAAATTACGGTTGATGATGGCGCGCTGGCCGCGATTCTTGAACGTGGTAGTTCTTTACTGCCGAAGGGTATCAAGAATGTGACAGGCAACTTCTCTCGTGGAGAAGTTATTCGCATTCGTAGCCTCGAAGGACGTGATATTGCCCATGGGGTTTGCCGCTATAACAGCGATGCGTTACGCCGTATTGCGGGGTATCACTCTCAAAAGATCGGTGAAATCCTTGGCTACGAATACGGCCCAGTAGCGGTTCATCGCGACGATATGATTGTTAATTAAGGAGCAGGCAATGCTGGAACAAATGGGCAAAGCCGCTAAAGCGGCTTCTTATCAGATGGCCCTGCTCTCCAGTCGTGAAAAAAATCGTGCGCTGGAACGAATTGCAGATTATCTGGAAGAACAAGCCGAAGGAATTTTAACGGCCAACGAGCAGGATTTAGCTGAAGCAAAAGACAATGGTTTGAGCGAAGCTATGCTCGATCGCCTACAACTTACACCTTCACGTCTGAAAAGCATCGCCGATGATGTTCGCCAGGTTTGTAATCTGGCCGATCCTGTTGGCCAAGTGATTGATGGGGGCTTACTTGATAGCGGCCTGCGTCTCGAACGTCGCCGTGTTCCATTAGGTGTCGTAGGGGTAATTTATGAGGCCCGTCCTAACGTAACGGTTGATGTAGCCTCATTATGTCTAAAAACAGGTAATGCAGCGATTCTACGTGGTGGTAAAGAAACATGGCGTACAAACGCCGCGACGGTAAAAGTTATTCAGCAAGCTCTCATGGAGTGCGGTTTACCTGCGGCGGCAGTTCAGGCAATTGAAAGCCCGGATCGTGCCTTAGTGAACGAGTTACTGCGTATGGATCGCTACGTAGACATGTTAATTCCGCGCGGTGGTGCTGGTTTACATAAACTTTGCCGTGAGCAATCCACCATTCCGGTGATAACGGGTGGTATCGGTGTTTGTCATATTTTTGTCGATGAAAGTGCGGAGTTTTCTCCCGCGTTTAAAATCATCGTAAACGCGAAAACACAACGCCCAAGTACCTGTAACACGGTGGAAACTTTGCTGGTGCATCAGGAAATTGCCGAAACCTTCCTTCCGGCTTTAAGTAAGCAAATGGCAGAATCTGGCGTTACGTTACATGCGGATGAAAAATCGTTGCTGCTTTTGCAAAACGGCCCGGCAGAAGTGCTGCTAGTGAAAGCAGAAGATTACGACGATGAATGGTTGTCACTCCATCTGAATGTGAAAGTTGTTGCTGATATCGATGACGCTATCGATCACATTCGGCAGCATGGCACACAGCATTCAGATGCAATTCTGACGCGTACGTTAAGCCATGCGAATCGCTTTGTGAATGAAGTCGATTCTTCAGCTGTTTACGTGAATGCTTCAACGCGTTTCACCGACGGCGCCCAGTTTGGTTTAGGTGCTGAAGTGGCTGTAAGTACGCAAAAACTTCACGCACGTGGTCCAATGGGTCTTGAAGCACTAACCACTTATAAATGGATCGGATTCGGCGACGATACCATTCGTGAATAATTGATATAAAGGTAATACATATAAATCTGGAAATTATAAGCTTATATGTATTACCCATCACTTTCTTAAATTAAATGCATCTAGCACATTTGATTCTTAAATGAATCAATATCTTTACTGTTCAATTCTGTACTTCTGCGTATAAAAACCATCAGTAATTTACATGTTGTCAATATTATATATCACGCTAACCTAATGTTAATGTTCTTCATTTAAATAATATATTAATAAAGATAATTGATTCATTTTATGTATGATTTGTTTTTTATTTTTGCATGTCGTTAATATGTAAACAATTGTTGGTTCTAAGTGCTTGCAGCATTTTTGTTTTATTTGTCCTTTTTCGTACTTACTAAATAAATTAATTGAACCATTCGCTATCGGGGCATAATAATCTTTCCGCTAACATCATTACATCTATTAGTGATAACCGCTTAATGCATTGACTATTGATGGACCAACATAAGATCTAGTCCCTGAGGAGGGATGATAAATGCACTCTTGGAAAAAGAAACTCGTTGTATCACAACTTGCATTAGCCTGCACTTTGGCAATTGCTTCTCAGGCACATGCTGCAAGTTAAAGATATCTCAGGTACGACATACAATACTTTCGTTCACTATAATGATTCTACTTTCGCTGACGGTGTTTACTATCAGGGGTATGCGGGCTGGAATAACTATGGTACTGACAGTGTTTACAATGGTGATATTTACCCAGTAATCAATAAATCTACCGTAAATGGTGTTATTTCCACGTATTACCTGGATGATGGTATTTCTACCAACACCAATAAAAATAGTCTGACAATCGCAAATAGTACCATTCACGGTATGATAACTTCCGATTGTATGACCACTGAATGTGTTGAACGCACTACTGGTTATGTCTACGATCGCTTGGCATTGACCGTTGATAATTCAACGATTGATGACAACTACGAACACTATACCTATAACGGTACGTATAATGATGCAGCAGATACGCATATTATAAATGTATACAATAAAGGTACAGCCATCACTCTGGATCAGGAAGTTGATCTGTCCATTAAAAATAACTCACACGTTGCGGGTATTACGCTGACTCAGGGTTATGAGTGGGAAGATATTGATGACAACACTGTTAGCACTGGCGTAAATAGCGGTGAGGTGTTCAATAATACCATTACTGTGGCCGATTCTACCGTGACTTCAGGTTCATGGACAGATGAAGGTACATCTGGCTGGTTTGGTAATACCAAAAATGCAAGTGATTATAGCAACACTGATACTCGTAATGATATTGCGATCTCTGCGATTGCCAACCCGTATGCTGACAATGCCATGCAGACAACTGTTAACCTCAGTAATTCCACGCTGATGGGTGATGTTCTCTTCTCAAGTAACTTTGATGAGAACTTCTTCCCGAACGGTGCTGATTCTTATCGCGATACCGATGCCAATGTTGATACTAACGGCTGGGATGGTACCGACCGTATGGATGTTACCCTAAATAATGGTAGCAAATGGGTCGGTGCAGCAATGTCTGTACATCAGGTGGATACTGATGGTGATGGTGTGTTCGACACTTATGCATCAGGTACCGATGCAACTGCAAGATTGATCGATATCACAGCTAACAGCTTGTGGCCATCATCAACTATTGGTATCGATAACTCTGATACTGCATACAATGAAGGTCACGTTGCTGGTAACGGAGTTTATCAGAGCGGTCTGTTCAATGTTACGTTGAATGGGCGTTCAGAATGGGATACGACTAAAGCATCTCTGATTGATACGTTGAGCATCAACAGCGGTTCTCGGGTAAATGTTGTAGATTCTTCCTTGGTTTCTGACTCTATTGCTTTGACCGGCGGTTCTTCTCTGAATATCGGTGAAGACGGTCATGTTGCAACAGATTCTCTGACTATCAATAATAGTACAGTATCTCTTGCTAGTGATGTGTCTGCGGGCTGGACTACGGATGATGCTGCTTTGTATGCAAACACAATCACTGTGACCAACAATGGTCTTTTTGATGTGAAAACTAATCAGTCTAATGTTAGTTCGTTCCGTACTGATGTACTGAATGTAACCAGTACAACTGATAGTGCTGGCAATATCCATGCAGGTACATTCGACATTCACAGTAACCGTTATGTGCTCGATGCTGATCTGAGCAATGACCGCACCAACGATACTTCTAAGTCTAACTACGGCTATGGTGTTATCGCTATGAATTCTGATGGTCACCTGACCATTAATGGTAATGGCGACGCTTATGACACAAATCAGACAGAAGCAGGCCAAAACGAAGTTGATAACGTAGGTGACGTTGTAGCTGCTGCTACCGGCAACTATAAAGTGCGTGTCGATAACGCGACTGGTACCGGTTCTGTTGCTGATTATAAAGGTAATGAGCTGATCTATGTTAACGATAAGAACAGCAGTGCAACCTTCTCTGCTGCTAATAAAGCTGACTTGGGTGCCTATACCTACCAAGCTGAGCAGAAAGGTAATACTGTAGTTCTGAAGCAGGATCGTTTGACTGATTACGCTAATATGGCATTAAGCATCCCTTCTGCTAACACTAATACCTGGAATCTGGAACAAGACGCTCTGGCGACTCGTCTGGCGAATGGTCGCCATACTCCAAATGGTGATACTGGTGGTGCATGGGTTACTTATATCGGCGGTGGCTTCTCTGGCGATAACGGTACGCTGAACTACGATCAAGACGTTAATGGCATCATGGTTGGTCTGGATAAGCAGATCGACGGCAACTCTGCTAAATGGACTGTCGGTGCAGCAGCAGGCTTTGCGAAAGGCAGCATCAGCGATAACAGCGGTAATGTCGATCAAGACAGCCAATCTGCTCGTATCTATTCTTCAGCTCGTTTCCAGAACAATATTTTCCTGGATTCTACGTTGAGCTATAGCCACTACAGCAATGATCTGACTGCACGCATGAGTAACGGATCTGCGGTTGATGGCGATATTTCTTCTGATGCCTGGGGCTTCGGTATGAAACTCGGCTATGACTGGCAGATTAATCAGCAAGGTTACTTGACTCCATATGCTTCTATTTCTGGCTTGTTCCAGGATGGCGACAACTATCAGCTCAGCAATGATATGAAAGTGGGAAGCCAGTCTTATGACAGCATGCGTTATGAACTGGGTATGGATGCGGGTTACACCTTCAACTACGGTGATCAAGCTCTGACTCCTTACTTCAAACTGGCGTATGTCTATGATGATTCAAACGGCAACAGTGCTAATGTCAACGGTGATGACATCGACAATGGCGTTGAAGGTTCTGCTGTACGTGTAGGTCTGGGTAGTCAATTCAGCTTCACCAAAAACTTCGCAGCTTATGCTGACACTAACTACCTTGGTGGTGGCGATGTTGATCAGGATTGGTCAGCAAACGTTGGTGTTAAATACATCTGGTAATAATATAATGAGCGATATGGTTCAAGGGATAATATGAATCATATCTAATCTGAATAAATTAACAGTAATAAATGCCTGTCTCGAATAGAGACAGGCATTTTCTTGTGGTTCTTAAGATAAAGGAATATCGATATGTATATGAAACCATTAACCCAGCTCGAAGCTATTCGCAGCAGGTTGGTGGACGCGGGCAAGAGCTTCAATTTGCCAGCAGACAGTGAATTAGGTATGTTCAATGAAAATAACGAACAACTTATTTTGTTTTTTAGTGAGGGAACGATTGTACTACATCGGGAAATGGATGACCTATTGATGGATCTTGTATCGGCACCAACATGTATTGGTCTGGCGAATATATTGAAGCCCTCTCAGTTTAAATATCGAGTAATTACTCAAACTGATTGTCAGGGATTTACTATTCCTATAAGCCATGCTTTTGAAATCATCGAAAAAAATAAACTATGGCAACCGGTTTGTCACTGGACAACCTTCCTTTTACATAATCTTGAGAATCGTGATGCTCGTTTCATTGGTGCAACAAAGTATTCTCAAATTCGAGCAACCTTGCTCATTATGGACTCATGGAGCCCTGAATTACGTGAGCGTACCGGTGTCATAACGTTTGTACAAAAAAGAACTAAAATATCACGCTCAGTTATTGCAGAAATTTTATCTGCTCTACGCAAAGGTAATTATATTGAGATGGATAAAGGCAAGCTTAAATCAGTCAATCGTTTACCGACTAGCTATTAAAAAACAAGCAGGTCGGTATACCGACCTGCTTTACCACTTAAGAGGCGGGGCTAGTCTGTGGGGTAAACCCACTTAATTCTGAAACTAAATCATTCACACCGTTACTCATATTCACGAAGCGAGTTAATGATGAGCGAGTGACAACGACAAAAACGCCGACATTGCTTTCCGGGACCATTGCCATATAAGTGATGAAGCCACCACCACCACCAGTTTTCTGCACAATACCTGGTCTGCCATTTTTAGGCGCCATATATACCCAGCCAAGCCCTAAAGCATCTGCTTTTCCTGGGACATCCATGCCGATCACTTTAGTCAGTTGAGTACGTTGATAGATAAGCGTCTGCATTCTGTCTGCCTGGGTATTACGGCGATGGAAATCAGAGCTCAGGAATTGCTGCATCCAGCGCATCATGTCATCAGGCGTGGAGTAAACACCACCACTTCCAATTGCCGCAAGTGTGTTATCGCACGGGCTCGCTCCTTTTTCAGCGACCATCAGGCGTTTGCACTGGTCAGGTGAAGGAGTGAACGTGGTGTCCTTCATCCCTAGTGGGCGAGTTATTTGTTCTTCGAACAGTGCGGGATACGGTTTCCCTGCTGCCTGAGACAGGGCATCAGCCAGCAAGTCAAAAGCAAGGTTTGAATAAGCGGCGATAGTGCCTGGAGAGCTCTTTAAACTTGCAGTGGCAAGCCAGTTCCAGCGTTGATCGCGTGTCGGCCAGGTAAACACAGTTCGATGAGCCGCTCCGCCGGGTTGTTCACGGGGTAAGGCACTTGTATGCGTAGCCAGATTAACAAGAGTGATAGGGTTACCATTGTATGTTGGGACTCTGGCTCCCGCCGGGGCATATTTACTTAATGGATCATTAAGCTGAACTTTTCCCTGATCCAACATTTTTACCAACATCTCACTGGTCATCAGCTTGGTCAACGACGCAATGCGGATAACAGAGTCAAGCTGCGGACGGACGTTATTTCCGGGCCGTGTTTCACCAAAGCTTCTGAAAACGCGCTGATTACCATCAATCACTACCATCGCCATACCGGTAGCTCCGCTGCCGTAATAAATATGGTTGGCATAACGGTCTGCAATCTCGGAGGCAAAAACCGGATCGGGAGATGTTTGTGCAAAGCTCAAAATTGGCAGCGCAGCAATAACGAGCGCCGCAAGACGCGGGAGAAGAATTTTCAACGCAGGTAATCCATAAACGAAGAGAAGCGATATTGATCGTATTTATACTACTCTATGGCGCTGCGCAAACGCGGAAAATGAGGAATGTGATAAGAAAAAGCGTAACGCGCCATTTCAACGAGTTTTTCGCTCAGTAATGCACCGCTGCTTGTCGCCGTGGTGCACCTGATATTAGTTAGTTTTTTGTACGTCTTTCTGCGTTACGTCGTCAGTTGTGCCGCCTTTTTTAAGCATTTTATCGTCGCCTTTGTGCTCAGAACGCATTTCGTGCCCTGATTCGCAGCCTTTTTTGTTTTCGTTTCCAGCTGCACGGCAGTCATCAATAATATGGCCCGGGTTATTGAGTTGTTCTTTCTCAGCCTGCATACCTGAGGTACTGGTAGCTGGGTTTTCGGCAAATGCTCCTGCGGATGCGAACAAAAGAGTGCTTGAAAGTAAGGCTAATGTTAGTTTTTTCATAGGGCCAGGTTCCTGAAGTATGTAGGGAAATCCCAATAAGTATTGGCACAAATATCGGTTTGCGACAGGTGAAAAGATGAAAATTTATTCATCAGAAATGGGGGAGTGATTGGTTGCGTTTTACCATAGAAAGAACAAAATCAGACTTTTGTTGTCTGTTTTTTGAGCTTAAAAGTGCGTATAACGCCTGTTGCTGATGTAATTGTAGGAAATAAGCAAAAAAACTGACAACTCCTATACATAGCTTGATCAGAAAATGCGTATCATCAGCGGAACATTGATTACTGTGCTGCAACTATTACTGCCCGATCGCGTCTTAGTTATGGCACCTCGCTGTACCGCTAATGATTTAACTCCTTATGCGATACACACCAATTACGCATAAAGAAGCAGAAAATGTCTAGCAAACCGTCATTTCGAAAAGATCTCCTTCACCCTCGCTATTGGCTGACCTGGTTTGGTCTTGCCATCTTGTGGCTTTGGGTGCAACTGCCATATCCCGTGCTGCTTAAAATGGGTGACTTAATTGGTCGGGCATCAATGCGTTTTCTTAAACGCCGGGTTTCTATTGCTCGTCAGAATCTCAAACTTTGTTTCCCGCATTATAGCGACGTGCAAATTGAAGAACTCGTTAAGCAGAATTTCTCCTCGTTGGGGATGGGGTTGATTGAAACAGGAATGGCCTGGTTTTGGCCTGATGCGCGGGTTCGGAAATGGTTTGATGTTAGCGGCCTTGAACACATCACTGCAGCTAGTGATAAAGGGAAAGGTGTTCTGGCCATTGGCGTGCATTTCATGTCGCTGGAATTAGGTGGCCGCGTCATGGGCCTTTGCCGACCAATGATGGCGATGTATCGCCCACACAATAATAAAGCGATGGAGTTCGTGCAGACCCGTGGTCGCTCTCGTTCCAATAAAGCCATGATCGACAGGCGTAACTTGAAAGGCATGGTGAAGGCGCTTAAGTCCGGTGAAGCGGTGTGGTTTGCACCCGATCAGGATTACGGCCCAAAAGGCAGTTCATTTGCACCCTTCTTCGCTGTACCGCAGGCAGCAACCACTAACGGGACTTACACTATTGCCCGTCTGGCGAAGCCCGTGCTTCTTACAATTGTTCTGTACCGTAAATCGGATGGCTCAGGTTATCAGTTGGTTATTGGGCCTGAGATGAATGATTACCCGCTCGATGATGAACAAGCCGCAGCGGCATATATGAACCGTAAAATTGAGCATGAAATTATGCGTGCGCCAGAACAGTACCTTTGGTTGCATCGTCGTTTTAAAACCCGGCCTGACGGTCAACCCAAACTTTACACGGTTTAAAGCAAAACCAGGCTTATGCTACGCTCATGACTTCCTTGTTCATTGAGAGCTTAATTATGCCTGCCCAACGTGTACTGATGGTTATCGATATGCAAAACGGGGTATTTGATACCCCACGTTTTAACCGTGAAACCTGCACGACTCGTATTAACCAACTGATCGATGCCGCAGAAAAAGTTATTTTCATCCAACATACAGAACCTGGTTTTGAGCAGGGGAGCACGGCGTTTAGTTTGTTACCTGAGCTAATACAGCCAGCCGATGCGCTGTATGTAACCAAAACAGCCTGTGACGCTTTTTATCGCACGGAACTTGATGAACTGCTTCAACGCCACAAAATAAACGAATTTGTGGTGTGCGGTTGTGCCACAGATTATTGCGTGGACGCTACTATTAAAAATGGAGCCAGTCGCGGCTATGCCATGACTGTTGCCCTTGACGCCCATACCACAGCAAATCGTCCGGCGGCTCTTGCTGAAGTGTTGATCGAGCATTACAACGATGTCTGGCGTAACTTTACGATTCCTGGAAATACCCTGCGGGTAAAATCTACCGCAGAAATCCTTGAGCAATGGTAGAGCTGCACTAACCCTTACATCTCTTGATACAACATTCAGTGAGCCTTATTTTTCCGGGAAAGTTATAACAATAAGAGTGTGTTTTCAGGAGTGTTGTAATGTTTAAATCGTTTTTCCCACGCCCGACAGCTTTTTTCCTGTCGGCTTTTATCTGGGCAATGATCGCCGTTATTTTCTGGCAGGCTGGTGGAGGCAACTGGCTTGAGCATATCACCGGCGCGAGTGGCGAAGTGCCAATCAGTGCTGCTCGTTTCTGGTCGATGGGCTATCTGGTGTTTTACGCCTACTACGCTCTTTGCGTAGGTATATTTGCACTATTCTGGTTTATCTACAGCCCGCACCGTTGGCAGTATTGGTCCATTCTCGGCTCCTCGCTGATTATTTTCGTGACTTGGTTCCTGGTGGAAGTGGGGGTGGCGGTGAATGCGTGGTATGCCCCATTCTACGATTTAATTCAGACTGCGCTTAGTTCTCCCCATAAAGTGACTATTGAGCAGTTCTATCATGAAGTTGGCGTATTTCTCGGTATTGCACTGATTGCGGTGATTGTTGGCGTGATGAATAACTTTTTCGTCAGCCACTATGTCTTCCGCTGGCGTACCGCGATGAACGAATACTACATGGAGAACTGGCAGATGCTGCGCCATATCGAAGGTGCCGCGCAGCGTGTGCAGGAAGATACCATGCGCTTTGCCTCCACTCTCGAAGATATGGGTGTCAGCTTTATTAACGCGATTATGACGTTAATTGCCTTCCTGCCTGTGTTAGTCACTCTGTCAGCTCACGTTCCAGATTTACCGATCGTTGGGCATATTCCTTACGGCCTGGTGATTGCTGCCATTATCTGGTCACTTCTGGGCACAGGATTGCTGGCTGTGGTAGGGATTAAACTGCCAGGGCTTGAGTTCAAAAATCAGCGTGTTGAAGCGGCGTATCGTAAAGAGCTGGTTTATGGCGAGGACGACCCATCTCGTGCTTCTCCACCAACTGTAAAAGAGCTGTTTGATGGCGTGCGCAGAAACTATTTCCGACTCTATTTCCACTACATGTACTTCAACATTGCTCGTATTCTCTACTTGCAGGTTGATAATGTGTTCGGCTTGTTCCTGCTATTCCCATCGATTGTGGCTGGGACTATTACGCTTGGCCTGATGACGCAAATCACCAACGTGTTCGGTCAGGTTCGTGGTTCATTCCAGTATTTGATTAGCTCGTGGACTACGCTTGTTGAGCTGATGTCTATCTATAAACGTCTGCGTAGTTTTGAGCGCACGTTGCAGGATATTCCGGTAGAAGCGGCAGGTGAGTCGGTCTAAAAAGAGAAATCTGGCGGGTATTCCCGCCAGATTGATTTAATGCCCCGCAGACTGAGCACCTGGTGCGCCCGAACGTACAAACGGTGGTCGAGCGAACCAGATAACGACAATCAGCGCCATAAACCCCCAACCTAAAATCCAGAAGTAGTCGATGGTCGACATCATGTAGGCTTGCTGTTCAATGGTCTTATCTACAAACGCCAGATGCTGCTGCGTCGCGCCACCCATCTTATCCAGATAATCAACCGCTGAAGGGTTATAAATCGACACGCTTTCGGTCAGATTTGCGTGGTGGAACACTTCACGGCGTGACCAAATCCACGTAGTGAGTGATGACGCAAAAGAACCACCCAGCACACGGAAGAACGTTGCCAGACCGGAACCTTCTGCCACTTGTGCGCCATTCAGGTTCGACAGCACAATCGTGGTAATAGGCATAAAGAAGAAGGCTACGCCAATCCCCATAAACAGCTGCACTTCGGCGATAGTGCGGAAATCCACATCGGTATTGAATTGCGCACGGATAAGGCACGAAGCCCCCATGGTCAGGAATGACAGCGAGGCCAGGATCCGCAAATCAAACTTGCTGGCGTAGCGCCCGATAATCGGCGTCATCATTAGCGGCAACACTCCCATTGGCGCGGCAGCAAGACCCGCCCAGATAGCCGTATAACCCATCTGCGTTTGCAGCCACTGGGGCAAAATGATGTTGATGGCGAAGAACGCGGCGTAGCCCAGCGTCAGCGAAATCGTACCGATGGCAAAGTTGCGGTCCTTGAACAGACGTAGGTTAACAATCGGATGGCGCTCACCCAATTCCCAAATAACAAACGACACCAACGAGATAGCGGAGATCGTTGACATGATAATAATGTGCGACGAGGCGAACCAGTCGAGATCATTTCCCTTGTCCAGAACTACCTGCAATAGCCCAACACCGAGGACGAGCAGAGCGATACCGATGTAGTCGATGGGCGAATGAGTCGTGGTTTCTTCACGGCTACGCAGTTGCGTCCAGACGACGATAGAAGCAAAAATCCCGATTGGTACGTTGATATAGAAAATCCACGGCCACGAGTAATTATCGGTTATCCAGCCGCCGGTAATCGGCCCGACAATCGGCGCAACCACGGTCACCATCGATAACAGCGCCAGCGCCATACTGCGTTTGCTGGAGGGGAAGATAACCAGCAGGAGCGTCTGGCACATCGGGAACATTGGGCCAGCGAAGAAACCTTGCAGGGCGCGGAAGAAAATCAGCTCGGTCATGCTGTGTGCAAAACCGCACAGGAACGAGGTGAGGGTGAACATCACCACCGAGCCAATAAACAGCTTGAGCTGCCCAAAGCGCCGGGTAAACCAGCCGGTCAGCGGTAGGGCAATAGCGTTACACACCGCAAACGAAGTGATAACCCACGTGCCTTGATCCGCACTCACGCCGAGATTACCGGCGATGGTCGGCAACGCCACGTTGGCGATGGTGGAATCCAGCACCTGCATAAATGTAGCCAGCGATAGCGCGAGCACCGCCAGCCACATATTGGGAGGCGTAAATGCGGCTTTATCTTGCATAACGTCTCTCTTAATGGGCGCTTGAAGCTACCGCATTGCTGTTGTCATGAAGGATTTTTGCCACAAGTTTATCTGCCGCTTCCAGCGAATCTTTATAAACATCGGTGGTAAAGCGAGGCGTGCTAACAGTTTGTTGTGGCAGCAGATGGCCATCTTCATTGTTGCGAATATCTACACGGGCATTCATCGATAAGCCAACGCGCAACGGGTGCTTCTGCATATCGTGCGGGTCAAGCGTGATGCGCACAGGTAAACGCTGAACGATTTTGATCCAGTTACCGCTGGCGTTCTGGGCTGGCAACAAAGAGAACGCGCTGCCGGTGCCGATACCCAGACTTTCAATGGTTCCGTGGTACTCAACATCATCGCCGTAGAGATCGGCACTAAGCGTCACTTTTTGCCCAAGGCGCATGGTGCTCATTTGGCTTTCTTTGAAGTTGGCATCAACCCAAACCTCATTCAGTGGCACGATGGCAAGTAATGTTGTACCGGAAGTCACTCTCATCCCTAACTGCACCGCGCGTTTCGCAACATAGCCGCTGACAGGGGCAACAATGGTGGTACGCGCATTATCAAGATAGCGCTGGCGCAGTGTCGCTACTGCGGTTTTGATTTCAGGGTGACTATCAATCACCGTGTCATCAACCATCGCAAGGTTGGTGCGTAACGCCTGTTGTGCGGCAGCCAAATCACTTTGTGCACTAGATACTGCATCGCGATAATGCGAGAGATCTTCAGCCGCAATTGCTCCGGTTGAGAAAATTTTCTGGCGGCGAGCATAGTCATTTTGTGCAGTTTGCAGAGCAACCTGTTTTGCTGCGACCTGAGCGCGGTAATTATCAGCCGTGCTGTACAAACCGCGAACCTGGCGCACGGTATTGGCAAGGTTTGCTTCTGCTTGCTGAAGCGCAATTTTGGTATCGCTTGGGTCTAGCAACACGAGTCGCTGGCCTTTCTCGACAAAGTCTCCTTCGTCAGCAGTAACTTGAGTCACTGTGCCACCAATCTGTGGCGTTAACGCCACTTGGTTGCCATTTACGTAGGCGTCATCTGTTGATTCGTAATAACGAGCATATAAGAAATACCATGCCAGACAGCCCGCGGCTGCCAGCATGAGAATCAGGATAAGAATAATAAAGTTACGTTTGCGTTTACTGGAGCGCTTAACGTGTTCTTCTGGGGTGGTTTCCATCTTTTGGCCTTTATTCGGTGTTATCGGTGCGGCGCTGTAATGTCATCCGGCAGCATTTTGGTAATCAAAGTCACCAGCTGTTGGGATTCATCCTGCGTCAGGCGTGCGGTAAGGTCGCTGATAATTGAGGTGAGTGCCTCGTTCTGAAAACGATCGCAAATCATCTGGCCTTTATCTGTAAGAGCCAGAATAACCTGGCGCTTATCGTGTGGATTTGGGGAGCGAACGATCAGTTCACGTTTGACCATACGATCAACCATGCGGCTCATTGCGCCAGCATCCATCACTAGAGTTTTGCTGATTTCGACCGGGCTTGTGACACCTTTATAAATATTAATCAGCACCTTAAATTGTGCGGCGGTAATATCCATACCAGAGAAGTATTGGCTGATAAGCTGGTCTTTAAACTGGTTCGCAAGGTGGATAAGCAAACCGAGATGAAATTTGTTGTCGATAATACCCGGATTGTTTTTCATGATATTTGCCTGGTCAGTAATTACATGTGAAATTACTGACCAGGCAATCAAGTGTCAAGTTTATGTCAAGAAGATCGCACTTTATGTCAGCGAGCCGATGGCCCTTAGCATATATCAGTCAATCTCTGATAAACGGCAGATTGCAGAACTGCTATTGTTTCATCCTGCCTTAGAAAACAATTACAACGGAACGTTATGACCACAGTCACTTTAAGCAGACAGCATGGGCTTTTTGCCCTCAGCCTCGGTGCTATTTTTGTCCTGGCGGGGTGTACCACTAAAAGCACACCCTCTGTTTCAGAAACCCAAAAACCTGTTGATGTTGAAAGTGTAGTGAAGCAAAAAATCCCTGCCAGCGTGAAAGACCGCAACAGTTGGGCGAAAGATTTAGCGGTCACGTTCAAGAGCCAGAATATTGCGCCTAGCGAAGAGAATATTTGCTCGGTACTGGCAGTCGCACAGCAGGAATCCAATCTGGTTGCTGATCCTGCGGTGCCCAATCTGAGCAAAATTGCCTGGAAGGAGATAGACCGTCGCGCTGAAAAAATGCATATCCCGGTTTTTCTGGTCCACACCGCGTTATTAATTGAATCGCCAAATGGAAAGAGCTACAGCGAGCGCCTGGATAATGTGAAAACAGAAGGACAGCTGAGTGCGATATTTGATGATTTTATCGACATGGTACCAATGGGGCAGAAACTTTTCGGCAATCTTAACCCGGTACACACTGGCGGGCCAATGCAAGTCAGCATTGCCTTTGCTGAGCAGCACACTTCAGGTTACCCCTGGAAGATGGAAGGCACAGTGCGCCAGGAAGTGTTCACTCGGCGTGGTGGATTATGGTTCGGTACCTATCATTTGCTGAATTACCCGGCAAATTATACTCAGCCGCTATATCGTTTTGCCGACTTCAATGCGGGATGGTATGCCAGCCGTAATGCTGCATTCCAGAGTGCGGTCAGTAAGGCAACCGGTGTGAAACTGGCGCTGGATGGCGATTTAATTCTGTACAACACCGATAAAGCAGGCAGCACTGAGTTGGCTGTAAGGAAACTGGCAGGCAAACTCGATATGAGTGAAAGCCAGATTCATCGCGCGCTGGAGAAAGGTGACAGTATAGATTTTGAGAAAACGGACTTATACCAGCAGGTTTATGCGATAGCAGAGAAAAAAACCGGCAAGAAATTGCCGCGTGAAATGTTGCCGGGTATTACGCTTGAGAGTCCGAAAATTACTCGAAATTTGACGACAGCATGGTTTGCAAAGCGGGTTGATGAGCGGCGTGCGGCGTGTATGAAATTGTAAGTCAGACTGGTAGGGTGGCTAAGCGGGTGATGCTTTGCTTACCCGCCCTACGAACGAAGTTTTCGACTCTGCATTGGATAAGACACCTTTAAAAATGGTGGCGTTGGTAGAATTTTAGCGCAAGGCTAATCAAACCGATTACCGTACATCCCGCGAGGAATGGTACCAGACCAAATACAGTGCTTACTGCGAATCCCATTTCAATGTGCGGACGTGACGCATCATTACCCTGCGCGAGATGTTCAAGCACTCCAGGAGAGTGAACTATCAAACCCAGTATCTGCGTACCGACCCAAAAGCAGAACAAAATGAACACAGCGTAAGCCAGATTACTCTGGGTAGATCCCTCTGCTTTCGTTGTTGAAATCGTGGTTATTACAGGAACAACCTGTTTCGACAAACTCATATCAGCCATCACGACCTCCCATGCAACAGTAAAACGATTCAGGCTGCGGCCTGCTACTTCAATTGCGTTGAGTTTGGCAGGTCATATGGGTTGTCAATATCAGATTGTTGGTAATTTAGCGGGCGGAATGCTCCTGGTTTGTGAATGTATGTTTGAGATCACATATTTGTAACTTAGGTGAAATTTCTGTAACAATATCCTTTGGGAGACGCATTAACGTGCGGATTCTCGTCTAAGCCTATGCCACAATAAGTCCTCTTTTTGCCCTGACGGATTGCACCATGTCTGCGAAAACACTCTCTTTAAAAATGCGCCGTGACTGGCACTATTACGCTGTAGCGATTGGTTTGATCTTTATTTTGAATGGTGTGATTGGCTTGCTGGGGTTTAAAACCGAAGGCTGGCAAAATTATGCTGTTGGGCTTGTGACGTGGGTAATTTGTTTCTGGCTGGCTGGGTTTATTATTCGCCGTCGTCCGGAACCCGAGGATACGGAGACGGCGAAAGAGTAGGGCTTAGGCGGTAATCGAACTCTTCAGAGCGCAATCTTGGCGATGGCGCTCAAGAGCCAGTTCAATTAAACGGGTAATCAGTGTCTGATAATCTAAACCGCTTGCCTGCCACAGTTTTGGATACATGCTGATATTGGTAAAACCTGGCAGTGTGTTGATCTCATTGATAATGACTTCATTATCAGCTGTCAGGAATACGTCAACTCGCGCCATTCCGCTGCATTCCAGGGTCTGATAAGCACGTACTGCAATCTCACGGATTTTGTCGTTAATATCTTCCGGAATTGACGCAGGAACAACAACTTGCGCGCCTTTATCATCAATGTACTTGGTGTCGTAAGAGTAGAAATCACTGCTTACCACCACTTCACCACAGGTACTCGCTTGTGGCTCATCGTTACCCAACACAGCACATTCAATCTCACGGCCTTTAATGCCGGTTTCCACCACAACTTTATGGTCAAACTCGAAGGCTAACGTGACTGCCGTTTCATATTGCTCAGCGGTATTTACTTTGCTGACGCCCACGGAAGAACCCTGGTTGGCAGGTTTAATGAACAATGGCAGGCCAAGTTTTGCTTCGACTTCGGCAAAGCTGGTTTTGTTTCGGTTTGAACGGGTGAGGGTAATAAATGGAGCAACATTCAGACCAGCGTCACGTAATAGACGCTTAGTGACATCTTTGTCCATGCTTACGGCTGAACCCAGCACACCGGAGCCAACGAATGGTAGGTTTGCCATGCGCAGCATACCTTGCAAAGAGCCATCTTCGCCTAAAGTGCCGTGAACAATCGGGAAAATGACATCTACAGGCGCTAAAAATGCAGCGGAGGAGGATTCAATCAGTTGGTTTTCTGTTTGACCAGGCACCACGGCAACATTTGTCCCTGAGCGATTCAGAGCGATTAATGCCGGGTTTTCTGCATTTAACAGATAGTTGGACGCATCATTGATATGCCACTGGCCTTGTTTATCAATACCCAGTAACACGACTTCAAACTTTGATTTATCAATGGCGTCGACAATATTTTTCGCCGACTGTAATGATACTTCGTGCTCAGCTGACTTGCCCCCAAACACGATACCAACCCGCAGTTTTGCCATGCCAAAATCCATCCTTAAACAGTACAAAGGCGGACAACATACCACGCTCATAACGAGGATTCATGTGCTTCCTGCCTCTTAAAACCGACCGGCTTCTATAATGATTATTCCGTAAACAAAATCGGGTGAAAGGATGGTGAAAGGAGTGAAAACTGTGATTGTCATAGCCATTATGGCCGCAGTGGGGTTCTGGCTCTATCAGCGCCTGCCTGCGCAATACAATCCCTTTGCGCCACTATCTATTGATGATCCACCAACGCAGGTTACTCGCTACAAATTGCGCCAGATGGTTAACGATCCGCAAGGCTGCCTTGCGTTGTTGCAGCAGGCGCAGGCGCGTGGACAGATAAATTTCCGCAAGTCTGCGGATACCCAAGGTAATTGCCCACTAACTGGCGTAGTTAGGGTGGTGGATTTTGGCAGCGTAGGGCTTAACAGCAGCTTTCTGGCAAGTTGCTCGCTTGCGCTCAGCAGCACGATGTTTATTCATCAACGCGCCGTTCCGCTGGCACAAGCTGAAATGGGCAGCAGGCTTACGCGCATTAACCATCTGGGGAGTTTTGCCTGTCGAAATATCTACAACCGTGAAGGGGCTCGACGCAGTGAGCATGCTACAGCAGATGCGTTGGATATCAGCGGTTTTAGCTTTGCCAATCAGCAACAAATCAGTGTCCTGAAAGACTGGAGGAGTACTGGGAAGGAACGTGAATATCTTCATATGGTATTCGAAAACGGTTGTTCATTTTTTGGCAATGCGTTGGGGCCCGAATATAACGCTGCTCATGCCAATCATTTTCATATGGGGATGCGCGGCCATGGGCTTTGTCGATAAAATTAATTTGTATGATAAACTTCACATTATTCTGCAGATCTTTTTATCCCATTAATAAAGCGTAAACGGTATGGAATCCTGGAAGGTCAACATTATCTCGGTGTGGTTCGGTTGTTTTTTTACCGGGCTTGCCATTAGCCAAATACTGCCGTTTTTACCGCTTTATGTAGAACAACTTGGTGTGACTTCTCACGAGGCGTTATCAATGTGGTCGGGTCTGACCTTTAGCGTGACGTTTCTGGTGTCCGCCATTGTTTCTCCGATGTGGGGAAGCCTTGCTGACCGCAAAGGCCGAAAATTAATGCTGCTGCGTGCTTCTCTGGGTATGGCGGTCGCTATTTTGCTACAGGCATTTGCGACTAATGTTTGGCAACTCTTTATTTTACGCGCTGTGATGGGGTTAACCTCCGGTTATATTCCAAACGCGATGGCGCTGGTGGCTTCTCAAGTTCCAAGAGAACGCAGTGGCTGGGCGTTAAGTACACTTTCCACCGCACAAATCAGTGGTGTTATTGTTGGTCCACTTTTGGGTGGATATATGGCTGATACCCTTGGGTTGCGGATGGTCTTCTACGTCACGGCTGCATTGTTGATGGTAAGTTTTTTAGTGACGTTATTTCTGATAAAAGAAGGCGCGCGTCCCAATATTAGCAAGGCCGATCGTTTATCGGGTAAAGCTGTGTTTGCGTCATTACCTTATCCTAAATTAATGATAAGTCTGTTCGTCACTACGATGGTCATTCAACTTTGTAATGGTTCAGTCGGGCCAATACTTGCCCTTTTCATCAAGCATCTTTCCCCTGAAAGCAATAATATTGCATTCATTAGTGGTTTTATTGCTGCCGTTCCAGGTATATCAGCTCTTATTTCTGCTCCCAGATTAGGCAAGTTAGGAGACAGAATCGGCACAGCCAGAGTATTAATGGCGACGCTAATCTTTGCAGTAATATTATTTTTTGCTATGTCCTGGGTAACATCACCGCTGCAATTGGCTGTATTGCGCTTTTTACTTGGCTTTGCAGATGGTGCGATGCTACCTGCGGTTCAAACTTTGCTGGTTAAGTATTCCAGTGACCAGGTTACAGGAAGAATTTTTGGATATAATCAGTCATTTATGTATCTTGGAAACGTTGTTGGGCCGCTCATGGGGGCTGGCGTTTCCGCGATGGCGGGTTACCGTTGGGTATTTCTTGCTACCGCGTTGGTTGTATTGCTGAATGTCTGGCAACTGGCGGTAATGTTACGGCGCAAAAAGCAACAAGATGCCCAGAGAAAACAGTTTGGCTCATAATTTATCCCATTTATTCTGAAGCTATTTTTTTATTTTTTGCTTAAAAAATGGTCAGTCATGAAATTACTATACCATAGTTGTCATTCATTTTAGTGTCGGAATAGTTACCTGATAATATTTTTGGGCTCCGGCACATATTTAATAAGTCATATAAAAATATTCGCTTCAGCCTCTAGGCAATCTGAAATCATAATGCTAACGTCATGCTTCAAATCCCTGGTGGTTAGAACTATGAAAAACCTTATTTCTGAGTTACTGACTAAACTCGCTGAAAAAGAAGAAGAGTCAAAAGAGTTTGTTGCACAGATAGAAGCCCTGGAAATAGTGATTTTCGCCATGCTCGAAAGAATGGAGCGCAGCGAACGACTAGCAATAATCACAAATATTGAAGATGCTTTAAATGAAACTCAGCCTGATGATTCAGTGACTGCTAATGATAATACTGTGCTTAAACAATATTTATCGCGATTATTGACTCCTCTGACTACTTGATTTGATCTATTCTTAATTTCTTTTGTGGGAGTTTCACATTATTTATTTTCTTATTATTAATTAGAATAACTAAACTACATTAGCATCCAGCTATCTTATCTCTCCGGGTACTTTTTAATCCTCCTGAAACCTTGTGCCGATTGCTGCGCTTTATCGCTTCGCTTAAGCAATAGACAGAGCAATACACGGCCTGCCGGTTCGCCATTTTTCCAACTACAGACCAAAATTAATGCACCACAATAAAAAGGATGGTGCTATGAAAACTGTATTGATAATGGTGTTAATGGCGGGTGTGATAGGGTCGGCTGCGGCAGCAGATAAAGCGATGACGCCGCAGCAGCAACGTATGACGTCGTGTAACCAACAAGCGACCTCTCAAACTCTGAAAGGGGACGCCCGTAAAACGTATATGAGCAATTGCCTGAAAAATAGTCAGTCAGCGCCAGCAGATAAAAGTTTGACGCCGCAGCAGCAGAAAATGAAAGACTGTAACGCTGAGGCAGGCAAAAAAACATTATCCGGTGATACACGAAAAACTTTTATGAGTAATTGCCTGAAAAAACAATCCTGATAGCCTAAATGGGTGAGTCGGTTCGCTGACTCACTCATAAAATCATACTTTCCCCCGGATTAAGCTTTCTATAATTACGGAAAATATTTCAGAATATTCCTAATTATCATGAAAGATGAACACAGTTCTGGAAGATGGCTTCGTGGGGGATTTATGGATAGCTCAACGTACCTTGATGAGGACAAGCATCGCTCGGCGCGACGATTTGCCCGACGACTTTACATCCCTCGAATCATAGGATTAGCGACAGGTTTTTTCTGTGTCTCCTCAGTGCTCGTTATGCAACCGGTGTCGGGGTGGTGGTGGTTGCTATTGGTCGCCTATAGTTTTATCTGGCCACACTTCGCATGGCAAACTGCAGATCGTGCATCCGATCCCGCCCGAGCCGAAATCCGTAACTTAATGGTCGATTCTTTGATGGGTGGCGTGTGGATTGCGGTGATGGGGTTGAACGCTTTACCATCAGCGCTAATTCTCGCAATGTTGTGTATGAACAACGTCGGCTGTGGTGGATTGAAATTGTTCCTGGGTGGCTTGGGTGTAATTGTGCTGAGTTGTCTGCTGACGTTGGGTTTGTTTCACATGCCACTCAATCTACAAACCATGCCATCACAGGTATGGATTTGTCTGCCATTCCTGCTGATTTACCCGACTTACTTTGGCCTGGTCAGTTACCGAACTGCCCTCAAACTCTCCGAACATAAACGGCGTTTAATGTATATGAGCACTCGCGATGGCATGACGGGTGTATATAACCGCCGCCACTGGGAGCATCTGCTGCATGGCGAGTATGATAACTGCCAGCGTTACCAGCGTAGTGCCACTTTGTTACTCATTGATATTGATTACTTTAAATCAATTAATGATTCATACGGGCACGATGTGGGGGATGAGGCTATTCTGGCGCTTACCGAGCATCTGCAACTGACTCTGCGTATTACCGATGTTATCGGGCGCTTTGGGGGGGATGAGTTTGGCGTAATTATGTCTGGCACGGCTCAAGAAAGCGCAATACAGGCGATGGCACGAGTACGGGAATATCTTGAAGAGTTTCGCATACCTCATGCACCGCGTATTTCGCTGCGCATCAGCGTAGGAGTGGCGGAATTTGATAAAAGTATGATTAATTATCGCGAATGGCTAAAAGCGGCCGATGTGGCGCTGTATAAAGCCAAAAACCTGGGTCGTAGCCGCACAGAGGTCGCCGATATAGCGGCTTAAAACCCTCTCCGATTACAGGAGAGGGCAGAAAAATTATGATTTACCTAAGTGCTCGGATTTGGCCATACATTTCACTACGGCTTCCATCACTGCGGCTCTGAACCCTTTTTCTTCCAGAACTTTTACCGCTTCAATCGTTGTACCGCCCGGTGAACACACCATATCTTTCAACTCACCAGGATGCTGGCCTGTTTCCAATACCATTTTGGCTGAACCCATCACTGCCTGTGCTGCAAACTGATACGCTTGCTTGCGCGGCATTCCACCTAGCACTGCGGCATCAGCCATAGCTTCGATAAACATAAAGACATAAGCCGGTGCTGAACCACTGACACCAACGACCGGGTGGATCATGTTTTCAGAGACGACTTCGGCAAGCCCGAAGCTGCGGAAAATATTCACCGCATCGGCAATATCTTCTGAAGTAACCAGGGCGTTTGGCGTAATCGAGGTCATACCTGCATTCACTAATGCTGGTGTGTTAGGCATTGCGCGGATAATTTTGCGGTCATGGCCTAATGCTTTAGCCAACGAATCCAGCGTAATGCCTGCGGCAATTGAAATCACCACGGTATCTTTATTCAGGCTGGAATTAACTTCACCGAGAACTTTTATCATCACATTGGGTTTCACTGCACCGAAGACGATATCGGCGATCTGCGCCACTTCTTGTGCACTTTGCGCCGCATTAATACCGTACTGGTCGCCTAATGCTTCCACTTTATCGGGCGACGGTGTGTAGACCCAGATATTACCTGGAAGTACCTGTCCACTGGCTATCAGGCCACCCAGGATGGCTTTTCCCATGTTGCCGCAACCAATAAATCCAATTTTCTTATCCAAAGTCTCACTCCATCTTTTGAGTTGTGTGATGAGCATAGCTTACCGTGCTTTCAGGCGCTCACGCTACGTCCAGGCGGAACAGCAAGCAAAGATAAAGTTGGCGATTGACGGAAAATCACGGCAAGATCGCCCCATTCCCACTGACAATCAGGAGTCGTCATGCAAATTTGGGTGGATGCCGATGCGTGTCCAAAAGTCATAAAAGAAGTGCTGTTTCGTGCGGCTGAACGTGCGCAAATTGTGGTAACACTGGTAGCCAATCAGGGGCTGAAAACCCCACCTTCACGCTTTATTCGTACCCTGCAAGTAGCGACGGGGTTTGATGTGGCTGACAACGAAATTGTGCGCCGTTGTGAAAAAGGTGACTTAGTGGTCACGGCTGACATACCGCTCGCAGCGGATGTGCTGGAAAAGGGGGCGATTGCTCTTAATCCTCGCGGTGAGCTTTACACACCTGCTACCATCCGTGAGCGCCTGACGATGCGCGATTTTATGGATACATTAAGAGCCAGTGGAGTGCAAACTGGTGGGCCTGATAGTCTTAATCAGCGCGACCGCCAGATGTTTGCCAATGAACTGGAGAAATGGCTGCTTGTCGCCGGTCGTTCAAAAAGCGCTTAATACCGATGTAATTCTATTCCACGTACTAGCTTGCTGGTATGATGGCAACCTTTGGCGGACTTCTAAGGATTAGCCACCGATGACTCAACCCATTTATTTAGTCGGCGCGCGAGGTTGTGGCAAAACAACCGTCGGTGTTGCATTAGCGCAGGCATTGGGCTGTAACTTTGTTGATACCGACCACTACCTTTTAACCAGCACCAAGATGAGTGTTGCTGATATTGTGGCGCAAGAAGGATGGGACGGTTTTCGTCGCCGAGAATCTGGCGCACTGAAAAGTGTCACGGCCCCCAATACGGTCATCGCAACCGGCGGCGGTATGGTACTGGCTGAAAGTAATCGCCAGTTTATGCGTGAACATGGTGTGGTTATCTATTTACGTGCACCGGCGCAAATCCTTGCTTCACGTTTAGAAGCCTTCCCGGAAGAGGGCCAACGCCCAACACTGACTGGCAGACCTATTACCGACGAAATCGTTGATGTTCTCGCGGCGCGTGAAGCGCTGTACAACCAGGCTGCACACCATGTGATTGATGCCACTCGTCCGCCAGCCGAGATTGTCGAAGCGGTGATTACAGCATTGCATACGGTTCGTGCCAGCTAATCATTGTCTATACTTAACGCTCATCCATAACCTAAGGAAGAGCGATGGCGAGCAATCCTCCCTATCCCCGAGAAGCACGAATTGTTACTGTTGAAAAAGGCGCTACTGACCAGACCGTGACCTGGTATCAACTCCGTGCTGACCATCCCCATCCTGATACGCTGATTAGTGAACACGAAACAGAACAAGAAGCGCTGGATGCGAAGCGGCGTTATGAAGATCCGCAAAAAACGTAATACCTCGGCATGGACGCCATGATTACCCCCCTGTTTTCCGAATTAACTCAATGACCTGGTCACTAATCACACCTTTCGTTTAATCTTGTTGTTAACAAATCATTATCGTGATGTTGTATATATGTCGTTGACGTTTCGTTGAACATTCCGGCAGATGCTCTGCAATTATGCTGCTACGCTTTGTGGTTAATTATTGAGCGACCTTCAGCAGAGTATCATTCACAGGAAAGATACCAGTGCAGCAGTGAAGGACTGATATGGGACAAGGGCGGAACGAAACATGAAACAAACATTGGCAATTCTCACCATTGGTGTCGTCCCGGTCAGTGAAATACTGCCGTTACTCACAGACCATATTTCTGAAGAACAAATTAAAACTTTCAGTCTGTTAGGTAATCTTTCTTATGGCGAAGTGATGGAAGAATTTTCACCGTCACCCGATGAAGAACAACTTCTGACGCTGTTAACCGGTAATGTTTTGGCTTACGTGGGGAAGCAGAAAGTAGAGCGAGCGTTGCAAAGTGTTATTGAGGTGCTGGATAACCAGGGTTTCGATGTCATTTTATTGATGAGCACACACCGCTTAGCCAACCTCTCGGTGCGTAAAGGTATCTTGCTGGAGCCTGAGCGAATTATTCCACCGCTTGTGGCTTCAATAGTCGATGGACACCAGGTCGGTATCATTCTTCCCGTTCCCGAAATGATGAAATATCAGAATAAAAAATGGGAGTTACTCCCCATTGAGCCGCTGTATGAACTGGCTAACCCTGTTCATGGAACTGAGCAAGATCTCATCGATGCAGGAAAAAAACTGGTAGAAAGTGGTGCAGATGTTTTGGTGCTGGACTGCCTTGGATTCCATCAAAAACATCGCGATTTGTTGCAAAAATCATTAGATGTCCCGGTATTGTTATCGAACGTGTTGATTGCACGTTTAGCCTCGGAATTGCTCGCATAACGACAGGTAATAATTTGCGTGACAGGCTCTCAAGTTCCCCTCTATATTGTTTTTTCAACTATTTTAAAAAGGGCCTGGTCATGCTTCAAAGTAATGAGTACTTTTCCGGTAAAGTGAAATCTATTGGTTTTACAAGCAGCAGCACTGGCCGCGCGAGTGTTGGGGTCATGGTTGAAGGTGAATACACTTTTGGCACGGCTCAACCAGAAGAAATGACCGTCATCAGTGGTGCATTACACGTTTTACTACCGGGTGAAACCGAGTGGAAAACTTATGCAGCGGGCACCGTGTTCCATGTTCCTGGACACAGTGAATTCCATTTACAAGTCGCTGAACCTACGTCGTATCTTTGCCGTTATTTAGCTGATAAATAATTTACCCTTCACACTTCAAGTTGCAGGTGTGTCGCCTGCCTGCAACTCGAATTATTTAGGGTAAAACATTCTCTTCTGAAAAATGTTAGCGTTGAGCTTCGCCGCCCAGTGCTTCCACCAGGTTCTTAATCAACGCCGCCAGTTCACCCGTCATCAGAATAAAATCTGCATCAAAACGAGCACCGAAATCTTCACGGTCAATATCCTCATTTTGGTCACGCAGGGTATCGGCAAACTTCAGGCGCTTAATCGAACCGTCGTCAGCAATCAAAAACTGAATGCGTTCTTGCCAGTCGAGAGCCAGTTTGGTGACCACTTTGTCAGCTTCGATATGGGCTGCAATCTCATCGCAAACCAGATCCTGCTGCTTACAGCGAATCACACCGCCGCCTTCGAGAATAGCTTTAAGCTCGGCTTCATCCATCAGCGCAAAGCCCGGAGGCACGTCGCCAGAACGCACCCACTCAGTCAGCGTCAGCTCAATAGGGGTTTCCAGCGCCAATGGCACAACAGGCAGCGAACCGAGGCTTTTACGCAGCAGTGCCAGCGTATCTTCAGCTTTTTTAGCACTGGCACAATCGACCATGATCAAACCGTTGACGGTATCGATCCACATCATGGTTTGATTGAAACGACTGAAAGCGCGTGGCAGCAAAGAGTGCAGCACTTCATCTTTTAGGGAATCTTTCTCGGTCTTTTTCAGCTTACGAGCTTGTTCGGCTTCAAGACGGCTGATCTTCGCTTCCAGTTCTTGTTTAATCACCGGGGCCGGGAGGATTTTTTCTTCTTTACGGGCGCAAATCACAATCTGCCCGTTGGCTACATGGGTTAATGCATCGCTGTGCGAACCCATTGGCGACACCCAGCCGGTCTTTGCCATATCCTGGCTGCCACATGGGGTGAAAGTAAACGCGGCCAACTGTTTTTCCATCTCATCCGCTGAAAGCGTGATGTCACGGCTTAAACGGTAAACCATTAAATTTTTGAACCACAGCATGATTATTTCCCGGACTGTCAGTTAAACGCAGCGGGCATGATAGCGAATCAGCGGCTGTGTTTCATTGCCTTTACAGGGCCACACTTCTATTCTGTTGATAACACTAATTAAATGAGGGCATCGCTGTGCGCATTGGTATCGATTTAGGTGGAACAAAAACAGAAGTGATCGCACTGGCGGATGATGGTAAACAACTTTTCCGTCATCGCCTGCCAACACCGAAAAATGATTATCAGCAAACCATTGGCACCATTGCTGAATTGGTACGCCTGGCTGAAGAGGCCACAGGTGAGAAGGGAACGGTCGGAGTTGGTATCCCAGGCTCGATTTCGCCCTACACCCGAGTGGTAAAAAATGCCAACTCAACCTGGCTCAATGGCCAATCTTTCGACAAAGACTTATGCGATGCGCTAAGCCGTGAAGTGCGTTTGGCAAACGATGCCAACTGCCTGGCGGTTTCCGAAGCCATAGATGGTGCAGCAGCAGGGGCAGCGATTGTTTTTGCGGTGATTATCGGAACCGGCTGTGGCTCAGGTATTGCCATTAATGGTCGCAGTTTGATTGGTGGTAACGGTACTGCGGGCGAATGGGGGCACAACCCATTACCGTGGATGGACGAAGACGAGCTACGTTTTCGCGAGGAAGTGCCTTGCTACTGTGGCAAACAAGGGTGCATCGAAACCTTTATTTCCGGTACCGGCTTTGGCACGGATTACCATCGCCTGAGCGGAAAACAGCTCAAAGGCAATGAGATCATGCATTTAGTCGATCAACAAGATCCTGTCGCTGAGCTGGCGATCGCGCGTTACGAAATGCGTCTCGCAAAATCACTGGCGCACATCGTCAATATTCTCGATCCCGATGTGATCGTATTGGGCGGTGGGATGAGCAACAACGAACGCTTGTACAAAACGGTGCCGCAGCTAGTGAAACCATGGGTATTTGGTGGAGAGTGCGAAACCCCAATTCGTAAAGCGGTGCACGGTGATTCCAGCGGTGTCCGTGGTGCTGCATGGTTGTGGCCATTAGAGAAATAAAAGCGGGCCTATGACGCTGTGCCTGTAGCTCAGATAAGCGCAGCGTCATCGACAAAAATCACCCGACAGCAAACTCCTTCGCCAGGCGACTCACTCCCAATCCGTTGATTTTTTTAACCTTGATCTGTACCGGAATGCGCTCTTTCATTGCTTCAACATGGCTGATAACACCGATAGTTTTTCCACTGGCGTTAAGTGTATCCAGCGCATCTAGCGCGGTATCCAATGTTTCAGCGTCCAGCGTGCCAAAGCCTTCATCGAGGAACAGCGAATCGATACGCGTTTTATGGCTCACCAGATCGGAGAGCGCCAGTGCCAGCGCGAGGCTGACCAGGAAGCTCTCGCCACCAGAAAGTGTACGCGTGTCACGCACCGCATCAGCCTGCCAGGTATCCACCACTTGTAATTCCAGCGCTTCGCTGTCTTTTCGTTGTAGCAAATAGCGACCGTGCAGTCGGTTGAGCTGGTTGTTGGCAAGCCATACCAGGTTGTCGAGCGTCAGCCCTTGGGCAAACTTACGGAATTTGTCGCCTTCTTTTGAGCCAATCAACGCATTGAGATAACCCCAGTCTTCAACTTGTTGCTGGCACTCAACAATTGCCTGCATCAGCCCTTGTTGGCGCTGACGGTTTTCCACGTCATGTTGTAACTGTTGCTGAATTTGCCCTTGCTGAGTGGTGTTCTCGCGCAGTTGTTGGTTGCATTGAGCCAGCTGTTCTTGCAGCTCGCTCAGCTGTGTATCTTCCGCCAGCGCTTGCGGGCGAGCCGCAATATGCTCCGCTAGCGCTTTCTCAGCCTGCTGGCAGAGCACGGTTTGCTGCTGGTGTTGTTGCTCAAGCTGCTGCTTTTTCTGCTCAAGCATCTGGCGTTCATTTTCATCCAGCAAAGCCGCCTGGAATGATTCCACGTCGGCAAAGGGACTTGCGGCAAGCGCACTCAGGAATTGTGTGTTTGCCTGAGCAACACGGGTTTCTTCTTGTTGCAGTTGCTGTTGCAGTGTTTGCCATTGGCTCTCTAGTGCGATGCAATCGCTGTGCAACGAGTGCCAGTTTTGTAATGCTGCGATTTGTTCGCTTTCGGATAGCAACGCTGGCAGGGTGCCATCATCAACAAAGGCATTTAACACACTCTCAAGGGTCGCCAGTTGTTGCTGCAAACGCGGTAACTGTTCACTGCGTTGCTGCCAGAGTTGCGATTCCTGCTGTCTCTGTGCCAGCCAGTTATTTTCTTCACCGTGAGCGGGATGTTGCAGGCCAACATTTTCCAGGGCGGTGTTCAACGCATCGCGTTGGGTTGCAATTTCATCGGCAAGTTTACGATGCTGGACTTTCGCCTGAGTTAGCTGTTCTTCCAGCACAATGCGCTGGCTAAGCTGATGCAGCTGTTGTTCGCGCTGCTCCTCACTTTCGAGCCAGTGCTGAATATCATCTTCGGGTGCCAGCACCAATTGCAGGTTGGCACACAGTTGTTGCCAGTGAGCACGTAGCTCATTTTCCTCTTCATCCAGGGTCTTGATGGTATGAATCAGGTTTTCACGTTGTTTACGCTGTGTATCAAGCTGACCTTTCATCGCAAAGCCCGCTTCTGCAAGGCTTGCCACTTCCAGTTTTAATTTATCCAGGCGCTGCTGGTTTTCACCTGGTTGTATCGCCTGGTAATCAGCGACCGCCGGGTGTTGCGTGGAGCCGCACAATGGGCAGGGTTGCTCAGGCTGCAAAAGGGCGCGTTCAGCTTCCAGGCTGACAATAAGCTTTTCACGTTCGCAGAGTTTCTCCAAATCACGCTCATGCTGGTGGCGTTCTTTATATTGCTGGCGTTTAAGCACCAGCTGCGCATCGCCCTCGGTAATCTGTTTCTCAAGAATGGCGAGCTCTTGTTGCTGAAGAGCTTTGCGCTTGAGTAATGAGGAGAGCTGCGGTTGAAGCGTTGCAAGCCTCTGGCGCTGAGGGCGTGCGGCAATCGTCGTCTGTAAATGAGCACTAACTTCATCTGCGCTAAGAGACAATTCAATGACGGGCAGCAGAGCGAGTTTTTTCTGGCTGGCGTCTATATCTCGTAGCAAAGTTTGTAGCTGAGTGGCATCACGCTGTTGCTGGCCGAAAGCCATGCGCCAGCCTGCCAGTTCTGCACCCCACAAGCGAAAATGTCCGTGGGTTTTCAGCCAATCCTGAAGCTGAGTATTATCTTCAGTCAGTTTTGCAGCCTGGCTTGCTGCTGCGAGCCGGGTCTGCTGGCGGCGTGCCTTTGTCTGAAGTAAGCGAGTGTTCACTTCCTCAGTTTTAATGCGCGTGGCTTGTAGAGTGGTTTGTAATTCCTGTAACCGTTTCCAGTCCGGGCGCAGTTTTTCTGCGGGTTGCGCTCGGGTGAGTTTTTCTAACTGCGGTGCCGCCTCTGTTATTGCGAGGGTTGCAGCATTCAAGGCCTGTTGGGTCTGTGTATGCTTCTGTGTGAGCTGTGAAAGCAGGCCGAGCCACTGCTGGTGTTGCTGGAGTTTAAGTTGTTCTGCAAGCTGTACTTTTTCTTCAGTAGTAAGTGCCTGCAAACTCTCAGCAAGCTGCTGGCGCTGCTCTTCGCTCAATAACGCTACACCAGCAGCCTGGGCTTGCAGGTTCTCAAGTTGGCTGCGCACATTTTTATGATTTTCAAAAACGGCCGCAGAAACGGTGCCGTAAATTTCAGTGCCGGTCAGTTCTTCGAGCAGCGAGGCACGGTCATTGGCATCGGCATTTAAAAATGCGGCGAACTGCCCCTGAGACAACATCATTGAGCGGGTGAAACGGTCGTAATCCAGCCCAGTCAGTTTTGCCGTGATATCGAGCTTATCTTTCACTTTATCGG
The DNA here is from genome assembly GCF_902500225.1 of Buttiauxella massiliensis. GTDB lineage: Bacteria > Pseudomonadota > Gammaproteobacteria > Enterobacterales > Enterobacteriaceae > Buttiauxella > Buttiauxella massiliensis. The sequence continues at coordinate 40,175 of NZ_LR722662.1, read as the reverse complement.
CGACAATCTTGCCACTTTCCACTTCTGCCAGCTCGACACGCGGGGCTTGTAGATTGCCGTTTACCGCGTTGCGCGCCCGGTTCTGGCTCCAGAAAGCACGGTAGGCAACACCTTTAACTTCAAACTCCACTTCTGCCAGACATTCGGCTGTATCGCGTGTCATCAGATCATTTTGCGACTGCGAGACGGTATTGAGGCGCGGAGTCTTGTGGTAAAGCGCCAGGCAAATCGCATCCAGCAAGGTGGTTTTCCCGGCACCGGTTGGCCCGGTGATAGCAAACAATCCGTTGCTGGCAAAAGGTTCGCTGGTGAAATCAATTTTCCATTCCCCTTTCAGGGAGTTGAGGTTTTTTAACCGCAGGCTAAGGATTTTCATGCCTGTTCCTCCGTGTCATGCAGACTGGCAACGGTTTGAGCAAACAGTGTGCGCAAACGCTGTGCACGCTCTTCCGTGGTCTCTTCCTGAACCAGGCGGCGCTCAAAAACTTCCTCAACGGTGAGTTCACTCAGGGTTTCTTTATGCTGCTGGGCGATTACGCGTTCACGCTGCTCACGGCTACGGCGCAGCAACACCACTTCTACTGGCAGCGTTTCGGTGATTTGCTGGATATGGCGTTGCATATCATGCAGGTATTCATCGGTGGCGATTTCGATATCCAGCCACACTTTGGGTTCTGCGGGGGCATCGCGCCACTGTTCTAGTTGCTGTTCAATTTCAGACAGCGAACCTTTAATGACCGCTAACTGCTGGCTAACAGGAACAGTCAGTGGGGTGACCTCATGAAGTTTACCCTCGGCAAACTCAACCAGATAAACGCTCTTGGTCTTGCCGGTTTCGTCAAAACTTAGCGGAATAGGTGAACCGCTGTAACGGATATGTTCGGTGCCGCCAATTAATTGCGCACGATGAATATGGCCAAGCGCTATGTAATCGGCATCCGGGAAATGCTGCGCCGGGAAGGCATCAAGCGTGCCAATATAGATGTCACGTACTGCATCGCTTTTTGTCACGCCGACGGTCGTTAAATGCCCGGTGGCGATAATCGGCAGCTTCGCGTCAGCGCGCAAATCGCAGGCTGCGCGATAACACTGCTGATAATGTTCGCTAATGGCTTCCATTAAAGAACGCTGTTTTTCATGGCCGGACAGCCCCGCCTGGCTGTTTTGAATATCGCGTGGGCGCAAAAATGGGATTGGACAGAGAATCGCACCCGCCTTGCCGCTTTTGGTATTAAGAACGATAGCTTGCTGGCTGGCATCATGGCGGGCACTGGCAATCACATATGTGTTCAGGCAGGCCATAAGCTCGCGGGATTCGTTGAGCGTCGCCACTGAATCATGGTTTCCAGCCAGCACCACGAGCGAGCATCCCGTCGCCTGGAGCTGCACCACAAAACGGTTGTAGAGTTCTCGCGCATAGCTTGGTGGCGAGCCGGTATCAAAAATATCACCCGCGACGATTATGGCATCCACATCATTTTCAACGGCAGCTTTGAGCAGCCATTCAAGAAAAGCCTGGTGCTCAGGACCGCGACTTTTGGTATAAAAATTTTGACCAAGATGCCAGTCTGATGTGTGAATTATGCGCATGACCTGTCCGGTGGCTTAACAATGAAGTCCCGATTATAAGGGGACAAGGTAAAAAACGGCATATGTCTCTGTGTCATAAATGAAATTGATGGGTTGCTGAACGGTCATTTTTTTCATAAATCTGTCATAAATCTGACGCATAATGGCACCGCATTGAAACAACAATAATTATTCCCTGGACAAGACAAATCATGGCGAAACGCATTCTGGTCGTAGAAGATGAAGCTCCAATCCGCGAGATGGTCAGTTTTGTGCTTGAGCAAAACGGTTTTCAGCCAGTTGAAGCGGAAGATTATGACAGTGCAGTGAACTTGCTTATCGAACCTTTCCCCGACCTGATTCTGCTGGACTGGATGCTGCCAGGCGGCTCCGGTATTCAGTTTATTAAGCACCTGAAACGTGAAGCTATGACGCGTGATATACCGGTGATGATGCTGACTGCGCGTGGGGAAGAAGAAGACCGTGTGCGAGGTCTCGAAGTTGGGGCCGATGACTATATTACTAAGCCGTTTTCTCCGAAAGAGTTGGTGGCGCGTATTAAAGCTGTGATGCGCCGTATCTCTCCGATGGCAGTAGAAGAAGTGATCGATATGCAGGGGCTTATTCTCGACCCGTCGTCGCATCGCGTGATGACCGGGGAAAACCCATTGGATATGGGGCCAACAGAATTTAAGCTACTGCACTTCTTTATGACACACCCGGAGCGGGTGTATAGCCGTGAACAATTGCTAAACCATGTATGGGGCACCAATGTGTATGTCGAAGACCGAACGGTGGACGTACATATTCGGCGGTTACGCAAAGCGCTCGAACATAGTGGGCATGACAGAATGGTACAAACAGTACGCGGTACGGGTTATCGGTTCTCAACCCGCTTTTAATTCCTTATCAGGAGAGTGACGCGTGCTGGAACGGTTGTCATGGAAAAGGCTGGTACTGGAGCTGGTGCTCTGTTGTATACCGGCCGTCATTTTAGGCCTTATTTTTGGCCATTTACCCTGGTTTTTATTACTGGCAGTCACTGGGCTGCTGGTTTGGCATTTCTGGAATCTGCTGCGTCTGTCGTGGTGGTTGTGGGTTGATCGCAGCATGACGCCACCGCCGGGGCGGGGGAGTTGGGACCCGCTGTTGTACGGCCTTCACCAGATGCAACTGCGTAATAAAAAGCGCCGTAAAGAATTAGGCAATTTGATTAAGCGCTTTCGTAGCGGTGCAGAATCATTGCCCGATGCGGTTGTGCTCACCACCGAAGAAGGGACGATTTTTTGGTGTAACGGCCTGGCTCAACAATTGCTGGGCTTGCGCTGGCCGGATGATAACGGGCAGAACATCCTGAACTTGCTGCGTTACCCTGAATTTACCCGCTATTTGTCGCAGAAAGATTTTGCTCGCCCGCTGACACTCGTACTCAATAATGGCCGTCATCTGGAATTTCGCGTAATGCCTTATAGCGACGAACAGTGGCTGCTGGTGGCGCGTGATGTGACTCAGATGCACCAGCTTGAAGGAGCGCGTCGCAACTTCTTTGCCAACGTCAGCCATGAACTGCGTACGCCGTTAACGGTGCTGCAAGGTTATCTGGAGATGATGCAGGATCAAACCCTTGAAGGCCCGCTGCGCGAGAAAGCGCTGGGCACGATGCGCGAACAAACTTCACGTATGGAAGGGCTGGTTAAGCAGCTTCTCACGCTATCAAAAATTGAAGCAGCACCTGCGATGGTGCTCAATGAAAAGATTGATGTTCCACTGATGTTGCGTGTGGTGGAGCGCGAAGCGCAGACTCTCAGCCAACAAAGACAGACGTTACAGTTTGATATTGATCCGGCTTTAAAAGTGTTTGGTAACGAAGAGCAACTGCGCAGTGCGATTTCGAACCTCGTGTACAACGCAGTCAACCATACGCCAGATGGCACGCATATTACGGTGAGCTGGAAACGGGCGGCGGGCGGGGCGTGTTTTAGTGTTGCAGACACGGGGCCGGGCATTTCAGCAGAACACATTCCGCGCCTGACCGAGCGTTTCTACCGCGTGGATAAAGCGCGTTCACGGCAAACCGGTGGCAGTGGGCTGGGACTGGCGATAGTGAAACATGCTTTGAGCCACCACGACGCACGTCTGCATATTGAAAGCCAACTGGGTAAAGGAACCACCTTTTCCTTTGTACTGCCTGAGCGTCTTATCGTTAACGAAAAAGTGGTTCAGGCAGAGTAGTTTGCTCTCGTAGTGTCAAAAAAACTTTCCACAGGCCAGTTTTCTGGTCTGTGTTTTTTTTGCTCAGATGTAAATCAATAATCCTCGATCGGTTATAATTTGACCGCACAAACGACCATGATATTTTCTGATGGATAAACTTATCCTCTAACTTCCTGGCTAATTTAAGGATATCAATCTGGTTTTAGGATCCCTTCTTGCCTTCAAACGCTATAAGCGTTTTAATTGCGCCCCTGTAATTAGTAGACCGACTGGATTTGAGTGGTAATTCAAACAACTATTCTTCTCCACCGATCCCGGAAAGGATTTTCCGCTGTCGTAACTCCTGATTGCCGGTTTTATGCTGAGTTTCCAGACATAGAAATTTGAATACTTTCAAACAACACCACACATCCACAGGCTGCAAAATTTTATGACCCATCATTTGAAATCTCGTGACATCCTCGCACTGGGCTTTATGACCTTTGCGCTGTTTGTTGGAGCAGGCAATATCATTTTCCCGCCAATGGTGGGGTTACAGGCTGGTGAACACGTTTGGATTGCCTCCCTTGGCTTTCTGGTCACAGCAGTTGGCCTGCCCGTTCTGACTATTGTCGCTATCGCCCGCGTTGGTGGTGGTATTGATAGCCTGAGCTCGCCAATTGGCCGCCGTGCTGGTGTGCTGTTGGCCACCGTTTGTTATCTGGCCGTTGGTCCGCTGTTTGCGACACCTCGTACAGCGACTGTCTCCTTCGAAGTGGGGATTGCGCCGCTGGTTGGCAGCAGTGAACTTGCTCTGTTTATCTACAGCCTGGTTTATTTTGCCATTGTTATGGCCATCTCTTTGTATCCGGGCAAATTGCTGGACACAGTCGGTCACGTGCTGGCTCCGGTAAAAATTGTCGCGTTATTGGCGTTGTCAGTCGGCGCGATTCTGTGGCCTGCAGGCGGTATCAGCACCGCGACGGAAGCGTACCAACATGCGGCGTTTTCTAACGGCTTCGTCAATGGTTATCTGACCATGGATACGCTGGCATCTTTGGTCTTCGGGATTGTCATTGTTAACGCAGCGCGTTCACGTGGCGTTACGGAATCTCGCTTGCTGACGCGCTATACAATCTGGGCTGGCCTGATTGCAGGTGTTGGTTTAACGCTGATTTACCTTGCTCTGTTCCGTCTGGGTTCTGACAGCGCATCGCTGGTTAGCGATCAAAACGCGAACGGTGCCGCAATTCTGCATGCGTATGTTGCTCATACCTTCGGTGGTGCCGGTAGCTTCTTCCTTGCCGCGCTGATTTTCCTCGCGTGTATGGTAACGGCGATTGGCCTGACTTGTGCGTGTGCTGAGTTCTTCAGCCAGTATCTGCCGCTTTCTTACCGCTCGCTGGTGTTTATCCTTGGCCTGTTCTCGATGGTGGTTTCTAACCTCGGCCTGAGCCATTTGATTCAGATTTCGATTCCCGTGCTGACGGCGATTTACCCACCGTGTATTGCGCTGGTGGTACTGAGTTTCACCCGTCCGTGGTGGCATAATTCAACTCGCGTTATCGCTCCGGCGATGCTCATCAGTACCTTGTTCGGTATCCTTGATGGGATTAAAGCTTCGGCAATCAGTGATATTTTACCAGCGTGGACGGCGCGTTTGCCGCTTGCTGATCAAGGGTTGGCATGGCTAGCACCAACGGTCATCATGGTGGTTATTGCCATTATTTGGGACCGTGCCGCAGGGCGACAGGTGGCATCCGCCGCCCACTAAAAATTAAAATTATGTTCAACCACGGGGCTTAGCTCCGTGGTTTTTTTTTATTGTTAAGCAGGTATGGAATCAATGGAAAACGCTAATAAACTCAAGCGCGGCTTGAGTACCCGGCACATACGCTTTATGGCGTTGGGTTCGGCAATTGGCACCGGGCTGTTTTATGGCTCGGCAGACGCAATTAAAATGGCTGGCCCAAGTGTATTGCTGGCTTACATCATTGGCGGGGTGGCGGCATATATCATTATGCGTGCACTCGGCGAGATGTCGGTTCATAACCCTTCAGCCAGTTCATTCTCACGTTATGCGCAAGACAACCTTGGCCCATTAGCCGGATATATCACTGGCTGGACCTACTGTTTTGAAATCCTGATAGTAGCGATTGCGGATGTTACCGCCTTCGGTATCTATATGGGTCTCTGGTTCCCCGCGGTGCCCCATTGGGTCTGGGTATTGAGCGTGGTGCTGATTATTTGTGCCATTAACCTGATGAGCGTGAAGGTGTTCGGCGAGCTGGAGTTCTGGTTCTCATTCTTCAAGGTTGCCACCATCATTATCATGATTGCTGCCGGCATTGGCATCATCGTGTGGGGTATTGGTAACGGCGGCAAGCCAACAGGTATTCATAACTTATGGAGCAATGGCGGCTTCTTCAGCAATGGCTGGATAGGCATGATTATGTCGTTGCAGATGGTGATGTTTGCTTACGGCGGTATTGAAATCATTGGTATTACTGCTGGTGAAGCGAAAGACCCGCAGAAGTCGATTCCACGTGCGATCAACTCTGTTCCTCTACGCATTCTGGTGTTCTATGTGGGCACGCTGTTTGTCATCATGTCGATTTACCCGTGGAACCAGGTAGGGACGGAAGGTAGCCCGTTCGTGCTGACTTTCCAGCATATGGGGATAACGGCTGCGGCAGGCATTCTGAACTTTGTGGTGATCACCGCTTCACTTTCTGCGATTAACAGCGATGTATTTGGCGTGGGTCGCATGTTACACGGCATGGCGGAGCAGGGCAGCGCGCCGAAAGTCTTCGCTAAAACCTCACGTAACGGCATCCCTTGGGTGACGGTTTTAGTGATGTGTTTCGCGTTGTTGCTGGCGGTAGTGTTAAATTACCTAATTCCAGAAAATGTATTCCTGGTGATTGCGTCGCTGGCAACCTTTGCCACCGTGTGGGTGTGGATTATGATTTTGCTGTCGCAGATTGCTTTCCGCCGCAAACTCTCACCAGAACAAACAAAGGCGCTGAAATTCCCGGTACCGGGCGGCGTTGCAACTACAGCAGTCGGGCTAGTGTTCCTGGTGTTTATTATCGCGCTTATCGGCTGGCACCCGGACACCCGCATTTCACTGTATGTTGGCTGTGTGTGGATAGTTTTGCTGTTGGTCGGTTGGCTATTCAAACGCCGCCAGATACTCGCCGCAAGCGAAAGCAGCAACGGAGTATAATCACCGTTGTCAGGTGGACTAGCGAAAGCGACATCCACCTTCTTGCTTACATCTCCGGGCATTCCACTTTACTTATTGCATCCCAGTAGTTTTTCTCGTTATTGCGCTCAAGCGCAATCCTCGCATCACGGATATAGGCTTTGTTATCCTCGTTAGAGAGGATTTTATTCGCCCAAACCTCATCAGATGTCTTCTTCTGCGGGTGGCAAGTCTTCTTCAAGTCACTGATAATTTGCTGTTTATATTTGCCAAACTGCAGAGATTCGTAAGCCGAATTTGCCAGAGAATTGGCAGACCAGACCACGCAAAGAAGCAGCGTAATATTTCGGACGATAGACATAACGGTCTCCTGAACGGTGAGAATATTCTCACTATAGGTAGCGCTAACTTATTAAGCAAACGGCTCAATTTCTCATCCCCCGCTTTCATCCCCCAATAAAAATAGCAACGATGAGTGATAGCCAACTACGCTGTGGCAAGGTGGCGGCAATAAATTTTCTGGGGATACGATTATGTTGAATGCATGGCACCTTCCGGTGCCCCCTTTCATACAAACACGTAAAGACAAGTTGTATATCACGCTGTGGGTTTCTGGCGATGATTTACCGCAGCGTGTAGTTCTGCGTTACGAAAAGGATAATGAAGAAACCTCAATACAGATGACGCGCCAAAAAGTGGCTCCCGAAGAGGGAGTGGTGGCATGGCGCGGCGTGATTGATCTAACCGAAGGGCAGCCGCGCCGACGCTACAGCTTCAAGCTGCTGTGGTTGGATAAACAGCGCTGGCTAACACCGCAAGGTTTGAGATCAATTCCACCTGCAAGGCTTGAGCAGTTTGCGGTTGATCTTCCGGATGACGGCCCGCAATGGGTACAAGATCAGATCTTCTATCAAATTTTCCCCGATCGTTTTGCGCGTAGTGAGCAACGCTCGCCCGAGCAGGATCAGGTTTATTATCACCATGCGGCAAAACGCGACATTGTTTTGCGCAATTGGGACGAACCGCTCAGTGGAGATGCCGGCGGATCGACATTTTATGGCGGCGATCTGGATGGGATTAGCGAAAACCTGCCGTACCTGAAAAAGCTGGGTGTCACCGCGCTGTATCTCAATCCGATCTTTACCGCGCCGAGCGTACATAAATACGATACTCAGGATTATCGCCACGTAGATGTGCAGTTCGGCGGCGATCACGCTTTTTTACGTTTGCGTAAAAATACTCAGAAATACGGTATGCGCCTGATGCTCGATGGGGTATTTAACCACAGTGGTGATACGCATCAGTGGTTTGACAGGCAGCAAACTCATGGAGAGGGGGCGAGCCACAATCCACAATCTCCATGGCGTGATTTTTACAGCTATAACCAGGAGGGGCATGCGCTCGACTGGCTTGGGTACTCCAGTTTGCCAAAGCTCGATTATCAATCTGCCACGCTAGTTGATGAAATTTACCAGGGCGAAGACAGCGTTGTGCGCCACTGGCTGCGTGAACCGTGGGGTATCGACGGCTGGCGGCTTGATGTGGTGCATATGCTTGGTGAAGCGGGCGGGGCAAAAAACAATTTGCTGCACGTCAGCGGTATCACCAAAGCGGCGAAAGAAACCAATCCCGAAGCCTATATTTTGGGTGAGCATTTTGGCGATGCGCGCCAGTGGTTGCAGACTGATGCCGAAGATGCGGCGATGAACTATCGCGGATTTACTTTCCCAATTTGGGGATTCCTCGCTAACACCGATATTTCTTACGATCCGCAGCATATCGACGCACAAACATGTATGGCCTGGATGGATGAATATCGTGCGGGGCTTTCTCAGCAGCAGCAATTGCGCATGTTTAACCAGCTTGATAGTCATGACACTGCACGTTTCAAGTCGATCCTCGGTAAGGATGTTGCGCGATTGCCGCTGGCTGTAGTGTGGCTGTATTGCTGGCCTGGTGTGCCTTGTGTTTACTACGGCGATGAAGTCGGTCTGGATGGTAATAACGACCCGTTCTGCCGCAAGCCATTCCCATGGGACCCCGATCGGCAGGATCAGGATTTGCTGGCGCTTTACCAGCGCCTTGGCAAATTGCGCCACAAAAGCCGTGCTTTGCGCCACGGCGGCTGTCAGGTGATTTACGCCGAAGGCGACGTGGTGGTCTTTGTGCGTGTTTACCAGGGCGAGCGCGTACTGGTGGCGCTCAACCGTGGTGAACAAACGGCGCTCACGCTGCCGTGGGAACCGCTGTTAAACGACAAAGTCTGGACGCAGCTGGAAGGTGAAGCGACGTTTGAAAACTGCGAACTGTTGCTGCCTGCGGTTTCAGTTTCAGTGTGGCGTAATTAGGTACCCTGAAACCGGTTTCCCTTTTGCCGAGCGAAGGGGAAAACCGGTGCTATTCTTAGTTTTCGTTCCCTTCAATAAGATCCCCTTAAGTTAGACATTTCCAGATCTCATACCGTTTGGGAGGCAGCCGCTTGGACTATCTCCCTAATCAATCAGATGAAATTTAAGGAAAACTTTATGTCTATACGTGAACTGATCGACCCGAACAACTCCACTCTGATTTTTATCGACCATCAGCCACAAATGTCTTTTGGCGTCGCCAATATTGACCGCCAAGTTTTGAAAAACAACACGGTAGCACTGGCAAAAGCGGGCAAGATCTTTAACGTTCCTACCATTTATACCTCGGTCGAAACTAAAAGCTTCAGCGGTTACATCTGGCCCGAACTGCTGGCTGTTCATCCTGAAATAACCCCAATCGAACGCACCTCAATGAACTCCTGGGAAGATGCTGCTTTTGTTGCAGCGGTGAAAGCGACCGGGCGCAAGAAGCTGATTATCTCTGCGCTGTGGACCGAAGTATGCCTGACATTCCCGGCGCTAATGGCACTAAAAGAGGGCTTCGAGGTTTACGTAGTGACTGATACCTCAGGCGGCACGTCGGTGGATGCGCACGAGCGCTCAATCGATCGTATGGTGCAGGCGGGTGCGGTGCCAGTGACCTGGCAGCAAGTATTGCTGGAATACCAACGCGATTGGGCGCGACGCGACACTTACGATGCGGTGATGGATCTGGTACGCGAGCACAGCGGCGCGTATGGCATTGGGGTCGATTACGCCTACACCATGGTTCATGGTGCGCCGGAACGGAAAGCCTGATCTATGGCGGACAACAACACGGTTACGCTGGTGATTACTCACGCCCTTAAAGCGGGGCAGGCCGCGCGTTATGAGCAGTGGCTTGAGAAAATCATGCCTGCAGCCGCTCGTTATCCAGGTCATCGCGGCGTGCATGTTATTCGCCCCACGGCTGGAAATGATGTGTACAACATCGTTATCCGCTTCGACACGCTAGAAAATCTCACCACCTGGACGAAATCGGCTGAGCGTGAAGCGTTGGTTGATGAGATCAAACCGATCCTCAGCCAGGACGATCATCTGGAAGTGCGCACCGAAAATGCATTTTGGTTCACCCCGGAAACACCAACGATCAACCGTCCGGCACAGTGGAAGCAATTTCTGATAACGCTGGCCGTGATTTTCCCCAGCACCAATATCGTTCCGCGAATCACTGCGCTGATTTTTCCCTCTATGCACGGCTCGCTGTTACTGCACTTTATCAACGATGCGCTGGTCGTCGCGCTGGTGGTATGGCTGTGGATGCCCATTATGACGCGTCTGTTTGCGGGCTGGCTGAAAAAATAACGTTTCACCGAGGAGAACAGGTTATGTCGCAATCTGCTTCACTAATTCTCACCAACGGGCAGTTTCACACGCTCGATAGCGAAGCGCCGCTGGCTGAAGCGGTGGCTATCAAAGACGGCAAAATTATCGCAGTAGGAAATGAGTCGTGGGTGATGAGCTTTGCGAGTGGGGAAACACAGCGAGTTGATCTTCAAGGCCATACGGTAATACCCGGCCTTAATGACTCACATTTGCACCTTATTCGTGGTGGGCTCAATTACAACCTGGAACTGCGTTGGGAAGGTGTGCCATCTCTTGCGGATGCACTGCGGATGCTAAAAGAGCAGGCTTTGCGTACCCCTTCGCCGCAGTGGGTACGTGTGGTTGGAGGGTGGACTGAGTTTCAGTTTGCTGAGCGCCGTATGCCAACGCTTGAAGAACTCAACGAGGCGGCTCCAGATACGCCCGTTTTTGTGCTGCATCTTTACGACCGTGCACTGCTAAACCAGGCGGCACTTAGAGCGGTGGGTTACACCAAAGAGACGCAAAATCCGCCGGGCGGTGAAATCATGCGCGACCGCAATGGCAACCCAACCGGAATGTTGATAGCCAAACCGAATGCGATGATTTTGTACTCGACGCTGGCGAAAGGGCCAAAACTTCCGCTGGAAATGCAGGTCAATTCCACGCGCCAGTTTATGCGCGAACTCAACCGGCTGGGCATCACCAGCGCGATTGATGCCGGGGGCGGGTTCCAGAATTACCCGGAGGATTACCAGATTATCGACCAGCTTCACGCGCAAAAACAGATGACGGTGCGCATTGCCTACAACCTGTTTACCCAGCGCCCACAGCATGAGCTGGAAGATTTTGAAAAATGGACGGATATGCTCAAACCGGGGCAGGGAACGGATTTCTATCGTGCGAACGGCGCGGGTGAAATGCTGGTGTTTTCCGCCGCTGATTTTGAGGATTTCTTGCAGCCGCGCCCAGATTTGCCCGACGGCATGGAGCAAGAACTGGAACGTGTGGTGCGCCATCTGGTTGAGCATCGCTGGCCGTTCCGTCTACACGCGACCTACAACGAGTCCATCAGCCGCATGTTGGATGTGTTTGAGAAGGTGGATCACGATATTCCTTTTAACGGTTTGCACTGGCTGTTTGACCACGCGGAAACAATCAGCGAGAAGAACATTGAGCGCGTAAAGGCGCTGGGTGGTGGGATTGCCGTACAGCATCGCATGGCGTTTCAGGGGGAATATTATGCCGCGCGATACGGAACGGAAGCTGTAAAACAAACTCCGCCGATTGCCAAAATGCTGGCGGCAGAATTACCTGTCGGCCTGGGGACGGATGCCACACGCGTCGCCAGCTATAACCCGTGGACGGCGCTGTACTGGCTGGTTTCGGGGCGCACCGTCGGCGGAATGCAAATGTACGACGATAACAATCGCCTGTCGCGTGACGTGGCGCTTGAGCTATGGACGGCGGGCAGTGCATGGTTTTCCAGCGAACAAGGCAAGAAAGGGCGCATTAAAGCCGGGCAGCTTGCCGATTTAGTCGTCCTTTCAAAAGATTATTTCAAGGTGACGGAAGAAGAAATCAAAGGCATCGAATCGGTGCTGACGCTGGTGGATGGCAAAGTGGTTTACGCCGCTGGCATGTTTACGCCACTGGCACCGCCGTCGATTCCTGTGCTGCCAGAATGGTCGCCGGTGGTTAACGTTCCGGGGCATTATCGCGCTGACCCGCCCGCTGCGGCAAAAGTGGGTATGACGGCGCAGGTTCATCAGTGTTGTGGCAGTTGTAATGTGCATGGTCATCAACATGACGCAGCGCGTAAATCGACAATTCAGGTTTCTGATGAAGGTGCTTTCTGGGGCGTGATGGGATGTTCGTGTTTTGCGTTTTAGGCGCAATTTAAAGGCAATAAAAAAGGCCGCTTGCGCGGCCTTTGTTGTCAAAAACGTTTAGCTATTACAGGCTAGAAACGTTTTCGCTCAGGTATTTAGCAACGCCGTCTGGAGACGCGTTCATGCCTTCTTTCCCTTTTTCCCACTGAGCTGGGCACACTTCGCCGTGCTCTTCGTGGAATTGCAGCGCATCAACCATACGCAGCATTTCATCAACGTTACGGCCCAGCGGCAGGTCGTTAACAACCTGGTGACGCACGATACCGGCTTTATCGATCAGGAAAGAACCACGCAGCGCAACGCCTGCGTCTGGATGTTCGATGCCATAAGCTTTCTGAATTTCACGCTTAATGTCAGCAACCATCGCGTATTTCACTTCACCGATGCCGCCGTTTTCAACAGGGGTTTTACGCCATGCGTTGTGAACGAACTCGGAGTCAAAAGATACACCAACGACTTCTACGCCACGTTTCTGGAATTCTTCGTAACGCTTGTCAAAAGCAATCAGCTCAGACGGGCAAACGAAAGTGAAGTCCATTGGCCAGAAGAACACAACGGTGGTTTTACCATTGGTGTGTGCTTTGAAGTTGAAGTTTTCAACGATTTCACCGCTACCAAGAACGGCTGCAGCTGTAAAGTCAGGGGCTGGACGAGTAACCAGGACCATATGTACTCCTGTTAATTTTGTTAAAGTGAGTGTTAACGCAACGGGGGGGAGTATAGGGGTGGCAATCCCTCTAACTCAAGCACACTGCGCCGATTAATCAGATAGGATTTACCTATCAAAAAATGAATATTGGCACAGCGGCGATCCAAAATAGCCCTTTTTTGTAAAAGGGCAAGAATTTAATCGTGAGGCTGCGACAGGCTACAAATTCTTTTGCTCGGCCATCGCCATCATGCGCGGGTAAAACTGCCAGAACAGCTCTTCAAGTTCATCATAGTGAGCATCAAGATCTTGCCAGGAAGCTCGCAAAGCATCTAGTTTTGGTCTACGGCTAGCCATGCCATTGAGAACATTAGCAATAAATGCCATATCACTATAACGCTCCATCCAGCGCTCTTCCCACAGATATTGATTCAGATTGATAAAGCGTGGTGGGGTGTCCGATAAGAACGGTTCAATATTGGCGCGGGCGCTGGAGATAAACTCTGGTAGTGGGATATTCGGGCTTAGCGTTTGCCAATGGCGTGAAACGAAATGATCCCACATAACATCCAGCGTAATCGGTGCGACACGGCGCGTTTCAGGGCGGAACCATTGACGTGCAATCGCCACTTCCGGTAAACCGTCGGTCAGAACATCCACACGACGGTGCATTCGGATGCCTGCCACCACATCGCCTGGAAAACTTTCATCCGGGTTGCCACGTACGAAATCAGCCAGCAAATTACCCAGAAGTGAGCTGTCAGCAAGGCTTGCGAGATGTAAATGGGCGAGAAAATTCATAGTAACCTTATTCGTAAATAGCGTAAGGGCGGCTTATTCCTTGCAGGGAAAGTCCCCTGGCACTAGACTGTAGCGCCACTTTTTAAGTCTTGAGTTCTAAACCATGCGCGTTGCCGATTTTTCCTTTGAATTACCTGAATCCTTGATTGCTCATTATCCACAAGCACAGCGTAGTGGGTGTCGTTTGCTGTCGCTGGAAGGGCCGACGGGTAATTTAACGCATGGCACTTTCACCGATTTGCTCGGTAAGCTCAACCCTGGAGATTTGCTGGTCTTTAACAATACCCGCGTAATCCCGGCGCGCCTTTTTGGCCGTAAAGCGAGCGGCGGTAAGATTGAAGTGCTGGTCGAGCGCATGCTTGATGACAAACGCATTCTGGCGCATATCCGTGCCTCTAAAGCACCGAAACCGGGCGCTGAGTTGTTGTTGGGCGATGATGAAAGCGTACATGCCACGATGGTTGCGCGCCACGATGCGCTGTTCGAAGTGCAGTTTGAGGACGAGCGCAGCGTGCTCGATATTTTAAACAGTATCGGCCATATGCCGTTGCCACCGTATATTGACCGTCCGGATGAAGAGTCTGACCGCGAGCTGTACCAGACGGTATATAGCCAGAAACCAGGTGCGGTTGCGGCTCCGACTGCGGGTCTGCACTTTGATGAGCCGTTACTGGAAGCACTGCGCAGCAAGGGTATTGAACAAGCGTTTGTCACGCTGCACGTAGGGGCCGGGACATTCCAGCCAGTGCGCGTTGATAGCATCGAAGACCACATCATGCATTCCGAATATGCGGAAGTGCCACAAGATGTTGTTGATGCCGTATTAGCCTGTAAAGCACGTGGTAATCGCGTTATCGCGGTTGGCACGACATCAGTTCGTTCGTTAGAAAGCGCGGCACAGGCCGCAAAAAATGACCTGATCGAACCTTTCTTTGGCGATACACAAATTTTCATCTACCCAGGTTATCAATACAAAGTGATTGATGCGCTGGTGACCAATTTCCACCTGCCGGAATCGACTCTGATCATGCTGGTTTCTGCGTTTGCTGGTTATAAAAACACCATGAACGCCTATAAAGAAGCCGTAAGTTCCGAATATCGCTTTTTTAGTTACGGGGATGCCATGTTCATCACGTACAATCCGCAGGCTATTGATGAGCGCCCAGGCGCGTAATCACTAAATTCTACGCCGCCGGTTACTCCGACGGCGTTTTGTCTTAACCATCAGACTGTTTCTCTGATGCTGGAGGAAATGTGAAATTTGAATTAAATACTACCGACGGACGCGCTCGTCGTGGCCGCCTGGTGTTCGACCGTGGCGTTGTAGAAACGCCTGCGTTCATGCCTGTTGGTACTTACGGCACCGTGAAAGGGATGACGCCGGAAGAAGTTGAAGCCACTGGCGCGCAAATTATTCTGGGTAACACCTTCCACCTGTGGTTGCGTCCAGGCCAGGAAATCATGAAGTTGCACGGCGACTTACATGACTTTATGCAGTGGAAAGGCCCAATTCTGACTGACTCCGGCGGTTTTCAGGTCTTTAGCCTTGGTGACATCCGGAAGATTACCGAAGCTGGTGTGCACTTCCGCAACCCAATCAACGGCGATGCAATTTTCCTCGATCCAGAAAAATCGATGGAAATTCAATACGATCTCGGCTCCGATATCGTAATGATCTTCGATGAATGTACCCCGTATCCAGCTGACTGGGATTACGCTAAGCGTTCAATGGAGATGTCTTTGCGTTGGGCACAGCGTAGTCGCGATCGCTTTGATTCTCTTGAGAATAAAAATGCGCTGTTCGGCATTATTCAGGGCAGTGTTTACGAAGATTTACGAGATATCTCGGTAAAAGGTCTGGTAGAGATTGGCTTTGATGGCTACGCTGTCGGCGGCCTGGCTGTAGGTGAACCGAAGGAAGACATGCACCGTATTCTGGAACATGTTTGTCCGCAAATTCCTGCTGATAAGCCACGTTACCTGATGGGCGTAGGGAAACCGGAAGACTTGGTTGAAGGTGTTCGTCGCGGTATTGATATGTTCGACTGCGTGATGCCAACCCGTAACGCACGTAATGGTCATCTCTTCGTCACTGATGGCGTGGTGAAAATCCGTAATGCGAAGCATAAAGATGACACTTCGACGCTGGATGCTGAGTGTGATTGCTATACGTGTCGCAATTATTCACGTGCCTACTTGTATCATCTTGACCGTTGCAACGAAATACTCGGTGCACGCCTCAACACGATTCATAACTTGCGCTATTACCAGCGTTTAATGGCAGGTTTACGCAAGGCCATTGAAGAGGGTAAATTAGAGCAGTTCGTAAGTGATTTTTACGAGCGAATCGGTAAACCAGTTCCACCTTTGAACGTTGATTAATTTAATAATGAGGGATTTTTAATGAGCTTTATCATTTCTGATGCGGTTGCTGCAACAGGTGCTCCGGCGCAGGGTAGCCCGTACTCTTTGATTCTTATGCTGGTGGTATTTGGTCTGATCTTCTATTTCATGATCTTGCGCCCACAGCAAAAACGTACCAAAGAGCATAAAAAGCTGATGGACTCCATCTCTAAAGGGGATGAAGTGCTGACTACTGGTGGTCTGGTTGGTCGCGTAGTGAAAGTAGCTGAAACTGGCTATATCTCTATCGCGTTAAACGACACCACTGAAGTGGTTATCAAGCGTGATTTCGTAGCTGCCGTTCTGCCGAAAGGCACTATGAAGGCGCTGTAATATTCGTTTTTCCCTAAGGGAACTACCGTGCTAAACCGCTATCCTTTGTGGAAGTACATCATGCTGATCGTCGTGTTTATCGTCGGTCTGCTATACGCACTTCCCAACCTATATGGTGAGGATCCGGCAGTTCAGATCACTGGCGCGCGCGGCGTCGCCGCCAGTGAGCAAACGCTGATCCAGGTCCAGAACACCTTAAACGCAGAAAAAATCCCCGCTAAGTCTGTGGCCCTGGAAGAGGGTGCAATTCTTGCACGCTTTGACACCACTGATACACAGCTTCGTGCTCGTGAGGCTCTGATGAGCGTCCTTGGCGATAAGTACGTTGTGGCACTTAACTTAGCTGCGGCCACTCCTCGCTGGTTATCAGCTATTTCCGCAGAACCGATGAAACTCGGTCTTGATCTACGTGGTGGCGTGCACTTCCTGATGGAAGTGGACATGGATACCGCGCTGAGCAAGTTGCAGGAACAAACCATCGATAACCTGCGTAGCGATCTTCGCGATAAGAGCATTGCGTACACCAACGTGCGTAAAGCCGATAACTATGGCGTCAATGTTGTTTTCCGTGACAGCCAAACGCGTGATCAAGCTATCTCCTATTTAACTCCACGCCATCGTGATCTGGTGATTTCTGCTCAAGGCAGCAACGCAATGCGCGCTGTAATGACAGATGCTCGCCTGAGTGAAGCGCGTGAGTATGCCGTTCAACAGAACATCAATATCCTGCGTAACCGTGTAAACCAACTGGGTGTTGCTGAACCATTGGTACAGCGTCAGGGTGCGGATCGTATTGTCGTTGAACTGCCAGGTATTCAGGATACTGCGCGTGCGAAAGAGATTCTTGGCGCGACTGCAACGCTTGAATTCCGTCTGGTCAACACTAATGTGGATGCTTCCGCTGCGGCTTCTGGCCGTGTACCGGGTGATTCCGAAGTGAAACAGACCCGTGAAGGTCAACCGGTTGTCCTGTACAAACGTGTGATTCTGACCGGTGACCATATCACCGACTCCACTTCCAGCACCGATGAATACAACCAGGCACAGGTGAATATTTCACTTGATAGCGCTGGCGGTAACATCATGTCTAACTTCACCAAGGACAACATCGGTAAACCGATGGCAACCCTGTTTGTGGAGTACAAAGACAGCGGTAAGAAAGATTCCACAGGTCGTGCAATTCTGGCGAAACAAGAAGAAGTTATTAACGTGGCGAACATTCAGTCGCGTCTGGGTAACAGCTTCCGTATCACCGGTATTAGCAATCCAAATGAAGCTCGCCAGCTTTCTCTGCTGTTGCGTGCGGGTGCTCTGATTGCGCCAATTCAGATTGTTGAAGAACGTACCATCGGCCCAACTTTGGGTATGGAAAACATCAAGCAAGGTCTGGAAGCGTGTCTGGCAGGTCTGGCCGTTTCAATCATCTTTATGCTGTTCTTCTATAAGAAGTTTGGCCTGATTGCGACCTCTGCACTGTTGGTTAACCTGGTAATGATTGTTGGGATTATGTCCCTGCTGCCAGGGGCAACGCTCACCATGCCAGGGATTGCGGGGATCGTGTTAACCCTTGCCGTCGCCGTCGATGCCAACGTACTGATAAACGAACGTATTAAGGAAGAACTTAGTAACGGACGTTCGGTACAACAGGCTATCCACGAGGGCTACCAGGGCGCGTTCAGCTCTATTTTCGATGCCAACATTACGACGCTTATCAAGGTCATCATCCTGTATGCCGTAGGCACCGGGGCAATTAAAGGCTTTGCGATCACGACCGGTATTGGTGTGGCGACGTCCATGTTTACTGCTATCGTCGGTACCCGTGCCATCGTAAACCTGTTGTACGGCGGCAAACGCGTCAACAAGCTGTCTATCTGAGGAGTGCGTTGTGGCACAGGAATATACTGTTGAACAATTGAACTACGGCCGTAGAGTCCATGACTTTATGCGCTGGGATTTCTGGGCTTTCGGTATCTCCGGTTTCCTGCTAATCCTTTCTGTCGTGATTATCGGCGTGAAAGGTTTTAACTGGGGTCTGGATTTCACTGGCGGTACGGTTATCGAAATCTCGCTGGAAAAACCAGCGGATTTAGACCAGATGCGCGAAGCACTACAGAAGGCTGGCTTTGCTGAGCCGCTGGTTCAGAACTTTGGTAGCAGCCGCGATATTATGGTGCGTATGCCACCTGCTCAAGGGGAAACCGGCGGGCAAGTGCTGGGCAGCAAAGTTGTTCAGGTGATTAACGAAGCGACTAACCAGAATGCCGGTGTAAAACGCATCGAATTCGTCGGCCCAAGCGTGGGTGCGGATTTGGCGCAGAATGGTGCTCTGGCGCTGTTAGCGGCACTGATCTCTATTCTGGTTTATGTAGGCTTCCGCTTTGAGTGGCGTCTGGCTGCGGGTGTGGTTATCGCGTTGATGCACGACGTGGTGATTACGCTGGGTGTGTTGTCGTTATTCCACATTGAGATTGACCTGACAATCGTTGCATCTTTGATGTCGGTTATCGGTTACTCACTGAATGACAGTATCGTAGTATCTGACCGTATTCGTGAAAACTTCCGTAAGATTCGTCGCGGAACACCTTACGAAATCTTCAACGTTTCTTTGACGCAGACACTGCATCGTACGTTGATTACATCCGGTACTACCTTAGTCGTGATTCTGATGCTCTATCTGTTTGGTGGTGCGATGCTGAAAGGCTTCTCACTGACCATGCTTATTGGTGTTTCTATCGGTACTGTTTCTTCTATCTACGTGGCGTCTGCACTGGCGTTGAAACTGGGCATGAAGCGTGAGCACATGTTGCAGCAGAAAGTAGAGAAAGAAGGTGCGGATCAACCGTCGATTCTGCCTTAATAGTCAGGGTATTTGCTGATATCAAAAACCGCGGCCATGGTGCTGCGGTTTTTTTTCGCCAGTATAAAAGTCTGCTGACAGTATGCTGTCAGGAGGGACTAGTTTATCGGAGTTTTCGAGTGGATCTGGATCGCTGCTTGTCGGTCAAAACTACAGGATTGTACTTCTCAGAGCGTTCCGACCGTTCTCTAAACCATTTTATTGAGTTGCAGCAAATTGAAGGTTCTATTCCAGAAACAAAAAAGCCGACCGGCAATTAGCGGATCGGCTTTTTAAAGATTCAGACAGCTATTAGAAGTTGTAACCAACCACTAAGTAACCACCCCAACCGGTAGAGCGCACGTTCTCATTCATAAAGCTAAGATCTGCGTCATCATTCCACTGGCCACCGTTATGCCAGTAACGGGCAACAACTGCATAGTGGAAGTGATCGTAGTTCAGAGAAAGAACATGGCTGGAAGCGATAGAGTTGCTGGTGCGAGCTTGTTTGCCTTTCTGGTCGAGGAAATTGTCATCGCCCAGATCTGAACCCCAGTCGAAGTTGGTGAAACCGATGTAGCTCAGGTTACCACCCCACAGGGAAGTAATCGGTACAAAGTATTTCACTTTGAAGCGGTAGCCATCCCACTCGTTTTCGTTGGATGCGCCATAGTTCTGCCATTGGTATTTCGCGTACACGTTCATGGACAGGCTCATTGGCAGGCCAGTATCGATGTCGGTACCCAGACCCATATACCAGGTGCTCTGGCGGCCATCTTTGTTGCGACCCATATCGTAGATATAGTTGTTTGCAACATACCACTCTTTGAACGGACCGAAGCTCAGGTCAGTGCCAGTCAGTTTGTCGATAGAGAAACGCGGTTCGATTTCCATAAACAGCGGAGAACCGTGGTTCCAGATACCTTTCGCGTCAGTGTTACCACCGAAGAATACTGGTGCATCCATGTAACCATAGAAGTCGAACCAGTCTTTCTTAGCGAAAGCTTCATATTCCAGGTAGGTATCGTTACGGATTTGTGGTCCGAAACGGGTGTGGTAGCTGCCCACAACGTTAACGCTTTGGTGCCACCAATCAGAGAGGTATTCGGTATTTTTTGTTTCTTCAGCCTGAGCCGTGAAAGAGCTTGAAAGCGCCAGGACGGTGCTAGCCGCCAAAATAATTTTTTTCATTTTATATGCCACTGTTTTTTACATGGATCCCGTGAGGGCAGGAGGTGTTTTATCACCTAAGGTCATCAACCATTAACTTGGCTTTTTATTGACGCGCCTATTATAGAAATCCCTGCTCACAAAAATATGTTTCATTTCACATTATCGTTAAGTACGTAATCGATTGCGTTCTCAATTGCGCACATTAAAAACGGGCGAGATTCTACCTGCTTCTGAAATTTAAGCAAATAGCTGGTCCGCTGTTACAGATATATGTGATTAAGATCACTAGATTTATTCACTGAAGTGAAAGGCGCTGATCGTGTTTCATTTGTTTAGTTGTAACAAAAAACGCAGATGTTACTGAGGGTTACCCCCGCAAGCGCGAAGGCAATTATCAATTATTGGGCTGGTAGTGCCTGAGAAGGGTCGACTGGTTGTATATCGTGAATTCTCACAAAACCTAATTGTTCCGGCGAAAGACCTGAAAGCAACAATGGGATACTGACATCGCTCGGTGCTAACACGCTAGCTGGCGCACTGAATTGCTGCGACTGGAGGTTCACTTCCTGGTAGTTATCCGTGGAGCCCTGAATTTGTCCCCATTCTACCTTGCCGGTAAAAGCGGGCAGAGGATCGTGAGACTCGCCTTTGATAACGAGCATCGCGCGGGTGCCATTTGCTTCTGGAGTCATGCTGCTCAGTGACATTTGCAAATTGCCTAACTGACTATTCAGGCGTGCCGGGGTTTTAGAACCTGGTAACAAGTAGACGCCAGTCGTTGATTTCGCATTCAGCGCATTTTGTTGCGTCAACTTGATTGTCTGGTCAGTGAGCTTTGTCATTTCTTTATTCAATGAGCCTACTTCACTCTTCATTTGGCGCACTTCAGTTTGTTGGGCACAGGCGCTGAGACTCACCAGGCTGGTAACCAGGAGGATTCTTAGGTAACTCTTTGTCATATCTAATTTTTCCTTGAAGTTCTGTCCTGTTTTAAGCGTAGCTTGTCGCTCATGAAAAGTCATATTTGTTGGGATGATGTGGCGTTACCTTTGTACTCCCGCTACTTCGCGGTAAACTATTGTTCATTTAAATAATCCTTCAGGACGCGCCATGCATTGCCCATTCTGTTTCGCAGTAGACACCAAAGTGATTGATTCCCGGCTTGTCGGCGAAGGGTCATCCGTGCGTCGCCGCCGTCAATGCCTGGTTTGTCATGAACGCTTCACGACTTTTGAAGTGGCGGAACTAGTGATGCCACGTGTCGTGAAAAGTAATGATGTTCGCGAACCGTTTAATGAAGACAAGCTACGTAGCGGTATTCTAAAAGCACTGGAAAAACGCCCAGTGAGCTCTGACGACGTTGAAATGGCAGTAAACCATATCAAATCCCAATTGCGTGGCACGGGCGAGCGTGAAGTACCCAGCAAAATGATCGGCAATCTGGTTATGGAACAGCTTAAGAAACTCGATAAAGTGGCGTATATCCGCTTTGCTTCAGTTTATCGCAGCTTTGAAGATATCCGCGAATTTGGCGAAGAAATTGCCCGTTTACAGGATTAATGCTGATGTCGCTTGATGAAAAGTTTATGGCTCGCGCGTTGCAATTGGCAAAGCGTGGCCGTTTTACGACCATGCCGAACCCAAATGTCGGTTGCGTGATCGCCAAAGATGGCGAAATCGTCGGTGAAGGTTTCCATTTTCGTGCCGGCGAACCTCATGCAGAAGTTCACGCATTGCGGATGGCGGGTGACAAAGCACAAGGTGCAACAGCGTATGTCACGCTGGAGCCTTGCAGTCACCACGGTCGCACACCTCCATGCTGCGATGCGTTAATTGCGGCTGGTGTTTCGCGTGTGGTTGCCGCGATGCAAGACCCGAATCCACAAGTTGCCGGGCGTGGTTTGTATCGCCTGAAAGAAGCTGGCATTGAAGTCAGCCATGGTTTGATGATGAACGAGGCTGAGGTAATTAATCGTGGCTTCCTGAAACGTATGCGCACTGGCTTTCCATATATCCAACTTAAACTCGGCGCGTCGCTGGACGGACGCACCGCAATGGCATGTGGTGAAAGTCAGTGGATCACTTCCCCTGCGTCACGCCGTGATGTGCAGCGCTTGCGTGCGCAAAGTGCATCGATTCTAAGCAGCAGTGCAACGGTGTTGGCTGACGATCCGTCTTTAACTGTGCGTTGGAATGAATTAGACAGCGCGACTCAGGCAGTTTACGCCGAAGAAAACTTACGCCAGCCAACGCGCATTATTCTCGATCGTGAAAATCTCGTGACGCCGCAACACAAAATTGTCGCTCAGGCAGGTGAAACCTGGCTTGCACGTTGTAAAGCGGATGAGCAAATATGGCCTGATGGTGTTGAGCAATTTATCGTGCCAGAGCATAACGGTCATCTCGATTTGGTCGTCATGATGATGTTACTGGGCAAACGCCAGGTGAATTCCATTTGGGTGGAAGCGGGCGCAACACTTGGTGGGGCATTACTTCAAGCCGGTCTGGTTGATGAGTTGATTGTGTATGTAGCGCCGAAATTATTAGGTAACGACGCACGTGGCTTATGTAACCTGCCAGGGCTTGAAAAATTAGCCGATGCGCCAGAATTTAGCTTTAGTGAAGTCCGCCAGGTCGGCCCTGATTTGTGCCTGCATTTGACGCCGCGATACAGTCGCTAGTAAAACGTAAGCGGGCACGAAAAGTTTATGATAAAATCCGCCCCCCTAACGGGGCTAAACAGAACCGTAAAGGAAGAATATGAACATCATTGAAGCAGCCGTTGCTACTCCAGACGCTCGCGTCGCCATCACCATCGCGCGTTTTAACAACTTCATCAATGACAGCCTGCTGGATGGTGCGCTTGACGCCCTGAAACGTATCGGCCAGGTTAAGGATGAAAATATCACCGTGGTCTGGGTTCCGGGTGCTTATGAGTTGCCACTGGCGGCAGATGCACTGGCGAAAACCGGTAATTATGACGCGGTGATTGCGCTGGGTACGGTTATCCGTGGCGGCACAGCTCACTTTGAATATGTTGCTGGTGGTGCCAGCAATGGCCTGGCACATGTTGCGCAGGAAAGTGGTATTCCAGTCGCCTTTGGCGTGCTGACCACCGAAAGTATTGAACAAGCCATCGAACGCGCTGGCACAAAAGCCGGTAACAAGGGTGCAGAAGCTGCACTGACCGCGCTTGAAATGATTAATGTATTGAAAGCCATCAAGGCCTGATTTTTTGTAAGGGGAAATCTGTGAAACCTGCTGCTCGTCGCCGTGCCCGTGAGTGTGCCGTTCAGGCGCTATACTCCTGGCAGTTATCTCGAAATGACATCGCTGATGTCGAATACCAGTTCCTGGCGGAACAGGACGTCAAAGACGTTGACGTTGTCTACTTCCGCGAGCTGTTGATCGGGGTGGCTACTAACAGCGCGTATCTGGATGGGCTCATGAAGCCTTACCTGTCCCGTCAACTCGAAGAGTTGGGCCAGGTAGAAAAAGCGGTCCTGCGTATCGCACTGTTTGAACTGTCTAAACGTGATGACGTGCCATACAAAGTGGCAATCAACGAAGCCATCGATCTTGCGAAAACCTTCGGTGCCGAAGACAGCCACAAGTTCGTAAATGGTGTGCTTGATAAGGCTGCTCCACAGATTCGTCCCCGCAAAAAGTAATCTTCTGGCCGGTGATTATTCATGAGTTTTTGAGCTACAGCTAACAACGCTGTAGCCTAAAGAATATTGAATACCCGGCCTTTTTTTATTCTATATCCGTTAGTATTCGAGTTGCAGCGAACAACCCCGCAGCTTGCAGAATGACGGGTATATTCAGAGGCGTAACGAATGGCATGCGGTGAGTTTTCCTTAATTGCCCGTTATTTTGATCGCGTAAGCAGTTCCCGTCGCGATGTGGAAACCGGAATCGGCGATGATTGTGCATTGCTGACGGTAGCCGAGAAGCAACTTTTAGCGATAAGCACCGATACGCTTGTCTCAGGTATCCACTTCCTGCCGGATATCGATCCTCGCGATTTGGGCTACAAAGCTCTGGCGGTTAATCTAAGCGATTTGGCTGCTATGGGCGCCGATCCGGCCTGGCTGACGCTGGCTATTACCCTTCCTGAAGTCGATGAAAGCTGGCTTGAAGCCTTCAGCGATAGTCTGTTTGAACAACTCGAATACTACGATATGCAGCTCATCGGCGGTGATACCACCCGTGGTCCGCTCGCGATGACGCTGGGTATCCACGGCCTGGTGCCGGTGGGGCGTGCGCTTAAACGTAGCGGAGCGCGCCCTGGCGACTGGATTTATGTCACCGGCACACCTGGCGATAGCGCGGCAGGTCTGGCTATTTTGCAGGATCGTTTAGCCGTTAAAGATGCTACGCAATCTGCGTATCTGAAAAAACGCCATTTGCGACCGACGCCGCGAATCCTTCATGGTCAGGCATTACGTGATTTAGCGAGCAGCGCGATTGATCTTTCAGACGGGCTAATTTCCGATTTGGGTCATATCCTTAAAGCCAGCGAATGCGGAGCGCGTATCGATCTCGACACTCTGCCATATTCGGACGCCGTAAAAGCAAACGTCAGCGCCGAGCAGGCCCTGCAATGGGCGCTTTCTGGCGGTGAAGATTACGAGCTGTGCTTTACCGTGCCGGAACTTAACCGTGGTGCGCTGGATGTTGCCATTGGCAATCTTGGGATTCCATTTACTTGCATCGGCCAGGTTGGGCCTGAGTCCGAAGGGCTACAATTCTTGCAGAACGGCAAACCTGTAACGTTGAACTTAAAAGGATATGACCACTTTGCGTCGCTCTAAAGATGTGGCAAAAAGCCGTCTCAAGCTCAGCAATCCCTGGCATTTACTGGCTACCGGTTTTGGTAGTGGCTTAAGCCCGATTATGCCGGGAACGGCGGGGTCGCTTGCAGCGATCCCGTTCTGGTACCTGATGACCTTCCTGCCGTGGCAGGTTTACTCCATGGTCATTATGCTCGGTATTTGTATCGGCGTTTATCTTTGCCACCAGACCGCACGCGACATGGGCGTTCATGACCACGGCAGTATCGTGTGGGATGAGTTCATCGGCATGTGGATTACGCTGATGGCGCTGCCCATCAACGACTGGCGCTGGGTAGCCGCAGGGTTTGTGGTGTTCCGTATTCTCGATATCTGGAAACCATGGCCAATCCGTTGGTTCGACCGTAACGTTCACGGCGGAATGGGGATTATGGTGGATGATATTGTCGCGGGCGTTTTCTCCGCGGGGATTATTTACCTGATTGGGCACCACTGGCCGATTGGGTTGTTCTGATGTGAAATGGGCGGATAACTACTGTTACCCGCCCATTTTTTTACTTAAATCCAGCCCTTTCATGCGGCTGATAAACCGTTTCCAGCTCGGCAATCTCTTCCGGCTTCAGCGTTAAATCTACCGCGCCAAGCAAATCATCCAGTTGATGCTCACGAGAAACGCCAATAATCGGTGCTGCAATGCCCGGTTTACTCAGTAGCCACGCCAGCGCAACTTGCGCCCGCGACACGCCTTTATCGTCAGCCACATTTGCCAGTCGTTCGGCAATCATCGCATCGTTGTCTTTACTGCCGTCGTACAGGTTTTTACCCACTTCATCGGATACTGAACGTGCGGTAGTATCGCCCCAGGGACGGGTGAGTTTGCCTCGCGCCAGTGGGCTCCACGGGATCACTGCGATCCCTTGCTCGTAGCATAGCGGCAGCATATCCAGCTCTTCTTCACGATAGATCAGATTGTAGTGATCCTGCATGGTAGCGAAACGCGCCCAGCCGTGTTGATCCTGCAAGGCCAGCGCCTGTGCGAGTTGCGAACAGTGCATCGACGACGCACCGATATAACGCGCCTTACCCGCTTTCACCACGTCATTGAGCGCTTCAAGCGTCTCTTCAATGGGCGTGTTGTAGTCCCAGCGGTGGATTTGTAGGAGATCGACGTAATCGGTTCCGAGGCGGCGCAGGCTGTCGTCGATTGAACGCAGTATCTGCGCACGGGAAAGACCTTCGGTTAGATCACCCACCGGGAAATAGACTTTGGTGGCGAGAACCACATCTTCGCGACGCATGAAATCTTTAAGAGCGCGCCCGACAATCTCTTCGCTGCTACCGTCGGAATAGCTATTGGCGGTATCAAAGAAATTAATGCCGTTATCGATGGCGTGTTTGATGATGAGGCGGCTGCTCTCTTCGGGAAGCGTCCAGGCGTGATTGCCACGGTCTGGCTCACCAAAGGTCATACAACCCAGGCAAAGACGGGAAACCTTGAGGTCTGTTTTTCCTAACGTGTTGTATTGCATGCTTCCACTCCGGCTATTCAGGTTCTTTAAGCATAGCAGGAGTGGAGCAGGGGATTATTTAAGCCAGTCGCGAATCTTCGCTTCTATGCCTGGAGCATCCAGGCCGATAGCCGCACGCGCTTCTTCCTGGGTGCCCTGCGGGATAAAGTAATCCGGCAGACCGAGATTGAGAACCGGAACCACTTTACGGTTTGCCATCAGCACTTCATTCACGCCGCTACCTGCACCACCGATAATGGCATTCTCTTCAATAGTCACTAATGATTCGTGGCTGGCGGCCAGTTCAAGAATCAGTGCTTCATCCAGCGGTTTCACAAAACGCATATCGACGAGCGTTGCATTTAGTGATTGCGCAACCGCTTCAGCTTCTGGCAACAAAGTGCCGAAGTTCAGCAGGGCGATTTTTTCACCTTCACGTTTCTTCACGCCTTTACCGATTGGCAAGGATTCCAGCGGCTGCAACTCAGCTCCTGTGCCGTTGCCACGCGGATAACGCACAGCAGATGGGCCATCGTTGTAGTGATAGCCGGTATGCAGCATCTGGCGGCATTCGTTTTCATCACTTGGTGTCATGATGACCATTTCTGGAATGCAGCGCAGGAAGGAGATATCAAACGCACCCTGGTGAGTTTGCCCGTCAGCGCCGACGATGCCTGCGCGGTCGATAGCAAATAACACCGGTAGTTTCTGGATAGCGACGTCGTGAATCACCTGGTCGTAAGCGCGTTGCAGGAAGGTCGAATAAATCGCGACCACTGGCTTATAACCGCCAATCGCCAGGCCTGCGGCGAACGTGACGGCGTGTTGCTCGGCGATTGCGACATCAAAATATTGTGACGGATACTGGCGTGAAAACTCCACCATACCCGAACCTTCACGCATCGCTGGCGTGACCGCCATCAGCTTGTCGTCATGCGCGGCGGTTTCACACAGCCAGTTACCGAAGATTTTCGAATAGCTCGGCAGGCCGCCAGACGCTTTCGGTAGCGTGCCGCTTTGCGGGTCAAATTTAGGCACCGCATGGAAGCTGATCGGGTCTTTTTCCGCAGGCGCATAACCACGACCTTTTTTGGTCATGATGTGCAGGAATTGCGGGCCGTTCAGGTCGCGCATGTTTTTGAGCGTGTTCACAAGCCCGACCACATCGTGCCCGTCGACCGGGCCAATGTAGTTAAAGCCGAGTTCTTCAAACAGCGTTCCTGGAACCACCATGCCTTTCAGGTGTTCTTCGGTACGTTTGAGCAGTTCTTTAATCGGCGGTACGCCGGAGAAAACTTTCTTGCCACCTTCACGCAGCGAGGAATAGAGTTTGCCGGAAAGCAGTTGCGCCAGGTGGTTGTTCAGCGCGCCGACGTTCTCGGAAATCGACATTTCGTTGTCGTTAAGAATCACCAACATGTTCGGGCGAATATCACCGGCATGGTTCATCGCTTCAAACGCCATACCCGCAGTGATTGCGCCATCGCCAATCACACAAACTGTGCGGCGGTCTTTGCCTTCTTTTCCTGCGGCAACGGCAATACCAATTCCTGCGCTGATTGAGGTTGAAGAGTGCCCCACGCTCAATACGTCATATTCGCTTTCGGCGCGCCACGGGAACGGATGCAAACCACCTTTCTGGCGGATAGTGCCAATTTTGTCACGACGACCCGTAATGATTTTATGCGGATAAGCCTGATGACCGACATCCCAGATTAACTGGTCGAACGGAGTGTTGTACACGTAGTGAAGCGCTACGGTCAGTTCGACCGTGCCAAGGCCAGAGGCAAAGTGCCCACTGGAACGGCTTACGCTATCGAGCAGGTAACGACGCAGCTCGTCACACAGTTTCGGTAAGCTATCTTTTGGCAACAGGCGTAGCTCAGGGGCTGATTCCACCAGTGCGAGGGTCGGGTATTTGGCAATATCAAAACTCATTAGAAACTCATCGTGGTGTTTACTCTTCATCCTTCAAGCCTGCGCCCGAATGCCAAAGGGTAAGTTAATAATTATTTATCACGTTGGATTATATAGCTCGCTAACGCTTCCAGTGCGGTAGTGTCTAAAGACTGGTGAGCCAGGCCTTCCAACGCCCGGAGAGAATCCTGGTAGAGATCCCAAGCTTTAGCTTTGGCATTTTCAAGCCCCAACAAGGCCGGATAAGTACTTTTACCCAACTGTTGGTCAGCGCCCTGGCGTTTACCCAGTGTCGCGGTATCGCCGATGACATCGAGAATATCGTCCTGAACCTGAAACGCCAGGCCGATGCTTTCCGCATAACGGTCAAGCAATGGCAGGGCGTTACGGCCTGCATCCCCGGCACTCAATGCGCCCAGGCGAACCGCCGCACGAATTAACGCGCCGGTTTTGTGGCGATGAATACGCTCAAGGCTTTGCAAATCGACATGCTTGCCTTCGGCTTCCAGATCTAACGCTTGCCCACCGCACATGCCCGCAACACCGCTGGCATGTGCCAGCTCTTTCACCATTGCCAGTCGGTCAGCAATAGCAACGCCGTGCATCGGGGCATCACTGAGTATAGAGAACGCCAGCGTTTGTAGGGCATCTCCGGCCAAAATGGCGCTGGCTTCACCGAATTTAATGTGGCAAGTCGGTTGCCCACGACGTAAATCGTCGTCGTCCATGGCGGGTAAATCATCATGAATCAATGAATAAGCATGGATACATTCGATTGCCGCAGCAGGTGCATCCAGCGTCTCTTGCGCTATGCCGAACATTTCCCCGGTCGCATAAACCAGGAAAGGGCGCAGTCTCTTGCCACCAAATAGTGCGCCATAGTGCATTGCCTCAACCAGAGGAGTGTTCTGAAACGGTAGCGGTGCCAGAAAACGCAGCAGCGCATCGTTGGCCCGCTCGGCGTGGGCCTGCAACTGATGGTTAAAATCCATTTACTCGATATCCGGGGTAAAAGGCTTGAGTGGGGCGTCTTCGCTATCGTTTAGCAGGATTTGTACGCGTTGCTCTGCTTGTTGCAGTTTTACTTGACCCTGGCGCGCAAGCTGCACCCCACGTTCAAATTCATTTAACGCCTCTTCGAGCGCTAAATCTCCGCTTTCAAGACGAGTAACAATCTGCTCAAGCTCCACAAGCGCAGTTTCAAAACTGGCCGGGACTTCGGTTTTTTTCGGCATAGTGAATGTCTGACTCTAATAATTTTTGCGACCCCACCATGGTAGCGGAGTCATTTGTGTAACGCCATGGCAAGCTGTTAGTGATATACTTTTGCGCCTCGGATGTAGCGGCGCTTATTGCCGTTGCAATTCTTAAGTCTTTCAGCCCGCATGATTCATAGCCATCGTGCACGGCTCATCAACGAATCGAACCTAAGCCGCCATGAAGTTTATCATTAAATTGTTCCCGGAAATCACAATCAAGAGTCAATCTGTGCGCATACGCTTTATTAAGATGCTCACTGGGAACATTCGCAACGTTTTAAAACACTACGATGAAGATCTGGCGGTTGTACGCCACTGGGACAACATTGAAGTTCGCGCTAAAGATGAAAATCAGCGTATTGCCATTCGTGAAGCATTGACCCGCATTCCCGGTATTCACCACATTCTTGAAGTTGAAGATGTGCCGTTTACCGATTTGCACAATATCTTCGAACAGGCGCTGGAACTTTATCGCGAGCAACTGGAAGGCAAAACCTTCTGTGTGCGTGTGAAACGTCGTGGTAAGCATGAGTTTAGCTCGATTGAAGTTGAACGCTATGTCGGCGGCGGCCTGAATCAGCATATTGAATCCGCGCGCGTAAAACTGACTAAGCCAGAAGTGACCGTGAATCTGGAAATCGAAAACGATCGCCTGCTGCTGGTGAAAGGCCGTTACGAAGGCATCGGCGGCTTCCCGATTGGTACGCAAGAAGATGTGCTGTCGCTGATTTCCGGTGGTTTCGACTCCGGGGTTTCCAGCTACATGCTGATGCGTCGCGGCTGCCGCGTGCACTATTGCTTCTTTAACCTCGGTGGCGCTGCGCACGAAATCGGTGTTAAACAAGTTGCTCACTATCTGTGGAACCGCTTTGGCAGCTCCCACCGTGTGCGCTTCGTGGCGATCAACTTTGAACCTGTTGTTGGCGAAATCCTCGAGAAAGTCGAAGACGGCCAGATGGGCGTCGTGCTTAAGCGTATGTTTGTGCGCGCAGCTTCTCGTGTTGCTGAACGCTACGGCGTGCAGGCACTGGTGACCGGTGAGGCACTGGGCCAGGTTTCCAGCCAGACGCTGACCAACCTGCGTTTAATCGACAACGTTTCCGATACGCTGATTCTGCGTCCGCTGATCTCTCACGATAAAGAGCACATCATCGATCTGGCTCGTGAAATTGGTACCGCTGATTTTGCGCGTACCATGCCGGAATATTGCGGTGTGATTTCAAAAAGCCCAACCGTTAAAGCGGTGAAGGCGAAGATTGAAGCGGAAGAAGCTAACTTTGACTTCTCAATCCTCGATCGCGTGATTGAAGAAGCCAGCAACATCGATATCCGTGAAATTGCCAATCAGAGCAAAGAAGTGGTAACGGAAGTTGAAACCGTTGATGCATTTGGCCCGAATGACGTGCTGCTGGATATTCGTTCTATCGATGAACAAGACGATAAGCCATTTAAGCCAGAAGGCGTGGAAGTGGCATCACTGCCATTCTATAAACTGAGCACTGCATTCGGCGATTTGGACCAGAGCAAAAACTATCTGCTGTGGTGCGACCGTGGTGTGATGAGCCGTTTGCAGGCGCTGTATTTGCGTGAGCAAGGTTTTGAGAACGTGAAGGTTTACCGCGCTTAAATGATTCGACAAGGGTCTTTCTCACAGGAGGACCCTTTCACAACTCCAGCGTCGATAACGCTTGATTCAATTCCCGTGCAATATCAGGAATCTGTTCTTTTTCGAAGAATCCCATTGTGACACCAATAGCCAATAGGTTGCCTTTACGATTCAGTATCGGGCAGGCGATTGATTGCGCGCCAGGAATTCCCTGCGCAGGTTTATAACGCACGGCGTATCCCAATTTTGTTGTCTCTTCTATTAATTGCTGTTCTCGCTCATTCGCTGGCGTGTAATTGCCAAAGCACATATACACTTGCCCGGCAGCACTTAAGTGAAGCGGGATTGGCGTATTATCGCGAAAATCAATTTCGACATTTCGAAAACTGCGGTGATAGTGGCGTAGAACAAGATTGCCCGATTGAGCAATGACCATACCAGTTGAGAGATTCATCCGATCGCGAAACTCGCACAGCAAGTTGTTGATCAAAGAGAGTGGATCGGCGTGAGTTGCTGCACTGCTGGCGAGCCGCACAATCGTGTCACCCAAGCAGTACTGCCCGCTGCCATCCTGAAACAACATTCCCGTCCGGCAAAGTGAAACAAGATACTTATGCAGACGGCTTTTTGATAAACCGCAACCTTTTGCTATATCCGTTGCTCTAGCCCGGCCATGCTGAGTGGCGATGTACTCCATAATGGAGACCGCAATATCGACTGAATTAACACCTTGTATCGTTTCTGGCATGGTATATCCCGTTCTCAATCTTCGCTGAGTCTATCACTAAACCCCCTGATATCGATCCGACTTCACATTCCTTAAACCTTGATTGCGGGATTAAACGATCGTTGACATCTCTCAAGTTCACCATTGGTTTACCGTGATTCACTAATGGTGATTAAAAACAGGAGGTATTTCATGGAAGCGTTGAGCAAATATCGATTACAACGAAGAATGTTACTTAAAGGGATGGGAGTTATTGGGTTAGCTTCACTTACACCCTGTATGTTGGGTTTACGTCAGGCAAACGGCGAGCCACTACCCCGGGTGCGCCTGAAACTCTCGGATTACAAGACCTACCGCTCCACCTGTGCAATGGAGTGCTTGCATTGCAATTTGACTGCCTTTGTCTGGAAAGACCGTCTGATGAAAATCGAGGCAAGCAAAGATTTCAATGTGAAATGTTGCCTGCGCGGTATTAGCCGTACCAAATGGGTATATCACCCACTACGTTTGACCCAGCCACTTTTGCGTACCGGTGAGAAAGGCAAAGGGATTTTTAAACCGATCGGTTGGGATGAAGCTCTCGATCTTATCGAAAACAAGATTCGTGACACGATTGAGGCTCATGGCAATGAAGGGCTGTTAATCACTACCCATGCCGGGAATATGGACTCCATCAAGAATGATATGGGGAAAGCCTTTTTCGATTATCTGGGAGGGTCAACTAAACAGGCGGGATCTCTTTGCTGTGCAGCGGTGACCGCAGCCATGATACCAATGCTGGGCCTACGCTATGCAGATACACGCGATACGATAGCTGACAGTCGTTACATTCTTTGCTGGGGGAACAATCCAGCAGTAACCATGCATGCTTATTTCAAAAATTACAGTCAGGCGCAGCGCAATGGCGCACGCATGGTGGTTATCGATCCTCGTTTCAATGAAACGGCGGCAAAAGCAGATGAGTGGATCCCTATTGTTCCGGGTACTGACATTGCTTTGGCTTTGGGGATGATCAAAATCATCATTGATGAAAAGCGTTATGACGCGGAGTTTTTGAGGGCACATACCGGTGCAGTTTATCTGGTAGACGCACAGCAAAAATTATTGCGTGAAAAAGCTGAAGATCCGGATAGCTATCTGGTCTTCGATACCCACAGTCAGAGCGTTGTGCGTCATGACTTACCCGGAGTAATGCCTGCTCTTTTCAGCAACGAATTGCCAGTTGGCAGCGCGTTTACCACCGTTCTTGACCAGATAAAACAAGAAGCAGAGCCCTGGAATGTTCAACGAGTAACAGAAGAAACGGATATCCCTAAACATACGGTATTGCGCCTTGCTCGTGATTATGCCAGCACAACACCTTCGATGATTATCCAGAATATGTCCGGTGCGCAGCGCACTGAATTTGGGACTTATGTCGCTGCAAGCCAATTCTATCTGGCATTGCTCACTGGGAATATCGGTAAACGGGGTGCAGGTGTTTGCGATGCCGGTGGCGCAAGGCAGATGGCTAAGTTCTCTCCCATTATCCCACCAGCACCAAATGCAAAAAAAATCGCTCCAAT
The DNA here is from genome assembly GCF_902500225.1 of Buttiauxella massiliensis. Taxonomy (GTDB): domain Bacteria; phylum Pseudomonadota; class Gammaproteobacteria; order Enterobacterales; family Enterobacteriaceae; genus Buttiauxella; species Buttiauxella massiliensis. The sequence goes on along the minus strand of NZ_LR722662.1, from coordinate 6,027 downwards.
CCCGGTATCGAAAATTGGGGAATGGATTGTCCAGCAGAAACCTCATCCTGTTAAGTTCTGGTGGAACATGACGATGGGAGCTATGACCCAACTCCCCAATACCAACCAGGTTCGGGAAGCCTTCAAAAGCGTTCCTTTTGTTGTGGTTGCGGACAACTTGATGACTTCCTCGGCGCTGTATGCGGATCTGGTGCTTCCAGTTACGACCATTTTTGAAGATGTTAGCCTGATGGCTGGTGTGCGTAGTCATTACGTGCAATTGATGGAAAAGGCTGTGGAACCGCCGGGTGAAGCGAAACCTGATTATTGGATTTTTGCCCGACTCGCAGAGCGCTTTGGGTTTGGTGAGGTGTTCAACCAGCCAATAGAGCATTACATCGATGCTTGCCTGGAAGGTTCGGGTATTACTCGTGAGATGCTGGCTAAAGGGCCTGTTCGCCCAACGGAGGGCGATTGGATTCCATTCAAAGACGGGCAATTCCGGACCAGTACTGGCAAAGCAAATCTGTTTATAGAAGAGTGGCAAAAGAAAAACTTTTCACCAGTGGTCACCTGGAAGCAGGTTTCTGAGTCAGTAAAAGGCTCTCCTGAGCTCGCGAAAAAATATCCTCTAATGGCGGTGCAGCGAAAGCTGGCCCGCAGCGTTCATTCTAGCCACGGCATGAATGAATGGATCCTCGAGGTTCAACGTAACCGTCCAAACGTGATGATTCATCCCGATGATGCGCGCTCGCGCGATATCAGCGCTGGTGAATGGGTGGTTGTTTATAACCATCGCGGCGAACATCGGGCGATTGCGGATGTAACCACTCATATAAAGCGTGGTGTGGTGTCGTTAGATAACGGTTGGTGGGAACAGCAGGGCGGTAGTAGTAGTCATGTGACGAATGATCATGTGGAACCATTAAGCAACGGACATTGCTGTAACAGCACGTTAGTTGATGTGAGAAGGGAGGCGTAACTGTGGCTAAACAATATGGTTTTCTCATCGATATGAAAAACTGCTATGGGTGCAAAACATGCAGCATGGCGTGTAAATCAGAAAACGAAACACCTCTGGGCGTGCTTTGGCGACGTGTAAGGGAATGTCGAACGGATGATCCAAATAGTCAGGCATTTATTACGATGTCCTGTAACCACTGTGACGATCCTCAATGCATAAAAGTTTGCCCGGCGAATACCTACCATAAACGTCCTGATGGCATCGTAGTACAGGATCACGAGCGCTGTATCGGTTGCCGTATGTGCATTATGGCTTGTCCATATAACGCACCAGTGTTCGATCCCAATGAAGGTAAAACGAGTAAATGTAATCTTTGTGCCGAGAGGCTAGATGAAGGTTTATTACCGCGTTGTGTTGAGTCTTGCCCTGCAGGCGTACTGCGCTTTGGCGAAATTTCGGCACTACGAGCGGAGTATCAAACTCCCTGGGAAAGGCTGGAGAAACGTTATCGTCTCCCTGACCACCGGATCAGTGGGCCTAATATCGTGATCATTCCTGCGGATGAATAAGGGGCTTATATGGAAATTTATGAATTACCGCTCGTATTTTTTACTGTTCTGGCGCAATGGGGGATAGGTGGTGTCATCGCTTTAACTCTTTGCCTGGTCGGGAGAGATAGGGTTTTTGATACGCTAACAATGCGTAAAATTGCATCAGCTTTTTGGCTGGTAACCGTAGTAGGTTCCTGTGCTTCTTTGGCACATTTGGGGTCGCCATTGGGAGCCTATCGGGCTTTTGCTGGTATAGGGCGTTCATGGCTTAGTCGTGAAGTCGTTGCCTTTATTTTGCTTAATGGCGCTCTGACGCTGTGGCTCATAATGTGCTGGTTTGCGAACGATTCAGTATGGATGAAAGCCGCCAACTGGGCCGTTTGTTTACTGGGCATTGGCGCAATACTTGTCAGTTCTCAGATCTATTACCAGATGACGCTGCACCCATTGTGGAACACACTCGCCACGCCGTCCGCTTTCTTTGGCACCTCAATATTGCTCGGATTTGCCAGTGTCAGCGTCATGGCAAATTATGTTCAGCAAAATCTCCCGGCTACTCTTAAGGTTGGGTTGTTGCTGGGAATCACGTTGGTCGCAATGTCCCTGTGGATGCGATACAGAATTCCCGGCGCGGATGCCGGCAGTGCGTTGTTCTGGTGGCAGTTGCTGGCAAGTCTTGTCGTAAGTGGCTGGCTATTATCCCGCGCGGGCAGTAGAAAAATCCCGTTATTTGCAGGGATATTGCTGGTAGTGATAATTCTATCGGGTGAATTTGCAGGAAGGATGTTGTTTTATGGCAACGTCATGAGCGGAGCGCCCTGGTTTTAGGGCGCTTACAAATTAGACCCGATAATCGAAAATACCCGGAGGCAATACAACCTGAGCCGCTACTTCAGCGGCTTTTTCTTTCCCTGCCAGCAGATGGATTATCTTCAGGGCAAAATCCATCGCTGTTCCTGGCCCTTGACTGGTCAACAGGTTAAAACGCGGATCCCAGACCATACGTTTATCTTGCCATTGTGCTTCTGGAATCGTCTCTTTCAGCCCCGGAAAACCAGTCATATTGGCGATTGGGAACAGTTCATGCGGAACCAATACCGTACCGGCTGCAGCACATATAGCTGCAACGATGCGCCCCGAAAGATGGAATTGGCGCACGGTTTCAACCAGTAGTGGGCTGTCGCGGAAACATTCCGCACCTTTTAAGCCGCCCGGCAACACGATGATATCGAACTCACCGTCCGCCACTTCAACCAGCGGCGCGTCAGCCAGCAGTTTTACCCCACGCGAACAGGTAATCGTCAGATCCCCATCGCTGGCAACGCTTGCGGTGGTAACACTAATACCACCACGGACCAGAAGATCGATGGTGGTGACGGCTTCAGTCTCTTCAGTCCCAGGAGCCAGACAAACCAGTGCTCGAGCGCTCATATTCATTCTCCTTACGCTTTATTTGCTCATACAAGCGGCTGTTCACCGGCACTGAAAGGCCATGGGCGCGCGCGCGTTGCAGTAAATAACCAGTAATGTAATCAATCTCGGTGTGGCGTTCGACCCGCACATCCTGAAGCATCGACGAGATGTTTTCCGCTGTGCTTTCGATAACTTCGCCGACATAATAAATCAAGTCTTCAGGCGTTGTATGGTGGCCTTCGCGTTCCATTACCATAGCGACTTCATGGCAAATATCGCTGACTTCATTTTGATGCTGGCGTAAATCACCATTCGAGCAATTGTAGAGTGCGGTGAGAGGGTTAATCACGCAATTTACCGCCAGCTTCTTCCAACTGGCAGGCAGGATGTTGTCGTGCCAGGCTATTTCGGGCAACACATTGTGCAGGGTATCGGCGAGATAGCTGAAATTATGGCCCGCCGCGTTTCCTGGCCCAATATGCGTTATGCCATTGGCGACGTGGATAATCACATTACCGTCGCGGCGTGCCGCGTGCGTGGTGACGCCCAGTAAAATGGGTTGATGTATGCTGCGTAACTCTTCGAGCGTCCCCATACCGTTGTGGAGTAGCAGAATTGGGCTGTTTGCCGGTAGTCTTCCCACCAGGACTTTTACAGCGCCAGAAACCTGCCATGCTTTAAGTGTTACCAGCAACAAATCACTACTTGCGAGAAAATCAGGATCGTTGGCGATAAGAGTTTGGTTGAACACGCTACCATCGGTTTCGACCAGATTGACATGGCAAAAAGGTTGCGGCACGCGCAGCCATCCTTGAACTTCATGTCCTTGCTTAAAAAGCGATGCCAGCCAGAGTTGGCCGAGCGCACCGCAACCTAGCACGGTGATTTTCATTTTGCCTCCTGGCAGCAGATGTTTTGCTTAATCTATATTATACAGGGCTCTCTCCTGCTTTAACGGGTTGTTTTGCGCGGCCCAGCAGGTATTATGCAACGCAACAAAAAGAGAGGGAGAAGAAAGCATGCCATCTTTTGACATTGTGTCTGAAATTGATATCCAGGAAGTGCGTAACGCGATTGAAAACGCGGAACGTGAGGTTGCTACTCGTTTTGACTTCCGTAATGTGCCGGCAACATTTGAACTGAATGAGAAAAATCAGTCCATCAAAGTTGCCAGCGAGTCTGACTTCCAGGTCAACCAACTGTTGGATATTCTTCGTGCCAAGCTGCTTAAGCGCGGTATCGAAGGGGCTTCAATTGATGTGCCGGAAGAGTTCGTGCACAGCGGTAAAACCTGGAGCGTTGAAGCGAAGCTCAAGCAGGGCATTGAATCGACTATCGCCAAGAAAATTGTGAAGCTGATTAAAGACAGCAAGACCAAAGTTCAGGTGCAGATTCAGGGCGAAGAGCTGCGTGTAACCGGCAAATCTCGCGACGATTTACAGGCCGCAATGGCGCTGGTTCGTGGTGGTGATTTGGGGCAACCGTTCCAGTTTAAAAACTTCCGCGACTGATTTTTAAAGGGGCTTTATGCCCCTTTCACCAACTGTTCAATCTCAAATCGATTCGTTAGCTTACTGTCTATCTTCACGTAAGCGCTGCGTTCCTGCGCGATAATATTCACATCACTCACGCCATGTTGAGCCAGCAAACGCTGTTTTAGTGACTCATCTGCGGTCACATATTCCGGTAGTTCAATTCGCAGGCTTGCCACATAGGGCGGCTCAGTCATAGTGCTACTCACCAGTAGCCACACCATTGCCAGCAATGCGCCCATCAAGAATACCGTCTGCGAATCAAATAACCCGTCAATCCATCCGCCCAGTGAACCGCCAATGGCTACGCCTAAAAACTGGCTGGTGGAATAAATCCCCATCGCTGTGCCTTTGTAGCCTGCCGGAGATTCCTTGCTGATAAGCGACGGTAAAATAGCTTCCATTAGGTTAAAGGCGAGGAAGAACAATTGGACACCCAACACCAGTTCCCAGAAGTGCGGGCCGGAACCCCACAGAACAATTTCAGCGATTAGCAATAATGCAACACAGCCCACAAAAACACGTTTCATACGGCGTTTTACTTCCGCATAAATGATAAATGGCACCACCGAAGCAAAAGCAATCAACATAGTGCAAAGGTAAACTTTCCAATGCTCAGACGCCGGGAAACCCGCCTGCTCGAGTTGGCCTGGGAGTGCGACAAACGTCGACATCAGCATGATGTGCAGGCACATGATGCCGAAGTTCAGCTTCAGTAGTTTCGGTTCGGCCAGCACTTTGCTAAAGCAGCCTTTCACCATGCCAGACTCGCGGTTCAACACATGGCTTTTGGTGTTTGGCACCACCCACAGGGTGATTAAAATGCCGCAACTTGCCAATACGGCAATCATCCAGAACAGTGCGTTTAAGCCGAGGCTATGGGTGATGATTGGGCCAAGTACCATGGCGATGGCAAAAGTGACGCCGAAGCTCACGCCGATGAACGCCATGGCTTTGGTACGATTCTGTTCGCGGGTTAAATCCGAAAGCAGCGCCATTACAGCCGCAGCAATTGCACCTGAGCCTTGCAATGCCCGGCCAAGGATAACGCCCCAGATAGAGTCAGACAGCGCTGCTATAACGCTACCAAGCACGAAAATCAGCAAGCCGCCGATAATTAGCGGTTTGCGGCCAATACGGTCTGAAAGCAGTCCAAAAGGAATCTGGAAGACAGCCTGAGCAAGACCATAGATGCCGATGGCAATACCAATTAGCGCTTCACTGGCACCCTGTAGCGCCATTCCGTAAGTAGTAAGAACCGGTAGCACCATAAACATGCCGAGCATGCGTAGTGAAAATACCGTGCCTAAACCCCACGTCGCACGTAACTCGACGGGCGTCATTTTGTAATCGTTCATTACCACCTCAGATAAAAAGCAGGCCTTAGTGTAGTGCGTGGGCAGGGGAGGGTAAATGGCTGGTTGTTTAATAAATATTACAATGTGGGATGCTTGATGGCATTGACTAGTCCTGATATAGGTTGACACTTTTCAGCCTTAAAATGCCTGATGAACTTCATCGGGCGTTTTGTATTTTAACGACAGATGCGGACGCCGGGTATTGTAGATTTCTACCGACTCCCTGACCA
>NZ_LR722683.1 GCF_902500225.1 Buttiauxella massiliensis | reverse complement strand
GCAGACATCGTTCTGCAAGCTGCGATCGCTGCTGGTGCACCTAAAGATCTGATCGGTTGGATTGACCAGCCATCTGTCGAACTGTCTAACGCACTGATGCACCACCCAGATATCAACATGATTCTGGCAACTGGTGGCCCAGGCATGGTTAAAGCAGCATACAGCTCCGGTAAACCAGCAATCGGCGTAGGCGCAGGTAACACCCCTGTTGTTGTTGACGAAACTGCCGACATCAAACGTGTTGTTGCTTCTATCCTGATGTCTAAAACCTTCGATAACGGCGTAATCTGTGCTTCCGAGCAATCAGTTATCGTTGTTGACTCTGCTTATAACGCAGTGCGCGAACGTTTTGCATCCCACGGCGGCTACATGCTGCAGGGTAAAGAGCTGAAAGCTGTTCAGGACATCATTCTGAAAAACGGCGCACTGAACGCAGCTATCGTTGGTCAGCCAGCAACTAAAATTGCTGAACTGGCAGGCTTCACAGTACCGGCTGACACCAAGATTCTGATTGGTGAAGTTAGCGTTGTTGACGAATCTGAGCCATTCGCTCACGAAAAACTGTCTCCAACTCTGGCTATGTACCGTGCTAAGAGCTTCGAAGATGCAGTTGTTAAAGCTGAGAAACTGGTTGAGATGGGCGGCATCGGCCACACCTCTTGCCTGTACACAGACCAGGACAACCAGCCAGAGCGCGTTAAGCACTTCGGCGACAAAATGAAAACTGCACGTATCCTGATCAACACCCCTGCTTCTCAGGGTGGTATCGGTGACCTGTACAACTTCAAACTCGCGCCTTCCCTGACTCTGGGTTGTGGCTCATGGGGTGGTAACTCTATCTCTGAGAACGTGGGTCCTAAGCACCTGATCAACAAGAAAACCGTTGCTAAGCGAGCTGAGAACATGTTGTGGCATAAACTTCCGAAATCTATCTACTTCCGCCGTGGCTCCCTGCCAATCGCGCTGGACGAAGTGATTACTGATGGTCACAAACGTGCGATGATCGTTACCGACCGTTTCCTGTTCAACAACGGCTATGCAGACCAGATCACTTCTGTTCTGAAAGCAGCTGGCGTTGAAACTGAAGTATTCTTCGAAGTAGAAGCTGATCCAACTCTGTCCGTAGTACGTAAAGGTGCAGAACTGGCGAACTCCTTCAAACCAGACGTGATTATCGCGCTGGGCGGCGGTTCACCGATGGATGCTGCGAAAATCATGTGGGTTATGTACGAGCACCCAGAAACTCACTTCGAAGAATTGGCTCTGCGCTTCATGGACATCCGTAAGCGTATCTACAAGTTCCCGAAAATGGGCGTAAAAGCGAAAATGATCGCGGTTACCACCACTTCCGGTACTGGTTCAGAAGTGACTCCGTTTGCTGTTGTAACTGATGATGCGACTGGTCAGAAATACCCACTGGCTGACTATGCTCTGACTCCAGATATGGCGATTGTTGATGCCAACCTGGTGATGGATATGCCTAAGTCCCTGTGTGCATTCGGTGGTCTGGATGCAGTGACCCACGCACTGGAAGCTTACGTTTCTGTACTGGCGAGCGAATTCTCTGACGGTCAGGCTCTGCAAGCGCTGAAACTGCTGAAAGAAAACCTGCCAGCATCTTACAACGAAGGCTCTAAAAACCCAGTTGCTCGTGAGCGTGTACACAACGCTGCGACCATCGCGGGTATCGCGTTTGCGAACGCCTTCCTGGGTGTGTGTCACTCAATGGCTCACAAACTGGGTTCACAGTTCCACATTCCTCATGGTCTGGCGAACGCCCTGTTGATCTCTAACGTTATCCGTTATAACGCGAACGACAACCCAACTAAACAGACTGCATTCAGCCAGTATGACCGCCCACAAGCGCGTCGTCGTTATGCTGAAATCGCAGACCATCTGGGTCTGAGCGCACCGGGCGACCGTACTGCTGCTAAGAT
>NZ_LR722661.1 GCF_902500225.1 Buttiauxella massiliensis | reverse complement strand
GGTCAGGGAGTCGGTAGAAATCTACAATACCCGGCGTCCGCATCTGTCGTTAAAATACAAAACGCCCGATGAAGTTCATCAGGCATTTTAAGGCTGAAAAGTGTCAACCTATATCAGGACTAGTCACCACCCCATAGCCGTCATATTTCAAGTTGCAGGGGTGTTGGCTGCACTCGCTCACCCCAGTCACTTACTTTCGTAAGCTCCTGGGGATTCGCTCATTTGCCGCCTACCTGCAACTTGAACTATTTAGGCTATGATTTGAAACCAATTTTGCATGGTGAATAATCTTGTGCCATCCGCCATTGAGACTAGAACGCGTAATTAGCGCTTACAGAGAAGTTGCGTGGTGCGCCGTAGACGATGGAACGGCTGTCGATGTTGGTGTCGTAAGTTTTATCGAACAGGTTATCGAGGTTCGCCTGCATGGAGAATGCTTTTGTAACCTGATAACGGGCAAACAAATCAACCAACGCATAACTGCCTTGTTCCGAACGGAAAGTACCACCCGGTACTGGAACATCCGCCCACACATGATCTTGCCAGTTAACACCACCACCCACAGTTAGCTCGCGCAGTGTTGGGATGCGGTAACTGGTGAACAATTTAACTGAAGTGCGAGGCAGGTTAGGGTTAACCGCTTTACCGTCGCTGTCTTCTGCAACATAGCGTGTTGCACCAAATGTCATCTGCCAGTCATCAGTCAGCGCGCCGTTGATCTCAAACTCCACACCTTTACTTACGGTACCATCAGCTTCACGGTAGGCTGTCTCACCGTTGCTGTCTGGAATTGGCATGCCGGTCGATTGCGCGAGGTTATCTTGCTCAATACGGAAGATGGCAAGAGACGTGGTCAGGCGGCTATTCATCCAGTCTGATTTCACGCCCGCTTCATAGTTGTTACCGGTGATTGGGGTGAGGTAATTCCCTTGCTCGTCACGCTCGGTTTGCGGCTTAAAGACGGAGGTATAACTTGCATATGTTGACCAGTCGTCATTGATATCAAACACCACGCCGGCGTAAGGCGAGGTGTTATTTTTCTCAAGTTCCTGGGTCAGGGTATGCAGGTTGTATTTGGTATAACGTGCGCCGAGGACCACGTGCAAAGGGTCGGCTAGAGTAATACGAGTCGCCATATAAGCAGACTTCTGGCGAACCGTATCTTCCTGAGCGAGACTCAACGGCGTCCAGTTGGTTTCCGGGAAGTTACCGTCATAGTCATTGTAATTACCTAGCTGGGTATCGCTGATATTTTCCCAGGAGCTGTAATAGGTGTTGTTCTGTTTGGTATAGCTGGTGCCAATCATTAGTTCATGCTGGCGGCCAAAGAGCTCATAAGAGCCATTGGCAAAGGTATCGAGAGCATCAACTTTGCGTTTACCTGTGTTGTAACCCGTGCCACCAACATATGGGTAGGATGCGCCATATGGGCTAACCATCATCCCGCTGTTCTTATCTACCAGTCCATCAAGGTAAAGCTGCTTACTCTCGAGGTCCATTTCTGTGTGCGTACCGTTCACCGTGAGCTGCCAGTCATTGCCCAACTTTTGCTTCAGAGTGACGAAGGTGCGCTGCGATTCTTTGTCGTTGTAAGCCCATTCAGGGGCCGTGCTGTAACTGCGATCCGGGTCAGTTTTGCTGCCATCGGTGTACCAGCGCGGAATGCCACCCCAGGTCGGGCTGTTAACGTTGGTTTCCTGATAGTCATAACCGACTGAGAAACTGGTGGCCTCGGTCAAATCCGCATCGAGCACACCATAGAAGAATTTTTTCTTCTGATTGTAGCGGTCAAGCCAGCTGTCGTTATCCTGATAACCTGCAACCATGCGGCCGCGAACATTACCGTTGTCGGTCAGTGGCGTAGACATATCAGCAACATAGCGCTGTTTATTCCAGCTTCCATACTCTGCCGAAACGTTGGTCTGGAATTCACGGCTATCAGCATGTTTGCGCACCATATTGACGGCGGCTGAAGGGTTGCCGGAACCGGTCATCAGGCCATTAGCACCACGGACAACTTCAATCTGCTGATACATCGCGGTATCGGTCAGGGCGTCGCCCAGGTTCCAGCGCGATTCAAACAGCGTTGGGATGCCATCGACCATGTAGTTGTCTATTAAAAATCCGCGCGAGTAGAAGTTGCTACGGTCGGAGTCGGCAACACTTTCGGATATACCTGTGGTGTTTTTCAGTACATCGCCCAGTGACTCCAGATTCTGGTCCTGCATGCGCTGTTCGCTGATGATGCTAACGGACTGCGGAATATCACGCGGCACCAGCAACATTTTCGTACCGCTGGTGGTGGTTTTAACACTGTAATCCTTCTCTTCTGTATCGGGTGTATTAGACACCGAGTTTTCGACAACCAGCGTTTCTTCTGCATTTTGAGTGGCGGAGAAAGCGGTAGAAGGAAGGAGTGCGAAAGCAATACAGGATGCCAGCATAGAAATAGCGCTGGCAGGTGCGCGCTGCCCATCCCTGGTAGAAATGGTTAAAGACATCTTAAAACCCTTATGAATTGTTGGAGGTTGTGTCTCAGTGCCAAAGGAGTCCGGTCACGAAGTACATTGATTGTTTGCGATTTTACTTATGTCATACGAATGAAAATGCAAATGAGAAATATACTCATTCATTGGCGGACTGTAAACATATGTTACAGCCCAAATGAAATATCGTTTTAATCACGAGAAGTGCAGGGTTTACGAAAGATCTGAGAAGCTGGTTGCCCAAAGAGTGATAAAGAAATAATGGGTTAAGGTTGAAAGAGCACGAGTAACTCGCTCATACTCTTACGTTATGCCTTTAAGCCTGTGCGCGCAGCGACTTAAACGAGCAAATAGCCAGCAATTAATGAATAAAGGTAACGTCATGGCCGAAGAAACTATTTTCAGTAAAATTATTCGCCGCGAAATTCCGGCAGATATTGTTTATCAAGATGAGTTAGTTACTGCATTCCGTGACATATCGCCGCAGGCACCTACCCACATCCTTATTATTCCGAACATACTGATCCCAACAGTGAACGATGTCACTGCCGAGCATGAATTGGCGCTGGGGCGCATGTTGACCGTTGCTGCAAAAATTGCTGAGCAAGAAGGTATCGCTGAAGATGGCTATCGTCTGATCATGAACTGCAATCGTCATGGCGGGCAGGAAGTCTATCATATCCACATGCATCTGCTGGGCGGTCGCGTGTTGGGGCCGATGTTGGCGCATAAAGGATAAGTTGATGAAAAATAACCCGCTGTTAATGCTATTGGCCGTCGTTGTGATGGCAGGGTGTAGCTCTAAACCTGCTATCCCTGTCAACGATGGGCAAACGCTGGTCATGGAGGCATCTGTGCTGGCGGCGGGAGTCAGTGCTGAAAAGCCTGAAATTTCAACTGACAAAGGCGCCACTGTTTCTCGCAGCCAGCTATATAATGAACAGTCTAACCCAGTCATCATCAACTATCGTTTCTATTGGTATGACGAAAAGGGTCTTGAGATTCATCCTCTCGAGCAGCCGCGTACGATTACGTTACCAGCGAAATCAAGCGTTTCGGTGTCATCCATAGCCAGTTATCCAGACGCACATAAAGTTCGTCTTTCTCTCTCTTTGTAAGGGGTGAATTTTGATTAAGGGAATCTATCGTTATCTGGTTATTCTCGCTGCGGCGATGATTTTATCCGGGTGTATTAACCGTGGTGAAGCACCTGCACCTGTGGAAGAAGTAAAACCTGTTCCGCAGCAACCAGTAGAGCCTCAACCAACTGTTCCAACAGTGCCAACTGTACCCACTCAGCCAGGCCCGATTGAACAACCACAGCCAACCATTCCTGCGACACCAAAAGTGCGCAGCTACGATTGGGGCAGCACCATGCAGCCGATGGTTGGAAAAATGCTGCAAGCCGATGGTGTGACAGCTGGTGGAGTCTTACTGGTGGACAGCGTAAATAACCACACTAATGGTTCACTGCAAACCAGCAAAGCGACAGAAGCACTACGTGGTGCGCTGGAAAACAATGCCAAATTTACCCTTGTTTCAGCACAACAGCTTTCGCTGGCGAAACAGCAATTAGGGCTATCACCGCAAGACAGTCTTGGATCGCGCAGTAAAGCGATTGGCATTGCCCGTAATGTTGGCGCGCAATATGTGCTCTACAGCAACGCCAGCGGTAATGTGAATGCACCGACGCTGAAAATGCAGTTGATGTTGGTACAAACTGGCGAAATTATCTGGTCAGGAAGCGGTGCTGTACAACAAACTCAATAATTCGACACTGCAACGTGTGATTGAGAAATACCTTCCGGCGGCTCAGGCCGCCGGTTGCTTTTCTCATCTTCAGGGATTAAGCGGCGGCAGTCTGCATTTCACCCTTGGTAGGAAAGAGTATGTTGCCCGGCATCAGCTTGCGGCGCCAATGCCTGGGGTTTCTCTCAGCAGACAATATCGGGCACTGAGGCGTATTCCTACCGGAATAGGGCCTCAGCCCGTTTGTCTGGCAGAAGGCTGGCTTATTGTTGAATGGCTGGATGGGGAGGTGAAATCTGAACTCCCCTCACTGCAAGCGCTCACTTCGTTGCTGTATGATTTGCATCGTCAACACTGTTTTGGCTGGCGAATCAGTCTGTTGCCATTGCTTGAGCATTATTGGAAAAACGCCGCATCAGAACGAAGAAGTTTGCTCTGGTTGCGGTTGTTGAAACAAATGAAGCGGCAGGGTGAGCCGAAGCCACTGCGTCTGGCACCACTGCATATGGATGTTCATGCCGGAAACCTGGTAAATCAGCCAGACGGTATCAAGCTTATCGACTGGGAATATGCCGGTGATGGGGATGTGGCACTGGAGTTGGCGGCAATCGCGCTGGATAGTAACGTTGATAGTGAGCGGTTGGTTCATACTTACGCGCAGTTAAGCCATATTCCGCCAGAAGCGTTAGCCCGACAGGTCGCACGTTGGCAACCTTGGGTCATTATGTTGATGGCATCCTGGTATGAATGCCGTTGGTCGCAAACGCAGGATAGAACATTTATAACTCTTGCAGACGAGGCCTGGAGCCAGCTGCGGGATAAGAATTGATAAAGAGAGGTTGATGTGGGTCCGGTAATGTTAGATGTGGCAGGCTTTGAGCTGGATGCCGAAGAGCGTGAAATTCTAAAACACCCACTGGTCGGTGGTCTGATTCTGTTTACCCGCAACTATCACGATCCCGAGCAACTGCGTGAACTGGTGCGTCAAATCCGCGAGGCTTCCCGCAACCGTCTGGTGGTTGCCGTTGATCAGGAAGGCGGACGCGTTCAGCGGTTCCGTGAGGGTTTTACCCTTCTACCGGCGGCTCAATCTTTTGCTGCGTTACATGGGCTTGATCAGGGCGGCAAACTGGCTCAGGAAGCGGGCTGGTTGATGGCGAGCGAAATGATTGCCATGGATATTGACATCAGCTTCGCACCAGTGCTGGATATCGGCCATATCAGCGCGGCAATTGGTGAGCGTTCATATCATGAAGACCCACATAAAGCGCTGGCCATGGCGACGTCCTTTATCGACGGTATGCATGCTGCAGGCATGAAAACTACCGGCAAACACTTCCCTGGGCACGGTGCAGTAACGGCAGATTCGCACAAAGAAACGCCGCGTGACCCGCGTGATGAAGCGCTTATCCGCGAACACGATATGCAGATTTTCCGTACGCTTATCACCGATAACAAACTTGATGCCATTATGCCTGCGCACGTTATCTACACTGACGTTGACCCACTTCCGGCGAGTGGTTCCCCACACTGGCTGAAAACTGTGTTACGTGGTGAGCTTGGTTTTAACGGCGTTATCTTCTCTGACGACTTGTCGATGGAAGGGGCGGCGATTATGGGCAGCTATGCGGAACGTGGCCAGGCATCACTGAATGCAGGTTGCGATATGATCCTGGTCTGCAATAATCGTAATGGTGCGGTGAGCGTGTTAGATAACCTGTCTCCGGTCAAAGCAGAGCGTGTTACAGGTTTGTATCATAAAGGTTCATTTACCCGTCAGGAGCTGAGGTCATCAGCGCGCTGGAAGGCAGCAAACCAGCAACTTGAGGCGCTGCATGAGCAGTGGCAAGCCCACAAGGCGGGTCTTTAACTCCTCAGGCCAGAAGGCCTGAATTCGTGTGGTGAGGATGCAATGATTATCTATTTACACGGTTTCGACTCTAACAGTCCTGGTAACCATGAAAAGGTGCTGCAACTCCAGTTTATCGATCCGGACGTGCGGCTTATCAGTTACAGCACGCGGCATCCGAAACACGACATGCAGCATTTGCTCAAAGAAGTCGACAAGATGCTGCAACTCAGTGACGATGAACGCCCACTGATTTGTGGCGTCGGTCTTGGGGGCTTTTGGGCCGAACGTATCGGTTTCTTGTGCGATATTCGTCAGGTGATCTTTAACCCGAATTTGTTCCCGCAAGAGAACATGGAAGGCAAAATCGACCGCCCTGAAGAGTACAGCGACATTTCGACGAAATGCGTGCAAAACTTCCGCGAGAAAAACCGCGATCGTTGCCTGGCGATTTTGTCGCGTAATGATGAAGCGCTCGATAACACCCGTGCCGCAGAATTGCTGCATCATTACTATGAAATCGTATGGGATCAGGAACAGACCCATAAATTCAAAAATATCTCACCACATTTGCAACGTATAAAAGCGTTCAAAACCCTCGGCTAAACGGGGCTTAAAGACGTAAAAGTGAAAGGGTCAGCTATGTGCTGGCCCTTTTTGTTTATCTTTTCGGCATAAAAATTTGATGCACATCAATTTTGGTATGACCAATACACCATCCATGTTATTCTTTGGTCACATTAGTGAGTTTGTTTAGGTAACTTGTTGTTAATTAAATGCTATTTACATAACCTTTAATTAACAATTGGTTAATATTTTAAGGGGGTCACTTTGACTACGCCATTAAGAAAGATTGTCATTGTCGGTGGTGGTGCTGGCGGACTTGAACTGGCCACTCAGTTAGGTAAAAAACTGGGTCGTGGAAAGAAAGCGAAGGTTACGCTTATCGACCGTAACCACAGCCATTTATGGAAACCGCTGCTGCACGAAGTGGCAACTGGTTCACTGGATGAAGGTGTGGACGCGCTTAGCTACTTGGCTCATGCCCGTAACCATCACTTCCAGTTCCAGCTTGGTTCAGTGGTTGATATTAACCGCGAAAGCAAAACGCTGACGCTGTCAGAACTGCGTGACGACAAAGGCGAGTTGCTGGTTCCTGAACGCAAAGTCCCTTACGACACGCTGGTGATGGCGCTGGGTAGTACTTCCAATGACTTCAACACGCCGGGCGTGAAAGATAACTGCATCTTCCTCGATAACCCGCATCAGGCGCGTCGTTTCCACTCTGAAATGCTGAATTTGTTCCTCAAGTATTCTGCAAATCTGGGTGCCAGCGGCAAAGTGAATATTGCTATCGTGGGTGGCGGGGCGACCGGTGTTGAGCTGTCTGCGGAACTGCACAACGCAGTGAAGCAACTGCACAGCTATGGCTACAAGGGTTTGACGAACGAAGCGCTAAATGTAACGCTGGTGGAAGCTGGTGAACGTATTCTGCCTGCGCTGCCACCACGTATTTCAGCAGCGGCTCACAGCGAGCTGACTAAACTGGGCGTGCGTGTTCTGACGCAAACCATGGTGACTTCTGCGGATGCTGGTGGACTCAATACCAAAGATGGCGAATATATCGCAGCAGATCTGATGGTTTGGGCTGCAGGTATCAAAGCACCAGACTTTATGAAAGATATCGGTGGTCTTGAGACTAACCGTATCAATCAACTGGTGACTGAGCCTACGCTGCAAACCACCCGCGACCCTGATATTTTCGCGATTGGTGACTGTGCATCCTGCGCACGTCCTGAAGGCGGCTTTGTGCCTCCACGTGCACAAGCGGCACACCAGATGGCCTCATTGGTTCTGACCAATATTCTGGCGCAGATGAAAGATAAACCGCTGAAGTCCTATGTTTATAAGGATCACGGTTCACTGGTATCGCTGTCTAAGTTCTCAACTGTTGGCAGCCTGATGGGTAACCTGATGCGAGGCTCGATGATGGTAGAAGGGCGTATGGCACGTTTCGTCTATATCTCGCTTTATCGCATGCACCAGGTCGCACTGCATGGCTACTTCAAAACTGGCTTGATGATGCTGGTAGGTAGTATTAACCGCGTGATTCGTCCGCGCCTGAAACTGCACTAATCGCGATTAAGATTGATATTCAAACCCGGCCTTGAGCCGGGTTTTTTTATACATGGCAGCATAAAAATCCATAAATGAACATTTCATGCTTAGGATTTCTCTCAAACACATAGTTTCAGCCTATGAATCCGCATTTTTCATCCGTTGTCTGATTTGTGGAAAGCCTCCTTTGGCTGCAAAATTGTAAGCAATTGCACAATCAGGAGGATGTCCTGTGAATAAATCAATGTTAGCGGGTATAGGTATCGGTGTGGCCGCAGCACTGGGTGTGGCAGCGGTTGCCAGCATGAATGTTTTTGACCGTGGCCCTCAGTACGCACAGGTGGTGTCAGCGACACCAATTAAGGAAACAGTAAAAACACCACGCCAGGAGTGCCGTAACGTTACTACCACCCATCGGCGTCCGGTTCAGGATGAAAACCGTCTGCTCGGTTCCGCGTTGGGTGCGGTTGCAGGTGGAGTGATTGGCCATCAGTTTGGTGGCGGGCGTGGTAAAGATGTTGCAACGGTGGCCGGTGCATTAGGTGGTGGTTATGCAGGTAACCAGGTTCAGGGCGCAATGCAAGACCGCGACACCTACACAACTAGCCAGCAGAAATGCAAAACCGTCTATGACAAATCAGAGAAAATGATCGGTTATGACGTAACTTATCGCATTGGCGATCAGCAGGGCAAAATCCGTATGGATAAAGACCCTGGTACGCAGATTCCGCTCAATGACAATGGCCAGTTAGTTTTAAACAAAATCTAACGGTTTTAAATTGATCGCTAAACGCCCGGTTCATTAATGATCCGGGCGTTTTAGTTACGATTCAGTAGATTAATTCCATCCCTGTTTTCCACGGCGTGCATAAGGTAAAACAGACAATAAAGCCAGAAGAGCTAATATCAGACCAATCCATAAAGCTGAACGTAATCCATACCCAGATGAAATAGCCATTCCACCTAAATAAGAACCGCCACCCAAACCAATATTAATTACCGAAGTATGAACCGCATTTACCATCGGACCTGGATGAGCCACACTAACAATACGCGCCATCATAGCCGGATTCATAGGAACGCCAGATAAACCGATAAATATGACTGCCAGAATTGCAATTGATTGATATTGTGCAAATAAGGCCATGCCTAATAATGAAATGCTTAAAACAATTAACCCGACAACCATAATGGCTAAGCTATGACGATATGCCAGCCTTCCGGTTATCATATTACCCACGATATTCGCCAGCCCAAAGAGCATCAGAATAAAGGGAACTGTCTGCATATTAAAATCAGAAACATCAACCAATACGGGTACGAAATAACTAAAGGCTGCGAAACTGGCACCTAAAATTAAGCAGCTTGTGGTACAGGCTTTCCAGTAAGCTTTATTTTTAAAGGCTTTGATTTCTTCTGTCATTTTGATGGTACTACCGCCAGCCATAGGCGGTAGTAAACGCACTAATGCGCACAGGCATATGAAGACAAGAATGGCGACTAATCCAAAGCTCATTCTCCAGCCCCATTGCTGATCAATGATAGTCGCAAGCGGGACGCCAAAAACGTTAGATACCATAAAGCCAGCGATAACGATTGAAGCCGCGCGTGGACGGCTCTCCACAGGCACGAGTGCCATGCTTGTTGCCAAAGACAGACTCAAACAACCCGCGCACAAAATACCCGTCACAATTCGGATTGCGACCAAAACATTGTAATCCGAGACAAACGCACTAAATCCTTGAACAATAACATACAGCCCTAATAGCCATAATAAAGTTGTTCTATAGGGGGCTTTAAATTTTAGAAAAACATAGGTTAATACTGGGCCACCCAACATCACGCCAAAAGCATAATAAGAGATGAGATGCCCAACTTCACCCACCGTAATATCGAATGCTTCTGATAGGGTAGACATCATACCCGCTACCATTAATTCAGCAGTGCCAAGTGAAAAAATAGCCAACCCTAAAACATAAACAACTAACGGCATAATTTTTAATTTTCTCCATGTATTGGAATGATCGTTACAAAATGAAAGGCAAAAATAGATAAATTTTTTAGATGGAAATTACAAGTTGATTAACAGGCCAACGACGACATCTTCGAGGGTTTTTCTATCTGAAATATTTTTGCTTAGAACACGTAAACCATAGTAACCCGCCATAAAACCTCTTGCCATTTCTATAGCTGAAGCTTTATTGCTTAGTTCACCATTCTGTTGACCCTCGGAAAATACCAATACCAAAGTTTGTTCTAAACGCTGGCGATATTCCCTGTTCAGGTTGGCAACTGTTCCATCTTTACTGCCTTGCTCCAGAGCAGAAAAAAGGACCATTGCATCATGTTGTTCTGGCTGAGAGAGATCTTCGGTAATACCCCAGAGCAGAAGGGTATGTAATCGTTCTTTCACCGGACCAGATTGTGTAAGAATTGCTAGCTGTGCCGACATTGTTTGCTCATGGCTACGCAACAAAGCTTGCTCATACAGAGCCTGCTTGCTACCAAAGGCATTATATAAGCTTCCCCGCCCTAATCCGGTGCCATTGCATAAATCTTGCGCAGAGGTGCCCGCGTAACCATGAGTACTAAAAACAGCTACAGCGGCATCAATGACATCCTTGTCTTCGAACGTTCTTGGACGACCAGGATAAGTTGGTTTTTCGACACTCATAGGGAAGGGTGACTCGAAATGAGTTGAAGCGGCATAGTATTGATTATGGAACGATCAGTCAAATATTTTCCACAAACAAATGGCTGTTCTCTGGCAATCCATAAAGTTGTTCTTTTGTGCCGTGAAAATCCCATCAATGTGTGCCGCGTAACTGCTGTTGCAACTCCAGCAACGCAGTAACTTCTGCTATCCGGCGCTGAGTGTAGGCTGGTATTTCTTCAGGCGTGCGCAAGAACAACCTTTGCTCGCCAAAGACGACATCATGTAAACAATGGTCGTAAAGCGGCCCCGCCAGGGTGCTGCACTCGGTTCCCTGTTCAGAAATCCGTTCAACCACCTCATTCAAACCTTGACGATCGATATTGATAATTTGCCCGTTATGAAGATGAATTCGCATCCCTTTTTGGCCGCCAGCAGGCCCGGCATATTTATTGAGATGGAGCGTAAAAGGAATACCGCTCATCGTTCCGGTTAACAGTGCTTCACCTTCCGCGGTAGTGAAGTCACCCGCCGCAATTGCATTCCCCAGGCGGTCACGTGCGTAATTGAGTTCCACTGTGAGCTGGTCATTGCCACCTAACTGATGAACAGTTTCACGCATCATAGCGAGAGTATGAGTACCTATATCGACAATTACACCGTCAGGATGATGCAACTGGCGGGTGTCCGCTTCACCCGTTGCAAAGTTCAGGGCAATAGGCTCACCAGCGGCATTAAAGCCACTTGGTTCCAGTAAAAAACCTTCGATGCACTTTATTTCATTGATTTTGTGAATGTGATTGCAGGCTTGAGTACGAACCATCCAGTGATCCAAAGCCAAAACACGCGCGGCATTTTTTGGTTTCGCGAGCAGCGTTTTAAGTGTCTCAAGTTGTGCAAGTGTGGCAGCAACCGGTTTTTCTACCACAATCGCAGGCACATCACTTTGCAAGACTCGTTCAAGAACGGGAAGGTGATGCAGAGATGATGTCGTGATAAGCACCACGTCGAGCGGCATTGCTAAAAGTGCATCCAGGGAATCACAACGGGTAATGCCGTCAATCTCACGCGCCGGGTCAGCGTCATAACCGTAACATTCGAGCAAGGGAGGAGAGATGCGGCGTAGCGCCGGGAGATATGCTGTTTCGATGACTGAACCTAAACCGATTAAACCTGCCAACATAAGCTAATCCTACCAAATATAAGCCGTACCTATCATTAGAGTCCCTATGTTTTAAATGACTACTGGTTTTTGGTCGAGAAGGATTTTGTGTAGGAGAGTAAAAAACAGGCTGGTTTTTAGCCAGCCTGCTGCGGTCAATTTAGAATTGCAGGGAGTAATTCACACCGTAAGTGCGCCCACGCCCTTTATATTCGTACAGCGAAGGGCTGCCGTAAGTTGGGCTGTAAAGCAATGGTGCGCGCTGGCCCCACACGGTGGTGTAGTCTTTATCAAGCAGGTTTTCGATGCTGAAGCTCAGCTTGCCTAGTGGTAGAGCGTAGCTTCCAATAAAGTCGACGGTGTTATAACCATTGATCTTATTGTCGCTGGCATCGGTTAAATCAAAGGTCTGCTGGCTTTGAACGCGCAGGCTCCACGGGTCTGGCGCCCAGCCAACATACGCGGTGGCTTTTGAAGGGCTTGCGTAAATCACGTCCCATTTCTGCCATTTGCCATCCACTTTAGTTTCGGACTTCAGCACGTTAAAGTTAACGCCAGTGCTCCAGTTCGAGTCTGGAATAAAGTAATCCACAGCACCTTCAACACCATAAATACGACGCTTGTCATCTTCCACATTGATGGTCATATCTGCACGGTTGATGGAGATGGACTTGTCAGACAACGAGTAGTACGCCGCAATTTGGCTGCGCAGGCTATCACCGGTATAACGCCAACCCAACTCATAAGAATCGACTTTGATCCCCTGAAGTTTTGACTGCCCGACGTTCACGCTATTTACCAGTTGGTAATGGCCATTCACCAGTCGGTAAGTGCCATTACCGTAGTATTTGCCTGGATCAGGAAGCTCTACACCTTGTGAGAAGTTAAACCACGCTTGCTGGCGGTCAGTAATATGCATTAACAGACCGGCATTGAATAACGCGTTGTCGTAATCCGTGCTGCCGCCAGGGATTGCGTCCGCAGACTGAGCGATGCCGTTTGCAATACCTTGTTGCTGAGTAAAGCCAACAAAGTCATCGACTTTGTTCTCGGTCCACTGATAGCGCACGCCGCCGCTTACGGTAAACAGTTCGTTGATGTCATAACTACTTTGCAGGAACGGAGCGAGGTTAGTGATGGTGTAGCCCGGATAGCGGCCAGTGGTGTAAATGCTTTGGTTATTCAGACCACCGGAAGCATTGGCTTTTGCCAGATCAAAGAACATTTGGTTCGAGGTAAAGCTCTCGTGATCGGCATCGACGCCATAGGTAATCTGCCAGCCATCCAGCGGTTGGCTGGTAAGAGCCAATTTCGCCCCGTACTGATCGGTATCCTGCTGGGAGGCAGAGAAACTGGTTACGGCTCCACGCGTGAGCGTCGGGAAAGGATAGAAGGTCAGAGACTCATCACGATAGTAAATCTGCCCAACCACTTCCTGGCCGAGGAAGTCGCTGTTGGAGTATTGCAGGCTAATCAGATTGCGTTCGGTACCAGGAATGCGGTCAGAATTAAGATTGTCACTGACAAACGCTTTGCCATTACCGGTCACTGCGGAGAAATTTTCACCCAGATTTAGACCGTAATCATCGTCTCCCTGGCTCTTATAATATTGTGTCACCACCTGCAGTTGCTGGGTTTCATCAATGTTTATCGTGCCGGTACCCATCACATCCAGGCGGTCGGAATACTGTAAACCGGTTTGCGTGTTATCAAGCAAAGTCTGGTCGCCGTTACCATCAAACCAGCCACCAAATTTCTGATAAGCCACAGATAAACGGCCGGAGGCATTATCGTTACCGCCAGAAATGGCGCTGGCGACACGTTCATCATGATCTTTACTGCTGTTAAAACCAGACTTAATCCCAGTTTCAAATTCGACCTGAGTATCAGGCTGGCCCTTTTTCGTCACGATATTAATCAGACCGCCAGTACTACCACCGCCATACAGCGAAGTTGCACCAGAGATAACTTCGATGTGTTCGATGTTAAAAGGGTCGATAGAGTCGAGCTGGCGGCTATCGGTACGGGAAGAGTTCAGACGAACGCCATCCACTAAAACCACGATAGAACGGCCACGCATGTTCATGCCGTAATTGGTACGGCTTTGGCTGCTGACATCCAGACCGGGAATTAACTGTGCAAGTGCGTCTTTCAGCTCCTTGCCTCCCTGAATCTGTTGCTCAAGCTCGGTACCTTCAATAACCCAGGTGGTCTGCGCCATTTCAGCTACCGTACGGTGCATACGGTTCGCAGAAACCAGAATATTTTCTTCGGAAGTTTGCTGCGCGAAAGCCGGGGCCATCATCGCCAGAAGCAACGGGTTAAGCACCCAGCGTGCGTTGTTATGCATCATCATCATTCCTTGGATGGGGAAATATTAACATTTGAAAATGTTTTGAAATAAGAACGAGCTGAATTCTGCCGATAACAGTTCTCATTATCAATCTCAATTGATAGTATTTCTCAAATTAATCTTATGAATAATCATATGATTTCTGTGGATTATTTATTTATCGATGGCAAGCCCAGGCAAAGGAGTTGAAATGGCAGAGGTACAAAGCTACAGATTGTTTAATGTGCAGCTATTGCATAAATCACACGTTTCACCTTCGCTGTTGAGTCTGGTATTCGGTGGTCCTGATGTGGCAAACATGAAATGTGATTCACCCGACCAGCGAATCAAAATGTTGTTCCCGTCTGAAGATGGCTCAATTCCGAGCTTGCCAGAACATGGGCAGTGGTATTCGTTGCTGCAAGAATTACCCAAAGAAAAGCGACCGATTGTGCGTACTTATACCTTGCGCCACGTTGACCGCGAGCGTCAGCAAGTGACGGTTGAATTCGTCAGTCACGGCACGGAAGGGCCTGCCTCCGCATGGGCGATTAGCTCGCAATCCGGTGACAAAATACAAATTGTCGCACCGAATGCCGATTACCCGGCAGACAGCGGCGGTTATGAATGGACGCCACCTGCGGGCTTGCGCCAGGGGTTAATTATTGCGGATGAAACTGCAATACCTGCGGCGCGAGGCATACTTGAACTGCTGTCGAAACAGCAAAATCCGCCAGAAATTCAGGCGTTTTTTGAGGTCCCGGAGCAGGGGGATTGCGTGGATTTAAGTGAATTTTGTTTTGCGAAAATTCATTGGTTGCCGCGAAAGGCTGTTAACGCAAGGCATGGGGAGTGCTTACTCAAGGCGGTAAGTGAATGTGCCAAACTCCCTACAGCTGCGGGGATTACAGAAACAGTTAATGAAGAAGCTGAAGGTGAACTGTTGTGGGATAAAGCCACAACGGCCAGTAACGCTTTTTACGGCTGGGTTGCGGCGGAATCATCGGTTGTGAAAATGCTGCGCCGTTACTTAATTGGAGAATGCGGTGTGAGCCATGACGCCATCAACTTTATGGCCTACTGGAGCAAAGGGCGAGAGCGTTAATACAAAAAGGGCGGCAAAGCCGCCCATGGTTAGATTTTCTTTAGTTCCGGCAACAATCGTAGTGTGGTTTTCACGATCTGCATCAGCTCTTCATAGCTGGCATTTTCGATTGCGCTGATCGACATCCCCTGAATGATACAACAGAGATATTTCGCCAGATTGCGTACGCTTGTGGTTGCCGGAATTTCACCTTTTTGCTGTCGCTGCTCAAGGAAGTGAACCAGAGTTGCTTCCTGCATCGACTGACGCATTTTTATCATCGCGGAGATATCTTCCGAAGAGACGGCCAGCACCGCAGAGGTACATATCATAAAGCAGCCTGATGGTGTCTCTTTGTCAGTAAACATCTCTGCCAGCAAAGAGAGATAATCTTCCAGGGTCTGTTCCAGAGTACGATCTTCGCAATAAAGGCAAGCCTCACGCTGCTGCGTTACTCGTGCGATATAGCGATCTAATACTGCCTTGAACATACCTTCTTTGTTGGTGAACTCTGCATAAAGCGTTGGCGCTTTTGCACCTGTTGCTTCAACTAAATGTGCCATAGAGGTGGCTTCGTAGCCGTGTTTCCAGAACAAAGCCATGGCCTTGTCAAGTGCAGCTTCCCTATCAAACACCTTCGGTCGGCCACGGCTTTTTTTAATGCAACTAGTGTCAGTGGACATGGGAACCGTTTAACCTTTGTCTGTTTAGTGAACGATCATTATAAAAATAATACCATGTAGGAGCCAGAGGCTTTAGGTTTAAAAATAAATTAATTCTATCTTTATGAAAAATAGTGTTTTTATAAAATAATTAACGATCATTACAAAAATTATTTGACCGTGATTCAGATCACGTTTAATATTTACTTATCGAACGTTAAGTAAATAGATTTAACGGTCTTCCAAATAATCTGCTCAAGGTAAATAACATGAAAAACGTAAAAACTCTGATCGTTGCTGCTGTTCTTAGCTCCCTGTCTTTTGCAAGTTTCGCGGCTGTTGAAGTTCAGGCGACTCCCGCAGGCCAACAAAAAGTGGGTACTGTGACCGCAACTGCCGGGACTAATCTTGACTCACTCGAAGCAGAATTGGCTGCGAAAGCGGATAAAATGGGTGCAAGCTCATTCCGTATTACTTCAGTTACCGGCCCGAACACTTTGCACGGTACTGCGGTAATTTATAAATAAGCATTCCCTTCATACTTCAAGTTGCAGCGGTGTTGGCAGCACTGACTAACCCGAATCACTTACAAGAGTAAGTGATTCGGGATTTGCTCCTTTGCCACCTTGCTGCGCCTCGAATTATTTTGGGTATTGGGTCGTGTGAGCGTCGCTTTATAAACCCAGTTCAATAAAAAAGGCCCTGCTAACAAAAGCAGGGCCTTTTTCTATTCGAAGAAATTATATTTCGTTGGTTGCAACGGTATGAGCATTTACTTCAATTGGCATGCCCGAGCGGTGTTGTATCGCCTGTTCCATAACTGTCGCATCAGTTTCAGGTGCGGCCTGGAACTGTTTCATTTGTTCAGTCAGCGTAATCGGCAGCACTTGAGGATCATCATTAATATTTTTCGACAGTGGCTGATGTACCTCAACTAAACGTCTGCCATCTGGCTCGATGGACGTTTTAATCGCGGTATTAATAATGCGAACGGGCGTTCCGACAGGCATATCTTTATACAGCGCTTTAATATCGTCATCACGCAGACGAATACAGCCCGAGCTGACACGCATACCAATGCCGAAATCTGCGTTAGTTCCGTGCAGCAGATAAACACCGCCAAAGGCTGCGAGACGAATCGCATGGTGACCCATTGGGTTCTCCGGCCCGGCAGGAACAACAGCTGGAAGCTTGATGCCATTTGCCAGGTAACGAGCGCGAATATTTGCAGTTGGAGTCCAGGTTGGATTGGCCCGTTTATCTGAAACACTGGTCACCATAGTTGGCGTTACCGTATCACCGCCAAGCTGGCCGATACCAATCGGATAAACCGTCACGCTGTTCTTTCCTTTGGGATAATAGTAAACGCGTAGCTCGGCAAGATTGAGAACCAGCCCTTCACGTGGCGCATCCGGCAGTATCATCTGGCGTGGAATCGTCAAAACACTGCCCGCACGGGGAACATAGGGATCGACACCAGGGTTGGCCTGTAATAAAGCAAGGAAGCCAACATTGTATTTTTTGGCGATAGCCTCAAGTGAACCACCGTCATCTTTTACCTCATGGAAAAAGTTCTGACCGATAAGACGGCTGCCTTCTGCTGGCAGAGGATAAGAGTTGGCATTCGCGTTAAAAGCGGTGAGTGCTGCGCTAACCAGCATAATCGACGCCAGCCAACGCATAGCGCGTGCTTTGCGAGATGATAAAACGCTCAAAGAGGTAATCACGATAAACCCTATAAATATTATGGTTAATGTTATAAAAAAGTTAATCGATGATTATGGCAGGGGGGGATGTCGGGAAATCCTGGCGGATTGAAAGGATGTGTAAATGTTACGATTAAATGGGGGATGGCGGGTAAGCGCAACCGCTACCCGCCATCATGAGAACTACGCTACAGCGTTCTGCGCCAACTGATGCATAAAGTTACGCACCCAGTCCATACGCGCTTTACGATCTGCGAGGTCTTCAATAAATTTGAGTCGGGTTGGCCCATCCAGACGGTAATGTTGCGGCTGTTTTTGCAGCAAACCAATCAACCAAACCGGGTCAACGTGGTTTTTCTCAGCAAACTCAATCACACCACCTTTATCATGGCCTTCAATCTTACGTACGCCGAGTTTTTGTGCCTGCTGGCGCAATGCCGCAATATCCAGCAGATTACGAGCGGCATCCGGCAACAGGCCAAAACGGTCAATCAATTCCACTTTTAATTCATCAAGCTCATGCGCCGTTTTGGCACTGGCAATGCGTTTATAGAACGACAGACGGGTGTTGACGTCCGGGATGAAATCATCCGGCAACAACGCGGGCATACGCAGTTCAACTTCGGTTTGGCTACTGGTCAAATCCTCAAGTGACGGCTCGCGACCCTCTTTAAGCGCATCGACGGCGTTTTCCAGCATCTCCATGTACAGCGAGAATCCGATAGTTTCCATCGAACCACTCTGGCCTTCGCCAAGTAATTCACCCGCACCGCGAATTTCAAGATCGTGAGTCGCCAGCGCAAAGCCCGCACCCAGGTCTTCTAACGATGCGATAGCTTCCAGGCGTTTCTGCGCATCGGTGGTCATTGCTTTCGGATGTGGCGTCAGAAGCCATGCATAAGCCTGGTGATGCGAACGCCCGACGCGGCCACGCAACTGGTGTAACTGTGCAAGGCCGAAATGGTCTGCGCGTTCAATAATGATGGTATTGGCAGTCGGAATATCGATACCCGTTTCGATGATCGTGGTACACACCAGCACGTTAAAACGCTGGTGGTGGAAGTCGTTCATCACTCGTTCCAGCTCGCGTTCACGCATTTGGCCGTGGCCGATAGTAATACGTGCTTCCGGTACAAGCTCGGCGAGGCGATCTGCTGCTTTCTGGATGTTTTCTACATCGTTATAGAGATAGTAGACCTGGCCACCACGCAACACTTCACGCAAGATTGCTTCGCGAACCACCAGACTGTCGTACTCGCGAACGAAGGTTTTAACTGCCAGTCGGCGTGCCGGAGGCGTTGCGATAATGGACAAATCGCGCATTCCGCTCATTGCCATATTCAGCGTACGTGGAATTGGTGTGGCAGTTAGCGTCAGGATATCGACATCGGCACGCATGGCTTTGATGCGTTCTTTATGACGCACGCCGAAGCGGTGTTCTTCGTCGACAATCAGCAGGCCGAGATCTTTCATCTTCACGTCATTCTGCAATAGCTTATGCGTACCGATCAGAATATCGACTTTCCCTTCTCGTGCTTCTTCGAGGATTTGCGCCTGCTCTTTAGCCGTACGGAAACGTGACAGCATTTCAATGCGCACTGGCCAGTTGGCGAAACGGTCGCGGAAGTTGTCCAGGTGCTGCTGCGCAAGCAGGGTGGTTGGCACCAGCACCGCAACTTGCTTATGGTTTTCAACCGCAAGGAATGCGGCGCGCATGGCGACTTCGGTTTTACCGAAGCCCACGTCACCACATACCAGCCGGTCCATCGCCAGCGGCCGGCACATATCGCTTAATACCGCGTTAATGGCTTGTGCCTGATCGGGTGTGGTTTCAAACGGGAAGGCATCGCAGAACAGCTGATACTGCTCGCGGTCATGCTTAAAGGCAAAGCCCTCTTTGGCAGCGCGTTGCGCGTAAATATCCAGCAGTTCAGCAGCAACATCGCGCACTTTTTCTGCCGCTTTCTGGCGAGCACGGGACCAGGCATCGCTGCCGAGTTTGTGCAGTGGCGCGTTTTCTTCGGCACCGCCTGCATAGCGGCTAATCAAATGGAGAGACGAAACCGGCACATACAGTTTTGCATCGCCATGATAGGTCAGCATCAAATATTCAGCGGTGATGCCGCCCGCTTCCAGGGTGGTTAAACCGGCATAACGCCCAACGCCATGTTCAAGATGCACGACCGGTTGCCCGGTACGCAGCTCTGCGAGGTTACGAATCAGGGTATCTGGGTTAATGGTGCGACGGCTGTCCTGACGTCGACGACTAACGCGCTCGCCCAGCAGATCGCTTTCACAAATCAACGCACGGTTGCGCAGCGTGTCGATAAAACCATGCTCGCTGGAGCCAAGCATTAAGTAGCGGCCTTTATCCGTCACTTCATCGAGACGGTAAATACGTTTTGGTGCCACTTTAATGCGAGCTAACAGCTCGCCCAATGCTTCGCGGCGACCTTCGCTTTCTACGGAAAACACTACCGGCCCGGCGAAAGACTCAAGGAATTTACGCAGGTTATCGAGCGGCGCTTTTTGCTGCGCCTGAACAGAAAGATCCGGTAGGGCGCGATAACCCAGATTAGTAAACGCGGCTTTATCGGCCAGAGATTCGGTTTTTAGCTGGATTCGCGGCCAGGCTTTTAGCTCGCTGAAGAGTTCATCAACGCGCAGCCACAGACTTTCCGGTGGCAGCAGTGGGCGCATTGGGTCAACACCACGGTTTTCGAAACGGGCGAACGTATCCTGCCAGAAGCGCTCGGCGCTGGTTTCAATATCGCCGGTGTTTATCAGCAAGGTATTTTTCGGGAAATAGCTGAACAGCGGCGGTAATGGCTCGCTAAAGAACAGCGGCTGCCAGTATTCAATCCCTGCCGGGAGCATGCCTTTACTGACTTGCTGATAGATATGTTCAGGTTCGCGCTTCACGTCAAACTTGTCGCGCCACTGGCTACGGAACAGCTCAATAGCCGTTTTGTCGGTCGGGAATTCGTGAGCAGGGAGTAAGTTGATGGCATCAACTTCCTGGAGTGTGCGCTGTGTATCGACATCAAACACACGCAGGCTGTCGATTTCATCATCGAAAAAGTCGATGCGATAAGGCTGCTCACTGCCCATCGGGTACAAATCTAGCAATGCACCACGGGTAGCAAATTCACCGTGTTCCATAACTTGATCAACGCTGCGATAACCTGCCTGTTCTAATTGGCTACGCAGGTTATCGCGCGATAAACGTTGACCTTTTTTCATTACCAGCGCGTGGCCATGCAAATAACTATGCGGGCAGACGCGTTGCATCAAAGTGTTGACTGGCAATATCAGTACGCCGCGCTGCATGGTTGGCAATTGATACAGCGTGGATAAACGCGAAGAGATGATTTCCTGATGCGGTGAAAAGCTGTCGTACGGCAGCGTTTCCCAGTCAGCAAGATTCACCACCAGGCTTTCCGTAAACTGGCTAATTTCGTCATGCAGGCGTAGAGCATTCTGCATATCAGGGGCAATCAGCACCACCGGCCCACTATGGCGCTCGACGATCTCGGCAACTTCGGTCGCACAAGCTGAACCGGTGAGTTCTCCAAGCTGGCGCTGATCGCCAGCTTTAACAGGTAAGGAATAGCGATAATTTTCAGACATGGTGGACGTCAGCATCTCTCAGGTTGCGCCGTGTTTACCCTTCATCTATCAAGCTGCAGGGTATTGATAAGCACTCGAAAACAATGTTGTTTATTATCCGCGATCGTTTTGTATTAGCAACCCAATCGCAACGCCGCCTGAGAAAGAACGTTTAGCGTATGTCAGTCGCGAACACCATTTTGGTGGGAGGGGTAAAAAGCATATCGCCCCATAGCGCACGTGATAATTTCCTGAATCCCAAACCTATTAGAGTGCACGTTGCCAGGCTGACAAATGGATAAACCAGTAAAACGGCGATCAGCAGGTTATCGGAGATTCTGTCTGCGTTAATTTGCCCGATCATAAACAAACTCAATGCTTCGATGATGATGCGGTGGGTGGTGTAAATAGCGATGGTGTTTGAACCAACAATATTCAGAAATGCATCGGAACGGCTCTCGCGCCAACTATCCAGAATATAAAACAGCTTCATGATGACAAAAATCGACACCACGGAAATCACTACTGGGACATTCACCAGATACAGCGCTACGGAGAGCAGAGCGGCTGCTGTACAAAGCAGCGGATGTTGGCGGAAATGGGTCGTTTTCATCCACGTCATCAATTGTGGGCCGAACCATGCACCCAAACCGTAATAACACATATTGCGCACTACGCTGTTCATGCCCCACCACGGCAACGGCATAAAGCTGATTGCCACGTTTACTCCAAGCAGCATGATGATTACCGGAACTTTATAGCGACGGAGACTTTTGAATATCGCGAAATAGATTATCAGCGCATAGAGATACCAAAGACTGGTGCTGGCTTTTGCCATGCTGGTGGCAAATTGCAGCAGAGTTTCCGAATACGCTGCGTTAGACGTGGGGTTACGCACCAGTTCCGGTGCCAGCCACTGGTTGATAAGCGAAATCCCCAGCCATTGCAAAACACCCCACAGCACCAGGACATAGAAAATATTCCAGATGCGTTTATCAACGCAGTCACGCCATTTCACCGACTCGATATAGCGAGTGATCAAAAAGCCTGAAATAAAGAAGAACACTGGCATACGAAATGGTGCCAGATAGAGATTCAGGTAGATCCAACTCTTGGCGATGTATTCGGGGAGGCCGCTTTGTAACGACGTCAAATGCGGGTAAAAGGTGATCACCGAGTGATAGATAACGACAAGGCAGATACATAGCCCTTTGATATGGTTGATCCACAGTTGTTTATTTTTCATGCGCGGGCTTAATCTTCTGTTGGCCTGTATTTGCTTTCAGGGTGGAAGATCGTCGGGCATTTTTTTACCTGATTTGTCTGTTTTTGTAAGAATCAGGCGCAATTCAGAAATTCCGCATGATTAATTAATAATCGAATCGATGCGGCTTTACAGCGAAAACAAGATGTTATGAGTTTGATTTAATTGGTATTTCACATGTTCTGAAATATCAAAAAAACGTTACGTTTCATTTACTTGATACGGTATCGCTTATATACTTCTTGCCAACTTTGCATCCGCAACTGCCACAAGACGGAATACATGTATCAACCTGTCGCGTTATTTATAGGCCTGCGCTACATGCGTGGGCGAGCAGCTGACCGCTTCGGTCGCTTCGTCTCCTGGCTGTCGACTATTGGCATTACGCTTGGCGTAATGGCGCTGGTCACGGTGCTTTCCGTGATGAACGGCTTTGAGCGTGAGCTGCAAAACAACATTCTTGGCTTGATGCCACAAGCTGTTATCACCTCAACCAGTGGCTCTATTAACCCTGAAACACTTCCTGCGAAAGACCTAAAACTCGAAGGTGTTACGCGAATTGCACCGATTACTACGGGTGATGTAGTACTGCAGAGTGCGCGCAGCGTTGCTGTGGGTGTCATGTTAGGGGTTAACCCGGAAGAAAAAGATCCGCTTTCGCCGTTCCTGGTCAACGTGAAACAAACAGACCTGGTCGCTGGGCAGTACAACATTATTCTCGGCGAACAGCTTGCCGGGCAATTGGGTATTAAGCGTGGAGATAGCATCCGCGTGATGGTGCCTTCCGCCAGTCAGTTTACGCCTATGGGACGTTTACCAAGTCAGCGTTTGTTTAATGTGATTGGTACCTTCGCGGCTAATAGTGAAGTCGATGGTTATCAAATGTTGGTGAACCAGCAAGATGCATCACGCCTGATGCGTTACCCGTTAGGCAATATTACCGGCTGGCGTTTGTGGCTGGCTGAGCCACTTAAGGTGGATGTCCTGAGCCAGCAAACCTTGCCTCAAGGGACCGAGTGGAAAGACTGGCGCGAGCGTAAAGGTGAGCTGTTCCAGGCTGTGCGCATGGAAAAAAATATGATGGGGCTGCTGTTGAGTCTGATTGTGGCCGTTGCCGCATTTAACATCATCACGTCGCTCGGTTTGCTGGTGATGGAGAAACAAGGCGAAGTTGCCATTCTCCAGACTCAGGGGCTTACGCGTCGCCAAATCATGGCAGTGTTTATGGTGCAGGGGGCGAGTGCGGGTGTTATCGGTGCTTTGCTGGGTGCGTTACTTGGCGCGCTACTTGCCAGCCAGTTGAACAACTTGATGCCGATTATTGGCGCGTTGCTCGATGGTGCTGCGCTGCCGGTCGCTATCGACCCTGTACAAGTTATTGTGATTGCGATTATTGCTATGGCTGTCGCTTTATTATCCACGCTTTATCCATCGTGGCGTGCCGCCGCGACACTTCCCGCTGAGGCTTTACGTTATGAGTAATTCTGTCCTGTTGCAGTGTGACAAGCTGTGCAAACGCTATCAGGAAGGCAAAGTGCAAACGGACGTGTTGCATGATGTCAGCTTCAGCATCAATACCGGTGAGTTGATGGCGATTGTCGGCAGCTCTGGTTCTGGTAAAAGTACTTTGCTTCACCTGTTGGGCGGCCTGGATACACCAACGTCAGGCGATGTCATTTTTAATGGCAAAGCAATGAGTTCAATGTCCTCTTCTGCGAAAGCGGAACTGCGCAACCGGGAGCTGGGGTTTATTTATCAGTTCCACCATTTGCTGCCTGATTTTACCGCGATGGAAAACGTCGCCATGCCACTGCTCATCGGCAAAAAGAATACCGATGAAACAAAGCAACGTGCGCTGGATATGCTAAAAGCGGTAGGGCTTGATCACCGCAGCAATCACCGTCCGTCAGAGTTGTCAGGTGGCGAGCGCCAGCGTGTGGCGATTGCTCGTGCGCTGGTAAATAACCCGCGCCTTGTGCTGGCCGATGAACCGACTGGTAACCTCGATGCACGTAACGCAGATAGCATTTTCGAACTGCTGGGCGAGCTGAATGTGCGTCAGGGAACCGCTTTTTTAGTGGTGACTCACGACCTCAAACTGGCGAAGCGCATGTCTCGTCAGTTAGAAATGCAAGATGGCCGGCTGACTCATGAGCTGACTTTGATGGGAGCCGATTAATGGCTTCGCCACTGTCACTGCTGATTGGTTTACGTTTTAGCCGCGGGCGTCGTCGCAGCGGCATGGTGTCTCTCATCTCAATTATCTCCACGTTAGGTATCGCATTAGGTGTAGCGGTACTGATTGTGGGCCTGAGTGCGATGAACGGTTTTGAGCGTGAACTGAATAATCGCGTGCTTGCCGTTGTGCCACATGGTGAAATCGAGCCGGTTAATCAGCCATTCCACGACTGGAAAGGTGTGTTGCAACGTGTCGAGAAGGTTAAAGGCATCGTTGCAGCCGCGCCATACATCAACTTCACTGGCCTGGTGGAAAGCGGTGCTAACCTGCGTGCCATCGTGGTAAAAGGCGTCGATCCGCAACAGGAAACGCACCTGAGCGCACTGCCAGAATATGTGCAGAACAATGGCTGGAAGGATTTTAAAGCGGGTCAGCAGCAAATCATTATTGGTAAAGGTGTTGCCGATGCGCTGAAGGTGAAGCAGGGCGACTGGGTCTCCATAATGATTCCGAACAGTGATGGTGGTACCAAACTTCTGCAACCGAAACGTGTTCGCCTGCATGTCACTGGAATCCTGGCTCTAAGTGGTCAGCTTGACCACAGCCTGGCAATGGTGCCAATGGCTGATGCGCAGAGCTATCTGGATATGGGCGACAGCGTCACCGGTATCGCTATCAAGGTCAATGACGTCTTCAATGCCAATAAGCTGGTGCGTGATGCGGGCGAAGTGACTAATGCTTACGTTTATATCAAAAGCTGGATTGGCACTTACGGCTATATGTATCGCGATATTCAAATGATTCGCGCCATCATGTATCTGGCGATGGTGCTGGTTATCGGAGTTGCCTGTTTTAACATCGTTTCCACGCTTGTCATGGCGGTTAAAGACAAGAGCAGCGACATTGCTGTATTGCGTACCCTTGGGGCAAAAGATGGTCTGATTCGCGCCATTTTCGTCTGGTATGGTCTGCTGGCGGGGTTGCTGGGTAGTGTAAGTGGTGTGATTGTTGGGGTGCTGGCCTCCTGGCAATTGACCAATATTATCCACGTGATTGAAAAATTAATCGGTCATCAGTTCTTGTCCGGCGATATCTACTTCATTGATTTCTTGCCATCTGAACTGCATTGGCTGGATGTATTTTATGTCCTGATCACAGCATTGCTACTGAGTTTACTTGCCAGTTGGTATCCGGCACGCCGAGCCAGTAATATCGATCCGGCGCGAGTATTAAGCGGACAATAAATTCTTCACCAAAAATATATACCCTAAATAATTCAAGTTGCAGGTAGGCGGCACCCCTGCAGCTTGAAGTTTGACGGGTATAGGGAGAAACGATGTATTACGGATTTGATATTGGTGGCAGCAAGATGGCTCTTGGGGTCTACGACAGTGAGCGTCGTCTGCAATGGGAAAAACGTGTTCCCACCCCGCATGACAGTTATGAGAACTTTTTAGCGGCTATCGCTTCCATGGTACAGGAAGCCGATAGCCGTTTTGGTATTAAAGGCTCGGTGGGTATTGGTATCCCCGGAATGCCCGTCACAGATGATGGCACGTTATACGCGGCGAATGTTCCAGCAGCCAGCGGGAAACCGGTACAGGCCGATCTGAGCGCGATGCTCGGGCGTGAAGTACGCATGGACAACGATGCGAACTGTTTTGCGCTCTCTGAGGCCTGGGACGATGAGTTTCGTGATTACCCGGTGGTTATGGGCCTGATTCTCGGCACGGGTGTTGGCGGTGGCATCATCGTCAACGGTAAATCCATTACCGGGCGCAACTATATTACCGGCGAGTTTGGTCATACCCGCCTGCCAGTTGATGCACTTAACGTGCTGGGCCGTGATATTCCCCTCACGCGCTGCGGTTGCGGGCAACATGGCTGTATTGAAAACTATCTTTCTGGTCGTGGATTTGCGTGGGTTTATCAGCACTTCTACTCTGAACCACTGGACTCTAAAGAAATTGTTACCCGCTACCGCGCAGGTGATGAAAAGGCTGTAGCCCATGTCGATCGCTTCGTTGAGCTGCTGGCCTGCTGTCTTGGCAGCCTGTTAACGGCAATTGATGCGCATCTGGTCGTGATCGGCGGTGGGTTGTCTAACTTTACTGAGATGTACCAGCAACTGCCTGAGCGTCTGCCTAAGTATCTTCTGCCTGTGGCAAAAGTACCGCGTATTGAACCTGCGCGACATGGTGATGCCGGTGGCATGCGTGGTGCGGCATTCCTCCATCTCACGGAGTAAATTATGCTATCGCGTCGTCAACATCGGCTAAGCCGGTTTCGCAAAACTAAGCGTCTGCTCCGTCAGCGTTTACGTCAGCGTGCTTTTTTCAGAGATATACCTGGACCCGAAGCGATGGAAAAACCCAGAGTTGTGGTTCTGACCGGAGCGGGTATTTCCGCTGAGTCAGGGATTCGTACCTTCCGTGCCACTGATGGTTTGTGGGAAGAGCATAGGGTTGAAGATGTTGCGACGCCTGAAGGCTTCGCACGCGATCCTGAATTGGTACAGGCGTTTTATAACGCTCGCCGCCAGCAACTTCAGCAGTCGGAAATTAAACCGAATGCTGCCCATCTGGCACTGGCTCGTCTGGAAGAAGAACTGGGTGATCACTTCCTGTTGGTGACGCAGAATATTGATAACCTCCATGAACGAGCCGGCAATAAAAACATCATCCATATGCATGGTGAACTGCTGAAAGTTCGCTGTGCGCGCAGTGGGCAAGTGCTGGAGTGGAAAGGGGATATTACCCGCGAAGACCGCTGCCATTGCTGCCAACTTTCTGCACCGCTGCGCCCACATGTGGTGTGGTTTGGCGAAATGCCACTGGGTATGGATGAGATTTATCAGGCTATTGCTACGGCTGATTACTTTATTGCTATCGGTACGTCGGGCCATGTGTACCCAGCTGCCGGGTTCGTACACGAAGCCCGTTTACAAGGCGCGCATACGGTTGAGCTGAACCTTGAACCGAGCCAGGTTGGCAGTGAGTTCGAGGAAAAATTCTACGGCTTAGCCAGTGAAGTGGTGCCGGAGTATTTCGACCGCTTGTTGAAAGGTCTATAACAAATAGCGGGTAGCCGATGCTGCCCGCCTATTAATATCAACAAATTACGCTTTCGCCGTGACAAATAACTTCTCTTCCCGCAAAGCCACGACAATCAAAAATAGCGAAATATACGCGCAACAAAGTAATGCCAATGCACTGATATACCACGGCAATCGGGTCACATACACTGCGCTGCAAGAGAGGATCACCATAATGATTCCCGCGTACATGGGGTGAGCTATCCACGAAAAGATCCCGCTGTGTATTCGCTGCGCATGAGGAAGGTAATACCCCGCCCAGGTATGATGTGTCCCTAAATCGATTTTCCCTTTCACCACCAGAACGGTTCCTGCAATTGCTATCAGCAAACAAACCCAATCCAGCGGCGTAACGTATTCCACAAGGAAAAGGCTCCAGGCGAAGGCGATTATTGGCAGTAAATAAGTCAGCCGTAAGAGTTGTATCGCTCTGACATCAATCAGTGGTTTAGCCTCGGGCTTCTCTTTCCTCGCGAGAATAAACGCGGTGAAAATACCAAGGTTGAGCAGTTGGGCGAGTATAAAGAATGTATTCATCACGATTTTCACTCAGTCTGCAACGAGCGGGTGTAGTGAGATAACGGCAACAGTCAGGCGCTCATTCAAGCGTAGAAAGAGAGGGAAGTGATGCCATAAGGCGAAAGGATGAATTAAAAAGGCGGGACGATTGCCCCGCCTGGTATAAAAATTAACGTCCCGCCTTCAGCTTCTGATAGTAATTCTCATAAATCGTGCTGGCATCGCCGACATCGTTCTGCCACTCACCATTTTTCAGCACCGCTTCATCCGGGTAGAGCGTTTTATCACCAGACACTTCTTTCGGCAGCAGTTTGCGTGCTTCAAGATTTGGCGTTGGGTAGCCTATGGTTTCAGCCACCTGTTTTGCCACGTCCGGGCGCAGCAGGAAGTTAATCAGTTTCAGCGCACCATCGACGTTTTTAGCATTTGCCGGGATAGAAAGGTTATCCATCCAGAAAATCCCGCCTTCTTTTGGCCAGACAATTTCCAGCGGAGTCCCTGCCTGACGGGCAACGTAAGCGGAGCCATTCCACACCATCCCAAGATTCACTTCGCCTTCCATAAACGGGTTGGCTGGGTTATCCGAGTTAAATGCCGCGACGTTTGGTATCAGTTTTTGCAGCTCGTGGTAAGCCGCCTCAATCTCTTTTGGATTGGTGGTGTTGCCTGAGTAGCCGAGCTTGCGCAGAGCGACCTGGAACACTTCACGCGCATCATCAGTCAGCAACAGGCTTTGCTTATATTCTGGTTTCCATAAATCGGCCCAACTGGTGATGGTTTTCGGGTCTATGGCGTCGCTATTAACGCCAATCGCCGTAGCACCCCAGATATAAGGAATGGAATAGTCATTATTCGGGTCGAAGGGCTTGTTGAGCATTTCCGGATCGAGATTCTTGAAGTTGCTCAGTTTGCTTTTATCGATCTTCTGGATCATGCCTTCATTGCGCATTTTCGCGACAAAGTAGGTCGATGGCACCACTAAATCGTAGGCACCTTCTTTATAGGTTTTCAACTTGGCGTACATGGTTTCATTCGACTCGTAGGTCGAGTAAATCACCTTAATACCGGTTTCTTTAGTGAACTGCTCAAGCAGGCCTGGCGGCACGTACTCGGTCCAGTTATAGAAGTAGAGCGTCTTGCTATCGTCGGCATGTGCAGCGCCCATACCCAGTACCAGAGCGCCCGCAGCGAGCAGGTGGCGTGGCCATTTAGTCATTTTAACGTCCCCTGAGTTTTATCACGAAGAATAAGCTGACTGGCAATGACC
The DNA here is from genome assembly GCF_902500225.1 of Buttiauxella massiliensis. Classification (GTDB taxonomy): domain Bacteria; phylum Pseudomonadota; class Gammaproteobacteria; order Enterobacterales; family Enterobacteriaceae; genus Buttiauxella; species Buttiauxella massiliensis. Next base: position 91,562 of record NZ_LR722661.1, on the reverse strand, counting down.
AGGACCAGCGAGAGTACTAGCAGAATGGTAGCAAGTGCATTCACCTCGGGTGAAACACCGACCTTCACCATTGAATAAATCTTCAACGGCAAAATTTCATAACTCGGCCCGGTGACGAATGACGAAACCACAACATCATCCATCGAGAGCGTAAAACTGAGCAACCAGCCTGCGGCAACGGCAGGCATTGCCAGAGGCAAAAGGATCTTGCGCAGAATAATTAATTCGCTGGCCCCCAGATCTTTCGCCGCTTCTAACATCCGTACATCAAACCCTTTGAGGCGGGAATAGACGGTTACCACCACAAACGGCAGGCAGAAGGTGATGTGTGAGAACAGCAGCGACCAGAAACCGAGCGAAACGCCCAGCAGCATAAACAGCACCAACAGTGAAATCGCCATCACAATATCGGGTGACATCATCACCACAAACAACATACCGCTGACGAAAGGCTTGCCGCGAAAACGGTAGCGGTATAACGCCACAGCCGTTAACGAGCCAATTAACGTCGCCGCAGTGGCAGAAAACACCGCCATAGTCAGCGAGTGTTGAGCAGCTTGCAGCAGACTATCGTTGTTCATCAGCAGGCTATACCAATTGCCGGTAAAGCCTTGCCAGTTGATACCGAAACGCGAACTGTTAAATGAGTTTACGATCAAAATGATAATCGGGATGTACAGATACGCGTAGATGGCGGTCATAAAGCCGCCACGGAGCAGGCGACCCATCATTCTAATTCCACCTTTTTATTGAGCAACCTGGCAGCGCGCCAGTAAATCAGCAGCATCAGACCCATCACCAGTGTCAATGTAATGCTGGTGGCCGCCCCAAACGGCCAGTCACGAATATTCAGGAACTGGCTCTTAATGACGTTGCCAATCAGCAGGTTTTTCGCGCCACCCATCAGGTCTGAAACGTAAAACAGCCCCATTGCAGGCAGCATGACCAGCAGGCAACCGGCAATAATTCCCGGCATCGTGAGCGGGATAATAATCCGGATAAAGGTCTGTAGTTTGCTGGCACCCAAATCACGCGCCGCTTCCAGCAGCGGTTTATCGAGCTTTTCGATGCTGGAGTAGAGCGGCATCACCATAAACGGCAGCAGGATATAAACCAGACCAAGGATGACCGAGCTTTCGGTGTACATGATTCGAATCGGGGTATCAATCACGCCGAGCCACAGCAGGAACGCATTCATATAGCCTTTGGTGCTGAGGAAAATCTTCAGGCCATAAATACGAATCAGTGAGTTAGTCCAGAAGGGAACAATCAGCAAAAACAGCAGCAGCGGGCGCACGCGTTCTGGCAGGCGAGCAAGGAACCAGGCAAACGGATAGCCCAGCACCAGGCAGGCGAGGGTGGCTATCACCGCCATATTTAGCGAGTGCAGCAGCACTTGCGCATACAGCGGGTCGGCAAGGCGGGTGTAGTTATCCAGCGTGAAAACCATGCTGACGAAATTAGCATCATCACGCGTCAGGAAACTTGTCCCGATGATCATCAGATTGGGCAAGAACACAAACAGCAGCAGCCAACCGACGATGGTGGCGATCACCAGATTCTGGAACTTACGTGAGCTCTTCATCTGCCAGCACTACCTCCCAGCTTTCAACCCAATTCACAGCCATTTTTTGATCAAGTGTATGGTCAAAATCAGGATCGTCTTCATTGAAGAATTCGCTGACCATCACCATTTTGCCGTTTTCCAACTCAACGTTAGATTCCAGCGTCATGCCTTTATAGTTTCGTTCACGCACATAGCCAATCAAACCATCGGCAACGTGGGTATCGTTGATCTCTTCAACACGCAGATCTTCCGGGCGCAGCAGCACTTTTAGTCGCTGGCCTGCGGTGACGGGAATGGTCACATAAATATGGCATTCGCGGCCTTCAACGTTCGCCAGCACGCGCTGTTCATCCACGCGCTCAACGACGATTGCATCGAAGATATTGATTTCACCAATGAAACTCGCCACAAACAGGTTTTTCGGCTCTTCGTAGATTTCACGCGGCGTGCCGTCTTGCTCAATGTGACCATCACGCATCACCACAATCCTGTCGGACATGGTTAATGCTTCTTCCTGGTCATGCGTGACGAAGACAAAGGTGATACCGAGTTTACGTTGCAGCGCTTTTAATTCGTTCTGCATCTGCTTGCGCAATTTGTAATCGAGCGCGGAAAGCGACTCATCAAGCAGTAACAGACGGGGTTTGTTGACTACCGCGCGCGCAATCGCCACGCGCTGTTGCTGGCCGCCAGAAAGCTGATGCGGTAAACGCTGCGCAAATTCCTCAAGCTGCACCATTTTCAACGCGTCATTCACGCGCGCAGGTATCTCTGCAGCGGGTGTTTTTTGCATTCTTAAACCGAATGCCACGTTTTCGAAAACGGTCATGTGAGGGAAAAGAGCGTAGCTCTGGAAGACGGTGTTGACGTGGCGATGCTCAGCGGGAACCCGCGTAATGTCCAGGTCCTCAAGAGAGATAGTCCCGGAATCAACGCTTTCCAGCCCGGCAATTAAGCGCAGCACAGTAGTTTTGCCACAGCCGGAAGGGCCAAGGAGTGTCAGGAATTCACCATCATTAATGGTGAGAGATAAATCAGAAATAACGGTTTTACCATCAAAGCTCTTTCTTACTCCCACCAGTTCTACCAGCGGAGAGAGCGAACATTGCTGTTTATTCAATTTTTTACGCTGTCCCATATAAGACGCATCAAATTGCGGGCTGATGCGGGGTTTGTGATTAACCACCTTGCGGTTTCTGCACGTTTAAGTAAGGGCAGGCATTCTACGGCAAAGCATTGAAATCGCCAATCCTTGATGCTTTCCTGGGGATTGATTATGAAGATGTTTAAAGCAGCAAACACCAAATCCTCTCGCATTGCATTACATTCGTGACTATTTTCAACACTACCAGGCTAAAAGTGACCTAACGCAATATTTGCATCTGTGGCTTACTGATAATGAAGTCACAAAAATTGAGGGTAGCGCGACATGGATAAATTACTTGAACGTTTCTTACATTATGTCTCTTTGGATACGCAGTCCAAATCCGGCGTAAAACAAGTTCCCAGCACTGAAGGTCAGTGGAAGTTGTTGCGGTTGCTAAAAGAACAAATGGAAGATATGGGTTTAGTGAATGTGACTATTGCTGAGCATGGCACAGTCATGGGAACACTTCCGTCTACCGTCGATAAAAAAGTCCCGGCTATTGGTTTTATCTCTCATGTAGATACCGCGCCTGACTTTTCGGGCAAGAACGTTAATCCGCAGATTGTCGAAAACTATCGTGGTGGTGATATCGCGCTAGGCATTGGCGATGAAGTGCTATCACCGGTGATGTTCCCGGTTTTGCATCAGTTACTTGGGCAAACGCTGATTACCACCGATGGCAAGACGCTGCTTGGTGCCGATGACAAAGCCGGTATTGCTGAGATCATGACGGCGCTGGCGGTACTCCAGGAGAAAAAAATCCCGCACGGTGATATTCGTGTGGCGTTCACTCCGGATGAAGAAGTGGGCAAAGGTGCTAAGCACTTTGATGTTGACGCATTTGATGCACGCTGGGCCTATACCGTTGATGGCGGTGGTGTCGGTGAACTGGAGTGCGAGAACTTCAATGCGGCGTCTGTAACCATTAAAATTGTCGGCAACAATGTTCATCCTGGCTCTGCGAAAGGGGTGATGGTTAACGCACTTTCGATTGCCGCGCGCATTCACGCAGAAGTCCCGGCCGATGAAAGCCCTGAATGCACCGATGGCTATGAAGGTTTCTACCATCTGCACGGCATTAAAGGCTCGGTTGATAAAGCTGAAATGCACTACATCATCCGTGATTTTGACCGTGAACAATTTGAAGCGCGTAAGCGCAAGATGATGGATATCGCAAAGAAGGTGGGCAAAGGCCTGCACCCGGATTGCTATATCGAGCTGGTGATCGACGACAGCTATTACAACATGCGCGAGAAAGTGGCCGAGCACCCTTATATTATTGAAGTGGCGCAGCAGGCAATGCGTGACTGCGACATCGAACCGATCATGAAACCGATTCGCGGTGGCACCGATGGCGCACAACTGTCGTTTAAAGGTTTGCCTTGTCCTAACCTGTTCACCGGCGGCTATAACTATCACGGCAAACATGAGTTTGTGACGCTGGAAGGGATGGAAAAAGCGGTGGCTGTGATTGTGAGGATTGCGGAGCTGGTGGCGAAGCAGGGGTAAACATAAGTCGGATGTCGCTTGCGCTAATCCGACCTACGGAAGATTGATGTAGGGTGGATTAACGCAAGCGACATCCACCCATACGTTTCTGTTTAATCCTCGAAATACCAGTACCCGCTGTTAACCAGTGCGGCCAGCATGGCAAGGAACGACGGGTCTTCGAGCGCATCACCAAACATTTCTGCTTTCAGTGTGATATGGCTCGCCAGTGCTTCAAGCGCCGGGCGATGCGGGCTGTCAATTTTCTCGCCGTTGACGTAAATCTCATCGGCGATACGCAGCACGCGTAATCCACCGAGGCGAGTAATGGCATCACCTTGTTTCAGTGCGTCATAAATCTCGTCAGGCTGATATGGTGGCTCTGGTGGCGCAACGTCAAGTTCGTGGCGTGACTGGGAAATAAACTCGCCAAACCAGGTTTTAAAATGCTCTGGCTGGTTAATCAGTTCCAGCATCATTTCGCGTAATTTGTCCATTTCCTGTGGCAGAACATCAGCCGGATGCTGGCGTGCAGGCACGTCAGGGTCGGTATAACGCTGGCTGCCCAGTTCGCGTTGCAGCACATAATCGGCAAAACCACTAATCAGCTCGCGGCCACTTGGCGCACGGAAACCGACCGAGTAGTTCATCGAGTTTTCCAGCGAGTAACCTTCGTGCGGGAAACCAGGCGGAATATAGATAATATCGCCCGGCTCCAGCTCTTCGTCGATGATGGCGTCGAACGGCTCAACTTGCAGCAAATCAGGGTGCGGGCAGTGTTGTTTCAGGGCGACTTTCTCCCCGACACGCCAGCGGCGGCGGCCAACGCCCTGAATGATAAATACGTCGTACTGGTCATAATGCGGGCCAACGCCGCCGCCTGGAACCGAGAAAGAGATCATCAGATCGTCAATTCGCCAGTCTGGCAGGGCACGGAATGGGCGCATCAGGCGGGCACTTTGTTCATGCCAGTGGTTAACCGCCTGAACCAGTAAAGACCAGTTGTTTTCGCCCAAGTGATCGTAGCTCTGGAACGGACCGTGGCTGACTTGCCATCTGCCGTCGCTATGGCTGACCAGGCGGCTGTCCACCTCGTTTTCCATGGCAAGGCCTGCCAGTTCATCAGGGGAGATAGGGTCGATGAAATTTTTGAAGCCACGTTTTAGAACCACCGGGCGTTTTTGCCAGTAGTTCGCGATGAAATCGGGCCAATTTAGGTCGAGTTGATAGTCCATATTATTATCCGGCAGGTGAAGGAGCCTGCCGAGGATTATAACGGATGGTGCCCGCCGTTACGGGAGTATTTTCAATCTTCTTCTCGGTCTGGACGCTGGCGCGCAAAAATCACTTCCATGCGTGCGCCACCGAGTTCACAGCTCGAGGCCAGAATCTCACCGTCGTATTGTTCGACGATTTCACGTGCGACGGATAAACCCACGCCCTGGCCCGGTCGTAAGGTGTCTGCACGTTGCCCACGGTCAAACACCATGCTGCGTTTGCTTTCAGGAATGCCCGGTCCGTCGTCATCAACGATTAAATGCAGCGTGTCATCGAGCTGACGGCCAGAAATTTCAACAAATTCAAGGCAGTATTTGCAGGCGTTATCGAGCACATTACCCATTACTTCCATAAAGTCATTTTTCTCGCCCACAAAGGTGATTTCCGGTGAAATATCGAGCGTGATATTCACCCCTTTGCGTTGGTAAACCTTGTTGAGCGCTGAACACAGGCTGTCGAGTAGCGGGGCGACCGGATGAAGTTCACGGCTGATAAGCGCGCTGTCACCGCGCATGCTGGCGCGATGCAGGTAATAGCCAATTTGCTGCGAGATACGGCTGATTTGTTCCAGCATCAACGGTTCTGCTTCTTCAATATTCAGCGTCTTCGTGCGCATCGATCGCAAGGTGCTCTGTAAAACCGCCAGCGGTGTTTTCAGACTGTGCGTTAAGTCGGTAAGTGTGGTGCGGTATTTATCGTAACGGTCACGTTCAGTGCGCAGCAGGCGATTGAGGTTGCGCACCAGGCTGGTTAGCTCGCGTGTGGTTTCTGGGTTTAGGCTGTCACGGTCGTGTTTTTCCAGTTCACGCACTTCTTTTGCCAACTCTTCGATAGGGCGCAAGCTCCAGCGCGCGGCTAACCAAAGCAACGGGATAACCAATAATAGGTTGGCGAGGAAAACACAGGTAAACAAACTCCAGACCGTATACGAGCGTTTTAACTCGATTGGAATGGTGTCGACCACCACAATGGTTAAAGCGGGCATTTTACCCATTGCCGGGTATTTATTGACTGCAACGGAGTGGCTGACTTCATCGCTATAGTCGCCATCATAAAAATCTTTCAGCTGGTTCTGGAGATTTTGGTCGTTGCCTAACAAGTCATGGCTGGTATCAAAATTGGCATCCAGGTCGTGAAAACCGTCGGTGACGAGCCACTCTTTTTTAATTTGCTGCACCACATGCGGCAAATCACGCTGAGCCCACATCAGCTTGCCTTTATCATCGTAGATAAGGGCCATAGTCGGAGTTTTCAGATTCAGGTTTTCAGGAATCACGACATTTATCTTGCCGTTCTCGTAGGTCGCGAGGGTATAAAACAGGTTGCTCTCGCCGCGCAGCAAACGAAAAGTTGTTTTATCAAAACTGATGTTATAACCCACTAGTGCCACAACGCCGTAGGCCAGTGACAGCACCAAAACGACGGCGGCGGTTGCGAGTAAAAAGCGAACTCGTAACGATAACGGTAAAAAATGTCGGATGAATTTCATGGTTAACGCAGATCGAAGCGATAGCCTTGACCACGCACCGTGGTGATGGCTTCGTGCGGGTATTCAGCCAGGATCTTCTTGCGCAGACGTCCCATCAATACATCAATGGTGTGGCTTTCGCGCAGTTCGGCATCGGGGTAAAGCTGGAGCATGAGTGAATCTTTACTGACCACTTTGCCATTATTGCGGATCAGCGTTTCCATAATGGTGTATTCAAAGGCAGTGAGCTTGATAAGGTTGTCGTTGATAAGCAGCTCGCGGCGTGACAAATCGACCTGGAAAGGGGGCAGGGAAATAACCTGCGATGCCAGGCCGCTGTTGCGGCGCATTAACACCTGCATGCGGGCGACAACTTCCTCGAGATGAAACGGCTTAGTCACGTAATCATCAGCACCTGCTCCCAGCACTTCGACCTTGTCCTGCCAGCCCTCACGCGCGGTAAGCACCAGAATAGGAATTGTCACGTCGTGGCTGCGCCAGCGGCGAATCAGGCTCAGGCCATCTTCATCGGGCAGGCCTAAATCGACAATGGCAATATCGGGGGTATGTTCATTCAGGAAATAGTCAGCTTCTTTGGCATCTTCAGCAGCATCGACTTGATGCCCGGACTCACGAAGCTGAACCTTGAGATGGTGACGTAACAGAGCATTATCTTCTACAACCAGAACTCGCATTCTTTATCCCCCAGAATATAAACGGCATTGATAGTTTAACGCTAATTATCAACGAGGGGGCATAAACCATGCTTAAACAGGCGGGGAGGAAAAAACGCCACCGCGGAGGGTGGCGTTGGAAGGTTATTTCAGTTCGTCAACCATGGTGATGGCGCGGCCAATATAGTTCGCCGGGGTCATCGCTTTCAGGCGAGTTTTCTCTTCTTCTGGCAGCTCAAGGCTGTCGATAAACTGCTTCATGCCTTCCGCATCAACGCGTTTGCCGCGAGTCAGTTCTTTGAGCTTCTCGTAAGGCTTTTCAATGCCGTAACGGCGCATCACGGTCTGAATTGGCTCAGCCAACACTTCCCAGTTGAGATCCAGTTCCGCCAGCAGACGGTCACGGTTCACTTCCAGCTTGCTCACACCTTTCAGGGTTGACTGGTATGCAATCAGCGCATAGCCAATACCAACTCCCAGGTTACGCAGCACGGTGGAGTCAGTCAGGTCGCGCTGCCAGCGTGAAACAGGCAGTTTGCTCGCCAGGTGTTGCAGCATCGCGTTAGACAGGCCCAGGTTGCCTTCGGAGTTTTCGAAGTCAATTGGGTTAACTTTGTGCGGCATAGTAGAGGAGCCGATTTCGCCAGCAATCGTTTTCTGTTTGAAGTGGTTCAGCGCGATGTAACCCCAGACGTCACGATCGAAGTCGATCAGAATGGTGTTAAAGCGTGCGATGCAGTCAAACAGCTCAGCGATGTAATCGTGCGGCTCGATTTGTGTGGTGTACGGGTTCCACTGAATGCCCAGTGAAGTCACGAACTCTTCGCTGAACTGGTGCCAGTCAACTTCCGGGTAGGCAACCATGTGCGCGTTATAGTTACCCACTGCACCGTTGATTTTGCCCAGAATGTCCACGTTCTCTAACTGACGGAACTGGCGCTCCATGCGGTACGCCACGTTTGCCATTTCTTTACCCATTGTTGATGGGGTGGCAGGCTGGCCGTGGGTACGGGAAAGCAGAGGAATATCGCGATACTGAACCGATAGGTCTTTCACCGCGTCGATCACTTTGCGCCAGTACGGCAGTACCACGTCCTGGCGTGCAGTTTGCAGCATCAACGCGTGGGACAGGTTGTTGATATCTTCAGAAGTACAGGCGAAGTGAATAAATTCAGATACCGCATGCAGGGCAGGGACGGCCTCTACTTTTTCTTTCAGGAAATACTCAACCGCTTTTACGTCGTGATTGGTGGTGCGTTCAATAGTTTTGATGCGTGCTGCATCTTCTTCACTAAACTCAGCAACAATTTTATCAAGGTAACCGATTGCGTCTGCGTCAAAAGCAGGAACTTCCTTGATCGCTGCGTGCGTGGCCAGTTTTTGCAGCCAACGTACTTCGACTTGTACGCGGAATTTCAGCAAACCAAATTCGCTGAAAATAGCGCGCAGAGCGCTGACTTTGTCGCCGTAACGTCCATCAACGGGGGAAACGGCGGTCAGTGAGGATAATTCCATAAGTTACAACTCCAGAGAGGTTAACATTGAGCAAGAATTTGTTTGGCCTGAGCACACAGGCGACTACGAGAAAACATTAACTGCAAGCGGCCACCGCCAACTTGATGCCACAACACGGCGGCACGAATACCGGCCAATAATGAGGCGCGAACTTTGCTCTGCACCTGCGGGCTTTGCAGCACAGCAGGGGAACCGGTGACCTGAATACGTGGGCCAAGTGGGCTAATCACATCGACATAAATCCCTGCCATGGCGCTAAGAAGCGTGTCGGACTCGAGATCAAAATGATCAAGCTGACGCTGCAACCCGGCAATGCTTGAGCCGAGTTTGTCCATCGCGCCTTTGCTGCCGTGAAGCTTACGTTCCAGCACCATCAGGCTTAATGTGTAGCGCGTCAGTTCAGCATTTAAACCCTGGCGATTACTGGCGTTAAGCACGCCCAGCAGTGTTTCAAGACCCAGTTTCAGATTGGCTTCATTGCCACCAAAAACGTCCAGCGTGGAACCTGGGTTTTGATCGATAACGCTATTTAGCGAAACATGCAGCGCATCGTTATCGCAATGCCCCTGGTGAGCCAATTGCTGAACCAGACGGGCAGATTGGCAGATCCCTGCCAGTGCGATGGTGATGTCATAGTAATTCTTGGCCACGGAGCTTCTTCCTTGCTGACAATTTTTAAACAGTGAGCGGCAGACGCTGCTCAATAACACCACCACCGAGGCATACTTCACCGAGATAGAACACGGCAGACTGGCCTGGTGTGACGGCAGCAACAGGTACATCAAAACGCACTTCAATACGGTCTGCATCCAGCGGTGTAATCACGCATGGAAGGTCAGTCTGACGATAGCGGGTTTTGACCGTACACTTCAGTGGTTCGGTCAATGTTTCACGGTCAACCCAATGCAGTTGCTGTGCAATTAAGCCAACGGACATCAGGCGCGGATGCTCACTACCCTGAGCCACAACCAAGATATTGTTCTCAACGTCTTTATCGACGGTGTACCAAGGTTCTTCGCTACCGTCTTTAGTGCCACCGATACCCAGCCCTTTACGCTGGCCCAGCGTGTGGTACATCAAACCCTGGTGCTCACCAATGGTTTCGCCATCAACGGTGACAATTTTACCGGGTTGTGCAGGCAGGTAGCGGCCGAGGAATTCACGGAATTTGCGCTCGCCGATAAAGCAGATACCGGTGGAGTCTTTTTTCTTCGCGGTGATCAAATCTAACTCTTCAGCAATGCGGCGAACTTCTGGTTTTTCCAGCTCACCGACCGGGAACAGGCTTTGTGCGATTTGCTCGTGCCCTAGCGTATAAAGGAAGTAGCTCTGATCTTTGTTGCTGTCTAAGCCGCGCAACAGGCGACTTTTACCGTCCACATCTTCGCGACGCACGTAGTGACCGGTGGCGATGTAATCGGCACCTAAATCTTCGGCGGCGAATTCGAGGAAGGCTTTAAATTTGATCTCTTTGTTGCACAGAATATCCGGGTTTGGTGTGCGCCCGGCTTTGTACTCTTCCAGGAAGTGTTCAAACACGTTATCCCAGTATTCTGCGGCAAAGTTTACGGTGTGCAGTTCAATGCCGAGCTTGTCGCAAACGGCTTGCGCATCAGCTAAATCAGCTGCTGCAGTGCAGTACTCCTCGCCATCATCCTCTTCCCAGTTCTTCATGAACAGGCCTTCCACCTTGTAACCTTGTTGTTGCAACAGGTACGCGGAAACGGAAGAATCGACACCGCCGGACATCCCGACGATCACTTTTTTTGGGCTTTCAGACATTGGAATAACTCACGACATTGAACTTATAAGGCGGCATATTCTATCACGCATCCCCAAAGCTATCACCCCTAACTAAACGGCCAGTTAAATGCACCCAGAATGCTGAGCGGATAACGTTCAGCTCGTTGGTAGCAACGAATACTTTCGGCAACCAGCGGTGAGCGCAAATTATCAGCGTTAACAATTTGTTGCGGATCGAGCCATAAACAACGATCGATGTCGCTATCGTGTGGCGTTGTCGGGAGTTGTTCGTCGAGATCGATGGAAAACAGAAATCGCAGGAAAGGGGTTTTATCCGGGGCTACCCACTGGTGCATGCGGATAAACGTCTGCGGTTGCGCACAAATACCGGTTTCTTCATATAATTCGCGCTTAGCCGCTTCTATTAACGTTTCGTCAGCTTCCAGGTGCCCGGCAGGCTGATTCCACGTGGCTTTGCCATTGATTGTTTCTTCAACAACCAAAAATTTCCCTTGTGCCTGAACCACGCAGGCGACGGTAACGTGCGGTTTAAACATCGTTATTCTTCCTGTCTCAAATTCGTTAGTCCGATCATTAGAAAGTGATCTGGATCACATATTTTTTCTGTGACCTATACTCTGTTGGATTTCAAAAATCCCACGAGGGCACCATCATGCAGCTTACCACGCGTATTATGCCGCAACAGAAACGTATCGCTTTAGTAGCTCACGATCCTTGTAAACCCGACTTGTTGAACTGGGCGGTTGATAACCAGACGGCTCTTAGCCAACATATCATTTACGCAACTGGCACCACCGGAAACTTATTGCAGGCACACACTCGGTTATCCGTTCTGGCGCTGATGAGTGGTTCGATAGGGGGCGATCAACAGCTTGGATATTTGATTGCATCAGGCCAGATAGATGTGCTGATTTTCTTCTGGGACCCGCTCAGCGCGGTGCCACATCATTCTGATGTCAAAGCTTTGATGCGGCTGGCAACGGCCTGGAATATCCCGATTGCCAGCAACGCGTGTAGCGCCAATTTCCTTATTCACTCGTCGCTCTTTGAGCAGGCGTTAGAAATCACCGTGCCTGATGGCGATGCTTTCCTCAGTAGCCGCGTTTCGCATGTCACTCAACACGGCGTGAATACTCAGCACCTTTTATAGCGAGTCAATGGGGATTTCGCACCATTCGCCCGGCGCTAAATCTGCCAGTTCCAGTGTTCCCATGGCATAACGAATCAGGCGTAGCGTTGGGAAGCCCACATGCGCCGTCATTCGTCTCACCTGGCGATTGCGCCCTTCATATAAAGTGATTTTTAGCCAGCTGGTGGGAATCGCTTTGCGCTCGCGAATCGGCGGGTTACGCGCCCAAATCCACTCAGGCTCTGCAACTAATTCAGCTCCCGCAGGCAGAGTAGAGCCATCGTTGAGCGTCACACCATTTCGCAAAGATTCCAGCGCCTCTTCCGTCGGCACGCCTTCAACCTGCACGAAATAAATTTTACCGGTGCGTTTACCTGGCTCAGTCAGTTTTGCCTGCAATGCGCCGTCATTGGTTAACACCAGCAAACCTTCGCTATCTCTGTCCAGACGGCCCGCCGCGTAAATTCCTTGTAACGGTATGTAATCTTTCAGCGTGCTGCGCCCGGATTCGTCGGTGAATTGCGGTAGCACATCATAGGGTTTATTGAAGATAACCAGCCGCTTCGGTCCGCTATGCTGTGGTTTTTTGGCAGGTCGTTGTGTGCTGAATCGTTTAACTTGCTGGTTTCTAAAAGAAGTTTTATTCATAGTGTTTTCAGACGTTAGGTATTAACGCATTATAACGGAAATCACCAGTGATTGGCGCGGGCCTGATATTCAAGTAGTATTGACACGCACATTACAAATCATTAACAAAAAGAAGCGCTCGAAGGAGAAGGTTAATGGAAAGCAAAGTAGTTGTTCCGGCGGAAGGTAAAAAGATCACCCTGCAAGATGGCAAACTGAATGTTCCTCACAACCCAATCATTCCTTTCATTGAAGGTGATGGTATCGGTGTGGACGTGACGCCAGCTATGATTAAAGTGGTTGATGCCGCCGTGCAGAAGGCCTACAAAGGCGAGCGGAAAATTTCCTGGATGGAAATCTATACCGGCGAAAAATCTACCCAACTTTATGGCCAGGACGTCTGGCTGCCAGAAGAAACTCTGGACCTGATTCGTGATTACCGTGTGGCGATTAAAGGGCCACTGACCACGCCAGTTGGCGGCGGCATTCGTTCTCTGAACGTTGCTCTGCGCCAGCAACTTGACCTGTACGTGTGCCTGCGTCCGGTGCGTTACTACCAGGGCACACCAAGCCCGGTTAAACACCCAGAGCTGACCAACATGGTTATCTTCCGTGAAAACTCAGAAGATATTTATGCGGGCATCGAGTGGAAGGCTGACAGCGCTGAAGCTGAAAAAGTCATCAAATTCCTGCGTGATGAAATGGGTGTGACGAAAATTCGTTTCCCAGAACATTGCGGTATCGGCATCAAGCCTTGCTCAGAAGAAGGCACCAAACGCCTGGTTCGTGCAGCCATCGAATACGCAATCACCAACGACCGTGATTCCGTGACCCTGGTTCACAAAGGCAACATCATGAAATTCACCGAAGGTGCTTTCAAAGACTGGGGCTACCAGCTGGCGCGTGAAGAGTTCGGCGGCGAGCTGATCGACGGCGGCCCATGGGTGAAACTGAAGAACCCAAATACTGGCAAAGAGATTGTTGTAAAAGACGTGATTGCTGATGCGTTCCTGCAACAGATCCTGCTGCGTCCTGCTGAATATGACGTAATCGCATGTATGAACCTGAACGGTGACTACATCTCCGACGCCCTGGCCGCTCAGGTTGGCGGTATCGGTATCGCACCAGGCGCGAACATCGGTGATGAATGTGCCCTGTTCGAAGCCACCCACGGCACCGCACCAAAATATGCTGGCCAGGATAAAGTGAACCCAGGTTCTATTATTCTGTCCGCTGAGATGATGTTGCGTCATATGGAATGGTTCGAAGCGGCTGACTTAATTGTTAAAGGTATGGAAGGCGCGATTAACGCCAAAACCGTAACTTACGATTTCGAACGCCTAATGGAAGGCGCTAAGCTGCTGAAATGTTCAGAGTTTGGCGACGCAATGATTGAACATATGTAATTAGCAAAGTTTGCTAATGCTAAAACGGGAGCCTGGTGCTCCCGTTTTTTATGGGCAAATTTATACTTCAGGTTTTTCGTAACGTGGCAATTGGGTGACTTGATAAACTTTCGTGCTTTCGATGGTGCATCTGTCCGGCGTCGGTATTCCTGAATAAAACAAAAAATACTGCTGTTTCTCAGGGAAGAAAACCAGATCATCTCCATTCTGGAAACTAGTTACGCGAAAGGGAATGTCATTTTTTGTTTTGGTTACCCTGATGCCAGACGCAACCATAAAATGATCGTCCCATTTCATTGTCGAAAGATTGTGGCTAAACCGTGATATCACTACATTTTCGCGTTGGGGGCATGAAAGCTGGGTCGCTGTAGCAGCAAAAGCGGAAGATTGAGCAAAACCCAGAAGGGTAATTAAGAGAATGAGTTTCATAAAATATCTTATTTGTAATGCATTGTAATAATAAGGTAACACGTTTCGCTATGGAGTTTAACTTCACGGGTTACTCGCATCATGAGATATTAATCTGCAAATGGTGATTTGGTTTTAAATAATTTAGCCCTTTTTAAATGCTTTGCTGCTTTTTTATGCCTGAAATGGTTTATTTAAAATCAATAAGTTGAATTTTTGAGCGAACGATTCGCAGGGGTTTGCATAGCGGCTCGGCTTTGTATAATATGTTTTCCACGCCGACTTAGCTCAGTAGGTAGAGCAACTGACTTGTAATCAGTAGGTCACCAGTTCGATTCCGGTAGTCGGCACCATACATTAAAAAAACCACCTTTTAGGTGGTTTTTTTTCGTCTGTATTTTAGTGAAAAAGGAAGGCTAGCTGTTGATAGCACTTCCTTCTTATTTCCTAGATCCAACCCTGCTGGCTTGCTAGCCATACAAGAATTGCTACCACTATTAATACGATGGTCGTTTTTCTCATAACTGCGAAACCCTTTTAAAACATCTGACGATGAGTGGCGAGGATGATATCAGGAGTTGAAGACGGAAAACCTAACGTTGTTTACTGAATAGGTTTGGTTTTACTCTTCGCAAACCAACCAAAAATCGGCTTCGTCGAACATCTCTTCAACCAGACGGTTAATCTTTTCTTTTTCATTCTTGGTGCAGTCGCTGTGAACTGCATTGGTCTGCATCGGTTTTACCCTGACGTCGGCATCGGGGAAAATAGCCTGAACCCTTCGAGTCAGTTCATTAAGAATTTTTTCATTTGCACCGGGAAGGCCCGCTACATTTCGTTTGTCGTAAACCAATTCAACGAACATTAAAATGCTCCTTCTAAAGCTGTATTTATATACAGTAATAAATATCGGTATTCAAGGCAAGCCTGTTCCCAAAAAACACAGTGTGTGCAGAGGTGAGGTGAGGGTTATTCTGCTTTAACTCCTGTAAGCGGAGTCTCATGTTCACGTGCTTTCATCTGTTCCATGATTAATTGATAAGCAATGTAATACTTGAAGATATTGCTCACGTATTGCACTGTTTCATTGCCAATGCGCAGTTGTGCGATGCGTTCGACATTATCAAACCAGACGTTGGGATCAAGACCTTTGGCCTCGGCTTCTTTACGTAACCGGGCAATTTTAGCTGGCCCTGCATTATAGGAAGCAAAGGTGAACAGCAGTTTGTTCATTTCGGTCATGGGCTGGTCTGCAAAATAGCGGTCGCACATAAAGCGGATATATTTCACACCCGCGTTAATGTTTGGGTCGATTAACCGTATATCACCGACTTTTAACTCTTTCCCGGTCGTGGGGAGTACTTGCATTACGCCAATCGCACCGCTTTTACTGCGCACCTTCTGGTCAAGGCGAGACTCCTGATAGCCTTGCGCTGCCATCAATAGCCAGTCGATATTATATTGTTCGCCATATTTGCGGAAAATTTCGGTTACCAGGTAAAACTTATCTAGCTCCTCTTGTGAGCGGGAGTCTTTCACCCATTTTGTATTACGCAAATATTTATAAACTTGTTGATTTCCGAATGAAGTACCAATTTTATGTGCGGTGGTGAATTTATCGAGTTGCGCGCGCAGGAGCGGGGAATCCTTGCGCATTGCCAGTGCAATAGATCCATCATCACGCAGGATAATGTTTTCGTAGACCACCAAATTGGGGTAAATCTGTTTCCAAAGCAATGCCAGGTACCTGTCGACAACGGTGTAATCCGCAAGGTTCGCATTCACCATCTCAAGAATATCTTCTGGTTCAAAATTACCAGGGGCTTTAGTGATGACCGCTGGAGGGAGTTTCTTCTCTACTAAGCTTTTATTCAGTGCATCAATACTGGAAATGTAGCTGGTCGAAGGATTCACAAACAGAGACTTACCCGACAGGGATTCAACACTCTTTAATTCAGGCGCTTTGCTACTGGCAATAACGACCTCGCGGACGTTTTTCGCCAATGGCGCACTGAAGTCGACGAGTTTTTCGCGCTCCTCTGTAATCGTCATATTAGCCGCAATTATATCGCCACGCCCGGCGACAAGTTGAGGGATAAGTTGATCGCGTGCGGTCGGAATAAATAGAAGATGTGTTTTCTGAGAGGGTTTTAAGCCCTTATTAATTTGTTTATCAAACTCTTGCATCAGTTCGACCATGATGCCGCGTTGTGTGCCGCCGTTATCAATAAAGTAGAAAGTTTTACTGTATGGAATCAAAACGCGCACGACGCGCCTTTTTTGCATCACATCAAAGTCGCCCAGAACGGTATTAACTTTGGTTTCGAATTTCAAAGGGGGGTCTTCGGTGGCTGCGTGCGTCATCGGCAAAAACGTGGTGATCAATAGTACTACCAACAGCAAGCGGATCATGGCTACACCATCTAAGCCTTCCAGCCGGGTACTGTTTAACTATAGCTTGCACACTGATGGTTTGATTAATAAATGCACGATTTATGATTGGAATGAGAGTCACAGAGAACGGTCTGCCGTCTGGATGAGAAAATTATTATTTGAAAATAATTCTTGCTTCCAATGAGCGTCTATGAGTAAATGCGTCATCGGTTTGGAAGACAGACCTTATGAAAGCAGTTTTAGTAAAGCAGTCCTCAGTTCAAGCGCTATCAAGTCATCAGATACCCTTCTTCGTGAGTCTCCTCCTAAGTGCCTAAATAAGAAACGTTCTGCAATACAGACCACGTTCGCCATATTAAATGGCTATAAAATATCGAGGAAGTATCTATGTCTAAAATGACTGGTTTAGTAAAATGGTTTAACCCAGAAAAAGGTTTCGGCTTCATCACTCCTGACAATGGTAGCAAAGATGTGTTCGTTCACTTCTCTGCCATTCAGAGCAATGATTTCAAAACTCTGGACGAAGGCCAGAAAGTTGAGTTCTCTGTTGAGAACGGCGCTAAAGGTCCATCAGCAACTAACGTTGTTGCTCTGTAAGACTGCTAACGCATACTAAGACTGACGCATGCGAAGACGGTGAATAACCCGAGCCGTTAAGTCGAAGTGAATAAACCCGCCTGGTGCGGGTTTTTTGTTGTCTGAATTTCCTGAATCCCACCTTTTTTCCTTATTATCAATGCCATATATCTTCTGTGGTTACTCAATTATTTACATTAAATAACGCTGCACCCTCAGTTGGTTTACACCAGGTAGACTATGCTTCCAGTGAAATATACTTATTTCAGCTTCGCATGCATTAATAACTGGAGTTTTTTATGGGCTTTTGGCGTATTGTTTTTACGATTATTTTACCACCGCTTGGTGTCTTACTGGGTAAAGGGTTCGGTTGGGCATTTCTTTTGAATATTGTACTAACGCTACTGGGTTACATCCCTGGCCTGATTCATGCGTTCTGGGTGCAAAGCCGCGATAAATAAAATAAAACATGCAGGCTAGTTTTTTACGTACGTTACGCAAACTATATAAAGTGGCGTAATGTACGAGCGGCAACCCTACTTGCCGCGTTCCTCGCATTACCACTCATCACCACCCTGTTTACATTTTCGCCTAAGAATGTTCTGATATAGCCAATTATTTAATGAGCTTCAGAGTCACTTTATGTTTCAGTTAAAACCGGGAATGCTGGCAATAATCATCGGTTCCCGTACTGCCGCCGGGCGTGTGAATGTGGGCAAATCAGTCGAGCTTTTTGGGCTGTGTGGGCCGGGTGAAAGCTTTTTGAACCCAGTAACCGGTGTGGTGACACAACTCCCACATGATGCGAATTATCCGCTGTGGCTGGTCACGGGCAATGTCGTGGCATTTGATGGTCGCGAAGGTTATACCTTTGTTCGCGGCGAATATTTGATGCCACTGGATAAGACATTATTGCCTGAGGTTGATGAAGCGCAGGTGGTTTATTAAAGAGTATGATGGCAGAGGAGGTGAGCTACTCGCAACTATTGCCTTCATTCACGACTATCAGCCGTTAGCCTTATCTAGCTCGTCGACTCTGGCAATCAGTTCGACGAGTTCAGTTTCCGCATAAACTTCGATACCGTGCTGTCGCAACAATGCGGCTGCAACGCCCATTCCAGGCTGCGTTACCCCCTGAAAAGAACCATCATAAATTTTCTGACTGCCACAGGTAGGGCTGCCATCCGTCATTAAAGCCAGCTGGCACCCGGAATCTTGTGCGGTTTTTAACGCAAGCCATGCGGCTAATAAATAGTGCTGGCTGACGTCCGTCCCATCACTTTCCAGAATGGTTGCCATGCCTTTTAGTGCTTGCTGCCCGCCGCCGCCAACCAACTCTGCCGGGAGTCGCGGCGTTGCAAGCCCCGCGGCTAATTCCGGACAATGAACGACCAGACGTTGCTCTTGCTGCCAGCGTGCTAACACCTCTGCAATCAGCGGTTTATCTTGACCGTTATAGCGAATTTTAAAGCCCATCAGGCAGGCACTGACCAGTATTTTTGTTTTCATTACATCACGCAGAAGTGAGAGACAGAGCACGTTACTACAGTATGTTGTGCTTACGCCACCCTGCTAATTTTGGGCGTTGCAGGGCAAAAGGTAATGGCATACTCTATCATTCCTTATGTAGTAGATGCTGTTAAACATAAGGATAATCAATTAAATGCCTCCATTACCTTTGAAACAAACCCTTCGCGTTGCGCTGGTTGGTGACTATAACCCGTCGGTCATTGCACATCAGGCTATTCCTCTTGCTTTAGATAATGCTGCTGAATATGTTGGCGTCACTGTTGACTACGATTGGTTGCCAACACCAGAAGTCAAAAGTCCGGAAGACCTGGTGGGGTATGACGCTATCTGGTGTGTTCCAGCCAGTCCTTATCAGAATGAGGGGGGTGCTTTTTTGGCAATTCGTTTTGCCCGAGAGAACCAGATTCCATTCCTGGGAACCTGCGGTGGGTTCCAGCACGCAATTATCGAGTACGCGCGAAACGTAATGGGCTGGGAAGATGCTGGTCATGCGGAAACTGAAACCCAGGGCCGACTGATTATTGCGCCACTCATCTGCTCGCTGGTGGAGAAATCCGACGTTATAGAACTCGAAGCCAACTCAATAAGTGCTAAAGCGTATGGCAGGGGGAGAATTGAGGAAGGCTACCATTGTAATTACGGGATAGCCGAAAATTTTGCCGAACAGCTGAGTCAGTCTCAACTACATGCTACTGGGTGGGATGGAGAAGGTGATATTCGTGTCGTTGAGTTAAGGGCGCATCCCTTTTTCGTTGCAACGCTTTTCCAGCATGAGCGTAACGCCCTGAAGGACAAACCTGCGCCGCTGGTTGAGGCGTTGCTCATAGCGGCGCAGCGTTAGTCAGGAAGAGTGATGAGAACGAGCTGGGCTGATCTCCGCATCACGCCCGGCGAGGCTACCGAATACCGCCATCACGCATGCCAGCACCGCGCAGCCAAGTAACGGCAGGCTCCACTGGCCAGTAATATCGTGAACTTTCCCCATGACTGGCGGGCCGAACGCCGCCAGTAAATAACCGACGCATTGTGCCATGCCAGACAGCGCCGCCGCCTGGTGCACACTGTTAGCACGCAAACCGATAAACGTCAGGCCGAGGATCATCGTCGCACCGGTGCCAAAACCAAATAACACCACCCAGAGGCTGGCAAGAGCTGGCATCAACAGTAAGCCGATGGCGCTGGCCGCGCACAGCAAAGCCATCAGGATCGCGATCCCTCGTTGATCTTTCAGGCGGCTTAGCATCAAACCAATCAGCAGACCCGGTGCGGCGGTCGCCAGTTGCATCAGCCCGTGGAGTGAACCGGCTTGCGCTTCGCTATAACCGTGGCTGATAAGTATCGAAGGCAACCAGCCAATCACGACATAATAAATTAGCGAGTTAATACCCAGGAAAAGCGTGACCTGCCACGCCAGCGCGGATGTCCAGATCCCACGACTATGGAGAACGTTACTTGAACTCAACGCAGCTTTGGTGTGGTTCGATAGCTGTGGCAGCCAGATAAGCAAAGCGACGATTGGGAAAATCATTAACGCCATTAGTGCACCGGGCCAGCCGTAACCATGCTGTGCGATCGGGACCACCATCATTGAGCCAATCGCCGCCGCAACGCCCATGGTCAGAGAATACGCGCCAGTCAGGCGTGCGACCTGGCCTGGAAAATCACGCTTAATCAGGCCGGGTAATAGCACATTACCCATCGCAATCCCGCAGCCAATAACGGCGGTGCCGATAAATAACAGTGCAGTATTTCCTGCAGAGCGAAGTGCTATCCCCCCGCAGATAATCACCATGGCAGCAAACAGGCTGCGTTCAATACCGAAGCGGCGGGCAATACCTGCAGCTAGTGGAGAAACTATCGCAAACGCTAATAGCGGGAGAGTGGTAAGAATGCCCGTTTGTGCCGTAGTCAGCCCAAAAGTATCGCGAATCATATCCAGCAATGGTGCCGCGCCGGTAAACGTAACGCGAAGGGTTGTGGCAATCATTAAAATGCCGAGCAGCAACAAGCCGTGTTTTTTCACGCTTGTGGAAGAAATTGACGTCATAGAAATATCCCTTAATACGAAGCGCTCAAGATACACGCTTTAGGAATGGATGAAATCAACGTAAAATGCCAGTTTATCCCTAAATTCGGACAAGGTTATGGAGCGCGGTTTAGCCCTCGAAGGTTTCGACCCTGATAGCAATTGCCAGCCTGCGCAGGCATTTCGCATCCTGGTATCAGAAAGTGAGAACGAAATTGCCTTCCATCAGCATAGAAAAGGGCAGCTAATTCTGGCTTTGCACGGTGGGATTACCTGTGAAGTTGAGCAGGCGCTGTGGATGGTGCCAACTCAGCATGCGGTCTGGATCCCCGGAGAAATGCCTCACAGTAACCGGGCCACGGCTAATGCACGCCTGTGTTTTCTGTTTATTGAACCGGGGGCGGTAGAGATGCCCGCTCAATGCTGCACCCTGAGAATTTCACCGTTGGTTCGCGAGCTTATCCTGCATCTGACTGAACAACATGAAGGTGATTTATCGCAGCCCACAACTCAAAGACTGGTGCAGGTTTTGTTTGATGAGCTGCCGCGCCAGGCGGTAGAGCCACTGCATTTACCGATGTCAGGGCATCCGAAGATTCGCTTTATCGCTGACCAACTGGCGCAGCATCCGCAGCAGCGTCAGACTCTGCAACAATGGGCTTCACAACTGGCGATGAGTGAGCGCAATCTGGCCCGTCTGGTGGTGAAAGAGACAGGGCTTAGTTTTCGGCGCTGGCGGCAACAGTTGCAATTAATCATCGCGCTGAGGTTATTAATTAGTGGTTCGTCTGTGCAACAGGTGGCGAGCGAACTCGGGTATGACTCGACCAACGCCTTTATCACCATGTTTAAGAAAGCGCTTGGCAACACGCCAGGGCGTTACCTTGCATCACTGGAACCACAGTAGCGCTGTTACTGTTTCCCGATGATTAGTGAAACCAGTCCGGCTGCGATAAGCGGCCCTACAGGTACACCGCGGAATAGAGCTACGCCAAGAACAGTGCCTACTAAAAGGCCCGCCACTAAACTCGGCTGGCTACTCATGAGTGTAACGCCACGCCCGCCAAGCCATGAAACAAACACACCCACAGCGATAGCAACCAGAGATTTCCAGTTGGTGAAAGAGTGCAAAAGGGTACTGGCGGGCAGAGTGCCACTGGCAATCGGGGCCATCACACCGATAGTCAGAATAATTATCCCCACAGTCAGACCCTGCTTTTCAATCCACGGGAAAAAATGACTTAAAGGCGTTACGCGGACAATAATCAGTACCAGAATTGATACAGCAACGGTGGTGTTATGGCTGACAAACCCAAGCCCGGCGAGAGCCAGCAGGATTAATAACGTGGAGTCGAAAATCATTTTTGTTCCTTGCGAAATATAATAAGAGAAAACTATTTTTATTGTTATTAACCACTTTACGCGCAGGAGGGTTATGGCGTCAGCCTTTTTAAGTTATTCCCTGTGCTTTTGTGCAAATGCATGATGTTTATTGATATTGCAGGTTTTTCGCAGGTTATGTCTTTGCTGAGGAATATAAAAAATAAAATGACTTTATTTGAGGGATATAAAGAAAATCAGCCAGTATAAGGCTGGCTGATTTTGGGGTTAGTTGTAACTTTTACTCGCCTGCTTTTGGAAAAGCTCACGGAATACAGGGTAGATATCATCCTGGTCGCGAATATGCTGCATCGCGAAGTTATCAAACGTAGATTGTAAATCCTCATATTCGCGCCACAAGGTTTGGTGGGCGCGGCGCGTAATTTCGATGTAACTATAATAACGCACCATTGGCAGTAATTTCTTCGCCAGTAATTCATGACACAACGGCGAATCATCTGCCCAGTTATCACCATCAGAAGCTTGTGCGGCGTAAATATTCCACAGTGCCGGGTCGTAGCGCTCCTTCATGACTTCATCCATCAGTTTCAGTGCGCTTGAGACAATCGTACCCCCCGTTTCCTGCGAGTAAAAGAACTCGTGCTCATCGACCTCTTTGGCCTGGGTGTGGTGGCGAATATAAACTACTTCCACGTTTTTATAGGTTCGACTCAGGAACAGATAGAGCAAAATATAAAAGCGTTTTGCCATATCCTTGGTGGCCTGGTCCATCGAACCTGAAACATCCATCAAACAGAACATTACCGCCTGGCTTGAAGGCTCAGGGCGTTTTTCGTAGTTTTTGTAGCGTAAATCGAAGGTATCGATAAACGGCACACGGGCTATTTTCTCGCGCAGTTCGGCAATCTCTTTGCGCAAGCGTTCTTCTTCAAGCAACTGCGCGGGTTCGCTGTTGCTCACCGTTTCAAGATTGTCTTCAAGTTCGTGTAACTGACGCCGTTTACCGGCAGTCATTGCAGTGCGGCGTGCCAGTGAGTTTTGCAATGAACGAACAACACTGATATTCGCCGGTACACCATTGGAGGTGTAACCCGCACGGTGTGATTTAAACTCGGTTATCTGGCGATGCTGATTCTTTTTCAGATTCGGCAAGGCCAGGTCTTCAAACAATAAGTCGAGATATTCATCTTTAGAGATTTGAAAGACGAACTCATCCTGGCCTTCACCATCCTGACTTGCCTGGCCCTGGCCACCACCTGAACCGCCACCACCACCTTGCGGGCGCTCGATACGGTCGTTCTGTACAAAGTGATCGTTACCCGGGTGAACACGATGGCGCAGTCCACCACGCCCCTGATGAAACATCGGTTCGCTAATATCTTCACTTGGGATAGAGACGGATTCGCCGCTGTCCACGTCGGTTACCGAACGCTTGTTGATGGCCTCGGAAATCGACTGTTTAATCTGAGCTTTATAACGGCGTAAAAAACGCTGGCGATTTACCGCGCTTTTATTTTTTCCGTTCAGTCGCCTGTCAATAAAATAGGCCATATTTCCCCCAAACTTCTTTGCCAACTGCGCAGGGGTGCCACGGTTGTGGCACCCATTTTGACTTAGACGTTATGAAGATTTGCGCACCCGCAGATACCATTCGCACAGCAGACGGACTTGTTTGCGGGTATAGCCTTTCTCCATCATACGATCGACAAAGTCATCGTGTTTCTTCTGCTCGTCGGTCGAGGTTTTGGCATTGAACGAGATAACGGGCAGCAGCTCTTCGGTATTCGAGAACATTTTCTTCTCGATAACCGTGCGCAGCTTCTCGTAGCTGGTCCAGTTAGGGTTACGACCATTATTGTTGGCGCGAGCACGCAGCACGAAGTTAACGATCTCATTACGGAAATCTTTCGGGTTGCTGATTCCAGCCGGTTTTTCAATTTTTTCCAGTTCCGCGTTCAGGGATTCACGGTCAAACAACTGGCCGGTATCCGGGTCGCGGTACTCCTGATCCTGAATCCAGAAGTCAGCGTAGGTTACATAACGGTCGAAAATGTTTTGCCCGTACTCTGAGTAAGATTCGAGGTACGCCGTCTGAATCTCTTTACCGATAAATTCAGCGTATTTAGGGATCAGATAGCCTTTCAAGTGCTCAAGATATTTCTCTGCAATATCCTGCGGGAACTGCTCGCGCTCTATCTGCTGCTCCAGGACGTAGAACAGGTGTACAGGGTTGGCAGCTACTTCCACGTGGTCAAAGTTGAACACACGGGAGAGGATTTTGAACGCAAAACGTGTTGACAGCCCGTTCATGCCTTCGTCTACACCGGCGTAATCACGATACTCCTGGTAGGATTTCGCTTTCGGGTCGGTATCTTTCAGACTTTCACCGTCATATACCCGCATTTTGGAGTAAATGCTGGAGTTTTCCGGCTCTTTCAAACGCGACAGAATCGAGAAGCGTGACAGCGTTTCCAGTGTGCCAGGGGCGCATGGCGCGTGCAGCAACTCACTGTGGGTCAACAGTTTTTCGTAGATCTTAATCTCTTCGGAAATACGCAGGCAATAAGGCACTTTGACAATGTAAACACGGTCAAGGAACGCCTCATTGTTTTTGTTGTTACGGAACGTCACCCACTCAGATTCGTTGGAGTGAGCCAGAATAATGCCGTTAAACGGCAGGGCGGAAATGCCTTCGGTCCCGTTATAGTTCCCCTCCTGAGTTGCGGTCAGCAACGGGTGAAGCACCTTGATTGGGGCTTTGAACATCTCAACGAATTCCATGATGCCCTGGTTTGCACGGCACAGAGCACCGGAATAGCCATAAGCATCAGGATCGTTCTGCGCGTGGTTTTCCAGTTTACGAATATCAACTTTACCGACAAGCGCCGAAATATCCTGGTTGTTCTCGTCACCGGGTTCAGTTTTGGCAATCGCGATTTGCGCCAGAATCGATGGCCAGACTTTCACCACGCGGAATTTGGTGATATCGCCACCAAACTCATGCAGCCGTTTTGCCGCCCACGGTGACATAATCGTGCCGAGGTATCGCGTTGGGACGCCGTACTCTTTTTCCAGAATAGAGGCATCTTCCTGTGGGTTGAACAGGCACAGCGGGTGGTCATTCACCGGACTGCGTTCACCGTTGGCACTCAATGTGTAAATCGGCACACGCTGCATCAATGCTTTCAGACGTTCAGCGAGTGAGGACTTACCACCACCGACCGGCCCGAGTAAATAGAGTATCTGTTTCTTCTCTTCCAGCCCCTGGGCTGCGTGTTTGAGATAGGCAACAATCTGCTCGATGGCTTCTTCCATGCCATAGAACTCTTCAAACGCCGGGTAACGGGAAATCACACGGTTCGAAAAGAGACGGGATAGCCGTGGCTCAGTGGCAGTATCCACCATCACTGGCTCACCAATGGCCATCAATAGCCTTTCTGCCGCGTTAGCATAGGCACTGCGATCTTGCTTACATACAGCAAGAAACTCCTGCAGTGTGAACTCTTCGTCCTTGGCAGCTTCATAACGCTGGCGATAGTGATCGAATATATTCATGGCATGCCGTCCTTTCGTTTTTAGCACAGGTTAGAGAGCCGAAGGTAATAGTAATGGGGGCTCCCGGAAGACGTCTCCTGAATCTTGAGCAACCCTTATGCCAACTTCGTTAGTGGCAGTTTTATTGCTGCGTTCAGCGTATTTCATCTTCCTAAAATAAAGCGTAGATGGCATTTGCAAAACTTGCATACGGCCACAAGCCAATTTCAATGACATATCAATAACTCATCCATTTATTTCTCCTTTTGTTGTTAAAGGAAGCTACGGCGTTCATATGTCGTTCATAAAAATGAAAAGAAGGTGAAACCTGTATGCGAGATGTTGATAAGTTGCTTTTAGGTTTAATTTGAGTAAAAAATTTGGGGTGAAGAGCTTGGGAGGTTACACTCTTACCGCTGATTATTTGATTAAAGGACTTAATGGATTGTGAGCAAATTCAAAATTCTGACATTAGGGGCGTTGCTTGCCTCATCTTTTTCTGTTGTGCATGCCGCTGACGGCCCATGGTCTTTAGGCGCTGCAGCCCTTGTTACCCCAAACCCATATAAAGGCGATCAGGATCGTGTGTATCCAGTTCCGATGGTGGGTTACGAAGGCGATAGTTTTTATTTGCGTGGTTTAAATGCGGGTTACTATCTGTGGAACGATAAGACCGACAAACTTTCTATCACTGCTTATTACTCTCCGCTCTTTTTCCGTGCGAAAGACAGTGATTCCAAAAGTATGCGTCAGTTAGACAACCGCAAAGCTACGCTGATGGCGGGTCTGTCATATGTGCATTACACCGATTACGGTTTCTTACGCACTGTGCTGGCAGGCGATACGTTGGATAATAGCAATGGGGTCACGTGGGATACCGCATGGTTATATCGCTATAACAGCGACAGATTGACGTTGACACCGGGTATCGGGATTACATGGAGCAGCGAAAACCAGAACGAATACTATTATGGCGTGAGTAAGAAAGAGTCCCTGCGTAGTGGCTTAGATTCTTATGATCCTGACGATAGCTGGTCACCATATGTTGAGTTGTCTGTTAACTACAAACTGACTGATAGCTGGAATGTGTTTGGTATGGGCCGTTATATACGCCTGACCGATGAAGTCACCAACAGCCCGATGATTGATAAAGAGTGGACGGGTGTATTGATGACTGGCGTAACGTACAGTTTCTGATAGTGCAATTTGTGCATTAATACGGGGCGCTTGCGCCCCGTTTGCATTATGTTGGTGCAATCATTTAAGGAGCGGTGTCATGACAAAACAAATTTCCTTTTCTGAATCAAAATTGTTGCCGGCCATTGGGCAAGGGACCTGGTATATGGGTGAAAACGCGGCTCAGCGAATGGATGAAGTTAATGCCCTACGAGCGGGCATTGACCTTGGCCTGAGACTTATCGACACCGCCGAAATGTACGCGGATGGCGAAGCGGAAAAAGTGGTGGGTGAAGCTATTAGCGGCAGACGAGATGAGGTTTTCCTCGTTTCAAAAGTGTACCCATGGAATGCGTCGGGGCAGCAGGCAATTGCCGCCTGTGAGGCGAGCCTGAAAAGGCTAAAAACAGATTATCTCGACCTCTATTTACTGCACTGGCGAGGTGATATCCCCCCGCAAGATACGGTCAGTGTTATGCAGCAACTGATTGAGCATGGCAAAATTCGCTGCTGGGGTGTTTCGAATCTCGACTATGCAGATATGCAGGAGTTATGGAATACGGCTGGTGGGCGCGGATGTGCTACCAACCAGGTGCTTTACCACCTTGCATCTCGCGGGATTGAACATGATTTACTGCCATGGTGCCAGCAACAACATATGCCTGTTATGGCTTATTGCCCGTTAGCTCAAGCTGGACGTTTGCGTAGTGGGTTGATGAACCATCCGGCGCTCAATGAGTTGGCAAACCGTAAGGGTGTGAGCGTCGCGCAGCTATTACTGGCGTGGGTCATTCACCATGATGGTGTGATGGCCATTCCGAAAGCGGGGAGTGTGGCGCATGTGAAAGAAAATGCGGCGGCACTCGAAATTGCCTTGAGTCAGGAAGAAATAGCACTGATGGAAAAGGCGTTCCCGGCACCGGGCCGCAAAACGCCTTTAGATATGGTTTAAGCTTTTTTCGCTACACGAATAGTTGTCGCTAAACGAGCTGGTTTATCAGCGGCCGCTTTCTGTGTTGCGCTTGCACATGCGGTTTCCACACACACAAAAGTCTTGTAACCATCATCTGGCATATCTGCCATAGAAGTAGACAGTGCCGGGCCTGGGTTCCAGCCAACCACATTGACGTGGTGGTGGTGAACAACGTCAATGGTGCGGTTCATGCTCGCATCATGAATGACGCTGCATTCTTCTGGGTCCAGATAAACACGGTCTGTGCGATCCGGGAAGGTCTGCACGCCGTCGGTTAACTGACCTTCAGAAGCGTTAAGCACTTTATCAATATACTTGATACCCAGACCACTCACTTTCACATCAGCAATATCGCCAACGTTGAAATAAGTATGCAGAGCGGAGTTAACTTCGAACTCGCCGTGCGCTTCCAGTTCCATCTCACAGGTTTTACCCAGTTTGTAACGAGCATACAGGGTAAAGTCATGTGGCCAGTACTTGCGAGTCGCATCGCTGCTTTGCAATTCGAAGGTCAGTGCAACGCCGCTTTCATCTTCGTTATGCGCAGTCAGAGTCCATGGCAGGTTGCGGGCAAAACCGTGCGCTGGCAGGTCTGCTTGTGCACCTGGGCCAAACCATGGCCAGCAGATGGGCACGCCGCCACGAATAGCGGTGCCGTGTTTGAACGGTGTGTTGCCGCTAAGCCAAAGCACTTCTTCTTCACCTGCTGGTTTCCATGACAACAGGTGTGCGCCTTGCAAAGTCACAGCACCACGAGCTTGTGGATGTTCAACCACGATAACTTCCAGCTCATCAATCTGACGGCGGGAAATAGAAGGAGTGATTTGTTCAATTACTGGAAGGGCAAAAATTTTGTTAATCATTGACTCACCTATCAATCGAAGGCAAAAAAAAGGCGACCGCATGGGTCGCCTTCAGGACTAATAGCTCATCTCAACTTATTTGGAGATGTGAGCGATCAGGTCCAGTACTTTGTTTGAGTAGCCAGTTTCGTTGTCGTACCAGGAAACCAGTTTCACAAAGTGGTCGTTCAGTGCGATACCAGCTTTAGCATCGAACACAGAAGTACAGATTTCGCCGTTGAAATCAGTAGATACAACGTCGTCTTCGGTGTAACCCAGAACGCCTTTCATTGGGCCTTCAGAAGCCGCTTTGATTGCTTTCTTGATTTCTTCGTAAGACGCAGCTTTTTCCAGACGAACGGTCAGGTCAACTACAGACACGTTTGGAGTTGGAACGCGGAACGCCATACCAGTGATTTTACCGTTCAGCTCTGGCAGTACAACGCCTACAGCTTTAGCAGCACCGGTAGAAGAAGGGATGATGTTCTGAGCTGCGCCGCGGCCGCCGCGCCAGTCTTTGTGAGACGGGCCATCAACAGTTTTCTGAGTAGCGGTAGTTGCGTGAACAGTGGTCATCAGGCCTTCAACGATACCGAAGTTGTCGTTGATAACTTTAGCCAGTGGAGCCAGGCAGTTAGTGGTGCAAGATGCGTTAGAAACGATATCCTGGCCAGCATATTTCTCGAAGTTAGCACCTTTAACGAACATAGGAGTGCTGTCTTTAGAAGGACCAGTCAGAACAACCTTTTTAGCGCCAGCAGTGATGTGCTTACGAGCAGTTTCGTCAGTCAGGAACAGACCAGTTGCTTCAGCAACAACGTCTACGTTGACTTCGTTCCACTTCAGGTTAGCCGGGTCACGTTCTGCGGTAACACGGATAGTTTTGCCGTTAACAACCAGGTGGCCGTCTTTGACTTCTACAGTGCCGTTGAAACGACCGTGAGTTGAGTCGTACTTCAGCATGTAAGCCATGTATTCAGCGTCTAACAGGTCGTTGATTGCAACGATCTCGATGTCAGAACGTTCCTGAGCAGCACGGAAAACAATACGGCCGATACGGCCAAAACCGTTGATACCTACTTTGATAGTCATATATTCCACCAGCTATTTGTTAGTGAATAAAAGGTTGCCTGTAAAATTACAAAAACCTTACTCAGCGTCAAGCGGAATCGTGTCAATCATTGCGACAAATCAATCCTATGGACATCATTTGAACGACTGAACCGCCTCGCGCTTCCCTTTTGGCTCTTTATCCAAATGGGGACGATGCGAGGAATTTTAAAGGACCATTCCAACAAGAATGTGACGGCGATCACAATTGACGCTGCGCCAGAAATTCAGGGCTAAGTTTAGAACAAAAAACAGCACGGCGTTGTTAATTTTTTGTTAGAATCATGCTGTTATCAGTTACAGTTCCCACTGCCCGAGATGTACGCATATGGCTAACCAATTACCTCCTGATTTATCGAAAAAAAACCTTTCTGAGATGCAGTTTTATGTCACCCAGAAGCATGGCACTGAGCCACCGTTTTCCGGGCGTCTGCTGCATAACAAACGGGAAGGGGTGTATCACTGCCTGGTCTGCGACGCACCATTGTTTATGTCAGAGTCTAAGTATGACTCAGGCTGCGGCTGGCCTAGCTTCTATGAACCAGTAAGCGACAGCGCTATTAACTACATCAAGGACTTCTCACATGGTATGGAGCGGATTGAAATCCGCTGCGGCAATTGTGAAGCCCACTTAGGCCATGTTTTCCCGGATGGCCCGCAGCCAACAGGTGAACGTTACTGCGTGAATTCAGCCTCATTAAACTTCACCGACGACCAAAACGGTGAGCAAATCGAAGGTTGAAAAATCGATTCAGCAAATTATTCCACAGGAACTTGCCACATGATGAACCTGGACGAGATGTTAGAAGCAATGACACCGGAAGTTTATCAACGTCTGGTGACCGCCGTTGAGCTGGGAAAATGGCCAGACGGTGTGGCACTGACGCCCGATCAAAAAGAGAACAGTTTGCAATTAGTGATGATGTGGCAGACGCGTCATAACACTGACCCGCAGCATATGACCATCGGGACTGATGGCAACATCGTGATGAAGAGTAAGCAGCAGCTTAAAGCAGAGTTCGGCATTGAGCCTGCGCCGATTATGACGGTGAAGCTGTAAACTCAAAAAACTGGGTGGCACAGTTGCCGCCCAGTTTGATTTTGAAAATTAATGCTCCGTTTTAATGCCCAAATCTTTGGCTAACTCTTTTGCCAACTGATTATTGTCATCTGCGCCATACTCCCAGAACATCGCGCCACCCAATCCTTTAGCTTTGATGTACTCCGCTTTGGCCGCCACTGAACGTGGGTTCTCATACGAGATAGCAAACAGATCTTTGCCCTCGGCAGATTTCATTGTCAGATAAGGCACTTGCGCGTCGTTATCCCAGTGCTCAGTAAAACGTTTTTGCGGATCGTTGAGCATTTTGCTCACAATATCGTTGTATTTCAGATAAGTGTCTTTCGACAGATCCAGCCCAAACGATGTAAACACGGTTTTTTCCGGTGCACCAAAGTAGGGTTGGGTGACCGGGTTTTTAGCTGCGTCTGGTTTATCCCAGTCAATGCCTGGCTCCACTGCGCGCTTAGGTACGCGGCCATAGAAACCAATACCCAGATTTAGCTGCGCCGGTTTCATGCCCGCAGCAATGTAGTTACTCACCACATAATCAGCGCTGTACTTATCCGCTTTCGCAACTGTTGGCCAGGCTTTTGAGTCATAAAGATTCGAGTTGAAATACTGAGTGCCATACGCCATGTCGTAGGCCATCAGGTTGATGTAATCAAGCGCTGGCGCAATGGCTTTCATATCGACCCATTCGGTCGGGCCTTTCACGTTTGCAGCCACTGCAATGGTCAGTAATTTTTGTTTGCCCAGCGCAGTACGTAACTCATTGAGCAACGAAGTGAAGTTAGCGCGATCTTCCGGCATGCTGGCTACCAGACCCCACGCACCATTCACCGGATATTCCCAATCCAGATCGATACCATCCAGTCCGTATTTGGCAATAACGTCTTGTGCCGACCGGATAAACACTGCACGATTTTCAGGTGTTGCCGCGGCGCCTGAGAAGCCACGTGCTCCCCAGCCACCAACCGACAGTAAAACCTTCAACTGCGGATTTTGTTTCCGCAGCGCAGGGATCTTTTCAAGGTCTGAGATGACTTTTGGCGAGAGCCAAATTTGATGCAGTTTTGATGCGTCTTTCAGTGCCGCGTTGGTTTCGTCTTTCTCATCGTTGTAAATCAGGCCAAATGAGTAGTTGAGGTGGGTTATCTGGCGCACATCGAGTTTATTGATATCGCCACCAGGCCCGGCAGTAACATCACCGCCACCATTGAAATAACCGACGGAGAGGTAAGAGCTTGCTTGAGCCACACCGGCACAAGCGATTTGTATTACTGCCAGCAAGGGCAGCAGTTTACGCGTGAAGACCATAGGGTAGTTCCTCTTTGACGAGCAATATCGATTAAAAGCCTGACGTAACCCAGCGGGGCGTCAGGTAAAAAACACAGCTAACATGCTGCATTAATAAACAAATTCATTATGAGAGCGCTCTCAAAAATGAGCGAATAATAAAAGTTCAGAATGAGAGCGGAATCGAGAAAGGGGGAAGGGCGCGATAGCGCCCTGGAGGAAATTAGTAAGTAAAATCAGCAAACGTCATTAAAGTGGCACCTGCCGCAGACATAGTCTGGAATGCCTTCAGGCTGTCCTGAGGATGAAGATTCACACCCCGGCAACCATCTGTAATCACTATCACGTCATAGCCCAATGTCAGGGCGTCGAGTACTGTGAACTTCACGCAATAATCGGTTGCCAAACCCATCACCACTAGCTGTTTGATCTCATTGCGAAATAGCCAGCTGTCAAGCTCCGTTTTCTGACGATGCCCATTATCGAAAAATGCGCTGTAACTATCAATCAGTGGGTTTTCACCTTTCTGAAAAACAGCGTCTATCTCATGCGTATTTAGCAACGGATGGAGCTGTGCACCTTCGCTATTTTGCACACAGTGATCCGGCCACCAGGTTTGCCTGAGTCCCTCAAGCTTCCCTTGTGAATAAGGCTCGGTTCGCTGAATACTGGCAAAACTCCCGTGATTGGACGGATGCCAGTCCTGTGATGCAACTACGACATCCCCCTTCGCTTTGCAAAAGCTAATCAGCATATTCGCGACTTCGACAGTGCTATCCCCGTCAGGGACAGCAAGGGCACCACCGGCACAAAAATCATTCTGTATATCAACCATCAACAAAGCACGTTTCATGGCGTCTCCTTACTCGTCTGGGGTGAGTTCACCACGCAAGTTGCGAGTCATGGCCTCGCGAATGGCCTGCACACCCAGATTCTGGCTGAGCAAATAGTGAAGCTTAGTCAACGTAGCTTCTACAGTCATATCAAAGCCGCTAACCACACCTGCCTGAGCCAGTGCGTTACCCGTTGCGTAGCCACCCATATTGACTTTACCGGACATACATTGCGTCAGGTTTACAACGATAATGCCGCGTGAACAGGCTTCTTGTAACTCTCTGAGGAATGCGCCGTGCTGCGGAGCATTACCCACACCATAAGAACGCAGGATCAGCGCTTTTACCGGCTGGCGTAAAAAATTGCCGACAACGTCTGCTGAAATCCCTGGGTAAATCGTCACCACACCAATCGGCTGTGGGGTAATCGGGTGAACAATTAACTCGCCTTCGCTGTGTGGTGCGGCTGGCGTATTCAGGCGGCGAATGTGGATACCCGCTTCAAGCAACGGTGCCAGATTGGGTGAGGCAAAGGCATCAAAACCGTCGGCATGCGCCTTGGTGGTGCGGTTACCGCGATACAAACGGTTATTGAAGAATAGAGTGACTTCGTTAATTGGGAAATTGGCAGCGATGTACAAAGAGTTAAGCAGGTTAATCTGCCCATCAGAACGAAGCTCAGCCAGGGGAATTTGCGAACCAGTCACAATCACCGGCTTGCTGAGGTTTTCCAGCATGAAGGAGAGCGCCGAGGCGGTAAACGCCATGGTGTCGGTGCCATGCAGAATCACAAAACCGTCGTACTTGTCGTAATTGGCTTTAATGTCATCAGCAATGTGCTGCCAGTCTTCTGGTGTCATGTCGGAGGAGTCCATCAATGGCTGATATTCGTGAATCGTGAAATCAGGCATTTCCTGGCGATGGAATTCTGGCATCAAAGCCAACTGGCGTTGTAAATGGCCGGAAACAGGAATGTAACCGTGCTCTGAACGCTGCATACCGATAGTACCGCCGGTATAGGCAACGTAAATGGATTTTTTTTGCATGAATAAACTCAGAGAGTTGGCGTAATTAGCCGCAGTATAGTGGGATGGGGCAAAAAAATCAGCCCGGTAAATACCGGGCTGGATTTAGATTATCGTACGTCACCACAGGTGAGGCAGAAGGCGTATCGGTTTTGCGGGTCATTCATCGTGCCAAACTTATCGTTTTGCGCTTTTACCGCCAAAGCCGCATCCGCTAACGGTGCTGGCAAATATGCCTGTAATGCTTGTGGCAGCATGGCACGTACCGAGCCGCTCACGCTGTTGAATACCATATCAAGCACGCTTGGCTCATCCTGCCAGAAAACCAGGTGCCAACTTTTAAGTTTTGCAAGCTCAGCGGCTTTCGCTACGGCATCATCGAAATCACCCAGGCTGTCTACCAGGCCGTTTGCTTTTGCATCCTGACCTGTCCAGACATGACCCTGAGCGATTGCATCAATTTGCTCCGGCGTTTTCTTGCGGGAATCTGCAACCAGGTTCACAAAGCGCTTATAGCCATTTTCGATGGTCAACTGCATCATTTGCTGCACTTCTGGGGGCAATGATTTCGTCACCGCGACATCCGCTAATGGCGAAGTCGCCACACCATCGGTGTGAACGCCAATGGAATCAAGGCTATTTTCAACCGTGTTAATCACACCAAAAATACCAATCGAGCCGGTCAAAGTATTCGGGCTGGCGACGATGTAATCCGCCGGAGTCGAAATCCAGTAACCGCCAGAGGCCGCCATTCCACCCATCGAAACGACAATCGGTTTGCCCGCTGTACGCGCCGCTTCCAGTTCATCACGAATCACTTCTGATGCGGAGACGCTGCCGCCAGGGCTGTTGACGCGCAGCACAAGCGCTTTTACTTTCGGATCAAGACGCGCTTCGCGAATTTGCATCGCGGTGGTATCGCCGCCGACTTGTCCTGGGGTTTCTTCGCCATCCATAATCGCGCCATTGGCGATAATAACGGCAATCGCATCACCGGTATCAGCCGGTTTTTTCACTACATAGTCGTACATGCTGGTGTAGCTGAAATCTTTGCTCTCTTTATTCCAGCCAAATTGCTTAATCATCGCTTTATCAACGGTCGCGCTGCTGGCGAGTTCATCCACCAGTTTATTGTCCAGCGCGTATTTCGCTGTGTCGCCACCGAGTTTTTGCAGGCTATCCAGCAAACCTTGCGCGCCTGGGAACACTTGCTGCGCAGTTATCTGACGGTTAGCCGCGATAGTGCCCAGGTAGTTTTGCCACAGCTCGCCAATCCAGCGGCTATCGGCTTCACGCGCGGCAGGGGACATATCATCACGAATAAACGGCTCAACGGCAGATTTGTAAGTGCCGACGCGGAAAATATGCGTGGAGACTTTCAGCTTATCGAGCAGCGTTTTGTAATAGAGCGAGTTGGTGGCAAAGCCGTGAAGATCCACCACGCCTTGTGGTGAGAGCCAAATTTTATTGGCAAAACTTGCCAGGTAATATTGCCCCTGGTTGTAGCTATCGCCCGCGGCATAAACCGGTTTACCACTGTCACGGAATTCACGCAGTGCTTTGCCGATATATTGCATAGAAGGCTGATCGCCACCGGCAAACTCTTTCAGGTCCAGCACAATCCCGGTGATGTTGCGGTCATCTTTCGCCTGGCGAATGGTATCGACCACATCAAACAGCGAGTTTTCCTGCAGGCGGTCTGAACTGGCACCCAGCAACTGGCGGCCAATCACGCCCAGTTTATTGCTTACCGAAGGTTTATCGACCACCACGCCGGTGATATCCAGCAACAACGCACCGCGTGCAGGTTCTGCTGGCGCGCTGTTAATCTGCATCCAGATCCCTACGCCAACCAGCACCAGTAACACTAAAAATAGGTTGAGAATAAATTCTCGAATAAAGTTAAGCAGACGCCAGGTCCACTTAAAAAAACCGGCAACAAATCGCCCAATGGTGCGCATGCATTCTCCGTAATATCTGGCAAGCTGCATATAACAGCTTAAGTGACCGCTATCCTAAATACCCCCAGGGCAAAAGTCAGTAGGAAATCTGCCCCGTGCTGTAACAAAATCTACGGCTGTGTTAATTTCGGCGCTAAAATTCATTGCAGGAGTTATCAAATGGATGCACTCGAACTACTACTTAACCGTCGTAGCGCTTCCCGCCTGGCAGAACCCGCTCCGGCAGGCGACGTGCTGGAAAACATCATTCGTGCCGGTATGCGCGCACCGGATCACGGCACCTTGCAGCCGTGGCGTTTCATCGTGATTGAAGGCGAAGGCCGCGAGCGTTTCAGCAAAGTGATGGAACAAGCCGCCATCGCTGAGGAACAAGACGAAAAGGGCATTGAAAAGGCGCGTACCGCTCCTTTCCGCGCGCCAATGATTATCGCGGTCGTGGCGCATTGCGATGACAATCACAAAGTTCCTGTCTGGGAACAGGTTGTTTCTGCGGGTTGTGCGGTAATGGCAATGCAAATGGCAGCGGTCGCTCAGGGCTACAACGGCATCTGGCGTACTGGCATCTGGACTGAAAGCGAAGCTGTGCGCGACGCACTAAACTGCCGTGAGCAAGATGAAGTGGTCGGTTTCCTGTATCTGGGAACGCCACAACTCAAAGCCTCTACTACCGTTAGCGTGCCAGACATCACCCCGTTTGTGCGCAGATTCTAAGCAATCACGCAAAAGCTGTCTGGATTGTGACCAGCAATGGCGCAATTCAGACACTGATACTTACTACTCCCAGGCGTAAGAGTTACCATAGCGGCATTGCCAATGACAGGAGTAGTCCATGAGTGAGCAAACCGTTCGTCTAACCCAGTACAGCCACGGCGCTGGTTGCGGTTGTAAAATTTCCCCGAAAGTCCTGCAAACTATTCTGCATTCCGAGCAGGCTAAATTTGTCGACCCTAACTTGCTGGTCGGAAACGAAACCAGCGATGACGCGGCGGTTTACGATCTGGGCAACGGCACTTGTGTCATCAGCACCACCGACTTCTTTATGCCGATCGTCGACGATCCGTTCGACTTTGGGCGCATTGCTGCCACCAACGCGATTAGCGACATTTACGCGATGGGCGGCAAACCGATTATGGCTATCGCGATTCTTGGCTGGCCGATTAACACCCTCGCGCCAGAAATTGCCCGCAAAGTGATTGAAGGCGGACGTTTTGTTTGCCAACAGGCGGGCATTTCCCTGGCAGGCGGCCACTCCATCGATGCACCAGAGCCTATCTTTGGCCTTGCCGTTACCGGCATCGTACCAACCGACCGTGTTAAGAAAAACAGCTCAGCCACAGCAGGCTGCAAACTGTTCCTCACCAAGCCGCTCGGTATTGGCGTGTTGACCACTGCTGAGAAAAAATCCCTGCTAAAACCTGAACATTATGGCCTTGCGGCAGAAGTGATGTGCCAGCTGAATAAGCCGGGTGCCGAATTTGCCGACATCGAAGGCGTTACCGCCATGACCGATGTCACCGGCTTTGGCCTGCTGGGTCACCTCAGCGAAATGTGCCAGGGCGCGGGCATTCAGGCTGAAGTGTGGTTTGATAAAGTACCGAAATTACCTGATGTTGAAGATTACATCGCGCAGGGCTGTGTTCCTGGTGGTACATCGCGCAACTTCGTAAGCTACGGTTATCTGATGGGTGAAATGACCCAGGCGCAACGCGATTTACTGTGCGACCCACAAACTTCCGGCGGTTTACTGTTAGCCGTTGAAGCGGGCGCAGAAGACGCGGTTGCCGCCGTTGCTGAAAAAAATGGCATCAAACTGACCGCGATTGGCGAGTTGAAAACCGCCCGTGCAGGCCGCCCGATGATTGAGATTCGTTAGTCTGATGCGTCTGTTTATTGCCGAAAAACCCAGCCTCGCTCGCGCTATTGCTGATGTGCTCCCAAAACCCCATCGTCGTGGCGATGGGTTCATTGAATGTGGGAATGGGCAAGTGGTGACCTGGTGTATCGGTCACCTGCTGGAACAGGCTCAGCCGGATGCTTACGACGCAAAATACGCGCGCTGGAACCTCGCCGACCTGCCAATCGTGCCGGAAAAATGGCAGTTGCAGCCGCGTCCATCAGTCACCAAACAGCTCAACGCCATCAAAAAATTGCTCGTCCAGGCTGACGAAGTGGTTCATGCGGGTGACCCGGATCGTGAAGGGCAGTTGCTGGTGGATGAAGTACTCGACTATCTCGACCTGGCTCCGGCAAAGCGCCAGCAGGTTCAACGCTGCCTGATAAACGATCTCAACCCGCAAGCCGTTGAACGCGCTATCAGCCGTCTGCGTGCGAACAGCGAATTTATACCCTTGTGTGTTTCGGCACTCGCACGTGCGCGTGCCGACTGGCTTTATGGCATCAACATGACTCGTGCCTACACCATTCTTGGGCGTAACGCAGGTTATCAGGGCGTACTTTCGGTCGGCCGTGTGCAAACGCCAGTGCTTGGACTGGTGGTGCGTCGCGATGAAGAAATCGAGAATTTCATCGCTAAAGATTTCTTTGAAGTGAAAGCACATATCGTCACGCCTGCGGATGAGCGTTTTGTCGCCACCTGGATACCCAGCGAGTCTTGCGAACCGTATCAAGATGAAGAAGGGCGTTTGCTGCATCGTCCGCTGGCTGAACATGTGGTCAACCGTATTGGCGGGCAACCAGCCATCGTCACCGCCTATAATGATAAACGGGAATCAGAAGTCGCTCCGCTACCGTTCTCGCTCTCTAGCCTGCAAATCGAGGCGGCAAAGCGTTTTGGGCTAAGTGCACAGAACGTGTTGGATATCTGCCAGAAGTTGTACGAAACCCACAAACTAATTACTTACCCGCGTTCGGATAGCCGTTATCTGCCGGATGAGCATTTCGCCGGGCGTCATGCGGTACTCAATGCGATTAGCATTCACCAGCCTGATTTATTCCCGCAGCCTGTGCTGAATACCGACCTGCGTAACCGCTGCTGGGATGACAAAAAAGTCGATGCTCACCATGCAATCATTCCTACTGCACGTAGCTCCAAAATTTCGCTCTCTGAAAATGAAGCTAAAGTTTACAACCTGATTGCCCGACAATACTTAATGCAGTTCTGTGCCGATGCAGTGTTCCGCAAATGCACCATTGATCTCGATATCGCAGGCGGCAAGTTCAACGCCAAAGCGCGTTTCCTCGCCGAAGCCGGTTGGCGCACGCTGCTTGGCGGCAAAGAACGCGATGAAGAGAACGATGGTACACCGCTTCCGGTGGTGGCCAAAGGTGATGAACTGCTGTGTGAAAAAGGCGAGGTGATTGAACGCCAGACCCAGCCACCGCGCCACTTCACTGATGCGACACTGCTGTCCGCGATGACCGGGATTGCACGTTTTGTGCAGGATAAAGATCTTAAAAAGATCCTGCGCGCCACAGATGGACTGGGCACTGAAGCGACCCGCGCCGGGATCATTGAGCTTTTGTTTAAGCGAACGTTTCTGGTCAAAAAAGGCCGCTATATTCATTCATCGGATGCCGGACGAGCGTTAATTCACTCGCTCCCGGAACTGGCCGCAAGGCCGGATATGACGGCGCAATGGGAATCGACGCTGACGCAAATCAGCGAAAAGCAGTGCCGTTATCAGGACTTCATGCAACCATTGGTACAAACGCTGTATGACCTGATTCACCAGGCTCGAACCAAGCCGGTTCATCATGCTTTCATAGGTGTTAAAGCGCCTGACGAGCAGAAAAAATCGCGTAAGCAATGGGCGAAAAAAGAGGGAAGTGATAATGCAACTAAGAAGCCTGCTCGCCGGCGCCGTAGCGCTGATGGTGACTCTGCCTGTGATGGCGCAGCGTCTTGATCCGCAGGTAGATATATCGGTGCCGCCGGAAGTGTTCAGCACTCAGGGGCAGCGTGCTGCGCCCTGTAACCAATGCTGCATTTATCAGGATCAAAACTATTCTGAAGGGGCTGTGGTGAAAGCTGATGGAGGCGTATTGCTGCAATGCCAGCGTGATGAAAAAACGCTTAGCACTAACCCTTTAGTTTGGCGTCGCGTAAAGACATAAACGCTTCAAGTAACGGAATATCTGCCGGGGCGAGATCATAACCAAATGCCTCGGCAGGTAAACACCAGGCCAGTTCGCTATGGCAAAGTGCTGTTAGCTCCCCACTAAATTCGCCCACATGCCACGCATGTAAATGAACGATCCTTCCTGATACTTCACGCTTATGGCTGGCAATATAATCGCCCACTAACGCTTCAATCATTAACTCTTCTTTCAGTTCCCGAGCCAGGGCTTGCGGCTGTGATTCACCGTTATCTACCTTTCCACCAGGAAATTCCCATAAACCTGCTTGATCGCCACTTTCCGGGCGACGAGCAAGCAAAATTTTACCGTGCTGCTGGATTATCCCAGCAACAACATCAATGGTTTTCATGATACCAATCCGTTCTTTGTCTATGGGCGTGGCATAATACGCGCCACCAAAGATTATCTGAAGATCTTCCCGAATTATGATTAAAAACAGCTCTCCATGGGTGACGCCGCTTAAAAAATTGCCTGCCAGTTTGCGGCCTATTATTTCAATGCAGGAAAAGCACTTCGGTGCGGTGCTGAACCCTACACGTTGGTGGGGGCGTTTTCCTTATCTATTCTGGCTGGTGGCTTTGTTTGTTGGGTTTCTTGAAAGACGCCGCTCTGGTATCGACCCGGTGGTGCGCTCGCTGGTGATGACCCGTGTTTCCCAGCAGTGCTGTTGTGAATTCTGTATTGATGCCAATAGCTTACGGCTGGCTGAACGCAGTGGTTCGATGGACAAAGTGCTGGCGGTGGCTAACTGGCGTGAAGAAACATTGTTTTCAGCCAAGGAGCAGGCTGCGTTGGCCTATGCTGACGCCATGACCGCAACACCTCCGCAAATCAGTGATGCGCTAAAAGCCGAACTGAAAACGCATTACGATGAGAAAACTATCACCGAATTAACCGCGCTAATTGCTTTTCAAAACCTATCTGCACGCTTTAATGCCGCGCTGGATATTCCGGCGCAAGGGTTATGTGTGAGCGAACCAGGGAAAAAGCTCCATGTTTGATAGCTACCTTCATCCGCGCATAAAACCTTCACTAGAACGCCTGGCAGCCAAACTGGACAAAAGTGTCATCACCCCGGATGGGCTGACGATGTTTGGTTTTGCCATCGGAGTACTGGCTCTGCCTTTCCTTGCATTGCAATGGTATGGCGCAGCGCTGGTAGCCATTATGCTGAATCGCCTGTTTGATGGTTTAGATGGCGCACTTGCGCGGCGACGCGGGCTAACCGATGCCGGTGGTTTCCTTGATATCTCGTTAGATTTTCTGTTTTACGCGCTGGTGCCGTTTGGTTTTATTCTCGCTGACCCCGCGCAAAATGCGCTGGCGGGCGGCTGGTTGCTGTTCGCGTTTATTGGCACCGGCAGTAGTTTTCTGGCTTTTGCAGCGGTGGCGCAAAAACACCAGCTTGATAACCCAGGCTATGCGCATAAATCGTTTTACTATCTGGGCGGGTTGACCGAGGGCACAGAGACAATTGCATTATTTGTGTTGAGTTGCCTGTTTCCACAGTGGTTTGCCTGGTTCGCGTGGGTGTTTGGAGCGTTGTGTTGGATGACGACGTTTACGCGGGTGTGGAGTGGGTATGAGACACTGAGGCGGGTGATTTAACCTGGTCCCTTATCCCTTGAGAGGGATCTGTAAGATGAGAGGTTTTTCCGTTCACCCGAACGTTTGGCGACTTCTGCAACTGTCGTTAACGGTGAACGTGCCAAGGAGAGGGCGTTCTCTCCTTGGCACGTTCACCGTGCACTGGAATTTATGGGAGCGAATAACTTACAGGTGAACGGAAAATCACCGTCCTACTATATGGGCAAAAACGGAGCCTATTCCGGCCTCCGCTCCCCACTCACAACCGGGTTCTTCGGATTACTGCTCCACTCATACCAGCCACCGTCGTACACGCCCACATTCTGCCACCCCATCGCACGGGCATACATGAAGGTTTCTGATGCGCGCCAGCCGGTGCCGCAATAGAACGCCAC
The DNA here is from genome assembly GCF_902500225.1 of Buttiauxella massiliensis. Lineage (GTDB taxonomy): Bacteria > Pseudomonadota > Gammaproteobacteria > Enterobacterales > Enterobacteriaceae > Buttiauxella > Buttiauxella massiliensis. Next base: position 49,331 of record NZ_LR722661.1, on the reverse strand, counting down.
GTGCTGATCCGGCGTAATGTTCCAGCTTTTCCACATTGCTGCGATGTCGTCAGCAGAACGCATAGTGCCGTCTGGATTATGGAAATCTTCCATATGGGTGGAGTCTGAACCTGCATGACCCCAACGAGCCCCGGCAATTTCACCTTTTGGCTTGATATAGCTATAGCCGCTGGTAGTGCCGATAAATTCTGGCCATGAACGAATACTGACCAGTGACGCATCTTTACGGCCAAGTAGCCCGCGAGCCTGTTCTGTATCAAGCATCAGCTGTGGCTGGCCCGGGATTGGCGCACCAAAGTCTGCCGCAGGTTTTACATCGTTCGGCAGGCCGCGCTCGACAGGCAGTTTGGCGTCAGACCAGCTCTGCCAACCGCCATCAAGCAAACGCACATCTTTCACACCTGCATACAGCAGAATTTGCGCAACGCGTGCCGCAGCGTAGACATCACGCCCGTACATCACCACGGTGGTGTCATGGCGAATGCCATGTTTGGCTAACAACGCCCTGAGCTTGTCGTCAGACACTTTATTCCACAACGGCTCGCTTTCGATATCGTTGGTGTCGATGTAATCCGCGCCCGGAATATGGCTCAGCAAATACTGCTTAGGTGCGCCCCAGGCGGCTTCGATGATTTTCACTTCACCGGCAGGTTTCGCTGCAACAGGTTTGTTCTGCATCAGGTTATGCAGCCACTGCGGGTAAACGAGCTGCTCGAAGTGCGACATTTTCTGCAAGCGCGCAGGCTGCTGCAAAGCGTCGGAGAGCAGGGCGATATGTGTGTAGCCCAGGTTAGTCAGTCGCTCTTTAACTGCTTTGGTTTCAGGGCCTTGACCATACAACGCAATCAGGCTGTCTGGTGCGATGCTGTGTTGCTTTGCCCACAGTTGCAGCTGCTCATCGTTCATCATACCTAACCAACTGGCAGACAAATTTAGTGCAGCAGGTTCATGCCCACCCACACCATGAACGGTTTGTGGCCAGCCGTTATAAAAGGCACTTGGACGTGTATCAATTACCACGCCTTTTTGCGCCTGAAGATTGGAGAAAGTCATCTGAGAAGGCTGACCTGAGGCGAAAGCCATATGCGCCAACCCGGATAACATCAAGGCGGCGGTTAGTTGAGAAACACGTTTCATCTTATAACCTGAAAAGAAGAGAAAAAAGAGCCGCTATTCTTGCCGAATAACGGCGGCTATTCCTTGCGATAACGCATAATTATGTATGACAAATTAATAGCCGGAATCATTGACCGTAATAATATGTCCACCTGTGGGAATGTCTTGCGGATCGTGTGTTACCAGTACTACCGGAATGGCTTGTTGCTCAACCTGCTGCCAGACGAACTGACGGAACTGCTCGCGTAAGGTTTGATCCAATCGTGAAAACGGCTCATCGAGCAATAACGCTTCGGGTTTCGCCAGCAATGCCCGCAACACGCTAACACGCGCGCGCTCACCGCCGGAAAGTGTTGCAGGGTCGCGTCGAGAGAAATGGGTTAGCTGCGCATTTGCCAGCGCTTGTTCGACATAATACTGCCGTTGTTCGCGCCCTTTAATTGTTGCGGGAAGGGCCATCGCCAGGTTTTGTCCAACATTCAAATGCGCAAACAGCAGAGCATCCTGAAAAAGAATGCCAATATTTCGCCGCGCGGTTGGGAGCGTATCGCGGCGTTGCTGATTCAGCCACAGCTCTCCTGTAACGCTAAATTCCGCTGGCAGCGCGCCAATCATCCAACTCAGAAATGTCGATTTTCCTGCCCCGGAGGGGCCCATCAGCGTCAATACTTCACCGGGAGAGACCGTGAAGCTTATATTCTGAATCAACGAGCGGGTGGCATTAGAAATGGAACAATCCTGAACACGCAGCATCAGCGTAATCCTTGTCGATAATGGGTAAACAGACTGCTGAGCTGTCGCATGACAATAAACATGATTGCCGGAAGTAGCATTTGTAGCAACGCCTGAATGGCCTGTTGCTGCGGGTCGCCGCCGCTACTGAGCGCCACAGTTTCTGTTGTGACGGAGGTAAAGCGCCCGGCACCTGCGTACAGCGTCGGTAAATATTGCGCGACGCTCACCGAAAACCCGACAGCCAGTGCTGCCAGTAGGGGGCGGATAAGCAATGGCAGCTTAACCCAGCATAAAATCTTCCACGGTGACCAGCCAAATGTTTGCGCAGTAATCGCCAGGCGCGAATCAAACTGTTGCCATGCGGGGCGTGCGACCAGAAGCATGTAGGGGACAACCCACAGCAAATGGCTCCAGATAACGCCCAGCCAACTCCCGTCCTGCTCCATAACCAGCAATATCTGATATTGCCCAGCAACCAACGGTAGAGCGGGTAAGAAAAGCGGTAGCGCAAGCCAGAGATCAAAACGTGAACTTCCCCCTTCCAGCCACAGAACAACCACCAGTAAACCTATCAGGCTGCTTGCCAGCGCCAGCACTAATGTGGTGAGTAAAGGTGATAGTTCAGCCGCTTGCCAGCCGGAAAGGGCGAATGCATCGGGCAAGAGTGCCGGGTAAAACCAGCCATCTGCAAATGACCACATCACCAGCATTGCTATCGCTGCAACGCCTGTGAGGGTCATGATAAAACCTGATCCTATTGCCAGAGGCTGAATGCTGAGTTGATGGCGCTTCCCGGAAAATTGTCCCAGGCAGCGGCGGCTCAACCGCCATATGGCGTAGCCAACGGTAGTAAAAATTACCAGCATCACCACCAGCAGCATTGACGTCAACATGCCCATTGCCACACGTTGTGGATCGGCATCGTTAAGCCACTGCCAGGCCAGAACGGCGAGTGTTGGTGGATTGGATGGACCCAGAATGATTGCCACATCCACGACAGACAGGCTGTAGGCCACCACCGCTAACAACGCCCATTTCAGGCGCGGCAATAACTGTGCGACCAGCACCCGAATGCGGCTTTGCAATGGGCCATAGCCCAGGCTTTGTGCCACGGTAAGCTGTTGGGAAAGGGACTGCTGGTTGAGCTGTGTGCTGGTAATCCATAGCAGGAACCAACACTCTTTCAGCGCCAGTAAGATACCCAGCCCAACACCATTTTCATCAAGATGAAACGACACGCCGCATAGACGCGCCAGCCAGCCATTATCGGAAAGCAGGAATAAAAAACCGCTGGCAAAAGCGACGTGTGGTAGCGCTAAAAGTAGCGGCAGTCGCGAGGTCAAGCGTTGCCAGTGCGCGCCAGGCCATAAGCCGCAAAGCAGTACAAGGCAAAGAGTCAACGAGCCGATAACACTAATCATGGTCGAATATAGTGTCGCCTGCAGCGCATCTGGCCACTGGTTGTCGGCCCAAAGCTGACGCCAGATATCGGGCATCAACATTGGTTTTGCCATCATCACTAAGCCTGGTAGCAGCGGAGCAAAAACGCACCCCACTGCGAGCAAGGCTAATGTGCGTTGCAGCCCGCGGTTACTCACTTCGCTCCGTAGCGCTGTAACCACTCTTTTTCTAGCGCATCAACCCAGGCAGAATGAGGTTCAGCCAGATATGGCACCGCTTGCTGATGGACTGGTTTTTGCGCATCAAGCTGTTCATTTAATGGCGCAGGTAGCGTTGCGCTATCCAGAATGGTGGCATCACCCCAGATTGCCGGGGTGGCTTTGCGAATTTGCGCTTGTGGCGACATCAGGAAATTTGCCAGCACCTGAGCTCCTGCCTGGGCGCGGGCATTGGCTGGAATAGTCACAAAATGGACGTTGCCCAACATGCCTTTTTCAAAGCCAAAGGCTTGTGCTGTTTTCGGCAGTTGTTTGCGGTCGATAAGGTTATCGACGTGTGCGGGATTGAATGTCACAGAAAACAGCAACTCGCCATCTGCCAGCATACGGTCCATGCGTGCGGGTGTTGGTGGGAAAGCTTTACCTTCGCGCCACAATAGAGGATGCAGTTTATCCAGGTACTCCCACAGTGGAGCAGTGACTTGTTTAAAGGTCGCGGGATCCGGCGGCAGGCGTAGCGCCTGTGTGTCGTGGGTCAGCACAATCAGTAACTGCTCGATAAATGCGGTACCGGTAAAATCGGGTGGGCGAGGATAGCTCAGTTTACCTGGTTTTTTTTCGGCGAATACCAGTAGTTCGGCTGCGCTACGCGGGAATTTAACATCAGGTTGTTTGTTGCCAATCAACATCAACTGTGCGCTGCCCCAGGGGGCTTCAGCACCGTCCGTCGGCTGGGAGAAATCTTCGCGCACGGGTTTCTTCTGGTCTACATAACGCCAGTTGGGTAATTCCCATGCCCAGCCTTCTTTCAACAATCCAGCTTGTTTCAATGTGCGGAAGTTTTCACCGTTGACCCACAGTAAATCAACCGAACCATTTTCTTTGCGTCCGGCGGCGGCTTCACTCTGAATGCGTTTTACCGCATCAGCGGCATCAGCCAGGCGCACCACTTTTACCGTCACGCCGTACTGCTGCTTCATTTCACTTGCTACCCAGTCGAGATAACTGTTTACCGCCGGGTCGCCACCCCAGGCGTTGAAGTAAACGGTCTGACCGTTCGCCTGCTCGCGCAGTGTGTTCCAGTTGGTGGGTTGTGCAAAGGTTGTGAAGCTGAACGCAACAAGTGACAGCAAAAGCGTTAAAGGGCGCAAAGTGGAGTCCTTATGATTTTCGGAGCATGCGGACTAACCGGCGTGACGCCAGCGGCAGCAAACCCAACAAAATAAACATCACGATCATGCCGGGTGAAAGAATATCGCTAAGGGTACGCAACTGGCTCAGTTGGCGCCCAGCGTTGAGATAAACCACGATCGCCGGCAGCATCCCGACAAGGCTAACGGCAAAATAGCGCAGCGTTTTGATTGGCGTCAGGCCCATCAACAAATTTATCAGAAAGAACGGGAAAACAGGCGTTAGTCGTAGCGCAAAAAGATAGTACAACCCTTCGCGCTCCATGCCGCGGTTAATCGCCGACATCGGCGCGGCAAAACGAAACAGTACCCAGTCACGTAACAAATAGCGGCTGATGAGCATCGCGAGCGTGGCACCACAGGTTGCAGCCAGCGCCACCAGCATGGTTCCCTGAATCAAACCAAATTGCGAACCTGCCAGCAGCGTTAATAGTGTGGCACCGGGAATCGAAAGGGTGGTGACCACAACATAAATTACAAAAAATGCCAGTGCCGTTTGCAGCGGATGCAACTGATGCCATGTAGAGAATTGTGACTGATAATGTTGCAGTGCCGCCAGACTACCCGGCGGCAGGAAGATAATTAGCAGGATAAAAACAACCACCAGAGCGGCAAAAAGTAACTTACGCATCGGGCAAGAAATCGTAGCGCCAGGTGATGTTCATACAACGTCCTTACAGTTTAAATTCAGCCCACACTGGTGCATGGTCAGAAGGTTTTTCCATACTACGAATATCGTAATCAATGCCGGTCGCGATACAACGTTCGGCAAGCGGTTGGCTTGCCAGAAGCAGATCGATACGCAGACCGCGGTTGTCATCAAAGCCTTTTGAGCGGTAATCAAACCATGAAAACTTGTCGTTAGTTTCCGGGTTAGCGTGGCGGAAAGTATCAACCAGGCCCCAGCTTTTCAGGCGATCCATCCATTCACGTTCTTCTGGCAGGAAGGAGCATTTACCTGTACGTAACCAACGCTTGCGGTTTTCTTCGCCAATACCGATATCCAGATCGGTTGGGCTGATATTGACATCACCCATAATCAGCACCGGGTTGTCTTTATTCAGTTCGCTATCGAGGAAGTTTTGCAGGTCCTGGTAGAACTTCGCTTTGGCCGGGAATTTGGTCGGGTGGTCGCGGCTTTCGCCCTGTGGGAAGTAACCGTTAATCACCGTCAGGTTGCCTAACGGCGAGGGAATCTCCGCCATAATGATGCGGCGCTGTGCTTCTTCATCGTCACCCGGGAAGCCACGGCGTACTGAAATCGGCGTCTCTTTAGTTAATAACGCCACACCGTAATGGCCTTTCTGACCATGATAAAAGACGTTGTAGCCCAGTTTTGCGACATCTTCGAGCGGGAACATATCGTCGTGGACTTTCGTTTCCTGCAAACCGATAACATCAGGCTGATGTTGTTCCACAATGGCTTGAAGTTGATGTGGGCGGGCGCGCAGGCCGTTGATATTAAAAGAGACGAATTTCATAAGTCGCTGCCGTGGTTGCTTAACAATGTTGCAGGATGGTAGCAGAAAAAGCGGGGAAGTGAGACTGATGGCCAATTTTTTCCCTGAGCGAATTTGAACTGAGCAAAATCTGCACCAAAATACGCCACGCCGCCCCGTTTTGGGGCGTAAACAACGTGCAAACCCCATCATCGATCACAAATCCAGTATTATATTTTCCCACTGCATAATCTTTCTTGTTTTTATCTGGCGATCCAAGCGGCACCGTAAAACTATGCACTATATATTCACTTTATGTGAATAGCCATGGTGCGTAAGCTATTGATTTAACAATCCAACCTCTCTGCTATTCATTTATATCGCTGGCTGGCACGAAGCGTGCAATCTACATTTACAGCGCAAACACTCAATTAATTAACATCTAAATAACTTTTTATTTACCGGAAGAGGTCGCTATGTCGCAGTCAATTACCCGCCAGAATTTCGACGAATGGATGATGCCCGTTTATGCCCCAGCTTCTTTTATTCCGGTACGTGGTGAAGGGTCGACGTTGTGGGATCAGCAAGGCAAAGATTATATCGACTTTGCGGGTGGGATTGCGGTGAACGCTCTGGGTCACGCCAACCCGGAACTGCGCAAAGCGCTGGAAGAACAAGCTGCAAAATTCTGGCATACCGGCAATGGCTACACCAACGAGCCGATTCTGCGCCTGGCAAAACAGCTGATTGATGCCACTTTTGCCGACAAAGTGTTCTTCTGCAACTCAGGTGCGGAAGCTAACGAAGCGGCATTAAAACTGGCGCGTAAATTTGCGCACGATAATTTTGGCCCACAGAAAAGCGGCATCGTTGCTTTCAAAAATGCTTTCCATGGCCGCACGCTGTTTACCGTTTCGGCGGGTGGACAGCCTGCTTACTCACAAGATTTTGCGCCATTACCGCCGCAAATCAGCCACGCCATTTATAACGACCTGCAATCTGCCAGTGAACTGATTAACGAAAATACCTGCGCAGTGATTGTGGAGCCAATTCAGGGTGAAGGCGGTGTTGTGCCTGCGGATCCAACGTTCCTGCAAGGTTTGCGCGAACTGTGTGACCGCCACAACGCGGTGCTGATTTTTGATGAAGTGCAAACCGGCGTTGGCCGTACGGGTGAGCTGTATGCCTACATGCACTATGGCATCACGCCAGATGTGCTTTCTACGGCTAAAGCATTGGGCGGTGGCTTCCCGATTGGCGCGATGCTGACCACCGATAAATTCTCCAAAGTGATGGTAGTAGGCACTCACGGCACAACTTATGGCGGCAACCCGCTGGCAGGTGCTGTGGCAGGCCGGGTGATGGAAATCATTAATACACCTGAAGTACTCAACGGTGTTAAACAGCGTCACGCCTGGTTTGTTGAGCGTTTAAACAAGATAAACCAGAAACATCAGCTATTTAGTGAAGTGCGCGGTCTGGGGCTGTTAATTGGCTGCGTGCTGCAACCGGAATACAGCGGAAAGGCTAAACTTATCTTACAGGCCGCCGCCGCCGAAGGCTTGATGATGCTTATCGCCGGGGCGAACGTCATACGTTTTGCACCAGCGTTGATAGTCAGCGAAGCTGAAGTGCAAAAAGGGCTGGATCGTTTTGAGCGCGCCTGTGAACGCTTTATTGCGGGAGAGCAATCATGATGATTATCCGTCCGGTTGAGCGCGGTGATTTATCCGGGCTGCTGGAGATGGCGGGTAAAACAGGCGGCGGCTTGACTTCACTGCCTGCGGATGAAAAAACGCTGTCTGAACGTATCGAACGCTCAATGAATACCTGGCAGGGTGGCCTGCCAGAAGGCGACCAGGGCTATGTTTTCGTGCTGGAAGATACCGCCATCGAACGCGTGGTGGGGATTTGCGCCATCGAAGTGGCGGTTGGTTTAAACGACCCCTGGTACAACTACCACGTGGGTACCCATGTTCATGCTTCCAAAGAGCTGAATATTTACAACGCATTACCAACACTGTTTCTCAGCCACGATCACACCGGCAGCAGCGAGCTTTGCACGCTGTTCCTCGACGCTGACTGGCGTAAAGAGGGCAATGGCTACCTGCTATCCAAATCACGCTTTCTGTTTATGGCAGCGTTTCGCGATCGCTTTAACGAAAAAGTGGTGGCCGAGATGCGTGGCGTGATTGACGAGCATGGTCATTCACCGTTTTGGGAAAGCTTAGGCAACCGTTTCTTCTCTATGGAATTTAGCCGTGCCGATTACTTGTGTGGCACCGGGCAAAAAGCGTTTATCGCCGAATTAATGCCTAAACACCCGATTTACACCGATTTCCTCTCGCCTGAAGCGCAGGCGGTGATAGGCAAAGTCCACCCGCAAACTGCGCCTGCACGGGCAGTGCTGGAAGCCGAAGGTTTCCGTTATCGCAATTACGTGGATATTTTTGACGGTGGCCCCACACTTGAGTGCGATATCGACCGCGTAAGAGCGATTCGCAAAAGCCGTCTGGTTGAAATTGCTATTGGCCAACCTGCAACCGAAGAGCTGCCGATGTGTCTGGTAGCCAATGAAAAATATAACGATTTCCGCGCCATGCTGATTAAGGCAAATCCAAAAGGTGACCGGCTTGTGATTGATGCCGTTACCGCAGATGCCCTGAAATGTAGTGCTGGCGATAAAGTACGTCTGGTGCGTTTGTGCCCCGAGGAGAAAAAAGTATGACTCAGTGGATTAATGGACAATGGCTTTCCGGGCAAGGCGAATCATTACAAAAACATAACCCAGTAAACGGTGATTTGCTGTGGGAAGGGGTTGCGGCTAACGCATCGCAGGTAGAACAGGCGTGTATTGCTGCGCGTAGCGCATTCCCGGCATGGGCAAAACGCCCGTTTGCCGAGCGCCAGGCTATCGTCGAAAAGTTTGCAAGCCTGCTTGAAGCCAACAAAGAAGCCCTGACCGTGACTATTTCCCAGGAAACTGGCAAGCCGCGCTGGGAAGCGGCGACTGAAATTACCGCGATGGTGAATAAAATATCCATCTCGATTAAGGCTTACCACACGCGCACCGGCGAAACGTACACTCCGATGCCAGATGGTGCAGCGACATTGCGCCACCGTCCACACGGTGTTCTGGCGGTCTTTGGCCCGTACAACTTCCCCGGCCATTTGCCGAACGGCCATATCGTGCCGGGCCTGCTGGCAGGCAATACCATTGTATTCAAACCTAGCGAACTGACGCCGCTGATTGGTGAGCAAGTGATGAAGCTGTGGCAGCAGGCGGGTGTGCCGGATGGTGTGCTGAACCTGGTGCAGGGCGGGCGCGAAACCGGACAGGCACTGGCGCAGCAATCGACGCTGGATGGCCTGTTATTTACCGGCAGCGCCAATACCGGCTACCAACTTCATCGCCAGTTTGCCGGGCAGCCAGAAAAAATTCTCGCCCTCGAAATGGGTGGCAACAACCCGCTGATCGTTGAAGATCCACAAGATATCGACGGTGCAGTTCACCTGGTCATTCAGTCGGCGTTTGTTACCGCCGGGCAACGCTGCACTTGTGCGCGTCGTTTGCTGGTAAAACAGGGTGCGCAAGGTGATGCATTCTTAAACCGCCTGGTAGAAGTAGCGGGGCGTATTCGCCCGGACGCGTGGGATGCCACACCGCAGCCGTTTATCGGCGGGCTTATTTCCGTTCAGGCGGCAGAGCGTGTGCTAACTGGCTGGCAGGAACATATCGCGCGTGGCGGCAAACCGCTGCTCGAGCCGAAACTGGTAAAAGCAGGCACATCATTACTAACGCCTGGAATTGTTGAGTTAACCGGTGTAGCAAATGTGCCCGATGAAGAAGTGTTTGGGCCGCTGCTTACCGTATACCGTTATGCCGATTTCGATGATGCTATCGCGATGGCGAATGACACACGTTATGGGCTGGCAAGCGGCCTGATTTCTCCGCATCGCGAGCAGTTTGACCAGTTATTACTCGAAGCTCGCGCCGGGATTGTTAACTGGAATAAACCGTTAACAGGTGCGTCGAGTGCTGCACCGTTCGGCGGCGTGGGCGCATCTGGCAACCACCGCGCCAGTGCGTGGTATGCGGCCGATTACTGCGCGTGGCCGATGGCAACGCTGGAAAGTCCGTCATTCCCGCTGCCCGCCACCCTCAGCCCTGGGCTTGATTTCAGCCGTAAGGAATAATCATGAAAGCGCGTGAAGTTAATTTTGATGGACTGGTGGGCCTGACCCACCACTACGCTGGGCTTTCTTTCGGGAATGAAGCATCAACCAAACACCAGTTCAGAGTTTCCAATCCTAAACTTGCCGCGAAACAGGGCTTGCAGAAAATGAAAGCGCTGGCGGATGCCGGGTTTGCACAAGGAATTATCCCCCCGCAAGAGCGACCTAATATTCCGCTGTTGCGCCAGTTGGGCTTTAGCGGCAGCGATGAACAGATTGTTGAACGCGTAGCAAAACAAGCGCCACAATTGCTGTCGGCGGTGAGTTCGGCTTCCTCAATGTGGGTAGCAAATGCCGCGACAGTCAGCCCATCAGCAGATAGCCTCGATGGCAAAGTCCACTTCACCGTGGCGAACCTGAACAACAAGTTCCACCGTGCAAGTGAAGCGCCGACTACAGAAAACGTGTTACGGGCTATCTTTGGAAATGAACAGTATTTTTCTGTTCACGGTGCACTTCCACAGGTGGCGATGTTTGGTGACGAAGGGGCGGCAAACCATAACCGCCTCGGTGGTGCGTATGGCGAGCCATCGACACAGCTTTTTGTCTATGGCCGCGAAGAGGCAAAAGCAGGGCTGGTTCCTGCACGCTACCCGGCTCGCCAGACGCTCGAAGCAAGCCAGGCTGTTGTCCGGCTCAACCAGATTAACCCGGACTTAGTGGTTTACGCGCAACAAAACCCGACGGTTATCGATCAGGGTGTGTTCCATAACGACGTAATCGCGGTATCCAACCGCCAGGTATTGTTCTGCCATGAGCAGGCATTTCTTCATCAACATGCGTTATACGAGCAGTTGCGTGTTAAAGTGCCCGGATTCACGCCTATTGAAGTTCCCGCAAATAAAGTTTCAGTGGCCGATGCGGTCGCAACTTATCTGTTTAACAGCCAGTTATTAAGCCGTGACGATGGCAGCATGATGCTGATTTTGCCAGAAGAGTCCCGGCAGCATGCAGGGGTCTGGCATTATCTCAACGAAGTGCTGGCAGCCGATAACCCAATCAGCGAACTCAAAGTGTTTGACCTGCGCGAAAGCATGGCAAATGGCGGCGGCCCGGCATGTTTACGCCTGCGAGTTGTACTGAACGAAGCGGAACAAAAAGCGTTAAACCCAGCGGTGATGATGAACGAAACGTTGTTTGTCACGCTCAATAACTGGGTGGACCGTTGGTATCGTGACCAACTGACTCAGGCTGATTTAGCTGACCCACAGTTGTTGCGAGAAGGGCGCGAAGCACTCGATGAACTAACCCGTATACTAGACTTAGGTTCTGTTTATCCATTTCAACATTAAGAGCCTGCCTGGCAGGCTCTAACAGGAGGCACAATGTTGGATTTTTTGGCGCAAACCCTGGCGGGTAAAGTGCCAACTCCGAGCGCCGGAGAAAATGCCCATTTGCATTGGCAGTGGTGGGATGAAGGTATTTTGACACTGGCCCCACATCAGGCGACGCAAAAGACACTGGTGTTGTCGGCAGGAGTCCACGGAAACGAGACTGCGCCGGTAGAAATACTTGCGCAGTTGGTGGACAGCCTGGTGTCCGGTGAAATTGCGTTGCAATGGCGGTTGCTGGTTATTCTGGGCAATCCTGCGGCACTGCGCAGCAATCAGCGCTATCAGCACAGCGATATGAATCGTATGTTTAGCGGTGGTTGGCAGCAATTCCCTGAAAGCATTGAAACACAACGTGCCTGCCGACTGGAGCATGCGTTGGATCTGTTTTTGGCCGAATGTGAAGAGACTATCTGCTGGCATCTGGATATGCATACTGCCATTCGCAGCTCTTATCACCCGCGTTTCGGCGTCTTGCCTTCGCGTCCATTGCCATATGATGAGGAATTTCTCTCCTGGCTGGGCTGTGCGGGATTACAGGCGCTGGTGTTTCATCAGGAACCTGGTGGCACTTTTACCCATTTCAGCAGCGAACATTTCAATGCGCTCAGTTGCACGCTCGAGTTGGGCAAAGCACAGCCTTTTGGCGAAAACGATCTCAGCCAGTTTGAGGTGACAAAACAGGCATTGCAGGCACTGCTAAGCGGCGAGGCGCCAGAGCCCATTGAAGGTAAACCGTTACGCTATAAAGTGGCTCAGCAAATTACGCGACACAGTGATGCCTTTGTGTTGCATATGTCAGCGCAAACACAGAACTTCACCGCATTCCCGAAAGGCACATTGCTGGCCGAAGATGGCGACACGCAATATGTGGTGAAAGAAGATGTCGAGTTTGTTTTATTCCCTAATCCTAATGTTGCGCTGGGATTACGTGCAGGATTAATGCTGCGCGAAATTTAATATGTATTGGCCTCAGTAGTGGGGCCAATAAATAATCAACGGGCAAACAACAATATACAGATAAATCTTAGTTGGCGGCTTTATCCATTCTGCGTATTGCTATACACTCTCTTCATAATTCCTTTAAAATCATTGCTTTGTTATATCCTGTTTCAATTCCCCTTTGTTTATCCTTATTCTCTTCATAATTGCTGAAATTTTGTTTTTTACCCTTTCAATGCTTTACCGACGGGGACTATTACTTGACGCACAACCCCGTAAACTTAATTTCGTCAACGCGGCAAACCTTGTCGTAATAGAAATCAGAATAGGAATAAACAATATGCGTAAATTAACAGCTCTCTTTGTTGCTTCAACTCTGGCTCTCGGCGCGGCGAACCTGGCTCATGCAGCTGACACCACCGCGACCCCGGCGGCAAAAACCGACGCGCCGATGATGCACCATAAAGGTATGCGCGGCGGCCACCACGATATGATGTTTAAGGATTTAAACCTGACCGACGCGCAGAAACAACAAGTGCGCGACATCATGAAAGAGCAGCGCGGTAAAATGGAGCGTCCTTCATTAGAAGAGCGCCGTGCGGCACACAGCATTATTGCCAGCGACAGCTTCGATAAGGCTAAAGCGCAGGCTCAAGTAGATAAAATGGCTGAGCAGAATAAAGCTCGCATGATGGCTCATATGGAAACACAGAATAAGATCTACAACATTCTGACGCCGGAACAGAAAAAACAATTTAATGCCAATTTTGAGAAGCGTCTGACAGAACGTCCGCAACATGAAGGTAAAATGCCTGCTGATCAGGAATAACTGATCGACTGACTTAAGACCGCCGGTTTTGTCCACAAAGCGTTATTGCTGTGGACAGGACCGGCGGTTTTCTTTTTACCCGTCATACTTCAAGCTGCAGGTGTGTTGGCTGCATTCGCAAACTCCAGTCACTTACTTTTGTAAGCTCCAGGGGATTATGCGGCCCATCCATGGGCCTTACCCCTTTGGGGACGCTGCAAGCAGCGTTCAAATTTGTTCCAGACAAATTTGTTGCTCCCTTGCCGCCGCGATGTGACTCGAATTATTTAGGGTAAAATGTGGTTGTCTATGCAATCTGCTTTGCACTACTCAGCATCGAGCGAATAAGCTGCTCAAGCAACGGTTGCAACTGCCCAGCACGATTGGATCGCCAGGCAAACGGCGCCTGCTCATCCATATAATTACATTGTGCCAGTTCCAACTGCACCGCATGAACGCCTTGCGCTGGTTGACCATAGGCGCGGGTGATATAACCGCCTTTAAAGCGCCCGTTTGCCACCCAGCTAAATTGCTTTTGCGATGCCGCACAAGCCACCAGATGCTCTTCTATCAACTCATCACAGCTTTTACCGCCGTTAGTACCGAAATTAAGATCCGGAAGCTTACCTTCAAACAAACGCGGAATATGGCTGGCGATGGAATGCGCGTCGAACAACAGCGCGTATCCATGCTCCGCTTTCATTCTCTCCAGCTCACTTTGTAACTGCTGGTGGTAAGGCTGCCAAATTGTCTCAAGTGCGGCTTTGCGCTGATCTGGGGTCGGTTCTTTGCCCGGAATAAACACCGGAGTGCCATCAAATAGCGTTTCAGGATACAGACCGGTTGTGGCGGTGGTGTAGAGCGGTTTATCGTCCGCCGGGCGGTTGAGGTCGATAACCATGCGCGAATAATTACCGGTAATCACGCTTGCACCCAATGCGGCAACAAAATCATAAAGCTTCGGGATATGCCAGTCGGTATCAGGCAATGGTTTTGCTGCATCGCTTAGGGCCGACTCAACTTCTGGTGTGAGTGCGGTGCCTGCGTGTGGAATGCTGATAAGGATGGGCAGTTTCCCACGACTGAAATTAAAAGGTGCTGTCACGTTTCTCTCCCTGATAAATAACGGTGCAGGGCAATTGCCCCCCTAACCAATAGACCAGTTCTGCGGGACGTGCCACGGGCCAGTGCACAAAGTTAGCAACTTTTCCGCACTCAAGGCTGCCGTGGCTTTCACGGATACCTAATGCCTGTGCGGCATGCAGCGTGACACCTGCCAGCGCTTCTTCAGGCGTTAAACCAAACAGAGTACAGGCCATATTGAGCATTAAACGCAATGATAATGCAGGCGAGGTGCCTGGGTTGGCATCACTTGCGACCGCCATCGGCACACCATGTTTGCGGAACGCGGCAACCGGCGGTTGTTGCTTTTCACGTAACAGATAAAACGCGCCAGGCAGCAATACGGCAACGGTATTAGCTTCAGCCATTGCTTGCGCGTCAGCCTCGGTTGCGTATTCAAGATGGTCGGCAGATAACGCCTGAAAACGAGCGGCAAGAGTGCTGCCGGCCATTGCTGAAAGTTGTTCGGCGTGGAGTTTTACAGGCATTCCCAGAGTGCGGGCGGAGCTAAAAACCTTCTCGGTTTGTGCCGGGCTAAAAGCCAGATGCTCACAGAATGCGTCTACGGCATCAGCCAGTTTTTCTTGTGCTACACGCGGGAGTAATTGTTTGCAAACCACTTCGACCCATCTGTCGCTATCACCGCTAAATTCAGGAGGAACGGCGTGAGCCGCAAGGCAGGTGGCGTAAACTTCAACCGGTAGGGTTTCGCCCAGTCGGCGGATAACGCGCAGCATTTTGATTTCATTGTCGATATCCAGCCCGTATCCCGACTTAATTTCGACAGTCGTCACACCTTCTTGCAGAAGATGTTGCAGACGCTTGCGGGCAGAATGCAGCAACTCATCTTCATCGGCTTCGCGCGTACTGCGAACGGTGGAAATAATGCCGCCACCACGTGCGGCAATTTCTGCGTAACTCATGCCAGTTAACCGCATTTCAAATTCCGCACTGCGATCGCCACCAAACACCAAATGAGTGTGGCAATCAATAAAGCCCGGAGTAATTATCCCGCCATCAAAGTGGTGATGTGCTTGCGCTGTAATGTCGGGCAGATCAGCACGAGCGCCCAGCCAAACGATTTTCCCCTGATGCACTGCGATAACGCCATCTTCAATCAACTGGTATTGCCCATCCACCATGGTGACAAGCGTTGCGCCGCTCCACAGGCTGTCGATGCTGCGAGGGTAAGTCATGACATTCTCCACATCAGGTTGTATAGACAATTGACTACAAGCTAGCGCAGCATGTACTTTTCGGCAACTTCA
This sequence comes from Buttiauxella massiliensis, assembly GCF_902500225.1. Taxonomy (GTDB): domain Bacteria; phylum Pseudomonadota; class Gammaproteobacteria; order Enterobacterales; family Enterobacteriaceae; genus Buttiauxella; species Buttiauxella massiliensis. The sequence goes on along the minus strand of NZ_LR722661.1, from coordinate 33,525 downwards.
GTCATGCGAATTATGACGGGGTTAAACAAGTTTAAAATTTGGTTTGCGTTAGTCTGATTTAATCGCTAAATCATTGGCATCGCAAAAGAAGGAATCAAATCCATGCCTGCATTTTTTGCTCCAGTTGTGATGCTCCCACAAGGTTGGGGGCACAATGTGCGTATTAGCGTCAACGAACAAGGAACGATTACTCACGTCGAAGTTGGTGCTTCAGGGGAAAATGCCACACTGCTACCGGGCACAGTGATTCCTTCTATCTCAAACTTGCACTCTCATGCGTTTCAGCGGGTGATGGCGGGGTTGACAGAAGTAGCTGGCAATCCGCAAGACAGTTTCTGGACGTGGCGCGACATGATGTATCGCATGGTACAGAAACTATCTCCCGAACAAGTCGGTGCCATTGCCACTCATTTGTACATTGATATGCTCAAGGGTGGTTACACTCAGGTCGCTGAATTTCACTATTTACATCATGACGTTAACGGAAAACCGTATGTGTCAGGTGATTTGATGCTACAGCAACTGCTGCTTGCTGCCGATAACAGTGGGATAGGGCAAACGCTGTTGCCAGTGTTGTACAGCCACGCGGGTTTTGGCGCACAACCACCTGCCGCGGGGCAAAAAAGATTTATCCAGGATGTCGATCGTTATCTGCGCCAACAACAAGCGTTGGGCAATGCATTACGTCGTTATCCATTGATTAATCAAGGTTTGTGTTTTCACTCATTACGAGCGGTGACACAGGAGCAGATGGAAGATGTTCTGGAAGCGAGTGATTACCGCTTGCCGGTTCATATCCATATTGCTGAGCAGGAAAAAGAAGTCGACGACTGTCTTGCCTGGAGCAATGAGCGCCCGGTGGAATGGCTATATAACCGCTTTGCGGTGGACGACCGCTGGTGCCTGGTTCATGCCACGCACCTGTCGCCTGAAGAGTTAACCCAAATTGTTGAAAGCCGCACAGTGGCAGGTTTATGCCCAACAACTGAAGCAAATCTCGGCGATGGCATTTTCCCAGCAACCAATTTCATCGCCCAGGGCGGCCATTGGGGAGTGGGTTCTGACAGTCATGTATCGGTTAGTGCGCTTGAAGAATTACGCTGGCTTGAGTACGCGCAGCGCCTACGTGATAAAAGGCGCAACCGCATTGTGTTGCCAGAATTGCCTCAGGTCGGCGAGGTTTTGTGGCGGCAGGCTGCGGTTGGCGGGGCACAAGCCTGCGGTGTGACGATGGGGATGATTGCTCCTGGGCAGCGTGCGGACTGGCTGGTACTCGAGCGTGACTCATGGCTTGTGCATGTTGAAGATTACGCGATTCTTAACCGCTGGTTGTTTGGTGGACGCAGCGAACAAATACGAGACGTGTGGGTTGCTGGAAAACAGGTGATAACCGACAGGCAGCACCCACTCGATGAACAAAGTAATGCACAGTTTGCGCTGGTGATGCGCACTCTTCAGGAGTGGTGATGGAATTCTTTGATATACGGAAAGTGCCCGTCAGCTTGTGGCGTAACGGGGCCGGAGAAACCCGCGAAATTTGCTGTTTTCCGCCCGCTACGCGCGATTTCAACTGGCGCGCCAGTATCGCGTCAATCGCCAGTAGCGGCGAGTTTTCAGCTTTCCCTCAGGTAGACCGTGTCATCACCTTGCTTGAAGGGGGGGAAGTGGTTCTGGATGCCGGAAAGGCGTTTCGTCATACCCTAAAGCACTTTCAGCCTTTTGCTTTTGCCGGTGATTACACGGTTAAAGCCGAGCTAAAGCAGGGTATGTCGATGGATTTCAACATCATGACGCATCGTGACCGTTGCCGGGCCAAAGTGCGTGTTGCTGACCGCACGTTTACGACCTTCGCTCCGCGTGGCGGCATTGTTTATGTGCTCAGCGGTGAGTGGCAACTGGGTGACAAACTACTGACGCCAGATCAAGGTGCGTGGTGGCAAGAGGGCCGCCACACCTTGCGCTTACTGAAGACGGAAGGAAAGCTACTGTTTAGCGAAATTACCTATCTCTGATCATTGCCCGGTAAAACTGCCGACCAATTGATAACGCGAGCCCGGATACAGTAGTCGGGCTACCGTCACCACCTGCGAATGGTGCCAGGTGCGGCGTTGAATCAATAAACAAGGCTGGTTGGCCGTCACTTCAAGCAATCCTTGCTGCGTTTCATCTGCCAGCACCGCTTCCACAATATGTTCACCCGAAGTTAGCGGTGCGACTTTGCTCAGATAATGGTGTGGCGTTACCAGGCGGAAATCTTGTTGTAGATAGTCTGGGGCAAGCGCCGGGTTCACATAGCGCGTTTCCAGCTGTACTGCCATATCGTTGTCGTAGTGAACCAGTTGCGAATAGAACAGCGGCTCGCCAACGTTGACTGAAAAGGCATGTGCCAGCTTTCCATCTGCCTTAACTTGTTCAAGCGCTACCACCTGATTGCGGTAGTGATGACCTCGCGCGGTAATCTCTTCGGCAATGCTGCCAACTTCAAGCATTGCAGTATGGCCTTTTTGCTCTGCCACAAAGGTTCCCACACCTTGCATTCGTACCAGCCAGCCTTCGCCAGTGAGTTCTCGCAACGCCCGGTTGATAGTCATTCGGCTGACATTCAGCGCATTCACCAGTTCGGTTTCCGAAGGCACTCGCTGATGAGTAAGCCAGTTCCCACTGCGGATCTGGCTGATGATTCCTTGTTTTACCCGCAGGTAAATGGGCGCAGGTAAATCACTGATGGCGGCACGCAATTGATCCAGAGGTTGGATTTCAGACATCAACGGTTCCTTAAAAATTGCATTTTGCGGCGAAAGCGCGATCTCGCTCACTGTTCAATAAAAATTTCCTATGACCCGCTGGCGGTCATTTGGGTTTATTAGTTAGGTTGTCTATACAACTCTATACGTTCACATGAATTGATGCCATCAGGATGTCGCTATGTCGCTGCAAAAAAAGATTTGCTGTCTTACACCGGGGCACGTAACGCTCGCCACACTGCGTGAAATCTACCATGGAGTCGTGACTTTGAGCCTTGATTCCAGGGCCATTGATGCGGTCGTTAAGTCCCAACAAACCGTTGAGGCTATCGTCAATCATGGCGATGTGGTTTACGGCATTAATACGGGATTTGGCAAGCTGGCGCAAACCACCATTGCCAAAGAACATCTGGCTGAATTGCAACGCAACCTGGTGCTTTCGCATAGCGTGGGTCTTGGGCAACCATTGCCAGATGATGTGGTACGTCTGGTGATGGCGAGCAAAATTATTAGCCTCGCGCGTGGCCACTCTGGCGTGCGTATGGATGTTATCGACAGTTTATTGCGCCTGTTTAACGCAGGTGTGATGCCGGTTATACCGGAAAAAGGTTCGGTTGGCGCGTCGGGAGATTTAGCCCCGCTGGCGCATCTTTCGCTGATGTTGTTAGGTGAAGGTAATGTGCGTATCAATGGCGAGGAGCTTCCAGCTATCGCCGGGTTGAAAATTGCCGGGGTCGAGCCGCTGGTGCTTGGGCCAAAAGAGGGGCTGGCGTTACTTAACGGTACGCAAGTTTCTACTGCACTGGCGCTGCGCGGCCTGTTTGAAGGCGAAAAAGTGTTTGGTGCTGGCCTTGTCGCCGGGGCGTTATCACTGGAGGCAATTAAAGGTTCAGTGAAACCTTTCGATGCAAGAATTCATGAAGCGCGTGGGCAGACCGGGCAAATCGACGTTGCAGCGGCTGTCAGAGCTTTGCTTGCCGATAGTGAAATTGTTGACTCTCATCAGCATTGCGGGCGAGTGCAAGATCCGTATTCAATCCGTTGTGTACCGCAAGTAATGGGAGCATGCCTCGATAACCTGCGCCATGCAGCACGCGTACTGCAAATTGAAGCTAACGCCGCATCGGACAACCCACTGGTATTCAGCGAAACCGGAGAGGTGATTTCCGGCGGAAATTTCCATGCTGAACCTGTGGCATTCGCCGCCGATATTATTGCTTTGGCAGTTGCTGAAATTGGCGCGATTTCTGAACGTCGCCTGGCATTACTGCTGGATACCGGTCTTTCTGGCTTACCGCCATTCCTGGTGAAAGAGGGCGGAATTAACTCAGGCTTTATGATTGCGCAGGTGACAGCCGCAGCGCTGGCATCTGAAAACAAGTCATTGGCTCATCCGGGAAGTGTGGACAGCCTGCCAACTTCAGCAAACCAGGAAGACCACGTTTCAATGGCGACTTATGCCGCGCGCCGCCTTGGCGAAATGTGTTTCAACACCGCCGCCGTAGTGGGGATTGAAGCGATGGCTGCAGCCCAGGGGATCGAGTTTTCCCGCCCATTACGCAGTTCGCCAATCATGGAGCAGGTCTTCAGTGGTGTGCGTGAACGCGTTGCTTTCCTTGATAAAGACCGCTTACTGGCACCGGATATCGAAAGCATGCGCCAGTGGGGCTGTAGTGGTGAATTACCTACTGTTATTACACAACTTTTCCCTTCTACGTCGGCCTGATGCCGGGAGCCACTACAATGACTGAATCTGTAAAACAGGCGGTAGCCCGCACGGTACGCGCACCGCATGGTACGACATTGCACTGCGAAAACTGGCTGATTGAAGCGGCTTACCGCATGATCCAAAACAACCTCGATCCCGATGTCGCTGAACGCCCGGAAGATCTCGTAGTGTACGGCGGGATCGGTAAAGCCGCTCGTAACTGGGATTGCTTTGAACAGATCCTTGCCTCGCTGCGTACGCTCAAGGCCGATGAAACATTACTGGTGCAATCGGGCAAACCAGTCGGTATTTTCCGCACTCACGCAGATGCTCCGCGCGTGCTAATTGCCAATTCCAACCTCGTACCGCATTGGGCAAATTGGGATCATTTCCATGAGCTCGATAAAGCCGGGTTGATGATGTATGGGCAAATGACCGCAGGTTCGTGGATTTACATCGGCGCTCAAGGCATCGTGCAGGGCACTTTTGAAACCTTTGCCGAAGCTGGTCGTCAGCATTACGGTGGGGATTTGCGCGGCAAATGGATCCTGACTGCAGGTTTGGGCGGTATGGGTGGCGCACAGCCGCTGGCTGGCGTTCTGGCAGGCGCTTCGGTGTTAGCCATCGAGTGCCAGGAGTCGCGCATAGATTTCCGTCTGCGTACTCGTTATCTCGATTATAAAGCGACAAATCTTGATGAAGCACTGGCGATGATCGAGCAGGCGAATGCAGAGAAAAAAGCCATCTCTGTGGGCCTGTTGGGGAACGCCGCCGAGTTGCTGCCGGAGCTGGTGAAACGCGCCAAAGCGGGTGGAATCAAGCCTGATATTGTCACCGACCAAACCTCCGCGCACGATCCGGTGAACGGTTACTTGCCGTTGGGCTGGAGCGTGGATCGCTGGCAGAACGAACGCACCTCACAGCCGAAAGCGGTAGAAAAAGCAGCGCGTGAGTCAATGGCGGTGCACGTTCAGGCGATGCTCGATTTCTGGGAAATGGGCGTGCCGACGGTAGATTACGGCAACAATATTCGCCAGGTGGCGTTCGATGAAGGCGTGGAAAATGCCTTTGATTTCCCAGGCTTTGTTCCGGCCTATATTCGCCCGTTGTTCTGCGAAGGCAAAGGGCCATTCCGCTGGGTGGCGCTGTCTGGCGACCCGGAAGATATCGCCAAAACCGACGCCAAACTCAAAGAACTCTTCCCGGATAACCACAACCTGCATCGCTGGTTGGATATGGCGCAAGAACGAATTGCATTCCAGGGATTACCGGCGCGTATTTGCTGGCTGGGACTCGGCGAGCGTCATCTTGCCGGGCTGGCATTTAACGAAATGGTGCGCAACGGCGAGCTGAAAGCACCAATCGTAATTGGTCGTGACCATCTGGACTGCGGTTCGGTAGCATCGCCAAATCGTGAAACAGAATCCATGAAGGATGGCTCTGATGCGGTATCCGACTGGCCATTGCTGAATGCACTGCTAAATACTGCAGGTGGCGCGACCTGGGTAAGTTTGCATCATGGCGGTGGAGTAGGAATGGGCTTCTCGCAACACGCAGGCGTGGTGATTGTTGCCGACGGTACGCCAGAAGCGGCGGTGCGCTTGGGTCGCGTATTGTGGAATGACCCGGCAACGGGCGTGATGCGCCACGCCGATGCCGGTTATGAGAGTGCGATTGAATGCGCGCATCGCCATGATTTAAAACTTCCGATGACTAAAACTCATAACGCAAAATAATTCGAGTTGCAGGTAGGCGGCAAGGGAGCAAATCCCCAGGAGCTTACATAAGTAAGTGACTGGGGTTTGTGAGTGCAGCCAACACCGCTGCGGCTCGAAGTATGAAGCGTTAGCTATAGCGGCGAGTTGCGAGCCAACATAAAAGCGATCCGCCGACTACCATCATCACACCCTGCCAGAACGCCCAACCCGGATGTAAACCCAACCACAGGCTTGCGATTAACGCCGAAAGCACCGGCGTAAAGTACGATGCGGTTGCCAATAGCGTCATGTTCCCGCGCTGAATGCCGTGATTCCAGGCCGTGTAAGCGACAGCGGTCGAAACTCCCATAAACAGGAGTTGCAGTGTCGAAGGCAGCGTAAAGTGAATCGGTGCTTCGCTAACGAAAGCAAATTTAACCCACAACACTACCGCAGTGGCGCAGAAGAACAGGGATACGCCGTTTTTCCCATCACTCCAGCGGCGCGTAATGTTGCAATACAGCGCCCAGATTAACGCAGCGGCAAAAGCCAGGCCGTATGCCAGCGGGTTATCCAGAATGTTGTGCCACATCTGAATCGGTGACCAGTCACCATCGCCTTTCATCACCTGAATGATGCCCGCCAGTGACAGCGCAAGCCCCGGCCAGAGCCATAGACTACTACGCTGCTGGTTGATAAACAGGGCAAGCAAGATGGTCAGGCTCGGCCATAAATAGTTGATCATCCCCAGCTCAAGCGACTGGCTGCGGCTGTGCGCCAGCCCAATCGCTAAGGCGAGGAAAATTTCGTAAGTGACGAATAGCGCACCGCCAATCCACAGATAGCGCGGAGGGATTTCACGGATTTTCGGTAATCCCCGCGCAATGCACAGGCAAAATGCGCTGACGGTGTAAATCAGCGCAGCGCCACCCACCGGGCCAAAATGCTCGCTGATACTGCGTAGTAAACCGACCGAGGTGCTCCAGAGGAGGATCGCCAGCAGGCCAAAAGCCGTGGCGCGTTTTGCAGAGGTGTCCATGTGTTTCCAGAAAGGGATTGTCGGATGACGCTGCGCTTATCCGACCTGGAAAACCCGCAGCAGGTCGGATGGCGTGATGCTATTTATTTCCAGAAATCATCAAACACGGTAATTGGCGTGCGGCGTTTGTGTTCGGTTTTCAGATACCAGCCTTCGATGATTTTGCTGGTGGCATCGTCCAGAGTTTTGCCTTCCAGGTAGTCATCAATTTGCTCGTAGGTTACGCCCAGAGCAGCTTCATCAGGCAGAGAAGGGCGGTCATCTTCAAGATCAGCGGTTGGCGCTTTCTGGTATAAATGTTCCGGGCAGCCCAGTGTTTTAAGTAGTGCTTTTCCCTGGCGCTTGTTAAGGCGGAAGATTGGGTTGATATCGGTGCCGCCATCGCCGTATTTGGTGAAGAATCCAGTCACCGCTTCAGCACCATGGTCAGTACCCACAACAACGCCTTTGGTCATGCCAGCGATACTGTATTGTGCTTTCATGCGCTCACGGGCTTTTTCATTGCCACGAATAAAATCGCTCAACTCAATACCTGCTTCACGCAGTGCTTGTTCGCTCGCCAGTACAGCACCTTTGATATTCACGGTTAGCACGCGGTCTGGCTCAATAAAGGTAATGGCATCCTGACAGTCTTGTTCATCGGCCTGCACGCCAAACGGCAAGCGTACGGCGATAAACTGGTAAGTTTCGTCACCGGTTTCATCACGCAGTTCATTAATGGCGAGCTGACAGAGTTTACCGGTAAGGGTTGAATCCTGGCCGCCGCTAATACCCAGCACCAGCGACTTAATAAATGAATATCTTTTCAGGTACGACTTCAGGAAATCAACGCTGACACGAATTTCGTGTTCTGGGTCGATCTGTGGTTTCACCCCTAGTGCCTGAATAATCTCTTGTTGCAGAGCCATTTAACCCTCCGGTGCAATTTACCTGCGTATGCAGGTAGCAAAAGTCAGATTTGTTAAAACTACCCGTTTGTGGTTAAAACGACAAGACTCATGGGAGAGTGGTTGTGCCGTTTGGTGTGATTTAGAGCTATCTGGTACGTTTTGGAGCTAACCTGGTGTTTTGTTTAATAATCCTAAAATTTGCTCATTTGGTCTGCTTAGTTGAAAAATGCGCTTTTATATTCCAGGCTTATCTAACACGCATGAGCAATACCCTGAAAAACGAGGATAAAATATGAACAAGACTTTTGCAGGAATTTTAAGTGCAGCAGCGGTTATGACAATGCTTGCCGGTTGTACAGCCTACGATCGTACTAAAGATCAGGTAGCAACACCGGTTGTAAAAGATGTGAAAAAAGGCATGAGCCGTGAGCAAGTTCAACAGGTTGCAGGCAAACCTTCTTCAGAAGTGACCATGATTCACGCACGTGGTACTTGCCAGACTTACATTCTTGGTCAGCGTGATGGCAAAACAGAAACTTATTTCGTAGCGCTTGATGAAACCGGGCATGTGATGAACTCGGGTTATCAGACTTGTGCTGAGTACGATACTGACCCGCAGGTCAAAAAATAATTACACGTTAGAAATGGAAAAGCCGTCACTGATGTGACGGCTTTTTTGTGGGTTAAGCCGGGATATGGCTGATTTTATTGCTGCGCGACCAAATACGATGCGCGGCTAACAGTTTAAGGAAATCATCGGTAAATGCAGTCGTGACAGTGTCACCTTCTACCACGCCTTCCTCGCCCTGGTTATTATCGATTCCTAGCTGAGTTTTAAACTGGCGGGCATCCCCTGCAAGACCAATGACCTTTAAGTGTTTATAAGCTTCCAGTAAATAATAAGCTGCGTCACCGTTGTTGAGAATTGAAGTGAGATCGCCCCCGGGAACAATCACCGCATCTACCGTGACCGATGGCGAACCGGTAAACGTGGCGGCAATCGGGAGCAGGGATCCGTCATCAGCGCTTGTTTCACCCATGCGGGAAAACAGTAATTTGGTATGCACGCCCTGTGCTTTCAGCGCCTTCATCGTAACCAGGACATCCGCAGCATTGGCTTTTTCACTCAGCAAAATAGCCACCACGCGACCTTTCACTGAACCACTTGGCACGGCATACAAACTCAGGCTTGGATCTTTCTTCAGGCCGTTCACATCTTTTGGCGGCGCAACATGCATCTGCTCATCAGACAGTTCAATTCCGAGATTTTCTGCGACCGGATGAGCAAGGGAAATATCAATATGTGTCAAATGATCCAGTACACGTTCGCGGATATACGGCCTCGCGACTTTAGATAATTCGAAACTAAAGGCACTGATGATGTGTTGCTGTTCCACAGGAGTCTGGCTTTGCCAGAACAACCGCGGTTGCGAATAATATTCACCAAACGACGGGCTGCGCTCGCGGACTTTATGGCCCTCAATACGCTCCTGATAGCTTTCAAAACCGCCGCGTTTTGGCCCCGGAGGTGTTTCACGCGGCCAGTTGTCGTTGATGGAATTGGGTTCGTAGTTGGCAGGATTGCTGTCGATATCCATGCGATGCATGCCGTCGCGCTGGAAGTTGTGATATGGGCAGGTCGGACGGTTTATCGGAATTTCATGGAAGTTTGGCCCACCGAGACGACTGATTTGTGTATCGGTGTAAGAGAACAAGCGGCCTTGTAGCAGCGGGTCGTTACTAAAATCTAAGCCTGGAACGATATGGCCCGGATGGAATGCCACTTGTTCATTTTCGGCAAAGAAGTTATCCGGGTTGCGGTTGAGCGTCATTTTGCCCACCAGATGAACCGGCACCAGCTCTTCGGGGATCAGTTTGGTTGGGTCGAGCAGGTCAAAGTCATATTTAAATTCATCTTCTTCCGGAATTAATTGTAGGCCCAGTTCATATTCCGGGAAGTCACCCGCTTCAATCGATTCCCAAAGGTCGCGGCGGTGGAAATCAGGATCACGTCCGGTCAGTTTTTGCGACTCATCCCAAAGCAGAGAAGCTTTGCCCGCGGTCGGTTTCCAGTGGAAGCGTACGAAAGTGGCTTTCCCTTCTGCGTTAATCATGCGGAAAGTATGAATCCCGAAACCTTCCATGGTGCGGTAGCTGCGCGGCAGACCGCGGTCAGACATCGCCCAAATAACGTTGTGTAGCGTTTCAGGTTGCAGCGAGACATAGTCCCAGAAGGTGTCGTGCGCGCTGCCACCTTGCGGGATAGCCCAGTGTGGCTCAGGTTTCACTGCATGGACGAAATCAGGAAATTTATGCGCATCCTGAATGAAAAATACTGGGGTGTTGTTGCCAACTAAATCGAAAATACCTTCTTCGGTGTAGAACTTAGTGGCAAAGCCGCGGATATCGCGCACTGTATCGGCGGAACCTGCGCCACCTTGTACCGTTGAAAAACGCACAAATACCGGAGTGATTTTGTCGGGGTCGGAAAGAAAATCTGCTTTGGTCACTTCCGCCATATTTTTGTATGGCTGGAAATAACCGTGTGCCGCTGAGCCGCGCGCGTGAACGATGCGCTCAGCAATACGTTCATGGTCAAAATGGGTGATTTTTTCCCGCAGGATAAAATCTTCCAGAAGCGTAGGCCCACGCGTACCAGCACGCAGCGAGTTCTGGTCATCGGCAATGCGCACGCCCTGATTGGTGGTCAGAGGGAAGTTTTCACCGTTCTTGCGATGATTATCGAGCAATTTTAATTTTTCGTTGGAGGTGTCCGGGCTTTTATAACTCCCTGCCGCAGTGGGTTGCGCTCCCGGAGGGCTCGGTTCAGTTGAAGGGCGATGAGAGCCATCATCGGGTGCCAGCGAATCCATACCTGGCTTCGATTCATTGGCGTCATGTATAGGTGCACTGTGATTCAGAGGGTGCTTATCGTTCGTCGACATTGAACTCATCTCCTGTTTTAGTTCTGCTCTCATTGGGCTTCGTATGGCCCAAAACAGCTTTAACTATAGGACAAGGTCATCTCGACGCGAGACTTATGGGACAGTTCTCCGCTATCATAGCGAAGTTGTTCATCAATTTAGTTTTGATTCCATTGCCTATGAAACCTTTACGCCAACCGAATACTCGTCCCGTTCTTACGTACCAAGCGCGTGTTGAACCCTCACCACCGTCTCATGCTTTTCGAGTGGATGGGTTTAAGGATGTGTGGCTGCTACGCAACCGCTACGTGGCTTTTGTGCTGGTAGGAAATGCGTTCCGCCAGTCACCGCCCTTTACCTTACCGGAATCGGCACAACGCTGGGCAATACAGGTCAGACATGAAAATGAGATTTACTGAGAGAAGAACGAGCTCAGAGCTGTTTTAAGAGACTTGAATTTAAAGGCCTGCCGAGTGCAGGCCCTGCAACGCAGATTGACTTACCCGCCGTTACTGAGCCGCTCAAACTCTTCGCAACCGGTATCAAAGCCTTCCATACAGCTCAGATTTAACCACTGCAATGCACGCTGTTTATTGACAGCGATAAAACCCTTTTCGCCGTTTAAAAATAACATTCCAGCCCAGTACTCGGCATACCCGGTGCGGGAGAGCGTGGAGCTGCGTTTAAACCAGAAAGTGGCTTTTTCATCATCTTGCGCTGTCCCTACACCATTGGCGTAGAGTAACCCCAGAAACATTTGCGCATCGACTGCGGAGTCACTTTCTATATCCTGCGAGGCGCTTTCCAGCAGTTCAATGGCCCTGGTGTAATCGGGTTTACCCGCTTGGGTATTAACGAAAATGCGTGCCAGAGTCACTTTTCCAGACTGGCTGCCTCGTTGTACGGCCTGTTGTGCTAACGATTTAGCCTGTTGGTAATCAGCGGTGGCAGGGTCATGAATTTTGAGTTGAGCCAATAACGCCATGGCATCGGCATCACCCTGAGCGGCTGATTTGGCAGCCCAGCTTTCTGCCTGCTGATATTCGCCTGCGCTAACCAGGGTATCGGCAAGATAGAATTGCGCACGGCTGTCACCTTCCTGCGCATGTTTCAGGTAAGGGCTATCGACATTTTCTGCCCAGGCGCCAGAGACAAAGAAGAAAAGTAGAATGCAGAGTCGTTTCATTGAGGGAAGAGGTCCGTAGAAGGCGAAAGTGTTTTGGCACCCTGAGAGGGGCTCTAAGTTATAAATAAAAAAACGGTTCCCTGTTACAGGAACCGTTTATTGTCGCAGATTATAAGGTGGTTTTGCTACTGATTAGCGATGCGCCAATTCCGCTTCTTCATCACTATTGAGTAATTCTTTATCCGTCTGCTTCATCAACTGGCTGGTGATAGTACCGGCAGTCATTGAACCGCTAACGTTCAGAGCAGTACGACCCATATCAATAAGTGGTTCAACAGAAATCAACAATGCTACCAGTGTGACCGGCAAGCCCATGGCTGGCAGAACTATCAGGGCTGCGAAGGTTGCACCGCCACCAACGCCCGCAACACCTGCGGAGCTTACGGTGACGATACCAACCAGAGTTGCAATCCAGACCGGGTCCAGCGGGTTAATACCGACTGTTGGAGCGACCATCACCGCCAGCATGGCAGGATAGAGACCAGCACAACCGTTCTGGCCGATAGTGGCACCAAAGGACGCCGCAAAGCTTGCGATGGACTCAGGAACACCCAGACGGCGAGTTTGCGCTTCAACGTTCAATGGAATGCTGGCGGCGCTAGAACGACTGGTGAAGGCAAATGTTAGTACCGGCCAAACCTTGCGGAAGTATTTGAGCGGGCTTACGCCGTTTACGGCCAGCAATACTGCGTGCACGCCGAACATAATTGCCAGACCGAGATAAGATGCAACCACGAAACTACCGAGCTTGATGATGTCTTGCAGGTTTGAACCGGCAACAACTTTAGTCATCAGTGCAAGTACGCCGTATGGCGTCAATTGCATGACCAGGCGCACCAGCTTCATTACCCAGCTTTGCAGTGTATCAATCGCAACCAGAACACGCTCACCTTTCGGTGCATCGTCTTTCAGCAATTTCAGAGCTGCGACACCCAGGAATGCGGCGAAAATCACCACGCTGATGATGGAGGTTGGATTCGCCCCAGTCAGGTCAGCAAACGGGTTTTTCGGCACGAATGACAGAATCAGTTGCGGCACGTTCAGGTCAGCCACTTTGCCCACGTACGTGGTTTCAATGGTGCTCAGACGGGCGGTTTCAGCTGTACCTTGTACCAAACCTTCAGCGGTCAGGCCGAACAGGTTGGTCACCAACACGCCGACAAGTGCCGAGATCAAAGTGGTAAACAGCAAGGTCCCGATAGTCAGGAAGCTGATTTTCCCCAATGAAGAGGCATTATGCAAACGAGCTACTGCGCTCAGAATTGAGGCGAACACTAATGGCATGACGATCATTTGCAATAGTTGTACATAACCGTTACCAACGATGTTAAACCACTGGATAGATTGTTTAAGTACCGGGCTGTCTTCGCCATAAATGGTGTGCAGCGCAAGGCCAAATACTACGCCCATTGCTAAACCAAGCAGTACTTTCTTTGCCAGACTCCACTGTTTGTGGCGAGTTTGCGCCAGCAACAGCAGCAGAATAACGAACACGATAACGTTCGCTATAAGTGGAAAATTCATCCCCGTATCTCCTGAGTGTTTTTTAAATAGATGGACTGATTGCCATCTTTATTCTGTAAATCGTACCAGAAGCTTAGAACGACACTTATATTCAAAAGGAATTGATTATTACATTTTGAATGGTTTCGTCTAATTATTGTGCTGAATGGTGATTTAAAATGCTGTTGAAGGTCATTTGCATTGAAATTATCACCTGTGATGACCAACGTACCGCACTGTTATCGGGCAAGCTTTGCGGCATCCACACAGCCAGACCAAACAGCGCCATACACAAAACGCGTTCAAGTTGGTTGCCTTTTTGCGGTCTGACAATCGGAAAGCGAAAGCGCAAACGGCATGGCCACAGCAGCGGAACTCCAGCAGGCGTAAGCATATCTGCCAGAATATGGCTCAAATAACCCAACACCATGCCTTGTAGCGCATCGGCGGGAATAACCCAAGTTTCAGGGACTTTAAGATAGAACAGTGCAAGGCTTGCAAACACCGCAAATAAACTGTGAGTAAAGCCCCTATGACCGCAGGCACGGGCGATAGGTTTAGAAATCCACGGCAGACGCTGGCCCAGAAACGACTTTGGATGGTCGATATCTGGTAATAAGCAGGTCAAAATGGCTGACGGCACAATATGCCACCAGTCTCCTTGAGCAAGCACGGGCGTGAGTTCGGCGTTTTTTGCGAAAACTGCGCAGGCAATGGAAAAAAGAAGATGGCCTTCCGCCGTCATGATACTACCTGGATGAAAACTGTCGATTCATACAGTATAGGGATTTTATACAGTAGACGGAAGAGGTGACGGCGTAACATTTTGCTACCGCCGGTTACCCGGCGATGGCGGATTTACCGGGCTAGCCAGCCACCGTCGACTGCAATGGTATATCCGTTGACGTAATCGGACGCGCTTGAAGCGAGAAAAACTATAGGGCCTTGTAGATCTGCGGGAACGCCCCAGCGACCTGCCGGAATACGGTCGAGTATTTCCTGGCTGCGCACTTCGTCATCACGCAGTTGTTGAGTATTGTTAGTAGCCATATATCCGGGGGCAATGGCATTCACATTAATATTGTGTTGTGCCCATTCGTTTGCCAGCAGTCGCGTGACACCGAGCACCGCGCTTTTTGATGCCGTATAAGAGGGAACCCGTATACCGCCCTGGAAAGACAACATTGAGGCGATATTAATGATTTTCCCGCCACCACCTTGCATGATGAATTGTTTTGCTACCGCCTGAGAGAGAAAGAACACGGATTTAATGTTCAGGTTCATCACGTCGTCCCAGTTTTTCTCGCTAAACTCAAGGGCGTCTTCGCGGCGAATGGTGCCCGCGTTATTGACCAGAATGTCTATTTTTCCCATTCCCGCCACAGCTTGTTCGATGATGCCCGGAATGACCTCGTGCTGACTTAAATCTGCCTGGATGGCGAGAAAACGTCGACCCAGCGCTTCCACTTTTTGCGCGGTTTCGTGTGGAATTTTGCGGTTCACACTAACGATGTTACAACCAGCCTCAGCAAGGCCGATCGCCATTCCCTGACCCAATCCAGTGTCACAACCTGTGACGATAGCGACTTTACCCTGCAGATTAAAAGCATCGAGAATCATAGTTACCCCGGTATCCGGAAAAGCGCATATGCGCGTGTAAATAAAGAATAGATACGGGATGGGGGAAATTCAAATTAATATGAAATAGCGTTTCAATAATTTTGACGGAGGTATGATTTTGAGAAAGATGCGGGGAGCCCCGCACCTTATAAAAGATTAGCCAAGCAGGTGTTCGGCGCGTAATTCAACCAGTGACGGCAGTTTTACGTCGGCAAGGCACCAGCGCACATCATCATGGTTTTCTTCGGCGGGAACCACGATTGAACGCATCCGTGCAGCTTTGGTGGCAATCATCCCATTTACGGAATCTTCAAGTGTCACACAGGTAAGGGGATCGACACCTAATTTTGCTGCGGCATCCAGATAAACCTGAGGGTGCGGTTTGCTGTAAGACAGGTGTTCAGCTGAGGCGATGGCATCAAACTGGTCACGCAGATCAAACATTTCCAGAACGCGTTCAAGCATATGCAGAGGTGATGCAGAAGCTAAACCTACTTTCAGCCCCTGTGCTTTGCACAATGCAACGGCTTCACGCACACCAGGCAAGAGAGGGCGTTTTTCTTCAACCAAGGAGATGGCCCGGGTAATGACGCGGCTGGTCACTTCTTCACGCGTTGGACCATTCCACGGTTGCTGGGAGAACCACAGGTCGACGACCAGATCGATACGCAAGCCGAGCGTATCGGGTAGTTCGCAACGGCGGGAGATATCCACGCCAATGCTTGCCATAACCTCTAGCTCTGCTTCATCCCATAACGGTTCTGAATCAATCAACAAACCGTCCATATCAAAAATTGCAGCTACAATTTGGCGAGTAACAGCCATTTATCGACTCCTGTCATTTATGTATTAAAGATAAGATCTCTAATCAATAGCTGGAATTACCCGAGGATGCCACTGCTTTGTGAAATTCGCCCGTAAACCTCAGGCGAAATCACACCGGACAAGGTAGACTTTGTGCGTACAAGTTACGTCTTAACCAAGGGGAACGAATGACGTATCAACAAGCTGGACGCATTGCCGTACTCAAACGTGTGGCTGGCTGGGTAATTTTTATCCCGGCGGTAATTTCTACACTGATTTCGATTTTGAAGTTTATGGATGCGCATAGCGAAAAACAGGCGGGCATTAATGCCGTGATGCTGGATTTTGCTCATGTCATGATTGAGATGATGCGTTTCAATACGCCATTTTTAAATTTCTTCTGGTACAACTCGCCACAACCGGAGTTCCATCAGCAGGCAAACATTCTGTTCTGGGTCATCTACGCACTGATATTTGTTGGCCTCGCATTACAGGCATCTGGTGCACGTATGAGCCGCCAGGCGAAGTTTTTGCGTGAAGGTGTGCAAGATCAATTGATTCTGGAACAAGCAAAAGGCCCGGAAGGGTTAACGAAAGCGCAGATCGATGCAAAAATTGTCGTGCCGCGACACACGATTTTCCTGCAGATTTTCCCGCTCTATGTTTTACCCATCATCATTATCGTCATCGGCTACTTCTTCTTTTCATTACTGGGTTTTATCTAGAAAACGCCACTCCTGTTTGAGGAGTGGCGAAGCCATTACGCCGCCAGAACTCTATCTAATGCTTTTTCTGCGACCACTAAATGCTGACCGCCAAAAAGAATCGCCCGGTTAAGTAGGGTATAGAGTTGATAGACCGGTTGGCGCAGGAGGAAATCGGTGGGAAGAGGGGATATCGACTGGTAACCGTCATAGATTTGCGGTGGTTGATCAGGATGCAATGGCAACATTGCCAGGTCGCATTCACGATCTCCCCAGTAACACGCCGGATCGTAAATAAATGGACCATCAGGCCCCATTGCGCAATTTCCTGACCACAAATCACCATGTAGCAATGATGGCTGCGGCTGGTGGGAGGCAAGTGTTTGGTGTACAAAATCGACGATAAGATCGATATCACCAAATTGGATCCCTTTTTCAGCGGCGAGTTCTAACTGCCAGCCAATGCGTTGCTCCGCAAAAAATGTTGACCAGCGTCGTTGCCAGGCA
The DNA here is from genome assembly GCF_902500225.1 of Buttiauxella massiliensis. Lineage (GTDB taxonomy): Bacteria > Pseudomonadota > Gammaproteobacteria > Enterobacterales > Enterobacteriaceae > Buttiauxella > Buttiauxella massiliensis. The sequence continues at coordinate 16,199 of NZ_LR722661.1, read as the reverse complement.
TTGGGTTGAGGGGTAGTGGAAAGATCATTATCAAAATCGAGGCCAAATTGCGGTTGCTCGCTCCATAGATGCAACCGTGCTAGCTGTTGCCCCAGCAAAAAGGCGTTATGTGCATCCAGCGGTTTTGATGGCATGTATTCGAGCAGCAGGAAGCTGTAATCGCGATCGCTGCCAACCGCCCAGACTTTAGGTACGCGTACCGTATTGCTGCGCGAAAGTAACTCAAGCTGGTCGGCTTCAGCAGTGAAGATGGGCAACATTTCACGCGCATCGCTTTTGACAAAGATCTCATGACCGGCATAGTGAATTCGCCAGGCGGCATGAATTTCTCCGCCGGGTAATTCCGTGCGTTGTTCAATTTCAGCAGTGCCGAGTTGTTCACTTAACAGACGACTAATAGCTTGCCACATGATGCTTCTCCCCAGGTTTTCTGGTAGATCATTAGCTTACCGCTGTTAACCAGGTCAAACTTCGAACTGACGCACATCCCCGGTCATGATATTTAAAACAAGGTTATTTACTCTCTTGTAGCCAGTTTTCCCATGTTGTTACTGACACTTCGGGTTCGATACCCAGCGCTAACTGACCAAGGCCACGGGATAACTCTTCAACTTCTGTCTGGCTTGATGTGCTTATTAACCCAAAAGTATTGATACCTAACTCGTGAATTTTCCCTTCGTCATCTGACATAGTGAGCAAAAAACCGCCGCGTGTCAGTTGGTTATTGAGTTCGTTAAGATCCGTGAGATTATTTTCCTGGAACTTAAATGTGACAACATAGCGCACGATGTCTCCGCTACTCATTATTCACCTCATTGTTATCCCGAAGGTTTTAGCATAGTTGATCTATATGAAATGGCGACTTTTGGCGAGACGACAAGCCACCATTCAGGAGTTAGTCGCTAACTACGCAAGTAATTGTAGATTTTTTGCGTATTTTCCAGTGAGCACAAACGAGTGCCATGATTTAGGGTGGCAGCACTACCTGCGGCGACACCGAAACGAACCATATCTAATAAAGGTGCGCCTTCCGCCAGTTTCAATGTCATTGCTCCGACCATGCTATCGCCTGCGCCAACCGTACTTTGGCTTTTGACTGGCGGTGGAACAACTTGCACACAACCGCTGGCATCAACACCAAGAGCACCTTGTGGACCAAGAGAAACCACCACGCGTTTCGCTTTTCCACTGTCGACAATCTCTTGTGCAGCTTGGCGCACATCGTCAGGCTGAGTGAGATCACGGTTTACTAATGCACTGAGTTCTTTTTGGTTTGGTTTAACCAACTCAATATTGCCGATTTCAAGGGTGGCTTTTAAGGCTTCGCCAGAGCTATCCACGATGCAGCGGATACCTGCTTTTTGAGCTGCTTTTACTAATGCGCAAAGTTTAGAAACGTTAATACCTGGTGGGAGACTGCCACTAATAACCAGAATGGCTTCGGGTTCAATGGACAATATTTTTTCTTCGAGTAAACGGAATTCATCATCGGTGAGTGCGGCTCCTGGCATCACAAAACGATACTGTTCGCCAGTTGATTCCGCATGAACATGTAAGTTTTGTCGAGTCCAATCGCATGCATTAACAGTATCAATAGCGACATGTTCATCTAGTAGAAGGGCACAAAGGTGTTCCCCGGTCGCGCCACCGGAAGGAAATATGGCTGTTGCCTGGCCTCCTAAGTGCACAATCGCTCGTGCAACGTTAATGCCGCCACCACCAGGTTCAAACACTGGAGCGGTACAGCGGAGTTTCCCCTCCGGGTAAATTTGTGCGGTTAATGTTGCGCTATCGAGCGAGGGAGCAAGTGTCAATGTATAAATCCGAGCCATATATCCTCCTTAATTTAGCGTTGGGATAAAGCGTAGCACTGTTTTAGCCCAAAGAATGTCAATTAACACAATGATTTATCAAATGATTTGTAAAAAGCAATAGAACACTATGTTTATGAAAATAAAGATGTTTTAAGAGCTCTCTTATTCAAAAAATGAAAGAAGAATTCATTGCTATGTTATTCGGGCTTTTTTATAATTTGTAACCTTTCTTGGCTCATAATTATTTGATCCACAGAAGAGATTCCGGAACCTTGATGGTTTCTTTTTATGTTGTACGGACGATTAAATGAATTTAGTTAAGACAGTACCGGCTGCAATTTTGCTGACCGGAAGTGCGCTATTGAGTCACTTTGCAATTGCAGATAATTCGGTTTTCACTGTCATGGATGACCCATCTACCGCTAAGAAACCGTTCGAAGGTAACCTGAATGCGGGTTACCTTGCGCAATCAGGTAACACCACAAGTTCTTCGTTGACTGCGAACACCAACATGACCTGGTACGACACATCTACCGCGTGGTCACTTTGGGGTAATGCAAACAACACGTCCTCTAACGATGAGCGCTCTTCTGAGACTTATGCTGCTGGTGGTCGTAGCCGTTACAACATGACTGATAGCGATTATCTATTTGGTCAGGCCAGCTGGTTAACAGACCGCTACAACGGATATCAGTCGCGTGATGTGTTGACCGCAGGTTATGGTCGTCAGTTCCTCAGTGGCCCGGTACACAGTCTGCGTGTGGAATTTGGTCCTGGCGTGCGTTATGACGAGTACACAGATGGCGGGCATAAGACTCAGCCGTTGGGTTACGCGTCAGGTATCTATAACTGGCAGCTGACCGATAACGCCAAATTTATCCAGGGTGTTTCTGTGCTGGGTAGTCAGGATACGACGGTAAACTCTGAAACTGCGCTTGAAGTTGCAATCAATGAGCACTTTGGTTTGCGGGTTGGCTACAACGTCACCTGGAACTCAAATCCACCTGATTCAGCTCCAGAGCATACAGATAGACGCACCGCAGTTACTCTTGGTTATAAGATGTAATTGGCAAAGCCGGGTAATTCCCGGCTTTAATGTTTTATTTTATCACTATGTGCTAATATTATTTTGGTCCATGGTTTTGTTTTAAATAAAATCCAATATGCCTGCTTTCCCTTCATAATCTCTCCACAATCTATCACTTCGACATATATTCAGTATCTTTGAAACTATTTGACAAATAAATTGACTGGGAAAAAGTGTGATCTGGATCTACTCTTATTTTGTGTAAGGCAATATGCCTGCTGGTCCACTAAATAAGAGAATAATGAATATGAAAACAATTAAATATACCGCTGCAGCAGCCGTACTCTCGGTGATTTCATTCGGTGCATTTGCAGCTCAACCTGCAACTACCACCACTTTGACAAGCAATACAGCCACCACGCAGACAGCACCATCCAGCACATGGCATGCCACTGATATTGAAGCTGGTTCAAATATCCAGCCGGGCGCTCAGTCAACTGGCCGTTCAATGGATGATGCTTTTGATGTCCACACCCTGGTTGCTGGCGAGTGGTATTAATAATTAACCAGTGCTGTTTAGTTTTCATTTATACGAACTTGCTAATTGATCGCTCATTTTTCAAATTCGTATGAAATAAAAAACCGGAGCAAGATGCCCGGTTTTTTATTTTCCTAGTCTTATAAACCGATAATGTAATTATTGGTCAGCGCAATGTTTAGAAAATCTTATTAGTTTCATTTGCATCTTTTTCGAGAATAAAAACGTATTTTCACTGATAGTTGCGTAAAAAAATAGGGATAAAACAGTCAGTTATTATTACCGGTATCAAGATGATTCTGGACTGAGAAACGCGACATACCCTCCTTAAAGTGATAGTATTCTCAACCGTCGTGAAGTTGTGAACCGCACATTCACGCAGGAATTGTGGACCCGGCCTTGCAATTGTAGGCGAGAAGGTGACGCAACCTATTGAAACTAAAGTAAAATACATGTTGCATGTGATCTTACGTGTGGGTCACCACTGCAGATAAGGACTTATTAATGCCTGTTATTACTCTTCCTGATGGCAGCCAACGCCATTACGACCATGCTGTTAGCCCGCTGGATGTAGCCCTGGACATCGGTCCTGGCCTTGCCAAAGCGTGTATCGCTGGCCGTGTTGATGGCGAACTGGTTGATGCATCTGATGTTATTGAGCACGATGCTAAACTCGCGATTATCACCGTTAAAGATGAAGCTGGCCTGGAGATTCTCCGCCACTCATGCGCCCACTTATTGGGTCATGCCATCAAACAACTGTGGCCGCACACTAAAATGGCGATTGGCCCGGTTATTGATAACGGTTTTTACTACGACGTTGACATTGACCACACGCTGACGCAGGAAGATCTTGAGCTGCTCGAGAAGCGTATGCACGAGCTGGCTGAGAAAGATTACGATGTCATCAAGAAGAAAGTGAGCTGGCACGAAGCCCGCGAAACTTTCGTTAACCGTGGCGAAAGCTACAAGGTTGCGATTCTTGATGAAAACATCAGCCATGATGATAAGCCAGGTCTGTATCATCATGAAGAATACGTTGATATGTGCCGTGGTCCGCACGTACCGAATATGCGTTTCTGCCATCATTTCAAACTGCAGAAAACATCCGGTGCATACTGGCGTGGCGACAGCAGCAACAAAATGCTGCAACGTATTTATGGCACCGCGTGGGCAGATAAAAAGCAACTGAATGCATATCTGCAACGCTTGGAAGAAGCCTCTAAACGTGACCACCGTAAAATTGGTAAGCAACTCGACCTGTATCATATGCAGGAAGAGGCGCCAGGTATGGTGTTCTGGCATAATGACGGCTGGACTATCTTCCGTGAGTTGGAAGTGTTTGTACGCTCCAAACTCAAAGAGTACCAATATCAGGAAGTGAAAGGCCCGTTCATGATGGACCGTGTGCTGTGGGAAAAAACCGGCCACTGGGACAACTATAAAGATGCGATGTTTACTACTTCTTCCGAGAACCGTGAATACTGCATCAAGCCAATGAACTGCCCGGGTCATGTGCAGATCTTTAACCAGGGTCTGAAGTCTTACCGCGACCTGCCATTACGTATGGCTGAGTTTGGTAGCTGTCACCGTAACGAGCCGTCAGGCGCGTTGCATGGCCTGATGCGTGTTCGTGGCTTTACTCAGGACGATGCTCACGTATTCTGTACCGAAGAGCAGGTTCGCGATGAAGTGAACAGCTGTATCCGCATGGTCTATGACATGTACAGCACCTTCGGTTTTGAAAAAATCGTTGTGAAGCTGTCTACCCGCCCGGAAAAACGCATCGGTACCGACGAAATGTGGGATCGTGCAGAGGCGGATTTGGCCGTAGCGCTGCAAGAAAATAATATACCGTTTGATTATCAACCGGGTGAGGGTGCATTCTATGGCCCTAAAATTGAATTTACCCTGTATGACTGCCTGGATCGTGCATGGCAGTGCGGCACTGTACAGCTGGACTTCTCTTTACCATCACGCCTGAACGCGTCTTATATCGGCGAAAGTAACGAACGCCTAGTTCCGGTAATGATTCACCGTGCAATTCTCGGGTCAATGGAACGTTTCATTGGTATCCTGACCGAAGAATTTGCGGGCTTCTTCCCAACTTGGCTGGCGCCGGTACAAGCAGTGGTTATGAATATCACTGATGGACAGTCTGATTATGTCGAAGAATTGACCCGTAAACTGCAAAATGCAGGCATTCGCGTAAAAGCAGACTTGAGAAATGAGAAGATTGGCTTTAAAATCCGTGAACACACGTTGCGTCGTGTCCCTTACATGTTAGTTTGTGGCGATAAAGAGGTCGAAGCAGGCAAAGTTGCCGTTCGTACCCGTCGTGGCAAAGATTTGGGGAGCATGGACGTCAACGAATTGATTGAAAAGCTGCAGAATGAAATTCGCAGTCGCAATCTTAATCAACTAGAGGAATAGAGTTATTAAAGGCGGAAAAAGAGTTCAACCGGCGCGTCCTAATCGCATAAACAGAGAAATTCGTGCCACTGAGGTTCGTCTGACAGGTATAGACGGCGAGCAACTAGGTATTGTGAGTCTGAATGAAGCTTTAGAAAAAGCCGAGGAGGCTGGGGTTGATTTAGTTGAAATCAGTCCTAATGCTGAACCGCCTGTTTGTCGAATTATGGATTACGGCAAATTCCTCTACGAAAAAAGCAAATCTTCTAAGGAACAGAAGAAGAAGCAAAAAGTTATTCAGGTCAAGGAAATCAAATTCCGACCTGGTACCGATGATGGCGACTATCAGGTAAAACTCCGCAGCCTGGTTCGCTTTCTGGAAGAGGGTGATAAAGCTAAAATCACACTGCGTTTCCGCGGTCGTGAAATGGCTCACCAACAGATTGGTATGGAAGTGCTTAACCGCGTCCGTGACGATCTGAGTGAACTGGCAGTCGTCGAATCCTTCCCATCGAAGATCGAAGGCCGTCAGATGATCATGGTGCTCGCTCCGAAGAAGAAACAGTAAGGCCATCAAGTAACAGTTCTCGCGAGGTTTCGGCCTCGTGAGTTTTGTTCGCCTTCTGGTTCGTTTTATTAACAATGCGAAGTGGAAAGTTATTAAATGCCAAAGATTAAAACTGTACGCGGCGCTGCTAAGCGCTTCAAAAAGACCGCCGGTGGTGGTTTTAAGCGTAAGCACGCTAACCTGCGTCATATTCTGACTAAAAAGTCTACTAAGCGTAAACGTCACCTGCGTCCGAAAGGTATGGTCTCCAAAGGGGATCTGGGCCTGGTCATCGCTTGCCTGCCGTACGCATAAGTAGCACTTTTTAATTAATTCAGAATATAGAACAGGAGAGCTAATATGGCTCGCGTAAAACGTGGTGTTATCGCACGTGCTCGTCACAAAAAAATCCTTAAACAAGCCAAAGGCTACTACGGTGCGCGTTCACGCGTATACCGCGTTGCTTTCCAGGCTGTTATCAAAGCTGGCCAATACGCTTACCGTGACCGTCGTCAACGTAAACGTCAATTTCGTCAGCTGTGGATTGCACGTATCAACGCTGCAGCTCGTCAGAACGGGATCTCTTACAGCAAATTCATCAACGGCTTGAAAAAAGCTTCTGTTGAAATCGACCGTAAGATCCTGGCTGACATCGCGGTATTCGACAAAGTGGCATTTACTGCACTAGTTGAAAAAGCGAAAGCAGCTCTGGCGTAAGCCAGTTATTAGGGGGAGCTTGCTCCCTCTTTTAATTTCTAACGGTAATGTTTAACACTGTTCAATAAGGTAACTGCAAGCATGAATGCTGCTATTTTCCGTTTCTTTTTTTACTTTAGCACCTGAACTCGGGGGCTTTGCGCGTAAGAAAAGAAACGAAAAATAGCGCCGAAAGCCTCCATAATGGAGGCTTTTTTTTTGCATCCTTTTTATCTTTGTATACGAATCAACTACCCCGGTAATTATGCCGGCATAAGAGGAATACCATGCCACATCTCGCAGAGCTGGTTGCCAACGCAACGGCCGCCATAAACGAGGCCCAGGATGTTGCCGCGTTAGACAACGTACGCGTCGAGTATTTAGGGAAAAAAGGTCATCTGACCCTCCAGATGACCACCCTACGTGAATTGCCAGCAGAAGAGCGCCCAGCAGCGGGTGCAGTAATTAATGAAGCCAAAGAGAAAGTGCAGGAAGCATTGAATGCTCGCAAAAATGCACTTGAAAGTGCTGCACTGAATGCTCGCCTGGCAGAAGAAACTATCGATATCTCACTGCCTGGCCGCCGTGTTGAAAATGGTGGTTTGCATCCAGTAACACGCACCATCGACCGTATTGAAAGCTTCTTCGGTGAGTTAGGCTTCACCGTGGCGACTGGCCCGGAAATCGAAGATGACTATCACAACTTCGATGCGCTGAATATTCCAGGCCATCACCCGGCTCGTGCTGACCACGATACATTCTGGTTCGATGCAACTCGTTTACTGCGCACCCAGACTTCTGGCGTTCAGATTCGCACCATGAAAGACAAGCAGCCGCCGATTCGTATTATCGCGCCGGGCCGCGTGTATCGTAACGACTACGATCAAACTCACACGCCAATGTTCCACCAGATGGAAGGTTTGATTGTTGATACCAATATCAACTTCGCCAACTTGAAAGGCACGATTCACGATTTCCTGAACAACTTCTTCGAAGCTGATTTGCAGATTCGTTTCCGCCCGTCCTACTTCCCGTTCACCGAACCATCCGCAGAAGTTGATGTGATGGGTAAAAATGGCAAATGGTTGGAAGTATTAGGCTGTGGCATGGTGCATCCGAACGTTCTGCGTAACGTTGGTATCGACCCAGAGGTTTATTCAGGCTTTGCTTTCGGTATGGGCATGGAACGTTTAACCATGCTGCGCTACGGCGTAACCGATTTGCGCGCATTCTTCGAAAATGATTTACGTTTCCTCAAACAGTTTAAATAAGGGCGGGATATCCAATGAAATTCAGTGAACTCTGGTTACGCGAATGGGTAAACCCAGCCAACAGTAGTGAAGAGCTTTCCGGTCAAATTACTATGGCTGGTCTTGAAGTTGATGGTGTTGATGCCGTTGCTGGCGAATTCAACGGCGTGGTCGTGGGTGAGGTGGTTGAGTGCGGCCAACATCCGAATGCTGACAAGCTGCGTGTAACAAAAGTTAATGTCGGTGGCGACCGTCTGTTAGACATCGTTTGTGGTGCACCAAATTGCCGTCAGGGCCTGAAAGTTGCTGTGGCAACCGTTGGTGCTGTTCTGCCAGGCGATTTCAAAATTAAAGCTGCAAAACTGCGCGGCGAGCCATCAGAAGGCATGCTCTGCTCATTCTCCGAGCTGGGTATTTCCGATGACCATAACGGTATTATTGAGCTGCCGCTGGATGCGCCGATTGGCACCGACATCCGCGAATACCTGAAGCTTGACGACAACACTATCGAAATCAGCGTCACGCCAAACCGCGCCGATTGCCTCGGTATCATCGGTGTTGCCCGTGATGTTGCGGTTGTGAACCAACTGCCATTAAACGTGCCAGAAATAGTTACTGTAGCGGCGACTATTACCGACACGCTGCCAATTCGTGTCGATGCGCCTGAAGCATGTCCACGTTACCTGGGCCGTGTGGTTAACGGCATCAACGTCAAAGCTCCTACGCCGCTGTGGATGAAAGAAAAACTGCGTCGTTGCGGTATTCGTTCTATCGATGCGGTAGTTGACGTGACTAACTACGTGCTGTTGGAACTTGGCCAGCCAATGCATGCGTTTGATAAAGACCGTATTGAAGGTGGCATCGTTGTGCGTATGGCAGAAGAGGGCGAAACCCTGACGCTGCTTGATGGTAACGAAGCGAAGTTGAATGCCGATACTCTGGTCATTGCTGATCACAACAAAGCGCTGGCAATGGGCGGCATCTTTGGTGGTGAACATTCTGGTGTGAATGATGAAACCCAGAACATACTGCTTGAGTGTGCATTCTTCAGCCCGCTGTCAATTACCGGCCGCGCGCGCCGCCATGGTTTGCATACCGATGCTTCTCATCGTTATGAGCGTGGTGTGGATTCAGCGTTGCAGTACAAAGCAATGGAACGTGCTACTCGTCTGTTGACTGATATCTGTGGCGGTGAAGCAGGCCCGGTAATTGATGTGACTAATGAAGCACATCTGCCAAAAGCTGCCACAATTACTCTGCGTCGCAGCAAGCTGGACCGTCTGATTGGCCATCATATTTCAGATGCGCAGGTTGGCGATATTCTGCGTCGTCTTGGCTGCGAAGTGACTGAAGGCGATAACCAGTGGACGGCAGTGGCTCCAAGCTGGCGCTTTGATATGCAGATTGAAGAAGATCTGGTTGAAGAAGTAGCGCGTGTTTATGGCTACAACAGCATTCCTAATGAGCCTGTACAAGCGGGTCTGATCATGGGTACTCACCGTGAAGCTGACCTTTCGCTCAAGCGTGTGAAAACCATGCTGGTCGATAAAGGCTACCAGGAAGTGATCACCTACAGCTTTGTTGATCCTAAAGTTCAACAACTGCTGCACCCGGGTGAAGAAAATCTGATTCTGCAAAGTCCAATTTCCAGCGAAATGTCAGCAATGCGTTTGTCCCTGCTGACCGGCCTGCTCAATACCGTGGTTTATAACCAAAACCGCCAGCAGGCGCGTGTGCGCATCTTTGAGTCCGGTTTACGCTTTGTTCCTGATACGCAGGCAGACCTGGGTATTCGTCAGGATCTTATGCTGGCTGGTGCGATCTGTGGCAACCGCTACGAAGAGCATTGGGATCTGGCGCGTAACACCGTCGACTTCTATGATTTGAAGGGCGATCTGGAAGCTGTTCTGGATCTGACCGGTAAACTTTCAGACATCGAATTTAAAGCAGCAAGCAACCCAGCCTTGCATCCAGGCCAAAGTGCTGCCATTTATTTATGCGGGGAATACGTTGGTTTCATTGGTGTTGTGCACCCGGAACTTGAACGTAAGCTTTCACTCAACGGTCGTACACTGGTGTTCGAAGTGCTGTGGAACAAGCTTGCAGACCGCGCTGTGCCTGAGTCTAAAGAGATTTCTCGTTTCCCTGCGAACCGCCGTGACATTGCAGTTGTGGTTGCAGAAAACGTTCCCGCAGCAGATATTTTGGCAGAGTGTAAGAAAGTTGGCGCAAATCAGGTAGTTGGCGTAAACTTGTTTGATGTGTACCGTGGTAAAGGCGTAGCCGAAGGTTATAAGAGCCTTGCCATAAGCCTTATCCTGCAGGATACGGGCCGTACACTCGAAGAAGAGGAGATGGCCGCTACCGTTGCAAAATGTGTAGAGGCATTAAAAGAGCGATTCCAGGCATCATTGAGGGATTGAACGTATGGCGCTTACAAAAGCTGAAATGTCAGAATATCTGTTTGATAAGCTAGGGCTTAGCAAACGTGATGCTAAAGAGTTGGTAGAACTGTTTTTCGAAGAGATCCGTCGTGCTTTGGAAAACGGCGAGCAGGTTAAACTATCAGGCTTTGGTAATTTTGACTTACGCGATAAAAACCAACGTCCCGGGCGTAACCCGAAGACTGGTGAAGATATTCCTATCACGGCACGCCGTGTAGTGACCTTCCGACCTGGTCAGAAGTTGAAGAGTAGGGTTGAAAACGCGTCGCCGAAAGACGAGTAACCTGAATTAACCAAAAAGGCCGCTTTAGCGGCCTTTTTCTTTGCTTAAAATCCAGCAATTTATCTCAGTTAAATGCCGCAGCAAGAAACGTCTCTACGACAGATTAGCAATTTGCGCCGCCATATCATCCAGTAGCTGGAAGCGGCGACGATATTCCGCACGTTTCTTACTGGCGATGCTCTCAAGAGTTTTTCGTTCCAACTGCAAAGGGAGCTGCCAACGGCATGCGTTGTCTTTTATACCTTCAATGGATTGCCAGAAATCATCATAACTTGCGTGGAAATGGCGGCCTTTACTTAACCGGTATCGCAGCGCTCTGAAGACATGACCATTATCGCTGACCCCATATACGCTGGAAATTCCGCTCCGGGCTGCTAATTGCCAGATAAACTCCATCAGAAGACGTTTAGGGAACAGACCGTAGCAGGCTCGTGTTGCCTGCTTTATTACCTCATGAGCTACTTCCCGTCTTGGACCCTGTAGGCCACCAATCATAAGCTGCCATTGGTCTTTGGAGCGTAAAACGCTAAAAGTGAGACTGGCGAGCACGTGTTGGTTGCTGTCCTTAAGCCACAGTGTACTTTCACCTTCACGTTCGGCACTTCCTGCACAAGAAGACGAGAGCGAAAACTGACTGTCATCTTTTCCTGTAAGGGTCACCAGTGTTTTTTCTTGTACCGCAATTAATGCGCTAGCCAACTGCTTTGATGATAATGAGTCCACGAACTGATAATGCCCGATCACCGCGTCAGCACGTTGGCTGGCATTTAATCCCCGAACTAAATATTGGCGATGTGGCTTACTTGGTAATGTTATTTGCGCCTTTAACATCTGCTCAAAATCAGGTCGCAATGCAAGGCTCTCGAGCATCCGGCGAGTGGGGGAGTAGAAGAGGGCTGCGCGCATCATAAATTTAAACCGATAATTACGCTTGTGCCATATTGCACCCGGGAGCAGTTTTCCTGTAATGAGATCAGAAATAAGGTTTCTGTCGGGAGTTTGCAGATATGTATTTTGCAGAGTGTTGTCAGACACGGTAATTACCTTTCCTTGAATTTTTATTTATTTTAATCCCTGCAGTCTGCAATGATCACGCCTTGCCTTCTTATAATCACACTTCGTTTATTCTCGATTTAATATTCGTAATGCCGTTGATAAATAATGGTTATTTATTAAATAATTACAAAGCTAATTATGACGTGATGGAGTTTTATAGTCTCTGTGGTTGGTTATATATGGAAGTGAAAGTATCAGTGCTAATTCCTCCGTAAATTATTATCTATTTACCTTCTATATATTATTGGGCGCGTAGAATAGAAGAAATCTCACACGCAGACCCGCGCGCTTCCTTTAGCGCTTGTCGGATGTAGGAAACTCCCCGTAAAATCAGTTGCATGAATTCACTCTCATCGGATCTTTCCAAGCAGATGCTCACTTTTGTCGCTCAACAACGCCGCCACGAACGCCGCTGGCTACTTGCATTGTTTGCCACAATGTTGGGGATGGTGGTGCTGAGTTTAAGCGCCGGGGACCAGTGGTTTTCTCCTCAACACTGGATGCGTGAGGATGCACAGTTGTTCATCTGGCAGATCCGTATGCCCCGTACCTTAGCAGTGCTCTTGGTTGGCGCGGCATTGGCGATTTCTGGTACCATTATGCAGGCCCTATTCGAAAACCCACTGGCCGAGCCTGGTCTGCTTGGTGTCTCCAATGGAGCAGGGGTTGCGCTGGTAGCGGCAGTATTACTTGGACAAGGGATGCTGCCAGACTGGATTCTGGGTATTTGCGCGATCGCCGGTGCGCTGATTATCACTTTTATCCTGCTGCGTTTTTCGCGGCGCCATCTTTCTAATAGTCGATTGCTGCTTGCAGGTGTGGCCCTGGGGATTATCTGTAGTGCACTGATGACCTGGGCTATCTATTTCAGTTCAAGCCTCGACTTACGCCAGTTAATGTATTGGATGATGGGTGGTTTTGGCGGTGTAGACTGGCGGCAATGGTGGCTGATGATAACTCTGCTTCCTGTCATGCTGTGGTTATGTCGGAACTATGCGCCATTAAACTTAATGGCATTGGGTGAAATGTCTGCTCGTCAGCTAGGTCTACCAGTTTGGTTGTGGCGTAATATTATGGTTATTGCAACAGGATGGCTGGTCGGTGTGAGTGTGGCACTTGCCGGCGCTATTGGTTTTATCGGCCTGGTCATCCCGCATATGCTGCGTCTGAAGGGGCTAACGGATCATCGTATTTTATTGCCCGCCAGTGCGCTGGCTGGAGCAACAGTGTTGCTTGGCGCTGATGTCATTGCACGTCTGGCGCTGGTTTCAGCCGAATTGCCGATAGGTGTTGTGACAGCAACGCTGGGCGCTCCGCTATTTATATGGCTACTATTAAAGGCTGGTAAGTAAAGTGTCTGTAATAAAAGGCTTATTTTTTTACCCAGCTTATATTGGGACACTTTGGGGGCTTGCTTAACCCAGCTTCTCATTCAGCATGCCTATCTGATCATTATTCATAGTGGCAATCCATTTTGAATAAATCATGTAGACCATCTGTGCATTTTCATGCCCCATCTGACTGGCTATAAACGATGGGTTTGCACCAGCGGATAACAGCCAGCATGCATACGTATGCCTGGAGTGGTAAGGAGAGCGGTGCCTGATGCCAGCTCTCTCCATTGCTCGCTCCCATGATCCTTTTATTGTATTCGAAGAATAATGGCTGCTCTTACTGGTACACTCATGGCGAGGAACAAAGCAAAAACTCAGCGTCTGTTTTTCATGCTTCCCTCGCTCGCGGTGGTGAAATGTTATTTCAGTCGCCTCCATGTGGCCAGTGAGTATGAACTGTCGCTTGAGAGCCTCCAGCGCAGGTTTAAGCAATTGAACAGTTCTGTTCCCCGCGTGAGTTTTGGGTGGTGTAGAGGTGCTGAGTGGGCAGTTGCTCCCACCTAAATAGCAACTTCATCATTGCGAATTAATATATGGCCTCGGCATTTGCCGGGGCTTTTTTATTCCCTTCACACAGCACCCGCACCAAGCGAGGTGAGAGCATGTACCGAATGGAAAAATTAACCACTGGCGCAGCCTACGGCGCCTCAATTGGCAGCATAGCCAATGGCATCCTTAACGCCTACAGCCCAGAACAGTGGAATGCCATTGGTGTACTGGCCGGGATACTGATAGCCATCCTGACTTATCTGACCAACCTTTATTTCAAGATCAAAGAAGATCGGCGCAAGGATGGGAGCCAACATGAACCCGACACTTAGAAATAAGCTGGTGGCCACGATAGCCAGTGGAGCCGGTGCAATTACAATTGCTGGTGTGATGCTGGGTAATGCTGATGGTGTAGAAGGTCGTCGATATTATGCATACCAGGATGTAGTAGACGTCTGGACTATTTGCGATGGTCATACGGGCAGTGACATCCGTCGTGGGTATCGCTATTCAAACCGGGAATGTGATGCGTTGCTTAAGTCAGACCTGAGCAAGGTTGCTAAGGCTATTGATCTGTTAATTCGTATTCCTATACCTGAGCCAACACGCGCCGCTCTCTATTCTTTCACCTATAACGTCGGTGCCGGAGCTTTTGCCAAATCGACTCTACTGAAGAAGCTGAATACAGGTGATATCAATGGCGCTTGTGATGAGCTGAAGCGGTGGACATTTGCTGATGGTGTGCAGTGGAAAGGGCTTATCTCCCGCAGAGATATTGAGTACGCAGTATGTACCTGGGAACAATAATGAAAATCCCTTACCAGCTCCTGATCTCATTGTTCGTGTGTAGCCTTGCTGGTGGCCTGATCTGGAGTGCTAACTACTACCACACCAAATATCAGGATGAGATACAGCGTGCTGATAAAGCAGAGCATGATATCACCTTGGGGAATCAGGTGATTAGCGATATGCAGACACGTCAGCGTGATGTTGCTGCGCTCGATGCAAAATACACCGGAGAACTGGCGAATGCCAAAGCGACTATTGAACAGTTGCAGCGTGATGTTGCTGCTGGCACTAAGCGGTTGCGCCTCGCCGCTTAGTGCCCTGGTGTGTCCTCAACCACCAGCCCCACCAGCGTGGATGATGCTATCAGCCCCCGACTTACTGACGCCGCTCAACGGGATTATTTCACCCTCAGAGAGCGAATCGAAACCAGCAGCAAAATGATTTCAGGCTTGCAGATCTACATCAGACTGAAATGAATCAAACCACTGGCCTAGAACTAGCAAGTATTGCATGAGTTCTTCGCACTCCATGGCAGACTACTTTAAGATTAACCTGTTTCCCTTAAATAGGTAGGCTAAAGGTGTATAATTAGGTCATAACTCATAGGATTTCAAAGGGACAACTGACTTCAACTTTATTGTCAGAATTGCTGTATCATGAGACGATACACGAAGAACCTACAAGAGTATTATGTCATGGCTGCTTCAAAAGAAATTAATAGTGCAATTGAAAAATTAACATCATTTCGAAACACTGCCAGTGAAATGGCAGATGTAAATTTAACACTAATTGAAAAGTTGTTGAATGGATTTACTGAAGTTAGTAAAGGCAGTGGTAATATAAATGATTATTATATGTCATTTAGCAGTGACTTATCGAAGTCTATTGATGCATTACAGGAATATAACAAATCCATCGAGGACTATATTGAAGCGATGAAGTTGTTATCTAGTATCAAGGATGGAAATAATAATGGATACTGATAATATTAGCGCCTTGCTTTCAAGGGTTAGCGGTGTAAAAAATGAGAGCCAAAAAGTTGACAAAGCTGCGGATGAAATAGAAGCCGTTGTTCAAGCCCAGATACATCGTGATGGAAAAACACGAAGTACTCTAACGCTCACATTTATGAGGGGTTTTTTTGGGCTTCTGATCTTTTCTTTTTTCTTTGTTCTCATTTACAATTACTGTGCGGTCCAGTGGAGTATCTCTTTGAAAGCTGCAGGTTTATTGGAAGAATCAAAATCCATTGCATTACTTGAAGTGGACAAAGTGTTATCCATTATGATAAGTGCTCTGGGCACATCGCTCGGTTTTATTATTGGTTACTATTTCAAAGAAAAAAAATAACATCTTAATTTTATAATAAAAAGCCACCAGGTGACTGGTGGCTTTTTATTATTATTTTTTTTGGTAGGGCTACGTTTTAAAATTTTTTACATAACATAATATTATGTTCG
>NZ_LR722682.1 GCF_902500225.1 Buttiauxella massiliensis | reverse complement strand
TTATTGCATCCCAGAAACTGACAATTTCATCTTGATTATAAGGTGAAGGAATCCATTCTTCGTTGAGAAGTTCAAGGCTAAAGACAGGGGTTTTATAGCTACCCGTTTTTTCATTTGTTAGCATAATGAAATCATAACGCTTATTGCCACTGGATGAATAGTCACCTGCTGCAAGTAATTCCTCTATATCAAGTTGATTTATTTTCCTTGCCCCCTTGCGAAAAACACTTCCATTACTTGACAAAAGATTAGCTAAAATATCATTACTGCGTTCTAACAAACTATCTTTCTCTCGTGTGAAATTATCTGTTGATATGCCAAATCTGATTTGGCTATCATTATCACCCTTAAAAAGCACATCGATTTCTTCTTTGTCTTTTCCATTATCTGCTATAAAAGCATTTTGGATGCAGGTTCCAGGAGTTATGGGTATTTCGTTTTCTGCTCTACCTTGAATTCTTAACAATAAATCATTTAGTTTGGATAGTGTTTCAGATACGTTATTTTTATAGGAATTTGGTGCATTTATTCTTGCAGCATCATAACGTGTAGCCGAACCATTTTTTGCTTCCACTTCGATTTTTATGGCGACACCATTGCTATATAGATGAGCCTCCAACATTCTAAATGCATCTGGAGTGCCAGGGCTATTCACTCGCTCAAAAATAATACCATTTAATCCCTGGGGCAGTGGATAACTTTTTTTAAGATAGGGCATATCCTCCGGACCTATTGTTTTTGTAGCTAGTAATTCCTGTTCTCGTAGATGCACGAGCTGTTCAAAAGAAGGTGGATACATCCGATTAGTTATAATTTTTGATTCATTAATTACCTCACTGCTATTCTCTGCAACTGCGTACGATGCCGGTAAATCGACTAAAAACCTGCCAATACAACGGGTCCGCAAATTCTTTAATAATGATTCCACTTTTATTTTCTCTGTATTTGATAGTTTTGTCTGAAAAGGGGCTGATGTATGATGATTCAATTTCCACAATCCATAAGTCGCTAATACCAACGCCGTAGCAATATAATAATACTGAATTTTTTTATTGATCATTATTTATAAGCCAGTTTTGTATTATTGATATCTTGTGCAATTTTGATAATTGAGCGAAGTGTAAATAATCGAGCATTCTCTGTGTTTGTGTTTTTGAATGCACCTTCATGATCTACCCCAACCCCCAACAGGGCCTTTAAATTACGGTGTGTAAATTTAGCGCCATTCACAGGAACGGTACCATCACCAGGGGAGCTTGGTTGTGAAATAATAAAACTCTCTTTTGCTGCATATGTTCCGTCAGGGTATCCTAAAAGGTAGACTGTCCTAATGTCAGCAATTTCATAATTGCCGGGGTCGCGAATCACACCTATTGATGCTAAATTGGAAACGGTAAGACTATCATTTTTTCTCATTAAACCATACGCATTACTTTCCCAAAGCAAATTCTCATAAGATGGGTATTTAACCCCATCGTTGCCATAGAATGCATATGTATTTTTATGATATTTCCCTTCCAGTTGCTCTATAAAACTTTTGACTTTAAAATTGATTGTATCTAAATACTTATCCCAATTAGCATCTAAAGATACTTTATCAGCATTGTCAATTTCCGGGTTAAGAAAACGGTCTTCGCATAAATTCCACCAAGCATTTCTTTTCGTGTATATTTCATCAAAAGGATCGATTGTTGGTAAGCTGCTACTGAGGCCCTCTATCTTAAGCCATCCCATCTTATAACTCGCCCCTGGTAGAAGCTGCAAAGGTCCAGGTGCTCGTGCCAGAACCGATGTCATTTGTGCACCATTGCTGCCAATAACCCATCCCACACCTCCTGCTTCACCTGCTTTCATTCTTTTATAGGCCATAGGTGATCCAAATGTCGGCATTACACCGTGGACAATGCCAAGAATGTTATCGCTGCCTGCTGAATTTTCTGAATAATGACGAGCGACAAGCCCGCCCATTGAATGAGTGACAACAATGACTTTCTCACATAACATATTTCTTTCATTGTATCCGTCAATTATGGTTTTTATTTTTTCTTTTAATCGAACTGCTGATTTTTCATTTGATTCCAACCAGTTATAACCCACAACATGTACTGGGAATAAATATTTATAAGTTAAGTTTATATCAACATTTTTAGACTCATCCTCTCCTAGTTCAGCATTCAGATCCATCGTGAGAAGCTGTTCGCGCAACGTTTTTTTTTCGTTATCAGTTCTTACATTTTCAGCCTTAATACTATGGTCGTTTAATGATTTTTGCAGCCATGGAAGAAACTCCCCATAGCTCATACATCCTATTTCACCCCAGCCACGAGATTTTCTGGTATCGAATTGCTCAATTTCATTATAGTACTCTAATCTAATTGCACCTTCAGGGTCGACAAAGGTTTTATCTGGATCCAATACTCTTTTTCTTTTCTCGGCCCCTCTGAATCCCCAACTGGCTAAGGTTCCTACTGTGTCATCCATTCGCCAGACACTTTTTCCATTACCATCCATTAAGTTAGTACCCATTACTCCAGGTAAAAAAACAACTGGAATAATACGGTCAGGAGTTTTATATATTATGGCTTTTTTATTTTTTTGTTTCTCAGCCATCTCAAGCCCATAATAACGAAAGTCATTACTATCAGTCGTACTTGATGCGATATCACTCATCTCTTATTCCTCATCCTGTAAATAAGCTTTTAATGAATCCACATTCACGCCAGATTGCTTTGGAGCACTTCCGGATGAAGCCGTGGTCAATGTCTGCTCAGTTCCATCTCCACTGACTAACCGGATCATTTGTCCCGCTGCAGGTGAATCATCATATGGCCAGCGAACTTCCGGCGTAACAGCAAAATCAGCGATCTCCCATTCCTGTGCCGCCTGAGTGATACTCTTTCCAACGAACTTCTGCCAGACAGCTCCGCGTTCTATGATTTTGTCCGGCGCTGCGCATTCAACAGTACCGTCAGCAATTCGAATATATCCTCC
>NZ_LR722660.1 GCF_902500225.1 Buttiauxella massiliensis | reverse complement strand
TGCGAAAGCATGGGGCTTTTTTGTGCTTGCTAAGTGGACAACATTGTCGGGAGCAATGTTGCACGTCGCTTGCGACGGCCCCGGAGGGGTGAGTATCAGGATGATACGAATACAAGCCCTGTACTGACGTACAGGGCTTTTTGCTGTCTGCGATTTATGAAATCCTTGCCTCCTTTCTCAGTTTTTTCTTAAATTTCTATTTTTTCAACCAGTTAATAATGAAATCAGCGACTTGTTCAGGGTGATTAATGTCCAGGATAGGGAGTGATATGTTCAGATTTACATCACTGGCGATGGCAATGACATGGCTATCGATCACTAAATCGCCAGCATTCAGAGAAGTGCCCTCTCTATAGAGCAGTATCTTGGGTACTGATTCGTACTTAAAACCCTCGACCAATATCAAATCCAGTGATGACTCATCCATTCGGCTGGCGAGGTAGTAAAGATCTAACTCATTTTCGTCCGGTGTTTCAGTCATGAGAGCCCAGCGTTTTTGGCTGGCGACGATGGTTTGTGCCGCTCCTGCTTTGCGTAGCTCGTAGCTATCTTTCCCCGGTTTATCTACATCCATATCGTGATGCGTATGCTTAATAAGCCCAGGACGAATGCCTCGTTCGTTCAGTAAAGGAATCACCCGCTTCAACAGCGTCGTTTTTCCCGTCCCACTACAAGCTGCAAATGCTAACAATGGCAGCATCTATTGTTTCTCCCATTGCATGAGATCTTCAGGTGTATTTACGTTGATGAAGTTTTGCATCTGATTCGCAAACAGCACAGGTTTCCCGCCCACTTCACGCAGAAAAATCATCACTCTGCGCTCGCCAGCAGCCAAATATTGCTCAAGATCTGTGACTAACTTGCGGTGTATAAGTGCAATGGTTGGATGATCTCGCTCGCCATCGTTCACCCATACTGCATTGGATTCACCTTTTTGCATCCACAGTCTATATGCCAGATCGTCCGGGATATTAGGCGTATCGCAAGGGCAGAACAGAAACCATTCATCACTCAGATGCTGTATTGCAGACAAGATTCCTGCCAGTGGACCTGGATAATCAGGTAGCGTATCACTCAGGACATTAACCCCAAAAGACTGATACATTTCAATATTCCTGTTAGCACTGATCACCACATTACCCACCTGAGGCGCTAGCTTACTGATGACGTGTTCAAACAGTGGTTGGCCATTAAGGTTTATGAGCCCCTTATCCTGACCGCCCATCCTTGTTGCTCTTCCACCTGCCAACACCACACCAGTAACTTCTGTTAAACATCTCACCTATATCGCCTCTTTTAATGTGGGTTTGAGCCTGCTAACGTGTGACATCTCTCATGTGAATGGAGCACAATCATGAAATGTAAACGCCTTAACGAACTGCTCGAGCTACTTCAGCCCGCATGGCAGAAAGAGCCGGATCTCAACTTGATTCAATTTTTGCAGAAACTCAGCAAAGAGTCAGGTTATACCGGTGAATTAACCGATCTCACTGATGATGTGCTTATCTATCATCTGAAAATGCGCGATTCTTCGAAAGATGCTGTTATTCCTGGCATTCAGAAAGACTACGAAGAAGATTTTAAGACAGCATTGCTGCGTGCTCGCGGCGTAATTAAAGAGTAAAAGCTTGTAAGCCAGCCCACCTAAATGGCTGCGAAATGTTATCCTCAACTATTCGCATTTACAGTTGGTTGGCTGGATGACAGACAGCGCTTTCAATTTTCAAACACTACATCCGGATACCATCATGGATGCCCTTTTCGAACAGGGTATACGGGTGGATTCCGGCTTGACGCCATTAAACAGTTTTGAGAACCGCGTCTATCAGTTTCAGGACGAGGATCGTAAACGTTATGTGGTGAAGTTTTATCGCCCCCATCGCTGGTCCCCAGAACAAATAGAAGAAGAACATCAGTTTTCCCTTGAGCTGCAAGCAGACGATGTTCCAGTCGCGGCGCCATTGCATTTCAACGGCCAAACATTGCTACGCCACCAAGGTTTTATGTACGCAGTGTTTCCTAGTTTAGGTGGGCGACAATACGAAACAGATAACCTTGATCAGATGGAGTGGGTGGGTCGTTACCTTGGTCGTATTCATCAAACCGGGCGTCGTAAGCAATTTTCCGCTCGTCCTGATATTGGCTTAAATGAGTATTTGTTTGAGCCACGTGAACTGTTTGAGCATACAAATCTGATTCCGGCAGCTCTCAAGAAAAACTTTCTCAAAGCAACTGATGCGCTAATCGCGGAAGTGAAACTCCACTGGCATGAAGATTTTCAGGCACTACGATTACATGGCGACTGCCATCCGGGGAATATTCTCTGGCGCGATGGCCCATTGTTTGTCGATCTGGACGATGCACGTAATGGCCCGGCAATTCAGGATATCTGGATGCTTCTGAATGGTGACAAAGCCGAGCAGAGAATGCAGCTGGAAATGATTGTCGAAGCATATGAAGAGTTTACCCCCTTTGAATCAGACGAAATTGCACTCATAGAACCTTTACGAGCAATGCGTATGGTTTATTATCTCGCGTGGATAATTCGACGCTGGGATGACCCTGCCTTCCCCAGAAATTTTCCGTGGCTTACCGACGAAGATTACTGGAGAACACAAACTGCGACTTTTACAGAGCAGGTTCGGGTTCTACGTGAACCACCACTAACATTAACGCCAATGTATTAATCAGTATTTATTCAGGAGAGATTTGATGATGAAAAAGATTTGGCTGGCGCTGGCGGGGATGGTCCTGGCATTTAGCGTGTCTGCAGCGCAGTTCACTGACGGCAAAGAGTTCGTGACTCTGGAAAAACCTGTTGTTGGTGAGCCACAGGTTTTAGAGTTCTTCTCTTTCTACTGCCCGCACTGCTACCAGTTTGAAGAAGTGCTTCATGTTTCTGATACTGTGAAGAAAAAACTGCCAGAAGGCACCAAAATGACCAAATACCATGTTGAGTTCCTGGGCCCATTGGGCAAGGATCTAACTCAGGCATGGGCTGTTGCATTGGCACTGGGCGTGGAAGATAAAATCACCGCTCCAATGTTTGAAGCTGTTCAGAAAACTCAAACAGTTCAGAATGTTGCTGATATTCGTAATGTCTTCATTAATGCAGGTGTGAAAGCAGAAGAGTACGATGCGGCATGGAACAGTTTTGTAGTGAAATCCTTGGTTGCTCAACAAGAGAAAGCTGCGTCCGATCTGCAATTGCAGGGTGTCCCGGCTATTTTCGTGAATGGTAAATACCAACTGAATCCACAAGGAATGGACACCAGCAATATGGACGTATTCGTCCAGCAGTATGCTGATGTGGCCAAGTTCCTGGTCGAGAAAAAGTAATTAAAAAAGCCGGTCACTGACCGGCTTTCTTCTATTGTTTGATACTCGTAAGTAAAGCGTCTTTCTCATGCCACACCGCATTCAGCCATTGCTGGAAGCGTCGTTTAAATCCTTTGTCATTAACATAGTCTCCATGCAGATCCTCTGCAATCGGCACAAGCGAAACTCTCACTACGATCCGGGTCATTTTTCCGGTTAACATATCGTAGAACGGACTTTGCGAATTTTCAGGGTAGCAGAGCGTTACATTGAGCAGCTTATCGAACTGTTTCCCTAATACATTGAGCGCCATTGCGATGCCAGCGGCTTTAGGCGGAAGCAGGTTTTGAAAGGCTGATCGTGTCTGTAAACGCTTCTCTTTAGTAAATCTTGAGCCTTCGACAAAGTTCACAATCGTCGTTGGATGAGAGCGGAATTTTTCGCAAGAGCGCCGGGTTGTTTCCACGTCTTTACCGCGTCGTTCTGGGTGGCGAAGCAAATAGCCGTGCGAATAACGTTTCATAAAAGGCATATCCAAAGCCCAACATGCCAGACCCATGAATGGTACCCAGGCGAGTTGCTGCTTTAAAAAGTATTTATTCATCGGGATATGTTTACGAAATAGCACGCACAAAATGACGATATCTGCCCAGCTTCGGTGATTACAAATCAGTAAGTACCAGTTTTTTTTACTGAGATCGTCCAGCCCTTCCACATCCCATTTCAAATGCGGATTCAGCTTGAGTAGGAAAGCTAAACTTTCACACCAGCAGTACATCATAAAATCAGCAAATACCGAGATTGATCGCCAGATGACGGGAACAGGTAATAGCAGCTTAATGATGCCAGCGACAATAATGGGTACCGAGCAGGCTATAGTAACCAGAATGGTAAGAGCGACACTCAGAATCAACGTTATCGCGGCGAATAATCTCGACATAAGTAAATTTTTCAGATGGGTAGAGAGAGTCAGATGGTGGGAGAAGAATAATAGGTGGTGAATTTTATCAGAAAATAATCTTGAGTGAGGAAACAAATAAAGTGGATTAAGAAACGCGGTACTGTGGGTTTTTAATATTATCGGTCTATAACATAATTAATTTTTATATCCACATTTATCGATCACGCAATAAATGTCACCTGAGAGAATGGTTAAAACTCAACACAATGATAAGTATAGATATTTATTGGATGTGGGATTTCCATTGAGATACGCAATCAATTGCTTAAAGAATTATGCACAAACTTATCCACAATATTGATCTTGAGGGCGATCTCGAAGATCAACAAAACTTTTCACCTTATCTTCCTCAAAAGTTCATGTTTTCAGCCATGCTATGGCATCCTTTAGCCATAAACTAAAACCAGTCACGGAACGGAACATTATGGTTCAGATCGCGCAAAACCCACTTATCCTCGTTGATGGCTCATCTTATCTCTATCGTGCCTATCACGCCTTTCCACCGCTGACCAATAGCAAAGGTGAACCGACCGGGGCAATGTACGGTGTGCTGAATATGCTGCGCAGTCTCTTGTTGCAGTATCAACCGACCCACGCAGCAGTGGTTTTTGATGCTAAAGGCAAAACCTTCCGTGACGAGCTGTTTGAGCATTACAAATCTCACCGCCCACCAATGCCGGACGATCTACGAGCTCAAATTGAGCCACTCCATGCAATGGTTAAAGCTATGGGCTTGCCGCTTCTGGCTGTTTCAGGCGTGGAAGCCGATGACGTGATTGGTACTCTGGCACTTGAGGCGGAACGCGTTGGTCGTCCGGTGCTGATTAGTACCGGCGATAAAGATATGGCACAACTCGTTACGCCGGGCGTCACGCTTATCAATACCATGACGAATACCATTCTTGGACCGGATGAAGTCCGTACCAAATATGGCGTACCTCCAGAGCTGATTATCGACTTCCTGGCATTGATGGGCGACTCCTCAGACAACATCCCTGGCGTGCCAGGAGTTGGTGAGAAAACCGCACAGGCACTGCTGCAAGGTTTAGGTGGTCTGGATACGCTATATGCCAACCCAGAAAAAATCGCAGAATTGACGTTCCGTGGTGCAAAAACCATGGCGGCGAAGCTTGAGCAAAGCAAAGACCTTGCTTACCTCTCCTATCAACTAGCCACCATCAAAACAGATGTGGAGCTTGAGTTAGGCTGTGAACAGTTAGAAGTGCAGCAACCGGCAGATGAAGAGCTTCTCGAGTTGTTCAAACGATATGAATTTAAACGTTGGATTACTGACGTTGAAGCAGGCAAGTGGATGCAAGCTAAGGGTGCAAAACCTGCGGCACAATCCACGAAATCGATAGAGATCAAAGCCGAAGTTGAACCGGAAGAGCCAGCTAACGCACTCTCATATGAAAACTACGTCACCATTCTCGAAGAAAGCGTGCTTGAAGAGTGGATTAACCACCTGAAGAAAGCGCCGGTTATTGCCTTTGATACGGAAACCGACAGTTTAGATAACGTCAGTGCGAACCTGGTGGGCCTCTCATTTGCTACTGAACCCGGAGTTGCCTGCTACATCCCCGTTGCGCATGACTATATTGGTGCTCCGGTGCAGATCCCACGTGAGCGTGCCCTTGAACTGTTGAAGCCATTGCTTGAGGACGAAAGCGTTCTTAAAGTTGGACAGAACCTCAAGTATGACCGTGGCATCATGCAAAACTATGATATCGAACTACGTGGCATTGCCTTCGATACTATGCTCGAGTCCTACATTCTTGATAGCGTCGCGGGCCGCCATGATATGGACAGCTTGTCTGCTCGCTGGTTGAAGCACACCACGATCACTTTTGAAGAGATTGCCGGCAAGGGTAAAAAGCAGCTGACCTTTAACCAAATAGATCTGGAACAGGCCGGGCGTTACGCTGCAGAAGATGCGGATGTTACGTTGCAGTTGCACCTGAAGATGTGGCCGCAACTCGAAAAGCGCGAAGGGCCACTCAGCGTCTTTAAAAATATTGAAATGCCACTAGTGCCTGTGCTGTCGCGGATTGAACGCAATGGCGTGAAAATCGATCCATCCGTGCTGCATACGCATTCTGAGCAACTCACCAAACGCCTGGCGGAGCTGGAAATCACCGCCCATGAAATCGCGGGCGAAGCCTTTAACCTCTCTTCTCCAAAGCAGCTGCAAACTATTCTGTTTGAAAAGCAAGGGATTAAGCCGCTGAAGAAAACACCTGGTGGTGCACCGTCGACTTCTGAAGAAGTGCTGGAAGAGCTGGCTCTGGATTATCCACTGCCTAAAGTTATTCTTGAGCATCGTGGCCTGGCAAAACTGAAATCGACTTACACCGATAAGCTGCCACTGATGATTAACCCGAAAACCGGACGCGTGCATACCTCTTATCATCAGGCTGTCGCGGCGACCGGTCGTCTTTCTTCTACAGAGCCGAACCTGCAAAACATTCCGGTGCGTAATGAAGAAGGTCGCCGTATTCGCCAGGCCTTTATTGCGCCAAAAGATTATCTGATTGTCTCCGCCGACTACTCGCAAATCGAACTGCGTATTATGGCGCATCTTTCCCGCGATAAAGGGCTGCTGACTGCATTTGCGGAAGGTAAAGATATTCACCGTGCGACAGCGGCGGAAGTATTTGGGCTGCCGTTAGATAGCGTTTCAGGCGAACAGCGCCGCAGCGCTAAGGCCATCAACTTTGGACTGATTTACGGTATGAGTGCGTTTGGTTTGTCTCGCCAACTCAACATCCCACGTAAAGAGTCGCAGAAGTATATGGATCTCTATTTCGAACGCTACCCGGGCGTGCTGGAATATATGGAACGTACCCGGACGCAGGCGAAGGATAAAGGCTATGTCGAAACGCTGGATGGCCGCCGCTTGTATTTACCAGACATCAACTCCAGCAATGCTGCTCGTCGTGCCGGTGCAGAACGCGCGGCAATCAACGCTCCAATGCAGGGGACCGCTGCAGACATTATCAAACGCGCCATGATTGCCGTTGATGCCTGGCTGGAAGCAGAAAAGCCGCGTGTAAAAATGATCATGCAGGTACACGATGAACTGGTGTTTGAAGTTCATCAGGACGATCTGGAAGCCGTATCGAAGAAAATCCACGAACTGATGGAAGGCAGTATGACGCTAGATGTGCCATTGCTGGTGGAAGTCGGAAGTGGTGTAAATTGGGATGAAGCTCACTAAATAAAGCGATTTATGTAACTAAGCAACATATCTCATAGCTTTTTGTGATGACGCTTCAATATCGGAGTGTAAAGGGTGAAAAAAAACTACAAAAAATGCTTTTTCAACCGAATAAAAAGGAGTAGAGTTATTTGCGTAGGGTACAGAGGTAAGATGTTCTATCTTTCAGACCTTTTACTTCACGTAATCGGATTTGGCTGAATATTTTAGCCGCCCCAGTCAGTAATGACTGGGGCGTTTTTTATTGCACGCAAGTCAGGAAAATAAGGAAAAGCACGGGCGAACCCATGCTTCTTTTTATTCGCCAGCTGTTTCGTCGTCTTCTTCTACATCATCTTCTTCGGTTGCTGGTGGGATATCGTTATACCAACCATCAAGCTTATGACGCAGTACATCGACACCGATCTTTTTCAGTGACGAAAACGCTTCTACCTGAATATCACCGCCAAAATCTACCACCGCTTCGCGAACCATCTTTAACTGTGCTTTACGAGCACCAGATGCCAGCTTGTCAGCCTTGGTTAACAGCAGCATCACTGGAATGTTGCTCGCAACAGCCCAATTAATCATTTGTTGATCAAGGTCTTTCAGTGGATGACGAATATCCATCAAGATAACTAATCCCTTCAGGCTATTACGTTTTTGCAGATACTCGCCAAGCGCGCGCTGCCATTTCAGTTTTACTTCTTCTGGTACTTCGGCGTAGCCATAGCCCGGTAAATCCACCACACGTAAGCCTTCAGCCACTTCAAACAGGTTGATGAGCTGCGTACGACCAGGCGTTTTACTGGTACGCGCCAGGGCTTTCTGGTTGGTCAGCGTATTTAATGCGCTGGATTTCCCTGCGTTAGAGCGGCCTGCGAAAGCAACCTCAATACCGGTATCAGAAGGTAAATGGCGAATGTCCGGTGCGCTAAGCACGAAGTGGGTCAGCTGGTAATTCCAGTTTTTCAAAACGGTTGTCTCCCTCAGGATGAGCATTGTGGGGGATTATACCTGAACATGGGGAAAACGCCGTGTTTCTCGGCAAGGCTTACAGGATTACAGAAATCCGCCCGAGGTTTGTAAGACATTGACCATTCATATTGACAGACAACGCAGTGTTGTTAGATGCAGATATATTTAAAAGAACATATATAACAATGTATTAGGTGTTTTTTGATGGATTACATTAATGACTTAACTCAAATACTAATCTTGTGGAATCAAGCGCTAAGAGTAAAGTAAGCGGCACAGGCAAAGGATAGCCACAAAGGATAGCAACTCAGGATGAGGGTTCAGGATCGTCAGGATGGCGAAGAACCAAGGAAATGCCAGGAGGCAACGTCTGGAGACGTTTAAAAAGGACAAGGATTTACACGGAAGTTGTTTGCAAGGGAAAGACAGGGCGTCGAGTGCAAACAGGGATTGTGTGACCTTATATAGGTCCAGAGACAAGAAAAAGGCGACAGGTTAACCTGCCGCCTTTTTTCTTTGCTTGCTTTCTGCTAGATTCCGCCGCAATTCTATACTGAATAAAAATGGCTCAAGATAATTTATTATGAAGCAACAAAACTCAGCAGCACCTGGCTCTAAACCTTCAAAAGCTCGTCGCAAAACACGTGAGGAGATCGATCGCGAAGCTCGTGACCGTAAACGTGATAAAAAACACAGTGGACATGCAGCGGGTAGCCGTTCAACCGGTGGCACCCAGGAAAAAAGTGGAAGTGGCAGCTCACAGGCTAAAGATCCGCGCATTGGCAGCAAAAAACCAATCGCCCTGGGCGTAACTGAAGTCCAGGTCAAAAAACCTAAACAGCACAAACCTAAAGTCGAGAAACCTATGCTAACACCACAGGCTGAACTGGATTTGCTGGAGAACGATGAGCGCCTGGATGCGCTGTTAGAGCGTCTTGAAGAAGGTGAAACACTCAACGCAGAAGAGCAGGCTTGGGTTAACGCTAAGCTTGATCGCATTGATGCGCTGATGGCAGAACTCGGCATCGCCTATGAAGATGACGAAGATGAAGAAGAAAAAGAGAAAGGCGATGATTTGATGCGTCTTCTCAAAGGCACTGACTAACAGTCTACCTCAATGGGATTACCTGTTCTTATCGTGGTTATTCCGCTGGTGTGTTATCTGCTGTGGTTATTCGTTAAACTACGGCGGTTGTCGCGATTGCAAAAATCGTTGCGCCGTCAACGAATGCGGCATCACCGGAGGAAGTGAGTATGTCTGAGCAGTTAATCGATTGGGATCTGGCCCTGATCCAGAAATATAATTATTCAGGGCCGCGTTATACCTCTTATCCTACCGCGCTGGAGTTCTCAGAAGGCTTCGGTGAGGCGGCATTTCTTGAAGCGGTTGCTCGTTATCCTGAGCGCCCGCTGTCGTTGTATATCCATATCCCGTTCTGCCACAAGCTTTGCTACTTCTGTGGCTGCAATAAAATCGTCACTCGTCAGACGCATAAGGCCGATCAGTATCTTGATGCGCTTGAACAAGAGATAGCCCACCGTGCGCCGCTCTTTAAAGGCCGTCACGTCAGTCAGTTGCATTGGGGCGGTGGTACTCCAACTTACCTCAGTAAAGCGCAGATAAGCCGTCTGATGGGGCTTCTACGGGGTCATTTCCATTTCGATGAAGATGCCGAGCTTTCCATTGAAATCGATCCGCGTGAAATTGAACTCGATGTGCTCGACCATTTGCGTCAGGAAGGGTTTACCCGTCTGAGTATGGGCGTGCAAGACTTCAACAAAGAAGTGCAGCGCCTGGTTAACCGTGAGCAGGATGAAGAGTTTATCTTCGCGCTGATTCAGCGTGCCCGTGAACTCGGTTTCACATCGACGAATATCGACCTCATTTACGGCCTGCCAAAACAGACGCCAGAAAGCTTTGCCTTCACCCTCAAGCGTGTTGCAGAACTGAGCCCGCACCGTTTAAGTGTCTTTAACTATGCGCACTTACCGACACTGTTTGCGGCGCAGCGCAAAATTAAAGACGAAGACTTACCGAGCGCTCAGCAAAAACTCGACATTCTGCAAGAAACCATCAGCTCGCTTACCGATGCCGGATACCAATTTATTGGTATGGACCACTTTGCGCGGCCAGATGACGAACTGGCGATTGCGCAGCGTGAAGGGAAGTTGCACCGTAATTTCCAGGGCTACACCACTCAGGGTGATACAGACTTACTGGGGATGGGTGTTTCTGCCATTAGCATGATTGGCGACTGTTATGCGCAGAACCAGAAAGAGCTTAAAACTTATTATCAACAGGTAGATAGCCAGGGCGATGCGCTGTGGCGCGGTCTGGCATTAACCCGCGATGACTGCATCCGACGTGATGTTATCAAAGCGCTGATCTGCAACTTCCAGCTTAAATTTGCTGAAATCGAGCAGCTTTGGGATCTGAACTTTGCAGAGTATTTTGCGGAAGATTTGAAGCTACTCGAACCGCTGGCCAACGATGGGCTGGTGGATATCGACGGCAAACATATTCAGGTGACGCCAAAAGGCCGCCTGCTAATCCGTAATATCTGCATGTGTTTTGATAGTTACTTACGTCAGAAGGCGCGACTGCAACAATTTTCCCGTGTCATATAAAACTAAAGGCGGCTTGAAAGCCGCCTTTTTGTTACTCCATTCCCAACTCTTTCAATTTACGCGTCAGGGTATTTCGCCCCCAGCCAAGTAAACGAGCCGCTTCCTGCTTGTGGCCTTGCGTATGCCGCAGTGCCGTCGTTAGCAGTGTGCGTTCCATTTCTGGCTGCGCTTCAGAAAGCAGGTTCTGATGACCGGAACGTAATGCGCGGTCGGCCCATTGCGCCAGTAATGTCGCCCAACTGTCTGACTGAGAATGTGTAGGGCTGTCCGGAACCGTTGTCTCGAATAACTCAGCCGGTAAATCCTGAATCAGCACTTCCTGGCCCGCAGCCATTACTGTTAACCAGCGGCAGGTGTTTTCCAGTTGACGCACGTTTCCGGGCCAGGCCAGGCGCGTTAATGCATTTTCCGTTTCGGGATGCAGCAGTTTTGCTTCCACGCCCAGTTCCTGAGCCGCTACTTGCAAGAAGTGGCGAGTTAGACGCGGAATATCCTCGCGGCGTTCACGCAGCGGTGGCAGATGAACACGAATCACGTTCAGGCGATGGAATAAGTCCTCACGGAATTTTCCTTCCTGCACGCGTAACTCTAGGTTCTGGTGCGTCGCCGCAATGATTCGCACATCAACTTTCACCGGCGCATAGCCACCAACGCGGTAAAACTGCCCATCGGCTAACACGCGCAATAATCGAGTCTGCACATCCAGCGGCATATCACCGATTTCATCGAGGAACAGCGTACCGCCGTCGGCCTGCTCAAAACGGCCCTGGCGAATTTGATTAGCACCGGTAAACGCGCCTTTCTCATGGCCAAACAGCTCGGACTCAATCAAATCCTTCGGGATTGCTGCCATGTTCAGCGCAATAAAAGGTGATTTCACTCGTGGGCTATGTCGATGCAGAGCGTGTGCAACTAACTCCTTACCGGTACCCGATTCGCCGTTTATCAACACACTTATTGATGAACGGGAGAGGCGGCCAATAATTCGAAACACATCCTGCATAGCTGGCGCTTCACCAATAATATCGGTGGTTGGCCCATTAACCTGTACATTGCGCGGTTGCTGCTGTTCCTGATAGTGACTAATGGCGCGCTCAACGAGTGCTACCGCTTCATCAATATCAAAAGGTTTAGGCAGGTAATCGAAAGCGCCTTGCTGATAAGCACTCACCGCAGCTTCAAGATCTGAATGAGCCGTCATTATGATGACCGGCAACATCGGGTGGCGTTGTTTAATCTGCTTTAGCAGCGCCAGGCCATCCATGCCGGGCATGCGGATATCAGATAACAATACGTCCGGGGTCTTGGTTGCAAGAGCGTTCAGAACTTCATTGCCACTCTCAAATGTGGTGCAGCTTAAACCCGCTCCAGTCAATGCGCGTTCCAGCACCCAACGGATGGAGCTATCGTCGTCAACGATCCAAACTATCCCTCGTTGCATAAAGACCTCTACTTACGAATAGGCAGGTAAACCGAAAACTCGGTATGGCCTGGCCAACTGTTAAATTCGATTTTTCCCGAATGCTGATCGATCAAGTTGCGTGCAATAGAAAGACCTAATCCTGTCCCTCCCTCACGTCCGCTCACCATTGGGTAGAATAGTGTGTCCTGCAGATGGGCCGGAATACCCGGACCGTTGTCTTCAATATCAATACGTGCAGCCAGGCGATAGCGAGTGCCGTGCAGAGTAAGCTGAAAAGCGGTACGCGTACGTAACACTATTTCGCCACCATCACTGCCCAGCGCCTGAAGCGCGTTACGCACAATATTCAGTAAAATCTGTTCAATTTGCTCCGGGTCGTGCGCCAGCTCTGGCAAACTTGGGTCGTAATCTCTTACCAGCGTCACATTTGCAGGCAACTCCATCGACACCAGTTTCATCACTCGCTCCGTCACTTTGTGAATACTTTCAGTGACGTGCATCCCCGGCTGTTGTGGGCCTAACAGTCTGTCGACCAGGTTACGCAAGCGGTCAGCCTGCTCAATAATCACCTTGGTGTATTCAGTTAGCGACGGTTCTGGTAATGCTCTGGCCAGCAGTTGGGCTGCTCCACGCAATCCACCAAGCGGATTTTTAATCTCGTGCGCCAATCCACGAACTAAATCTCGGGCGGCAATTTGTTGCGCCTGCTGCAATTGCTCCTGACTTAAGCGGCGTTGGTTATCCATCGGCGCCATTTCCATCAGGATGTACCCTTCAGGTAAACGTTGTGCAGTCAGGGAAAGAATGTGGGAGCGGCTATCAATAACCAGCGTGACTTCGTTATCGGTAAAACCCTGGCCTGCGGTCAGGCTTTCCTGCATCAAACCAACATTGAGCGAAAAGTAACTCAACAGCTCTGGCAGTGGTGTGCCGTACAGCTTGCGCGAACTTTGCGCCAAAAGTTGCTGTGCAGCCGGGTTGGCGTAATGGACCGCCAGCTCGTCATCGACCAGTAAAATGCTGTTGATTAAAGAATTCAGGATCTGCCCAGCATCGGGCAGTGTGCCGGTTGCCATACAGCAGTCTCCGATAATTTGCACTGTGATGGTGCATTATAGTTTCCTGGCGGCAAATAACGTTGCTGCAACAGGTTATTTGTGGATAAAAAAGCCCATCAACGATGGGCTAAAATTGGAGATGACTACTTATTTAAACGCTGTAGTACAGCTCAAACTCAACTGGGTGCGGAGTCATACGCACACGGTCGTTTTCTTCCATACGCAGCGCGATATAAGCATCGATAGCTTCATCAGTGAACACGCCGCCCGCAGTCAGGAACTCGCGGTCTTCGTTCAGGCAGCTCAGTGCTTCTTCCAGAGAGCCAGCAACTTGTGGGATCTCTTTCGCTTCTTCTGGCGGCAGGTCGTACAGGTTTTTGTCCATTGCTTCACCCGGATGGATTTTGTTCTTGATACCATCAAGACCAGCCATCAGCAGTGCTGCGAAGCACAGGTACGGGTTAGCAGCTGGGTCTGGGAAACGCACTTCGATACGACGTGCTTTCGGAGATGCAACAACTGGGATACGGATTGAAGCAGAACGGTTAGCTGCAGAGTAAGCCAGCATTACTGGAGCTTCGTAACCCGGGACCAGACGCTTGTAGGAGTTGGTGGTTGGGTTAGCCAGGGCGTTGATGGCTTTAGCGTGTTTGATAACACCGCCGATGTAGTACAGCGCTTGCTCAGACAGGCCAGCATATTTGTCACCAGCGAACAGGTTTACGCCGTTCTTAGCCAGGGACATATGGCAGTGCATACCAGAACCGTTATCGCCAAACATTGGTTTTGGCATAAAGGTCGCTGTTTTGCCGTAAGCATGAGCAACGTTGTGAACCACATATTTGTAGATCTGAATTTCATCTGCTTTTTTAGTCATGGTGTTGAAGCGGGTAGCCACTTCGTTCTGACCAGCAGTTGCTACTTCGTGGTGGTGAGCTTCAACAACCAGGCCCATTTGCTCCATAGTCAGACACATTGCAGAACGCAGGTCTTGTGCGGAGTCAACTGGTGGAACTGGGAAGTAACCGCCTTTAACAGCAGGACGGTGACCTTTGTTGCCGCCTTCGTATTTGGTGCCGCTGTTCCATGCGCCTTCGATATCATCGATAGCAACGTGAGAACCGGAAATAGAGCTACCGAAACGAACGTCGTCGAACAGGAAGAACTCTGGTTCTGGCCCGAACAGTACGGTATCGGCGATGCCAGTAGAACGCAGGTAATCTTCAGCGCGCTTGGAAATGGAGCGTGGGTCGCGGTCATAACCCTGCATGGTGCCTGGCTCAAGAATGTCGCAACGAATGATCAGCGTAGAATCAGCGAAGAACGGGTCAATGACAGCAGTAGACGCATCTGGCATTAGAACCATGTCTGACTCGTTGATGCCTTTCCAGCCACCAATTGAAGAGCCATCAAACATTTTGCCTTCTTCGAAGAAGTCAGCAGTAACCTGATGAGCAGGGATAGTGACGTGCTGTTCTTTACCTTTGGTGTCAGTGAAGCGCAGATCAACAAACTTCACTTCGTGTTCATTCAGCATCGTCAAAACGTGTTCAGCGGACATACTTAACTCTCCCGGATTTGGTCATTGAATTGGCTTGTTGCCCTGAAATGATTAAAGCGAAATCTGTGCCAACTTTTAAATTACCCCAAAAAGGCGCTATCATGCGCACTATAGTGCAAAAGGGCTGCACCACGATGGATAGTTTGCACCAATGTAGTGCTTCAGTCTGAGATTTGAGCACCATATTGGTGCAATTTTCGTTGTGGCTCCCTTTTTTGCTCCGTGAAAGCGATCACAAACCATTACTTTTTACATTGTTTGTAAAAGTTCTTTGTGATCCTGTTATGTCCTTCGATTAATACGTGTACAATAACGCGCTATTTCTAATGCCTGAGGCAAAGTTGTGATCGAAAATCTGCGTAATATCGCCATCATCGCGCACGTTGACCATGGTAAAACTACCCTGGTTGATAAGCTGCTGCAGCAATCTGGTACTTTCAGTAACGAACGTGCTGAAGCCACCGAACGCGTGATGGACTCCAACGATTTGGAGAAAGAGCGTGGGATTACCATCCTCGCTAAAAACACCGCTATCAAATGGAATGACTACCGTATCAACATCGTTGATACCCCTGGGCACGCCGACTTCGGTGGTGAAGTTGAACGTGTAATGTCCATGGTAGACTCCGTTCTGCTGGTCGTTGACGCAATGGATGGCCCAATGCCGCAGACGCGCTTCGTAACCAAAAAGGCATTTGCCCACGGTTTGAAGCCAATTGTTGTAATCAACAAAGTTGACCGTCCTGGCGCGCGTCCTGACTGGGTTGTTGATCAGGTATTTGACCTGTTCGTTAACCTTGATGCGACCGACGAGCAGCTCGATTTCCCAATCATCTATGCATCAGCATTGATGGGTATCGCAGGTAACGATCACAATGAGATGGCGGAAGACATGACCCCGCTGTACCAGGCGATTGTTGACCACGTTAAAGCACCATCCGTTGACTCTGATGGTCCGTTCCAGATGCAAATCTCCCAGCTTGATTACAACAACTACGTTGGCGTTATCGGCATCGGTCGCATCAAACGCGGTAAAGTGAAGCCTAACCAGCAAATCACTATCATCGACAGCGAAGGTAAAACTCGTAACGGTAAAGTCGGTAAAGTACTGACTCACCTCGGTCTGGAGCGTATTGAATCCACCGAAGCTGAAGCCGGCGACATCATCGCGATTACCGGTCTGGGCGAGCTGAACATCTCCGACACCCTTTGCGATACGCAAAATGTTGAAGCGCTGCCAGCACTGTCTGTTGATGAACCAACTGTTACTATGTTCTTCAACGTCAACACCTCTCCGTTCTGTGGCAAAGAAGGTAAATTCGTTACCTCTCGTCAGATCCTTGACCGCCTGAACAAAGAGCTGGTGCACAACGTTGCACTGCGTGTTGAAGAAACCGAAGATGCGGATGCATTCCGTGTATCCGGTCGTGGCGAACTGCACCTATCTGTGTTGATCGAAAACATGCGTCGTGAAGGCTTCGAACTGGCTGTGTCCCGTCCGAAAGTAATCAACCGTATGATCGATGGTCGTATGCAAGAGCCGTTCGAAAACGTGACTCTGGATATCGAAGAACAGCACCAGGGTTCTGTAATGCAGGCAATGGGTGAGCGTAAGGGCGATGTCAAAGACATGATCCCTGACGGCAAAGGTCGTATCCGTCTGGATTACCTGATCCCAGCACGTGGCCTGATCGGCTTCCGTACTGAGTTCATGACCATGACTTCTGGTACTGGTCTGCTGTACTCCACATTCAGCCACTACGACGACGTTAAGCCAGGCGAAATCGGCCAGCGCCAGAACGGCGTGCTGATCTCTAACGGCCAGGGTAAAGCAGTAGCATTTGCGCTGTTCAGCCTGCAGGACCGCGGTAAGCTGTTCCTGGGTCACGGTGCAGAAGTTTACGAAGGCCAGATCATCGGTATTCACAGTCGTTCTAACGACCTGACTGTAAACTGCCTGACCGGTAAGAAACTGACCAACATGCGTGCGTCCGGTACTGACGAAGCAACAACTCTGGTTCCTGCATTGAAGATGTCTCTGGAGCAAGCTCTGGAATTCATCGATGATGACGAACTGGTAGAAGTGACTCCGACTTCCGTACGTATTCGTAAGCGTCACCTGACTGAAAACGACCGCAAACGTGCGGGTCGTGGTAGCAAAGAAGCGTAAGTTTCTTTCCTGCAAAGCATTGAAGCCCTGCCTGTTTAGGCGGGGCTTTTTTTTGCTTAATAACTCGCAGAACCCGGATCGCTTTTTTATCAGCGATAGTCAAAGCTACCCTTTACCGCTACAGTTATTTGTCCATGCGCAAAGGAGAGGCTTATGCTGTATATCTTTGATTTAGGAAACGTCATCGTTGATATCGACTTCAACCGAGTAATGGGGGTCTGGAGCGATTACAGCCGTGTCCCGCTAGCGAATTTGCAGAAAAGCTTTGTAATGGGCGAGGCGTTTCAACGCCACGAGCGGGGGCAAATTAGCGACGAAGAATTTGCTGCTGCGGTATGCGAAGAAATGGGCATGGCGTTGAGCTTTGATCAGTTCTCTGCCGGTTGGCAGGCTATTTTTGTTGGTCTACGCCCGGAAGTTATTGATGTGATGAACAAACTTCGTGAACAAGGCCATCGTGTCGTTGTGCTCTCTAATACCAACCGCTTACATACTTATTTCTGGCCAGGTGAATACCCGCAAATAGCCGAGGCGGTAGATAAAATCTATCTGTCCCAGGAAATGGGCATGCGTAAACCCGACGTTGAGATCTATCAAAAACTCCTCGAAGAAGAAGGGTTTTCTGCCAGTGAAGCCGTCTTTTTTGACGACAACGCCGATAATATTAAAGGAGCTCAACAGGTGGGGATCACCAGCATTTTGGTGACCGGTAAAAACACGGTGCCCGATTATTTCTCAACAAGCCTATGATAAAAGACGTTCATCGCAAAACGAGCAAGCACCTCAGGCCCTGTATCGCCTGGGGTAAATTGCTCTGGCATCGGATTGACCAGGACAATATGACCACGCTTGCAGGTAACCTTGCTTACGTGTCATTGCTCTCACTGGTGCCTTTGGTTGCGGTAGTGTTTGCGTTATTTGCAGCTTTCCCGATGTTTGCCGACGTTAGCATCCAACTGCGCCATTTTGTCTTCTCAAATTTTCTGCCCGCGACGGGCGATATCATCCAGCGCTATATCGAACAGTTTGTTGCTAACTCCAACAAGATGACTGCTGTGGGGGCCTGTGGCCTTATCGTTACTGCATTGCTGCTGATGTATGCCGTGGATAGCGCGCTAAATACTATCTGGCGCAGCACGCGAACCAGGCCAAAAATATACTCGTTTGCCGTCTACTGGATGATTTTGACGCTAGGGCCGCTGCTGGCAGGTGCGAGTCTGGTGATCAGTTCGTATCTGCTTTCGCTGCGCTGGGTGACGGGCTTTAACAGCACGATTGATATCGTGTTGCGTATCTTCCCTTTGCTGCTCTCCTGGCTGTCATTCTGGATGTTATATAGCATTGTTCCAACCACTCGAGTCCCGGTGCGAGATGCACTGATTGGCTCGCTGGTGGCTGCTCTTTTGTTTGAGCTTGGGAAAAAAGGTTTTGCCCTCTACATCACCATGTTTCCCTCTTACCAATTGATTTACGGCGTGTTAGCCGTGATCCCCATTTTATTTGTCTGGGTCTATTGGACCTGGTGTATCGTGTTGCTCGGCGCCGAAATTACTGTCACTCTCGGTGATTACCGCAAACTCCGTGTCGAAGCACAGCAGGAAGAATTGGAAGAACCATGATTGCATTAATACAGCGTGTCACCCACGCTCGCGTCACCGTGGACGGTGAAGTGACGGGTGAAATTGGCCCGGGACTTTTAGTGTTATTGGGTGTCGAAAAAGAAGATAACGAACAGAAAGCGAATCGCCTTTGCGAACGTGTTTTGGGTTACCGCATTTTTGGCGATGAAAACGACAAGATGAATTTGAACGTTCAGCAAGCCGGTGGCAGCGTACTAGTTGTGTCGCAGTTTACCCTCGCCGCTGATACCGAACGCGGTATGCGCCCGAGTTTTTCTTGTGGCGCAGCACCTGAGCTTGCTGAAGAGCTATATGAATACTTTGTCCAACGCTGTCGACAGCAGGGCATTGTTGCCGAAACAGGTCGCTTTGCCGCCGACATGAAAGTCAGCCTGACCAACGATGGCCCAGTGACGTTTTGGTTACAGGTCTGAATTCGCAGCCTTTACGGTCCCGCGTAACAAGAGAGAGTACATGTATGTATCACCTTCGCGTACCGCAAACCGAAGAAGAGCTTGAGCTCTATTACCAGTTTCGCTGGGAGATGCTACGTAAGCCGTTGCATCAACCCAAAGGCTCCGAGCGCGATGCCTGGGATGCCTTAGCTCACCACCAGATGGTGGTAGATGAAGAAGGCAATCCGGTCGCAATTGGCCGTTTGTATATCAATGCTGATAACGAAGCAGCGATCCGTTTTATGGCGGTTCACCCCTCGGTGCAAGACAAAGGTCTGGGTACGCTGGTGGCAATGACGCTGGAAACTGTCGCGCGCCAGGAAGGGGTTAAACGTGTGGTATGTAGCGCACGTGAAGATGCCGTGGAGTTTTTTGCCAAACTCGGTTTTGAGAATCAGGGTGAAATCACCACTCCTTCCACCACACCTATTCGCCATTTTCTTATGATTAAACCGGTCGCCTCGCTCGATGACATTCTCCATCGCGCAGACTGGTGTGGTCAGTTACAACAGGCCTGGTACGAACATATTCCGCTTAGCGAGAAGATGGGTGTGCGCATCCTGCAATACACCGGGCAGAAATTTATTACCACCATGCCGGAAGCGGGGAATCAAAATCCCCATCAAACCTTATTCGCTGGCAGCCTGTTTTCGCTGGCAACGCTTACCGGCTGGGGGCTGATTTGGCTGATGCTGCGTGAACGCCATCTTGGCGGCACGATTATTCTGGCTGATGCACATATCCGATATAGCAGCCCGATCACCGGAAGACCGGGAGCGATTGCTGACTTAGGCTCGTTGAGCGGCGATCTGGACCGTCTCGCGCGTGGCCGCAAGGCTCGCGTTGCGTTGCAAGTTGAGCTTTACGGTGATGATACGCAAGGCGCTGTTTTTGAAGGTGTGTATCTGGTTCTCCCCGCGAAACCTTTTGGCCCGCTTGAAGAGGGCGGCAACGAAGAAGAATAGTTGAAGGGTTACAGCCCGGCGCTTATGCGCCGGGTACTTCTCCATTCTGCATGGTCTGTTGTACTTGTTTTCCGTCGGCGCTGGTGGCCTGTAGTGTCCCGTTCACCGTGGGTTTCAGTGGTGTTTGAGCTGCAAGGTTACCGGTTACTGAAAGCTGCAAATTACCGTTGCCTTCAAGCGGCAGCGCTGGCCATCCCCATTGCTGCAACACATTTACTGGCACCGCACGCCCGCGCAGATTCATCGCCGCATTTCGTTGTGGAGCCTGCGAGATAGCGCCAGTCGCTTCCAGCATACCTTCACCAGTAAAAGCACTAAGTTCTGTAATAGATATTTGGCTGTCAGCAGCATTCAATGAAATGGATGGGCGGCGAACATCGACGCGGTTAAACGTGGCGGCCGCGGCGTTCAGTGTGGCGTTCCCACTCCATATTCCCCACTGGCTATTGCGCACTACTTCGAGATTGTTCGCCGTGCCATCTAATGCGGTGAGCTGGAACGGGAAGGCGGGATCAATATCGATGATCAAATTGCGGTTTGCCGACAGTTTTTTAATCGTCACAGTGTTTAACCACTGCGGTAAAGGCTCTATCCAGCGTGCTTTCCAGTCAGCTGGCAGCGTATATTCCAGCCCGGCAAAAACCAGCTCATCAAGTGCCAGTTTTTTCTCATTGCGTTGCCATTCGCCTGAGGCGCGAACCATGCCTCTTTCCCAACGGGAAGTGAACTGGCGAATCACAGCGGTTTGCGGGTTAAAATCGATATTCACGATAGGGTCGTTTAGCTGCAACGCACCAATAATAAAATCACTGGCATTCATCGATAAACGCCCGTCATCGCTTTGCCAGCCGCCCTTTGCCAACATCAGGTTGCGCAAACTCAGATCTAAATCGGTTATTGCCCAGTCTTTTCCTTCCATGCGCGCATCTGTCACCTCAAGACTATCGATTTTCAGTGAAGGGACACTGCCAAGAGGGGCCAGGAAATCGGTAATGGATTTATTGGTTTGTAGGCGGATATCGTTGAGCCGTAAGCTGCCAATCTGCCAGGAGCCATCGGCAAGGCGGTTTGCATTACCGGTGAGCGAGCCACGCGCAATGTCTGCACCGATGGTTGAGAGCGTCACCTGTTCGTTATTAATCGCACCTTGCAACAAAACGTTGGTAGCCGGAACACCGTTAAGTGTCATGGAGCCGGCGCTAAATTGAATATCAGCAGTATTACCCAGCACTTTACCTTGCTCTGGCTGCCAGGGTATTACTCCTCCGTTGACGCGTTGAGCGTGCAGATCCCACCCAGTATTTGGGCTGTTGATTGCCATATCGCTCAATTGCAGCATATCGGACTGGAAGGGTAGCGGGGCAGCATTGGGGCTGATATTTAGCGTTCCGTTTTGCAGCAAAATCGTATCGACGTGCAAAGGCTCTGAAAATTGACGTGAGCTCAGGCCAATATCAATATTTTGCGCAACCAGAGTCGCTGGCTGGCCTTTGCGTCCGAAGGTGACGTTTGTCAGCGTGACA
This sequence comes from Buttiauxella massiliensis, assembly GCF_902500225.1. Taxonomy (GTDB): domain Bacteria; phylum Pseudomonadota; class Gammaproteobacteria; order Enterobacterales; family Enterobacteriaceae; genus Buttiauxella; species Buttiauxella massiliensis. Next base: position 104,199 of record NZ_LR722660.1, on the reverse strand, counting down.
TGAGTGGGCGATGCCCACTTGTGGTCGATCACTTCAAAAGAGAAATTGTAATCACTCTTCTCATTGACCCAACTACTGATTTGGGATGCTCCCCAACGAGTTTGAAGTAATAAATAAGCGGCTATGAGTGCCACTATTATGACAACCAATAAAGCTATGATCAGCTTTCCTAGAAATTTCATTGTCTTCCATCCCATGAAGTTTCGGTAAGGGTGTTATGCCCCATTTACCGTTATAGCTCAAGGATGGGATTGTCAGGAGGGGTAACACGCGCTGGCGCTAACAAATAACCAGCGCGTGAGGTACATCAATTTTTTTCAGGTGGGAAAATCAGGTTTAACGCGATAGCGGTGATACCACCGGCAGCGATACCGGAGGAGAGCAACGTTTTTAGCCAGTCAGGAGCAAACTGAAGAATCAGTGGCTGCTGTGAAACGCCCATACCCACCGCCAGAGACAGCGCGATAATCATAATCGCACGACGATTTAGTGGCTCGCGGGAGACTATACGCACACCGGAGGCAGCGATCGTGCCGAACATCACGATAGTTGCGCCACCTAAAACTGGCTCAGGAATGTGCTGCACAAACCCACTTACTGCCGGGAACAGGCCCAACACAATCAGCATCAACGCGACGACAAATCCAACATAACGGCTGGCAACACCCGTAAGCTGAATCACGCCATTGTTCTGGCCGAAGCAAGAGTTAGGGAAAGTATTGAATACGGCAGAAACGCAGGAGTTCAGGCCGTTGGCCAGTACGCCTCCTTTCAGTCGCTTCATATAAAGCGGGCCAGAAACCGGTTGCTCGGAGACGTCAGACGTCGCCGTAATATCGCCAATGGTTTCAAGGGATGTCACCATAAAGATCAGCATCAGCGGAATCAGTAGGTTCCAGTCAATGCCCAGGCCGTAGTAAAGCGGCGTTGGCACCATAATTAAATCAGTATTGGTTGATGGCGCAACATCAGGCAGCATGCCCATCGCCCAGGCAAGTGCGTAACCTACTGCCATGGCGATAACCAGCGAAGCCACGCGCAAGTACGGGTTGCGCTGGCGATTCAGAAGAATAATGACCACTAATACTGCGCCTGCCAGCAGCAGATTTTTCGGTGCGCCAAAGGTGTGGTCGCTCATTGCGCCGTAGCCACCGCCAATAGATGTCAGTCCAACCTGAATTAAGGAAAGACCAATAATCATCACAACTACGCCGGAGACCAGTGGCGTGATAATGCGGCGAGCAAGGTGCAGGAAGCGCGATAAAAGCATCTCGGTGCAGCTTGCGAGCATTAAGGTGCCAAAAAGTGCAGCCATCATCGTCGGAACATCAGCCCCGCCATTCTTTAATGCCATGCCACCCATAATCAGCGGTGCGACAAAGTTAAAGCTGGTGCCTTGAATAGACAGAAGCCCAGAGCCTACCGGGCCCCACGCTTTAATCTGGATAATTGATGCCACGCCTGATGCGAACAGGGACATACTGATAATGTGTTGGGTATCTTCTGCTGGAAGTCCCAGAGCCTGGCAAATCAACATCGCAGGTGTGATCACCGCGACAAACATAGCTAATAAATGCTGCCCAGCAGCGAATAGAGTTTGCGGGAGAGGTGGACGGTCCTCCAGGCGGTAAATCAACTCACTGGAACTAGTGTGGGCAATCGGTTGCGCACCTTCAGACTCAACAGCATTAACAGACATTAGAAATTATCCCCTCCCGAAAAAACGGTGATTTTAGCGGACTGAAGGCCAAAAGCAAACGTTTGCTAAGGGTGTTTCCTAAGATAAAAAGTGTATATGCCGAGCTTTTTATATAACTTTCGACTGTTTTTTGGTTAAAATCCAGCTGCTGACTTTTCTAGAACCTGAAATTCCAGTGAAGGATAATTAAAAGCGTCTGTGAGAAATATGCGCAAACAGGAGCACTTCTATGTTTTATCTCGACACCCTTTCTACCCTTGTTGCTGCGACTCTCGTGTTATTACTGGGCCGAAAAATGGTCCACACCATACCGCTATTAAAAAAATACACCATCCCTGAACCCGTAGCGGGTGGACTCTTAATCGCCCTTGCCTTGCTGGTACTCAAAAAAAGTGTCGGTTGGGAATTTGAATTTGATATGAGCCTCAAAGATCCTTTGATGCTTGCCTTCTTTGCCACAATCGGCCTGAACGCCAACCTGTCTAGCTTGCGAGCGGGTGGCAAAGTTGTCGGTATTTTCCTGGTTGTGGTGGTGGGTTTGCTGGTCATGCAAAACGCCATTGGTATCGGTATGGCGAGCCTGTTGGGCCTTGATCCATTAATGGGTTTACTGGCGGGTTCTATTACGTTATCAGGCGGGCATGGTACGGGTGCAGCCTGGAGCAAACTGTTTACCGAACGTTATGGTTTCCAGAATGCCACCGAAGTGGCAATGGCTTGCGCAACATTTGGTCTGGTATTGGGCGGTTTGATTGGCGGGCCAGTGGCGCGTTATCTGGTCAAACACTCCTCAACACCCGATGGCACACCAGAAGATAGCATTGATCCAACCGCATTCGAAAAGCCAGCGGTAGGGCGCATGATCACCTCTATGGTGTTGATAGAAACCATCGCGATGATTGCTATCTGCCTTACGGTCGGTAAGTTTGTCGGCCATCTCATTCAAGGCACCAGCTTCGAATTGCCGACATTCGTTTGCGTGTTATTTGTTGGGGTTATCCTCAGCAACACCATGTCACTGCTCGGTTTCTATCGGGTATTTGAACGTGCGGTTTCCGTATTAGGGAACGTCTGTTTGTCGCTGTTCCTCGCCATGGCGCTGATGAGCCTCAAGCTGTGGGAACTGGCTTCGCTGGCGTTGCCGATGCTGGCAATTTTGACCGTACAAACCATCTTTATGGCGTTGTATGCGATTTTCGTGACTTATCGCTTGATGGGGAAGAACTACGATGCGGCGGTTCTGGCTGCGGGGCATTGTGGTTTTGGCCTTGGGGCAACGCCAACGGCGATCGCCAATATGCAGGCGATTACCGAGCGCTTCGGCCCGTCACATATGGCGTTCCTGGTAGTGCCGATGGTTGGCGCGTTCTTTATTGATATCGTTAACGCGCTGGTCATCAAGATGTATTTGATGCTGCCAATCTTTGGCTAAGCCATCAGGCGTTTGAATAGCGTTCCGTTTCAGGCATCCAGCGTTCAATGAGCGCGGTTGCCTGCTCGGGATAGCGTTCATGAATATGGCGCGCTAGGCGCTGTACTTCCGGGATCATCGCCTGGTCGCGCAATAGATCCGCTACTTTAAACTCGGCACTTCCCGTCTGGCGTGTGCCGAGTAATTCCCCCGGACCACGAATTTCTAAATCTTTCTGAGCAATCACGAAGCCATCGTTGCTATCACGCAGTACCTGTAAACGCAGCTGTGCGGTTTTCGATAGTGGTGACTTGTAAAGCAACACACAGTGAGATGCAACCGCACCACGACCCACACGGCCACGAAGCTGATGGAGCTGAGCAAGACCCAGACGCTCAGGGTTTTCGATAATCATCAGGCTGGCATTTGGTACATCAACACCAACTTCAATAACCGTTGTCGCAACCAGCAGATGAATTGAACCTTCTTTAAAAGCCTGCATCACAGCCTGCTTTTCCTGCGGCTTCATGCGGCCATGAACCAGGCCGACATTCAGATTAGGCAAGGCTATTTTTAGCTCATCCCACGTAACTTCCGCGGCTTGGGCTTCAAGCAGCTCAGATTCTTCAATCAACGTACAAACCCAGTACGCCTGACGGCCTTCATTGCTACACGCTTCTCGCACCCGCTCGATAATATCGTTGCGGCGTGAGTCTGGAATAGCGACGGTTGTTACCGGAGTACGGCCAGGTGGGAGTTCATCGATCGTAGATGTGTCTAAATCGGCGTAAGCCGTCATTGCCAGCGTGCGCGGAATAGGTGTAGCAGTCATGATGAGCTGATGCGGGTGGAAGCCCTGAATCTGGCCCTTTTCCCACAACGCCAGGCGTTGATGAACACCAAAGCGATGTTGTTCATCAATGATAACCAGTGCAAGTTGCGAGAACTGCACCTGTTCCTGGAAGATCGCATGCGTTCCCACCACCATCGACACCTGACCGCTTGCGATCGCGTCCTGTTGAGCGATACGCGCTTTCCCTTTTTGCTTGCCTGCAAGCCAGCCCACTTCAATGCCCAGAGGCGCAAACCACTGGCGGAAGTTATTGGCGTGCTGCTCGGCGAGCAATTCGGTTGGTGCCATCAGGCCCACTTGTTTGCCATGCGCAATCGCACGCAATGCGGCGAGTGCGGCAACCAGAGTTTTACCTGACCCCACATCACCTTGTACCAGGCGCATCATTGGTACATCCAGCGCTAAGTCGTGTTCGATTTCGGCCACAACGCGAGCCTGCGCACCTGTTGGTTTAAACGGCAGAGCAGCCAACAGGCGGTTTTTTAATTCGTCATGATCATGCAAAGGCAGCGCGTGATAACGCTGAGCACCCGCGCGCAGCGCGAGCATGCTCAGGTTATGTGCCAGTAATTCTTCAAGGATTAATCGCTGCTGAGCCGGGTGCTTTCCCGTCTCCAGATCGGCGAGCTGCATTGATGGCGGCGGGCGATGCAGAGTGCGTAGCGCTTCTGGCAGACTCATCATTCCCTTGCTCAAATCAGCCGGTAGCAATTCGGCAATAGCGCAGGTATCCAGTAATTCAAGTGCCTGGTCGGTCAGTTTGCGCAGCGTCGCCTGACGAATGCCTTCCGTCGTCGGGTAAACCGGCGTCAGTGTTTCCTGCAATTCTGGTGTACTGAGGTCGCCCTGAACGCGGTATTCAGGATGAATCATTTCTGCGCCGTGCGTGCCGCGTTTTGCTTCGCCATAGGCAAGCACGCGTTTACCGGTCGCGAGGCTGTTTTTCATTGCCGCGTTGAAGTTGAAAAAACGCATCGTCAGGATGCCGGTACCGTCAGAAATCTGGCAGGTCATCATACGGCGGCGGCCAAAACTGATATTGCAGTTCAGCACTTCACCTTCCACCGTGGAGTAAACGCCTGGCAGCAGGTCATTGATAGGGTAGAGATGGGTACGGTCTTCGTAGCGAAGCGGCAGGTGGAGCAGAAGATCCTGAATGGTGTACAGGCCAATTTTGGCCAGTTTGCCGCTCTGGCTGGCGCCGACTCCGGCAAGCGTGCTTAACGGTATGGCATCCAGCAAACGGCCTTTCATCCAGCTACTCCGCAGATTGCATAGTGGCCCACCATGCGGCATCAGCTTCTATCTCACCTTGCTGATTCACATGTGGGTAGGGCAAACCTTTACGGCGGGAAACTCGCGCCAGTACAGGGTAGCCGCCTTCAAACAGCAGGCGCTGTTGTTCGGATTCCGGCAGGGTGCTGTTTTCGCGCTGGTACATCCCGGCATTCTGGCGCTGGCGCTGTGCCTCATAAAGAATAAGTGCGGAAGCAACGGACACATTGAGCGATTGCACCATCCCGATCATCGGAATAATGATGTCCTGGTCTGCCAGCGCTAAAGCTTCTTGAGTGATACCGGTTTTTTCCTGCCCCATCAAAATACAGGTCGGGCGGGTGTAATCAATTTCGCGGAAATCGACGGCTTTATCAGAAAGGTTGGTGGCGAGGATTTGCATCCCGCTGCTTTTTAGATAGCCAACTGCTTCGCCAATGTCGCGGTGCGTTTTAACTTCAACCCAGGAATTACTTCCCGCAGCAGAAGAGGCCATGGTGCGCATTCGGTTACCCGGCCAGACTGCGTGAACTTCATGTACACCCACAGCATCTGCGGTGCGAATAATCGCCGAGACGTTATGAGGTTTATGGACTTGCTCCATGCAGACGGTCAGATCAGGTTGACGCCTGGCGAGCATCTCGCAAATACGCGCATAACGTTGAGGATTCATAACACTAGTTTCGGTTGCGGGTAACTTTGATCACATCCGGCATCACGCGGATTTTGCGCATAATATTAGCCAGATGAACACGATCGCGGGCAGACATACGGATAAACGCGCTATAGACGCGACCATCTTTTTCTTCGGTATTCAGGCTGTGGATATTTGAGCCTGCTGTGTTGATAGCAGCCGTCAGATTTGCCAGCGCACCCTGATGGTTGAACATATCTACTTTGATTTCAGTGAGGAACTCTTGCTCTGTTTCCTTATCCCATTCCACCGCCATAAACTTCTCGGCTTCTTTCTGGTAGCCACGAATATTCCTGCAAGACTCATGGTGGATAACCAACCCTTTACCAGGGCTAACGTGAGCAACTATCGGGTCGCCAGGAATTGGGCGGCAACACTTAGCAAAAGTAATCAGCACGCCGTCTGCACCTTTGATAGGCAGATGGCTATGCGGCAGAGCATTCGCCTGTAAAGACGCTTGTGATTCACCTTGCAGGTTTTTCGCGACAACTACACTCATGGCGTTACCCAAGCCAATTTCAGCCAGCAAATCATCAAGCGTGGCGAGTTTCATGCGCTCAAGCTCACGTTGAATATTTTCTGGCGGAACTTCGGCAAGCTTGCGGCTACCACCTAACGCATGGTTAAGCAGGCGGCGCCCGAGGCTAACAGAGTCATCACGTTTAAGGTTTTTCAGCATCTGGCGAATTTTGGCGCGGGCTTTAGAGCTCACAACGAAATTCAACCATGCGGCATTCGGGCGAGCGCCCGGTGCGGTAATGATTTCGATTGTCTGGCCGCTACTGAGCGACTGAGACAGCGGATAGGGTTGTCTGTCGACACGAGCACCAACGCATGCGTGGCCGATATCGGTATGTACGGCATAGGCGAAATCGACAGGTGTCGCACCAGCCGGCAATTCGACAATGCGCCCTTCCGGGGTGAAAACGTAAATCTCATCCGGGAACAGATCGGATTTTACGCTCTCGATAAATTCAAATGAGCTACCGGCGCTTTGCTGGAGCTCCAGCAAGCTCTGCATCCAGCGCTGGGCACGGATTTGCGCGGTAGTACCACTCTCACCTTGCTCTTTATAAGCCCAGTGAGCAGCAACACCCATTTCTGCCATCTGGTCCATATCTTCAGTACGGATTTGCACTTCAACCGGCACACCGTGTGGGCCAATCATTGAAGTATGCAGTGACTGATATCCGTTCGCTTTTGGAATGGCGATATAGTCTTTAACCCGGCCCGGACGTGGCTTGTATAGGCTATGCATCTGCCCAAGAACGCGGTAACAGGTATCCATGTCGTGAACAATTACGCGGAAGGCGTAAATATCCATAATCGAGTGGAAACGCTGCTCTTTGAGCGTCATTTTGCAGTAAATGGAATAAAGGTGTTTTTCGCGACCGCTGACGCGGCACGGAATACCGGCTTCTTGCAAACGACCATCGATTTCAGAGAGGATTTTTTGAATCATCTCTTTGCGGTTACCGCGTGCCGCTTTAACCACTTCTTTAATGACGCGGTAACGGTTCGGGTAAAGCGCTTCAAAGCCCAGCTCTTCCAACTCGGTTTTCAGATGATGAATACCAAGACGGTGTGCCAGAGGGCTGTAAATTTCGAGGGTTTCGCGAGCAATGCGTCGACGCTTATCAGGGCGCAAAGCCCCAAGAGTGCGCATGTTATGCGTACGGTCGGCGAGTTTGATCAGAATGACGCGGATGTCTTGCACCATCGCCATGATCATTTTGCGGAAGTTTTCAGCCTGAGCTTCTTTCTTATCGCGGAATTTCAGTTTGTCGAGCTTAGATACCCCTTCCACCAGTTCGGCAACGCTTTTGCCAAACAGTTGTTCCATATCCTGGTAGGTGGCAGGGGTGTCTTCGATCACATCATGCAGTAGTGCAGCCATCAGTGTTTCATAGTCGAGTTTCATCTCGGCCAGAATGCAGGCTACAGCTACAGGATGGGTGATATAGGGTTCACCGCTTGAACGTGCTTGTCCCTCGTGAGCATCACGCGCAACAAGGTATGCTTGCCGAAGTCGCTTAATCTGCTCCTCGGGCAAGTATGGTTGAATCAGTTGATTCAGGCTTTCAAACAGATACAAGGGCTACCCGCAGGCTAATTAACGACGACCTTCAGCAATAGCGGTAACAGCCTGCAGTTCTGCGGCTTCCTGCTCTTGCTGTTCCTGACGATCACGAACATCGAGAATCTGGTTAGTGATCAACCCTTCTTCGATTTCGCGCAGTGCGATTACAGTCGTTTTATCGTTTTCTTCAGGCACTAGTGGATCTTTACCACCAGTTTGCATCTGACGAGCGCGACGTGCGGCGACCAGAACCAGGTCAAAACGGTTACCAATTTTCTCAACAGCGTCCTGAACAGTTACGCGTGCCATAATTAAAATGCTCCACAGATGAAGAAATGACTGGGCATGATACTGAAACTGGGCTCAGTCTGCCAATAGTTTGCTGATTAAAGCGTCATGTCGCGCTTTTTGGCGACCCATTCGTAGACGCTCGGCACGAATGATAATTTTTAAATCTGACAGTGCGGTGTCAAAATCGTCGTTGACGATTAAATAGTCGTATTCAGCGTAATGGCTCATTTCTGCAACAGCCTGCTCCATTCGCTTCGTAATAACTTCTTCACTGTCCTGCCCACGGCCACGTAAGCGACGGTCTAACTCGTCTTTCGACGGTGGCAGAATAAAAATACTGCGGGCTTGCGGCATTTTCTCACGAATCTGCTTGGCACCTTGCCAATCGATATCCAGAAAAACATCTACACCTGTTGCCAAGACTTGCTCAATGGCATGGCGTGAAGTGCCGTAGTAATTACCAAACACTTCCGCGTGTTCAAGGAAAGCGTCTTCAGCAATCATCTGCTTAAACTCTTCCTTTTCCACAAAGAAATAGTGCTCGCCATGTTTCTCTCCCGGACGAATACCACGAGTGGTATGGGAGATAGAAACTTGCGTGTCATACAGCGGTTGTGTCTTTAACAAAGCCTGGATGAGGCTGGATTTCCCTGCGCCACTTGGGGCGGAAACGATATAAAGCGTGCCTTGAGCCATGAGTTCTAACTTATTCGGTAAGCATAAAAAGAAGTGCGTATACGGGCCTATTATACACGCCGTCTACGTGTCACGGAGAATTTGTCGCACTCACCAGCAATATTTCTGCCATTTTGCGCAAGGATTTCCAAAAAGCATGCCGTATTACTGCAACACATTAAAAACCTCTGAAAGCCCCTCGCATCCTTTTTAAAACCCAATCGCACAGCTTGTTTTTGAGCGTTATATCTCTCTTTGCTTTTACGCGGAGGGTCATATGAGGTGGATAACAAAGTTTATCGGGTTGCTGGGGATGTTCAGCGCAATGGCGGCAGCATCATGTCCGGTCTGGTCCTCTGAGCAAGCCCAGCAGGAGATGGCGACATTGAAAGAAAAGCTTGGGGAATGGGATCAAGCCTATTATCAACAAGGTGTTAGTATCGTCAGTGATGCTACATACGATGGCCTACGTAACCAGTTCAATAATTGGCAGCGGTGCTTTAACCCAACAGAAGAACCTCAACAGCCTGGGTTATTCACGCATGGCAAAGCGCTTCATCCCGTTGCTCATACTGGTGTTAAAAAACTTCCCGACAGAACAGCCGTTGGATTGTGGGTAAAAGGCAAAACCGATCTCTGGGTACAGCCGAAAGTGGATGGTGTGGCAGTGACATTGGTTTATCGCCAGGGTCGCCTCGTTCAACTTCTGAGCCGGGGTGATGGTGAAAAAGGACAGGATTGGACAGTAAAAGCCAAAAGGATTCCTGACATCCCTCAAACCCTTATCGGCCCACTTGCCAATAGTGTGCTGCAGGGTGAGATCTTCTGGAAAAGAGATAATCACGTACAGAAAACAATGGGCAGCATTAACGCCCGAGGAAAAACTGCTGGCGCTATGATGCGCAAGGGTGACACTGCTTTACTCAAAGAGTTGGGGATCTTTATATGGGCCTGGCCCGACGGCCCAACGCAAATGAACCAGAAAATGGAAGTACTTGCGCAGGCCGGTTTCCCGCTGACTAAAACCTGGTCAAAGTCCGTTAATTCTATAGATGAGATATTGAAGCAGCGCGAGTCATGGTTTACGACCCCATTACCCTTTGTGACAGATGGCGTGGTTGTCCGAGAAGGGGTTGAACCAACGGGAAAGTACTGGGCTCCGGGAAAGGCTGCATGGGTAGTTGCATGGAAATATCCGCCATTACAGCAAGTTGCTGAAGTTAAAAGCGTTCAGTTTGCTGTGGGGCGTACGGGCAAAGTCTCCGTTGTACTTAATCTGCATCCCTTACAGATTGATGATAAACACGTTAAACGAGTAAACATCGGTTCAGTTAGAAAATGGCAGGCGTTGGATATTGTCGCAGGCGATCAGATAATGGTGAGCCTTGCCGGGCAGGGAATTCCTCGTTTTGACGAGGTTGTGTGGCGAGTTAATCCGCGCAATAAACCGCAACCACCATCCGAACAAAAGAACACGACGCTGAGCTGCCTCTATTTTGAGAGCGGGTGCCGTGAGCAGTTTATTGCTCGCCTCACGTGGTTAAGCTCTCCGGAAATACTGAATATCAACGGGGTTAGTGTGCGTTCCTGGCAGCAGCTCCAACAAAATCTCAACCTGGAACATATCTTTTCCTGGTTGGCAGTCACTCAGAATGATTTGTCTCAGATTAGTAATGCGTCTGTCGCCAGAACGGCACATCAGTGGCAGCAATTCTCGCAAGCCCGGCAGCAACCATTCAGGCAGTGGTTGCTGGCATTTGGCTTACCGTTACCAAGAGCGGTACTCACCACAATGCCCGATTCACAATGGTCACATTTGGTTGCCAGGGATGAGCTTAGTTGGCAAAAGCTGCCGGGAGTAGGTCCGATAAGGGCAAAAAAACTGGTGGAGTTTGTGAATCATCCCCAAATAGCTGCACTAGCGGCTTTTCTGGCACAGCAAGGAATTCGGGGATTTATTGATCAGTGATCTGCATGTTTGTAGTGGAACACAGGCAATCCAAGGCGCAGACGTAATGCCAGCAAACGTGTCGTGAATCCGAAGATAAGTGTGGAAATGATCACCACGTCCTGGTTCGAAACATAGTGCTGCAAAACGATATAGAGCACTGCTGAGGCGAATGCTATGCCAGCATACAGTTCCTTTTGGAAAACCAGTGGGATACGTTTACAGAACATATCGCGCAGGACACCACCAAATACACCGGTCACTACGGCTGCAATAATGGCGATGATTGGGCCTTCACCCATATCCAAGGCGATTTGTGCGCCGATGATAGAGAAAACAACCAATCCAAGCGCATCGAGAACCAGGAAAAGGCGGCGCAGATGAGGCATCACAGGAGCAAACACCGTGGTGAGTACAGCGGCAATGGCCACAATCACGACGTATTCAGGGTGTTTCACCCAGCCTAACGGGTAGTGCCCAAGCAGAATATCACGTACAGAACCACCGCCAAGTGCAGTAGCCGTCGCAATAATGATGACACCGAAAGTATCCATGCGTCGGCGGCCTGCTGCGAGTGCACCGGTCATTGCCTCGGCGGTAATCCCGACCAAATAAAGAATATGTAATAGCATTGATACCTCCAGTGGAAACGCTGAGAGGGTAACGTTTTGTGAACAATGTCACGATTGAGTTTTTTTAAAGCGAAGCGGTTTTGATTACATTTACTAATGCATAAATGCTTCTTGTGGCAGAAAGGTAGGGGTTTTCTGTGCTTTATCTATGTGAAGTGGATTACTTAAATTGACGCTTAAGGTCGCCTGGATGGTAAAAGCCCGCATAGTGCGGGCTTAGAAAGGCAATGTGAACATCACTCGATATTCTGAATCTGCTCACGCATCTGTTCAATCAGCACTTTCAATTCAATCGCTGAATTGGTGACATCTGAATTGATAGATTTTGATGCCAGAGTATTCGACTCGCGGTTGAATTCTTGCATCATAAAGTCGAGGCGACGGCCAACAGCTTCTTTTTTCTTAAGAATGTTGTATGTCTCTTTGACGTGCGCTTCCAGGCGATCCAGCTCTTCAGCAACGTCGACACGCTGAGCCATCAGCACAAGTTCTTGCTCCAGACGGTTATTCTCAAGCTGAACTTGTGCATCTTCCAGTTTTGCCACCAGGCGTTCACGCTGCCATTTTAAAACTTCAGGCATCTGTGCACGAACATTGACGACCTCAGCGCTCACGCCTTGCAGGCGTTGCTCAATCATCGCCTTCAGAGCTTCGCCTTCGGTTTCACGAGCAATAATGAAGTCATCCAGTGCACCATCAAGGGCTGCAAGAATTTCAGCGGTGATGGCATCAAGATCTTGTTCCTGAGCCGACATCACGCCTGGCCAGCGCAGAATATCAACCGGATTGATTTCGCCTTCGTCACTCTGCATTTTCACCCAGTTAGCTGCTTCAACTAGCTGTTTAGCCAGTTTTTCATTGAGCAGCAAAGAGCTTTGAGAGCGAGCATCAGGTTCGAAACGCAGGTTACATTCGATTTTTCCACGGGTTAAGCGGGTGCGGATACGCTCGCGAGCCACTGGTTCGAGGCTGCGGAACTGTTCCGGCATACGAATATAAGTTTCGAGATAGCGTTGGTTTACCGAACGTAACTCCCAGGAGGCGCTGCCCCATTCGCCTTTTACTTCACGTCGGGCATAGGCGGTCATACTGCGGATCATATTTCGTAACCGTATTGCGTAATAGATGTGGGGATTATAGCCATGCCTGGACTTCCAGGATAGGAATAAGCGAGTGAAGTCCGTATAATGCGCAGCCACATTCGTTTTAGCCCGGAGATAACCCATGCGTCCATCAGGTCGTAGCGCCGAACAAGTGCGTCCAGTCACCCTGACTCGTAATTACACCAAACACGCAGAAGGCTCCGTGCTGGTCGAGTTCGGCGACACTAAAGTACTTTGCACCGCCACTGTTGAAGAAGGCGTTCCGCGTTTTCTGAAAGGCCAGGGCCAGGGCTGGATCACAGCAGAATACGGGATGCTGCCTCGTGCAACGCATACTCGTAACTTCCGTGAAGCAGCAAAAGGTAAGCAAGGCGGTCGTACTCTTGAAATTCAGCGTCTGATTGCTCGCTCGCTTCGCGCAGCAGTCGATTTGAAAGTTCTGGGTGAATACACCATTACGCTGGACTGTGATGTTCTGCAGGCTGACGGCGGTACTCGTACAGCTTCAATCACTGGTGCTTGTGTTGCTCTGGCTGATGCACTGAACAAGCTGGTGGCCGCAGGTAAGCTGAAAACCAACCCGATGAAAGGGATGGTAGCTGCAGTATCAGTTGGTATCGTTAATGGTGCTGCTGTTTGCGATCTGGAATATGTTGAAGATTCTGCCGCAGAAACCGACATGAACGTCGTGATGATGGAAGATGGCCGTATGATTGAGGTTCAGGGCACCGCTGAAGGCGAGCCGTTCACCCATGAAGAGCTACTGGCGCTACTAGCGCTGGCACGAGGGGGAATTGAATCTATCGTAACGGCGCAGAAGGCGGCGTTAGAAAATTGATTTTAGGCGACTCTGAGAGTCGCCTTTTTTTTTGTCTTAATTACTGAGGAGCAAATCCATGAAACCGTATCAGCGCCAGTTTATTGAGTTTGCGCTTAACAAGCAGGTACTTAAGTTTGGCGAATTCACGCTGAAATCCGGGCGTACCAGCCCTTATTTCTTCAATGCCGGGCTGTTCAATACCGGGCGCGACCTGGCGCTATTGGGCCGTTTTTATGCTGCCGCGTTAGTGGATTCCGGAATTGAGTTTGATTTGCTGTTTGGGCCGGCTTACAAAGGGATTCCAATCGCGACGACTACCGCCGTTGCGTTGGCCGAACATCACGAGCTTGATCTGCCATATTGCTTTAATCGCAAAGAAGCCAAAGACCATGGTGAAGGTGGCAATCTGGTTGGTAGTGCGCTGCAAGGGCGTGTAATGCTGGTGGATGATGTAATCACCGCAGGTACCGCAATCCGTGAGTCCATGGAAATTATTGCCGCTAATAATGCATCACTGGCTGGCGTGCTAATTTCTCTGGACCGCCAGGAACGTGGCCGTGGTGAGATATCAGCGATTCAGGAAGTTGAGCGTGATTACCAGTGCAAAGTGATTTCAATCATCACTCTGAAAGACTTGGTTGAATACCTTGAAGAAAAACCTGAGATGGCTGTGCATTTAGCGGCTGTGCAGGAATACCGTACTCAGTACGGTGTGTAAGAAAAAGGGCCTTTAAAAGGCCCTTTTCAATTACTGAAGCTGGGAAGCAACCAGTGGCCATCGGGTATCAAAATCATCGGTAGGTAGATAGCGGAATTCGCTACGTACAAAACGCGACAATGTCCCTTCGCAAAATGCCAGAAGCTGGCTTGCCAGCAGCGATTCATCGGTTACAAACCCTTCGCCTTCACGCATCTTCTTTTCGCGCATTACCTGACGCAATTGCACTTCAATACGTTCAAAGAGCTGGTTGATGCGGCCTTGCAGGCGGTCTTGTTCAAACATCAGCGCATGGCCGGTGAGAATACGTGTAAGTCCCGGGTTGCGTTCGCCAAACCCGAGAATCAGTAGAACAATCAAACGTAACCGAGAGTGTGTGTCTTTCTCATCTTTCAAAATGAGATTGATACGGGTAATTAGGCTGTCTTCAATAAACTCGATAAGACTATCGAACATTTTCGTTTTACTAGGAAAATGTCGATAAAGTGCAGCTTCGGAAACGCCAACAGCCGCCGCGAGCTTGGCAGTTGTGATTCGTTGGCTTCCATCACTGGATTCAAGCATTTGGGCCAGAGACTGAAGTATTTCTTCGCGACGATTCCGTTTCGCGGTTTGTTTTTCTGCCATGTTCTAAAATACCCCTGAAATAACACACTTGTCAGGCAAGTAGCCACACAGCGCTCGCAAACTTAAAGTTTGCGGTTTTTTCACATTTTTTACGCTGTGGGGTTACGTTTATAAACGAAGTTACTGGCGACCCGAATGGCCGAAACCGCCTTCGCCTCGGTCACTGGAGTCGAAATCTTCAACCAGATTGAATTCAGCCTGAACAACAGGCACAAATACCATTTGTGCAATGCGCTCGCCGGGTTCGATGGTGAAGTGGTCTTGTCCACGGTTCCACACGGAAACCATTAACTGACCCTGGTAATCGGAGTCTATCAGCCCGACAAGGTTGCCTAACACTACGCCATGCTTATGACCAAGTCCTGAACGAGGCAGAATGACTGCCGCCAGAGATGGATCGGCGATATGGATAGCCAGTCCGGTTGGTATCAGCTTGGTAATGCCAGGAGCAAGCTCTACGGCCTCATCCAGACAGGCACGTAGGTCAAGACCTGCGGAGCCGGAAGTTGCATAAGTCGGCAGTGGGAACTGTTGGCCAACGCGTGGGTCCAGAATCTTAACATCGATTTTTTTCATCATAACGGGTAACTATCTCGTTCAGTAAAAGATGGCCAAGGAGTTCCTTACGCTCAAGAGGTAAGACTTTATCTCCATCCTGCCAGAAAAGGTGCAATGCATTGTTTTCGCTGTTAAATCCCTGACCTTCTTGTGAAACATCGTTCGCACAAATCAGATCGAGGTTTTTACTCACGCGTTTTTGCCTGGCGTATTCTTCCACATTATTTGTTTCGGCGGCAAACCCAACAACATAAGGACGATGAGTTAAAAGTGCTGCGACACCGGCGACAATATCCGGGTTTTTTATCATTTTTATTGTGATTTCATCGCCTTGCTTTTTGATTTTTTCTTCAGCAACGGCGGCGGCACGATAGTCTGCAACAGCCGCACAGCCAACAAAAATTTGCTGCCCCTGGACATGTTGTTGAACCGTGGCTTCCATTTCGAGGGCCGTGGTGACATCAATGCGTTTTACCCATGGTGGAGTTGGCAAAGAAACAGGGCCGGAAATTAATGTCACATTTGCACCACGTGCAGCAGCAGCAGCAGCAATTGCGTAGCCCATTTTCCCTGAGCTATCGTTGGTGATGTAACGCACCGGGTCCAGGCGTTCACGAGTTGGGCCTGCGGTAATCATGACATTAAGATGTTGCAGATCTTTGATGACAGTAAAATGTTGCGCTGCCATCTCAACAATCGCTAATGGGTCAAGCATACGGCCAGGGCCTATATCGCCACAGGCCTGGCTGCCGCTATCGGGCCCCCAGATCAATAGGCCGCGTGTAGATAAAACCTCAAGATTGTGCTGAGTTGCTGTTGCCCGATACATTTGTTGGTTCATGGCTGGCAAAACGGCAACGGGTGCGGGTGTTGCAAGGCAAATCGTGCTCACAAGGTCATTTGCCATCCCTGCGGTAATGCGGGCAATTAAATCAGCTGTCGCCGGCGCAAGAATAACTAAATCAGCCCATTTGCCTAATTCGATATGCCCCATAGCCGCTTCTGCTGCGGGATCTAACAAGCTATCTGACACAGGATAACCTGACACGGCTTGTAAACTCAGTGGCGTAATAAAGGCTTTGGCGGCCTCAGTCATTACTACCCGCACCTCAGCGCCGCGTTCGCGCAGACGGCGTACCAGCTCTGGCGTTTTGTAAGCAGCGATACCGCCGCTCACACCCAGAACAATTTTTTTGCCAGCAAGCCCAATCATGATTTTTCCACCAGAAGTCACAGTCATCTGAATATTTTACCACACTCATTCGGTATCGACTTTTTGCAGTTTGCGAGACATCCCGCATGGAGAATATCTGCGTGTCGTATGCGTTGCTTGAGTTGTGCTAAATAGTGATAACGAAGGGCAAGGAGGTTCTGATGGATGAGTCATTGAGGCAAGACAAAGCGGATATGCCGCGGGAAAAGCTTTTGAAATTTGGGGCTAGCGCATTATCTGACGTGGAGTTACTGGCGCTTTTCTTACGCACTGGCTGCAGGAATATGAATGTCATGGCATTTGCGCAAAGCTTGCTACATCAGTTTGGCTCGTTAAGTCGGCTGCTGTCGGCTGATTATTCGCAATTCAAAGATGTGAAAGGTATTGGGAGCGCGAAATACACCCAGTTGAATGCCATTGCTGAGCTTGCGAGGCGTTATTACTATTCTCGTGGTGTTGAGGAATTAACGCTCAAGGGGCCTGATTCCGTAAGGGATTTCATCCAAAGCCAACTGACCACAGCAGAGCGTGAGATCTTTATGGTTATTTTTTTAGATAATCAGCATCGGGTGATTAAACATTGCCCTATGTTTTCGGGAACATTGAACCATGTTGAGGTTCATCCGAGAGAAATTGTGCGTGAAGCGATGAAATCCAATGCAGCGGCGCTAATACTCGCGCATAATCACCCGTCTGGTCGAGCAGAACCGAGTAAAGCTGATCGTGTTATTACTGAACGTATCGTAAAAGCTTGCCTGTTTATGGAAATTCGAGTGCTCGATCATCTTGTTATTGGCCGTGGAGAGTACGTTTCTTTTGCCGAACGTGGGTGGATTTAAGACGAATTGCGCGATCCTTGGGGATCTTTGTCTGTTCGGGACTTGAGCACATGCGTTAGGCAGCGTATACTACGCCACCTTTGAGAATCTCGGGTTTTGGCATTATGCGCCTGGCACTGTGGTTCACATTGAACCGCCAGGGACCAGGCTTGCGGCCTGACGAGGCGCCATAACCCTATACGAAGCTCGAGCTAATTTGATTTTTGGAGAATAGACATGTCCCGAGTCTGCCAAGTTACTGGCAAGCGTCCGGTGACCGGTAATAACCGTTCCCACGCAATGAACGCGACCAAACGCCGTTTCCTGCCGAACCTGCACTCTCACCGTTTTTGGGTTGAGAGCGAGAAGCGTTTTGTCACACTGCGTGTATCTGCTAAAGGTATGCGTGTAATTGATAAGAAGGGTATCGAAACGGTCTTGGCCGATATGCGTACCCGTGGCGAGAAGTACTAAGAGGAACTAAGTCATGGCTAAAGGTGTTCGCGAGAAGATCAAGCTGGTTTCTTCTGCTGGTACTGGTCACTTCTATACCACCACGAAGAACAAGCGTACTAAGCCGGAAAAATTGGAATTGAAAAAATTCGATCCAGTTGTCCGTCAACACGTACTGTACAAAGAAGCTAAAATTAAATAATTTTAGTATCTTTGATGAAAACCTCGCTTCGGCGGGGTTTTTTTGTTTTAGGACTTTGAGTGTGGAGGATTGATGCCTGAGTTACCTGAAGTAGAAACCAGCCGACGTGGTATAGAGCCGCATCTGGTTGGTGAAACCATCTTGCATGCTGTCGTGCGTAATGGTCGACTGCGTTGGCCTGTCTCCGATGAAATCCATGCTCTGAGTGATAAACCCGTTTTAAGTGTGCAGCGTCGCGCTAAGTACCTGCTGCTCGAACTTCCCGATGGCTGGATTATTATCCATCTTGGCATGTCGGGTAGCCTGCGCATTCTTCCTGAAGATTATCCCGCTGAAAAACATGACCATGTCGATTTGGTGATGAGCAATGGCAAAGTCCTGCGTTATACCGATCCGCGCCGTTTCGGTGCATGGCTGTGGGCGAAGGAGCTGGAAGGTAGCAATGTGCTGGCGCTTCTTGGCCCAGAACCACTGAGCGACGAATTTTCGGCTGATTATCTGCGTGAAAAATCCGCGAAAAAGAAAATCGCCATTAAGCCGTGGCTAATGGATAACAAGCTGGTGGTGGGAGTGGGTAACATTTACGCCAGTGAATCGCTGTTTGCTGCGGGGATCCATCCGGACAGAGCTGCGCAGTCATTGTCTCAAATAGAATGTGATTTACTGGTTAAAACGATAAAAGCGGTGCTGCTTCGTTCGATAGAACAAGGCGGGACGACGCTAAAAGATTTCCTTCAGTCTGATGGTAAACCGGGCTATTTCGCTCAGGAATTACAGGTTTACGGACGGGCCGGTGAGCCGTGCAGAGTTTGTGGTGCGCCAATTATTATCAGTAAGCATGGGCAGCGCAGTACTTTTTATTGCCGCCACTGTCAGCACTAATTATCACCCGTCATCATGCAACTCGGATGCTATAAGGGCTGTTTGAGTTTTTCCAGTAACGCCTTGCAAACTGGCTCTGGCAGGAAATGTGCAACATCACCATGATGGCGGGCGACTTCTTTTACCAGCGATGAAGAGACAAAAGACCACTCTTTCGAGGGCATCAGGAATACGCTTTCAAGCTCTGGCATTAAATGACGGTTCATATGAGCCAGCTGCATCTCATATTCAAAATCTGCTGCTGTGCGTAGCCCGCGGACCAGGACATTCGCCTGCTGGGTCTTCGCAAAATTCGCCATCAGGTCGCTAAATCCGACAACTTCTACATTAGGCAAATGCGCCGTAACCCCTTGAGCGAGTTGAACTCTTTCTTCCAGTGTGAAGAGGGTTTTTTTATGCGGGCTGTTAGCTATAGCCAGAATTAAGGTATCGAACATCATCGCCCCGCGAGTCACTATGTCCAGATGACCATTGGTAATGGGATCAAATGTGCCTGGGTAAATCGCTCGGGTGGTCATAGTGGTTTGTTTTCCGTGTAGCTTTGATTCAGTGCCCAGAGTTCAGCGTACTTGTTAAACGTGTATTGTGCATTGACGACCGCAAGTAACCAGCCCTGCTTCCCATCGAGAAAACCAGCACGCAAAAACAGAGTTTTACAAAATGCCCCGAACGTGTGACCGAAAATACCTGCAATGGAGACTCGTTTGCCGCGTTGATGACGCTCTTGCGCCCACGCGGTCGCATAATTTAACTGTTTGCGTTGGAAGCTTGCGAAATCACGGCAGGTCAAATGGAGCAAATCCCCTTTAAGCGGGATAACTTTTGCCCCGTGTGCCTTGAGAGATTCATGAACCTGATTATCATTATAGTGGTAACGCGAGCGGGCATAGAGGCGAGTCACACGATCGGGATACCAGCCGCTGTGGCGCATAAAGCGTCCGAGGAACAAGTTGCGGCGTGCAATGCTGTAAACAGTATCTGGCTGAGGATTTTCTAGTACCGCTTGGAGTGTGCTAGCCAGTTCGGGTGTGACGCGCTCATCGGTATCGATCATCAAAATATAATCGTGGCTGGCATAGCTCTGTGCGAGCTGACGTTGTTTGCCAAAACCCTGCCAGTCTTCATTAATGAAAACTTTCGCACCTGCCTGAAGGGCTATCTCGACGGTAGAATCGGTACTTCCTGAATCCAGCAACACCACCTCATCTGCCCATGAGACTGAAGCCAGGCATTCTGGCAATACGTCTGCCGCATTTTTAGCGATCATCACGACGGACAAACGATTGGGCATTAATGGCTCCGTTGTGGCAGATAAGGTTGCAGTAATTGTAGCAAGCGTTGCAGTGCGCCTTGATTCTGGTGAAGTACTTCAACTGCATGGCGACCGTAGTAAAGACGATAATCTTCATCAGTCAGCAACGTGGTGATTTCATTGACCAGTGAGTTGGCATCGGTGACGGTAATCAGCCCATCAGCATTCTGCAATCTGGCGCATATATCTTTGAAATTGAAGGTGTGCGGGCCCATTAAGACCGGAATTGCATGAGCAGAAGGTTCCAGCGGATTATGGCCTCCACGCTCAACCAAACTGCCGCCAACAAAGGCGAGATCGGCAATCCCGTACAGCATCATCAGTTCGCCCATCGTATCGCCAATCACCACTTGCGTGCTGTTGGACGGTTTTTCTCCGCTGCTGCGCATGATGTAACTGAAACCAGCTTTCTGAGCCATATCCCGTGCGTCTTTAAAACGTTCCGGGTGGCGTGGGACAAGAATGAGTAATAAATCAGGGAATTTGGCCAGTAACTGGCGGTGCGCATCAAGAATAATGCTCTCTTCGCCATCATGGGTGCTGGTAGCAATCCAGACTTTGCGATGTGGAGCCCATTGGCGGCGTAGCGTAATCGCGCGTGCGGCAAGCTCTGGAGTCACAGAGATATCAAATTTCAGGCTGCCGGTAACAGTCAGTTGCGAGCGTTTCAATCCTAGTTCGATGAAACGGCCGCCATCTTCTTCATTTTGCGCAGCAATAAGCGTGATTTTGCTCATCAGGCGACGAGTGAAATTACCCAGCTTTTTATATCCATTTGCCGAACGGGCAGAGAGACGGGCATTGGCAATAACCAACGGGATTTTACGTTTATGTAATTCGTTGATCATGTTTGGCCATAGCTCAGTTTCCATCACGATGACTAATTTCGGGCGCACGGTGTTGAAAAAGCGCTTCATGGCGCAGGGGAGATCGTAAGGTAAATAGACGTGATGTACGTTTTGCCCAAACGCCGACTGAGCACGTTCAGAGCCGGTAGGGGTCATCGTGGTGACGGTAATCGGAATCGTTGGGTAACGATGGCGTAGGGCTCGCACTAACGGAATTGCGGCCAGTGTCTCACCTACGGAAACTGAATGCAGAAGAATACCATCGGGCTCCACTTTTCCACGGCAATAACCGTAGCGTTCCGCCCAGCGTTTACGATACGCGGGAGCTTTACGGCTACGGAGTAATAGTCGCAGCCATACAATTGGCTGAATAAGATAGAACAGTGCGGTATACAACGATTCCAAGCGAATTTTCCGTATTTTCATTATCGGCGGGCAAATTCTAAGCATTCGGGAAGCTTAAAGCTATTGTTTTGGTAACTTCACGAAGGCATTGCTTAGTATTCGGAGCAGTTTGTGTCGTGTTGCAAAAATGACGGGTAGTAAGCACTACCCGTAAAAGAAATGTTTCTCAACCAGGTACTCGTGTTGCTTTCTTTAGTTTTAGATAACGACGCCCCAAGCGCCAGCGCAGGCGGAAGCCGCGGGCATTTTTCCAGATAAGGCGCCAGATACCGCGATCAAAAAACTCCTGGATGATCATCTTCTTTTTATGCGGATCTTTCATGTTGTTGAAAGTATGCAGTATTCCAAGGCCTTCTTTTGCAATTTGCCAATTGCAGGCTGGAATGTTTTTGACGGCTTCAGGATAGCGCTGGTTAATAGCATCCAGCATCTCCAGAATTTTCATGTAGTGGCGAGCGGAGCGGATGAGTGTGTCATCAGTATCGGGTTTGTGGGAAACCGAGGCTGAATGAATGTAGTAATCGTAGTATTGCTCGTCAGTATATTGAACACGTTCTGCGGCTAGTAACACTTCAGTTGTCCACGGAATGTCCTGATGGCGCAAACCAGGTTCAAACGTCAATCCATGTTCACGAATAAAATCATGGCGATAAAGATTCAGCCACGTGACATGCAGAAACTTGCGTGAATCGAGAGCGCGCTTTAGCCACTGTGGGCCGGTCAGTACATCAGTAGACTGAAGTTTGTCCTGCGGGAAAATTGGGCGTGAAGGTTTCTTATTATTTTCATAGACGTAATTACCATTGCAGGTGACAACATCCAGGTTGTTTTTCAGCGCTAAATTAAGAAGATGACGGTACATGCCAGGTTTAAAGTCGTCATCAATGTCCGGGAAGGAAAGGTATTGGCCTGTAGCCACTGCAAGTCCTGTATTACGTGCAATAGAAACGCCTTGGTTTTCCTGCTCAAGAACTTTCATACCGGGGAATTTGCTGCGCCATGCTTCAATTATCGCCATCGAGCCATCGGTTGAACCATCGTTCACCATAATGACTTCCATGTTATTGATGTTCTGAGCTTCAAGGCAGGCAAAAAATTTGGCCAAGAAAAGTTCGCCGTTATAAACAGCAACGACAACGCTAAGAAGTGGACGTAGGTTTTGTGGCATAAAATTACCTGAAAATTTCGTTATCTTTCTTCTGCCGCCAGCGACAAGTACTGCTGGCAGATGGCACCAATGCTATAAGACTCAATCTTCGTGGAATCGATAATCGGTGGATTGTTATAAATATCCAGCATGGTATTCGCAAGTTCCTGAGCAGTCATACCCGAAAGGCCACGTGCCAGTCCCTCTGTGAGAATTTCTGCTGGCCCACCCGGGCAGCGAGTACTGACTGCTGGTGTCTGGCAAATCAGAGCTTCCACTAATACGTTACCAAACCCTTCGCAATCTGAGCTCAACAGCAGCATGCGTGCATTGGCAATCCATGGATAAGGATTGGGAACGAATGATTTGATAATGACGCGGTCGGCAACGCCCGCGGCAGAAGCCATTGCTTTAATTTCGGCAATGCGTTCTTCACTACCGCTACCCATCAAGACTAATGGAACCTGAATCTTACTAAGTGCATAGGCATTGATGAGTCGATCATGGCGCTTATGCTCATGGAAACGCCCAACATGAATGAGATAGTCCTGCCCCGCCATCTCACATGGCTCTTTCGCTCGTAAATGAATCCCGTCAATGTCGAATGGGTTATGTATCACGGAGCTGCGGGAAAGCGTGATGTCGAAACCCTGAGTAATATCTTGCAGCACCGCTTTAGAGACGGCGACGACGTTACTGTTCTGGTAAACACTTTGAATTTTTTTACGTTTTAACCAACGGGAGAAGCCATGGCGATGTTGGAGATACGAGAAGGAGAACATGCCATGCACGCAATACCAGAGCTTTTCACGCGGTATAGATTTTGTGTGGGCAACAATGCGATCGGTTTTATGCAGATGCGAAAAGATGAGGTCAAATTTCCCTTTTTTCTGCGCTTGTTCAACTGCGCTATCGAGCAGAGCTGCACGGCGAGAGAGTTCAGTTAGCTTGCGCCAGGGTTTTTTGCAGGTATCCAGAATGACTTGATAATCAACGCCTTCAGGGATGTCATAGTCACAGACACGGCGCAGAGAAAATACGGAAACCTGATGGCCCATGCCCACCAAACCTTGCGATAGGGTTAGAACGGTTTTTTCAGCACCGCCGCCAGGTAAACCATCAATAACCATTAGGATACGCATCATCTAATCCAGTATGTTTTGATACAGCGAAATAAGTTGCTGTGAAAGTTTTTCCGGTGTCGCATCCCTGACTCGTTCACGAGCAAATATCCCCATACTTTCATCAACAAAGCGCGATGGTATTGCCATTACCGCTTCTGACAATCGTGGGATATCGAGTGCATCACAAACGTATCCATTTTGTCCGGTTGTAATAAATTCAGCACCACCACAGGTGTGTGAAGTAATAACCGGTAAACCACATGCCATTGCTTCAAGTATCACATTAGGGAATGGATCATATAGCGTTGGCAGTAATAGTCCATCAACAGCTTGATAGAAAGGTAGTGTGTTTTTCTGCATCCCCATAAACCGTACTCGGTTCTGGCACCCCAACGATTGTGCCAGTTCTTGGTACTGTTTATCGGCTTTATCCTGTCCGACAACGACAAGATAGCGATCTGTGCCCGCGATGGCTCTTATCGCACTGGCAAGCCCTTTGCGCTCAAATCCCGATCCTACAAAAACCAGCGCCACCGCATTTTGCGGGATGGTCATTTCATTCCGTAACTTAGCTCTCAATTCTTCATTTGCTGGAACGAAGCGGGACGAGTCAATGGCATTATAGATGACATGTATCTTGTTAGCAGGTATAGAGAAATCTTCGATTATTTCTTGCTTCACCATTTCCGCATTGCAGATTACGGCTTTTAGCTCAGGAGCCTGGTACATAGTCCTTTCAGCTTGCATGACATAGCGGTGGTATCTGTCCATAAACAACCACTTTCCACGCCATGCCGGTAAAATTCTGGCTCGCTGCATTAACCAGCGGCGATGAACACCATCACCAGCCCGATAAATATCACACCCTGCGATGCGCTCATGACTCTGAACAATATCGAAATTTTCACGTTGCCAAAGTTTCCTGGCCGCATCAGCAAAGCCTTTTTCACGGCTGATTCGACCAAGCTTCATTGGGTCACATATATGAATATGCCAGTTATCCTGGCGTTCGCCTTCCCATTGCCGGGTGATAACGTTGAGTTCCATGTCATGGGCACTTAATGCTTCAAGTGCACGTGAAACGAAACGCTCAGCACCTCCATCCGGGCGATATTTTTGGCGGACGATTGCCAGACGGCAGCGCTTCATAACAATTGTTTCCTTGCGGCAGCAACAACGACACCAACCGGAATGGCATCGAGATAACGTTCTTTCGTATTGGTATCAATCTTGTCTGGATCGGGAAGCTCACCAAAATTTCCAGCCCAGATAACATCACCGACGACATCCCACGGGCTCCAGAACGTCAATTTTGACGGGCCAAATAATGCGATGCAGGGCGTTCTTAACGCAGCCGCCATATGCATAGGTACAGAATCAACGCCAATAAACAAACGAGCATGATCGATGAGCGCAGCTAATTGTCGCAGGGTTAATTCACCAGCGAGGGAATGAATGCGTTCTGGCGGGCATAATGCGCGGATTTTCTCAATCATCGCTTTTTCATTCTTATCGGGACCGGAAGTCAAAATAAGAGTATGGCCGTCATTTTGTAGCGCTGTGATAGTTTGCGCCATTTTGCTCTCATCCCAGCATTTGAAGAACCAGCGGGATGTAGGCTGCACCACGATAAATGAACCTTCCACACCTTTGCTTTGCAACGTAGTTTGCACGGTTTGCCAGTCTTCAGGCTGGTAACTCATCGTCACACTGCGACATTCAGAGATACCAAGCGGAGCAAGGATGGATAAATTTTGTTCAACGGTATGCAGAGTCTGATGGTGGGCTACTGATGCAAGCTGCGTATGGCAATTGCGCCAGAACCACCCGCGACGTTTATTGAAATCGAAACCGATGCGTGAAGGGGCGCCAGTGAAACGAGTCACAATGGCGCTACGCCACTGATCGGCAAGGTTGAAAACCAGATTATATTTTTGCTCGCGCAGCGTTTTGAGTAACTGCCATTCTTTGCATAAATGCTGGCGAGTACCTAGTTTTCGCCACTTACGGTCAATGCCATAAATACGATGAATGAACGGATAAGCCGCTAGCATATCGCGTGTTTCTTCATATAGCAGGACATCAATTTCTGCCTGTGGCCATGTCTGATGTAATGAGTTGATCACTGGGGTGGTGAGCAGCATGTCACCATGATGGCGCAACTTTATCAGTAGAATGCGAGCAGGTGGCTCGCTTGCGAGAGAATTCAAGGCGTTATTCATTATCATCTTTAGGTGATCAACCAGAGGGTGATTCTAATAGACCTTGAGTATGGTTGCTACATTTGTGCTCAGAAGTCAGAAATTTGAACGTAAGCGGTTTGCCCTAATCAGACAGGCTGCGTAACATGATGTAAACCTCGTGTTAGCTCAGAGACGGAAATGACTAAACCAGCATTCATCATTACTATTGATACCGAAGGCGATAATCTGTGGCAAAACCACCGGCAAATCAAAACTGAGAATGCCCGTTTTTTACCTCGTTTCCAGGCATTGTGTGAGAAATATGGTTTTAAACCGGTTTGGCTGACAAATTACGAAATGGCTATCGACCCGGATTACATCGAATTTGCTAAGGATGTAATTGCTCGTGGCCAGGGTGAAGTTGGCATGCACTTGCATGCATGGAATAGCCCACCGGATTATGATTTAACCGGTGATGACTGGCGCTGGCAGCCTTATCTGATTGAGTATCCTGATGAGGTCCTACGCGAGAAGGTGGTTTATATGACCACTCTATTGGAAGAAACTTTCGGCACAAAAATGATCAGCCATCGTGCAGGTCGTTGGGCATTTGATAGCCGTTACGCCAAACTTTTGGTGGAGCTGGGTTATAAGGTGGATTGTTCAGTGACCCCAAGGGTTAACTGGCGAAATGCTAAGGGTGCGCCAACAGGCAATGGTGGAACGAATTATCAACATTTCCCGACCCAGGCTTATTTCATGGATCTGGAAAATATTAGCCAGTCCGGTAACTCTACGCTGCTCGAAGTCCCAATGAGCATTCAATATAAGCACAGCCCGTTAATGAATAGCTTTAAACAAAGCTATGACCGGCTTCGTGGTAAATATCGTAGTCCTTCCGTTCATTGGTTGCGCCCATCGGGCGGTAACTCAGCACAAATGATAGCGGTTGCGGAAAAAACATTAGCTGAGGGCAACGACTACGTGGAGTTTATGCTCCATTCCTCGGAGTTTATGCCGGGTGGTAGCCCTACATTTAAAAATGAAGCTGATATCGAGCAGTTATATCAGGATTTAGAGACGTTATTTTCATGGCTTGCTGAAAGAACGGTGGGGATGACGCTGGCTGAGTATTATGGGCTAAAAGAAAAACAAGTGCAGTAAACTGCACTTGTTTTTTCATAATTATGGTGCTGTCGATTTTATTGGTGTACTTAGAATTACAGATAAGGGGAACCAGAATAGGAACCAAAATTCTTGAGGATTTCCAATAATAAACATTCCCTGAGACATATAATAAATCAGAGAAAATATAAAAATAGATCCTTCTATTTTATGATTGACTCTTATATGTTTGGGGACTTGAAGTAATCCATACCCAATAACCATCATTAGCATTGAAAAACCAATCAGACCACCTTTTAGTAATGATGCGAGATAAATTGTATGGGTTGTGGAAATGTTTTGGCCGATGCTATTTATAAACGTTAAATTTTGATCAAAGCCCCAACCCCAAACCAGTTTTTGTTTTGCAAGTTCTAGTGCATTTTGCCAAATGCCGAATCGAATAAAGCTCTGTTGGTATAAGCTTTCAAGTCGATCGATGAATATAGCTGAAAAATTTGTCAGAAATACAACTGCTATAACTATGCTGATTATTCCAAGGCCATAAAATATATGCTGTTTAGTATAACGTGGATTTATGATAAATAAGAGTATAAACGCGGCAATAAAAGCGATTAGTGGCCCACGACTTTGAGTGAGTAAGAGCGATGTGAGTAGAATGGGTATTAACAAATAGAGCCAGTTTTTACCTGTTTCACGAATAAATATTAATCCGCAAAAAATACCTATTGCCATGTAGCCACCCAAATCAATAACATTATCCGGTGCCCAAGGGAAAGCAATATCAAGTCTATTGACTGCGAGTGTTGTCTTGTCAACCATAACTAAAGTAAAAATTGAAAGCAGAGTCATGCCGATATATACAGCACCCATAACATACTTTTTATAACCAAGTTTTTCCATCTGACGATAGAGACATATGAAGGTTAAGAGATAAAGTGCATGCTTCAATGTTGAGCTTATATTACCGGGGTTATTAGACCATAGATTAGAAAGGGAAAAATATATTAAGAATATTAGCGGGAAAATTAACCCTTTTAAATAGGGCTGATCATTGATGAAGGTTATTCTCGTTTTATGTGAGAAAATTAATGTCCCTATAAAGAGGATAAGTGAAACATGGAAAAGAAGGTTGACTTTTGAGATGTTGCAAAAAATAGCACTGAAAAAAATAAATGCTATAAAAATTAATGCATATGATTTCTCTACGCGCGAGGTTTTATTTAAAAGCATCACGATAATCCAGTTTTGGGAAAATATAAGACGGAATTGCGCTATCTTGGGATAAGTTTATGACTTCAATATTTTTATTTCTCAATGCCTGGCTGGCAAGAGTGAAAGCTGGAATGATAATGTCATGCAGTTTCTCATTAAGAAAAGAGGGGAGCATATTATCAGTTGTTTCATAAAATCTAGGTTTAGAAAAATTGTTCATATCTAAACCTGCAATATATATTTTATTAAATCCTAAAAAAGCGAGTATTTGGAGAGACCAATATACAACTGTTCCGGCATCAAACACTCCGGTCCTAATGTCATAATTAAATGCAATCCTATCTGAGTTTTTAAGAAATAAAATATCCTGATGAGATGTGAATGTTTTTTTTACATTATCCGATAATATTTTTTTCTCGTATATTTTGTAGCATTTATCCTCAATGACAACTAACTTACATTTAATGTTGTTCATTGAGAATCTATCAACAATTTTAATAATACCATGCATTGTAGTGAATAACGTTAAATCACTTTTAGCTATAATTTTCTCCAGAAACTCTGGTCTATTATCAATAAAAGTCATATCAACTATGATGTAAATATTAAAATCAACTTCTTTATGAAGACTCCAGGCACCATTAACCCCAATAGTTGGTAATTTAGGAATAGATGAAAAATCTATTTTTTTTATCGAAGGACCTGTTGCAATTAGTAGAACCCTACCATTATAACTACCTCTGAGAGTTGATAAGTTTTGTAGTGGGATTTGACTGCTTTTATAGAATAATTCAGAGATTGCACCAAATTCATCTCGTTGGATTTTGATATAAGGCCATAGATTTTCATTATGACGCATACTTCTCGGATGCGTATAGCGATATATTTGTTTCGTCAAGGTGCCCATCAGATTCTCATTTTATCCTATTATCTATTGTTCTCATGATTAGTAATAAAGCTGTAAATATCAGATAAATCATCATCACTCAACGCAAACATCTCTTCTCTTGAGCGATCAAAATAGTAAGGAGCTTCAAAGATATATGATTTTTCATACTCTTTGTGACCAATCAACAGAACGTTGCCTAACGGACGCTGCTCTTCAATGCAGCACGGGCCATAAATGAGAACAATAGGGACACCCACTGCATCTGCTATATAAACATTTCCAGAATCTGATGCAATATAGAAATCCATTTTACTAATAGCAAAAGGGACATCTTCCAAAGGTAATTCGCCAATCAGACTCACAATATTTTCTCGTACTCCGACTTCACGATGCAAGTCATCGAGCCATACTTGTTCGCTTTGAGGACCGAAAACATAGTAAATACAATTTAAGTCGCCTAACGCATCAAATACTTTTTTCCATACTGCGGCAGGAATTGTTTTTGATTTGTTTCCTGCAGATATACTCAGACCAATTTTGATAACATTTTGTTTATCAAGCGATATTGGGTAGGACTCAGGCTTTCTTAATGGCCGGGTTGCATGCTTAGGAACATTACGCCAGCTCAGGTTACGCTCAGCGAGCTTAAGGTAATCGTCGACAGTTAATTGGTCTTTTCTGTGTTCAACAGTACCAGTAGCTGTAAAGTAAAGCGGAGCTTGATACCAGCGACGCGTATAAGTCGACAGGTACTGTTTGTTCTTCGCATTGCAGACGGATGCAAAGAAAAGATTCGTACTATTTGGATGTAACAAGTAAACATTTTCGTAGCGATTCATAAACTTGAAAGCCAGGTGAAACTTGCGCCATAGGCTCTTTTTATGTTCTTCAATCAAGAAAATGGTATCGATAGTTTCATCATGCTTAGCCAAAGGAAGAACTGTTTTGCTGATCAAAACATCACTATGCTTCAGATGGGCGAGCAAGGGCGTTACGTTGACGAAATCGCCTATTTTTGCCGTTTGAATGAGTAAGTTCCGGCCTGTTTTTTTATAAAACAGTTTTCCGATCAATTTGAACGGAAGAAAGAGGATAAAGAGGATTAGATAGCTCATTAATCGTTATTCTGTCTTTAAGTGGCTAATTTTCTGGAGTGCGGTAAATGTGTCTACAGCGGTGATGTTAGCCATACTTTTTCCTGCGCCCCTGATTTCATGTTGATTTTCACCGTAGCCACCAATTAAACCCGGATCGGTTGGGCCATACAATGTAATGTTTGGCTGACCTAATGCGGCGGTCAGATGGCTTAATCCGGTATCGACGGAGACAACAGCTCTGGCTCCAGCAAGTTGTTTGGCTACCTGTTCAAGGGACAGACGTGGCAACACTTCAACATTATCAAATCCTTCAGCCAAACGAATTGCCCGTTCGTGCTCGTGATTTGTGCCCCACGGGAGTTTAATACGTAAGCCAGTATTGTGCATTAATTGAATAAGATCTCGCCAGTGTGATTCCGGCCAGTGTTTTTCATCGCGTGTGGTGGCATGAAGGAAAATCATATATCCCCCCATATCTGATGGCGCGGTAGCCAGAAAATGCTGGGCTATTGCATAGTCACCTTGTTTTTCAGGCTTCTGATAACCAATACTTTTGGCAAATAACTCGCGAGTACGTTCCACTGCATGTTGCTGTTTCGCGATTGAATGCCGGCGATTGTAGAAGAGGCTGGCTAACGGTTCACGGGCGCTATTCCAGTCCATACCATGTTTTGTCCCGCGGGCTTTACGAGTCACCAGAGCAGCGCTCTTTATTAATCCCTGGGCATCAACGATGAGATCGTAATTCTCAACACGTAGCGCTTGATAGAATGCCGCACGCTCGGCTTTCACTGCTGTTGAAAACCAGCTTTTACGCCAGCGACGAATCGCCACTGGAAGAACTTTATCGACAGCCGGATGCCAGGTGGGGATTTGTGCAAAGCCTTCTTCTACTACCCAATCGAAGCGGATACCAGGAATGGCGTTCATTGCGTCAGTCAGCGCAGGCAAAGTATGCAGCACATCACCCATTGACGATGTTTTGACGATTAATACCCGCATTACGCTTCGTTCTCCGCTAGCAGCAAGGCTGCAAGCTCTTCCATGACTCGCTCAGGAGTAATATCAATCAAACTTTGATGGTAGCCTTCTGCGGCGTCGCCTTTACGCACTTTGTGATAGCCGCTAATCAGGCGAATGACTCGCGCTTTATGCGATAACGGTGGGGTAAAGTCTGGGCTGCTTGGGCCATATAACGCAACAAGTGGGCGATTGAGCGCTGCGGCAACGTGCATTAAACCGGAATCGTTGGTGACCACAGCCTGGCAAGCGGCAATCAAAATGACGGCTTGCTCGAGTTCAGTATCTCCCGCCAGATTACGGCAATAAGCCTGCTGCTGCGTGGTTAATGCAGCAACAATATCATTCCCGGCTTCTTTATCTTTTGCCGAACCAAACAACACAACTTGATAGCCATCATCAATGAGTTTGCCTGCAAGGGTTGCGTAGTGATAATGCGGCCAGCGTTTCGCCGGACCAAATTCAGCACCAGGGCAGAAACCAATAATCGGGCGTTTGGCATCGAGGCTAAATGCAGCAGTCGTCTGGAGCTTTTCGCTTTCGTTAACTTGCAACTTAGGCCATAGCAACGGCTGGGGGAGATCTTTAGCCGACTGCATTACTCCTTTCTCATAGGCTAACGCAACGTAACGCTCGACCATTAATGGCCAGGCTTGCTTATCCAGCACGCGAGCGTCGTTGAGCAATCCGTAGCGCATTTCACCGCGCCAGCCGGTACGTTGCGGGATATTGGCAAAGAAAGGAACCAGTGCAGATTTGAATGAGTTTGGCAGCACATAGGCTTGATCGTAACGTTTAGCACGCAGGGCGTGTCCAAGACGGCGACGTTCGCCAATCTCCAGAGCGCCATGCCCAAGTGGCATCGCCAACGCTTCGTTAACTTCTGGCATACGTGACAGTAATGGACGGCACCATGCCGGTGCCATCACATCAATGATTGCCTGGGGATAGCGCGCCTTGAGCGTGCGATAGAGACTTTGCGACATCATCATGTCGCCCACCCATGACGGGCCAATCACCAGTATTTTCATACGTCAGGCTACCTGCTTATGCGTCACGGTTCAGCCAGGCCATATATTCTGTTACGCCTTCGGCAACAGTTTTGAATGGCTTGTCGTAACCTGCGGCACGCAGATTGGTTAAGTCGGCCTGAGTAAATGCCTGATAGCGGCCCTTGAGTTTTTCCGGGAATGGAATGTATTCAATGCTGCCTTTTTTATGGAATGCCAGGGCTGCGTCAGCAACGGCCTGGAAGGATTCCGCACGACCGGTACCGCAGTTATAGATGCCGGATACGCCGTTCTGCCAGAACCACAGGTTAACCGCTGCAACATCACCCACGTAAATGAAGTCGCGCTTAAAGCTATCGCTGCCTTCAAACAGTTTTGGATTTTCGCCGTTGTTCAACTGAGTATTCAGATGGAATGCAACGCTTGCCATACTGCCTTTATGGCCTTCGCGCGGCCCGTAGACGTTGAAGTAACGGAAGCCAGTAATCTGGGAGTTAGCTTCAGGCAGAATTTGGCGCACGTATTCGTCGAACAGGAATTTGGAGTAACCGTAAACATTCAGCGGCTGCTCGAATTCACGAGACTCGATAAAATCGCTGTTGCGGCCGCCATAGGTTGCGGCTGATGAGGCATACAGGAATGGAATTTCGCGTTCGAGGCAGTAATGCAGAACTTCTTTTGAGTACTGATAGTTATTATCCATCATGTACTTGCCATCCCACTCGGTGGTGGAAGAACAAGCACCTTCATGGAAAATTGCTTCGATATCGCCGAATTCTTCACCTGCCATAATCTGGATTAAGAAGTCTTCTTTATCCATGTAGTCGGCAATATTCAAATCAACGAGGTTGGCGAACTTGGTGCCATCCTTCAGGTTGTCGACCACCAGGATATCAGTATGTCCGATATCATTCAGTGACTTAATGATGTTGCTGCCAATAAGGCCAGCACCGCCGGTGACAATAATCATAAGCGAAAACCTTAAAAAAAGAGGGCCGTAAGGCACAATACCTCACGCGCTAATGGCTCTTATCATACCATTACATTCATGGACCCGCCTAATATGAGGAAGTTTCTACGCCTCGTGATTTATGCTGCAAATTTCAATTTCATTGAAGCGTAATCTCGTGTCCTGGTATAGGTTTGGGTAATATGTGTCGAAATTAGCCATGCCTGGAGAATCGCAATGCGCGGAGATTTTTACCAACAGTTAACAACCCAACTTGAAACCGCACGAGCGGAAGGGTTGTTTAAAGAAGAACGTATCATTACTTCTGCTCAACAAGCCGATATTACCGTTGCTGATGGCAGCCATGTCATTAACTTCTGCGCCAATAACTATCTGGGGCTCGCTAACCACCCGCAACTGATCGATGCCGCAAAGCAGGGCATGGATACACATGGTTTTGGGATGGCATCTGTGCGTTTCATTTGTGGAACACAAGACAGCCATAAAGAGCTGGAAGGTAAACTTGCGGGCTTCCTCGGAATGGAAGATGCGATTCTTTACTCTTCCTGCTTCGATGCCAACGGCGGCCTGTTTGAAACGCTGCTCGGCCCAGAAGATGCGATTATTTCTGATGCCCTGAACCACGCGTCTATTATTGATGGCGTGCGTCTGTGCAAAGCGCAGCGTTATCGCTATGCAAACAACGATATGCAAGAACTTGAGGCTCGCCTGAAAGAAGCGCGTGCGGCAGGGGCTCGTCATATCATGATTGCCACCGACGGTGTGTTCTCTATGGATGGCGTGATTGCGAACCTGAATGGCGTTTGCGATCTGGCTGATAAGTATGACGCGCTGGTGATGGTTGATGATTCTCACGCGGTTGGTTTTGTCGGTGAAAATGGTCGTGGCACGCATGAATATTGCGATGTGATGGATCGTGTAGACATCATTACCGGCACGTTGGGCAAAGCGCTCGGCGGCGCATCCGGCGGCTATACAGCGGGTCGTAAAGAAGTGATTGAGTGGTTGCGCCAGCGCTCTCGCCCATACCTTTTCTCTAACTCTTTGGCACCGGCTATCGTTTCAGCATCCATCAAAGTTCTGGAAATGCTGGAAACCGGCGCTGAAATTCGTGCTCGTCTGTGGGCAAACGCGAGTTTGTTCCGCGAGAAAATGTCCGCAGCAGGTTTTACCCTGGCGGGTGCGGATCACGCCATCATCCCTGTGATGTTAGGTGAAGCGGTTGTGGCGCAGAACTTTGCGCGTGAACTGCAAAAAGAAGGCATTTATGTCACTGGGTTCTTCTTCCCGGTAGTACCAAAAGGTCAGGCGCGCATCCGTACTCAGATGTCAGCGGCCCACACGACTGAACAAATTGAACGTGCGGTTGACGCATTTACGCGTATCGGTAAACAGTTGGGCGTTATCGCCTGAGGGAGCGGTCATGAAAGCATTAGCGAAACTGAAAGCAGAAGAAGGCATCTGGATGACGGATGCACCCACGCCTGAAATGGGTCATAACGATCTGCTGATCAAAATCCGTAAAACCGCAATCTGCGGCACCGATGTGCATATTTATAACTGGGACGAATGGTCGCAGAAAACTATTCCGGTTCCGATGGTTGTCGGTCACGAATATGTGGGTGAAGTTGTCGGTATTGGCCAGGAAGTTAAAGGCTTTAAAATTGGCGATCGCGTCTCCGGTGAAGGCCATATCACTTGTGGTCACTGCCGTAACTGCCGTGCCGGCCGTACTCACTTGTGCCGTAACACAACAGGTGTTGGTGTAAACCGTCCGGGTTGTTTCGCAGAATACCTGGTGCTGCCTGCTTTCAATGCTTTCAAAATCCCTGACAACATCTCAGACGATTTAGCCTCTATCTTTGACCCGTTCGGCAACGCTGTTCACACAGCGCTGTCCTTCGATCTGGTTGGGGAGGATGTGCTGGTTTCAGGCGCTGGCCCAATCGGTATTATGGCGGCGGCTGTCGCTAAACACGTTGGTGCGCGTAATGTCGTGATCACCGATGTGAACGAATACCGTCTGGAGCTGGCGCGTGAAATGGGCGTGACCCGCGCGGTGAACGTCAGCAAAGAAAACCTGACCGACGTAATGAAAGAGTTGGGCATGACTGAAGGTTTTGATGTGGGTCTGGAAATGTCAGGTGCTCCACCGGCATTCCGTACCATGCTCGATACCATGAATCACGGTGGCCGTATTGCGATGCTGGGTATTCCTCCGTCAGATATGTCTATCGACTGGACGAAAGTCATCTTCAAGGGCTTGTTCATCAAAGGTATTTACGGGCGAGAAATGTTCGAAACCTGGTACAAAATGGCGGCGCTGATTCAGTCTGGCTTGGATCTGTCACCAATCATCACTCACCGTTTTGGTATCGATGATTTCCAGAAAGGTTTTGATGCCATGCGTTCCGGGCAGTCTGGTAAAGTCATTCTTAGCTGGGATTAATTCTTGCTGAGTTGATTAAAAAAGGCCGGGAAACCGGCCTTTTTAACATCTTTACTCGCTTGCCGTCTGCTTTTCAGCATCCGTCAGATAACGTACTTTTCGCGTGTAATCCTGCCCTTTAAACAGCAATTCACTATCCGACGAAACCAGATATTTTTGCCATTCAGAAAGTGGGAAACCGCCATGCGCGCCGATGACTTCTTTTGGAATCACTGACGGTGTGCCACCAATGCGTTTTGATACCGGCCAGTTTACCCAGTCACCTAAATTCACTGTTTTGAAATCCAGCAAATCGAGCAATGCCGCCAGCGGCAATTGATCTGTCGGCGGCTGAGAATCATCCATCAGCTTCCACGTATCCTGGAATAAAGCCAGCCAAAGAGGGCATAGCCGGTGCCAGGTGCTGCGAGTTGCGGCCAGGAAAGCACTATTGACGTGATGTTCGAGAGTCGGACGAATAGTACCCTGATAATAAGCTGGCGCTTTCCCTTCTGGTGCATTTGCCAGTTTTGCAATCATTTTTCCCTGGCGGAAACTGGAGTAGAGGGTATTTTCCTCGACTTGCAGTTCAGGCATCTGTAACAGGTTTAAATCCGAGTCAATAATCAGCGCGCCTTCGGTCCTGGCATACAGTGGCGCTTGAATCTTAATCAAACGGCTACGATAGATTTGCTTGAAACGATAGTTGTCATCTCTTTCCGGGACCTTCAGCGTGACGACTCGGGTTTTGCCTGGCAAATCGGTAAAAGCACTGGCCGGTTGGTCGGAAACGATGACGATTTCTTCGAGCAGTGGTGCGAAACTCTCGGCAAAAATAGCCGAAAGCGTACCTTCCTCAATATAATCTTCGCCGACACATGGGATTACAACAGAAGTGACAGGAACGGTTTTAGCTCCGCTTGCCGCCTGTGCTAAAGGGATATTATGTCGCGCCGTAATATGGCGATATTTTGGGTTCAGAAATTTAAACATATTCATTCCGGGTTGGTTTT
Source organism: Buttiauxella massiliensis (assembly GCF_902500225.1). Taxonomy (GTDB): domain Bacteria; phylum Pseudomonadota; class Gammaproteobacteria; order Enterobacterales; family Enterobacteriaceae; genus Buttiauxella; species Buttiauxella massiliensis. The sequence continues at coordinate 67,461 of NZ_LR722660.1, read as the reverse complement.
ACTGCGCCAAGTACGGCTTCGACACCGGCAACATAGTGTTCGATCGCATAGTTATCAATCACGCGTTGGTAGGCGGCTTGTGTAAGGGCATCACGTAATGCGCTATCTTGCCATACTTGCTGAAGATGCGAAGCGAGCATAACGGTATCGCCATAAGGATAAATCAGACCGGTACGTCCGGAGTCGATTAACTCTGCCGTCCCCGTCACATTTGAACCGATCACCACGGTTTTAAGCAGCATGGATTCGAGCACCACACGCGGTAACCCTTCGCTTTTCGATGCCAGAATAAAGACATCAAATGCGGCCAGATAATCCAGGGGGTTGTTACGAAAGCCGGTAAAGATAACCCGATCGGCAAATCCATAATCAGCGGCCTGGCGCTGTAGTTTTTCGCGATCGGCCCCTTCGCCTACCAGAACAAATTTCCATTTTGCGTCGGGATGTTGCTGCTGAAAACGGTGCAAAGCTTCCAACGTATGGTGGCAGGATTTTCTTGGGATAAGTGACCCGATACTACCAAACAAAAATGTATCGTCGCCAATGTCCAACGAGCGACGTACCGCCTCGCCAGAAGGTAAGGGCTGGTGAATATCAATGGCGTTAGGAACAGTCGTGCAGAGAGATCTTTTCACGCCGTGGTTAAGCAGCACGCTTTCCACGCCATGAGAGACGGCGATTATAGCGTCGCCTGTGCGGTTGACGATTTTTGTAATCGCCTGACTCATTACTGGTTCGATACGGCAGTGCTGTACTACCGCAACATTGAGCGGCTCGGCGGCCAGATATCCTTCCAGGTTAGAGCCAGGCTGGTTATTCATATAGAGAATTTCGTAGCCATCTTTCTGCAACCGCTCACGCAATGCCATCGCGTTAGGTTTGATGCGCCATTGCTCATCAATATATGCGGTGACTTTTTTGCGCCCTGACTTGCTGAAAAACAAAAATGAGCGAGCAACTTCCTTGCAGATTTTTGCCCAGCCAGGTTGCTTGCGTTGTGGAATAAAAATGACAGGAATCTGAATGCTCTTCAGCACTTTCTCAATGGTTTCACCTTCACCGCGCGCATAGTTGTAGTAAAAGCAGCACGTGATATCAAACCGTTGGCGGTCAATACGTTTGAGCAGTTCCAACATACTGTTGGTACCGCCGCCCCACTCTTTACCGTTATCCAGCAAGAGAATTTTATGCCGCTGTTGCGTCATCGTAAACCGACTCCTGTAGCTTTATTCAACGCGGCATTATAAGGGCTATCAACCGTGATAACTATCCCGCGACATTTCCAACTGTGGATGTGCTTTTTCCCCAGCCCTGCCACTGATGCTGCATATATTGCATTAATTGGCTCTGGCTGATGCTTTCACTCAACACAGTAAAGAACGTAGTGGCATAGACAGGTTGCAAAGGTTGTTTCGGTTTGCACAAACTAATGCCTTTAAATGGATTACGCGGTTGCTCTGTCGGTTTGCCGGGCACTACAGGGCGAGTATTGTTTGGTTTCGAGGTATCAACCTGCGGTTCGTTCAACAAGCTGCTCGGGCGGACCAACGTAATATCTGAAGGCAGGTTGTACACCATCTGTTGCAATACGCGCACGGTTGTTGGATGCGGGTGGCCGATGGCTATCGCAGAGCCATTTCGGCGCGCTAACTCTACTGCACGATTAAACTGGAAACGGATATCGGCTTCGTTTTGCGTATCGTCGAGGAACACTTTGCGTTTGATAACCTTGACGTTAGTTCCCGCTGCCGCCCGCATTGACTGGCTATTGCCAATCGTCATGCTGTCGAGGAAATAGAGATTATATTGCCCCAGCGCCTGCATCACTTTTTGCATGCCAAACAGGCTGGATGTCATCGCGCTGCCCATATGGTTATTGAGTCCCACAGCATAAGGAACATCATTAACCGCTTCGCGAATAATGCGTTCGATTTCGCCGCTGCTCATATCCGGGCGCAAAGTATCTTTTTCCAGCGGCTGTTTGCTGAGCGGAGCCATCGGTAAATGGATTAGCACTTCATGCCCGGCATTGTGCGCTTTGGTTGCCATTTCGCGGGCGTGAGGGGCGTTGGGTAAAACAGCCACGGAAATATTAGAGGGGAGTGCTATAACCTGGTTTTCTTGTGCGGGGCGATAACCGAAGTCATCTATAACGATTGCCAGCTTTCCGGCGTAAACAGGGGTTGTCAGCATAAGTGTGCTGACGAGAGAGAAAAACACACGACGGAATTGAAGCAAAACTTATCTTCCCAACCACGGTTGTGGATTGACTGCCTGGCCCTGGCGGCGAATTTCGAAATAAAGTGACGGGCGGCCCTGACCACCACTGTTACCCACCAGAGCAATAGCCTGGCCGGCGCGAACTTGTGTTCCAACATTAACCAACGCGCTTTGGTTGTAACCGTACAAACTCATATCGCCTTTGCCGTGTTCTACCACGACAACCAGGCCATAGCCCTGCAACCAGTCGGCAAGAATTACGCGTCCATCGGCAATGGCTTTAACTTCAGTGCCTTCACCAGCGGCGATAACAATCCCTTTCCAACGTAGTTCACCCTGGAGCTGTTCGCCATAACGATGAAGGATTGAACCGCGGACCGGCCAGAAAGCTTGCCCACGAGCGGCACCCAAACCACCTGTACGTGAAATCAGCGAGCGTTCACTTTCGGTCGGTTTGTAAGTACTGCCTTTGCTGCTCGCTTCTTTTTGGCGATCGCGAACCTGTTCAGCTTCGCGAGCTTCTTTTTCTGCTCGAGCCTTAGCGGCGGCTTCTGCACGGGCAATTTGCCCCTGCAAGCGGGATTGGTTCTGGCGCATTTCGCTCAGCTTTTGCTGATCTTGCTGCAAAGAAGATTCGAGAGTGGATAGCGTCTTTTTGCGCTCGTTACGGGCACTTTCCAGCCTGGTTTGCTGGGCTTGCTGTTCGTAGAGCAATGTCTGTTGTTCGGTTTGCTTAGACTCCAGACTCGCTTTTTGCTCGTCAACTTCCGCTTTGGTTTGCTTTAGGTTCTCGATAGTTTCCTGACGCGCTGCGTTCAGGTAACCAAAATAGGCCTGCAAGCGTTGCCCGCGCTGACTTTCTTCACCGCTTAAAATTAGCTGAATGCCGGTGTGTTGACCCTGACGGAAAGAAGCGTCGAGTTGTGCGGCCAGATTGCGTTCCTGCGAGGCCTGCTGCTTTTGCAGTTTCGCGAGTGAAGCATTCATGGTGTCGATTTGGCGGTTGAGTTCGGCAAGCGTGTTTTGCGTATCGCGCAGCTTGCGGCTGGCTTCGGCGATAGCTTTTTCTTGTGCCTGGAGTTGAGCGAGTAATGTAGAGCGTTGTTGCTGTTGCTGGCGTACCGCACGTTCTTGAGTAGCAATATCCTGCTGGATAGATTTTAACTCGGCGCGATCGTCGGCATGGCTGATCGAGGGGCATAACAATACGCCAGCGCTTAACACGCTGGCGTACATCACAGGCCTGACTGAAAACAGTTTCGTTTTCACGGCCCATGTTATTGAAAAAATCGCCTTTCCCCTCATGGGGAGGGATTATTCCACGATGAACAGCGGCTTGCCAGTCATCTCTTGCGGGATTTCCATACCCATCAGGCTCAACATAGTTGGTGCGATATCAGAAAGCTTGCCGCCTTCTACCGCTTTCACACTACGATCGCCCACATAAATCAATGGAACAGGCAGGCTGGTATGCGCGGTGTGCGCCTGGCCAGTTGCCGGGTCAGCCATCTGTTCTGCGTTACCGTGGTCAGCGGTGATCAGCAATTGCCCACCCACGTTTTCAACTGCAGAAACAACCTGAGCAATACAGTTATCCAGCGCTTCGATTGCTGCGATAGCCGCTTCGTAAACACCGGTATGACCCACCATATCGCCATTTGGATAGTTACAAATGATGGTGTCGTACTTGCCGCTGCCGATCGCTGCCAGCAGTTTTTCGGTCAATTCTGCGGAGCTCATTTCCGGTTGCATGTCATAAGTCGCAACTTTCGGAGAGTTAATCAGAATGCGGTCTTCGCCAGCAAATGGTTCTTCAACGCCACCGTTATAGAAGAAGGTAACGTGAGCATATTTTTCAGTTTCGGAGATGCGCAACTGAGTTTTATCGTGCTTCGCCATCCACTCGCCAAAGGTATTGGTCAGTGAAGCTGGTGGATAAGCGCAAGCGGCTTTGATGTCTGCTGCATATTCGGTAAGCATCACGAAATCGCCGAAGTTAACCACTTTCTTACGGGCAAAACCGTCGAAGTCAGCATTAACGAAAGTACGGGTGATTTGACGAGCACGGTCCGCACGGAAGTTCATGAAGATCAGAGCATCGCCGTCGTTCATGGCTGCATCTGCTTCACCTTCTGCACGAATCACAGTCGGTTTAACGAATTCGTCGTTCTCATCGCGAGCGTAAGCTGCTTCCAGACCCGCAACAGCGGTTTCTGCCTGGTATTCGCCTTGAGCCAGAGTCAGCAGGTCGTAAGCCAGTTCAACGCGATCCCAACGGTTGTCGCGGTCCATAGCGTAGTAACGGCCAATCAGGGACGCAACGCGACCTTTGCCCAGTGCGGCAAACTTGTCGGCAAACTTCTTCAGAGAGGATTCAGCGCTGCGTGGCGGGGTATCGCGACCATCCAGGAATGCGTGCAGGTAGATTGCTTCAGCACCTCGTTCTGCTGCCAGTTCAATCATCGCCAGAATATGTTCTTCGTGGCTGTGAACGCCACCGGCTGATGCCAGGCCCATGATGTGAACCGCTTTGCCAGCGGCAACGGCTTTGTCTACAGCCGCAGTCAGCGTTGGGTTGGCAAAGAAAGTACGTTCTTTAATTTCAACATCCAGACGAGTCAGATCCTGGTAAACAATGCGGCCTGCGCCGAGGTTTACGTGGCCAACTTCGGAGTTACCCATTTGGCCTTCTGGCAGACCGACTTCCAGGCCAGATGCGTTGATCAAAGTGTGTGGGCGCTGGGCCCACAGGCTATCCATAACCGGGGTTTTAGCATTCAGAATAGCGTTATCCTGCTGCTCTTCGCGGTGACCATAACCATCCAGAATCACCAGAACCATAGGTTTTTTAGTAACTGACATTGCGACAACCTCTAAGTCAAAGACAAAATTTGCGTAATTTTACTACAGGCTGCGGGGTAAATAGCCGCAGAAGATCAAAGAAAGAGGCTGGATTGTGATCGGTTTTACGTCGTTGCGGTAATTTTTTTCGTAACAGTCCGCAGAATCTACATTACCTGGCGCAGACTGGCTGTATTTGGCACAACGCAAATGTATACTCCTCACCTGGTTTTTTCATATTACTTAGTCGGGAGTTACACCCCCCCATGCAAGAAATTATGCAATTCGTGAGTCGCCATCCCATACTTAGTCTGGCGTGGGTTGGCTTACTGGCCGCCGTACTTTTCATGACCTTTAAAGGTTTAACCTCTAAAGTTAAGGTCATCACCCGTGGTGAAGCAACACGCCTTATCAACAAAGAAGATGCCATTGTTGTCGACGTGCGTTCGCGTGATGATTACCGTAAAGGTCATATCGCTAACTCATTGAATGTACTGACCACTGATATTAAAAGTGGCAACTTCGGTGAGCTGGAAAAACATAAAGCGCAGCCTGTGATCGTCGTTTGTGGTAATGGTATTTCCTCTCAGGAATCAGCGGCGTTATTGACGAAAGCTGGTTTTGAAAAGGTGACTTTGCTGAAAGAAGGTATTGCTGGCTGGAGCGGGGAAAACCTGCCATTAGTTCGCGGTAAATAATGCTACGCACACTGAGGTAAAACCATGGCGAATATTGAAATCTACACTAAAGCAACCTGTCCATTTTGCCATCGTGCAAAAGACCTGCTGCAAAGCAAAGGGGTCAAGTTTCAGGAATTAGCGATTGATGGCGATGCTGTTAAGCGTGAAGAGATGATTAAACGCAGTGGGCGCACCACAGTGCCGCAGATTTTTATTGATGCACAGCACATTGGTGGTTGCGATGACTTGTATGCACTCGACGCTCGTGGTGGACTCGATCCCCTGCTGCGCTAGTGCAGTTCCTTTGTCGCTTACTGCCGTTTAAAGGACGTATTAATTTTTTAAGGGTTTAACAATGTCAGAACAAAACAACACAGAAATGGCTTTCCAGATTCAGCGTGTCTACACCAAGGACATCTCTTTCGAAGCACCAAATGCACCACACGTATTCCAGAAAGACTGGCAGCCTGAAGTGAAGCTGGATCTCGATACTGCTTCAAGCCAACTGGCAGACGACGTTTATGAAGTTGTGTTGCGTGTAACCGTGACCGCAACATTGGGTGAAGACACTGCGTTCCTGTGTGAAGTTCAGCAGGCTGGTATCTTCTCCATCGGTGGGATCGAAGGTCCGCAGATGGCCCATTGCCTGGGTGCGTACTGCCCGAACATTCTGTTCCCTTATGCACGTGAAGCAATCACTAGCCTGGTTTCTCGTGGCACCTTCCCGCAGCTGAACCTTGCACCGGTTAACTTCGATGCGCTGTTCATGAGCTACCTGCAGCAGCAATCTGGCGAAGGCGAAGGTGCTGAAAACCATCAGGATGCCTGATGAACAGCCTTAATGCTTCAATGACTGTGATCGGTGCCGGCTCGTACGGCACCGCTCTTGCCATCACACTGGCGCGTAATGGTCACCACGTTGTACTGTGGGGCCATGACCCTAAACACCTTGCTGTATTGCAGGCCGATCGCTGTAATGCCGCGTTTCTTCCTGACGTACCTTTCCCTGACACTCTTCACCTTGAAAGCGACTTAGCGAAAGCTTTGGCGGCCAGCCGTAATATTCTGGTAGTCGTACCGAGCCATGTATTTGGCGAAGTGCTGCGTCAAATTAAACCGCTGATGCGTGCTGATGCTCGTATCGTCTGGGCGACTAAAGGTCTGGAAGCGGAAACCGGTCGTCTGTTGCAAGACGTGGCGCGTGAAGCGTTAGGGGATGATATTCCTCTGGCGGTGATTTCCGGCCCTACGTTTGCCAAAGAGCTGGCAGCGGGTTTACCAACGGCAATTGCGCTGGCAGCAACCGACGAAACCTTCGCTCAGGATCTCCAGCAATTGCTGCACTGCGGCAAAAGCTTCCGTGTTTACAGCAACCCGGATTTCATCGGCGTGCAGTTGGGCGGTGCGGTGAAGAACGTGATTGCGATTGGCGCGGGCATGTCTGACGGTATTGGCTTCGGCGCGAATGCTCGTACGGCGCTAATCACTCGCGGTCTTGCGGAAATGACACGTCTTGGTAGTGCTTTAGGCGCTGACCCTGAAACGTTCATGGGAATGGCTGGCTTGGGCGACCTGGTATTGACGTGTACCGATAACCAGTCACGTAACCGTCGCTTTGGCATGGCGCTGGGGCAGGGTGCGGATGTGGATTCGGCACAGCAGCAAATCGGTCAGGTGGTTGAAGGTTACCGTAATACCAAAGAAGTTCGGGAGTTGGCGGCGCGTTTTGGCGTTGAAATGCCAATAACCGAGGAAATTTATCAGGTATTGTATTGCGGAAAAAACGCTCGCGAGGCAGCATTGACGTTGCTGGGTCGAACGCGCAAGGATGAACGGAACTCAGGCTAAAAAAATAGCTACGACTTGATGGAACAACACAACCGCAATAACTGAAGCGTTCCGGTACTTTGTGCCGGGCGCTGTTTTTCTGTCTGGAGAGAGCAATGTCGTCTGAAGAACTGGATCTGGTGTGGAGCAACATTAAAGCCGAAGCGCGAGCGCTTGCCGATTGTGAACCGATGTTGGCCAGTTTTTACCACGCAACTCTCCTCAAGCACGAAAACCTGGGCAGTGCGCTGAGCTATATGCTCGCCAATAAACTTGCCTCACCAATTATGCCAGCCATTGCGATTCGTGAAGTTGTCGAAGAAGCCTATGCGGCAGAGCCACAAATGATTGCCTCCGCTGCCTGTGATATTCAGGCCGTGCGCACCCGTGACCCGGCAGTCGATAAATATTCTACCCCGCTGTTATACCTGAAAGGTTTTCATGCTTTGCAGTCCTACCGTATCGGCCATTGGCTGTGGAAGGAGGGGCGCAGGGCTTTGGCGATATTCCTGCAAAATCAGGTTTCGGTTTCATTTCAGGTAGATATTCACCCAGCGGCGAAAATTGGCTGTGGGATCATGCTCGATCACGCCACCGGCATTGTGATCGGTGAAACGGCCATCGTCGAAAACGACGTGTCTATTTTGCAGTCGGTAACGCTGGGCGGTACCGGCAAAACCAGCGGTGATCGACACCCGAAAATTCGTGAAGGCGTGATGATTGGTGCCGGGGCAAAAATCCTCGGCAACATTGAAATTGGGCGCGGGGCGAAAATTGGTGCGGGTTCTGTGGTGTTACAACCAGTGCCGCCTCATACCACGGCGGCTGGCGTTCCTGCGCGAATTGTTGGCAAGCCTGAAAGCGATATGCCTGCCATCGATATGGATCAGCACTTCAACGGAGCCAACAACGGCTTCGAGTACGGCGACGGAATCTAACTTCTCAGAACGGCGCCGGGATACCCAAGCTGGCGCCACGCTTCATACACCACCACCGATACTGCGTTCGACAAATTCATGCTGCGGCTATCCGGCATCATCGGAATACGGATTTTTTGCTCAGCAGGCAAAGCATCAAGAATCGTTGCTGGCAGGCCGCGCGTTTCCGGGCCAAACACCAAATAATCCCCATCCTGATAGCTTACTGCGCTGTGCGCAGGCGTACCCTTTGTGGTTAATGCAAAAATTCGTTGTGGGTTTTCCGCCGCTAAAAATGCGTCATAGTTGTGATGGCGATTAACGGCTGCAAACTCATGATAATCTAGCCCTGCGCGGCGTAGACGCTTATCGTCCCAGCCAAAGCCTGTCGGCTCGATGATATGCAACCGGAAGCCGGTATTGGCGCATAGACGAATAATATTCCCGGTATTGGGTGGGATTTCTGGTTCAAACAAAACGATATTTAGCATACTGCCCCCATAAGACCTGGCGCGCAGAATATCAATTTATGGGAGGAAGGAAAACAGGCCCCGAAGAACCTGTTCTTTATGGCTAAAAATTAACGATGATACAGCGGCAGCCAAAGCACTAACCGCAATCCGCCCAACGGGCTGTCATCGGCTTTCACCCAACCACGATGTTGCTGAACGGCAGTTTCTACAATCGCAAGCCCCAACCCAGTTCCACCAGATTCGCGATCGCGCGCTTCGTCTGTGCGATAGAACGGACGGAAAATTTGCTCACGATCTTCCGGGCTGACGCCTGGGCCATCATCATCCACCGTGACAGTAATCCCTTTATTATCAACGGAGAAGTTAACGGCGATTTTGGTATGCGAGTAACGTAATGCGTTGCGGACGATGTTCTCCAACGCGCTTTCCAGTGCGTTAGGGTTACCGTACATCAACCACGGGCCTGGCGGATAAGTCACTTCCAGCGATTTGCCCATCTGTTCGGCTTCAAAGGCGGCGTTATCCAGCACTTCGGACCAAATTTGATTGGCTTTCATCGTCTCGCTCGCCAGCGCGTTTTTCTGCTGGTTGCGGGACATCACTAACAAGTCGTTGATCATGCCATCAAGACGCTGAGCTTCCGTTTCGATGCGCTCCAGCTCCTTGCTTTCACCCGTTTTGCGGCGCAACAAAGCTGTGCCTAACTGCAAACGGGTTAGCGGGGTACGCAGTTCATGGGAAATATCAGACAACAACCTTTGTTGGCTTGTCATCATCCTTTCCAGCGCGGTAATCATCTGGTTAAAACTGGCTCCGGCGGCGAGAAACTCTTGCGGCCCGGATTCAAGTTCAGGATGCTGACGCAAATTCCCCTGAGCCACTTCATCCGCCGCGTTTTTCAACTTACGTGCCGGTTTTGCCAGGCTCCACGCCAGCCATAACAGCAGCGGCGAACTGACCAACATCGTGACAATGAGTAACAGTAAAGGTCTATCAAACAGCAGGTTAATAAAATCAGACTGGGAATTACTTGCAGGGCGAATCAGGTAGAGCTGGTAGTTATCCTCACCATCACGCACAGCGAATGGCCCCACCAATTCTACACGACCGTATTTTTTCTTTTGCGGATGATCGGCGTTATCAGACTGGCCGATAAAGTTACGAATGATCTGCATTTCATTGCGCTGGGCGCCAATAACTCGCCCTTCGCTGGTCACGAGTAACAAACGCTGACCCGGCGGTGCCCATTTATCAATGGCCCGGAACAAGCGACGCCACCACATCAAGTCATTTGGGGGATCGTTTTCAAGTTCCGCTTCGACATGCTGTTCAATCATGATGCCTTGACGTTGCTCATTCTCCATCAATTCGGTCATTTGACGCGAATCCAGTTTAGGCAGCATCAGCACTAGCATCAGCACTAACGCCAACGTCAACCAGAAGATGGCAAAAATACGCGCGGTAAGGCTACTTATCATGAAGCAGACACCATCAGGTAGCCGCGGCCACGTAATGTTTTAAACCACGGATGACCGTCTTTGCGGTCCGGCAATTTACGACGCAAATTGGAAATATGCATGTCGATTGCGCGGTCGAAAGGTGTCAGGCGTTTACCCAGAACTTCCTGGCTTAAATGTTCGCGTGAAACTACCTGGCCCAGATGCTGCGCCAGCAAATAGAGCAGGGTGAATTCGGTACCGGTCAAATCCAGCGCTTGTCCATCAAAGCTGGCTTCCTGGCGGCCTGGGTTAAGGCTTAAACCGTCAACTTCGACAGTCGGTGAGCCACTGTCACTGTTTTGTTGCTGCTCACTCCAGTGTGAACGACGTAAAATAGCGCGTATACGAGCCACCAGCTCACGATCGTTGAATGGTTTCGGCAGATAGTCATCGGCACCCAGCTCGAGGCCGAGAACGCGATCCAACTCACTTCCTCGCGCTGTTAGCATAATGACTGGGGTCTGGTGTGACTGGCGCAACTCTTTCAATGTATCAATGCCATTTTTCTTTGGCATCATCACGTCGAGCAATAAAAGGTCAATGGTGTCATCAAGAAGTTCCAACGCTTGTTCGCCGTCGTGGGCAACAATTACGTTAAAACCTTCCATGTCGAGCAGTTCCTTTAACAGGGAAGTAAGCTCTCGGTCATCATCAACTAGCAGAATTTTATTCATTGTTAAATTACCTCCGAGGCAGAAATTACGTCATCAAGGCGCGCTAATCTATGACTTTACGTTGTTTTACACCCCCTGACGCTAGTTTGCAGCGGGAATCGTAGACTGAATCTCGTTGAATCGCAGCACAGATGATTTCAGGAGCAAGTGATGCGCAATGTTACCGCTGCCGTCATGGCCTCTACATTGACTCTGATAACCCTGGCGAGCCAAGCCAAAGAGTTACCGGCCAGCGATAACTGGTACCAGGGCGGTGAAGGTTTAGTAAAGCGTAATCACCTCCAGAGCCATATGTTCGATGGGATAAACCTTACCGAACAACAGCGCCAACAAATGCGCGATCTTATGCAACGGGCACGGCATGATAGCCCACCCGTGAATGTAAGCGAAATGGAGACCATGCATAATCTGGTCACCGCAGACAATTTTGATGAAACGGCAGTGCGTGTCCAGGCTGAAAAAATGGCACAAGAACAAGTGACTCGCCAGGTTGAAATGGCGAAAGTACGCAATCAAATGTACCGCTTGTTAAGTCCTGAGCAACAGGCCGTTTTAAATAACAAACACCAACAGCGCATGGATCAATTCCGTGAACTGGCGGACCTGCAACAGATGTCTTCGATGCAGGCACTGAGTAGTAGCAGTAAGCATAGTAACCAGTAACAAACCCTGTTTTCCTTGCCATAGACACCATCCCTGTCTTCCCCGCCTTAACAGGCGGGTTTTTTTTGCCTGAAGGTTCAGATGAATCCGCTATACTAGCCAGCAATCATTTGCTGGAGCCCCTATGAATCAACAATATGGGAAACTGGTCAGCCGTGCAGCAATCGCGGCAACGGTAATGGCATCATTGTTACTTTTGATCAAGATTTTCGCCTGGTGGTATACCGGTTCGGTCAGTATTCTGGCGGCATTGGTGGATTCGCTGGTGGACATTGCTGCGTCGCTGACTAACCTTCTTGTCGTACGTTACTCACTGCAACCGGCGGATGAAGAGCATACCTTTGGCCATGGCAAAGCGGAATCGCTGGCAGCACTCGCGCAAAGTATGTTTATTTCAGGTTCTGCACTATTCCTGTTTTTGACGGGGATCCAACATTTAGCTGAACCGTCACAGATGAAACAACCTTTAGTTGGTGTCGTAGTCACGGTCATTGCATTATTCAGCACGTTAATACTTGTGACCTTCCAGCGCTGGGTCGTGAGAAAGACGCAAAGTCAGGCCGTTCGGGCAGATATGCTTCATTATCAGTCTGATGTTATGATGAACGGAGCAATTCTCGTTGCATTGGCGCTGTCCTGGTATGGCTGGCACCGTGCGGATTCGATCTTTGCTTTAGGTATTGGCGTCTATATTTTATATAACGCGATTCGAATGGGGCATGAAGCCGTACAATCTCTTTTGGACCGTGCATTACCGGATGATGAACGTCAGGCAATTATTGATATCATCAATGCATGGCCAGGGGTCAAAGGGGCGCATGACTTACGTACGCGGCAGTCAGGGCCGACCCGCTTTATTCAAGTCCATATTGAAATGGAAGACAATCTACCACTGGTTCAGGCGCATGTTATCGCCGAACAAGTGGAGCAAGCGATATTGCGTCGCTTCCCTGGGTCAGATGTGATTATTCACCAAGACCCCTGCTCGGTTGTTCCGACGCAGCAACAAGGGCATTTTGAGCTTTAATTTTTCGTTGTAAGGTCAGGCTGAACCGACGTTTTGTGGTTAAGATACCGGCATATGGCCTGACCTGAATCAATTCAGCAAGAAGCGGTTGTTATACTATTTGTAGCAGAGTCGACGCCTCGGCATGCCGCAGGCCGTTTCCGGCAACAGGATTAATTTGCATTCAAAAGTTCAGAGGTAGTCATGATCAAAAAAATTGGTGTGTTGACGAGTGGCGGTGATGCGCCGGGTATGAACGCCGCGATTCGTGGTGTGGTGCGCGCAGCATTGTCGGAAGGTCTGGAAGTCGTAGGTGTTTATGATGGCTATCTCGGCTTGTACGAAGATCGCATGGTGAATCTGGACCGTTATAGCGTGTCCGATATGATTAACCGCGGCGGTACATTCCTGGGTTCCGCTCGTTTCCCGGAGTTTCGTGATGAAAAAATCCGTGAAGTGGCTATCGAGAATCTGAAAAAACGCGGGATTGATGCGCTGGTTGTTATCGGCGGCGATGGTTCCTATATGGGTGCTATGCGTCTGACCGAAATGGGCTTCCCATGCATCGGCCTGCCAGGCACCATTGATAACGACATCAAAGGCACTGATTACACCATCGGTTTCTTCACCGCACTGGAAACAGTCGTAGAAGCCATCGACCGTCTGCGTGACACTTCTTCCTCCCACCAGCGTATTTCTATCGTGGAAGTGATGGGCCGTTACTGTGGCGATCTGACCTTAGCTGCGTCAATTGCGGGTGGCTGTGAGTTTGTTGTCCTGCCAGAAGTTGAGTTCAATCGCGAAGACCTGGTTGAAGAAATCAAAGCGGGTATCGCTAAAGGTAAAAAGCACGCAATCGTGGCGATTACCGAGCACATCTGCGATATCGACGAGCTGGCTCAATATATCGAGACAGAAACCAAACGCGAAACTCGCGCCACCGTTCTGGGCCACATTCAGCGCGGCGGTTCACCGGTTGCTTACGACCGTATTCTGGCTTCCCGCATGGGCGCTTACTCCATCGAACTGCTGCTGCAAGGCCACGGCGGCCGTTGCGTAGGCATTCAGAATGAGAAACTGGTTCACCACGACATCATCGACGCTATCGAAAGTATGAAGCGTCCGTTCAAAGGTGACTGGCTGGATTGCGCAAAGAAACTCTACTAATTCACTATCAGTGAAAATTGAAGCCGGGGAAACCCGGCTTTTTATCGTTTGTTATATGCTCAATAGTTATAGCCAATCTTTTTTTATTCTTTAATGAATGGTTAAAAATCTGGCACGCTGCTTTCATCAAATCTGATTAAAGAGAGCGAACGATGAATAAGTGGGGAGTTGGACTTACATTGCTGTTGGCGTCAACCAGCGTACTGGCAAAAGATATTCAGTTACTTAACGTTTCATACGATCCCACTCGCGAACTTTATGACGAGTACAACAAGGCATTCAGTGCACACTGGAAACAACAAACCGGCGATAACGTCGTTATCCGCCAGTCTCATGGTGGTTCCGGTAAACAAGCCACATCGGTAATCAATGGTATTGAAGCTGATGTCGTAACCTTGGCGCTGGCATATGATGTTGATGCAATTGCTGAGCGTGGCCGTATCGATAAAAACTGGATCAAGCGCCTGCCGGATAACTCCGCGCCTTACACTTCAACCATCGTTTTCCTGGTGCGCAAAGGTAACCCGAAACAAATTCATGACTGGAACGATCTGATTAAACCGGGCGTTTCAGTTATTACCCCGAACCCGAAAAGCTCCGGTGGTGCACGTTGGAACTATCTTGCTGCATGGGGATATGCCCTGCATCACAACAACAACGACCAGGCCAAAGCTCAGGATTTCGTTAAGGCACTGTATAAGAACGTTGAAGTGCTGGATTCTGGCGCGCGTGGTTCAACCAATACCTTCGTTGAGCGTAATATTGGTGATGTGTTGATTGCCTGGGAAAACGAAGCACTGCTGGCAACCAAAGAGCTGGGGAAAGATAAGTTTGAAATTATCACTCCGAGTGAGTCTATTCTGGCTGAACCGACCGTATCAGTAGTCGATAAAGTCGTGGATAAAAAAGGCACTCAGGAAGTGGCAGCGGCTTACCTGAAATACCTCTACTCGCCGGAAGGCCAGGAAATTGCAGCGAAGAATTACTACCGCCCACGTAATGCGGATGTTGCAAAGAAATATGAAAACGCCTTCCCTAAACTGAAGTTGTACACCATTGATGAAGAGTTTGGCGGCTGGACAAAAGCGCAGAAAGAACACTTCTCGAATGGCGGAACCTTCGATCAGATTAGTCAGCGTTAAGTTTAAAGACGGCCCCGTTTGGGGCCGTCTTGCTTTTGAGTTCCCGCCGTTTGCGTTACGCTGAGCAACTCTCTCCAGTCCCCTGAGGTTTCAATGCTGCGGTGTCGACGCACGGTAGTTGTCACTATATTCCTGTTGATTGTTGCCGCTATCGCCTGGTTTAGTCTGCGGCAATACCTGCATCACCCGGATGCGCTCTGGCGTATCGTCAGCCAGCAATGCGTACCCAATCAGCAAAAAAATCAAAACCCCGAACCGTGCGCCAAAGTGAATTTGCCATCGGGATTCGTGCTCCTGAAAGATATTCATGGCCCGCTTCAATACCTGCTGATGCCCACAGCGAAAATGAAAGGGATGGAAAGCCCTGAGCTATTGCAGGCGCAAACCCCCAATTTCTTCTGGCTGGCGTGGCAGCAGCGCGAAATGATGAGTGTTCGCCGTGGGTCGCATGTACCTGATGATGTGGTTTCGCTGACGATAAACTCCACGTCAGGCCGCACTCAAAACCAGCTTCATATTCATATTTCTTGTCTGCGGGCAGATGTGCGTGGGCAGTTGAATCAGTATGCAAATACGCTGAGCAACCAATGGCAGGCATTCCCGGAATCACTAGTCGGAAATCAGTACATCGCCAGAAAAGTCAGCGCCGCTGAATTTTCACAACGTAGCCCGTTTATTATGTTGGCATCTCAGCTTTCACAAGCTCGTGAGCATATGGGCCGTTACAGTCTGGCGATGGCGAAATTGCCAAATGGGGAATGGATAACGTTGGCGACGGAGCGGAATTTACTGCGTCTGAATCTGGCTTCTGCCGAACAGCTACAAGATCACGATTGCGGATTGTTGAAAAAATAAAGGCCCTGCCGGAGCAGAGCCTTAATATTTCTAAGCGAGAATACTTACGCTTGTTTCGCTTCAGCCGCAGCTTTAACGATAACGGCGAAAGCGTCAGCTTTCAGAGATGCGCCGCCAACCAAGGCACCATCGATGTCCGGCTGAGCAAACAGCTCTGCAGCATTTTTGTCGTTTACGGAACCGCCGTACTGGATGATCACTTGTTCAGCAACTTTCGCATCAGCTTTAGCAATGTGGTCACGAATGAATTTGTGAACTGCCTGAGCCTGCGCTGGAGTTGCAGATTTGCCAGTACCGATTGCCCATACTGGTTCGTAAGCGATTACAACGCCTTCGAATGCCGCAGCACCTTGAGTTTTCAGAACTGCGTCAATTTGACGTGCGCAAACTTCTTCAGTTTTGCCAGCTTCGTTTTCTGCTTCAGTTTCACCGATGCACAGTACTGGGATCAGGCCAACTTCTTTCAAAATAGCGAATTTTTTAGCGATCAATTCGTCAGACTCTGCGTGGTATGTACGACGCTCTGAGTGACCGATGATGATGTATTTAGCACCAACATCTTTCAGCATTTCTGCGGAAACTTCGCCAGTGAATGCGCCAGACAGGTTCAGGTCAACGTTCTGAGCACCAAGAATGATGTGGCTGCCAGAAGCGGCGTGTTTAGCCAGATCCAGGTACATTGTTGGAGGAGCGATAGCAACGCCACAGCCAGCAACGCCAGCCAGTTCTTTGCGTAAGCCAGCAATCAGCTCGTGTACCATGTGCTTGCTGCCGTTCAGTTTCCAGTTACCCATCACCAAAGGATGTCGCATCTTAATTCTCCACAAGGTCAAACTAATAAAAGAATCGCTGCCGTTCAGGCAGCATGGTCTGTGAAACAGTATAGAGACTCAACAAGGGAAAGGCTTTGCTTTTTGTCATTTATTCGCCGTTGTTAAGCGTTTCAGATAGCGTCAGCTTAATCGGTTCAACTGCGAAGGTAAGCCCCTTTTCACCGTTATCCGCAACAACATAGCGAATAGCGCCATCAGTTTGCGCGTAATAACGTTTGTTCTTTCCATCGCTGAGTAATTTGGTGAGTTTTGCCACGCTTTGCGGTTTTGAAAGCGACGGGGTAAAAGTGCGAATCAGCGCTGACATGTATTCAGAAGCTTTCGCTCGCGCCGCTTTTTGCTCCGGGCCCTGAATCGGCAACCACGTTATCTGCATCGACTTTATTTTCAACGTACCGCGCTCAAGTGCAGTAGATGCGTAAAGATTTTCGTTTATTTTGCTGGCAGCACGCATCAGGTTTACTTCATCGGCGCTGGAGTCGATAGCGCGGAATTCATTGATCGGCAAAGACGGGTTTTCTGCGGTGAATTTTTCCCGAAACTGCGTAATGTTCATATCAAATGTTGGTGCACCCGCCAGTAAATATGGAGCGGCTTGCAGTGGTGAGGCGGAATCTGAAGGCGGGTCGGCCCAAACCACCGCAGCGGGTAGCATCAGTATAGCCAGAGCTGCAAACAGATGTCTCATTGACAAATTCTCCTGTGAATTCTGCTTCCCGATTAAATCGGCATTCCGTTGGCTTGTCAAAACCCGGCATAGCCAGGGTACACTACGGCGCTAAACAATAAAATGGACCTTACCATGACCATACAGCAATGGCTGTTCTCTTTTAACGGACGTATTGGACGCCGTGACTTCTGGATTTGGATTGGCGTTTGGTTAGTCGCGCTGATCATTCTCTTCACCCTCGCGGGTGCTGAAATTATGCCTTATTCCACCGCCGGTTTCTTCTTATCGGGTTCTTTGATCCCGACTGCTGCTGTGATTGTGAAACGTCTGCACGATCGCAATAAGAAAGGCTGGTGGGCGCTACTGTTTATTCCGGCATGGCTGTTGCTTGCCGGAAATTGGGAAACATTCGGCACATTAGCGCAGTGGGGACTTGGGCGTTTTATCCCAACCTTGATTCTGGTGATGGTCATTATGGACCTGGGTGCATTTGTTGGCACCCAGGGCGAGAATCGCTTTGGTAAAGATACAAGCGAAGTGAAGTACCGCTAACACTACCAGTAGTGTTCAGCTGTCATATGGCCCGGTCGGCGGCGCAAATGTTTGGTCATCTGCCGGGTATCTTTAAGCAGCTGCTGCGTATCACGTACCATCTGCGGGTTGCCGCACAACATCACATGGCTGGTTTCGGTATTCATCGGCAGACCTACAGCCGCTTCCAGTTCACCGCTCTCGATAAGCGCAGGCACGCGTCCGGTCAATGAACCCGGAATTGATTCCCGGCTCACCACGGTCTGAATCCGTAATTTCCCTTCGTATTGCTGCTGAAGTTTTTGCATCAATGGCAAATAACTCAAATCCTGCGCATAACGCACGGCATGCAGCAAAACGATATTCTCGAAACGATCCAGGTCTTTGCCTTCCTGCAAAATCGAAAGATAGGGGCCTAATGCGGTACCTGTCGCCAACATCCATAAAGTCTGACAATCCGGGACTTCATCCAGGACAAAGAACCCTGCCGCTTCGCTGACCAGCGAAATCTCGTCGCCGGGTTGCAATGCGTGTAAACGTGGGCTGAGTTTGCCTTCAGGAACGGTAACCAGGTAAAACTCAAGATTAGGGTCGCTCGGCGCGTTCACGTAGGAATAGGCGCGCTGCACGCGTTCGCCATCAATTTCCATTCCAAGCTTGGTGAATTGCCCTGCGGTGAAAGGGGCGACAGGCGCATGCACAGTGAGACTAAATAGAGCGTCCGTCCAGTTTTCAATCTGGATGACTTTACCTTTGACCCATTCCGCCATGATCTTTCCTCCCCTATGTGTCTATTGCCCTATCTTCACCAGAAAACTGTGAGATTTCCAGCCGGTTAAAGCTGGAAAGCTCATTCAGACAAACGGCAGTCTTAAAGAATATGCGTTTGTACGTCTGGATCTTTGCGGTCGAGATAGTGAATAGATTTGATACGGCGAATAGTGCGCGATTTACCACGAATCAGCAGCGTTTCAGTGGTCGCCATATTCCCTTTACGGGTAATGCCGTCCAGCAAATCACCTTTGGTGATACCGGTCGCGGAGAAAATCACGTTGTCGTTACGCGCCATATCGTCGAGTTTCAATACCACACCCGCTTCAATGCCCATCGCTTTGCAGCGCTCAAGCTCTTTCTGGCCCATCACACGGTTTTCTTCGCTATCGCCTTTGACGTGGTGGCGGGCCAACAGGCGGCCTTGCATGTCGCCATCCAACGCGCGAATAACTGCTGCGGAAATCACGCCCTCAGGTGCGCCGCCGATACCGTACATCACATCGACTTCGCTATCTGGCATGCAGGTCAGAATGGATGCCGCAACATCACCATCAGGGATGGCGAAAACACGCACGCCAAGTTTTTGCAGTTCAGCAATGGTGGCGTCGTGGCGCGGTTTGGCGAGAATGGTCACAGTGAGTTCACTCAGCGGTTTGTTGAGTGCAACAGCAATGTTATAGAGGTTTTCAGCCAACGGCAGATTGAGGTCGATAATGCCTTTAGCACCAGGGCCAACAATCAGTTTTTCCATGTACATGTCAGGTGCGTTCAGGAAACTGCCTTTATCGCCAACTGCTAAAACGGCCAGCGCGTTGGCCTGGCCCATTGCCGTCATGCGCGTGCCTTCAATCGGGTCAACGGCGATATCTACAGCGTCGCCCTGTCCGGTCCCGACTTTTTCGCCAATGTAGAGCATCGGTGCTTCGTCGATTTCCCCTTCACCAATCACAATCTGGCCGTCAATATTGACCTGATTAAGCATGATACGCATGGCGTGAACGGCTGCGCCATCCGCCGTATTTTTATCGCCACGGCCCAACCATTTATAACCAGCCAGTGCTGCAGCTTCGGTTACGCGGGAAAATTCAATCGCAAGTTCTCGTCTCATCACACACTCATTTAAGAAGCAGAATTGCGACCGAGTTTAGCACAGGCGGGAGGGGGGATCCCCTCTCGGCATGGAGAGGGGAAGGGTGAGGCAATTAACTTTCGTCGTGGTCTTCCCACGCAAGCGCACGCTTAACGGCTTTTTTCCAGCCAGCGTAACGGACGTTACGTTCGGTTGTTTCGATACCCGGACGGAACTCTTTCTCGATAACTGCTTTCTCGCTTACTTCATCCAGATTCTGCCAGAAACCAACGGCCAGGCCTGCAAGATAAGCAGCACCTAACGCTGTGACCTCACGCACTTCCGGGCGCTCAACGCGGGTGCCTAAAATATCCGCCTGGAATTGCATCAGGAAGTTATTTGCGACAGCTCCGCCGTCTACGCGCAGAGCGTGCAGGCGAATATCAGCGTCAGCCTGCATCGCTTCCAGCACATCACGCGTTTGGTAAGCGATGGATTCAAGTGTTGCGCGGATAATATGGTTTGCATTGACGCCACGAGTCAGACCGAAGATTGCGCCACGGGCATACGGGTCCCAGTAAGGAGCGCCCAGACCGGTAAACGCAGGGACGACATATACTCCGTTGGTGTCTTTCACTTTCGTTGCAAAGTACTCGGAATCAGTCGCGTCGCTAATCAGTTTCATCTCATCGCGTAGCCACTGGATAGACGCGCCGCCCATGAATACCGCACCTTCCAGCGCATAGTTAACTTCACCGCGTGGGCCGCAAGCAATAGTCGTCAGCAAGCCATGAGTAGATTTAACCGCCTGAGTACCGGTGTTCATCAACATAAAGCAGCCGGTGCCGTAGGTGTTTTTCGCCATCCCTTCTTTTACACACAGCTGGCCGAAGAGTGCCGCCTGCTGGTCACCGGCGATCCCAGCGATAGGAATACGCGTACCGCCTTTACCACCGATGTTAGTCTGGCCGTAAACTTCGGAGGATTTACGCACTTCTGGCAGCATCGCACGTGGGATATCCAGCGCTTCGAGCATGCGGTCATCCCAGGTGAGATCGTGGATGTTAAACAACATGGTACGGGAGGCGTTGGTGTAGTCAGTAACGTGCACGCGCCCTTGAGTCATTTTCCAGATAAGCCAGGTATCGACCGTACCAAACAGCAATTCGCCACGGCGAGCCCGCTCACGTGAGCCTTCAACGTGGTCAAGAATCCACTTCACTTTGGTACCAGAGAAATACGGGTCAACGACCAGGCCGGTTGCTGATTTGATGTACTCTTCCAGGCCGTCGCGTTTGAGTTGTTCGCAGATCTCTGCGGTACGACGGCACTGCCAGACGATGGCGTTATAAATTGGTTTGCCGGTCTCTTTTTCCCAGACAATCGCAGTTTCACGCTGGTTGGTGATACCAATCGCGGCAATTTGGTCTGAATTAATATCGGCTTTAGCCAGCACTTCGACAAGCGTGGAACTTTGTGTTGCCCAAATCTCCATTGGGTCGTGCTCTACCCATCCTGCTTTTGGGTAAATTTGCTGAAATTCGCGCTGTGAAACGCTGACTACGTTGGCATCGTGATCCAGGATGACGGCGCGGGAACTGGTTGTACCCTGGTCAAGTGCGACGATATATTTTTTTTCGTGAGTCATAATCTTGTCCTGAAGTCAGTCTTACAAAGAAGCATTTTGCTGTGTGGAAGCCTCGGATTTTTTATCCTCTTCAACAACACAAACATCACAAGGTAAATGGTGGCCAATCAACTTACGGTAGCCAAACGCGCCAAGGGCTGCACCGACTATCGGGCCAAATACAGGCACCATGAAGTAAGGAATATCGCGGCCACCGGTGAAAGCGACGTCGCCCCAGCCAGCTAACCAGGCGAAAAGTTTCGGGCCAAAGTCACGTGCTGGATTCATCGCAAATCCGGTCAACGGCCCCATTGAAGCACCGATTACCGCAATCAGTAAGCCAATCAGCAATGGTGCTAACGGGCCACGCGGGATGCCATTGCCATCGTCAGTCAGCGCCAGAATAACGCCCATCAGAATGGCTGTGATCACCATCTCTACGGCAAACGCCTGCACCAGATTGATGTGTGGGTTAGGGTAGGTTGAGAAGATACCTGCCAAATCCAGGCTTTCCACGCTGCCGCGTACCATGTGGTGCGTCTGCTCGTAATCGAGGAATAAATTGTAATACAGGCCATAGACCAAAGCTGCGGCACAGAACGCACCTGCAACTTGCGAAAGAATAAACGGCACCACTTTACGTTTATCGAAGCAGGCGAACAGGCAAAGTGCGATAGTCACCGCCGGGTTAAGATGTGCGCCGGAAACTCCTGCAGTCAGGTAGATAGCCATCGCTACTCCCAAACCCCAGATGATACTGATTTCCCACTGCCCGAAGCTTGCGCCCGCGACTTTTAAGGCGGCGACACATCCGACACCAAAGAAAATCAACAACGCGGTACCCATGAACTCGGCGATGCACTGACCTTTCAAGGTTGATGGAGCTGTCTGACTCATAGTAGGGTCCTGAAGGCAAAATTAATGATTATTGTTTGTTCGGGCTTCCCTGCCGCGCAGGTGCCATGTAGGCATAGTGTTAATTTATCGTTAACGAACATAAACGAGAAATATCGAACTTTAAATTTGTGTTGTTCGTCATAAAAATGAGCGGTTTCGCGCTGAAATGTGCGCATTATCACCCAGAAAAGACAACGCAAACGCTCATGGAAGTATTCAATGGGTTAACAAATAGTGATTTTAGCGCTCATGGTCATTCGGCATATGCTGAAAAACGTTATGTTATGCAAAGAGCGCTTGAACTCGCTGGACACGGCTACTCACGCTACTTACAATCGAGACACGCTGCGTGGAGCGCATATATTCATAAGGTGTCATCGGGGAACATCCGGGACGGGGATTTAGAAATCCATCAACGCCTTGCAATTCAGAAGAGGTTCAGAAATGTCATTTGAAGTGTTTGAGAAACTGGAAGCAAAAGTACAGCAGGCGATTGATACCATTACCCTGCTGCAAATGGAAATTGAAGAGCTGAAAGAGACCAACAATAATTTGTCTCAGCAAGTTCAGCAGTCTCAGAGCAACCATGAAGAACTAGTGCGCGAAAACAATTCTCTGAAAGAACAGCAGCACGTTTGGCAGGATCGTCTGCATGCGCTGCTGGGTAAGATGGAAGAAGTGTAATACCCGTCATACTCAAGCTGCAGGGGCGTTGGCTGCTTTCGTTCACCCCAGTTACTTACTTTAGTAAGCTCCTGGGGATTCACTCAATTGCCGCGTTACTCGGCAGAGCCTCGCCCCGGTGGGGCCAGCGCAAGCGCTGTTCAAAAGGCTGAAGCCTTTTGTCCTGCAACTTGAATTATTTAGGGTATTGATTTATTCGACCAGAAAAAGAACGGGCGCCTTAGGGCGCCCGTTTTGTTATTCGATTGGGTTATTCAATATCGAGGGGATCTTCGGAAAGGATGATGCCGGTGTTATCTGCATAAAGATGGTCACCGGAGAAGAAGGTCACGCCACCAAAGTTAACGCGCACATCACTTTCGCCAACGCCAACTCCTGCTGAACCTACCGGAATGGCGGCAATTGCCTGAATACCAATATCCAGTTCTTCCAGGTCATCGACCTGGCGTACAGCACCGTATACGACGATGCCTTCCCACTCATTTTGAGTCGCCAGACGGGCAAGTTCTGCATCAATCAAAGCACGGCGAACAGAGCCGCCACCATCGATTACCAGCACTCGGCCACGGCCATTTTGTTCGAGCAGATCATACAACAATCCGTTGTCCTCGAAACATTTCACCGTGATGATTTGCCCGCCAAAGGACGACCGCCCACCGAAGTTGGAAAACAGCGGTTCAACGACGTTGACATCTTCCTGATAGATGTCGCAAAGCTCGGAAGTATCATATTTCATAGGATTAAGGTTCTGTTGCTGCATGAGTTGTCAGTATATCGCTTAATCTCAACTGTTGGCAAAATCATCAATTGTTAATTGATATTTGTCAGCTAAAACGACACCGTACTGAGCACAACTCCTACCGCAAACAACAAGTTAGTCAGCAATGCAGCTTTAACGGTTCGTTCGAGCATTGGGCGCATGGCGACTGGCTCCATCTCGCGCAGTACGAAACGCGCCTGCTTAATCAGTAGTGGTGCTGCAAGCACAAACAGCCATCCCCAGAGGCTTTGCAGCCACACCAGGTTAAATACCGCCAGGCACGCCAGCGCCCCCATTAACAGGCAAGCATGATAGCGACGGGCAAGCACTGGGCCCAGGCGCACAGCCAGCGTGTTCTTACCGTTCTCACGGTCACTGTCGATATCGCGTAAATTATTGATGTTCAGCACAGCTGTTGCCAGTAATCCGCAAGCTGTCGCGGGTAAAAACACTAACGGCGCGAGAGCATGAGCCTGCAGATACCAGGTACCAGCCACACTTAACCAACCAAAGAAGACCAGTACTGAAATGTCCCCAAGCCCCATGTAACCATACGGACGAGTTCCCACGGTGTAGGTAATAGCCGCGATGATAGCCAGCAAACCGAGCACCAGGAATCCGAGAAAATCTGCCAGCGTACGGCAAGCAACCGCGACCAGCGCCAGGCCAGAAACGCAGATTAATACCACTGTGATAATCAGCGCCTTTTTCATCTGCGCTTGGGTAATCACGCCTTTTTGCATTCCGCGCAATGGCCCGATTCTGTCTTCTTTGTCGCTGCCTTTTACCGCATCACCGTAGTCATTCGCCAGGTTTGAGAGGATTTGCAGTAACCCGGCAGTCAGCAGTGCCAGCAATGCAATAGCGGGGTTGAACACGCCTTGCCAGAAAGCCAGCGCGGATCCACAGACGATAGAGGCAAATGCCAGTGGTAATGTGCGTGGGCGCAAGCTTTCAAGCCAGGCTTGAGTCGTGCTTACAGAGTGCGATTCGCTCATAGTTCTCTCTGTTAGATATAAAAAAATGGAGGGCATAAGCCCTCCATTTCAAATGAAGAAAATACGTTGAGCGGGATTATAGGATAAAACGGCTCAAGTCTTCATCTGCTACCAACTCATCCAGATGTTTGCTGACATATTCGCCGTCAATCAGGATGGATTGGCCGTTCATTTCGCTGGCATCGTAAGAGATATCTTCAACCAGGCGTTCTAACACAGTGTGCAGACGACGCGCCCCGATGTTTTCGGTGGACTCGTTCACTTGCCATGCGGCCTGAGCAATGCGGCGAATACCGTCTTCGGTAAAGTCGATATTCACGCCTTCGGTGCCTAGCAGCGCTTTGTACTGCACGGTGATAGACGCGTTTGGCTCAGTCAGAATGCGTTCGAAATCTTCAACAGTCAGTGCCTGAAGTTCCACACGAATTGGCAGACGACCCTGCAATTCTGGGATCAGATCTGACGGACTTGCGACCTGGAAGGCACCAGATGCGATAAACAGAATGTGGTCAGTTTTGACCATACCGTGTTTAGTCGAAACGGTACAGCCTTCAACCAGCGGCAGTAAGTCACGCTGAACGCCTTCGCGGGAAACGTCCGGACCGGAACTGTTGCCACCGCGCTTACAGATTTTGTCGATCTCATCAATAAACACGATGCCGTGTTGCTCGACGGCATCAATGGCGTCTTGCTTTAGCTCTTCTGGGTTCACAAGCTTCGCGGCTTCTTCTTCAATCAGAAGTTTCATCGCCTCTTTGATTTTCAGCTTGCGTGGTTTTTGCTTCTGGCCGCCCAGGTTCTGGAACATAGACTGCAACTGGCTGGTCATTTCTTCCATGCCAGGAGGAGCCATGATTTCAACGCCCATCGGTGCTGCTGCCAGATCGATTTCAATTTCTTTATCGTCTAACTGGCCTTCACGCAATTTTTTACGGAAAGACTGACGCGCTGTAGATGGCTCAGGTGCCGTTTCGTTTTGACCCCAGTTATTCTTAGCTGGTGGAATCAGCACATCAAGAATGCGCTCTTCGGCCATTTCTTCGGCACGGTAGCGGTTTTTCTCGATCGATTGCAGGCGAACCATTTTCATCGCGGAATCGGTCAGATCGCGGATGATAGAATCCACTTCTTTACCAACATAGCCAACTTCGGTGAATTTAGTCGCTTCAACTTTGATAAACGGTGCGTTAGCAAGTTTTGCCAGGCGGCGGGCGATTTCGGTTTTACCCACGCCAGTTGGGCCGATCATCAAAATGTTTTTTGGCGTAACTTCATGACGCAGCTCTTCATCAAGCTGCATACGGCGCCAGCGGTTACGCAGCGCAATCGCCACGGAACGCTTGGCATTGTCCTGGCCAATGATGTGTTTGTTCAGTTCGCTGACAATTTCGCGTGGAGTCATTTCAGACATGGGGATTCCTTACGCCTTAGACGCTAATTCTTCAATAGTATGGAAATGGTTGGTGTAGATGCAGATATCACCGGCAATCCCCAGCGATTTCTCTACGATGTCACGAGCACCCAGTTCGGTATTTTCAAGAAGGGCGCGTGCCGCTGCCTGGGCATACGGGCCACCGGAACCAATTGCAATCAGGTCATCTTCTGGCTGAATGACATCACCATTGCCGGTAATGATAAGAGATGCATTTTCATCGGCGACGGCAAGCAACGCTTCGAGTTTGCGCAGCATGCGATCGGTACGCCAGTCTTTTGCCAGTTCAACCGCAGCTTTAACCAGGTGGCCCTGATGCATTTCTAGCTTGCGCTCAAACAGTTCGAATAGGGTAAAGGCATCTGCAGTACCGCCAGCAAAACCGGCAATCACTTTATCGTTATACAAACGACGTACTTTTTTTACGTTGCCTTTCATTACGGTGTTGCCGAGCGTGGCCTGACCATCACCACCGATTACGACATGGCCGTTACGGCGCACACTTACTATTGTTGTCACGAGCAGACCCCTTATTACATAAACTGAATAAGTACCCCGATATTATATCGGGGTCGAATGCAATTATAGATGGGGGGGATTTTGGGGGTTTCAACCCCCAGCGCCAAGACGAATACAGTTAGAGTGGCCTGCCATCTTCAACTGACTAATCGTACCGTCAGCTTTCTCTTTGCCCTTGATTGGGCCAATGACGACTCGGTTCCAGCCATTGTTGGTGGTAATGCGTGAATCAAAACCTTCGAAAGCAAGTTGCGCCCGGACAGTTTCTGCCTGTTCGGCACCCTTGAAGGAGCCACACTGTACCATCCAGCGTTTTTCGTCTTTTGGCTTGTCTTGAGTGGTCGGTGCCGCTTTCGCTACTTCTTCACGCGTGACCGGCGCTGCTTTCGGCTGCGTCTCAGGCTGTGCTGCACGCTGCTGAGTATTATGCGGCGGCGTTTGCAACAAATCCTGATAAGGCTGCGCGTTTGATGTCGTTGTACGCGGTTGCTGCTGCACGGTACGTGGCTGTGTTACAGGCTGCGACTGCTGCTGAACGGCACGCGGTTGTGGGGCAACTTGTTGAGCGGTGAACTGCTGCTGTTGCGTTTGCTGCTGAATAATTTTTTGGCGCTGTAAGGTGCTCTGACGCTGTTCCGGCGTTTGCTCATTCCACGGTACTTCGTTCAACTGAGTAGGTTGCTGGCGCATATCGGCCTGCATCTGTTCCAGTAACTGGCGCTGTTCGCTGGTGAGCTGATCTTTATTCTGCACTTCACCCCCGGCAGAAGGTTCGGTTGGGGCACGCACACCCGTCTGGCGATTTTCCAGTTCTTTGATATAACGCCAGCGCTCTTCCGGTTTAGGTGGCAGACCATTTCCTGCGACTTTGTGGCCAGGCAGGGTTTCGCTTTCATCTTTTTTATGATGAGTAATGAAGTAGAGAGCACCAATAAAGGTCACCAGAACGGCGGCCGCAATTGCGACCATTGTCGGCGAGACAGATGGTAGACTGCGTTGCTTGCTGCGGGTGTTACTTTTCTTACGCCGCGTACCTGCCGATTGCCCGCGGCGTACATAATCTCGTTGTGCCACTATTGATTCGCTATATTTTATTCGTTTATCAGCCCGCCATGTTACTTAATGGATATCCCTTTGACCAGAATCCAGTGTCCTAAAGCGGGTCATTTTCTACTGCCAGGTGCGCTGGTGGAGCCTCGTTCAATGAGTTCACAGTCCAGCAAACGCGAACCACTACTCACGGTGTGCCCGTTAAGTTGATCCAATAACAACAGCATAGCTTCCCTCCCGATATCAAAACGGGGTTGCGCTACGGTGGTGAGCGGTGGGTCACAGAACTGAGAAAGTGCGATGTCATCAAAGCCCATAATCGATAAGTCTTCCGGCACGCGTAAGCCATTTCGCTTGGCCTGAGACAGTGCGCCCAGCGCCATCACATCGCTATGGCAGAACACCGCAGTCGGCGGATTGGGCAGGGCCATCAGCTGCGACAATGCAGCGGCACCGGCTTCATAAGTGAAGTTACCACGCGCAATGTAGTGCGGATCGATTACTGCCCCCGTACGACGTAATGCCTGGACATACCCCTGCAAGCGATAGTGACAAAGCGGCATCTCTTCCGGGCCAGCAATACAGGCAATTTTTTGATGGCCGAGCTGCTGTAAATAATAAACGGCGTTAAATGCGGCCGTAAGATTATCAATATGAACCGTAGGCAATTCCAGCTCAGGAGCAAATTCGTTTGCCATTACCATCGGCGGCAAATTGCGTTGTTCTTCAATACTGGCATCAAAGGGAAGGCGTGAGCCGAGCAACAACATGCCATCAATCTGCTTGGTGATAATCAGATTAATGAAGGTTTTTTCTTGCTGATTTTGGTGGGCGCAATCGCCAATCAGCACCAGGTAGCCTTGGTCTGCCGCCGTCACTTCGATACCGCGGATGATTTCGCTAAAGAAGGGGTCGCAGATATCCGGAACAATAACCAGAATGGTGCGTGACTCATTACGCTTTAAATTTCGCCCCAGAGAATGGGGTAAATAACCTACGGCGATGGCCGCTTGTTCTACACGATTACGAGTGCTTTGCGATACTTTGTCCGGGTTCATTAACGCCCTGGACACTGTTGCCGTTGAGACTTTCGCCTGAACAGCAACATCTTTCATAGTTGCATTGGCAACCTGATTCTTCGGCTTCAACTTCTTCTCCTCGCGTGCACTGTACAGGTGCTGACAACGTCCGTGGTGTCTGACCATGTCCACATTCTTAGCAGAAATTGATGTTCGTTGGTTACAGTTATTTCATTAAAAGTGTGATGGTTGTTGAAATTTTCGATCCGCTTCGCATAACCACAGGGCTTTGTGCTAGCCGTCAATTGGATCAACATCCAGCGTCCACTTCACTTTGCGTGATTCCGGTAAAGTATTGACCAGCTTCAACGAATGACTGACCAGGCGTTGCAGGCGTGCGCGCGAAGGGTGTTGCAGCAGAATTTGCCAACGGAAACGCCCACCGCGTTTAGGCTGTAAGCATGGCACCGGACCCATAACCCAGAGCTGATCATCTCGTAACGGGCTGGACTCAAGAAGGTTTCGTAACTGCTGCAAGAAGAGCGGCGCCTGATGGTTATTTTGGTCTTCTGCGCGGAACATGATGTGGCTGGTAAACGGCGGCAAGAACACCGTCTGGCGCTCTTTCAGTGCCTGGCTTGCGAAATCGTCATAACCTTTGGTGAGCAGCGTTTGTAATAAAGGGTGCTCAGGATGGTGAGTTTGCAGCATGACTTCGCCTTGTTTACCGGCGCGCCCTGCGCGGCCAGACACCTGGACATAAAGCTGTGCAAAACGCTCCGCTGCGCGAAAGTCAGCCGAAAACAGTGCGCCATCAACATCCAGCAAAGCCACCAGAGTCACATCCGGGAAGTGGTGGCCTTTTGCGAGCATCTGCGTACCAATCAGAATCCGAGCACCGCCGCGATGGACTTCCGCCAGTTGCTGCTCAAGCGCGCCTTTGCGGCTGGTGGTGTCGCGGTCAATACGCGAAATCGGTACACCCGGAAATGCAGGCTCAAGGCTGTGCTCAAGCTGCTCTGTTCCCATACCAACCGGAACCAGGTTGGTGGAACCACAATGCGGACATTGCTGGGGAATCGCTCTTTGGCTGTCGCAATGGTGGCAACGTAAATGACGCTGGCCCTGATGATAGGTGTAGTAGTGGTCGCAGCGCGGGCACTCCGCTATCCAGCCGCATTCATGGCACAGCAGAGCGGGAGCAAACCCGCGGCGGTTAAGAAACAGGATCACCTGGTTGTCAGCTTTAAGATGCTGGCCAATTTTTTTGATAAGCGCAGGCGCCAGGCCGGATTTCAGTTGCTGGCCTTTTAAGTCAACCACTTGCTGTGTTGCCGGGCGCGCATTACCGGCGCGTTTTGTCAGTCGTAGCTGGCGATATTTCCCCAGTTGAACATTGTGCAATGTTTCAAGGGCGGGGGTTGCTGAGCCGAGGATGATGGGAATATCTTCCGCATGTGCGCGGTACACGGCTAAATCACGAGCGTGATAACGCCAGCCTTCATGCTGCTTGTAAGAGCTGTCGTGCTCTTCATCTATAACAATGACGCCAAGTCGGCAAAACGGTGTGAACAGAGACGAGCGGGTGCCAATCACAATCGCGGCTTCGCCGCTGCGGGCTTTTAACCACACAGCAAGACGTTCACTGTCATTAAGTCCGGAGTGCAGCACTTCGACCGGCGCGTTAAAACGCTCACGGAAACGGGCGATGGTTTGCGGCGTCAGGCCAATTTCAGGTACCAGAACCAGCGCTTGTTTGCCTTGTGCCAGCACGTTTTCCAACACGCTAAGATAAACTTCCGTTTTACCCGAGCCGGTAATCCCCGCCAGCAGCCAGACGGCGAAATTGTCGACAGAACTATGAATGGCCCCAATGGCGGTGGCCTGCTCGGTGTTCAGGCGTAAACGCTCGCCTTCAACGGAATAGCTATCGCGCCAGTCCGTCGTCGCAGGGGCGGCACTTTTCAGGTCACATAAACCTTTGGCCCGCAGCGCTTGTAACCCAGGCTCGCTGATTTCCATTTCGCTCACCTGGTGACGCCAGATGATATTTTGCCGTACCGCTGCCAGCGCTTGTTGTTGTTTAGGGGCGCGTTTCAGGCTGTTAAGGTCAACCGCTTTACCTTCTTCGGTGGCAAACCAGTACCACAACGGCGCGTGGTGCGCGGGTTTTCCTTCGCGCAGCAACCCAGGGAGCGCATGGAAAAGCACATCGCCGATGGGATGATGATAATACTCGGC
Organism: Buttiauxella massiliensis; assembly: GCF_902500225.1. Taxonomy (GTDB): domain Bacteria; phylum Pseudomonadota; class Gammaproteobacteria; order Enterobacterales; family Enterobacteriaceae; genus Buttiauxella; species Buttiauxella massiliensis. The sequence goes on along the minus strand of NZ_LR722660.1, from coordinate 36,393 downwards.
GGCCCACAGCAGAACGCGCCATAGCGAATCTGGAAACAACGACGCGCCATCCAGAACTTCTGCTACCGGTTTTAGCTCATTGAGAGGTAATTCACTTTGTTCGCTAACCGCGACAACAATGCCAACTGCCTGGCGTTTACCGAACGGCACCATGACGCGACAGCCTGATGCCACCTGCATTCCAGCGGGAACGAGGTAGTCAAAAGTACGGGCGAGAGGAACGGGTAAAGCGACATGGGCGACAGGCATTAATACATCCAGGCTGATAAAAATGACGAGATAGTGTACACTGTGTGTTCCAGAAAATGCGGATCAGTTTGCATACTCTGGCGGGGTTCTGTATGATTCGCCGCCTTTGATGCGCAGTTTTTGGTATCAAAAAACCTAATTTATCAACTTCGCGTGGTGTCTGGCGTTAGGGCTGGAAGAGCGACGCGGCCTTATACAGAGGTTTTCCATGAAAAAGAATATTCACCCGAACTACGCAGAAGTTACTGCAAACTGCTCATGCGGTAATTCTATCAAGATTCGCTCTACCGTGGGTCATGATCTGAACCTGGACGTATGTGGCGAATGCCACCCGTTCTACACTGGCAAGCAGCGTGATGTTGCTACCGGTGGCCGCGTTGACCGCTTCAACAAGCGTTTCAGCGTTCCAGGCGCGAAGAAGTAATTCGCTGCACGGTAGTAAGAAAAAGGCGCCTAACGGCGCCTTTTTTGTATCTGTTACTTTCTTATAACCGCTAGCATTCGAGTTTCTGCAAGGCGGCAAATGAAAGAGTCCCCAGGAGCTTACACTAGTAAGTGACTGGGGCGATTGAGTGCAGCCAACGCCGCAGCAACTTGAAGGATAACGGTTAGAGCTAGTATTCCCACGTCTCTGGATCAATCCCCAACTCGCGCATAATCACTTTCGCCGCTTCAGGAATCTCATCGCTACGCTCTTTGCGCAGATCTGCATCATTTGGCAGTGGTTGGCCGGTAAACGCATGCAGGAATGCTTCGCACAGGAGCTCACTGTTTGTTGCGTGACGCAGGTTATTCACCTGGCGACGGGTACGCTCATCGGTGAGGATTTTTAACACCTTCAGAGGAATGGACACCGTAATTTTTTTTACTTGCTCACTCTTCTTCCCGTGCTCAGCGTAAGGGCTGATATATTCGCCGCTCCATTCAGCCATGAGATACTTAATCCTCTTAATCAATGTATTTAGGCCTCCACCGGTAATATGCGCGGCAGAAGCGATTATCTGGTCGTAGTGTAAGCGTTTATTGATTCGCGGTCTGCGACGCTATCACCCTAAAGCGTATAATTTTAACGGCTATTGCGTGTTTGCTCAATCTATACGCAAAGAAGTTTAGATGTCCAGATGTATTGACGTCTAACTCGGCAGTGTTTACTCTGGTACCTGACCTTTATTCGACCAGCAAGGATTCGAGAGCCATGACGCGCAAACAGGCAACTATCGCAGTACGTAGCGGTTTGAACGATGACGAGCAATACGGCTGCGTTGTACCGCCAATCCATCTCTCCAGTACTTATAATTTCACCGGGTTTAACGAACCGCGCGCGCATGACTATTCGCGTCGTGGCAATCCTACGCGTGATGTTGTTCAGCGCGCACTGGCAGAGCTGGAAGGCGGAGCGGGCGCAGTGCTGACGAATACCGGTATGTCGGCAATCCATCTGGTAACCACCGTTTACCTTAAGCCTGGAGACCTGTTAGTGGCTCCGCATGACTGTTACGGCGGTAGCTACCGTTTGTTTGATAGCCTGGCAAAGCGCGGCGCATATCGCGTTTTGTTTGTCGATCAAGGAGATGAAGCGGCTTTAACTGCGGCACTTAACGAAAAACCAAAACTCGTGCTGGTCGAAAGCCCAAGTAATCCCTTGTTACGAGTGGTAGATATTGCGAAAATCTGCGCCGCCGCGCGTGAAGTAGGGGCAATTAGTGTGGTGGATAACACCTTCTTGAGCCCGGCTTTGCAAAACCCGCTGGCATTGGGTGCGGATTTAGTTCTGCACTCATGTACCAAATACCTGAATGGTCACTCAGATGTTGTTGCGGGTGTCGTGATTGCGAAAGATGCCGAAACTGTCACTGAGCTTGCCTGGTGGGCAAATAACATTGGCGTGACTGGCGGTGCTTTCGATAGTTATTTGCTATTGCGCGGTTTGCGCACGCTTTCACCACGTATGGAAGTGGCGCAACGTAATGCACAGGCGATTGTTGATTTCCTGCAAACTCAACCGCTGGTGAAAAAGCTGTATCATCCTTCGTTGCCTGAAAACCAGGGCCATGAAATTGCTGCTCGTCAGCAAAAAGGTTTTGGCGCGATGCTAAGTTTTGAATTTAATGGCGACGAGCAAACGCTGCGTCGATTCCTGAGTAGCCTGACTCTCTTCACCCTGGCGGAATCGCTGGGTGGAGTAGAAAGTTTGATTTCACACGCGGCGACGATGACCCACGCGGGCATGGCGCCAGAAGCGCGTGCTGCAGCGGGGATCTCTGAAACCTTGTTGCGTATTTCGACTGGCATTGAAGATAGCGAAGATTTAATTGCTGACCTGGAAAATGCGTTCCGGGTTGCAGCCGAGGGGTAAGCATGAGTGTTTCAGCACCAGCAGGGGCGTCGGGTCGTCAGCTGCATAAATTTGGTGGCAGTAGTCTGGCAGATGTGAAGTGCTATTTGCGCGTTGCGGGGATCATGGCCGAGTATTCAAAACCCGGCGACATGATGGTTGTTTCCGCTGCGGGTAGCACAACTAACCAGTTGATTAACTGGTTAAAATTAAGCCAAAGCGATCGCCTTTCTGCCCATCAGGTTCAGCAAGCACTGCGCCGTTATCAGAGCGAGCTGATTAGTGGCCTTGTTACGCCTGATGTTGCTGATGCTTTAATCGGTCAATTTATTCACGATCTTGAGCGTCTGGCGGGTTTGCTGGATGGCAAAATGACCGACGCAGTGTATTCCGAAGTTGTAGGCCATGGTGAAATTTGGTCTGCACGCCTGATGTCTGCGGTGCTGAATCAGTTAGGTCACCCGGCTGCATGGTTGGATGCACGCGAGTTTATGCGTGCAGAACGTGCAGCCCAGCCACAAGTTAATGAAGGTTTATCCTGGCCACTGCTGCAAGAGCTGATGGCGCAGCACCCGAACAAACGCCTCGTGGTTACCGGTTTTATCTGCCGTAACGACGCGGGCGAAACGGTTCTGCTGGGCCGTAACGGTTCTGACTATTCCGCAACTCAAATTGGTGCACTGGCTGGGGTTTCCCGCGTGACCATCTGGAGTGACGTTGCCGGGGTTTACAGCGCTGACCCACGTAAAGTGAAAGATGCTTGCTTGTTGCCGCTGCTGCGCCTGGATGAAGCCAGTGAACTGGCCCGTCTTGCCGCCCCAGTGCTGCACGCTCGTACTTTGCAGCCTGTTTCCGGTAGCGATATCGATCTGCAATTACGCTGTAGCTATTCACCAGAACAAGGGTCAACTCGTATCGAACGAGTGTTGGCTTCTGGTACTGGTGCACGAATCGTTACCAGCCACGATGATGTTTGCCTGATCGAACTTCAGGTTGCTCCACAGCAAGATTTCAAGCTGGCTCACAAAGAGCTGGATACCCTGCTAAACCGCGCCCAGATTCGCCCTTTGTCGATTGGCGTTCATCCTGACCGTAATCTGCTTCAGCTTTGCTACACCTCTGAAGTTGCTGGCAGCGCACTACAAACTCTCCAGGAAGCAACTCTCCCGGGCGAATTACGTCTGCGTGAAGGTTTAGCTCTGGTGGCAATGGTTGGTGCGGGCGTTTGCCGTAACCCACTACACAGCCATCGTTTTTGGCAGCAACTGAAAGATCAGCCTGTTGAGTTTATCTGGCAGTCCGAAGATGGTATCAGCCTGGTTGCGGTACTACGTGTTGGACCAACAGAAAACCTCATTAAGGGTCTGCATAAGTCACTGTTCCGTGCTGAAAAACGTATTGGTCTGGTTCTGTTCGGCAAAGGGAACATTGGTTCACGCTGGCTGGAGCTGTTTGCCCGCGAGCAAGAAACTATCTCTGCACGAACCGGTTTTGAATTCGTGCTTGCAGGCGTAGTAGATAGCAGCCGCAGCTTGTTGAATTATGAAGGTCTGGATGCCAGCCGGGCTCTCGCTTTCTTCAATGACGAAGCGGTAGAACAGGATGAAGAATCACTATTCCAGTGGATGCGTGCGCATCCCTATGATGATTTGGTGGTTCTGGATGTGACTGCGAGTGAACAACTGGCCGATCAATACCTCGATTTTGCCAGCCACGGTTTCCACGTTATCAGCGCCAATAAACTTGCGGGCGCCAGTAATAGTCAGAAATACCGTGAAATTCGTAATGCTTTTACCAAAACAGGTCGCCACTGGCTGTATAACGCCACCGTGGGCGCCGGCTTGCCGGTAAACCATACCGTTCGTGATTTACGCGAAAGCGGCGACTCCATTCTGGCTATCAGCGGTATTTTCTCCGGTACGCTTTCATGGTTGTTCCTGCAATTCGATGGCACCGTACCATTTACCGAGTTGGTGGACCAGGCCTGGCAGCAAGGGCTAACGGAACCCGATCCACGCGTCGATCTCTCCGGAAAAGACGTGATGCGCAAGCTGGTGATCCTGGCTCGTGAAGCAGGCTACGACATCGAGCCGGATCAGGTTCGTGTTGAGTCGCTGGTAACAAACGGCAGTGAAACGGGCTCAATTGACCATTTCTTTGAAAATGGTGACGAACTGAATGACCAAATGCTTCAGCGTTTTGAAGCGGCTCAGGAAATGGGTCTGGTTCTGCGTTATGTCGCGCGTTTCGATGCGAATGGTAAAGCGCGTGTCGGTGTGGAAGCTGTGCGCACCGAGCATCCACTGGCTTCGCTGCTACCGTGCGACAACGTGTTCGCTATCGAAAGCCGTTGGTATCGCGATAACCCGCTGGTTATCCGTGGGCCAGGTGCTGGTCGTGACGTAACAGCTGGCGCTATCCAGTCGGATCTCAATCGCCTGGCGCAATTGCTATAACTCGCTGAAACACAAAAATATCGAGGCCAGCTATTGCTGGCCTTTTTTTATTCTTTTTAATCGAACATGAGGAAAATTCAATTTGGGTGAGAATTCCTCATTTATTGTGTTGAATTTTCAGTTGACGGAATCATGCTTTTCCTTCATCTTGCTATCTGGACGTCTAAACGTCTGGATAGCAACAAAACACAACATCACATAATAAAATGCGATTAATGAGGTAAGGGTATGAGCTTTTTTCACGCCAACCAGCGGGAAGCACTAAATCAGAGTCTGGCCGAAGTCGCCGGGCAAATTAACGTTTCCTTTGAGTTTTTCCCGCCGCGCACCAGTGAAATGGAACAGACCCTGTGGAGCTCAATTGATCGACTGAGTAGCCTGAAACCTAAATTTGTCTCCGTAACTTACGGCGCAAACTCCGGTGAGCGTGACCGTACCCATAGCATCATCAAAGGTATTAAAGACCGTACAGGTCTGGAAGCTGCGCCGCATCTGACTTGTATTGATGCCACTCCCGACGAGTTACGTACTATTGCGCAGGATTACTGGAATAGCGGTATCCGTCATATCGTCGCTCTGCGCGGTGACTTACCTCCAGGTGGTGGCAAGCCAGATATGTATGCTTCTGATCTGGTCACACTGCTTAAAGATGTCGGTGACTTTGATATTTCCGTCGCGGCTTACCCGGAAGTTCACCCGGAAGCGAAAAGTGCACAGGCTGATTTGATTAACCTGAAGCGCAAGATTGATGCTGGTGCAAACCGCGCAATCACACAGTTCTTCTTCGATGTGGAAAGTTACCTGCGCTTCCGTGACCGTTGCGCCGCTGCGGGTATCGACGTCGAAATCGTGCCAGGTATTTTGCCAGTGAGTAACTACAAACAGGCGCATAAGTTCGCGACCATGACCAACGTGCGTGTTCCACACTGGATGGCACAAATGTTTGAAGGGCTGGATAACGACGCAGAAACTCGCAAAATGGTCGGTGCCAATATTGCGATGGATATGGTGAAAATCCTCAGCCGCGAAGGCGTGAAAGACTTCCATTTCTATACGCTTAACCGTGCTGAAATGAGCTATGCAATTTGTCACACGCTGGGTGTTCGCCCGGCGGTATGATTCAGAAAATGGCCCGCAAGGGCCATAATTTCCCCGCAGTTCAGTCACTTCTTCTTGCAATTATCCCCTTATTTTAAATGGTTATTTAGTAAAATTTACGCCGCTATCAACGTTTCTACACAAAACCTTTGTTACCTTGCTTAAAGACCGGAAGGAAATAACTATCAAATCTGTAGTTTTTTTCATCTATAACTTATCTGCAGAGCTGTATATCCTGGTATTAAAATAGTGAAGGGAGCAGGAAGATGAGCACAAACGAAAACGATCATAATACGTTGTCCGCAGGGAAGTGCCCGTTTCATCAGGGCAGTCATGATGTGAGTGCAGGAGCCGGAACAAGCACGCGGGACTGGTGGCCGAAACAACTCCGTGTTGATCTCCTCAATCAGCATTCAAACCGCTCTAACCCCCTCGGCGAAGATTTTGATTACCGCAAAGAATTCAGCAAACTCGATTATTCTGCGCTGAAAGGCGACCTAAAAGCATTACTAACTGATTCCCAGCCATGGTGGCCTGCCGATTGGGGCAGCTACGCCGGGCTATTTATTCGTATGGCCTGGCATGGTGCCGGCACTTACCGTTCCCTGGACGGACGTGGTGGCGCAGGTCGTGGTCAGCAACGCTTTGCTCCACTTAACTCCTGGCCAGATAACGTAAGCCTTGATAAAGCTCGCCGCCTGCTGTGGCCTATCAAACAGAAATACGGCCAGAAAATATCCTGGGCTGACCTGTTTATACTGGCGGGTAACGTAGCGCTGGAAAACTCCGGCTTCCGCACCTTTGGTTTTGGTGCCGGACGTGAAGATGTTTGGGAGCCAGATCTGGATGTGAACTGGGGTAATGAAAAAGCCTGGTTGGAACATCGCGACCCGGAGACACTTGCTAAACGTCCATTGGCCGCGACCGAGATGGGGCTGATTTATGTTAACCCTGAAGGGCCAAACGCCAGCGGTGAACCACTCTCTGCCGCTGCTGCCATTCGTGCTACTTTCGGCAATATGGGGATGAACGACGAAGAGACTGTAGCGCTTATCGCTGGCGGTCATACGTTGGGCAAAACTCACGGTGCAGCAGAAGCAACCCATGTGGGTGTTGACCCGGAAGCGGCACCGATTGAAGCGCAAGGCTTAGGTTGGACGAGCAGCTACGGCAGTGGTGCCGGTGCTGATGCAATTACATCTGGTCTGGAAGTCGTCTGGTCACAAACACCAACCCAGTGGAGTAACTATTTCTTCGAGAACCTGTTCAAATTTGAATGGGTACAGACACGCAGCCCTGCTGGTGCAATTCAGTTTGAAGCGGTCGATGCACCTGAAATTATTCCTGATCCGTTTGATCCATCGAAAAAACGTAAACCGACAATGTTGGTCACCGACCTGACGCTGCGTTTCGATCCGGAATTCGAGAAAATTTCCCGTCGCTTCCTCAATGATCCACAAGCTTTCAATGAAGCTTTTGCTCGCGCATGGTTCAAATTGACCCACCGCGATATGGGGCCAATTGCGCGTTACATCGGCCCGGAAGTGCCAAAAGAAGAACTGATTTGGCAGGACCCGTTGCCGAAAGCGACATTCAGCCCAACGCCTGCTGATATCGATCACCTGAAAGCAGAAATTGCCCATTCTGGCCTTTCTGTCAGTGAATTGATTTCTGTAGCCTGGGCGTCGGCGTCGACTTTCCGTGGCGGCGATAAACGTGGCGGAGCCAATGGCGCACGCCTGGCACTGGTACCTCAGCGCAACTGGGATGTGAATGCTTTAGCTGTTCGTGCATTGCCTGCATTAGAAGCAATTCAGAAAGCGTCTGGTAAAGCGTCACTGGCCGATATCATCGTGCTGGCGGGTGTTGTGGGTGTTGAACAGGCGGCGGAAGCTGCTGGTATCAGCGTTCGCGTGCCGTTTATTCCTGGGCGTGTTGATGCTAGCCAGGATCAGACCGATGTCGAGATGTTCAACCTGATGGAGCCTGTAGCCGATGGGTTCCGTAACTACCGCGCTCGTGTGGATGCGGCGACAACAGAATCCCTGCTGATTGATAAAGCACAGCAACTTACGCTGACTGCACCGGAACTCACCGTTTTGGTTGGTGGTATGCGTGTGCTGGGTGCGAATTTTGATGGCGGCAAGCATGGCGTATTCACCGAGCGTTTAGGTGTGCTCAGTAACGATTTCTTTGTCAACCTGCTGGATATGGGCACGGAATGGAAGGCGACTGATGACTCTTCAGAACTGTTTGAAGGCCGCTGCCGTCAAACTGGCGAAGTGAAGCAGACAGCGACACGCGCGGATCTGGTCTTCGGTTCCAACTCTGTGCTGCGTGCACTGGCGGAAGTTTATGCCTGCGGTGACGCTAAAGAGAAGTTTGTGAAAGACTTCGTTGCGGCATGGGTGAAAGTGATGAATCTGGATCGCTTCGACCTGAAGTAAGGCGTTATCTGACGTAAAAATCCCCGCAGATGCGGGGATTTTTTTAACTACGTTATTCCCACTCTTGCAAGAAGCGCTGGCCGTACTGGTCGGCAACTAAAAGCGCCGCATAAACCTCATCCGGCGTTGCACCGCCAGGCATGTTATGGATAGTTTCGCCTTCTGCACAAGATGCCTGAGCCACAATGCGCATTTTTGCTGGAACGTCTTGTTTGATATCAAGTTGTGCCAGGGTGATTGGGAGCCCGACGGAGTGACACAGCGCCGCTACGGTTTCAATCTCTTCTAGTGGCGCGTTTTCCAGAACTAACTGGGTCAGCGTACCGAAAGCGACTTTTTCACCGTGATAATAGTGATGTGCGTCTGGAATTGCCGTCAGACCGTTATGCACTGCGTGTGCAGCGGCCAGGCCTCCACTTTCAAAGCCGACACCGCTCAAGTAAGTGTTGGCTTCAATGACGCACTCAAGAGCAGAAGTGACTACATGCTGCTCTGCGGCCAGCATCGCTTTTTCACCCTGTTCAATTAACGTGTTAAAGCAAAGTTCAGCCAGCGCTAGCGCTGCCTGGGTGCATTTTCCCCCGGCCATAGTGGTAGCACCGCTACGTGAACAGGCACGCGCCTCAAACCAGGTTGCCAATGCGTCGCCGATTCCGGCAGCTAACAGGCGTGCAGGTGCACCTGCGACGATTTTAGTATCAACAATCACTATATTTGGGTTGTTCGGCAACATCAGGTAACGATCAAACTCACCTTCATCGGTATAAATAACAGAGAGCGCGCTGCATGGCGCATCGGTAGAGGCGATAGTGGGTGCGATGGCAACAGGCAAACCCATAAAATGCGCCAGTGCTTTGGCGGTATCGAGCGTTTTACCGCCCCCGATACCGAGCACTGCACCACACTGTGTTTGTTCTGCAATACTGCGCAGCCGGTCGATCTCATTTTGCGAGCATTCGCCGCCAAAAGGTGCAATTTCGAATCCCAGTCCGGCATCTTTAAAGCTTGTTACTATTGCGGACTCGGCAAATCCTAAGACAAATTTGTCTCCGACGACTAGCCAGCGCTCAGCCAGTGGTTTGATATAGTGGCCGAGGCGGGAAATAACCTCAGCGCCCTGAATGTACTTACCCGGTGACTGTATTATGCGATCCATTCACTGCCTCCTTTTGTGTCCGTTACAGGCTCAGGCGACCGAACGCCTTCTGCCAGTCTTCTTCAAACTTCACCACAGCCGATTCTACCGCTGGCGCAGCCAAAAATTGCTGGGCGACATCAAGGGGAAGCGTGATGGATTCGCATCCTGCCAGTAAACAATCCAGTGCCTGACGCGGTGTTTTAAAGCTGGCGGCCAGAACTTTGCTGTCAGGAGTGTGAAGCTCAAGCAAAGCTTGCAGCTCCTGAACCATGCGAATGCCATCCCCACCTTGCGCATCAACGCGGTTAACATATGGAGCAACGTACTCAGCTCCGGCGAGAGCAGCTAACAATCCCTGAGCAGCGCTATAAACAGCTGTTCCCAGCGTAGGAATACCCAAAGCAGTTAGCTGCTTAATCGCCGCCAGACCCTCAAAAGTAACGGGAATTTTTACCACCAGACCCGGAACGCACTCTCTGAGTTTCTGCGCCTCTGCAACCATTCCATCTGCGCTGCGGCTCATCACCTGTGCAAACAGACGGCCTTCTTTACCCACTGCATTTTGCAGACGCGGCAGTACGTCCCATATAGATTCGCCATTGGCGGCGATAATACTCGGATTGGTTGTCACTCCCTGTAATGGGAAGATTCGCGCCAGACGTTCTACTTCCGCAACGTTTGCTGTATCGAGATAAAGCTCCATCAATTTTTCCTCTTGGGTGGGTTACAGTTCCAGTTCACGGGCTAGCAGAACCGCGATGGCTTCGCCATTTGTGGCATTTACCAAGGAGTCACGGAATTCTGCATGCATGATGCGGCGCGCAAGGCGGGAGAAAATTCGCATATGCTGGTCGCCTGCCGCATGCTTATTTAGCGTCAACATAATGATAAATTGTGCCTCATCGTCTCCCCACTGAACGGGGGCAGGGAGCCGAGCGACGCTAATCGTCGATTGTTCGATATGTTCTGATTTACTGTGCGGAATAGCGAAGCTAAAGCCCAGACCTGTCGAAAACACGGCTTCCCGCGCCCATAAATCGGCCTCAAGTTTGCGTGGGTAACGACAGCGCCCAGCGATAAGTAGGTTATCGGTCATTCCCTTAATGACCTCTTCTTTGCTGCCCCAGTTGTTATCAAGGGAGATGCACTGAGTTGTGATCAACGGTGCATCCTGCTGAGTCATACGGAATTGCGCCAATAAGTGTTCGACTTCAAGAGAAGTGCGACACGCCATCGCCTGATTAAGCAACTGGCGACAGGCTCGGCTGTCGAGCTGGGCCAGACGTGCCTTTGTTGCGGGTATGGATGGTGCACTCATGCTGATTTCATCAAGTCCCAGACCCACAAGCAGAGGCAAAACTGAGCCTTTTGCTCCCAGCTCGCCACATAGCCCAATCCATTTCCCCTGGCGATGCACTGCCTGCACGGCGTAATCCAGAGCACGTAAGAAAGCAGGGTTCAGGCTGTTGTAATGACGGGTGACCTTCGCATTGTCACGGTCAACGGCCAGTAGATATTGCGTCAGGTCGTTGCTGCCAATACTAAAGAAATCAATTTCTTCGCAGCATTGGTCGATGATGAACATCACCGATGGCACTTCAAGCATGATGCCTAAGGAGATTTTTTCATCAAATGGGATATGTTTGCTGCGTAGTGACTGCTTCACTTCCGCGAGTTGATCTTTAACCCACAAGATCTCTTCCATTGAGGAGATCATCGGGATCATGATTTTTAACGATCCATGTGCAGATGCCCGCAAAATTGAGCGCAACTGAATGTGGAAAAGTGACAGGTATTCCTGATAAATACGTACGGCGCGATAGCCGAGGAATGGATTGTTTTCTGCAGGGATATTCAGGTAATCCACCGGCTTGTCGCCGCCGATATCTATTGTGCGCACAATAATGCTGCGCCCGTTTGCCCCTTCCAACGCCTGACAATAAATGTTGTAAAGCTCATCCTCGGAAGGGGCATGAGCGCGGTCCATGTATAGCATTTCAGTCCGAAACAGGCCCACAGCCTCTGCTCCGTTATTAAATGCCGGAGCCGACTCAACGCAATGAGCAATGTTTGCTGCCACTTCCAGACGAAGACCATCAGCAGTACGTCCTTGTTGGTTGAGCCAGACTTTTTGCTGACTGCGTAGGACTTGCTGCACATAAGCTTCTTGCTGGTAATAGCGTTTTACCGCTTCGCTAAGATTTACCACGACCAAACCAAGATCACCGTCAATCTGCACTGTTTGTTGCAACCACGGCGTGAGTGCGTCGATATCAACGCCCACCAAAGTTGGAATATTAAATGATCGAGCAAGAATGACCGTGTGAGAGGTGGTTCCGCCACTACGTAACAGGAGACCTTTGAGTAGGGTTTTATCCAGCTCAAGAAACTGGCTCGGCGTAATTTCATCAGCTAAACAGATAGCGGCTTGCTGAAGCTTGCCAGGTGCTGGGAAGCGCTGTTCCCCATAGATATGTTGCAGTAGTTGGAAACAGACATCCCGAACATCAAGCACACGCTCTTCCAGATAAGCACTGCCTGACTGGGAAAATTGATTACAAAAGTGTTCTGCTGTTTTTACCACAGCAGCGGCACAGCTGGCACCATTATGGATATGTTCCAGAAGCAGAGTGCGCAATGAAGCATCGCTTGCCAAAGAACGGTGAGCTTCAAGAATAGCGCTCGCTGTGCCGTCATTTCCTAGTAACTGGAGATTAATGGTTTTCAGTAATTTTTCGAGCCCACTCTCAAGTTTCTCCTGCTCTTCATCAATATTTCCTGCCGCCGGTAACTCTCCCAGTTTGTTTAAATCGAGGGAAGCGAGTTGTATCAGTGTGCCACTGGCACTTCCGCCACAAACCGGATTTGCATGAAACAGCGTGGGATTCAGGCGTGCGAGGGATTCAGGAATCGGTGCAGTTTCACTATTGTGCGTTTCTGGTAGAGGAGCATCACAGTGAGGGAATTCGTCCTGCATGAAAACGGAAAGCCTGTTGAAGGCTCCTTCTTCATCACTGCCTGCGATCAGTAACTGGCAGTCGTCTCCTTTTAACGTCCCCGTACCAATAAGTGCCAATGCACTCTTGGCATTTCCACGGCGCTCTGTGCGCAAGTTAATCCATTCAACAGTCGAAGAAAACTGATTGCACAGTGTTTCAACATGACTGGCTGGGCGGGCATGTACCCCGTTGGGTAAGTCACAACGGAAATTTATAACCAGTGCCATAGACGTTCTCCTGAGCTAACTCTCAACAATGGCTACAGGATAAGAGCCCTTCATCGGGAGTCGCCACGGGACAAAACTGTCAAAAGCTGGACAAATGTATTGTCTGGTTTTATTTGCGAGATATCTCACAAAACCAGCCTTAGTTAATAGTGAGGCCATTAACTCTAACTTTTGAGACGGATCTCATTTTTCCTTAAGCATTACAAAAATCCAGTAAATGGCATTTTTGTCCACTGTCTGCCAACGACGGGATTGCCTATTGTGTCCCCAATATTCAGGACATGAGCCGCTTAGGCCAGGAGTGCTTTATGAAAGAGTTGGTCCAGATCCTCAAAAATACGCGGCAGCATCTAATGACAGGCGTGTCGCATATGATTCCATTCGTGGTTGCAGGCGGTATTTTGCTGGCTGTTTCCGTCATGCTGTATGGCAAAGGCGCGGTACCAGATGCGTTCAACGATCCCAACCTGAAAAAACTATTCGATATTGGCGTGGCTGGTTTAACGCTGATGGTGCCTTTCCTTGCGGCTTACATCGGTTATTCCATTGCAGAACGCGCGGCGCTGGCGCCTTGTGCGATTGGTGCCTGGGTCGGTAACAGTTTTGGTGCTGGTTTCTTCGGGGCGATTATTGCGGGGATCATCGGTGGCATTGTTGTCTTCTACCTCAAGAGAATCCCCGTACCAAAAATACTGCGCTCGGTGATGCCTATCTTTGTCATTCCTATTATTGGCACTTTTATTACTGCGGGCATCATGATGTGGGGTCTGGGCGAACCTGTCGGTACATTAACCAGCAATCTAACCCATTGGTTACAAGGGATGCAGCAAGGCAGCATCGTTGTTCTGGCGGTGATTATGGGGCTGATGTTGGCGTTTGATATGGGCGGCCCGGTTAACAAAGTTGCTTATGCTTTTATGCTGATTTGCGTAGCACAGGGCGTGTATAGCGTAGTGGCTATTGCTGCTGTCGGTATTGCTGTTCCACCTCTGGGTCTTGGCCTGGCAACGCTCATGAACCGTAAAAACTTTACCGGAGAAGAGCGTGAAGCGGGTAAAGCGGCGGTGGTTATGGGCTGTGTTGGTGTGACTGAAGGGGCTATTCCATTCGCTGCTGCGGACCCGTTACGCGTTATTCCTTCCATCATGCTGGGTTCTGTATGCGGAACGGTTACCGCTGCGTTGATGGGAGCACAATGCTACGCAGGTTGGGGTGGGTTAATCGTGCTACCGGTTGTTGAAGGCAAGTTTGGTTTTATCGTGGCGTTATTGGTAGGCGCGGTTGTTACGGCAGTTAGCGTGAACCTGTTGAAAACCTTTGCCCGTAAAAAACAACCTGATATGCCAGCGAAAGCGGAAGATGATTTGGATCTGGATTTTGAAATTAACTGATTGAGCCGAAAAGGAATTAACCATGACTAAGATTATTGCTGTTACCGCTTGCCCATCAGGTGTTGCACATACTTATATGGCTGCCGAAGCACTGGAAAGTGCAGCCAAAGCAAAAGGCTGGGAAGTGAAGGTGGAAACCCAGGGTTCTATTGGTCTTGAAAATGAACTGAGTGCCGCAGATGTTGCCAGTGCTGATATGGTGATTTTGACCAAAGATATTGGCATCAAAATGGAAGAGCGCTTTGCCGGCAAAACCATTGTGCGTGTCAACATTAGCGATGCGGTGAAACGTGCTGACGCCATCATGAGCAAAATTGAAGCTCATCTGGCGCAAATCGCCTGAGCCTTTGAATGACCAGTAAGGAACACATCATGACTCATCGTATCGAACGCCTGAAATTAGCACTGTTTGCCCAGCCGCGAGAAATTTCGCTGGAACGCGCCATGTTGTATACCGCTAGCCACCGTACAACAGAAGGTGAACATATGTTGTTACGCCGCGCTAAGGCAACAGCATCCATTCTGGATAATGTGCAGATAGCGATTCGTGATGATGAGTTGATCGCGGGTAATCGAACCGTGAAACCGCGTGCCGGGATTATGTCACCGGAGATGGACCCTTACTGGCTGCTTAAAGAGTTGGAGCAGTTTTCGACTCGCCCACAAGACCGTTTTGAGATTAGTGAGAAGGATAAAGAGCTATACCGCGAACAGCTTTATCCTTACTGGGAAAAACGCTCAATGAAAGACTTCATCAATAGCCAGATGACGGATGAAGTCAAAGCGGCAGTAAAAACGCAAATTTTTAGCGTCAACCAGACCGATAAAGGGCAGGGGCATATCATTATTGATTACCCGCGTCTGCTGCAAAATGGGTTGGGTAAGTTGGTGGTGGAATTGCGTGAGCATTGCCAGCAAGCACCAGGAAATCACTTCTATCAAGCGGCATTGATATTACTGGAAGCTTCACAGCGACATATCTTGCGCTATGCCGAGCTGGCTGAGACGTTGGCTACAGAATGCACAGACACCTGTCGTCGCGATGAGTTACAGAAAATCGCCGAGATTTCTCGCCACAACGCAGTTTCCGGACCAGAAGATTTCTGGCAGGCATGTCAGCTGTTTTGGTACATGAATATCATTTTGCAGTATGAATCCAACGCCAGTTCACTATCGCTTGGCCGATTTGATCAGTACATGCTGCCATTTTATCAGGCCTCGCTTAATCGCGGCGAAAGTCCGGCATTCCTACGCGAACTGTTGGAATCGCTGTGGGTGAAATGTAACGACATCGTCCTGCTGCGTTCCACCAGTAGCGCCCGTTATTTCGCCGGCTTCCCAACGGGATACACCATTTTGCTTGGTGGTCTTACGGAAAATGGGCGTAGCGCGGTAAATGTACTCTCCTTCTTGTGTCTGGATGCCTACCAGAGTATTCAACTGCCGCAGCCGAATCTTGGGGTGCGCGTGAATGAACTGATTGACCGCCCCTTCTTGCTAAAAACAGCTGAAACTGTGCGGCTGGGAACCGGGATTCCACAAATTTTTAATGACGAAGTTGTGGTGCCTGCTTTCCTTAATCGGGGAGTGTCGCTTGAGGATGCTCGTGATTACGCCGTTGTTGGATGTGTGGAGCTATCAATTCCTGGGAGAACCTACGGTTTGCATGATATTGCCATGTTCAATCTTTTGAAGGTCATGGAAATTGTGCTGCTGGAGAACGAAGGGAACAGCGAACTGGATTATCAGAATTTGTTGCAGCAAATCCGTGACAAAATCCGCCACTACATCAAGCTGATGGTTGAGGGCAGTAACATTTGTGATATCGGCCACCGTGATTGGGCGCCTGTTCCGCTGCTTTCATCGTTTATCGATGATTGTCTTTCCCATGGTAAAGACATTACTGAGGGTGGTGCCCGTTATAATTTCTCTGGTGTTCAAGGGATAGGTATCGCTAACTTGAGTGATTCGCTATATGCCCTAAATGGCATGGTGTTTGAACAGCAACGCTTAAGTTTTGATGAGCTTCTGGCGGTATTGAAAGAGAATTTTGCTACCCCTGAAGGGGAAAAAATACGCGCACGGTTGATGAACCGTTTCGAGAAGTACGGCAACGATATTGATGAAGTAGACAACATTAGTGCTGATCTGCTGCGTTTCTACTGTAAAGAGATAGAGAAGTATCGTAATCCACGCGGCGGATATTTTACTCCAGGCTCTTACACCGTTTCAGCCCATGTGCCATTGGGAGCCGTCGTCGGCGCCACTCCTGACGGGCGTTATGCGGGTGAGCAATTGGCTGATGGTGGTTTATCTCCAATGCTGGGCCAGGACTGTCAGGGGCCAACGGCGGTGCTGAAATCGGTCAGTAAATTGGATAATTATTTACTCTCCAACGGTACGTTGTTGAACGTCAAATTCACTCCCAGCACGCTGGAAGGTGATGCTGGGCTTCATAAACTGGCAGATTTCATTGGCGCGTTCACGAAGCTTAAATTGCAGCATATTCAATTCAACGTCGTGAATGCCGAAACCCTTCGTGAGGCTCAACTACGCCCGCAGGATTTCGCTGGATTGGTAGTTCGGGTTGCGGGATACAGCGCCTTCTTTGTTGAGCTGTCGAAGGAGATTCAGGATGACATTATCCGCCGTACAGCGCATCAACTGTGAAGTTATTGAAGACGATGCAATAAAAGCACGGATCTTCAATATTCAGCGCTACTCTCTAAATGATGGTCATGGAATCCGTACAGTAGTTTTTTTTAAAGGTTGCCCACATTACTGTCCATGGTGCGCTAACCCGGAGTCTATCTCCGGGAAAATTGAAACCGTAAGACGATTGTCAAAGTGTCTGCATTGCTCAGCCTGTCTGAATGATGCAGATGAATGCCCTTCTGGCGCCATGGAAAGAATCGGTCACGATTACTCTCTGGCTCAGCTGGAAAAAGAGGTGCTTAAAGACGACGTTTTCTTCCGTTCTTCAGGTGGTGGAGTAACGCTTTCTGGCGGGGAAGTTTTGATGCAGGCCGCTTTTGCTACGCGATTTTTAGAACGTCTAAAATTGTTAGGTATTCATACCGCTATTGAGACGGCCGGTGATGCCGCTCCTGAGAAACTTCTTGCTCTGGCAAAGCAGTGTGATGAAGTGTTGTTCGATGTGAAGATTATGGACAGTGAAAAGGCAAAATCAGTGCTGAACATCAACCAGCCCAGGGTTCTGAAGAACCTAAAGATGCTGGTGGAGTCTGGAATTCATGTGATTCCACGGGTTCCGCTGATACCCGGCTACACTCTTGAAAGAGGTAATATGTTGGAGATCTTGAAGTTCCTGGCTCCATTAAAACTTACCGATCTTCATTTACTTCCATTCCATCAGTACGGTGAGCCGAAATATCAGTTACTGGGTCGGTCATGGAATATGAAGGGTATTGCGCCACCTGGCGTATCAGATATCGCCCCGTTGCAACAGATGGCAGAAAATGCCGGTTTCCGTGTGACAATGGGTGGCTAGCCTTAATGGAGGAGCGTGAGGATGACTCGACATCTGGTTGCAGTAACGGCATGTGTCAGCGGTGTCGCTCACACCTATATGGCTGCCGAACGGCTCGAAAAACTCTGCCAGCAAGAAAAATGGTCAGTAAAAATAGAGACTCAGGGAGCGCTGGGAATTGAAAACGAACTGACCCAAATGGATATTGAGCAAGCCGATGTAGTATTGCTAATTACTGATATTGAACTGGCGGGAGCAACACGCTTCACTCATTGCCGTTGCGTACAAACCGGTATTAATGCATTCCTTCGGGAGCCGCAAAAAACGATGTCCGCAGTGCGACGAATCTTTGGTACTCCGCAACACACACACATCATTCTGAATTGATTGATTTTTCGGTCAACTGGCTATGATATTGGCGTCGATATTCAGACGGTGATCTGTCCGTATTCTTTCTAAACAGGCGGCAAAAATAGTTACTGTCGATAAATCCGCAGGCGTGAGCCACTTCCTTAACTTTCAGATCGTAGCGTTTAAGCAACGTTTTGGCATGTTCGAGGCGGGTGTAGTTAAGGTATTCATTAAAGCCCACTGCACCAGTTTTCTGGAACAGGTGTGAAAGATAGTTGGGTGAGATGTAAAACGCCTGCGCGACGGATTCTCTGGTCAGTGGCTCGGCATATTTTTCATCAATATATTCACGTACAGCTTCGAATAATGCCTGGCTGCGAGATGCTGTCTGGATCTGGCTGCCAAGCAGGTCAGTGCAATGGCTGAGAATACTGCTGACGATAAACCGCGCCGTTTGCTGATCGTGAGGCTGCATCACTAGTTCGTTAAGCGCCTGTAGCAAAAATGAGCCGATTCGTGGCCCGCGGCGAGCAACGTTCTGTTTGCCTAGTGTTTTAAAAGCCACACCATCCCATTGCAGAATGCTGAACCCAAGCTGCTGCTTACCAAACAAAATACTTAACGTTGTAACTGGCGTATTCCATTGTGGGTTATTCCAGCACTTTGCCGGAACGTAAAGCACATCATGTTGCTCAAGCCTGGCGGGCATACCTGCGTCACAGGCATCCATTAAAACACCATCCAACACCACTTCAATCCTTGGGAAATCAACCTGATATGCAAGCTCCGATGGGGCAACCTGGTTATCAGCAAACCAGATGTGCTGAATGCCCGATGGGCTGTTCAGCAGGCGTGAAAGAATTTGGCTTACGTCGTAATTCATGGTGGGCCGCAGCGGGTTAATAGGGATAAGTTATGGTGCCACATTGGTACTGTTTTGCGCATCAGTAAAAACAAAAAACCTCGCCGTAGCGAGGTTTGAATGAGGAATGAAGTCGTTAGCCAGTGTTACGCATACCTGCTGCAACACCTGCAATCGTCACCATCAATGCTTGTTCTACACGGGCATCTGGCTCTTCGCCCTTCTCTTCAGACTTGCGTGAACGATGCAGCAATTCGGCCTGCAACACGTTCAATGGGTCGGTGTAGATGTTACGTAGCTGGATGGACTCGGCAATCCATGGCAGGTCAGCCATCAGGTGCGAATCGTTGGCGATATCCAGAACCACTTTGATGTCAGCTTCCAGTTGGTCACGCAACTGTGTGCCAAGACCCCACAGTTCTGGTTTCACCAGGCGCTGGTCGTAGTATTCCGCAAGCCACAGGTCAGCTTTGGCGAACACCATTTCTAGCATGCCGAGGCGTGTAGAGAAGAATGGCCAGTCGCGGCACATGGTTTCCAGCACGTCTTGTTTGCCATCTTCCACCACTTTTTGTAGCGCAGCGCCGGCACCCAGCCAGGCTGGCAGCATCAGGCGGTTTTGCGTCCAGGCGAAGATCCATGGGATAGCACGCAGAGACTCAACGCCACCGTTAGGTTTACGCTTCGCAGGGCGTGAGCCCAGCGGCAGTTTACCCAGTTCCAGCTCCGGTGTTGCCGAACGGAAGTACGGCACGAAGTCTTCATTTTCGCGGATATATCCACGGTACATATCACAGGAGGTCACTGACAGATCCTCCATGATATGTTTCCACTCTTTCTTCGGCTCTGGCGGCGGCAGAAGGTTGGCTTCCAGAATCGCGCTGGTGTAGAGCGACAGGCTGCTGATGGTGATTTCGGGCAGGCCGTATTTAAAGCGAATCATCTCGCCTTGCTCGGTCACACGCAGACCACCTTTCAGGCTGCCCGGTGGTTGAGAAAGCAGAGCAGCGTGCGCAGGCGCACCGCCACGGCCAATAGAACCACCGCGTCCGTGGAACAGCGTCAGGGTGATTCCGGCTTTCTCGCAGGTTTTGATCAGTGCGTCCTGAGCCTGGTATTGCGCCCAGGATGCCGCCATCACGCCTGCATCTTTCGCAGAGTCAGAATAGCCAATCATGACCATCTGTTTGCCCTGAATAAAGCCGCGATACCAGTCGATGTTCAGCAACTGAGTCATGACGTCATCGGCGTTGTTCAGGTCGTCGAGCGTTTCAAATAGTGGTGCAACAGGCAGAGCGAAAGTACAGCCAGCTTCTTTGAGTAGCAGATGAACGGCCAGCACGTCAGAAGGCGTTTTCGCCATGGAGATAACATACGCAGCGATAGAACCACGCGGTGCTTCGGCAACCACTTTGCAGGTTTCCAGCACTTCGCGGGTGTCATCGCTCGGCTCCCACTGGCGTGGCAGCAGAGGGCGTTTTGAATTCAGCTCGCGGATAAGGAACGCTTGTTTGTCGGCTTCAGACCAGCTTTCGTAATCGCCAATGCCCAGGTAACGCGTCATTTCGCCGAGTGCTTCGGTATGACGAGTACTTTCCTGGCGCACATCAATGCGTACTAATGGCACGCCGAAGCTTTTCACGCGGCGCAGGGTATCAAGCAACTGACCGTTGGCGATAATGCCCATTCCGCACGCTTGCAGCGACTGGTAACACGCATAGAGCGGGTCCCAAAGCTGTTCGTTTTGGGTTAACAAACCTTCAGGTTTTGGCAGACGCTGGCCTTTCAGGCGAGCTTCCAGCCAGGCTTGTGTCGCCAATAATTGCTGACGAACGCCTTTCATGATGCAGCGATACGGTTCTTGTGCAGCGTCTGGGCCAGCCAGTTCACTCAGCTCAGGCGTACATTCCACCATCGAGAGTTCGGAAATCAGCACCTGAATATCGCGCAGGAACAGGTCGGTTGCTTTCCAGCGGCTTAGCAGCAGAACGTGACGGGTAATATCAGCAGTCACGTTCGGGTTGCCGTCGCGGTCGCCCCCCATCCATGAAGTGAAACGTACCGGAACAAAATCCACCGGCAGTTTGTAATTCAGGTTGTCTTCTAGTTGCTCGTTGAGCTCCCGCAGGTAGTTTGGAACCCCTTCCCACAGGCTGTTTTCTACTACCGCAAAGCCCCATTTTGCTTCATCTACAGGGGAAGGGCGGTGCTTACGGATTTCATCGGTGTGCCATGCCTGAGCGACCAGTTGGCGCAGACGGCGCATAATCTGGTTGCGCTCATAATCGGCGATGTCGCTGTGGTCGAGTTGCTTGAGGCAGCTATTTACTTCAACCAGTTTGTGAATCAGGGTGCGACGGGTGATTTCGGTTGGGTGTGCGGTCAGAACTAATTCCAGTGACAGAGACTCAACAGCATCACGAATGGCGGCTTCACTAAGGTCCGGCTGGTTTTTTAATTTTTGGAGTGTCTTAGCGATAACTTCGGGATTGCTGGCGGCTTCGCCATTGGCTGAAATGCTGTGATATTGCTCGGCGGTGTTGGCCAGATTCAAGAATTGGCTGAATGCACGGGCTACAGGGAGTAGTTCATCGTTAGACAGGTTCTGTAACGTGGTTAGCAGCTCCTGGCGGTTTGCCTCATTGCCAGCCCGTGAAGACTTTGACAATTTGCGGATTGTTTCTACGCGGTCAAGAATGTTTTCACCTAACGCATCCTTGATGGTATCCCCGAGCAACTTGCCGAGCATACTGACATTACTTCGCAAAGCGGAATACTGTTCGTTCATATGACCCCAGACACCCTATCCAATCTAATATGTAATTTAATTTCACCCGTGAAGGTTCAACACCGTCTTTATAAAGCCACGTAAGTCTGATTTCGTCAATTGCTACGAAATCGTTTCAGCAAACGAATAAATTGCGCTAATTCATGAAATTTAATTACTAACTTCGTAGATAAGCGTTTCTTATGAGGATCCGCTAAAAAGTAGCTTAAAAAGGGGGCAAAACCCCCATACACGCTATTTTTCAATGCCAGCAAAAATGATGCACTACCTGAGTAATCAGTTTGCGAGTTGGCTCGATAAAACGTGTTTCGATGTATTCATCCGGCTGGTGCGCCTGGTTGATGGAACCAGGGCCAAGTACCAATGTCGGGCAAAGAGTCTGAATAAATGGCGCTTCGGTGCAGTAGTTCACCACTTCCGTTTGCGCGCCGAGTAATTTCTCAACCACTTGCACCAACTGATGATCTTTGGCGCATTCATAGCCAGGAATTGGCGGGTGTAGTTCAGAAATCGTCAGGCGACCCGGCCATTTCTGGCTCACCGGTTCCAGCGCTTCGTTAAGCAAACCGTTTAGATCGTTTAATGTCAGCCCCGGCAGCGGGCGAATATCCATATGCAGTTCGCAACAGGCACAAATACGGTTGGCTGCATCGCCACCGCTGATATGACCGAGGTTTAGCGTTGGATACGGCACGGTGAAAGCATCGTGATGGTAACGCTCTTTCAGGGTGTTCTTCAGCGACATGATATGGCCAATTGCATCGTGCATCAGCTCGATAGCATTTACGCCGCGGGCAGGATCGCTGGAGTGGCCGGACTGGCCAAGAATACGAATCGCATTAGAGATATGGCCTTTATGTGCGCGGACTGGCTGCAAAGAGGTTGGTTCACCAATGATGGCGCAGTCCGGACGAATATGGGTTGTCTCAGAGAAATAGCGAGCGCCCGTCATCGTCGTTTCTTCATCAGCTGTTGCCAGAATATAGAGTGGCTTTTTAAGCTTCGTCACATCGACATCACGCAATGAATCAAGAATAAAGGCAAAGAACCCTTTCATGTCGGCTGTGCCGAGACCGTACAGCTTGTTTTCGTGTTCGGTCAGCGTGAACGGGTCGCGTGTCCAGCGGCCATCATCAAACGGCACCGTATCGGTATGCCCTGCCAGCAGTAAGCCACCAGCACCGTTTCCGGTACTCGCCAGCATATTGAATTTATTGCGCGTACCAGGAACCGGTTGTACTTCTACATTGAAGCCCAGGTCGCGGAACCATCCAGCCAATAAATTGATTAAAGACTCATTGCTCTGATCCAACGCGCTGTCGGTGGCGCTGATGGAAGGAGTCGCGATCAACGCGCGGTAAATCTCGATAAAAGGAGGTAATTTCATCTTCACTGTTGACAGGCCTTAGCTCGGGTTGGTATACATAATCATGCAGTTATATTGAATAAAAATACAATATTAGCTGCCGTAAGGGAACCCCAGGTTCCGGTGGATTTAACCACGTAATTATACGTTGGGTGATGGCTTACCAGCTGGCACCTTTAGCAGACACAACCTAAGAAGGTGTACAGCCGAGATGTTGAATACGCTGATTGTTGGTGCCAGCGGTTATGCAGGCGCAGAGCTTGTGAACTATTTGAATCGCCATCCTCATATGAACATAACCGCATTGATGGTTTCAGCGCAAAGTAATGACGCAGGAAAATTGATATCTGAATTGCATCCGCAATTAAAAGGTATTGTCGACATGCCGTTACAGGCGATGTCGGATATCAGCGAATTTACTGACGGTGTCGATGTTGTGTTCCTCGCAACTGCCCATGAAGTGAGCCACGATCTGGCGCCACAATTCCTGGCAAAAGGCTGTGTCGTTATCGACCTTTCTGGTGCATTCCGCGTTAACGATGCTGAGTTCTATCAGCGCTATTACGGTTTTACCCATCAACATCCGGAACTGCTGGAGCAGGCGGTGTATGGCCTTGCTGAATGGCAGAGCGACAAACTGAAAGAAACCAGTTTGATCTCAGTCCCTGGCTGCTATCCGACTGCGGCGCAACTGGCGTTAAAACCGCTGATTGATGCCGGGTTGCTGGATTTGACGCAGTGGCCAGTGATTAACGCAACCAGCGGTGTTAGTGGAGCAGGGCGTAAGGCCGCGATTTCCAACAGTTTCTGCGAAGTCAGCTTGCAACCGTATGGCATTTTTAATCATCGCCATCATCCAGAAATTTCGACGCATCTTGGTACTCCGGTGATTTTCACACCTCACCTGGGCAATTTCCCGCGTGGGATTCTGGAAACCATTACCTGCCGCCTGAATGTGGGTGTGACGCAGCAGCAAGTTGCCGATGCTTTTAACCAGGCATATCAAGATAAACCACTGGTACGTCTGTATGACAAAGGCGTGCCGGCACTGAAAAATGTGGTTGGGTTACCATTCTGCGATATCGGTTTTGCGGTGCAGGGTGAACATCTGATTGTCGTCGCCACGGAAGACAATCTTCTGAAAGGCGCATCAGCTCAGGCTGTGCAATGCCTGAATATTCGTTTTGGCTTTGCCGAAACGCAGTCTCTTATTTAATTGATGCCGGGTGACATGATGAATCCATTAATTATCAAATTAGGCGGCGTACTGCTCGATAGCGAAGAAGCGCTCGAGCGCCTGTTTACGGCGCTGGTGAACTATCGCGAATCCCACCAACGCCCGCTGGTGATTGTGCACGGTGGCGGTTGCCTGGTGGACGAGTTGATGAAAAAGCTCTCGTTGCCAGTGACAAAGAAAAACGGCCTGCGTGTCACGCCTGCTGACCAGATTGACATTATTACCGGTGCCCTGGCGGGTACGGCGAACAAAACCTTGTTGGCGTGGGCGAAAAAGCATGGCATCAATGGTGTCGGTCTTTGCCTCGGTGATGGCGACAGTGTGACGGTCACAAAACTGGATGAAGAACTGGGCCATGTGGGGCTTGCAAAACCGGGTTCGGCTAAGCTGATTACCACGCTTTTAGATTCTGGTTTCCTGCCGATTGTCAGCTCTATTGGCGTCACTGCTGAAGGTGAGTTGATGAACGTGAATGCTGATCAGGCGGCGACCGCTTTGGCCGCAACGCTTGGTGCAGATTTGATTCTGCTGTCAGATGTCAGCGGTATTCTGGATGGCAAAGGGCAACGTATTGCAGAAATGACGGCGGCGAAAGCTGAGCAGTTAATCGCTCAGGGCATTATTACCGACGGCATGATAGTGAAAGTTAACGCGGCGCTGGATGCAGCACGCACGCTGGGTCGCCCGGTGGATATCGCATCCTGGCGCCATGCGGAACAGTTACCATCATTATTTAACGGTGTAGCCATTGGCACCCGGATCTTAGCTTAATTTTAAAATAAGTTTTTGAAGGATAAGACAATGCAAAATCACGGCATCAAAAAAATCGTTCTCGCATACTCTGGCGGCCTTGATACTTCAGCCATTATTCCCTGGCTGAAAGAAAACTACGGCGGCTGTGAAGTGGTCGCATGTGTGGTGGATATCGGCCAGGACCGTGAAGACCTGAAAGGCGTTGAGCAAAAAGCACTGCGTTCCGGTGCAACTGAATGCTACGTCGTCGATGCGCGTGAAGAGTTCATTAGTGATTACGTTTACCCAGTATTGCAGACCGGCGCACTGTACGAAGGCACCTATTTACTGGGTACTTCTATGGCGCGTCCGCTTATCGCTAAAGCGCTGGTGGATGTGGCAAACA
The DNA here is from genome assembly GCF_902500225.1 of Buttiauxella massiliensis. Lineage (GTDB taxonomy): Bacteria > Pseudomonadota > Gammaproteobacteria > Enterobacterales > Enterobacteriaceae > Buttiauxella > Buttiauxella massiliensis. Next base: position 10,821 of record NZ_LR722660.1, on the reverse strand, counting down.
AAGTGGGCGCAGATGCGCTGTGCCACGGTGCGACCGGGAAAGGTAACGACCAGGTGCGTTTCGAATCAGCATGGGCGGCACTGGCTCCACATCTGAAAGTGGTTGCGCCATGGCGTGAGTGGAACCTGCGTTCCCGTGAAGCACTGCTTGATTACTTGAAAGAGCGTGACATTCCAACTACCGCTTCTCTTGAGAAAATCTACAGCCGTGACGAAAACGCATGGCACATCTCAACAGAAGGCGGCGTGCTGGAAAGCCCGTGGAATGCTCCGAACAAAGATTGCTGGGTCTGGACTGTTGATCCTAAAGAAGCGCCAGATCAGGCTGAAGAAGTTACCGTTACGGTTAAAAAAGGCAAAGTCGTTGCCGTAAACGGCGAAGCGATGACTCCGTTCCAGTGCCTGGAAACCTTGAACAAGATTGGTTCTAAGCACGGCATCGGTCGTATTGATATCGTCGAAAACCGTCTGGTAGGGATTAAATCCCGTGGCTGCTACGAAACTCCAGGGGGCACCATCATGATGGCTGCACTGCGCGGTGTTGAGCAGTTGGTTCTGGATCGCGATAGCTTCAAATGGCGCGAGCAGTTGGGCCTGGAAATGTCTTACGTGGTTTACGACGGTCGCTGGTTCGCACCACTGCGTAAATCTCTGCAGGCTTCTGCGGAATCACTGGCAGAAGAAGTGAACGGTGAAGTGATTATTGAGCTGTATAAAGGCCATGTCACTGCGAAGCAGAAAAAATCTCCGAACAGCCTGTATAGCGAAGAGTTCGCAACGTTCGGCGAAGATGAAGTGTATGACCACAGCCACGCGGGCGGCTTTATCCGTCTGTTCTCGTTGTCGTCACGTATTCGTGCTTTAAACGAACTTAAGAAGTAATCAGGCTATCTTACTTGTCATTTTGAACCCGGGCAGTGCTCGGAATCCTCACGTACTTCATGTACGCTCCGGTTCCTGTGCGCTGGCCGTGTCCAAACTGCCTTCGACGATAACGCCTGACGGTAGTCGAATCATTTAATTAATGGAGCATCAATATGGCACTTTGGGGTGGACGTTTTACTCAGGCAGCAGACCAACGTTTCAAATCGTTCAATGATTCATTGCGCTTTGATTACCGACTGGCTGAGCAAGATATTGTGGGTTCTGTCGCCTGGTCCAAAGCGCTGGTTACCGTTGGTGTTCTGACTGTTGCTGAGCAGCAGGAGCTTGAGCAGGCACTGAATTTCCTGTTGGAAGAAGTGCAGGCCAATCCGCAAGCGATCCTTGAGAGCGATGCGGAAGATATTCACAGTTGGGTGGAAGGCAAACTGATTGATAAAGTCGGTGCGCTGGGTAAAAAACTCCACACTGGCCGTAGCCGTAATGACCAGGTCGCCACTGACCTTAAACTGTGGTGCAAAATGCAAATCAGTGAATTGTTGGGGGTGACTCGCCAACTGCAACATGCGCTGGTTGAAACCGCTGAGAATAACCAGGATGCAGTCATGCCGGGTTATACGCACCTGCAACGTGCACAGCCGGTAACTTTTGCACACTGGTGCCTGGCTTACGTTGAAATGCTGGCGCGTGATGAAAGCCGTTTGCAGAGCACGCTGGAGCGCCTCGACGTTAGCCCGCTGGGCAGCGGCGCACTGGCTGGTACAGCCTATGAAATCGACCGTGAGCAACTTGCTGGCTGGTTAGGTTTTGCATCTGCGACGCGCAATAGCCTGGATAGCGTCTCTGACCGTGACCATGTGCTTGAACTGCTTTCTGACGCGTCCATCGGTATGGTTCACCTGTCCCGTTTCGCAGAAGACCTGATTTTCTTCAATACCGGGGAAGCTGGGTTTGTTGAGTTGTCTGACCGCGTGACCTCTGGCTCTTCCTTGATGCCACAGAAGAAAAACCCGGATGCGCTCGAGCTTATCCGTGGCAAATGTGGCCGTGTGCAGGGTGCTCTGACGGGTATGATGATGACCCTGAAAGGGCTGCCGCTGGCGTATAACAAAGATATGCAGGAAGACAAAGAAGGTCTGTTCGACGCGCTTGATACCTGGATGGATTGCTTGCATATGTCCGTTCTGGTGCTCGATGGTATTCAGGTTAAACGCCCGCGCTGCAAAGAAGCTGCCGAGCAGGGTTATGCCAACGCAACTGAACTGGCTGATTACCTGGTAGCGAAAGGCGTACCGTTCCGTGAAGCGCACCATATTGTGGGTGAAGCGGTCGTAGAAGCGATTCGCCAGGGCAAAGCGCTGGAAGCATTGCCGCTTGCTGATTTGCAGAAATTCAGTGCCACAATCGGTGATGATGTTTATCCCATTTTGTCATTGCAATCATGCCTGGATAAGCGCTCAGCCAAAGGCGGCGTTTCTCCTCAGCAGGTAGCATTGGCGATTAGCGATGCGAAGCAGCGCCTGGTGTAAACGTTTTGCAGGATAAAATGAGCCTGGCCTTGTGCCGGGCTTTTTTTGTATCTAACGGATAAAAAAAGAGCGGACATAATGTCCGCTAAATGATTCACGTTGGCTTCAGTACTTTGTTCGGAGAACAGGGGGTTTCCCTACAACACAACCGCGATCCATGGATGGTTTGTGCTGTTGATGGCTATTATTCAATATGAATGGTTGATAGGGATAATCGTTCGTTGCTATGATTTCTATCGCCATGGGCTATCATGGCGACGGAGGATAGAGAATGAATATTCGTGATCTAGAATACCTGGTGGCGCTGGCTGAGCATCGTCACTTTCGTCGGGCAGCGGACGCCTGCCATGTCAGTCAGCCAACACTGAGCGGTCAAATACGTAAACTTGAAGATGAACTCGGCGTGATGCTGCTTGAACGCACCAGCCGTAAAGTGTTGTTCACTCAGGCGGGTTTGTTGCTGGTGGACCAAGCTCGCACAGTGCTGCGAGAAGTTAAAGTCCTAAAAGAGATGGCGAGTCAGCAGGGCGAGGCGATGTCCGGGCCGCTGCACATTGGCTTGATCCCAACCGTTGGGCCTTATCTGCTGCCGCAGATTATCCCGATGCTGCATAAAACTTTTCCCAAACTAGAAATGTACCTGCACGAGGCGCAGACCCATCAGCTATTAGCGCAGCTTGATAGTGGGAAACTCGACTGTGCGATTCTCGCTTTGGTGAAAGAGAGCGAAGCCTTTATTGAAGTGCCGCTGTTTGATGAGCCAATGATGCTGGCGATTTACCAGGACCACCCGTGGGCGGACCGTGATCGCGTGCCATTATCGGATCTTGCGGGTGAAAAACTGCTGATGCTGGAAGACGGGCACTGTCTGCGCGATCAGGCACTGGGTTTCTGCTTTGAAGCGGGCGCTGAAGAAGACACGCATTTCCGTGCAACCAGCCTTGAAACGCTGCGTAACATGGTGGCAGCCGGAAGTGGGATAACATTGTTACCTGCGCTGGCAGTTCCAAACGAGCGCTGTCGTGACGGCGTGGTTTACCTGCCATGTTATAAACCCGAGCCGCGTCGTACTATCGGCCTGGTTTATCGTCCGGGTTCTCCACTGCGTGGTCGCTATGAGCAACTAGCAGAGGCCATCCGTACACATATGGATGGCCATTTTGAGCCAGAGTTAAAACAAGCGGTTCAAGCCGTTTAAAGCCGCTACCCGATAGGCTTCCGCCATGGTCGGGTAGTTGAAGGTGGTGTTAACAAAGTACTCGATCGTGTTACCACCACCTTTCTGCTCCATAATCGCCTGGCCGATGTGAATAATTTCGGCCGCGCGTTCACCAAAGCAGTGGATCCCTAAAATCTCTTTCGTCTCACGATGGAAGAGAATTTTTAGCGTGCCCACGTTCATACCGACAATTTGCGCTCGAGCGAGATGCTTGAACTGTGCGCGACCCACTTCATACGGTACCTTCATCGACGTTAACTGCTGTTCGGTTTTCCCGACGGAACTGATTTCCGGAATGGTATAAATACCGGTTGGAATATCTTCAATCAGATGCGCCGTTGCTTCGCCTTTCACCAGGGCTTGGGCCGCGATTCTGCCCTGATCGTAAGCCGCTGATGCCAGGCTCGGGTAACCAATCACATCGCCAACGGCATAAATATGCGGCTGTGCGGTCTGGTACATGCTGTTGACCTTCAACAGACCACGGCCATCGGCTTCCAGTCCTACATTTTCCAGTGACAGCGAATCGGTATTACCCGTGCGCCCATTCGCATAAAGCAGGCAGTCAGCCTTCACTTTTTTACCAGATTTTAGCGAGACAATGACGCCATCTTCCACGCCTTCGATGTTCTCAAACTCTTCGTTGTGGCGAATAACGACGCCGCTATTCCAGAAATGGTAAGAGAGCGAGTCGGACATCTCCTGATCGAGAAACGCCAACAGGCGATCGCGAGTATTAATCAAATCAACCTTGACGTTCATGCCACGGAAAATCGACGCATACTCGCAACCAATCACCCCTGCGCCATAAATAATGACGTGGCGGGGTTCGTGATGCAGGTTAAGAATGGAATCGCTGTCGTACACACGCGGATGGCTGAAATCGACTTCTGGTGGACGATAAGGGCGCGAGCCACAAGCAATAATGAACTTCTCGGCGGTGATCATCTCCACCGAACCATCGTGACATTCCAGCGAGATAGTATGTGCATCTACAAAGCGTGCATCGCCCTGCAACATCTCGCAGCGGTTACGCTCATAAAAGCTCTGGCGCATGCGAGTTTGTTGGTTAATGACGCTATCAGCGTGATTAAGAATATCGGCGAAGGAAGAACGGAGGAGATGTGTGTGGTCGCTATATAAAGGATTTTGGTTAAATTCGATAATGCGGCTGACTGCGTGGCGCAGCGCTTTTGAGGGGATGGTTCCCCAGTGAGTGCAACCGCCACCCACGTTATGGTAGCGCTCAACAACGGCTACCCTTGCTCCGAGTTTCACCAGCCCCATTGCGGCACCTTCGCCGCCAGGACCGGAACCAATTACTATTGCGTCATAATCGTAGGTGTGTGACATGGTAAGGCTTACCTGTTCTTATACATAAAAGCAACACAATGGTAACATCAACAGCGGGATAACCCAATTATCCTTGTGCTTTTTGCTGCGTTACGCGAGGCGGCTCGCGTAAACAATCATTCACAATCCTGTATAAAACCAGTTAAGTTATTCTCTGGTATAGTGCGAGTTCGATTAAGAGATTCAGGCAATATGATGGGTGTAAGAGCGCAACAAAAAGAAAGAACCAGGCGTTCTCTGGTCGAAGCCGCGTTTAGCCAGTTAAGTGCTGAACGAAGTTTTGCCAGCCTGAGTTTGCGCGAAGTCGCCCGTGAGGCTGGTATAGCGCCAACATCGTTTTATCGCCACTTTCGTGATGTTGACGAACTGGGTTTAACAATGGTTGATGAAAGCGGCCTGATGCTGCGCCAGTTAATGCGCCAGGCTCGCCAGCGAATTGCCAAAGGCGGGAGCGTAATTCGTACTTCTGTCTCAACATTTATGGAATTTATCGGTAATAATCCCAACGCATTTCGTTTGTTGTTACGTGAGCGTTCTGGAACGTCTGCCGCATTTCGTGCCGCTGTTGCCCGTGAAATTCAGCACTTTATTGCGGAACTTGCTGACTATCTGGAACTCGAAAATCGCATGCCGCGCAGTTTTACTGAAGCGCAGGCGGAAGCGATGGTTACGATTGTCTTTAGTGCTGGTGCCGAAGCGCTGGACGTTGATGCCGATCAGCGTCGTCAGCTTGAAGAGCGCCTGGTACTTCAGTTACGCATGATTTCAAAAGGTGCGTACTACTGGTATCGCCGGGAGCAAGAGAAAGTAGCATTAGCTCAAATATCTTCAGAGTGAGTAAAGGAAGAGCAATGAAACAGTTACAAGAGAGAGGTACGCTCGGGCTGGCGTTTATTGCAGGCCTGGCAATTAACGGAACGTTTGCCGCGCTATTTAGCTCGGTTGTGCCGTTTTCCATTTTCCCGATGATCACGCTGGTGCTGACGGTGTACTGCTTGCATCAACGTTATCTGAACCGCACGATGCCAGTTGGCCTGCCAAGTATTGCTGCGGCGTGCTTTGTGCTGGGTGTCTTGTTATATAGCGCCGTTGTGCGGGCTGAGTATCCGGCGATTGGCTCTAACTTCTTGCCTGCGGTGCTTTCAGTCGCATTGTTGTTCTGGATTGGTTTCAAAGTTCGCGCCCGTAAAGCGCAGGTAACTGAATAGTATTCTTAGCCAGAAATAAAAACGGACGCCGAGGCGTCCGTTTTGCTATTTGCGTGTCAGCCACACACCGCATTCCATATGATGCGTATACGGGAACTGGTCGAAGAGCGCCAGGCGCGAAATATTATGGGTTTCGTTTAATACTTCCAGATTCTCGCATAGGGTCTGCGGGTTGCAAGAAATATAGAGAATACGTGGGTATGCCTGCACCATCTTCACTGTGTCTGCATCCAGGCCGCTACGCGGTGGATCGACGAAAATGGTTTCGCACTGATAGCCTTTAAGGTCGATACCTTCCAGACGCCTGAACTCGCGCACGCCATTCATTGCCTGAGTAAAATCTTCAGCCGCCATACGTATAATTTGCACGTTTTCAATTTCATTCGCCGCAATGTTGTACTGCGCAGCAGCAACAGATGGTTTGGCGATTTCAGTCGCCAGTACGCGGTTAAAGTTACGCGCCAGTGCCAGCGAGAAGTTACCGTTACCACAGTACAATTCCAGCAGATCGCCCCTGGAACCCTGAGTTGCATCCAGTGCCCATTCCAGCATATGAACATTCATCGCGGCATTCGGCTGAGTAAAACTGTTCTCAACCTGGCGATAAATCATCTCTTTACCGGCAACGGTTAAACGCTCATCGATGAAATCCTGATCTAACTCGATTTTGGTCTTTGTAGCACGGCCAATTAAATGAACGTTGAAACCCTGAGCACGCAGGTTATCGCGCAATGCTTCAGCGTGTTGCTGCCACTCTTCACCCAACTTGCGATGATAAAGCAACGAAACCACAGCCTGATTGCTCATGGTAGTCAGATAATCAATCTGGAAAAGCTTAAAACGCAGAGCGGGAATATCGCGCACACCATCGAGCATTGCTGGCATTAGTGCGTTGATAAGTTCACTTGCTGCCGGGAAACTATTAACCCGAATACGTTGCTTGGTTTCCTGGTCAAACATGATGTGGTACAGGTCGTCTTCATCGTGCCAGATGCGGAATTCAGCGCGCATCCGGTAATGGCTGACCGGTGAACGGAACACCTCCGGCGCGGGAGCTGCAAAAGGGGCCATCATGCTTTGCAAGCGGGCGACTTTTTCGGCCAGTTGCGCGTCGTAAAGTTCTATCGGGAGATGTTCTGGAGTCATGAGTTGCTACCTGTTAGTAAAGTCAAACTACGCGGCGATTGTAGGGATTAGGCTCGTGATGTCCAGCGCTGTTGCATTTTGATGCTTATAGACAAGCTTATTAACAAAATCGTAGCATAGCGCTTCCGGCCTTTTTATAAGTTATACCCGAGAAACTTCGAGATGCAGGTAGGCGGCAAACGAGCAAATCCCGATGAGCTTACTGAAGTAAGTGATTCGGGTGAGTGAGTGTAGCCAACACCCCTGCATTTTGAAGGGCGACGGGTATAAAGGGAACCCAGTGTAATTCTGGGGCTGACGCGCAGCGGTAAGGAAGAGCGGGATGAGTGCCAGGTGCAGACACTGCTTATAGAAGTGGGAAGTCATCATCCAGAAGTGAACGCCTCCAAGCCCGAAGACCTGCCGGTATACGTCGCAATCTGCATAACTATCGCGTGCTATCGGTTATGTCTGCGGCATCCTTGATTTAAAAGCGGATGCTTATATAAATGAAGTTAAAAAAACTTTCGCTGCTTACGGCGTTGTCCGTAACGGCTTTTTCTGGCTGGGCGCAAGACAGCAATTCCGAAGAAAACCTGGTGGTGACGGCAAATCGTTTTCAGCAACCGGTTAATACGGTGCTGGCTCCGACTTCGATTGTAACGCGTGAGGATATCGACAAGTGGCAGGCTAAATCTCTTGTTGATGTTATGTCGCGTTTACCTGGTGTGGATATTGCGCAAAGCGGGGGATTGGGCACGTCATCTTCTACTTTTATACGTGGTACTGAATCTCGTCATGTACTGGTACTGATCGATGGTATTCCATTGAATAATGCTGGCATTAGCAACGTTGCAGATTTAAGTCAGATCCCCGTCTCGTTGGTACAACGCATTGAATACATTCGCGGCCCGCGCTCGGCGTTGTATGGCTCGGATGCAATTGGTGGTGTGATCAATATCATCACTGGTAGAGATGAACCGGGTGGGGAAATTTCAGCAGGTATAGGCTCAAAGGGTTATCAAAGCTACGATGGCTCCTTCCAGCAAGTATTTGATAAAACGAAAATCACTCTGGGTGGCAACTATACCTATACGCATGGATTTGATATCGCTGCGCAGGACGCACCTCGCCAGCCCGATCATGACGGTTTCATGAGCAAGTCACTTTTTGGTTCTGTTGAACAAAATATAACTGATAGCTTGAGCAGTTTTGTCCGCGGTTTTGGCTATGATAACCGCACAGCGTATGACGGTTATGAGCACTACGACGCTAATTTTATGGTGGATGGCACGCCAGATACCCGCCAGCTTTATAGCCAGAGCTGGGATACTGGGTTACGTTACAAGCAAGGGAGTTATCAGTCACAACTGGTCGCAGGTTACGGTCGCAGTAAAGACCAGAACTATGATCCGAGTAAAGGCCGCTATTCTCCCTCCGCAACTATGGATGATGTAAAACAGTATACGGCTCAGTGGCTGAATACATTTTCCGTGGGCCACGGCAATATTGGTGTGGGAGTTGATTGGCAGAAACAGAAAACTCAAGCAGGAACGGGCTACCTGGTCAACGGCTACGAACAGCACAATACTGGTGTGTTCTTTTCTGCAATGCAGCAGTTTGACAAAGTAACTCTGGAAGCAGCTGCGCGGAATGATGATAACTCCAACTTTGGTAACCACAGCACTTGGCAAACTAGCGCTGCGTGGGAGTTCATCGACGGATATCGAGTTGTTGGTTCTTACGGAACGGCTTTTAAAGCAGCGACTATGAGTCAAATCCATAGCGCGAGTTACGGCAACCCGGATCTCAAGCCTGAAGAAAGTAAGCAGTGGGAAGGTGGTTTTGAAGGACTGACCGGTCCGGTTAACTGGCGTGTGACGGGATATCGCAACGATATCGACAACTTGATTGATAGTGCGAGTGCCTACCCCTATCGTTTTTACAATATTGGTGAAGCACGTATTAAAGGTGTTGAAGCGACGGCACAGTTTGATACTGGCCTACTGGGGCACCAAATTTCCTATGATTATGTTGACCCGCGTAATACAAAAACGGATGAAGTGCTGGCTCGACGTTCTAAACAGCAGTTGAAGTATCAACTTGATTGGCAGCTTTGGGATCTAGACTGGAATGTTGCTTACCGTTATCTGGGTATCCGTTATGACGTCTCATATGATCCAGACACTCAGACCTCCGAGCGAGTTAAATTGGGTGGTGTGAGCCTATGGGATATTGCAGCTTCATATCCAGTAACCTCTCATCTCACCGTTCGTGGTAGAATCGCCAACCTGTTCGATAAAGATTACGAGACGGTCTATGGCTATCAAACCCCAGGACGGGAATACTACCTCACTGGCAGCTATACCTTCTAATACACATCCCACCGTACTGGTTTTTGACTCCGGTGTCGGTGGGCTTTCTGTGTATGACGAAGTCCGGCAGCTTTTGCCTGACCTGCACTATATATATGCTTTCGATAACGTAGCATTTCCCTACGGCGAGAAAAGCGAAGAATTCATTGTTGAGCGCGTAGTTGAAATTGTTACTGCGGTTCAGGAACGTTACCCGCTCGCACTCGCCATCATCGCCTGCAATACGGCGAGTACTGTTTCGCTTCCTGCCCTCCGTGAGAAATTTGCTTTCCCTGTTGTAGGCGTTGTTCCAGCTATTAAGCCTGCTGCACGTCTGACGACTAATGGAGTGGTGGGCCTATTGGCGACTCGCGGTACAGTTCGCCGTCCTTATACGCACGAACTGGTCGCACGCTTTGCGTCGGAATGCAAAATCGAAATGCTTGGCTCGGCAGAGCTGGTGGAATTAGCAGAAGCCAAGTTGCACGGTCATCCTGTTGATCTCGAGGAACTGCGCAAGATTCTTCGCCCATGGCTACGAATGAAAGAGCCGCCGGATACCGTAGTATTAGGTTGCACCCATTTCCCTCTATTAGAAGAAGAGTTGCTGGAAGTCCTGCCGGAAGGAACTCGGTTGATAGATTCAGGCGCTGCAATTGCTCGCCGTACGGTATGGCTTTTAGAACATGAATCTCCGAATGCATTATCTGCAGATGAGAATATTGCGTTCTGCATGGGGCTCACGCCAGAGATTGCTCAATTAGCACCCGTTTTGCAGCGTTATGGCTTCCCAAGGCTTGAAAAACTAGCTGTTTGCAGCGAATTTGAATAAAAAAGAGACGGTTGAAATAAAAATTGAAAATAGGGGTTGTCAGCTTCCAGAAAATCCCTATACTGCGCCTCCACTGACACGGCACAACGGCTTACAAACCGGCCCGTCAGCCAGATGAAAAGCGAAAATAAACGCTTGACTCTGAAAGAGGAAAGCGTAATATACGCCACCTCGAGTTAGCAAGCGAAAGCGCCTAACTCACTGCTCTTTAACAATTTATCAGACAATCTGTGTGGGCACTCGCAGGATTGATATCTCAGATACCTTCGGGTATCAAAAAAATATCAAGTCTTGAAGAGTGACCAAGCAGTAATTCATTT
>NZ_LR722681.1 GCF_902500225.1 Buttiauxella massiliensis | reverse complement strand
CGGAGGGGTGAGTATCAGGATGATACGAATACAAGCCCTGTACTGATGTACAGGGCTTTTTGCTGTCTGCGATTTATGCAATCACCCTTCATATTCCCCTCTTATCAAGCCAACCCCATCCATATAAGGTAAACTAACCGGGTTTAAACTCAGGAAAGATACCCAACATGAGCACTTCTCTTAAACCTTTCAATACATTCGGTATTCAGGCTAATGCTTCACGCATTGTCATTGCTGAAACCGTGCAACAATTAAAGGATGCCTGGAGTGAAGCAATGGCAGCAAATATGCCAGTGTTGATTCTGGGCGAGGGGAGTAACGTTCTCTTTCTTGAGGATTATTCCGGCACGGTAATTATCAACCGTATTTCAGGTATAGAAGTGACGGAAGAAAATGATGCGTGGTATCTGCATGTGGGTGCAGGTGAAAACTGGCATCATCTGGTTGAAAATACCTTACAGCAAGGAATGCCCGGGCTTGAAAACCTGGCTTTAATTCCGGGATGTGCTGGATCTTCACCAATTCAAAATATTGGCGCGTATGGTGTTGAGCTTAAAAACGTCTGCCATTACGTTGATTGCGTTGATTTAATCACCGATGAGATGCATCGCCTGGATAATTCACAGTGCCAGTTTGGCTATCGTGACAGTATTTTTAAGCATGAATATCAGAACCACTATGCAATCATTGCCGTGGGATTACGTTTGCCAAAACAATGGAAGCCAGTATTAAGTTATGGTGACTTAGCCCGTCTCGATGCTGAAAATGTCACCCCTCAGGAAGTATTTGATGCAGTTTGCCATATGCGCATGACAAAACTTCCTGATCCACGTGTTAATGGCAATGCGGGGAGCTTTTTCAAGAATCCAGTCGTTGATGCCGAACAGGCTGCTGTACTACTTGCGGCCTTCACTAACATTCCACACTATCCTCAGCCCGATGGGTCAATAAAACTGGCGGCAGGTTGGTTGATCGATCAATGCCAGCTGAAAGGCTACAAGGTAGGTGGTGCGACAGTGCATCAACAACAAGCTTTGGTACTGATAAATGAGAGTGGTGCTTCAAGTCTGGATGTTGTCGATCTTGCACATCATATTCGTCAGTGTGTCGGGGAGAAATTTAATGTGTGGCTGGAACCAGAAGTCCGTTTCATCGGCACATGTGGTGAAGTTAGTGCAGTGGAGACAATTGCATGAAAGATAATACAGTCCCACTCACGCTGATTAGTATCCTGGCCGATGGTGAATTTCACTCTGGTGAGCAGCTCGGAGAGCAGCTCGGCATGAGTCGTGCGGCCATAAATAAGCACATTCAAACTCTAAGAGACTGGGGAGTGGATGTTTTTACCGTCCCAGGGAAAGGCTATAGCCTCCCGGACCCTATCCAGTTACTGAATGAAGAGCTGATAAAATCGCAAATTGAAACAGGCTCAGTTGCGGTATTACCTGTCATTGATTCGACTAACCAATATTTACTCGATCGTATTGAATCACTTCAGTCTGGTGATGCATGCATTGCTGAATATCAGCAAGCCGGTCGAGGGCGTCGTGGTCGGCAGTGGTTTTCTCCATTTGGTGCAAATCTTTATCTTTCAATGTTCTGGCGACTCGAACAAGGTCCAGCAGCTGCGGTGGGTCTAAGTCTTGTCATCGGGATTGTGATGGCAGAAGTGTTGCGTGAATTAGGTGCTGAAAATGTCAGAGTTAAGTGGCCAAATGATCTCTATCTCAATGATCGCAAGCTTGCCGGCATTCTTGTTGAGTTAACTGGGAAAACAGGTGATGCGGCACAAATTGTTATCGGCGCAGGTATCAATCTTGCGATGCGCAATGTGGCAACTGACGTGATTAATCAAAGCTGGATTAATCTCCAGGAAGCTGGGATTAATATAGATCGAAATGCATTAGCCATCAGAATAATAAAAGAACTACGTAAGGCATTATATTTATTCGAAGACCAAGGTTTAATACCATTCCTTCCACGTTGGGAATTGCTCGATAATTTTATTAATCGCCAGGTGAGGTTAATTATTGGTGACAAAGAAATTCATGGCATCTCACGAGGAATTAATGAACAAGGCGGCTTGCTGTTAGAACAAGATGGCGTTATTAAACCTTGGGTTGGTGGAGAGATATCACTGCGCGGGATAACTTAATGATAATGGGGGATTAAATCCCCCGTTATCTATTTTCGGAGTCTTACACAGTCCACTTCATGATTTGCACTTTTCGTCATGATTAAGCTGGCACGCTCGCGGGTGGGTAGAATATTTTCTTTTAAATTCAGCCAGTTGATCTCTTTCCAAAGTTGCAGTGCAACATTCACAGCTTCATCTTCTGGAAGTTTCGCGTAACTATGAAAATAAGAGTCCGGATCGGTAAATGCACCCTCACGGAATTTCAGGAACCGAGTGATATACCAATCTTGCAGTAGATCTTCGGGGGCATCGACATATATAGAGAAATCAACAAAATCTGATACAAATACATGATGCGGATCGTGGGGATAATCCATACCACTCTGCAAAACATTTAATCCTTCAAGAATTAAAATATCAGGCTGAGCAACCGTTTTATCACCATCAGGTATAACATCATAAATAAGGTGAGAGTAAACCGGAGCCGTCACATTCGGCACCCCTGATTTAATATCAGAAACAAATTTCACCAAACGATGCATATCATAGGATTGCGGGAATCCTTTTTTCTTCATCAGATTGCGTTCTTTCAACACATTATTCGGATGTAGAAACCCATCAGTAGTAATCAACTCTACGCTGCGATGTTCAGGCCAGCGGCTAAGTAAGGCTTGTAACACGCGAGCAGTTGTACTTTTACCTACAGCGACACTGCCGGCAATACTAATGACGTAGGGAATACGCTGTCCATTAGTGCCCAAAAATTGCTCTAATACAGCCTGCCGGCGCAGGTTTGAACTGATATAAAAATTCAATAGGCGTGAGAGTGGCAGATAAATTTCAGCCACTTCTTCTAACGAGAGGTCCTCATTGATACCTTTCAACCGGGCGATTTCACCTTCGGTCAGTGTCATCGGTACTGAGTCGCGCAAGGCTGCCCACTGGTTGCGGTTGAACTGCATATAAGGAGTCGTCAACATTTGCTCTTTATTACTCATAAGCATGCTTCTGCCTGTAATTCAGGACAAAAATGAACGTAGTACGCAGACTGAGAAAAGGGGACTCATCTCAGGTAATCAAAGGCGTGCAACGTATATTACTTTTCACAATGGGCAGGAGGGTAACACCAGATGAGGGATAATAATAAGAAAAAAAGAAAGTGGTGATGCATTGAGAGGACAGCATCACGTTGCAGCTCGGTGTTGATTCGTAATGCACCGTATAAATGCTTAATGAAGAATAAGAGTTTGCGGCTGATGATGCGGGGCTGACATTGCAATCAAGTAATGAAGGTGTCTAAAAGCAGTAGTTAGGGAGTGAAGTCATCCTTCCAAAGTAAATGAAGAGAGATTAGTGCAGTGGCAGAGTATTAAAAGAAGGTGCTTTGTAAGCAAAGCATGTAGTAGAAGAGCACAATAACGCTATTTTGTATAAATCATCACGGTCCTTGATGTACAAAATCAGCCCGAAATGCCGTTTAATTCATCATTTTTACGAGCTATCGCGCAAAATATAAGCGGCGGTGCATTTTCTTTAATTTTTTTGTTGCATCAAGGCGCCGGTCTTCCTAGAATGCGCGCTACTTGATGCCGACTTAGCTCAGTAGGTAGAGCAACTGACTTGTAATCAGTAGGTCACCAGTTCGATTCCGGTAGTCGGCACCATCAAGTGCTTGGTGGGGTTCCCGAGCGGCCAAAGGGAGCAGACTGTAAATCTGCCGTCATCGACTTCGAAGGTTCGAATCCTTCCCCCACCACCATTTTCAGGCCGCGCTATGCGTAGCCCGAGGCGACGAGATCCAACTAGTCGACTCGAAGACTGAGGAGCATCTCCTCAGGTTCTATACAGAATTCAAGCAGGTAGCCGAGTTCCAGAGATGCGGGCATCGTATAATGGCTATTACCTCAGCCTTCCAAGCTGATGATGTGGGTTCGATTCCCACTGCCCGCTCCAGATGTGCTGATATAGCTCAGTTGGTAGAGCGCACCCTTGGTAAGGGTGAGGTCGGCAGTTCGAATCTGCCTATCAGCACCACCTCCTTTATCCTCCCTGTTTCTCTTCTGTTAATGAATTCAACAAATTCAGGCTTTCGCCTAGTTGATGTGGTGATATCACCGATTTATCCGTGTCTTAGAGGGACAATCGATGTCTAAAGAAAAATTTGAACGTACAAAACCGCACGTCAACGTCGGTACTATCGGCCACGTTGACCATGGTAAAACCACTCTGACTGCAGCAATCACTACCGTTCTGGCTAAAACCTACGGTGGTTC
>NZ_LR722659.1 GCF_902500225.1 Buttiauxella massiliensis | reverse complement strand
GACTTGTTCGACAACGGCCAATTTAAAGGATAGAGGGTAATCGCGTTGCGTGCGTTTAACGTACTGGTTCATCACATTTTCCTCATAGTACGAGTTAAATGTGTCAACGCTATTTAGGACGGGTCACCGGAAAATTAAGGGGAGCTTAGGCTCTCCTTTTTTATGAGCGTTATTCAACAAGTTAACAATGTTAGTGGTTATAATTAGCGCATTGTTGCTTTACGGATACAGAGGAACCATGGCGCATACACATCAACATACCCCGAGTGATTCCAACTCCAGGCGCCTTCTGTGGGCTTTTTCCGTCACAGCGCTCTTTATGGTGGCCGAAGTCATCGGTGGTGTGCTTTCTGGCTCGCTTGCCCTACTCGCTGACGCGGGTCATATGCTGACAGATGCAGCGGCATTACTGGTGGCTTTGCTGGCAGTACAGTTTGCGCGCCGTCCACCAAATACTCACCATACCTTCGGTTGGTTAAGGTTGACGACACTTGCAGCCTTTGTGAATGCCATTGCTCTGGTGGTAATTACGATTCTGATTGTCTGGGAGGCAGTAGTCCGTTTTTATCATCCGCAACCCATAGCCGGCTGGACGATGCTGGTTATTGCGTTTGCCGGGTTACTGGCGAATCTATTTTCATTTTGGATATTGCATCGCGGAAGCGAAGAAAAAAATATTAACGTTCGCGCCGCAGCCCTGCATGTGCTGGGAGATTTGTTAGGTTCGGTAGGAGCCATTGGTGCGGCACTGATCATTCTTTGGACAGGCTGGACACCTATTGACCCTATCCTTTCCATCCTGGTTTCGTGCCTGGTGCTACGTAGCGCATGGAGTTTGCTTAAAGAGAGCGTCAATGAGCTTCTCGAAGGCGCACCTCATGCTTTTGATATTCCGGTACTAAAGCGCAAACTGGCCAGAACCATTCCGGAAGTAAGGAATGTTCATCATGTCCATATCTGGTTAGTTGGTGAGAAGCCGTTGATGACTCTGCATGTTCAGGTGGTACCTCCACACGATCATGATGCTCTGCTAGAACGCATCCATCATTTTTTAAAAGAGGAATATCAGATTGAGCATGCCACGGTGCAGATGGAGTATCAGCTTTGCCATGGGCAGGATTGCGATTTAAACGAGCATGATGAGCATGACCATCCTGGCCATGCTCATCATCACCACTGATTAGGAAAAGGCGCGTGAGCCACGTTCATGCGCACTTTTGATCCACATGCGGCTGCCGTTGAGCGCAATAAACGTCAGGATCAAATACTCCAGCGACATTGCATAGACGCCCTGCAAGGCAAAAATCACCACGCTAATCATGTTAATGATCACCCAAAGTAGCCAGTTTTCGACGTACTTACGAGTCATCAGAATCATCGCCACGATGGACAGTACCATCATGCAAGAGTCCCAGAATGGGAAAGCGTCAGGTTGAAGATCAGGCATCGTTACATTCATGCCTAAAGCCTGCATAACGGAAACCGCCGTATGCGTCAGGAAAGCAAATACCGGATCGATGAATATTGTCATCAGCCCAATAGCACCGACGCAGAATACAATCCAGGCCAGCGCCTTAGGTAATGGTAACCAACGAATATGGAGTGCAGCCTGATTATCACTGGTCTGTCTCGACCAGGCATACCAGCCATAAATATTAGCCGCAAAGAAGAACAGTTGTAGCAGAAGGCTTGCGTAGAGTTGAATCTGGAAGAAAATAATCGCAAAAAGAGTGACGTTAATTAAACCAAATGCGTAGTTGCTGATTTTCTCAAGGCTTGCCAGCCAGATACAGAGTAAACCTGCTAGTGTCCCGACTGCCTCAATCCACGATAAATCATACCCGCCAGCCCCAATGGGTATGTGAACCAAAATGTTCTGCGTGCTAAAAAAGTCCATATTCGCTCCTTTTTAAGGTATTCCCAAAATAATTGGAGCTGCATCAAGGGTACGTGAACGTAGCCAACATAGATGCAGCTTCAAATATGACAGGATAAAATCCTTACGCATTACCCTTAACGTTGCGTCGCAACTCAGCGGCAAAATCTAACATTCGATTTAAAGGCACCAGCGCGCCCTCACGCAGCGCAGCATCAACATGGATCTCGTGTGCCACTCCGCCTTGCTCCAATCCCTCAGCGATGGCTTTAAGGCCGTTCATCGCCATCCATGGGCAATGTGCACAGGTACGGCACGTTGCACCTTCTCCTGCGGTTGGCGCTTCGAACAATTCTTTATCCGGGCATGCCTGCTGCATTTTGTAGAAGATGCCACGATCCGTGGCCACAATCAGTTTCTTATGGGGCAACGTTTTTGCTGCAGCAATCAGCTGGCTGGTAGAACCGACAGCATCGGCCAAATCAACGATTGCTTGCGGTGATTCAGGGTGAACCAATACTGCTGCATCCGGATAAAGTGCTTTCATGCGGGTCAATGCCTGAGTTTTAAACTCGTCATGCACAATACAGGCACCTTGCCAGCACAACACGTCAGCACCAGTCTGCTTTTGAACGTAATTTCCCAGATGACGATCCGGTGCCCAGATGATTTTCTCGCCCAGGCTGTCCAGATGTTCAATTAATTCAACTGCAATGCTGGAAGTCACAACCCAATCCGCACGCGCTTTTACCGCTGCGGAAGTATTAGCATAGACCACCACTGTGCGATCAGGGTGTTGATCGCAGAAGGCGTTGAACTCTTCGATTGGGCAGCCGAGATCCAAAGAGCACTCTGCATTCAGAGTTGGCATCAGAACGGTTTTTTCTGGGCTCAGGATTTTCGAGGTTTCCCCCATAAAGCGCACCCCAGCCACCAACAGAGTGGTTGCTGGATGATTGGCCCCGAAACGTGCCATCTCTAGCGAATCAGAAATACAGCCGCCCGTCTCTTCAGCCAGAGCCTGAATCTCAGGATCAGTGTAATAATGAGCCACCATCACAGCATTCCGCTCTTTCAGCAGACGCTTGATTTTCTCACGGTAAAATTGCTTTTCATCCGCGCTCAAAGGCTGTGGTTTAGGTGGGAAGGGATAAATCGCTGCTTCTGGATCGAACATTACGCTCATAGTGCTTTCTCGTTTGACTGACTTAACCAAATTAGCACTATTCTGGCTAAGACCTACCAGAAATGGCCACGGTTGTTTTGTATGCTAAACAAGATAGCGAATTATGGCGGGATTGTCGTGAGGAATTTACAGTTACCTAAGCCCAATGCCTTCCTTCTGCAGAAGGAAGAAGTCGTTCGGGCTGTAGAAACGAAAAAAGCGCCCAAAGGCGCTTTTTTCTGAATTTGGTGGGGCGTGCAGGATTCGAACCTGCGACCAATTGATTAAAAGTCAACTGCTCTACCAACTGAGCTAACGCCCCGAATGGTGGGTGATGACGGGCTCGAACCGCCGACCCCCTCCGTGTAAAGGAGGTGCTCTACCAACTGAGCTAATCACCCAAACTTCGGTACTACTTCGTACTACTTAAATATTGGTGGGGCGTGCAGGATTCGAACCTGCGACCAATTGATTAAAAGTCAACTGCTCTACCAACTGAGCTAACGCCCCGCTATGCGGTTTACTGCTAATATCGAAGATGCTTTCACTCGAGGAGTGGTGGGGCGTGCAGGATTCGAACCTGCGACCAATTGATTAAAAGTCAACTGCTCTACCAACTGAGCTAACGCCCCGCTATGCGGTTTACTGCTTCTTCAAATACTTACTGCATCGAAATTGGTGGGGCGTGCAGGATTCGAACCTGCGACCAATTGATTAAAAGTCAACTGCTCTACCAACTGAGCTAACGCCCCAATTTCGTGTCACTTTCGGTTTGTTTGATATCCCTTGGCAACGGCGGCATATATTACTGATTTAAGATTTTGACGCAACAAGAATTTCGATCAAGATCACCTAATGGCTTGTGTTTTGTCCGGCTTGACCAGAAAAGCAGCAATATCTGGTCAGGCCGCACACACTACATCGCATTCAGACGTTTTTGAGCCTGCTTTGCACCTTCGGTATTTGGGAACTGTTTGATCACTTGTTGATACACAGCTTTCGCTTTTGCGGTATCGCCTTTGTCTTGCATGATCACACCGACTTTATACATTGCATCTGGAGCCTTAGGTGATTTCGGGTAATTTTTCACCACAGAGGCAAAATAAAACGCCGCATCATCCTTTTTCCCCTTGTTGTAATTCAACTGACCTAACCAATAATTTGCATTTGGCTGGTAAGTTGAATCTGGGTACTTTTTAACAAAACTCTGAAATGCAGCAAGGGCTTCATCCTGACGGGACTTATCCTGCACCATGGCAATAGCCGCATTGTAGTCGCTGTTAGCGTCACCACCTTGCACTGGGGCTGCTGCAGCTGGTGTTTCAGCTGCAGCACCAGCATCAGGTGTAGCTGCCGCTGCAGCTTCCTGATCGGTACTACCAGCCGCTTGTCCTGCTGCTGCACCACCACTACCAAGGCTGTCTATCTGCAATAAAATTTGCTTCTGACGCTCAACAACCTGATTCAATTGGTATTGGCTTTCCTGAATTTGACCACGCAGGGAATCAATATCATTTTGATTATCAGAGAGTTGTTGTTGGAGTTGGGTTAAAAGTTGACTATGAGCGTTAGAAATACGCTCGAGTTGAGTGACACGGTCTTCGACCGAGCCTGAGCCGACACTACTGATTGGCGCCTGAGCAGTAGCGGCCCAAGGGGCCGCTATGCCAACCAGTAACGACAGACTCAACAAGTGATGTCTGAGGTTACTGTTCATGCAGTTCTCTTAGTAAACCAGTACGGCACGACGGTTTTTAGCGTAAGCCGCTTCGTCATGACCCAGTACTGCTGGTTTTTCTTTACCGTAAGAAACGATGGAGATCTGGTCTGCAGAAACGCCTTTACCTTGCAGGTACATCTTAACAGCGCTAGCACGACGCTCACCCAGGGCAATGTTATATTCCGGGGTACCACGTTCGTCCGCATGACCTTCTACGGTCACTTTGTAAGATGGGTTGCTACGCAGGAAGTTAGCGTGTGCATCCAGCATTGCAGCGAAGTCAGAAGAAACATCATACTTATCCAGACCGAAGTATACGATGTTGTTCTGTTGCAGCTGTTGCATCTGCAGGCGAGCCTGTTCTTCAGATGACATGTTGCCATTGCTACCGTTAGCGTCCATACCAGTGCCGGCGCCCAGCATACCTTCGCCGCTCTCGTTGTTGGCGCTCTTGTTAGAACTACACGCAGCGATTGCCATAACAGGCAGTGCCAGCATCAGCCCTTTCAGCACTTTGTTCAGTTGCATTTCTTTGATCCTTTAATATTTTATTATCACAGATACGGCGACCAGGCAGGAGATTTAACCTGACCATCGGTTGCCGGAAGACGCGCTTTGAAACGCCCATCTGTTGAGACCAGATTCAGCACAGATCCCATCCCCTGAGAAGAGCTGTAGATTACCATCGTGCCGTTAGGTGCCAGACTTGGCGTTTCATCCAGGAACGTTGACGATAAAGTTTGTACGCCACCCGCTACCAGATCCTGTTTGGCGATGTGTTGCTGCCCACTATTGGAGCTCACCATCACCATAAACTTACCGTCGGAACTCACATCAGCATTCTGGTTCTGAGGACCTTCCCAAGACAGACGCTGTGGAGCACCACCGTTGATATTCACTTTATAAATCTGCGGACGCCCAGCCTGGTCAGAGGTATAAGCTACATTCTGGCTATCCGGGAACCACGTTGGTTCTGTATTGTTGCTGCGTCCATCAGTTACCTGACGAATCTGACCAGAAGCTATGTCCATAACATACAGGTTCATACTACCGGTTTTAGATAGCGTGAAGGCCAGTTTGCTGCCGTCGGGAGAAAATGCTGGCGCACCGTTATGACGAGGGAACGAAGCTACCTGACGAATTGCACCATTCGCCAGAGTCTGGATAACCAGAGCAGAACGGCCACTTTCAAATGTTACGTAAGCCAGTTTGCTGCCGTCTGGAGACCACGCTGGTGACATCAGCGGTTCAGGAGAACGTTTGACAACGTTGGTGTTGTAGCCGTCGTAATCAGATACGCGCAATTCATACGGGAACTGGCCGCCGTTAGTCTGCACCACATAAGCGATACGAGTACGGAACGCACCTTTAATGCCTGTCAGCTTCTCAAACACTTCATCACTTGCGGTATGACCAGCATAGCGAATCCACTGTTTGTTCACCTTGTAGGAGTTCTGCGCAAGCACAGTACCAGGTGCACCTGAAGTATCAACCAACTGGTAAGCAACGGTATAGCTGCCATCACCGTTTGGTGTAACCTGGCCTACAACAACGGCATCAATACCCAGTGCAGTCCACGCGGCCGGTTGCACTTCCTGAGCGGAGCCAGGCTGCTGCGGTAAGCGTGAACGATCCAGTGGATTGAATTTGCCGCTGTTACGTAAGTCTGCAGCAACGATGCCACCAATATCTTCTGGCGCGGCACCAGGGCCTCCCCATTTAAATGGCGCAACACCAATTGGACGTGCTGAGTCCACCCCTTGGGTGATCTCAATACGAACCTCTGCGTGCAGTACTGCTGCCCACAGCATTAAAAAACTTAATGCAACTCGAAATGCCTGCTTCATCATATCTCCCTTATCTGGACCCACAGCCCACGATAATTTAGCAGAATGTTAACAAACTCAAATACACAAAACTACCAAAACCCTACGACAGATCTTAGCCTGGTGTACAACTTTATTGAGCATCTATCATTGAGGCTTAAAGTCTAATGGAACATTTCTGAAAACCTCATATACCGCTTTAGTTGGAGGCTTAGGAAACTTAGACATACGATTCGTAGCTTGTAGCATTGCCTGGCAAAACGTAGGATCACCACCTTCCTGAGTCACACCCAGCAATGTTCCATCCTGGCCAATTTTCACTCGCAGCGTACAAGTCTTACCTTTGTAAGTATCCCAATCATAAAGATGACCTTTAATTGCGGCCTGCACTAAGGCTGAATAAGCAGCAATGTCACTTTGTGACGCCCCACTCGCACCAGCTGCTGCTCCAGTTGTACTACCTGAACCTGCTTTTCCGCTATTAGCCGTTTTCGGTGCATTCTTACCTGAGCTCAGGTCGCCAAAGAGATCGTCAACGCCCGCAGCGGCAGCTTTATCGGCAGCGGCTTTCTCAGCAGCAGCCTTTTTCTTAGCATCTGCAGCAGCTTTCTTATCAGCAGCACCTTTTGCAGCAGCAGCCTTATCGGCCGCGGCTTTTTCAGACGCAGCTTTCTCGGCGGCGGCAGCTTCTGCTGCTTTTTTCTCAGCATCAGCAGCCTTTTTAGCAGCTTCAGCGGCGGCTTTCTTCTCAGCATCTTGCTGAGCTTTCTTCGCTGCAGCATCTGCGGCTTTCTTCTCGGCTTCCTGCTGAGATTTTTTCGCCGCAGCAGCGGCTTCAGCAGCTGCTTTTTTCTCTGCATCAGCGGCTTTTTTAGCTGCTTCTTCAGTCGCTTTCTTTTGTGCATCTGCAGCAGCTTTCTTCGCCGCTTCTTCCGCAGCCTTCGCCTGGGCGTCGGCCTGAGATTTTGCCTGAGCATCAGCTTGGGCTTTGGCATCTGCTTTGGCTTTCGCCGCCGCTGCTTCAGCTTGCTTCTGTTGCTCCTGCGCTTCTTTAGCGGCTTCTTGCGCTTGCTTCTGCTGATCTGCTTGTTGCTTCGCTTGTTCCTGCGCTTCCAGGCGTTCTTTCTCCAGTTGCTTCAGACGCTGTTGTTCAGCAGCCTGTTTTTCCTGAAGTTCTTCAGCCTGTTGTTGCGCTTGTTTCTCGCGTTGCTCCGCCGCACGTTTGCTGCTCGACTGCTGTTGCTGCTGGCGATTGTACTGTTGAACAACTGCACCTGGGTCGACCATGACCGCGTCAATAGCCGAACCCCCACCGCCGCCAGCACTGGCGTCGATGTGCTCGTCAAACGAACTCCAAATCAGGACTGCAATCAAAATGATATGCAGGATCACTGAGACGATTATCGCGCGCTTGAGCTTATCGTTTTCTATGGTTGCCTTTGACACTATCGGTTCCCAAATATAGCAAGATATATCCGTCATACTTCAAGTTGCAGGGGCGTTGGCTGCACTCCCTCACCCCAGTCACTTACTTAAGTAAGCTCTTGGGGATTCACTCACTTGCCGCCTACCTGCAACATGAATTATTTAGGAATAGATCAGATTGGCTGCGTCATCAGACCGACGGATTTAACACCTGCACTGTGCAGCATGTTCAGTGCTTTGATGATTTCCTCATAAGGAACATCTTTAGCACCACCGATCAAAAAGACCGTTTTTGGATTTGCCTGCAAACGACGTTGTGCTTCCGCAACAACCTGTTCTGACGGCAACTGATCCATACGATCTTTCTCTACCACCACGCTGTACTGCCCTACCCCGGACACTTCAATAATGACCGGCGGTTCATCGTTACTGCTCACCGTCTGCGAATCTGTCGCATCCGGCAAATCTACCTCAACGCTTTGTGTAATGATTGGAGCAGTTGCCATAAAAATAAGCAACAATACCAACAGTACGTCCAGCAGAGGAACGATGTTAATTTCGGACTTTAATTCCCGACGACCACGCCCACGTCCACGTCTGGCCATGACTTACCCCTTACTGCTTATCGCTGCTGGTAAAAGCCTGACGGTGCAGGATAGCCGTGAACTCTTCCATGAAGTTGTCGTAATTCAATTCCAGTTTGTTCACACGTTGGTTCAGGCGGTTATACGCCATAACCGCAGGGATTGCAGCGAACAGGCCGATTGCAGTTGCAATCAGTGCTTCTGCAATACCTGGAGCAACCATCTGCAATGTCGCTTGTTTCACCGCACCGAGTGCGATAAAGGCGTGCATGATCCCCCAAACCGTGCCAAACAGACCAATATACGGGCTGATGGAACCCACAGTTCCGAGGAAAGGAATATGAGTTTCTAGCGTTTCCAACTCACGGCTCATGGAAATACGCATGGCGCGAGATGCCCCTTCAACGACTGCTTCTGGTGCGTGCGTATTAGCACGATGCAGTCGGGCAAACTCTTTAAAACCTGAATAGAAAATTTGTTCAGAGCCAGCAAGACTGTCACGGCGGCCCTGGCTTTCTTGATAGAGACGGGACAATTCAATGCCCGACCAGAACTTATCTTCAAAAGCTTCTGCTTCACGAGTAGCAGCATTGAGGATTCGCGTTCGCTGAATAATGATTGCCCATGATGCAATGGAAAAACCAATCAAAATCAACATGATAAATTTGACCAGAAGGCTTGCCTTCAGGAACAAATCAAGGATATTCATGTCAGTCACTGCTTGAACTCCGCGACAATAGACTTGGGAAGCGCACGAGGCTTCATTAGGTGTGGATCAACACAGACGATCAGGACCTCAGCTTCGTTGAGTACCTGATTATCGGCATTGACGATTCGCTGTGTAAATACCATAGAGGTACCACGCATCGATGTAATTTCACTTTGGATTTCGAGTAAATCGTCGAGTCGGGCAGGCGCCAAATAATCCACAGTCATTCTGCGGACAACAAAGGCGACGCGCTCTGCCAACAAATCTTGCTGGCTAAAATGGTGATGGCGCAACATTTCAGTGCGTGCTCTTTCATAGAAAGCAACATAACTGGCGTGGTATACCACACCACCGGCGTCAGTGTCTTCGTAATAGACACGAACCGGCCATCGAAACAGCGTTGTACTCACAATACATCCCGGTAATGCAATTTAACGTTGCTACTATACGCAAGAGGATGGGGGTTGGGAATGGGTAGCATTAAACGTTAGGTAAATATTTATGGGCTTGTTAAAGCCCATAAATATTAAGTGAAATGCGCTGAGGTTAAAGAAGCATCAGAAGAAGAAAATAGCCAGTCCTGCCAGCAAGACTAATTGTGCGGGTAATGGGCTAAAAATCCCCTGCCACAGCACTTTACGAGGGCGAAAACCCACGCCATGAATCACGCCGGTGCATACAGCCCACATCAGCAAAAAACCATGCCAGATTTCAAGACTACTGGTTTTCGCCGCAAAGCGGGACGGGTCCCAAAATATACACACGGCAAGAACTAATGCCATTATCAAGGAAAGAGCCCTTAGAGGGCTCTTATCCATTACCGCATAAAGCTTCGCGATAATTGCTTCCATCAAATTTCTTCTTTACCGGCTTTAGCAGCTTCAACATGCTCAAGTGCCAGGGCGGTAATGATGCCAAAAGCACAGGCAAGAAGCGTCCCCAGAATCCATGCAAAGTACCACATAATCAGCTCCTTACTTAGTACAGAGAGTGGGTGTTGCTTTCGATATGCTCTTTGGTGATTCGACCGAACATTTTCCAGTAACACCAGGTGGTGTAGATAAGAATGATCGGTACAAATACCGCAGCAACATAGGTCATCACATTCAGAGTTAACTGGCTGGATGTTGCATCCCACATGGTGAGGCTAGCGTTCAACATGGTGCTCGAAGGCATCACGAACGGGAACATCGCCACACCGGCAGTCAGAATGACACAAGCCAGAGTCAGTGAGGAGAACACGAATGCCATCGCGCCTTTCTCAAGACGAGACATCAGCACAGTCAACAGTGGCAGAACCACACCCAGAGCAGGGATGAGCCATAGAATCGGCATATTATTGAAGTTCACCATCCAGGCACCAGCCTGACGAGCGACTTCTTTAGTCAGCGGATTCGATGCTGCATGGTGGTTCAGCTCTGAAGTCACAACGTAACCATCGATGCCGTAAATCACCCAAACACCAGCAAGTGCGAAGCACACCATCATCACCAGCGCTGAAATTTGCGCAGCGGCTTTAGCACGCAGATGCAGTTCACCCACAGTACGCATTTGCAGGTAAGTTGCACCCTGAGCAAGGATCATGGAAACGCTCACGACACCAGCCAACAGGCCAAACGGATTCAGCAACTGGAAGAAGTTACCGGTGTAGTACAGACGCAGATACTCATCAACGTGGAACGGCACGCCTTGCAGCAAGTTGCCGAACGCCACACCGATAACCAACGGCGGCACAAAACTACCAATGAAAATGCCCCAGTCCCACATGCCACGCCAGCGCATGTCTTCAATCTTCGAACGGTAGTCAAAACCTACCGGACGGAAGAATAATGAAGCCAGTACCAGAATCATTGCCACATAGAAACCAGAGAACGCAGCTGCATAAACCATCGGCCAGGCAGCGAACAATGCGCCACCAGCGGTGATGAGCCATACCTGGTTACCATCCCAGTGAGGGGCGATGGAGTTCACCATAATGCGGCGTTCAACGTCAGATTTGCCAATGATGCGAGACAACATGCCCACACCCATGTCAAAGCCGTCGGTGACTGCAAAACCAATCAGCAGAATGCCAACCAGCAGCCACCAGATAAAACGCAATACTTCATAATCGATCATTTGACGACTCCTGTCTTAGCGTGCCGGCTGAGAGGTCACATTGGACTGCTCAAAGTGATAGCGACCTGTTTTCAGACTGCTCGGCCCAAGGCGAGCAAATTTGAACATCAGGAACAGTTCCGCCACCATAAACAGCGTGTAAAGGCCGCAAATCAGTACCATGGAGAAGATCAGATCGCCCACAGTCAGAGAGGAGTTAGCAACCGCAGTTGGCAATACCTCACCAACAGCCCATGGTTGACGACCGTATTCGGCAACAAACCAACCAGATTCAATCGCAATCCACGGCAACGGGATACCATAGAGCGCCGCACGCAACAGCCATTTTTTCGAGCCGATTGCATTACGCGTCACAGTCCAGAACGAAGCCGCGATGATGAACAGCATCAGGAAGCCACAGCCAACCATGATACGGAATGCAAAGTACAGCGGAGCTACACGAGGAATAGAATCCTTAGTTGCTTTCTGAATCTGCTCTTCCGTCGCGTCAGAGACGTTCGGGGTATAGCGTTTGAGCAGCAAACCATAACCCAGGTCTTTCTTGACTGACTCAAAGTTATCGCGAACCGCCTGGTCTTTAGAACCTGCACGTAACTGTTCCAGAAGGCTATAAGCCTTCATACCGTTACGAATACGTTCTTCGTGTTGCACCATCAGGTCTTTCAGACCAATAACTTGCTTATCCACAGAGCGGGTGGCGATGATGCCAAGCGCGTATGGGATCTGAATCGCATAGCTATTTTCCTGCTTGTCCTGGTCCGGGATACCAAACAGCGTAAATGATGCTGGAGCCGGTTGAGTTTCCCACTCAGCTTCAATAGCAGCCAATTTGGTTTTCTGCACGTCACCCATTTCGTAACCGGATTCATCACCCAGCACGATTACAGACAGGATTGCCGCCATACCGAAGCTTGCAGCGATTGCAAAAGAACGCTTCGCAAATGCAACGTCACGGCCTTTAAGCAAGTAGTAAGAACTCACACCGAGGATGAACATCGCACCGCACACGTAACCAGAAGCCACGGTGTGAACGAATTTCACCTGCGCAACTGGGTTAAGGACCAGTTCGGAGAAACTGACCATCTCCATACGCATGGTTTCGAAGTTGAAGTCGGAAGCAATTGGGTTCTGCATCCAGCCGTTTGCGACCAGAATCCACAGCGCGGAAAGGTTGGAGCCAAGTGCCACCAGCCAGGTTACCGCCATGTGTTGGACTTTGCCGAGGCGATCCCAACCGAAGAAGAATAGACCTACAAAGGTGGATTCAAGGAAGAATGCCATCAGGCCTTCGATGGCCAGTGGGGCACCAAAAATGTCACCCACATAGTGTGAATAGTAAGACCAGTTTGTACCGAACTGGAACTCCATGGTTAAACCGGTAGCCACGCCCAAAGCAAAGTTGATACCAAACAACTTGCCCCAGAACTTGGTCATATCTTTATAAATTTGCTTACCTGACAGAACGTACACTGTTTCCATGATGGCCAACAAAAACGCCATACCGAGCGTTAGTGGCACAAAAAGAAAGTGGTACATCGCGGTCAAGGCAAACTGTAAGCGCGACAGTTCGACAATATCCAACATCTTGACTCCTTGCTCTTCGCATGAAGACTTCGACCGTGGCTCACCGTAAGGAAAACCACAACGCATGCCCTAATACAAAAACATTAGCTTCCAGACTTCATCCCTTCGCCATTTTATTTGCATGTAACGAAGAAAGATGAAAGGTTACAAACACGTTAATAAAAACCAAAATAATCCGCAAATATATTACCCTGCAATTTCCCTACAATAAATAGGTAATTGCTTAGTGTTATTTACGTTTCTCGACAGTGATCAATTTATAGCGAAAATGTCCCTTAACAGCCAGTTTGATCTGCAACAATTTACGCTGTTTTGCATACTACTAGCCAGTTTTAGATATTGATCTAGCGCAATTTATTCCCTGATTGTTAATTTAGTTTCTCGCTTAAATTAATAGTAAATTTGATGTTAATGATATGTTTTGAAGGTATCACTAAGGTTAATGGAAAAATGACATCCATAAACAAAAACTATTAATTGCAGATAAGTTAAAAAATAAATTCCTAACGTTAACAGCCATGGTTTTTTATCTTCACCCGCTATTTTCATCGGACCGTTTCTTTCATTACCTAAAATTAACAATTGATTTACTTTTAAAGTTTCATTATTTAACAAGATACTGTTTTTGATGAGGTTAGTAGTCAGTAGTGTAGTCCTTAAAAACACAAACCACTTAAAAACCCGACCTTAAAAAACGGCAGGATTCCGCTCAATGAGCCATTACCAGATACGATTCTTACGGCATGTGAGAGCGGAAAGGTTTGGACTCCACTCCCCTTGCTGATTGTTGTTTCAGTGAATTTTCACCCATTCTCCCTTTGTGATATTCAACACACCAGTAATCATGCTCCAAGAGCGATGATAGAAGTCGAAGTCAGAGGGTTTCTGCTTTTTAAGCTGCTCAGGCAGCCAAATCACTCAAGGCGCTATAAGTGGCTGTTAAGGGAATACTGTCATCAATGACCGTGAATTTTGGCCATAAAAAAGGCCGCTCATTGAGCGGCCAACCATGTCGAACAATTATGATACCCGTTAGCATTCGAGTTGCAGGTAGGCGGCCAGGGAGCTTATCCCGATGAGCTTACTTGAGTAAGTGATTCGGGTAAGTGAGTGCAGCCAACACCCCTGCAGCTTGAAGGATGACGGGTATATTAGTTCTGCTTACTGAGGCAAAATAGCTTTCAGTGCGTCACCGATGTCAGCCAGGCTGCGAACGGTTTTCACGCCTGCGGCTTCCAGTGCTGCGAATTTCTCATCCGCTGTGCCTTTACCACCCGCGATGATGGCACCTGCGTGGCCCATACGCTTGCCTTTCGGCGCAGTGACACCCGCGATGTAACCAACAACTGGCTTGGTGACATGCTCTTTGATGTAAGCGGCTGCTTCTTCTTCAGCGCTACCGCCGATCTCACCGATCATCACGATAGCTTCAGTCTTCGGATCTTCCTGGAACATCTTCAGAATGTCGATGAAGTTAGAACCCGGGATCGGGTCACCACCGATGCCGACACAAGTCGACTGGCCCAAACCGATATCGGTAGTCTGTTTAACCGCTTCATACGTCAACGTACCAGAACGGGAAACGATACCCACTTTGCCTGGCAGATGAATATGACCCGGCATAATGCCGATTTTGCACTCGCCTGGGGTGATAACGCCAGGGCAGTTTGGCCCAATCATGCGCACGCCAGCTTCGTCCAGTTTCACTTTCACAGTCAGCATATCCAGGGTCGGGATGCCTTCGGTGATGGTGATAATCAGCTTAATGCCTGCGTCGATTGCTTCCAGAATGGAGTCTTTGCAGAACGGTGCCGGAACGTAGATTACAGATGCGGTCGCACCAGTTGCTTCTACTGCTTCACGCACAGTGTTAAACACTGGCAGGCCGAGATGCTCGGTGCCGCCTTTGCCTGGCGTAACACCGCCAACCATTTGCGTACCGTATGCAATCGCCTGCTCGGAGTGGAAAGTCCCCTGGCTGCCGGTAAAGCCCTGGCAAATAACCTTGGTATTTTTATCGATCAAAATGGACATTATTTCCCCTCCACGGCAGCAACAACCTGCTGTGCTGCATCCGTCAGA
Organism: Buttiauxella massiliensis; assembly: GCF_902500225.1. GTDB lineage: Bacteria > Pseudomonadota > Gammaproteobacteria > Enterobacterales > Enterobacteriaceae > Buttiauxella > Buttiauxella massiliensis. The sequence goes on along the minus strand of NZ_LR722659.1, from coordinate 119,258 downwards.
CTTTTCGCTGCAATAATATTCAGGCCGCTATCAGCCAGTTTCTTCGCACCCAGTTCCGCGTTGTTACCTTCCAGACGAACAACCACTGGAACGTTAACACCGACTTCGGCAACCGCGCCGATGATACCGTCTGCAATCAGGTCGCAACGCACGATGCCGCCGAAGATGTTCACCAGAACCGCTTTCACTTTGTCGTCAGACAGAATGATTTTGAATGCTTCAGTCACGCGCTCTTTGGTTGCGCCGCCGCCAACGTCGAGGAAGTTAGCCGGTTCGCCGCCGTGCAGTTTAACGATGTCCATGGTGCCCATTGCCAGGCCCGCACCGTTAACCATGCAACCGATGTTGCCATCAAGGGCAACGTAGTTCAGTTCCCACTGTGCAGCCTGAGATTCACGCGCATCTTCCTGGCTTGGGTCACGCATTTCACGCAGCTCTGGCTGGCGGAACAATGCGTTGCCATCAGCGCCCAGTTTGCCATCAAGGCACACCAGATCGCCCTGCTTAGTGATAACCAGCGGGTTGATTTCGATAAGCGCCAGGTCGCGCTCAAGGAAGATGTTCGCCAGACCCATAAAGATCTTGGTGAACTGCTGAACTTGTTTACCTTCCAGACCCAGTTTGAATGCCAGTTCACGGCCCTGGTAAGGCATTGGGCCTGCCAGCGGATCCAGTGCAACTTTGTGGATCAGGTGCGGGGTTTCTTCCGCAACTTTCTCAATTTCAACGCCACCTTCGGTAGACGCCATAAACACTACGCGACGGGAGCTACGATCAACCACCGCGCCAAGATACAGTTCTTTATCAATGTCAGTCGCAGCTTCAACCAGAATCTGATGAACCGGCTGGCCATTGGCATCTGTCTGGTAGGTAACCAGGCGTTTGCCCAGCCAGTGTTCAGCAAAAGCACGGATGTCTTCTTTACTGTTAACCACTTTCACGCCGCCCGCTTTACCGCGGCCACCAGCATGAACCTGACATTTCACCACCCACGGACCTGCACCAATTTTTGATGCCGCTTCTTCCGCTTCACGCGGTGTATTACAGGCGTAACCGACTGGAGCCGGCAGGCCATATCGAGCAAACAACTGTTTCGCCTGATACTCGTGTAAGTTCATGAGTTCTATCATCCTTCAGGGTAATCGTTATAAACCTGTAGGCCGGTGCGCTATTCATACCAGATGGCGCGCAGCTTTCGGCCTACAGTGCAGGTGATGCTTTAAAACTAAACGTCCAGCAGCAGACGAGTCGGATCTTCGAGCAATTCTTTGATTGCTACCAGATAACCCACTGATTCACGGCCATCGATCAAACGGTGATCGTAAGACAGCGCCAGATACATCATCGGCAGGATCTCAACTTTACCGTCAACCGCCATCGGGCGATCTTTGATAGCGTGCATACCGAGGATCGCGCTCTGCGGCGGGTTGATGATCGGAGTCGACATCAGGGAACCGAACACACCACCGTTGGTGATGGTGAAGTTACCGCCAGTCAAATCTTCAACGGTCAGTTTGCCGTCACGGCCTTTCACTGCCAGCTCTTTGATGCGTTTTTCGATGTCAGCCATACCCAAGGTATCAACATCACGCAGTACCGGAGTCACCAGACCACGTGGAGTTGAAACCGCGATGCTAACGTCGAAGTAGTTGTGGTAAACCACGTCTTCGCCGTCGATAGAAGCATTCACTTCTGGATAGCGTTTCAGCGCTTCAACCACCGCTTTGATGTAGAAGGACATAAAGCCCAGACGCACACCGTGGCGTTTTTCGAAAGAGTCACCGTACTGCTTACGCAGATCCATGATTGGCTTCATGTTCACTTCGTTAAACGTGGTGAGCATGGCGGTAGAGTTTTTCGCCTCCAGCAGACGCTCAGCAACGCGTTTGCGCAGGCGAGTCATTGGAACGCGTTTCTCGCTACGGCCAGCAATTGGTGCAACCGGAGCTTTAGTTTCAACAGCCGCTTTAGCTGCCGCAGGTTGAGCCGCTTTCGCCTGGGTCAGATGCTTATCAACATCCTCACGGGTGATACGGCCACCGACGCCGCTACCTTTAATGGCGTTAGCATCCAGAGAATGCTCTGCAATCAGGCGCCGAATAGCCGGGCTGAGTGCGTCATTGCTCTGCTCTTCCAGAGAAGCCTGCTGGCGCTGTGCCGGGGTAGACTCTTTGCTTTCTGTTTTCGCAGAAGTCTCTTTACCGGCGCTGTTACCTTCACGCAGGCGGCCCAAAATTTGACGAGAAGTTACGGTTGTACCTTCATCTTCCAGTACAGCATCCAGAACACCATCTGCAGACGCCGGTACTTCCAGTACCACTTTGTCAGTTTCGATTTCCACCAGCACTTCGTCACGGGTAACGGTGTCACCCGGTTTTTTATGCCAGGTAGCAACGGTTGCATCGGCAACGGACTCAGGCAGGTCAGGAACTAGAATATCTACGCTACTCATTTTTTATCCTTTAATTAATCGACGTTCAGCGCGTCATTAACCAGATCTTGCTGCTGCTTCTGGTGAACGGACAAGTACCCTACCGCAGGTGATGCGGAGGCTGGGCGACCTGCGTAACGCAGACCTGATCCAAATGGAACTACTTCACGGAAATGGTGCTGGCTGCAGTACCAGGCGCCCTGGTTAAGCGGCTCTTCCTGGCACCAGACAAAATCATGTACGTGAGCAAATGGTTTCAACACTTCCTGCATCGCCTGATGCGGGAATGGATATAACTGTTCGATGCGCACAATTGCCACATCTTTCTGGCCGTTCTTACGACGCTGTTCCAGCAAATCGTAATAAACCTTACCAGAACACATTACCACGCGTTTCACGCCAGCAGGATCCAGCTCGTCAACTTCGCCGATTGCAGGCAAGAAGGTGCCGTTAGCCAGTTCATCCATAGTGGAAACCGCCAGTGGGTGACGCAGTAAAGATTTCGGTGACATAACTACCAGCGGACGGCGCATACCGCGCAGCGCCTGACGACGCAGCATGTGGTAAACCTGTGCTGGAGTCGAAGGGACGCAAACCTGCATGTTCTGTTCCGCACACAGCTGGAGATAACGTTCCAGACGTGCAGAGGAGTGCTCCGGGCCCTGGCCTTCGTAACCGTGTGGCAGCAACATCACCAGGCCACACATACGGCCCCACTTCTGCTCGCCGGAACTGATGAACTGGTCAATCACAACCTGAGCGCCGTTAGCGAAGTCGCCGAACTGGGCTTCCCAGATGGTCAGTGTACGAGGTTCCGCAGTGGCATAACCGTATTCGAACGCCAATACCGCTTCTTCAGACAGCACGGAGTCCCAGACTTTGAACTCGCCCTGGCTGTTGTGAACGTGTTGCAGCGGTGTGTAAGTCGAACCGTTAGTCTGGTTGTGAATAACGGCGTGACGGTGGAAGAACGTTCCACGACCCACATCTTCACCGGACAAACGTACAGAAACGCCTTCATCAACCAGGGTTGCGTACGCCAGGTTTTCAGCCGCGCCCCAATCGAATTTCTTCGCGCCGTTCGCCATTTCCATACGGTCACTGTAGATTTTCGCCACACGTGACTGCATCTCAACGGTTTCTGGTGCGCTGCTAATACGCTTAGCCAGCTCCTGCAAACGCTTCATCTCTACCTTGTTCGGATAGCTCTCATCCCACTCGTGGTTGAGGTATGGCGACCAGGTAAATGAATGCATGTTCATCGGGCGGTATTCTTCCACCACACACTCGCCAGCATCCAGTGCGTCACGGTAGAGATTCACCATTTCGGTGGCATCTTCAAGCGTCGCCAGCTTTTGCTGCTCCAGACGGTCTGCGTAAATCTTACGCGGCGTCGGGTGTTTCTTGATTTTCTGGTACATCACAGGCTGCGTTGCACTTGGCTCATCAGCTTCGTTGTGACCATGGCGACGGTAGCAAACCAGGTCGATAAACACGTCGCGCTTAAAGGTATTACGGAAATCCAGCGCCAGACGAGTGACAAACGCCACTGCTTCCGGGTCATCCGCATTCACGTGGAAAATCGGTGCCATCACCATCTTACCGATATCGGTACAGTACGGCGTGGAGCGCGCATCCAGTGGGTTGGAGGTGGTGAAACCAATCTGGTTGTTGATAACGATGCGAACGGTACCGCCCACTTCGTAACCACGCGCTTTGGACATGTTCAGAGTTTCCTGAACCACACCCTGCCCGGCAACCGCTGCGTCACCGTGAATGGTGATTGGCAGAACCTGGTTGCTGCCTGGTTTATCTAAACGATCCAGACGTGCACGCACAGAACCGATAACCACCGGGCTGACGATTTCAAGGTGCGATGGGTTAAACGCCAGCGCCAGGTGAACCAGGCCGCCTTCGGTTTCAACGTCAGATGAGAAGCCCATGTGGTACTTCACATCGCCAGTGCCGAGGTGCTCTTTATGTTTACCAGCAAATTCGTCGAACAACTCCTGCGGCTTTTTACCCAGTACGTTGATCAGTACGTTCAGGCGTCCACGGTGTGCCATGCCCAGAACCACTTCACGTGTGCCGCTCTTGCCCGCATGGCGGATCATCTCTTTGAGCATTGGCACCAGTGCGTCACCACCTTCCAGCGAGAAGCGTTTCGCGCCTGGGAATTTCGCACCCAGGTAACGCTCAAGGCCTTCTGCTGCGGTCAGCTCGCTCAAGAAGCGTTTCTTTTCTTCAACGGTAAACGTTGAGTGCCCAACCACAGATTCAATGCGCTGCTGAATCCAGCGTTTCTCTTCAGTGTTGGTGATGTGCATATATTCCGCACCGATCGAACCGCCATACGTCTGCTTGAGCGCATCAATCAAGTCAGCAAGCTTCATGGTCTCTTTGCCGCTGGCAAAAGAACCTACATTGAAGGTTTCCTGAAGATCGGCATCAGTCAGATTGTGGAATGCTGGGTCAAGATCTGGAACCGCGTCCTGTTTCCACAAACCAAGTGGATCAAGGTTTGCAGCCTGATGCCCACGGAAACGCCAGGCGTTGATCAGCTGCAACACTTTGACTTGCTTGACGTCGGTGTCAGGGTCGGTGATTGCGGTGGAATAACGTGAGGCATCCTTCGCCAGACGACGGAAATAATCACGTGTTTTGGAATGGAATTGATCCGGTCTGGCCCCGGTTCCAGGTAATTGCTGGAACATTGAGCGCCAGTGCGCATCAACAGAGTCAGGATCGGTTAAGAAGTCTTCATAGAGCTGCTCTATCCAGGACTGGTTTGCACCTGCCAGGTAAGAGGAATCCAGCCAGGCTTTCATTTCGCCGTTCTGCATCGTGATCCCTTAAGCATTTTTATGCTTATTTCGCCGTGAATAACTATTACGTACAAAATACAGAAGTTGTACGCATTACCGGGGTTCACAACTACGAGCCTTTTTCCTTTCCAGGCGACTCGAGAAGGAACCTTTAAAAACTGTCGCAACAGGGCAGTTTTTAAAGGTTTCCTGCAATTTATTCCCCTCTCCCATCGGGAGAGGGAACGAAAAGCTAGGCACTCTTTTGCAGCAGCATCGACTTAATGTGGCCGATGGCTTTCGTCGGGTTCAATCCCTTAGGACAAACACTGACGCAATTCATGATGCTATGGCAGCGGAATACGCTGAAAGCGTCACTCATACCATCCAGACGACTTGCCGTTTCGGTATCACGGCTGTCAATCAGGAAGCGATACGCCGCCAGTAAACCTGCCGGGCCGATGAATTTGTCCGGGTTCCACCAGAACGACGGGCAGGAGGTCGAGCAACACGCACAAAGAATGCACTCGTACAGACCATCCAATTTCTCACGCTGCTCAGGAGATTGTAAATGCTCGCGAGCCGGTGGATTTTGCCCATTATTCAACAGGTAAGGCTTAATCTTCTCATATTGGGCATAGAATTGTCCCATGTCTACCACCAGATCCCGCACAACCGGCAATCCAGGCAGTGGACGGATCACAATCTTCTGCTTTCCGTTACCCAACGCGGAGATTGGCGTGATGCAAGCCAGGCCGTTCTTGCCATTCATGTTCACACCGTCGGAGCCACAAACCCCTTCACGGCAAGAACGACGGAACGACAGCGTCGGGTCTTTTTCTTTCAGTTGCATCAGCGCGTCAAGCAACATCATGTCGCGCCCTTCTTCCCCTTCCAGGGTGTACTCCTGCATACGCGGAGCATCGTCAACGTCCGGGTTGTAGCGATAAATAGAGAATTCGAGTTTCATCACTTTGCTCCGCTATTAATAAGAACGCACTTTCGGCGGGAATGCCGGACGCAGTTTCGGCTGCATGTTCACCTCACGGCGCGTCATGCTTTCCGACTCAGGCAGATACAGGCTATGGCACAGCCAGTTTGCATCGTCACGTTCCGGATAGTCGAAGCGGCTATGCGCGCCACGGCTTTCGGTGCGGAAGTTAGCGGATACAGCAGTTGCGTAAGCAGTTTCCATCAGGTTATCAAGCTCCAGGCACTCAACACGCTGGGTGTTGAACTCGCTTGAAGTGTCATCCAGCCGGGCGTTTTTCAGGCGTTCGCGGATTTGCTTCAGCTGCTCAAGGCCTTTCGCCATCGCATCACCTTCACGGAATACCGAGAAGTTGTGCTGCATACATTCCTGAAGCGCTTTACGGATTTGCACCGGATCTTCGCCGTTGCGGTTGCCATTCCAACGGTTCAGGCGCTCCAGAGCGGCATTAATTTCGTCTTCAGTTGCGTCACGCAGCTCGCCTTGTTCCTGGATAGACTCCAGCAAATGCATGCCCGCAGCACGGCCAAACACCACCAAATCCAAAAGTGAGTTGCCGCCCAGGCGGTTGGCTCCGTGAACAGATACACAGGCGATTTCACCGACGGCAAACAGGCCAGGAATCAGAACGTCTTCGCCCTGCTCATTCACTGTCAGCGCTTGCCCGGTCACTTTGGTCGGAATACCGCCCATCATGTAGTGGCAAGTTGGGATAACCGGAATTGGCTCTTTAATCGGGTCAACATGGGCAAAGGTACGAGACAGCTCAAGAATACCCGGCAGACGGGATTCCAGAACTTCTTTACCTAAGTGATCAAGTTTCAGTTTGGCGTGTGGACCCCATGGGCCATCGCAACCGCGACCTTCACGGATTTCAATCATGATGGAGCGAGCAACAACATCGCGTCCAGCAAGGTCTTTAGCGTTTGGCGCATAGCGCTCCATGAAACGCTCGCCATGTTTGTTCAGCAGATAGCCGCCTTCACCACGACAACCTTCAGTGACCAGTACACCCGCGCCAGCAATGCCGGTTGGGTGGAACTGCCACATTTCCATATCTTGTACTGGCACACCTGCACGCAACGCCATGCCTACACCGTCGCCGGTATTAATGTGCGCGTTAGTGGTGGACTGATAAATACGGCCTGCACCGCCGGTTGCCAGAATGGTGGCTTTCGCTTTGAAGTAAACCACTTCGCCGGTTTCGATACACAGCGCGGTGGTACCGACTACGGCACCATCGGCATTTTTCACCAGATCAAGCGCATACCATTCGGAGAAGATCGTGGTTTTGTTTTTCAGGTTTTGCTGATAAAGCGTGTGCAGTAATGCGTGACCGGTACGGTCAGCCGCTGCCGCAGTACGTGCCGCTTGCTCGCCGCCGAAGTTCTTCGACTGGCCGCCAAATGGACGCTGATAAATAGTGCCATCTTCAAGACGGGAGAACGGCAACCCCATGTGCTCCAGTTCCAGAATCGCTTCCGGGCCAGTTTTGCACATATATTCAATGGCGTCCTGGTCACCAATGTAGTCGGAACCTTTTACCGTGTCATACATATGCCATTCCCAGTTGTCTTCGTGGGTATTACCCAGCGCAACGGTGATACCACCTTGCGCAGACACGGTATGGGAACGGGTTGGGAAAACTTTAGATAACAAGGCACAAGTCTGGCCGCCTTGTGAAATTTGCAGTGCGGCGCGCATACCTGCACCACCAGCACCGATCACGACTGCATCAAACTCTCTGACTGGTAAACTCATTACACACCCCACACCACAACGAATCCATAAATGACGTAAACCAGCAGTGCAACAACAATAACAAGTTGCAGGCCAAGACGAATCGCCACTGGTTTAACGTAGTCGGTCAACACCTGCCACATGCCAATCCAGGCATGGATCAAAATTGAGAACAATGTCAGCAGGGTGAAGACTTTGGTGAAGGCGGAGCCGAAGAAACCACTCCAGACCTCGTAGGTTAAATCGCCAGTAACAGCGAAGAACCCGATCATATAAATGATGTACAGGGTGATGACGATGGCGGAGGCACGGACCAATATATAGTCATGCACACCATTGCGACCTAATGCGGAGGCATTGCTTACCATACGAGGACTCCTGCGAGAATTGAAAGCACGACAGTAATAACAAATGAAATCATCGCGGATCGTTTGCCCGCTATCAGGGTTTCTTCCAGCAAACCGGCGTCCATCATGATGTGGCGGATGCCCACAACAACGTGATAAGCCAGTGCTGTGAGGATGCCCCACATAATGAATTTAACAAAGAAGCTACTCATTATTGCTGACGCAACAAGGAAGCCTTCTGGAGACGAGAGTGACTGGCCTAACAACCACAGTAGGATGCCTACAGCCACAAAGGTGATCACGCCGGATACACGATGGAGGATGGAAGCGATTGCAGTGACGGGGAACCTCATCGTTGTGAGATCGAGATTTACAGGTCTTTGTTTTTTCGCATTTTTTATCATGAATAGCGCCCACATGCTGTTCTTATAGTTTCCTTCCTCCGGATCTGCAGGCGGGGTCAGACAGCGTGAACTTTCTATAACTGTGCGTCATGCAAAAACAGCTACATCCAGATGCCAAAAAGCTGGCTACAACGCTGGGTGGCGCCCGGTGGCAGGGTATTCCGGAGACCTGGCGGCAGTATAGGCGCTTCACAAATTCATTACAATTAACCTACATATAGTTTGAAGGGCTTTTGGTCTGAACAGTGAGCAGGATCACGATAACAACATTATTTTAAATTTTAATCATCTGATTTGACAAAAGTTAAACATTCTTGTTACAAATGATGCCAGAAAAGCCGTATAATTCGCAAAAGTTATAGGGTCAGCCTTTCACCTGAGAATAAGTTATGTAACAGTGTATCGGTATTGACCCAATCAATCAGGACCGTTATTAGTGGTACACAGATTTGAATGATATGGACTGCTAACACCCTGATTTGCTGTTTTTTCGCCTGCGTGGCTCGTGTTACCTGCAAGCGCCCATTGCTCTGTACCCTGCGTTACACTGATATCAAAACAGAGCTGAGAGCCAAATAAAAAACTGGTATGCGTCACGGTTGGTTTGAATGTATTTCCTAAATAATTCGAGTGGCATCGAGGCGGCAACGCAGCGAATCCACAGGAGCTTACATAAGTAAGTGACTGGGGTGAGCGCGGAAAGCCAACAAAGATGCAACTTGAAGTATGACGGGAATAGGCAAGTCGGGCATCCCGCAGTCTGATGAATAAGGCGCTAAGGAGACCGTAAATGTCTGATAAAAAAGCAACTCTCACCTATAACGGTGATGATGCTCTGGAACTGAATGTGCTAAAAGGCACTCTCGGTCAGGATGTAATTGATATCCGTAGTCTTGGTTCTAAAGGTGTATTTACTTTTGACCCGGGTTTTACCTCTACCGCATCATGCGAATCAAAAATCACCTTTATCGACGGTGATGAAGGCATCTTGCTGCACCGTGGTTTCCCGATAGATCAACTGGCAACACACTCCAATTATCTTGAAGTCTGCTATATCCTGCTGAACGGCGAAAAACCGACCCAGGAACAATACGAAGAATTTAAAACCACCGTCACCCGTCACACCATGATCCACGAACAAATTACACGTTTGTTCCACGGTTTCCGTCGTGACTCCCACCCGATGGCTGTGATGTGTGGTGTGACCGGCGCACTGGCGGCGTTTTATCATGACTCCATGGACGTGAATAACCCACGCCACCGTGAGATTGCCGCGTTCCGCCTGTTGTCCAAAATGCCAACCATGGCAGCAATGTGCTACAAATATTCAATAGGGCAACCGTTCGTATATCCACGCAACGACCTGTCTTATGCCGGTAACTTCCTGAACATGATGTTCTCCACGCCGTGCGAGAAATACGAAGTTAACCCAATTCTGGAACGCGCAATGGACCGAATTCTGATCCTGCACGCAGACCACGAGCAAAACGCTTCCACATCAACCGTTCGTACTGCTGGCTCAAGTGGCGCTAACCCATTCGCGTGTATCGCAGCCGGTATCGCATCCCTGTGGGGACCTGCACACGGTGGTGCTAACGAAGCAGCACTGAAGATGCTTGAAGAGATCAGCAGTGTTGAACACATTCCTGAATTCGTTCGTCGTGCGAAAGATAAGAATGACTCTTTCCGCCTGATGGGCTTTGGCCACCGTGTGTACAAAAACTACGACCCGCGTGCCACAGTAATGCGTGAAACCTGCCATGAAGTTCTCAAAGAGCTGAATCTGAAAGATAACAACCTGCTTGAAGTGGCGATGGAACTTGAGCATATCGCGCTTAACGACCCGTACTTCATCGAGAAAAAACTCTACCCGAACGTGGACTTCTACTCAGGCATCATCCTGAAAGCAATGGGTATTCCATCTTCCATGTTTACCGTTATCTTCGCGATGGCGCGTACTGTTGGCTGGATTGCACACTGGAATGAAATGCACGACGACGGCATTAAAATTGCCCGTCCACGTCAGTTGTATACTGGCTACGAACAGCGTGATTTCAAATCTGATTTGAAAAAATAAGTTCGTTTCTGGAAATTAAAGAACGCGCCGAAAGGCGCGTTTTTTTTGGTCAGCGTTATGCCTGCGGGTTATCCGTCAGATTGGTGATGTCCACGCCCTGCGGTGCCGATGTTTGCGTTTCGGTCTGCGACTGGGTTGTTGGCGTCAGTACGGTGACTTTCGGCGACTGAGTTTCCTGCGTCGTTGCTGGCGCGGCAGGTGTTGTCACTTGCGTCTGTTCGGTCGTGGCAGGTGGTGTAACCTGCGTCTGTTCGACCGTGGCAGGTGGTGTAACCTGCGTTTGTTCAGTCGCGGCAGGCGCTTCAATTTGCTGTTGTATAACCGGAACAGATTCTACCGGAATCGTTTCTGACTTAGGTTTCGGAACCGGAGTTGACGCGCGGACGGTAAATGTCGGTTTACTATTCGCAATGGTATATGTCACGTGGCTGACAACATCGCTCGATGTCGACACTTCGACAGGCGATATGGTTACGCGACCAATTAACGTACGGGCATAGCCGCCGACTGTATGTTTGCCCTCTGGCAGTTGTAGCTCAAGACTCTTACCCGTCCCCAGCGCACCGGCATCCTTGCTATCCACGGTCACGTATATTGTGGTGCCGTCGTCGGTTTTCGTTGGGATATGCGTCACGGTCACGCGCGAGGAGCCGAAATCGAAAGCCGATGTCGGATCAGCGGTTTTCGATTTTGTGCATCCTGTCAGGGCTAAAACGGCTGCTATGGCAGCCAGGGCGAAACGAGAACTCATAGTGCAACGTCTTCCTTTAAATTTTTTTTGTGATCTACGTCCCAATATACCCGATCTCCGCGCCATGCGATAAACGCTATCTTCAGGATTATTTAATGCTGGCAACCAGAGCACCAATAAAATGGCCTGGATGAAAGCATTGTTTTCTCAATAATGGCACCGCAGCGTTCGCATTTCTCCCCTGCACGATGAAACACCTTAAAGCTAAAAATAGCCCCATGGTGTTTGTTTTCATCCACAGTGCCACGCGTATTGTATGAAAAACGTGGGATATCCAGCAGTGCATGAGACAGTTTATCGAGTTGCTCGGGAGTTAAGCTCTGTGCTTTATGGTGCGCTAATAGCCCAACTGCCCAGAGAATCTCAACGCGCAGATAATTTCCCAATCCCGCCAGGAAAGCCTGATCCAGCAGCAAACTGCTGAACTGGCGCCTGCGAAACCTTGCCGACAACAAGCGCGCTTTCACCTGTTCTGCCGTTAGCGTTATATCAAGGACATCCGGCCCGACACGTAATAAAAACGGGTGCTTCAACAGTTGATCGCCATTGAGTATTTCGATATCTGAAGCGCTGTAGAGCAAAATGGCTTTATCAGCAGTCTGCAATTTGACGCGTAAAACACGTGTCGTGTCTGGCATCTCACCTGCATTAACCACACGCCACACACCATAAAGTTGGTTGTGGCTGTACAAGGTTAACGCATTAGAAAAATGCAACAGCAATGCTTTTCCACGCGTTTCGATACGCTCAATGTTTTGACCGACTAATGCTTGCTCAAACGGCTTCAACTCGGGAAATGCAAACCAGACTTCGGTTAGCGCTTTATTTAAAACGGCGGCTTCAAGTTTATCCGCCGCTCGCCTTATTTCCGGACCTTCTGGCATCTCTTTGCCCTTGAAAATTAGTCTTCGTTATTCAGCCGCCAGGCCAGTTGCTCAAGATAAATTTGCTGCTCACGACGTGCTTTCAGGGCTTCTTCCAACGTGCATTGCACGAAATGAACCGGCTCCCCTAAGCGTAATTGCGCAAGGTTAAACATGTCCGCTTCGATAATGCAGGCAATCCTTGGATACCCACCGGTTGTCTGCGCATCGTTCATAAGCACAATAGGTTGCCCATTATGTGGCACCTGTACTACTCCCGGCAGTAGCCCATGCGACAACAACTCGCGATCGGTAGTGCGCTCAAGCCGTTGCCCCTGCATGCGATAACCCATGCGGTTACTTTGCGGGCTTAACTGCCATGGTAAACGCCAGAATGCATCTTGCGAAGTATGTGTAAACTCCTGATATTCCGGGCCCGCCAGCGCACGAATGCGGTTCCCCCACAAGAGCTGCTTTACACCGCGCGACTCCCGGAACCGTCGAGTTGCCGGTAATAGCGGTATTTCATCGCCATCTTTGAGCAAACGCCCTTCGATGCCGCCAATTTGCGCTTTGAGATCGGTACTATAAGAACCCAGGATTTCTGGGACATCCAACCCGCCGGCAACAGCAAGATAGCTACGCATCCCGCGCTCAGGCACTTTTAGCCTTAATTGCTGGCCCGCTTTCACCGGTAGCCGCCAGCCAGTCCAGACTGCGTGCCCATCCAGTTCAGCGTGACTCCCTGCGCCAGTTAACGCAAACCAGCCATCGCTGGTGAATTCAACAACACAATGGCCAAGCGTGATTTCCAGCGCGGCACTATCTGGGGCATTACCCACCAGCAAATTAGCAATTTTCAACGCTGGAGTATCAAGAGCACCGCAGCGGCTAACGCCCAACTGCCGATAACCAAAACGCCCTGCGTCTTGTATCGACATATGCATTCCAGCACGAATTATTTTCAGCACACGCCCTCCTTTTGAGGCACAAAGCGGACGGTATCTCCCGGCGCCAGTAGTGTTGGCACGTCATCAGCCGGATTAAAGAGCCTCACGGGCGTCTGGCCGATAAGCTGCCAGCCACCAGGCGTTGCCAGCGGATAAATACCCGTCTGACTGCCGCCAATACCTACCGAGCCTGCAGGAACCATCAGGCGTGGCTCAGCCCGACGCGGCATAGAAAGAGTGGGAGCAAGGCCTGCTAGATAGGCAAAGCCTGGTTGAAAACCGAGAAAATAGACAATGTAATCAACGGATGAGTGCAGCTCCACAACCTGGCTTGCCGATAAACCGCAATGCCCTGCGACTTCGGCTAAATCAGGGCCAAAACTGCCACCATAAATTACCGGAATATCAATGCAGCGGGATTCAACCACCATTGCCTCGCTCTCTTCCCACCAGCGCTGGAGCCGCTCAATACCATCCAGCGCCAGGCTTTGCGGTTCACGTAGCACCACAGTGATGTTGTTCATCCCCGGAATGACTTCTGAAACAGCGGGAGATTCCAGTAGACGCTGGGTTAATCCCCAGATTCGTTGCTGGCTTTCCAGCGATAAAGGTGGTTCCAATTCAAGAACTACTGCACTTTCGCCTAACAGATAACACCGCGCTCTTTGCACTTTTACTCCTCGGTCTGACGTTATGCCGGGTTCGGGATATCGATAAAGGTGACTTCCAAATCTGTCTCACTATTCAGCCAATCACTCAATGCCTGAATACCGCCGCGCTCGGTGGCGTGATGCCCGGCCGCATAGAAATGTAGACCTTGTTCACGTGCAGAATGGATCGTTTGCTCTGAAACTTCGCCTGTAATAAACGCATCAACGCCAAAACGTGCCGCGCTATCAATAAAACTTTGCCCACCGCCAGTACACCAGGCGACACGGCGAATTTGTTCAGGACCAGTATCACCGCTCCACAGCGGTGTACGACCAAGACGCATCTCAATCCATGAAGCCAGCTCTACCCCCGAAAGCGGAGTTGGAAACTCCCCCCACGGCACCAGAGGTTCAATCTCACCTTTGGTTTCTATCCCCAGCAACGCGCCTAATTGCGCATTATTACCAAGCTGCGGATGCGCATCGAGTGGCAAATGCCAGCCGTATAAATTGATGTCATTGCTGAGCAGCGCTTTCAGGCGATTGCGTTTCATACCACGAATCACTGGAGACTCACCTTTCCAGAAATACCCGTGGTGAACAATCACCGCATCGGCCTGTTGGCGCACCGCTTCGTCAATCAGCGCCTGGCTTGCTGTCACACCGGTAACGATTTTGCGGACTTCTTCACGCCCTTCGACCTGTAAACCATTCGGCGCGTAATCGCTGATAGCAGCGCTGTTGAGTTTTTCGTTAATCAGGCGTTCCAGTTCGCTATTTTTCATTATCTTTCTCTTCAGATTTACGGGCCGCTTCATAAGCGGCGAGTGTCACGATACGTGCTTGTTTATGGTCAACAATTGGGCGCGGATAGTCCAGTTTCAGTTGTTGTTTGTCCGCCCAGACCCAAGGGGTGTGGATATATTTATCCGGTATATCACTCAATTCAGGCAGCCACTGGTGGATAAATTCACCTTTTCCATCAAATCGCTCGCCCTGGGTGGTTGGGTTAAAGATTCTAAAATAAGGTGCTGCATCAGTGCCGGTTGAGGCCGCCCATTGCCAGCCGCCATTGTTAGCAGCCAGGTCACCATCAATCAGTTGTGACATAAAGTAGCGTTCGCCGCATCGCCAGTCGATAAGCAGATCTTTTACCAGAAAACTGGCGACAACCATACGCAAGCGGTTGTGCATCCAGCCCGTGGTATTCAGTTGGCGCATTGCGGCATCGACAATCGGGAACCCCGTTTTGCCTTGCTGCCATGCAGCCAATAACGCTTCATCTTGTTGCCAGCGCACGTTGTCTGTCCATAGGATAAACGGCTGATGGCGGCAAAGTTTCGGATACGCCACCAGCAAATGACGATAGAACTCGCGCCAGATCAGCTCGTTTAACCACATGCTCCCGCTCCCACCGTCCAGTACCTGCGGATGTTCTTTCAATAATCGGTGCAAACACTGGCGCGGCGAAAGCACGCCAAGCGCCAGATACGGCGACAAGCGGCTGGTACCTTCGATAGCCGGGAAATCACGCTGTTCGGGATAATGTGCCGCAGGATGCTGACAAAACTCACGTAATTTCGCGATAGCGGCCCGTTCGCCGATGGGAAACAGTGAGGAGTCGATTTCCGCACATGGATAATCAAACGGCTCTGTTGGCGTCACTGAAAGCGCCTCACCACGTGGTCGCGGAGCCACAACGCATTCGGGCAACCCTTCGCGCAGCCTTTTAATAAACGCTTTGCTGAACGGGGTGAACACTTTGTACATCTCGTGATTGCCGGTCATGAGGCTTCCGGGCGCCAGCAAAACGCTGTCATCAAAACCCTGGCAAATCACTTTTTTACCGAGGCCACGTTCAACCGCCAGATCGCGCTGGCGCTCATTCAGTTCGTATTGATAATTGTAAAACAGCGCGTCGATATTTTCGCTTTCACAAAACTGTGCAAGGCACTCTATCGAAGCGGCAAAATCAGGCACTTGCCTGATACAAAGTTCGATGCCACGCTCCGCAAGTGACGCTTGTAACGCATTTAAATGACCATGAAGAAACTGCGCCTGGCGTGGCGACATACCATGTTGTCGCCATTGTTCAGGTGTGGCAATAAACAGCCCCACCACGCGAGCGTTAGGGTCACGGCAGGCTGCCGCCAGCGCCAGATTGTCATTGATACGTAGATCATTACGAAACCAGACCAGATGCGTGGTCATACAACTCCATTTTTATTTGCCGAAGCTAAAAGTGTACTTAAGTGTAGCAATTCATTGAAATAAAAAAGGCTACCGCGAAAGGTAGCCTTTTCATTTCATGCCAATACGGCTTACATCATCGGTGTTGCCATGCGCACCAGCGTAATCAGCGGCTGCGGGTAAACACCCAGCAACAGCACCAGCACGGCGGAGATCAGAACCACTACACCGCCAGCTGTAAACGCCCAGTTAGTTGGCGCATCACGGCCTGGCTGTTGCGGTGCGTTCAGGTACAAACTCACCGTTACACGCAGGTAGTAGTACAAACCAATCGCACTACCCAGCACCACAGCACCGGTCAGCCACCACAGGTGAGACTGCACACCTACCGCAATGATGTAGAACTTACCGATGAAGCCCAGGGTCATTGGGATACCCGCCAGCGACAACATCATCACCGTCATGACCGCAGACAAAATTGGCTTGTGCCAGAATAGGCCACGGTAGGAGTACAGCGAGTCTGCATCCGGGCCACGGTACGGGCTGGACATCAGGCTCACCACGCCGAATGCGCCGAGGCTGCTGAACAGATAACCTGCAAGATAGACGCCGACCGCTTCCATCGACATGTTACCGCTTTGCAGTGCAATCAACGCCACCATCAAATAACCAAGGTGTGAGATAGACGAGTAACCCAGCAGACGCTTGATATTGGTCTGGCTCAATGCCATCAGGTTACCGAAGATGATGGAGATAAAGGCGATAATCCCCAGTACCACACGAACTGCTTCGCTATCGCCAACTGGCGCGTAGAGGAACAGACGCATCACCACACCAAAGATGGCGATTTTGCTGGCGGTAGCCAGGAAAGTGGAAACAGGGGCCGGTGCGCCCTGGTAAACATCAGGTGTCCACAAGTGGAATGGAACCAGTGACAGTTTAAAGCCAAGGCCAACAATCATCAGCCCCAGACCCGCAAGCAGCAGAGGCTCATGCAGCATGTTGTCTGCCAGGCTCTTACCGAGGCTAACAAACGACAGGTCGCCAGATTCCGCATACACCAGCGCCATACCGAACAGCAGGAATGAAGACGCTGCAGCAGACAAAATAGTGTATTTGATACTCGCTTCAAGCGACCTTTTCTGGCGGAAAGCGTAGCCAATCAAACCGAATAACGGCAGCGAGATCAGCTCAATACCCAGGAACAATGCTGCCAGGTGATTGGCGTTTGCCAGCAGAATACCGCCCAGTGCTGCAATCAACACCAGCAGGTAAAACTCTTCGCGGTTGTCGGTGTAACCCTGAAGCCACGGGTAAGCAAACGTACAAGTGGCAAGGCTCGCTAGCAGAACCAGTCCTGTGTAGAGCATCGCATAGCCATCAACGCGCATCAGCGGCGTGACATCCATCGCGCCAGCCTGACCCACAAACCACAGTGAAACGAGTGCGGCGTTAAGGCCAATTACTGCTAGTGTTGCATTGACAAAATGGTCGCGTCGCCACGCTATGGAGAGCATCACAACCACCACCGTCAATCCGACGACGAGCAGCGGTAGCAGCGCGATCAATTGTTGAGGAGTTATAGTCATGGCGAATTACGGCCTTGTAGTTGGAATTGAACTGGTAAACCACTGCTGAATATTGCTCATCGCGGCATGCGAAGTATCCAGAATTGGCTGCGGGTAGAAGCCCAACAGGACTAACAACACCACCAGCAACAGGATGATAAAGAACTCACGCAGCGACATGCCTGCCAGTTGTTTATCACTGATTTCGCTTTTCGCTTTCCCGAAGTAAGCACGATGAATCATCGCCAGAGAATAAACTGAGGCAAAGACCAGACCGAAGGTCGAGATAATGGTAATCATTGGCACGACATGGTAGCTGCCGAACAGAATCATGAATTCGCCAACGAAGTTACCGGTGCCTGGCATACCCAGCGTTGCCACTGCAAAGAATAACGACAGACCTGGCAGCCATTTGATTTTATTCCACAGACCGCCCATCAGGCGCATATCACGAGTGTGCAAACGCTCGTAAATCTGACCACAGATGATGAACATACCGGCAGCAGAAAGGCCGTGAGCAATCATCTGAATCACCGCGCCCTGGTAAGCCAACTGGCTGCCGGTATAAATGGCAATCAACACGAAGCCCATGTGGGAAACGGAAGTGTAAGCAATCAGACGTTTGATATCGGTTTGTGCGAAGGCCATCCACGCACCGTAGAAGATACCGATGACACCCAGCCACATGGCGATTGGTGCAAATTCAGCGGACGCTTCCGGGAACAGCGGCAGTGCAAAACGCAACAGACCGTAGGCTGCGGTTTTCAGCAAGATACCTGCGAGGTCAACAGAACCTGCCGTTGGCGCCTGGGAGTGCGCATCTGGCAACCAACCATGCAATGGAACCACTGGCATTTTCACCGCAAACGCAATGAAGAAGCCCAGCATCAACAGCCATTGAACGCTGCTCGACATTTCAGTGTGCAGCAGTTGCTCGTAGTTAAACGTCCAGACGCCGGTTGAGTTGTAATGCACGAACACCAGGCCAAGAATCGCAATCAACATCACCAGGCCGCTTGCCTGGGTGTAGATGAAGAACTTGGTGGCAGCGGTGATACGTGTCTTCCCGTCGGAGGCTTTATGGCCCCACAGTGCGATCAGGAAGTACATCGGCACCAACATCATTTCCCAGAAGAAGAAGAACAGGAACATGTCGATGGCAAGGAACACGCCGATAACGCCACCGAGGATCCACATCAGGTTGAGGTGGAAGAAGCCCTGATATTTTTCGATTTCATTCCAGGAACAGAGTACCGCCAGCACACCGAGCAGACCGGTGAGCACTACCATCAGTAAAGATAAGCCGTCCAGCGCAAGGTGGATGGTTATCCCAAAGCGTGGGATCCACGGCAGGATAAATTCAGACTGCCACTGCGGCAAACCGGCGGATTGCGTCAGTGAATAGCCACCGGCTAACCACAGTTGCAGCGAGAGAGCCAGTGTCAGTCCCATCGTTACCAGCGCAATCCAACGTGGCACTTTTACGCCGAAGCGTTCAGTCTGCCAGCAGAAGAAGCCGCCAATAAAGGGGATAAGTATCAGCCAGGGTAATAGCATGGCATTTGTGTCCCTAAGTCAAAATAAACCAAAACATCACTCACTTTCCCTCCCCTTTTCAGAGGAGGGAACGTTGAATTAGCGCAAGACCAGCAGCAAGCCCAGAACCACCACCGCACCGATGCTCATTGATGCCACATACCAGCGCAGATAACCGTTCTCGCTCACCAACAGGCCGCGACCTGCGAAGCGGGAAAGCACTGCCGGAATGTTCATCAGTGAATTCAGCGGATCGCTCTTGATAAGCCAGGCGATACCCAGGAATGGCTTAACGAAGACTTTGTCGTAAAGCCAATCGAAGCCCCAGGCATGGAACCACCAGGTACCGAAGAAGCGACCCGGTGCGCTGTTGGCAATCGCTGTTACCAGAGTACGTTTACCCAGCCACAGCCATGCGGCAATCAGGATACCGGCGATGGCGACAACACCAGAGGTAATCTCAAGTGCCAACACGCTACCGTACGCAAGCTCAGTGGTGGCTGGCAGAACGCCCGCTAATGGCGGAACAATCATTGCGCCCACGAAGGTGGACAGCACCAGCAGCACAATCAACGGTAAGTGGTGAGTAATGCCTTTCAGCGCATGGGCGTGAATCTGCTCTTTACCGTGGAAGACGATGAAGATCATACGGAAGGTATACAGCGAGGTCATAAACGCACCAACCAGACCTGCAACCATCAAGTTCACATGACCATTCGCCATCGCACCGGCCAGAATCTCATCCTTACTGAAGAAGCCCGCAGTAATGAGTGGCAGTGCAGACAACGCGGCACCGCCGACCAGGAAGCAGATGTACACCAGCGGTATGGACTTACGCAGGCCACCCATTTTGAAGATGTTTTGTTCGTGGTGGCAGGCAAGAATCACCGAACCGGACGACAGGAACAGCAGCGCTTTGAAGAACGCGTGTGTCATCAGGTGGAAGATTGCCGCATCCCACGCTTGCACGCCGAGTGCCAGGAACATGTAGCCAATCTGGCTCATGGTCGAGTACGCGAGTACACGTTTGATATCGGTTTGCACCAGTGCCGCAAAGCCTGCCATCACCAGCGTAACCGCACCCACGATGCCGACTAAATGCAGCACTTCCGGCGTTAACAGGAACAGACCGTGAGTACGAGCAATCAGGTAGACACCCGCAGTAACCATGGTGGCTGCGTGGATCAGTGCTGAAACTGGCGTTGGGCCTGCCATCGCATCTGCAAGCCAGGTCTGCAAAGGCAACTGCGCAGATTTACCGACCGCACCGCCCAACAGCATCAGAGTTGCCCACATCAGCATCTGGTTGCCCGCCGCAAAGTGCTGCGGAGCCAGTTCAACCATTTCGCGGAAGTTCAGCGTGCCCAGTTCGTTGTAAAGAATGAACAGTGCGAAAGCGAGGAACACGTCGCCCACGCGGGTTACCACGAAGGCTTTCATGGCAGCCGCGCCGTTCTTCGGATCGGTGTAGTAGAAACCAATCAGCAGATACGAGCACAGACCTACGCCTTCCCAACCGAGATACATCAGCAACAAGTTGTCGCCGAGCACCAGAACCACCATGCTGGCGATAAACAGGTTGGTGTAGGCAAAGAAGCGCGAATAGCCCTCTTCCCCACGCATATACCAGGACGCGTACATGTGGATCAAGAAGCCAACGCCGGTCACCACTGACAGCATGGTCAGTGACAAGCCGTCGAGGATCAGGTTGAAGCCGATATTAAAATCGCCAACCGACATCCACGTCCACAGCGGTTGAGTGAACGCTTGTTGCCCGTTGTTGAAGAAATCAACGCCGACAATCGCCGTCACTAACGCGGTAAGGCCAATCGAGCCCACGCCAACCGTGGCAGAAAGGTTTTCTGACCAACGGCCACGAGAGAACGCCAACAATAAAAAGCCAATAAACGGCAAAAGAATGGTTAACCAGAGAAGGTTCATCCACGCATCTCACTTACTGAATCGATATTCAGGCTCTGGCGACGACGATGGAGCTGCAATAACAGCGCGAGGCCAATACTGGCTTCGGCGGCAGCTAAGCTAATCGCGAGAATATACATCACCTGGCCGTCAGCCTGGCCCCAATAACTCCCGGCGACCACGAACGCGAGCGCCGCGGCGTTGATCATCACTTCCAGGCTAATCAGCATGAAAAGCAGGTTGCGACGAATCACCAGCCCGGTCAGCCCGAGGACGAACAAAATGGCAGCAAGGATTAGTCCATGTTGCAGCGGAATCATACGTGCTCCTCCGTTTTTCTTTTCGCAGCCTGGTCAGCCTGGCGATTGCTCAGCACTTCACCCGGACGGTCTTCACGGCCCAGGTGGAAGGCCACAACCAGACCCGCCAACAGCAGCATTGAGGCTAATTCCACTGCCAGAACGTACGGTCCGAACAGCGCGATACCCACTTGTTTAGCACTGACGGAAGTGCCGTCGATTCCCTGGTCATTCAGACCCAGAATCGCGTAAACCAGCACCGCCAGCAGGACAGCAGACAGAACGCCAGGGCCAATCCACAGTTGTGGTTTCAGCCATTGGCGCTCTTGTTCAACAACCGAGCCACCAAGGTTAAGCATCATGACCACGAAGACGAACAGCACCATGATGGCACCGGCGTAAACGATAATCTCAAGCGCTGCGGCGAAGTACGCCCCCAGGGAGAAGAACACCCCGGAAATTGCCAGCAGCGAGATGATCAGATACAGCAAGGCATGCACCGGATTGGTATGGGTGATCACTCGAAGAGTGGTCCCGACCGCGATGATTGCGCAAATATAAAAAGCGAATTCCATTGCCTTGCTCCTTTAAGGTAATAGGCCTTTGACGTCGATAGGCTTGGCTTCGTTTTCCGCTTCGCCCTTATCTTTGCCGTCGATTGCCATACCTGCCATCCGGTAGAAGTTATATTCCGGGTATTTGCCCGGACCGGAGATCAACAGGTCCTCTTTTTCGTACACCAAATCCTGGCGCTTAAACTCACCCAGCTCGAAGTCTGGAGTCAGCTGAATTGCCGTGGTTGGGCACGCTTCTTCGCACAGGCCACAGAAGATGCAGCGCGAGAAGTTAATGCGGAAGAATTCTGGATACCAGCGGCCATCTTTTGTTTCTGCTTTTTGCAAAGAGATACAGGCCACCGGGCAGGCTACCGCACACAGGTTACAGGCTACGCAGCGCTCGGAGCCGTCCGGATCGCGCGTTAACACGATGCGGCCACGGTAGCGCGGCGGTAAATAGACTGGCTCTTCCGGATACATCTGCGTTTCGCGTTTGGCAAACGCATGCAGACCGATCATCCAGATACTGCGTACCTGGGTGCCGAAACCAACCGCTAACTCTTTCAATGTCATGGTTTTTTCACCCCTTATGGTGCCTGATACAGAATGACCGCGGCGGTCACCAGCAGATTGACCAGTGTCAACGGCAGGCAAATTTTCCAGCCGAAGGACATCACCTGGTCATAACGCGGACGAGGCAATGAAGCACGAATCAAAATGAACATCATCATGAAGAACGCAGTTTTCAGTGCGAACCAGATGAACGGCGGTAACCACGGGCCATGCCAGCCACCAAAGAACAGGGTCACGATCATCGCTGAAACGGTGACGATACCGATGTATTCACCGACGAAGAACAGGCCGAATTTCATGCCTGAGTATTCGATGTGGTAACCATCGGCCAGTTCTTGCTCTGCTTCCGGTTGGTCAAACGGGTGACGGTGACAAACCGCAACGCCTGCGATAGCGAAGGTCACAAAGCCAAAGAACTGCGGAATCACGTTCCACAGGTTCGCCTGGTTATCGACGATATCGCCCATGTTGAACGAACCTGCTTGCGCCACAACGCCCATCAGCGACAGACCGAGGAACACTTCATAGCTCAGCGTTTGTGCCGAAGCACGCATTGCGCCCAACAGTGAGTATTTGTTGTTACTTGACCAGCCAGCGAACAGCACGGCGTACACCGCCAGACCCGCCAGCATCAGGAAGAACAAGATACCAATGTTCAGATCAGCAACCACCCAGCTCGGACTGACTGGCACAATCGCAAAGGCCAGCAGCATCGAGGTGAAGGCAATCATCGGTGCCAGGGTAAAGATGACGCGGTCCGCAAAGCGCGGCGTCCAGTCTTCTTTAAAGAACATCTTGATCATGTCCGCGACTAACTGGAGCGAACCGCCCCAGCCAACACGGTTAGGCCCGTAACGGTTCTGGAACAGGCCCAGCAAACGGCGCTCACCAAAACTCATGAACGCGCCGCAAGTCACCACGACCAACAGGATCACGACCGCTTTGAGAATGCTCAGCAGAATGTCGATAACATCCGGTGTTAACCAACTCATTGGCCAGCCTCCTGGAGATTTTCAAGACGCGCACCCGCCAGCACCGGAGCAATGCCAGGCATACCCATAGGTAAACCGACCTGCCCTGCTGCCAGACCTTCAGAAAGTTGCAGTGGCAAACTCAGCGTCTGGCCTTCGTAACTAAACGAAATCAGGCTTCCTGCATTCACGCCCAGTTTTGCAGCGTCTGCCGGATTCAGCTTGATATACGGTTCTGCCATGCGGCTCTGGAAGATTGGTGAACGCTGGGACATTTCATCGCTGCCAAACAGATGGTAGTAAGGCGCAATACGCCATTTCCCTTCTTCGGCATGGAAGATTTCCGGCACCTCGGTGAAGTAATCAATACCCGTTTCGGAGGCTTCAATCAGACGCACGCCAGGGTCGCCGTGACGCAGTTTGCCACCCACTTCAGCCTGGAATTTGTTCCATGCCTGCGGTGAGTTCCAACCTGGCGCCCATGCAAATGGAATTTGCTGACGGTTTGCCGACGGGCTGTTGTTCCCTTCCATAGAGAAGGCGAACATGGTGTCTTTATCCTGCGGCTGACGCGGTTCGTGCACGCTGATGTTGGCACGCATTGCCGTACGACCACTGGAGCGGATTGGAGAACGCGACAGTTTCTGACCACGAATACGGAAGCTGGCATCAGGTGCCGCATCTTTAATTCCGGCCAGTTGTGGCAGCGCTTTCACACACGCGTCGATAACATGGTCAAGCTGCGTCCAGTCCACTTCACGGCTTTGAACCGTGCTGTGCAGGGAATGCAACCAGCGCCAGCTTTCGAGCATCACAACGGAATGGTCGTAATACGCCGGGTCATAAACCTGGAAGAAACGCTGTGCGCGGCCTTCGTTGTTAATAACCGTACCGTCGCTTTCAGCAAAGCTTGCGGTGGACAGCACCAGATGGGCTTTGTCCATAATCGCGGTGCGCTGATGGTCAATCACCATCACCAGCGGAGCTTTAGAAAGTGCCGCGTCAACGCGCGCTGCGGAGGCATGACGATGCAGATCGTTTTCCAGCACCACTACCGCATCGGCAGCACCGCTTTCCAGTTCACTTAACGCTTCTTCCAGCGAGCCGCCGCCAATCAGGCCGAGGCCAACGCTGTTAACGGCGCGAGCCACCATCGTGATACCGACATCGGCACCACGGCCTTTCAGCGCTTTCGCCACGTTGGCAGCCGCCTGAATCACCGCTTCGCTACCGGCGTTAGTCCCGGAAACGATCAATGGTTTTTTCGCACCCGCCAGGGCTTGAACGATCACGTCGACTTTGTTTTTCAGGTCGCGATCTAATTCAACGGCTGGGGAATTGCTGTCCAGCGCATTGGCAATCGCGAAGCCCAGACGCGCCTGATCTTCAACCGGCGCACGGTAAGTCCATGCGGCGATGTCGTCCAGACGAGTGCTGTCGATGTTAGTGACAAACAGCGGATGTTTAGCGTGCTGGCCGATGTTCAGGATGGCCGCAATCTGCCAGTCAGCCACTTTCTGCGCTGCTGCCATTTCACGTGCTTTACCTTTCACGGCCTGACGCACAGACAGCGCAACGCGCGCGCCGGTCTGAGTAATGTCTTCGCCGAGCACCAGAACCGCATCGTAAGATTCGATTTCACGCAGCGCCGGAGTGTGAACGCCGCTTTCTTGCAGCACTTTGAGCATCAGTTGCAGACGTGCTTGCTCACCGGTTGCGATACCAGTGTAGAAGTTATCCGCACCCACCAGTTCACGCAGCGCGAAGTTGCTTTCAACGCTGGCGCGTGGGGAGCCGATGCCGATCACTTTCTTCGACTGGCGCAGAATATCTGCCGCGCCCTGCATCGCTTGTTCAGCGTTCAGTGTGATCAGATCGTCGCCACGGCGTTGGACCGGCTGGCGTGGACGATCCTTCAGGTTCACGTAGCCATAACCGAAGCGGCCACGGTCACACAAGAAGTAGTGGTTCACGGTGCCGTTGTAGCGGTTTTCGATACGACGCAATTCGCCGTAGCGCTCGCCTGGGCTGGTGTTACAGCCGATGCTGCACTGCTGGCAAATGCTTGGTGCAAACTGCATGTCCCACTTACGGTTATAACGCTCGGAGTGAGTTTTATCAGTGAATACACCGGTCGGGCAGATCTCTACCAGGTTACCGGAGAATTCGCTCTCAAGCGTACCGTCTTCAGGACGGCCGAAGTAGACGTTGTCATGAGCGCCATAGACGCCCAGATCGGTGCCATCGGCATAATCTTTGTAGTAACGCACGCAGCGGTAACAGGCGATACAGCGGTTCATTTCGTGAGAGATGAACGGGCCGAGATCCTGATTACGGTGGGTACGTTTTGTGAAGCGGTAACGGCGGAAGCTATGACCGGTCATAACAGTCATATCCTGCAGGTGGCAGTTGCCACCTTCTTCACACACCGGGCAGTCGTGCGGGTGGTTAGTCATTAACCATTCCACAACGCTTTCGCGGAATTCTTTTGCTTCACCGTCATCAATAGAGATGAACGTGCCGTCAGCGGCCGGTGTCATACAAGACATCACCAGGCGGCCACGAAGATCTTCTGCGTTTTGATATTGCTTCACCGCGCACTGGCGGCAAGCACCGACGCTGCCTAGCGCCGGGTGCCAGCAAAAATAAGGAATATCGAGGCCGAGTGACAGACATGCTTGCAGCAGGTTGTCTGACCCGTTTACCTCATATTCTTTGCCGTCTACATGAATCGTAGCCATAGTCAGCATGCTTCCAGTTGGCCTGAGTTATCCCAGGCATTAATCAAAAATTCTTGTGCGAAACTACCCTCACCCTAACCCTCTCCCTGAGGGAGAGGGGACCTTCAGGTTTTCCCTCTCCTTGGTGAGGGGACCGTCAGTTTTTCCCCCTCTCCTTGGGGAGAGGGCCGGGGTGAGGGAGTCAAATCACCAGCGTGCTTTTAACAAGTTCGGCTGAATACCGCTAATCGCGCGGGTGTTACCGAAATCTTGTTTGGCAATGCCTGCTTCGAATTCTTCGCGGAAATACTTAATCGCACTCTGCAATGGCTCAACCGCACCTGGCGCATGCGCACAGAAGGTTTTACCTGGACCGAGGAAACGACACAGTTGCTCAAGTGTCTCGATATCCCCAGGTTGGCCTTCGCCACGTTCCAGCGCACGCAGAATTTTCACGCTCCACGGCAAACCATCACGGCACGGTGTACACCAGCCGCAAGATTCACGGGCAAAGAACTCTTCCAGGTTGCGAACTAGCGGGACCATACCAATCTCGTGGTCTACGGCCATCGCCAGTGCGGTGCCTAAACGGCTGCCTGCTTTGCCGATGCTTTCAAATTCCATCGGTAAATCGAGGTGCGATTCGGTCAGGAAGTCAGTCCCTGCCCCACCCGGCTGCCAGGCTTTGAATTTCAGGCCATCGCGCATACCGCCCGCGTAATCTTCGAGAATTTCGCGTGCGGTGGTGCCGAACGGTAATTCCCAAACGCCAGGGTTTTTCACACGACCGGAGAAGCCCATCAGCTTAGTACCGGCATCTTTGCTGGTAGAAATGCCTTGATACCACTCCACGCCATCGGCCAGAATCGCCGGGACGTTACACAGCGTTTCGACGTTGTTAACGCAGGTCGGTTTACCCCAGACACCGCTTGATGCAGGGAATGGCGGTTTTGAACGTGGGTTCGCACGGCGGCCTTCGAGGGAGTTAATCAGCGCGGTTTCTTCACCACAGATATAACGCCCGGCACCGGTGTGCACGATCAGTTCAAAATCAAAACCAGAACCGAGAATGTTTTTGCCAAGCAGCCCCGCTTCGGTGGCTTCAGCAATCGCACGACGCAGATGCACAGCCGCTTCGATGTACTCGCCACGCAGGAAGATGTAGCCGCGATACGCTTTGAGCGCGAACGCAGAAATCAACATGCCTTCCACCAAAAGGTGCGGCAGTTGCTCCATCAGCAAACGGTCTTTATAGGTACCCGGTTCCATTTCATCAGCGTTACACAGCAGGTAACGGATGTTCATGGACTCGTCTTTTGGCATCAGGCTCCACTTCAAACCCGTGGAGAAGCCCGCACCGCCGCGCCCTTTCAGGCCAGCGTCTTTAACACGGTTAACGACTTCATCTGGTGCAAGGCCAGTCAACGCCAGACGTGCACCTTCGTAGCCGTTTTTGCTGCGATATTCATCCAGCCAGACCGGCTGTTTGTCATCACGCAACCGCCAGGTCAGCGGATGAGTTTCGGCAGTACGAATAATGGTTTTCATTTGTACTGCTCCAGCAAATCAGGGATCGCTTCCGGCGTCAGATGGCTGTGAGTGTCCTCATCAATCATCATGGTCGGCCCTTTGTCGCAGTTGCCCAGACAGCAAGTTGGCAGCAGGGTAAAGCGACCATCAAACGTGGTTTGACCCGGTTTGATGTTCAGTTTTGCTTCGATAGCCGATTGAATGCCCTGGTAGCCTGTAATGTGGCAAACCACGCTATCGCAGTAGCGAATTACGTGGCGGCCAACCGGCTGGCGGAAAATCTGGCTATAGAATGTGGCAACGCCTTCGACGTCACTGGCCGGAATACCCAGCACCTCAGAGATGGCGTAAATAGCGCCGTCTGGCACCCAGCCACGCTGTTTCTGTACGATTTTCAGCGCTTCGATAGACGCTGCGCGAGCATCTTCGTAATGATGTTTTTCGTGCTCAATCGCATCACGCTCGAATTGACTCAGCTCAAAGGCTTCTGCCTGGGGTTGTTGTTTATCGTGCATAGTTAGCGATCCACATCAGACATTACAAAATCGATACTACCCAGATAGACAATCAGGTCAGAAACCAGGCTGCCACGAATCGCTGCCGGGATTTGCTGCAAGTGCGCAAAGCTGGGAGTACGAATACGGGTACGGTAGCTCATGGTGCTGCCGTCGCTGGTCAGGTAGTAACTGTTAATCCCTTTCGTCGCTTCAATCATCTGGAAGGATTCGTTAGCCGGCATCACCGGGCCCCACGAAACTTGCAGGAAGTGAGTGATCAGGGTTTCGATATGTTGCAGCGTGCGCTCTTTCGGCGGCGGCGTTGTCAGCGGGTGGTCAGCTTTGAACGGGCCAGCAGGCATGTTTTTCAGGCACTGATCAAGAATGCGCAAGCTCTGGCGAAGCTCTTCAACTTTCAGCATCACGCGGGTGTAGCAGTCACTGATGCCACCGCCAACCGGGATTTCGAAGTCAAAGTTTTCATAACCAGAGTAAGGGCGAGCTTTACGGATATCGAAATCAACACCGGTAGCACGCAAGCCAGCACCGGTCGTGCCCCACTCCAGCGCTTCTTTCTTACCGTAAGCGGCAACACCCTGAGAACGACCTTTCAGGATGGTGTTGCGCAGTGCCGCTTTCTCGTAGGAATCCAGACGTTTCGGCATCCAGTCGAGGAATTCTTTAAGCAGACGTTCCCAACCGTTTGGCAGGTCGTGCGCCACACCGCCGATACGGAACCAAGCCGGGTGCATACGGAAACCGGTAATCGCTTCGACGAGGTCATAGATTTTCTGACGGTCGGTAAAGGCGAAGAACACCGGAGTCATGGCACCCACGTCCTGAATAAACGTGGAGATGTACAGCAAGTGGCTGTTGATACGGAACAGTTCAGAGAGCATGACGCGAATCACGTCAACGCGTTCAGGAACCTTGATACCCGCCAGTTTTTCAACCGCTAGCACGTATGGCATTTCGTTCACGCAGCCGCCGAGGTACTCGATACGGTCGGTATACGGAATGTAGCTGTGCCAGGACTGACGCTCGCCCATTTTCTCAGCGCCACGGTGGTGGTAACCGATGTCCGGTACGCAATCGACAATTTCTTCACCGTCGAGTTGCAGAACAATACGGAATGCACCGTGCGCGGATGGGTGGTTTGGACCGAGGTTCAGGAACATGAAATCTTCATGCTCGCTGCTGCGCTTCATGCCCCAATCTTCAGGCTTGAAGGTCAGCGCTTCCATCTCGAGGTCTTCTTTCTGTTTGGTCAATTCAAACGGATCGAACTCGGTGGCACGCGCCGGATAATCTTTACGTAGCGGGTGGCCTTCCCACGTTGGCGGCATCATGATGCGCGTCAGGTGCGGGTGACCATTAAAGGTGATGCCGAACATTTCCCAGGTTTCACGCTCATACCAGTTTGCGTTCGGGAACAGTTTGGTGATCGTTGGTACGTTCAGGTCGTTTTCGGACAGCGCCACCTTGAGCATGACATCGCGGTTGCGATCGATAGAAATCAGGTGGTAGAAAACGGAAAAATCCGCGGCCGGTAAACCGTCGCGGTGGGTACGAAGACGCTCATCCATACCATGCAGATCAAATAGCATGACGTAAGGTTTTGGCAGTCTTTTCAGGAAATCGACAACTTCCAGTAATTGTTCACGCTTAACCCAGGCCACTGGAACACCAGTGCGGGTTGGCTGAACGGTAAAGGCATCCGGCCCAAAACGGTTACGCAGTTCGCCAATAACCGGATCATCAAGATGGTCACGGGTTTGCCAGGCTGGCTGGTTGGCATCATGCGCAGTTAAATCGGTCATAATTCTCACCATTGCAAATGGTACTGTGGTGACTGTTGGTCAGCGGCTTCGCGCTAATATTATTGATATGCGAAGTAAACTCACGCCGACCACAGGCGCAAATTAAATCTCGTCTGGTGTGCGCAAGTTGGTGACAGCAATACGCTCACCACGTTTACGCTCGCGCTCGGATTGCATATTGGCGCGATACACACCTTGATCGCCAACTACCCACGAGAGCGGACGACGTTCTTTACCGATAGATTCTTGCAGCAGCATCAGAGCCTGCATGTAAGCTTCCGGACGCGGCGGGCAGCCTGGGATGTAAACATCAACCGGCAGGAATTTATCCACGCCCTGCACCACGGAATAGATGTCGTACATGCCGCCGGAGTTGGCGCAAGCACCCATCGAAATAACCCATTTTGGCTCGAGCATTTGGTCATACAGACGCTGAATGACCGGAGCCATTTTGGTAAAGCAGGTTCCTGCAATTACCATTAAGTCAGCCTGACGCGGAGAAGCACGCAATACTTCGGCACCAAAACGTGCCACGTCGTGCACGGCGGTAAACGAGGTCACCATCTCAACGTAGCAGCAAGAAAGGCCAAAGTTATAAGGCCAAATTGAGTTTTTACGACCCCAGTTCACCATATCGTGCATGGCATGTTCGAGCTTGCCCATGTACACGCTACGGTTGATTTCTTGGTCAAGAGGATCGGTCACGATCTCCTGTTTTTGCAGGGGGTAACGGTCGTTCTCACCGTCGGGGTCTATGCGGGTGAGCGTATAGTCCATCTTATTGCCTCATTTTATGCTCGTTATAATTCAATTTACAGCGGTGTTGGCTGCGTTCATAAACCCCAATCACTTACCTAAGTAAGCTCATGGGATTTACTCGCTTGCCGCCTTGCTGTAATCCGAATTCTTTAGAGCATCTTGCGTATGACGGTTAGTGATACTGTCGGTTTCCGGGTTGATTTGGGCACGGCGCGAACGCGCAGGTGTCCAGTCAAGCGCGCCAATACGCACCAGATACACCAGGCCTGCCAGTAGCACTAAAATGAAAATTGCGGCCTCGACGAAGCCTACCCATCCACTTTCACGGATGGAAACTGACCACGCATAGAGATACAAGGCTTCCACGTCGAAGATAACGAAGAACATGGCAACCAGGTAAAACTTGGCGGATAGACGTAAGCGCGCTGTACCAACTGAGTCGATACCTGACTCGAAGGGAGTGTTTTTGTGCCGACCCTTAGCTCTCCCGCCAAGGAACCAGGCCCCGAGAAGCATTACGCAACACAGGCCTATGGCAACAATAAGAAAAACTGCGAACGCCCAATGGTGAGCGATAACTTCAGTGGATGTTGACATACTCATTGCTTACTCATCAAAAGTGGCGTCAAAGTCTCTGCTCTTGCTGGCAGATGAACACCACATCGATTCATGGGGAGGAACAATTAACCTTACAATTTCTGCCGGAATCAAAACTTTTCCTGCAAATTGATGGGGTTTTTTACTCCTTTCTATAACCTTTTGTCAACTTTAACAAAAGTATCCACACATTAATTTACATGACTCCACTTTCATTAACATTTAGTGCCCTAAACGTTAGTTCCGCCGAGTGATTAACTCGGTATTAGTGAAGGTGAATCGTGTCCGTTAAGGTGGGAAAAAATAACTACTGTTCTATTTTGGCAGGAATTCTCAACTATTCATCCCCCCTATAGGGAGTATTTTCTTGATCTGAGACACGCTTCTGTTAATCCATCTCAGAAACCAACAACATTGCAGCGTATTTTTTAACATTTAAACGAGTGTTGAGTCGAAGGAAGTACGTAGAAGGTAGGTTTCTAGGGCGCTATGAAGCAGATTGTTTTAAAACATGTTTTTACAAATTAGTAATAAAGACATCTTGCAGTGATTAAAAAATAGGCCACTGAGTCAATAAATGACCTCAATGACCTGTTTTCGAATTTCATATTTTGTTACTAACAAACCGCAGGTGTTACTCGAAATCACGTTCCATCAGCACGGTATCATCATCTTCATCTGACGAAGCCATGTAGCGGTATGGGTTAGGGTTTGATTCCAGAGCACTAAAGATAGCCTGAGCCAAATCATTACTGGTTTGCAAATTACGGCACAACAAATATTGAGTATCTGGCATAACTGGTAAGCCATCAGCATTACCCAGTACACGTAATTCAGGGCTCATCATTTCAACAGGTCGCGCAGTCACACCCAGGCCGGCTTTCACCGCGGCACGCACAGCCGAAAGAGTGGAAGCAACATACGCAATACGCCAGGGAATGCGCGCTGCATTCAAATGCTCAAGCATCATATCCCGGTAAGGACTCGGATCGTCGAGCATGACTAAAGGTACGGTTTCACCTTTCTGGAAGACGTAATCCGATGCGCAATACCATAAAGTTGGTGAGGTACGTAACACAATGGATTCAAAATGCGCGGGTTTTGATGTGGTGACAACCAAATCAACTTCCTGCTGATTAAGCATTTCAACCATAAATGGATTACGTTTAACTCGGACATCCAACGCCAGCTTTGGGTAAACCGAGCTTATTCGGTTAAGCAAGAAAGGCAGAATGGTATCCGCGGTTTCATCAGATGCACCAATCGTGAGCACACCCTGCAAATTACTAAACATCAGTGATGTACATGCTTCATCATTAAAACGTAGAATTTTTCGCGCATAACCCAGAAGCTGAATACCATGCTCGGTCAGCAGCTTATTACGACCATGGCGGGCAAAGAGCTCTTTTCCTACTAACTGTTCAAGACGCTGCATCTGCTGGCTTACAGCCGATTGCGTACGGCAAACCGCAACTGCCGCCGCAGCAAAAGTATTCAAATCCGCTACGGCAACAAAAGTCCTTAGCAGATCGAGGTCGAGATTGAGTATCGGACGATTTGCGTTAATCATAATTTTTTCACTAGTAGGTTGCTCTTACGAGTCTGCCTTAGTTTTATTGCTGTGATTTATCAAAAAGATAAAGCAATTCCCTTTTACAGAACGTCTCCCGAGGGGCCATACCGTCATCCTGACAGTCGTTCTGACTTTTTATTTTTCATGCATTCCGGTGTATGCGGGCCAATAATGTAGCTCACATATTCCAGTAAATATTATACCGCCATAACCAACATACAAACATTCGTCTTATTGTTCTAGTCACTTAAATTAAAACTGAGTAATTATTGTAAGCCTACTTCAGTACTGAGTTTTATTTATTCAACTTTTTGCGGCTACGAGGGTAAGTGGGATGAAAGTTTCTCTATGTCATTTTTGCTGCACGAGCAATTAC
This sequence comes from Buttiauxella massiliensis, assembly GCF_902500225.1. GTDB lineage: Bacteria > Pseudomonadota > Gammaproteobacteria > Enterobacterales > Enterobacteriaceae > Buttiauxella > Buttiauxella massiliensis. The sequence goes on along the minus strand of NZ_LR722659.1, from coordinate 85,764 downwards.
CAAAGTACTATGGTTATATACTAACCCACAGTAAAACATAGAGTTTCATTATGTCCAAAAATAGACACTCGTCATTTTCCGTGACATATCTTACCGCAAATCATGCCATTCCATAAGTTTTGTTGCGAATTATCTGATCTCATTCTCCTTTTTCATTTCACTCTTCAATAGGTTATTCATAAAAACCCCTGAAGCTATACGAGGCAAAAGAGAAGTAACTTAACTCTATTCTTCGGTTATATTAATGACACTCAGAGTTATTTTTATATACATATTATTAACTCACATTAGTGAACTTCTTTTAACCTCAAGCATAAACATTCAATTTTCCTTAACTATCACTCAATTTAATTTTCAAACCACTCAGCATTACCCACTACAACACCAGCGCCACACCAGTTGATGAAATCACCAAATGGCTTAATATTTATACATACATCTATCTTATGTAAAGTAATCAGTATTTTATACCAATCATTAGATATTCAATTGGTTTTTCTGCTTGTGCCTAACTTGAAAGATAAATTGCAGTCTGGCGCCTCGACTGCCTTCAAATCTGGGCGTGGCAGGAGTACATTTGTTGCCTGGTCGCTTCCACGGCAGGAAGTGGCGTTAACATTAAAGGTCAGGTTCATGTCCCCTATCGAAAAATCCAGCAAACTTGATAACGTCTGTTATGACATCCGTGGCCCAGTGCTCAAGGAGGCTAAGCGTCTTGAAGAAGAAGGGAATAAAGTCCTCAAGTTGAATATTGGCAACCCTGCGCCATTTGGCTTTGATGCCCCGGATGAAATTCTTGTCGATGTGATTCGTAATATGCCTACTGCTCAGGGTTACTGCGACTCGAAAGGACTCTACTCCGCACGTAAAGCCATCATGCAGCATTATCAGGCTCGTGAAATGCGGGACGTGACAGTTGAAGATATTTACATCGGCAACGGTGTTTCTGAGCTAATTGTTCAATCGATGCAAGCATTGTTGAACAGTGGTGATGAGATGCTGGTACCAGCGCCTGATTACCCTTTGTGGACTGCAGCAGTTTCGCTTTCTAGTGGCAAAGCCGTTCACTATTTATGTGATGAGTCGGCAGGCTGGTTCCCGGACCTTGACGATATTCGGGCTAAAATCACACCTCGTACTCGCGGCATTGTGATTATTAACCCGAACAACCCAACCGGTGCGGTTTACTCTAAAGAACTGCTGCTGGAAGTTGTAGAAATTGCGCGTCAGCATAATTTGATTATTTTTGCTGATGAAATCTACGACAAGATTCTGTACGACGCGGCACAACACCATTCAATTGCGGCACTGGCTCCGGACCTGCTGACAGTGACCTTTAATGGGCTGTCCAAAACTTATCGTGTTGCCGGGTTCCGCCAGGGTTGGATGGTTCTGAATGGGCCGAAGAAACACGCAAAAGGTTACATCGAAGGGCTGGAGATGCTCGCGTCGATGCGTTTGTGCGCGAACGTACCTGCTCAGCATGCGATTCAGACGGCTTTAGGCGGTTATCAGAGTATTAGCGAATTTATTGCACCAGGCGGGCGTCTGTATGAACAGCGTAACCGTGCGTGGGAACTGATTAACGATATTCCTGGTGTTTCCTGTGTGAAGCCGCAGGGCGCGCTCTATATGTTCCCTAAAATCGACGCTAAACGCTTTAATATCCACGACGACCAAAAAATGGTGCTGGATTTCTTATTACAAGAAAAAGTGCTTTTGGTTCAAGGAACGGCATTTAACTGGCCGTGGCCGGATCACGTACGTATCGTGACTTTACCGCGTGTTGATGAACTGGAAATGGCTATCAATAAATTTGGTCGTTTCCTCGGCCATTACCACCAATAATTCTCTCGGGGGAGATGTTTGCATCTTCCCCCGACTCCCCGCACAATGGTTTTCTTTGCTTACGTACCGAGTGTATCTATGAGCCAAAGCCATTTCTTTGCCCACCTTTCACGCCTGAAATTAATCAATCGTTGGCCGCTGATGCGTAATGTGCGTACCGAAAATGTGTCGGAGCATAGCCTGCAAGTTGCAATGGTCGCTCATGCATTAGCCGTGATTAAAAATCGTAAATTCAACGGCCAAATTAACGCCGAACATGTCGCCCTGCTTGCGATGTATCACGATGTCAGTGAGGTGCTTACGGGGGATTTACCAACACCGGTGAAGTATTTCAACACGCAAATTGCTCATGAATACAAAGCTATCGAGAAAATCGCCCAACAGAAACTGATTGATATGGTACCAGAAGAGTTACGTGATATCTGGGCACCACTGATTGATGAACATCGCAGTAGCGACGAGGAGCGAGCCATCGTCAAGCAAGCCGATGCGTTATGTGCCTATCTAAAATGTCTGGAAGAGCTCTCTGCCGGTAACAATGAATTTTTACTGGCAAAAGGCAGGCTCGAGAAAACGCTGGCTGACCGCCACAGCGAAGAGATGGACTATTTTATGAATGTCTTTGTAGCGAGCTTCCAGCTGTCGCTCGATGAGATTAGCCAGGACTCGCCGCTCTGACTCTGGCCGATGACGCTTCGCTTATCCGCCCTACCCCCTCTTTCGTAGGCCGGATAAGCGAAGCGTCATCCGGCACTCTGATGTTAAAACGGAAATAACATCGGCACCATCACTACACTCACCACCATCACAATCACCGTAAATGGCACGCCCATCTTCACAAAATCGCTGAACTTATAATTTCCTGGCCCCAGAACGAGCGTATTAACAGGTGAAGATACAGGAGTCATAAACGCAGCAGAGGCAGCAAGTGCCACAATCATGGCAAATGGATAAGGGGAAACGCCCATCGATTTTGCCGCAGCTAACGCAATAGGTGCCATTAACACCGCAGTCGCCGTATTTGAAATAAACAAGCCAATCGCGGCACACATCACGAACAGGCAAATCAACATCATGTGTGGACCATAGCCACCGCCGAGACTCATCAACCCGTTTACAATCAAATCCACACCGCCCGTTTTTTGCAGTGCAAGCGCGAATGGCATCATACCGACAATCAAAATAATACTTGGCCAGTGCACCGCTTTATAGGCACTTTCCATGTCGATACAACGGAACTTACCCATCAACAAACAGGCAATAATTGCAGCAATTGGGTTAGGAATTTCGTCCGTGAGCATCAGGGCGACCATCAACGCCAGGCAGAAAATCGCATGGGGTGCCTGGCTATGCGCTGGAGACGCCTCGCCCTCTTCCACCGGCAAATTGAGTACCAGGAAATCGCGGCCTTTTTGCTGCAACTGACTAATCAGTTTCCAGTCACCGACAACCAGCAAGATATCACCAAGCTGTAACGCCTCATCGACCAACAGCCCTTCCATTGCATCGCCATTGCGACGTAACCCAACAACGTTCAGGCCGTAGCGAGTACGGAAGCCTATCTCGCGCAGTGTCTGCCCTATCAGTTCGGACTCAGGGATCAACGACACTTCGGCCATGCCAACATCCAGCGCCTGGTCCGAGAAATACTCGCCGCGCAGAACCATTGGCTCAAGCATCTGCTCGCTACAAAACTCACGCAGATCGACTTCAGAAGCAGACATATCAATCAACAGCACGTCGCGCGCGCGAAATTCAGTGACGCCAGTGACATTGACGATAACCCGGCGGAATTTGCGCCAGCGCTCAAGGCCGATGACATTGGCGCCATAACGCTCACGCAGTTTTAAATCATCCAAACGTCGGCCCACCATCGGTGAACCCAGGCGAATTGCGAGACGACGCGCACGGCCAGTCAGGCGGTAATCTTTAATCAGGTCACGAAAAGTACGGCGACGCCAGTCCTGCTTGCCATCGTCTTTGTTCTGCCCTTTCAGTGCAAAACGCGCAATCAGCATATAGCCGATACCCAGCAATAAAATGACCAAACCAATAGGCGTAACGCTAAAGAAGTGGAACCCCTGCAACCCTTCGCGCAGCAATTCGCTGTTTACAACCAGATTGGGTGGTGTTGCGACCAGCGTCATCATGCCGCTAATCAACCCGGCAAAACTGAGCGGCATCATTAAGCGCGATGGCGAGGTTTTCATGCGCATTGAAACACTGAGTACCACGGGGATAAATATTGCGACCACACCCGTTGAACTCATAAATGCGCCAAGCCCCGCAACGGTGAGCATCAGCAAAACCAGCATTTTGGTTTCACTACTGCCTGCAACATCCACAAGCCAGGCACCCATTTTGGTAGCAACGCCGGTTCGTACCAGGCCGTCGCCAATGATAAAGAGTGCTGCAATCAGGATAACGTTGGGATCGCTAAAGCCTGAGAAGGCCTCGCTGAGAGTGAGTGTGCCGCTGAGGACAAACGCAATAATGACAAGAAGTGCAACCGCATCCATACGTACTTTGCCAGTGGCAAAAAGCACCACCGCTATCGCTAACAGCGATAAAACCCAAATGAGTTCGGAGTTCAAAACAAGTCCTTATGAGTTGTCTCTGAGGGTAAAAATCATGCCATAAAAAAGCCCCGCTATCGCGGGGCTAAATCATGTGTTTAGTGTTTTCTCAACACTTCGACTGTGCCATCTGGCAGCTTCTGAACCAGAAGCTCAGTCAACGAATGCAAAGCATAGTCGACATGCTCAAGCCGTGGCGTATCGGCCGGTGCATTGACCGCAATAACATGGCAACCTGCAGCCAGGCCAGAAAGTACACCTGCTGGCGCATCTTCTACGACAGCGCATTCTTCAGGCTCTAAACCTAATAATTGCGCACCGAGTAAGTAGGCATCCGGCTCAGGTTTGCCTCGAGCAACACGTTCAGCAGTAACAAGCACTTCAGGCTCTGGCAGTCCACCAGCCGCACGACGAGCTGAAGCCACAGGTAATGAACCAGAGGTCACGATAGCCCATGGAATGCCCGCTTCGCTCAGATGAGTCAATAACTCAACAGCTCCTGGCAATGCCACAATACCGTCGGTATCTTCAGACTCGATTTTCTCAAGACGGAAAAACTCCTGCTGGATCTCTTCTTCAGACGCACCCGCCATAAAATGACGCAGCGAAGTTATCGCCTGCTTACCATGAATGAAGCCTAATACTTCTTGCGGCGAAATATCGAAACGTTTAGCCCAGTTAATCCATGCACGCTCAACCGCTGGCAGGGAGTCAACCAGGGTCCCATCCAAATCAAACAAGAAACCTTTGCACTTCACGACGCGTCTCCCCTCAGGCATTAATAATCTGCGCGATCTCATTCACACTTAAATGATACTGACGTGGGCAGGACTGCCACACTTTCAACATACGCTGATATTTTTCCCACATTGGGGTCTGCGCGTTAAAGCCATGAGTACCTGCGTCAAAGTGCGCGTAACGGCCTTCAATATTGACCATGAATCGAACATATCCCAGGAACCGAGCTTCAGTTGCTGCATCGAAGCCGAGGAAGGTGACACGGCGTTCGTCAATTTCCTGGTTATCCTTCAGGTTCGTCCAGGAGACGTGCAGCGCGTGGTACATCTCCATAATGTCGATGACAGTGCGGCAAGTTTCTTCCGTCAACTCACCGAATTCACGATCCAGCTCGCGCATTTGCAGGCCGTAACCGCGCTCAATGATCGTTTGCAGGCGACGATAACGCTCGGCGTTGTCTGGATCGAGCATGGTCATCATTTTGTACTGATTAGATAAAATCAGACGCTGGGCGTTAGTCATTTCCATTTCTTAGCTCCTGTTGCGCAGAATTACTCCTGCGAAAAAATATCCTTCTATATATGCGTAACGGCAGGGATTTTACAAATCATCAAGAAAAGTTTTATCCAACTGCTTAAACGCACGTTTCAGTACTTCAGCGAGCGCCTGGTAATCTGGCTTGCCTTCAATCGGTGTTAGCGCCTGCCCTGCTTCCTGTAATTTGCCACGCACTTCGTAGAACCAGCTCAAAATGGTCGGCGGTAGTGGCGTAACTGAGCGCTTACCTAGCCACCATAAACCCTGCATTGGTAAGCTACAGGCGAATAATGCGGTTGCGACTGCGGGGCCAAGTTGGCCGCCAAGGGCAATCTGCCAGGTCAGCGTAAACACAGCAAGTGGGGGCATAAAGCGGATGGCAAAACGTGTGGCGCGGATAACACGATTTTCTACAAAGACTGGCGCGAGGCGTTTATCGACAGGCCAGGTCTTAGAATAGTGTTGCCCACGGCTGAACATGCTAAACCAGCTGGCGTGGCTATTTAGGGGTGTCGACATGGCATTACCTCAACTTCACATATAAAAAATAAAATTTTTGTGCAAAACAACAACTCTAAATTACATGGTTCAAAATCTTTTGTCTTTAGCTGCTGCAATCGGGTATCCTGTGCCGGCCTTGATGGCCGTAGAAGGGAAACCGCAGGTTGTCAATTTTTTGCTCAGTCAGCCGTTGCCGAAAAATCGCGCAACATGGCGTAAACTCTAGAGTATTTAATCTTCATGCCAAAAAAACGCTTCTGGCATGACGTTAATCATAAATGTCAGGCTCATCATGCGCTACGCTGAGAGACTAACTGACGTTTTTTTAGCCACATATTAATAGTAGGTACTTCCATGTCGAGTAAGTTAGTACTGGTTCTGAACTGCGGTAGCTCTTCACTGAAATTTGCAATCATTGATGCAGTAAACGGTGATGAGTACCTTTCTGGTTTAGCCGAATGTTTCCATCTTCCTGAAGCACGTATCAAGTGGAAAATGGATGGCGGTAAACAAGAAGCGGCTTTGGGTGCAGGCGCCGCTCACAGCGAAGCTCTTAACTTTATGGTTAATACCATTCTGGCACAAAAACCTGAATTGTCCGAGCAGCTGACTGCTATCGGCCACCGTGTTGTTCACGGCGGCGAGAAGTACACCAGCTCCGTCGTTATCGACGAGACCGTGATTCAGGGTATCAAAGATACTGCTTCTTTTGCACCACTGCATAACCCGGCACACCTGATCGGTATTGCTGAAGCACTGAAATCTTTCCCTAAACTGGCTGATAAAAACGTTGCTGTGTTTGACACCGCGTTCCATCAGACCATGCCAGAAGAATCTTACCTCTATGCTCTGCCGTACAACCTGTACAGAGAGCATGGCGTTCGTCGTTACGGCGCACACGGCACCAGCCACTTCTATGTGACTCAAGAAGCCGCGAAAATGCTGAACAAGCCAGTGGAAGAAGTGAACCTGATCACTTGCCACCTGGGCAACGGCGGTTCTGTTTCTGCTATCCGTAACGGCAAGTGTGTTGACACCTCTATGGGTCTGACTCCGCTGGAAGGTCTGGTAATGGGCACCCGTTCTGGTGACATCGATCCAGCTATCATCTTCCACCTGCACGATTCCCTGGGCATGAGCGTTGACGATATCAACAAAATGCTGACTAAAGAGTCTGGCCTGTTGGGTCTGACTGAAGTCACTAGCGACTGCCGTTATGTTGAAGACAACTACACCACTAAAGAAGATGCTAAACGTGCAATGGACGTGTTCTGCCATCGTCTGGCGAAATACATCGGTTCTTACACTGCACTGATGGAAGGTCGTCTGGACGGCGTTGTGTTCACTGGTGGTATCGGTGAAAACGCTGCAATGGTACGTGAGCTGTCTCTGGGCAAACTGGGTGTTCTGGGCTTTGAAGTTGACCACGAACGCAACCTGGCTGCTCGTTTCGGCAAATCAGGCTACATCAACAAAGAGGGTACCGTTCCTGCGATGGTCATTCCGACCAACGAAGAACTGGTTATCGCTCAGGATGCGTCTCGCCTGACCGCTTGATTCTCCTTACCGCCAGCCTTCGCTGGCGGTGTTGTTTTCTGAGTCCTGTAAAGGGCAATACCCAAAATAATTCGAGTTGCTGCAATCCTCTGCGACCCGAAATATGCCGGGTATATACAAAGAGGTTATACCGTGTCCCGTACTATTATGTTGATCCCTACCGGAACCAGCGTCGGCCTGACCAGCGTCAGCCTAGGTGTTATCCGTGCTATGGAACAAAAAGGCGTTCGCCTTAGCGTTTTCAAACCTATCGCCCAACCGCGTACCGGTGACGATACTCCAGATCAAACCACCAGCATTGTGCGTGCTAACTCCAGCATCCCAACGGCTGAACCGCTGCACATGAATCACGTTGAGTCGCTGCTGTCCAGCAACCAACAAGACGTGCTGATGGAAGAGATCATCGCCAACTTCCACGCCAGCAGCAAAGATGCTGAAGTGGTTCTGGTTGAAGGTCTGGTTCCAACTCGTAAACATCAGTTTGCGCAATCTCTGAACTACGAAATCGCAAAAACGCTGAACGCTGAGATCGTCTTCGTTATGTCTTTGGGTAACAACTCCCCAGAGCAGATGAAAGAGCGTATTGAACTGGCACGTAGCAGCTTTGGCGGCAGCAAAAATACCAACATCACTGGCGTTATCATTAACAAACTGAATGCCCCAGTTGATGAGCAGGGTCGTACCCGTCCTGATCTGTCCGAAATTTTTGATGACTCCACTAAAGCGAGCATCGCTAACATCGATCCTAAAGCGCTGTTCGCTGACAGCCCGCTGCCAGTTCTGGGCTGTGTGCCATGGAGCTTTGATCTGATCGCCACTCGTGCAATTGATATGGCGCGTCACCTGAACGCAACCATCATCAACGAAGGCGACATCAAAACTCGTCGCGTGAAGTCTGTGACCTTCTGTGCGCGTAGCATTCCGCACATGCTGGAACACTTCCGTCCAGGTTCTTTGTTGGTGACTTCAGCAGACCGTCCAGACGTGCTGGTTGCCGCGTGCCTGGCTGCAATGAACGGTGTAGACATCGGTGCAGTTCTGCTGACCGGCGGTTACGAAATGGACCCACGCGTCACCAAACTGTGTGAGCGTGCATTCGCTACCGGCCTGCCGCTGTTCATGGTTGACACTAACACCTGGCAGACTTCCCTGAGCCTGCAAAGCTTCAACCTGGAAGTCCCAACTGACGACCATCAGCGTATCGAGAAAGTGCAGGAATATGTGGCAAGCCACATTGATGCAAACTGGATCGAATCTCTGACTGCAACGTCTGAGCGTAGCCGTCGTCTGTCTCCTCCAGCCTTCCGTTACCAACTGACTGAGCTGGCGCGTAAAGCCGGCAAACGTGTTGTTCTGCCAGAAGGCGAAGAGCCACGTACCGTGAAAGCGGCATCTATCTGTGCTGAACGTGGTATCGCAACTTGCGTACTGTTGGGTAACCCGGATGAAATCACCCGTGTTGCTGCTGCGCAAGGCGTTGAACTGAGTGCTGGTATCGAAATCGTTGACCCGGAAGTGGTTCGCGAGAGCTACGTTGCACGTCTGGTTGAGCTGCGTAAGAGCAAAGGCATGACCGAAGCCGTTGCGCGTGAGCAACTGGAAGACAACGTTGTGCTGGGTACTTTGATGCTTGAGCAAGACGAAGTTGACGGTCTGGTTTCCGGTGCTGTTCACACTACCGCGAACACCATTCGTCCACCGTTGCAGCTGATCAAAACTGCACCAGGCAGCTCTTTGGTTTCTTCTGTGTTCTTCATGCTGCTGCCAGAACAGGTTTACGTTTACGGCGACTGCGCGATCAACCCGGACCCAACTGCTGAGCAACTGGCAGAAATCGCTATTCAGTCTGCGGATTCCGCTGCTGCATTCGGTATCGATCCACGCGTTGCAATGCTGTCCTACTCCACCGGCACTTCTGGTGCAGGTAGCGACGTTGAGAAAGTACGTGAAGCTACACGTATTGCTCAAGAAAAACGTCCTGACCTGGTCATCGATGGTCCGTTGCAGTACGACGCCGCAGTTATGGCTGACGTTGCTAAATCCAAAGCGCCAAACTCACCGGTTGCGGGTCGCGCTACCGTGTTCATCTTCCCAGACCTGAACACCGGTAACACCACCTATAAAGCGGTACAGCGCTCAGCAGACCTGATCTCCATCGGGCCAATGCTGCAAGGTATGCGTAAACCAGTCAACGACCTGTCTCGTGGCGCACTGGTAGACGATATCGTTTACACCATCGCTCTGACTGCGATTCAGTCTTCTCAACAAGACTAAGTTCTTCTGAGAAGCAAAAAGGCCGCTAATTTAGCGGCCTTTTTTATTGGCATGTCCAGGTAAAACTAAATAAATTACTCCGCAGCAGCCGTGTGCTGGGATTCATTTTTCGCATTGCGGGTCATCCACAACGCCAGTGCTTTAAGAGAGTCCGGCGTAAAGTCGTCACAGCGGGCTGTAATCTCTTCCGGCGACATCCAGCGTACTTCGCTGACTTCTTCTTCCTGCAACGCAAACGGGCCATGAGAAACACAGCTAAACAGGCTTCCCCATACGCGGCAGTTGGTGTCCTCAAAGTAGAACTGACCATGCTCGGCAAATGGCACACCGGCAATACCCAACTCCTCCTCAGCTTCACGACGTGCTGAGTCCAGCAGTTGTTCATCAGCCTGGACTACGCCACCAGCGGTAGCATCCAGCATGCCCGGCATAAAATCTTTGGTTTCGGTACGACGCTGCACCAAAATCTTCCCCATACCATCATGCACAACGATATAAGTCGCGCGATGGCGCAAACGCTGCGCGCGCATTTGCTCGCGGCTTGCTTGCGCGATTACTTCATTGTCTTCATTGACAATATCTACCCATTCCATGCCAACAAAATGACTCTGTTCCGCCATTGGGGAAACCTTATTCAGGGCGCTCTTTGGCGCGTAATCGGTTATACCTGTCATCCTTCAAGCCGCAGGGGCGTTGGCTGCGCTCACTTACCCAAATCACTTACTCAAGTAAGCTCATTGGGATAAGTTCCCTTACCGCCTGGCTGCAACTCGAATGCTAACAGGTCTAAATTTTGAAGTAAGTTACGGGGTAATCTCGACCTGTGCAATAACCCCAGCGTTATTCAGTGCGTGAACGCTCAGAACACCGTCGTTTAGCATGCCGTAACTCGCTTCAAAGCCGCCTTTAGGGATACTCACCGAGCCCGGATTAAAGAGATAGACCGTGTCTTGCTTCTCAGCCAGTGGAAGATGAGTATGACCAAAAACCAAAACATCGTTTTCTGCCAGTGGTGGCAATTTATCAGGGTTATACAGATGACCATGCGTCACAAATAAACGCTGGTCCTCCATCAATATTTGTTGCCAGGGTGCAGTAATCGGAAAATGAAGCAGCATCTGGTCAACTTCACTGTCACAGTTACCACGAACCGCGATAATTCTGTCCGCAATGCTGTTGAAACGCTCAGCAACAGCGCCAGGATTGTAGCCCACCGGTAGCGCATTTCGCGGCCCATGATTCAGCACATCACCCAGCAATATTAACCATTTAGCACAACTGCGCTCAAAATGTGCCAGCACCTGCTCTGTTGCGGGTAACGATCCGTGAATATCCGAGGCAAACATCAGCTTCATAAAGCCCTATTCCTGTTAATGGTAAGCGGAATTATCATAGCGAATTATGGGGCTAATCAGCCAGAATGCTTTGCGGAAAGTGCCAGAAAACGCTGCACAGAAGCACGCTGCCACTGGAAGGCTGCATACTCTTCCAGCCGATCAGGGACTTCATCGCCATTGAGAATCAAACGATTAAGCATCAATGCCAGGTCGGTATCGGCAATCGACCACTCACCAAGAATATTTTGTTGGCCGACAGGCAACAACTTTTCTACCATCGTTATTAGTTTTTGAGCGGCTATCTGACCTTTCTCCGTCAGCGGCGGTTTCTTCACGCCTGCGAAAATCACGTCGGTTGAACGCTCTTCACGAATTGGCATTAAATCACTGCGGATCCAGGCCTGGATTTGTCTTGCCCGGGCGCGTTTTTCCAAGTCATGCGGATAAATACGCTCCCAGGTTGGCGGAGCAAAACGCTCTTCAAGATATTCAGTAATGGCGGAGGATTCACTCAGTAGAAAATCATCGACTTCTAAAGCGGGAACGCGGCGCGTCAAATCATAGCCTTTCCAGCCAGGTTGCAGGTTTTGCCCGCTATTCAGATCAATCGTTTGCAGCTTAAAGTTCAGGCCTTTCTCTTTGAGTGCAACGTAGACAGACATCACGTACGGGCTAAAAAAATTCGCATCGGACCAAAGTGTTATTGTCGGCTGGCTCATAATATCCCCATGATTTCGTTTCCCAGGCTATTGAACATATAGCGGAAAATGGCAACTGTCACTTGAGCAAAAATCATCTACGAAGCACTTTTTTCAAAAAGTCTATACTCCATAGGTTTAAGAAAAATACTGATATCAGGATGGGAATGACATGATTGACCTCTACTACGCACCGACACCAAACGGCCACAAAATCACGCTGTTTCTGGAAGAGACGGGCCTGGACTACGCCATTCATCGTATTGATATTGGCAAGGGAGATCAGTTTCAGCCTGCCTTTTTAGCGATTTCTCCGAACAATAAAATTCCGGCGATTATCGACAACCACCCTTTGGACGGCGGCGGCCCACTGAGCTTGTTTGAATCCGGTGAAATCCTGCTGTATTTAGCAGAAAAAACCAACGAACTATTAAGCAAAGACTTGCGCGAACGCACCCACACATTGCAGTGGCTATTCTGGCAAGTGGGGGGCTTTGGCCCAATGCTTGGTCAGAATCATCACTTCAATCACTTCGCACCGCAGCCCGTACCCTATGCCATTGAGCGTTACCAGGTTGAAACCCAACGCTTGTACGGCGTTCTGAATAAGCAGCTTGAGAAAACTCCATGGCTGGGCGGTAACGAATACAGCATCGCTGATATTGCCACTTATCCGTGGACGGTTTCCCATGAGCGCCAGCGCATCAATCTGGCGCACTTCCCTGCCGTTCAAAACTGGTTTGAGCGAATCCGCTCACGCCCGGCAACCGAACGCGCCTATGAGAAAGCGCAGCAAAACTGAACCCTGCGCGCCCGACAAGGCGCGCAATTTTTTTCCTCATCTAATTTGGGTATAGTCTGCGATGGAAAATAACTACATGGAGCACACCTGCAATGTCCCCACAACCAGACGCAATTATTCGAATCAAAAATTTACGCCTGCGCACCTTCATTGGTATCAAGGAAGAAGAAATTGCCAATCGCCAGGATATAGTCATTAACGTCGCCATTCATTACCCGGCGGACAAAGCCCGCGCCAGCGAAGATATCAACGACGCACTGAATTACCGCACTATCACTAAACAAATCATTCAGTTGGTAGAGAACCATCGCTTCTCATTATTGGAAAAATTAACTCAGGATGTGCTCGACATCGCATGCGATCATCCGTGGGTATCTTATGCTGAAGTAGAGATCGATAAACTTCACGCGCTGCGCTATGCCGACTCAGTATCAATGACCATGAGTTGGCGAAAGTAAGCGCAAACAACTGGAGATGAGCATGCAGATACTGATTACCGGCGGAACCGGCCTGATTGGCAGCCATCTGGTACCGCGCTTGCTGGAATTAGGGCACGGTGTCACGATCGTCACCAGAAACCCCGACAAAGCGCGTACGCTTTTTGACCCCAAAGTCACATTCTGGAAAGGGTTGAACGACCATCAAAATCTTGATGGGTTCGATGCGGTGATCAATCTTGCAGGTGAACCGATTGCCGACAAACGCTGGACCGAGTCGCAAAAACAGCGCTTGTGTCAAAGCCGCTGGCAAATCACCGAACGCCTGGTTGAGATGTTTAAAGCAAGCCAGACGCCGCCTGCAGTGTTTATCTCTGGTTCTGCCGCCGGATATTATGGTGACCTCGGTGAAGTGGTCGTCAACGAAGATGAACCGCCACACAATGAATTTACCCATAAGCTGTGCGCCCGTTGGGAGCAAATTGCTTGTGGGGCACAGAGCGAGCACACGCGCGTCTGCCTGCTGCGTACCGGCGTAGTGTTAGCCCCCAAAGGCGGGATTCTGGCAAAACTGCTGCCGATATTCCGTTTAGGTCTGGGTGGGCCAATGGGTGATGGGCGGCAATATCTGGCGTGGATTCATATCGACGATATGGTGAACGGTATTTTGTGGCTGTTGGATAACGACCTGCGTGGGCCATTTAACATGGTTTCACCCTATCCGGTGCGCAATGAACAGTTCTCTCATGCTCTCGGCCATGTACTGAATCGCCCGGCATTTATACGCGCACCGGCAACCGCAGTCAGGATGATGATGGGTGAATCTTCGGTGTTAGTTTTAGGCGGGCAACGCGCGTTGCCAAAGCGGCTTGAAGAGTCCGGGTTTGGCTTCCGTTGGTATGATCTGGAAGAGGCGCTGGGGGATGTAGTGCGTTAATATTCAAGTCCCGCCGCAACGGCGGGACTTTCAATATTACTTCAACGATCCCGACAAGAACTGCTGCAAACGGGCGCTTTTCGGGTTTCCAAATAACTCTTCTGGCGTCCCCTCTTCTTCGATTAATCCCTGATGCAGGAAAATCACATGGTTTGAAACGTGGCGCGCAAAATCCATCTCATGCGTTACCACTACCATCGTTTTCCCCTCTTCGGCCAGTTTCTGCATGATACGTAACACTTCGCCTACCAGTTCAGGATCAAGCGCGGAGGTCGGTTCATCGAACAGCAATACTTCAGGTTCCATCGCCAGTGCACGGGCGATAGAGACACGCTGCTGCTGGCCGCCGGAAAGATGTACCGGGTACTTAATCTGCTGGCGCTCGTCAATGCCAACTTTCGCCAGATACTTCACTGCACGCTCTTTCGCTTCTTGCTTGCTCAGGCCAAGCACCTGAATCGGCGCTTCCATGACGTTTTCCAGCACCGTCATGTGGCTCCACAAGTTGAAATGCTGGAATACCATCGTCAGACGCGTGCGTAGTAAACGAAGCTGATTTTTATCGGCAACTTTTAACTGTCCGTCGGTATCACGCACCAGATTAATGTTCTGGTTATTGACAACAATCGTCCCTTCACTCGGTTTTTCGAGGAAGTTAATGCAGCGTAAAAAGGTACTTTTACCTGAGCCCGATGAACCAATGATGCTTATCACATCACCAGCATTAGCCTGTAAAGAGACACCTTTGAGCACTTCATGTTGGCCGTAGCGCTTGTGCAGGTCGGTAACGCTTAATTTTTTATCAGTCATCGTTGAACACTCAATGTGTTGAGCTTGGTTTAATATGCTGCAACCAGCGTTGCTCCGCCTTGCGGAACAATCTAATCAGCACATAAGAAATGCACAGGTACAGAACCGCAGCAATCCCAAAAGCGGTAAACGGCTGGTAAGTTGCGGAGTTGATATCGCGGGCGATCTTCAGGAGATCCGGCACCGTGGCGGTAAACGCCAGTGCGGTGGAGTGCAGCATCAAAATCACTTCGTTGCTGTACGCAGGCAGTGCGATACGCAGCGCTGAAGGCAGAATAATGCAGCGATACATTTTGAATGGCGAGAAACCATATGCGCGCCCGGCTTCAATTTCACCATGCGGTACAGCACGGATAGCCCCGGCAAAGATTTCGGTGGTGTACGCACAAGTATTGAGTGTCAGCGCGAGGACCGTACAGTTCAGGCCACTGCGGAAAAACTCATTGAGCAATACCGTGCCTTTCACCACTTCCAGCGTATACATGCCGGAGTAAAACACCAGCAACTGCACATACAGCGGTGTGCCACGGAAAATGTAGGTAAACAGCCAGATAGGGAACGCGATAAATTTGTTGCTGGATACGCGGCCGATGGCCAAAAACAGTGCCAGAATCCCGCCCATCACCACCGATGAAATCAGCAACCACAGCGTAATGGCAACCCCGGTAAACCGATAGCCATCAGTCCACAGCAGCGCCTTCCAATATTCGTGGAAAATATCCATCATAGCTCAGCCCTCTTCACGCCAACCGAGTAACGGCGTTCAAGCCAGAGCAACACACCATTCGATACCGTGGTAAAGAACAGATAAATGATCCCGGCGACAATCGCAAAGTAGAATGGCTGCCAGGTGCTTTTCCCGGCAAGCTGTGTCGCTTTCACCACATCTTCAAGCCCCAACAACGAGACCAGTGCGGTGGCTTTTAAAATGACCTGCCAGTTGTTACCTATGCCCGGTAGCGCGTAGCGCATCATGGCCGGGAAGAGAATGCGGCGGAAAGTTTGCGAACCTGTAAAACCAAAGGCGGTTGCCGCTTCAATGTGTCCTCTTGGAACAGCCATAAAAGCACCGCGGAACGTTTCGGTAAAATAGGCACCGTAGATAAAACCAAGCGTAATGATACCGGCAACCATTGGGTCGATATCAAACTGGGCAACGCCAAGCGAGTCGGTTAACACATTAAGCGCCATTTGCAGGCCATAGAAAATCAGCAGCATCAGCACCAGATCGGGCACGCCACGAATCAGCGTGGTGTAACCTTCAAACAGCATGGCTAACGGGCGATTTTTGGATAACTTAGCACCAGCTCCCGCCAGGCCAATAATAACGGCGAGGATAACGGAGCTTAGTGCCAGTTCCAGCGTGACGACAGCCCCTTTAAAAATGACTTCTGAAAAACCGTACAACATGGTGCGTATCCTGTCGTCAGTGTTTGCACAAACCTAACCTGCCCGCAGCGGGCAGGTTGAACCACTGGTGACTGTTAACCACCGTAAACATCGAAGTCGAAGTATTTCTTCGCTAACTTCTCGTAAGTTCCGTCTTTGCGCATTTCAGCAAATGCTTTGTTCAGTGCTTCACGCAGTTCGGTATCGTCTTTACGCAGACCCATACCGGTGCCAACACCAAACAGTTTGTCGTCTTTAACTGATGGGCCACCGAACTGGTAATTTGCGCCAACAGGTTGTTTCAGGAAGCCTTCGCTCGCAGCCACTTCGTCCTGGAATGCGGCGTCAATACGGCCTGCCGTCAGGTCAGCGTAAATAGAGTCCTGGCCTTGATAAGAGACAATTTCGATGCCTTTCGGGGCCCAATGCTCATTACCGTAGGTTTCTTGCGTAGTGCCTTGCAGCACACCGACACGCTTACCTTTCAGAGACTGAAGAGTGGGTTGAATCGGCGAGCCTTTCGCAACCACTAAACGCGAGTCTGCAGCGTACAGTTTGTCGGTGAAGGCGATTTCTTGCTGGCGTTTTTCAGTAATAGAAAGCGACGACATAATCGCGTCGATTTTTTTCGCTTTCAACGAGGGGATCAGCGCATCCAGTGGGTTTTCCACGAAGGTACAATTAGTTTCGATGCGTTTGCAGAGTTCTTTTGCCAAATCGATATCAAAACCGACTAATTCCCCTTGAGCGTTTTTCGACTCAAACGGCGCGTAAGTTGGGTCAGTACCAATACGTACATTTTTTGGAATTGCGGCGAAAGCTGTGGAAACACTGGAAAATGCCAGTACCAAAGAAAGAGCGATGATCTGCTTGTTCATAATTATCCTCGAGTAGACCGTATATTTTGCGCGATTGCTTTTTAACCGGATAAAATTGCATGTTTCATGCCAATTTATGCATACCAATATAGTGTTTTTTCAAGCGGATGGCGCGCCCTGTTTCAGGAGCACTTTCACTTGAAAAGCACGTCACACCAATAGGATGCAAGTAAAACACCATTTTGGTGCATCAGCAATAATTTGCACTAAGGGAGTGCAAGTAGAATCAGGTTAGATTGCAATTCTATTCAGCCCGGCCATGAAAGCCATAACCGGGCTACAGACTACGGGATAAGGTTATTCACCGTAAACATTAAAATCGAAGTACTTCTTAGCAAATTTGTCGTAAGTACCGTCTTTACGCATTTCTGCCAGCGCTTTATCGAACGCCGCTTTCAGCTCTACGTCGTCTTTACGCAAGCCAATGCCGGTGCCGTCACCAAAGTACAGTTTGTTTTTCACAGATGGGCCAGCAAACTGATAGTCTTTACCCGCAGGCAGTTTCAGGAAGCCTTCGCTTGCAGCGGTTTCATCCTGGAATGCCGCATCAAGGCGGCCAGCAGCCAGGTCGGAATAGATCAGATCCTGGTTTGCGTAAGGCACCACATCGATACCTTTGCTACGCCATTCAGCGTTGGCATATGCTTCTTGGGTAGAGCCTTGCAACACACCGATGTGCTTGCCTTTGAGTGACTCAAGAGTTGGCTGAACCGGAGAGCCTTTAACAGCAATCAGGCGTGAATCAGCAGCGTAAAGTTTGTCTGAGAAGGCAATCTCTTTCTGGCGTTTTTCAGTAATGGAAAGCGAGGAGATGATACCGTCGATTTTCTTCGCTTTAAGCGATGGGATCAGCGCATCAAAGTCGCTTCCTACCCACGTACATTTAGTATTGATGCGTTTACACAGCTCATTGCCGAGATCGATATCGAAACCAACAAAATCCCCTTTCGCGTCTTTAGATGAGAACGGTGCATATGTGGTGTCCGTACCAAGACGAATGCTCTGCGGAATGGCTGCGAAGACGCTTGCGGTGGCACTCAGGCCAAGCAGTAATGACAGAGCGAGAACTTGCTTTTTCATACATAACCCTCAGGTGGCTGATCTTATTATGTGTAACGTCGTGTTGTGTTTGTTTTGTGTTGCAGACCAGAGTTGCAGTTCCCATGCCACTTTTTCTTGCGTGAAAGAAAGTGCGCGGTTTTGTGTTAAATAAAAGTTACAACTCTGTCACGAGAATGAAAGATAGCAGGTCTGGTATGAGGGAAAAGCATTAACGGTGGAAAATAGCGGATAAATGTTCTGGAAGTGATCGGGGTTACAAAATCGCCCCATTTTGAGGCGAAGCGTTTTGTGATGCACCACACTGGCGCAATATTTATGCGCCTTTCCAGCGTGTGAACAAGTCCTGCGGGAGCTCAATATCAAACTGGTCGAGTACCCGGTTGACCGTCTGGTCGATGATGTCCTGCACGCTTTGCGGACGATGATAAAACGCCGGCATTGGCGGCATAATCACCGCACCCAATTCGGCGGCCTGGGTCATTAAACGCAAATGGCCAAGATGCAGCGGCGTTTCACGCACGCAAAGCACCAATGGACGACGCTCTTTTAGCACCACATCCGCCGCACGCGTCAGCAGGCCATCGGTATAGCTGTGGACAATGCCAGAAAGGGTTTTAATAGAACAAGGCAATATCACCATGCCGTGCGTCTTAAAAGAGCCTGAAGAGAGGCTGGCGGCGATATCACGGGCGTCGTGAACCACATCGGCGAGAGCCTGAACTTCGCGCAGGGAAATATCGGTTTCTAATGCAAGGGTCTGGCGAGCCGCGTTACTCAGAATGAGATGAGTTTCGATATCGGGTAATTGTTGCAGCACCTGAAGCAGTCGCACACCGTAGATTGCACCACTGGCCCCTGAAATCCCAACAATTAACCGTTTCATATTTTAGTTCGCCCGAGGAGTTTATCTGGGCTGACTTTGCCGCAAGATGGGCAGGGATGCAAGAAATGGTAACCCTCTCCTTCCGGGAGAGGGTTAAGGTGAGGATGGCTTTAACCCTCGTTGTGCATCTCTAAGTTTTCCACTTCGTTCTGACGGGCAATCGCTTGTGAATCGTCATTACGCAGCGACTCAAGATATTCAAGGTATTCGTGATCCACATCTTTGGTCACGTAGATACCGTTGAACACCGAGCATTCAAACTGCGTAATATCGGGATTCTCAACACGTACAGCCTCAATCAGATCGTTCAGATCCTGGAAAATCAGACCATCGGCACCAATCAGCTGACGGATCTCGTCAACTTCACGGCCGTGAGCAATCAGTTCGTTAGCACTTGGCATGTCGATGCCGTATACGTTCGGGAAGCGAATCTCTGGTGCTGCGGAAGCGAGATACACTTTTTTCGCACCTGCTTCACGTGCCATCTCGATAATCTGCTCAGAAGTAGTGCCGCGAACGATAGAGTCATCCACCAGCAGAACATTCTTATCGCGGAACTCTGCACGGTTGGCGTTGAGTTTACGACGTACAGACTTACGACGCAGTTGCTGGCCCGGCATGATAAATGTACGGCCAACGTAACGGTTCTTCACGAAGCCCTGGCGATATGGCTTGTCGAGAATACGGGCGATTTCCAGCGCGATGTCGCAGGAGGTTTCTGGAATCGGGATAACCACATCGATATCCAGATCTTCCCACTCGCGGGCAATTTTCTCACCGAGTTTTTTGCCCATCTCAACGCGTGCGCTGTAAACGGAAATCTTGTCGATAAAGGAGTCCGGACGCGCGAAGTAGACGTATTCGAATAGGCAAGGGTTGCTGGTTGGATTATCGGCACACTGGCGGGTGAACAACTGCCCTTTCTCAGTGATGTACACCGCTTCACCTGGTGCGATATCACGCAGGAATTCGAAGCCCAGGGTATCAAGCGCAACGCTTTCGGAAGCCACCATATATTCAGTGCGACCGTCGTTCAAATCACGCTTGCCCATTACGAGTGGGCGGATGCCGTTTGGATCGCGGAACGCAACCATACCGTGGCCGATGATCATCGCAACGCAAGCATAAGCACCACGAATCTGGCGGTTAGTCGCGGCAATGGCGGCAAAAATATTGTCTGCTTCCAGCGGATAGTTACGGAAATTATCCAACTCACTGGCAAAAATATTCAGCAGGATTTCAGAATCGGAAGTGGTGTTAATGTGACGACGCTTTTCTTCGAACAGCTTCTGGCGCAGTTCGTGGGCGTTAGTCAGGTTACCGTTGTGTGCAAGGGTAATGCCGTACGGAGAGTTAACATAGAAAGGCTGGGCTTCAGAAGCGCTGGAACTACCCGCTGTAGGGTATCGCACATGACCAATGCCCATGTTTCCTTGTAGGCGTTGCATGTGAATGGCACCAAATACATCACTCACCAGTCCATTAGCTTTACGCAGACGAAAACAGTTTAAAGCATCAATGGTGACGATGCCTGCGGCATCTTGTCCACGATGCTGAAGCACCGTTAACGCATCATAGATAGACTGGTTTACCGGCATGAAACCGGCGATACCGACAATACCGCACATGTTGTCTTTTCCTCATCGTGAGTCTGTTCTTCTGGTGTTATTTGAAAATAAAATAGCCAGAAAAATCAGACTCTAAGCCATAACCCCCGCCCTAAGGCCGAGGCAAGAAACTTGACGAGCTTTGCAGATAGTCAAAGAACCATCTGATGATGAAACTGAATTGCGGGATAAGCTGCGACTTTTGCCAGTCGTCACTCTTCGAAAAACCAGTAAACGTATCAAGAAAGAACAGAATGGCGGCGACGATCAATGCTCCACGTAAAGCACCGAAACAGATCCCCAACACCCTGTCTGTACCCGACAGGCCGGTTTTCTCAACCAGTGCGCTAATCACATAATTGACTATCGCACCGACAATGAGTGTCGCGATAAAGAGTATCGCGATAGCTATTCCATTACGTACCAGTTCGTCTTCAAAGCCTGTGAACCAGACTGACAGGTAAGTGTAGTAATGACTGGCGACAAAGAAAGCACAACCCCAGGTCACCAGCGATAACGCTTCACGCACAAACCCACGAATAACACTAATCAGAGCCGAAAAACCGATGACTGCAATAATGGCGTAATCTATCCAGACCATGAACAAATCTCACGACAAATCGCCCTGACGTCCAGTTCGGGGCGCATTCTAACAGAAAAAGAAAACGTTTGCGTAGGGATTTCCTTCCCTCGCGTAAATAAATAATGGCGTTGAAAAAATGCTCAACGCCATTAAGAATTTGCCCTAAATCCCGCCTCTGCGGGTTTATCTGGCCGTGTAAGTCATCACCACACCGTTCAGCCCGGAAAGCGAATTCAGCTCGCCCAAAGACGACTTAAGTTTGTCTTTCGAAGCGTCCGGCCCCACCAAAATACGGGTAACTTTCCCCTGCACTGGTGTAGACGGTGACGTGTAAGCACGGAACCCAGCGCCGCGTAGTTTACCAACAATTTCATTCACTTTGTCGGCATTCTTTAATGCACCTAGTTGCACGACGTAAGCTTTGCCGGTTGGCGCTTGTTCGGTCGCTTCTTGCTTCACAGGTTTTGCAGGCGCAGGTGGTTCTTCGTTCATCATCGCCAGACGTTCTGCCGTTTGATCAATCTCAGCCCTACTCTGCGGTTTTTCGACCTGCTTAGGTTTCGGTTTCTCAACGACAGGTTGCGGTTTTGGTTGAGCACGGGCGACCGGAACTTCATCAATACCCGCACCACCATCACTCGGCAGTGAGGCGATATCTAATCCTGGTGCTGCTGCCGTACCCGCTCTCACCTCTTCGGCGGCACCTTCAGGTGGCTGAGAAGGGAGTGCCTGAGTTGCAACAGGCAACATATCCGGCTCAGCGGTATCCCCAGGTTTTGGAACCAGAGGAATGGCTGCAAATTCATCCTGATAATGTTTTTTCTGACCATCGAGTAGCCCTGGCAGGATAATGACCCCCAGTGCGACCAAAATGATGGTCCCTACTAATCGATTTTGAAACTTACTCGCCACCTGTTTTCTCCGCGTCCAGCGCTTCCATTACGTGGGCTACTGTATGAAATGAACCACACACCAGCACGGTATCATCCCCTGTTGCTGAACTCATCGCAGCATTCCAGGCTTGCGCCACTGTGCCGTAGACTTCACCCTGGCCCAGATGCTCAATCAACTGTTCAGCACTCGCACCTCGCGGCCCTTCCAGAGGAGCACAATACCAGCTATCAACTTGAGGAGACAAATTTGCCAGCGTACCGGCGATGTCTTTGTCGTGCAGCATGCCAATTACCGCCAACACGCGCCCACGCTTGGGTAGCTGTGCAAGGCGCCCGGCAAGATAGGCCGCCGCGTGGGGATTATGCGCCACATCGAGAATAACCAACGGTGACTGCGAAATAATCTGGAAACGGCCCGGTAACGTCGCCTCTTTAATCCCTTGAATAATAACTTCATTACTGACATTTAGCTGGCTTGCGCGCAATGCAGCCAGCGCGGTTGCAGCATTAGGCTGCGGGACTAGTGGCAACGGCAAGCCGTTGAGTTCACCCTGAGCATCTTTAAAGCTCCAGCTGTTCTCACCAACCTCATAAGACCAGTCGACATCACGGCGCAGCAGATGAGCGCCCTTTTCAGCCGCCACATCAGCAATAGTGTGTGGCATATCTGGCTCGCCCACCACAGCAGGTTTACCACCACGGAAGACTCCTGCTTTTTCACGTCCGATACTTTCACGGTCTGGCCCCAGCCAGTCGGTGTGGTCCAGCGCGATACTGGTCACGACCGCTACATCGGCATCGACAATATTGGTCGCATCCAGGCGACCACCCAGGCCGACTTCAAGAATCACCACGTCCACAGCCAGTTGCTTAAACAACAATAGCGCTGACAAGGTGCTGTATTCAAAATAGGTCAGCGATGTCTCACCGCGTGCCGCTTCAATCTGAGCAAATGCCGCCGTGTGGTAAACCTCGTCCAACTCTTCGCTTTGCACGCGGACACGCTCGGTGTAACGCACCAGATGCGGTGAGCTGTAGACACCAACACTATATCCCGCCGCCATCAACACCTTTTCCAGGGTGCGGCAAGTCGTGCCTTTGCCATTGGTTCCAGCCACGGTAAACACCGTCGGTGCAGGTTTTAAGACATCAAGTGTCGCTGCAACTTTTTTTACGCGGTCAAGACCAAGCTCGATAGTTTTTGAGTGGAGATTTTCCAGATAACAAAGCCACGTGGCCAGAGGCGACGTGGCTTGAGGAGTTTGAATTTTTTCCATGATGCCCGTTCTACTTACCGAGAGGATCGGTTCAAGAAAAAAGGCAGTTCCGCGAGCGGCCCTGCCTTTATTGACTATCAGGCCTCGTGACCTTCTTCCGGCGCTGCCGGAACCACAATCGGTTCACGCGGCGCTTCCGGATTTGGCGCAGGCTGATTTGTCAGCTTTGCCAGAACGCTTGCCAGTTTGAGGCGCATTTCTGGACGGCGGACGATCATGTCGATCGCCCCTTTTTCGATCAGGAACTCACTGCGCTGGAAGCCCGGCGGCAGTTTTTCACGAACGGTCTGCTCGATAACACGAGGACCCGCAAAGCCGATCAGTGCTTTTGGTTCAGCAATGTTCAGATCGCCTAACATTGCGAAGCTTGCAGAGACGCCGCCCATAGTCGGGTCAGTCAAAACCGAAATATACGGCAGACCGCGTTCCTGCATTTTTGCCAACGCTGCACTGGTTTTCGCCATCTGCATCAGCGACATCAGCGCCTCTTGCATACGTGCACCACCGGAAGCAGAGAAGCAGATCATCGGGCAGTTATCTTCCAGAGCCTGTTCCACAGCACGAACAAAACGCGCGCCGACAACAGAGCCCATAGAACCGCCCATAAAGGCAAACTCAAACGCCACAGCGACAACTGGCATGTTATAGAGCGTACCTTTCATGACCACCAGCGCGTCTTTCTCGCCAGTTTCTTTCTGAGCTGATGCCAGACGGTCTTTATATTTTTTAGAGTCTTTAAACTTGAGGATATCTTTTGGCTCAAGTTCACTACCCAATTCAAACATCGAGCCTTCATCTAACAGGCTGTGCAAGCGATCGCGCGCAGACATACGCATGTGGTGATCGCATTTTGGGCAGACTTCGAGATTGCGTTCCAGTTCGGCACGGTACAAAACCTGGCCACAGCTGTCGCACTTTGTCCACACCCCTTCAGGGATACTCGCCTTACGGGTAGGGGTGATATTGCTCTTATTGAGAATTCGTTCAATCCAGCTCATTGATGACCTTTCTGCTTGAACCTGGTCGATGCCAGTTTTTCTGTGGCAGAACTAGCTGCCCCAGACCATAAATGGTGCTCATTAAAACATAACGGCCCGCGACTTTGGATAAAAAAGTGGTCGAACCGCGCGATGGGGTTACTTTTGCAGGCGTTTGGTCGCGCGTTTGTGGCGAATAATTTCAACCACACCAGGCAGGACCGACAACACGATAATCGCCACAATCAGTAATTTCAGGTTTTCCTGCACAATTGGCAAATCGCCGAACAGGTAGCCTGCGTAGGTGAATAACAATACCCACAGCAACGCACCGGCAACGTTATACATCGCAAAATGGCGATAGGACATATGCCCCATCCCGGCGACAAACGGTGCAAAAGTTCGCACAATCGGTACGAAGCGCGCGAGGATAATCGTTTTTCCACCATGACGCTCGTAAAAAGCGTGTGTTTTATCAAGATAACTACGGCGGAAGATTTTTGAATTCGGATTACTGAACAGCTTTTCACCAAACAGCCGCCCAATAGTGTAGTTCACCGCATCCCCAACAATAGCTGCGATGATCATTAAAATCACCATGGTATGAACGTTCAGATCGTTGGTCGGCAATGCCGCCAGCGCACCGGCAACAAACAGCAGCGAATCACCGGGAAGGAATGGCGTCACCACCAGACCTGTCTCGCAAAACAGAATCAAAAACAGAATGGCATAAACCCAGACACCATACTGTGCAACCAACTCCGCTAAGTGCACATCAATGTGCAAAATAAAATCAATAATAAAGCGGATAAATTCCATCGTTATCTACCTTTCTCGACTGGCGTCAGTCTGCCAAAAAAAGAGGCCCCATCGGGGGTTTAGGTAATGCAAAGTAGTCAGGGTAATCAACAGAAACTAAGTACAAGCCTTCTGCTTTTCCGGTCGCCGCTGCAAGCTTACGATCTTTCGCCGCCAGCAATTCGGCCATCCAGTTCTCTTCTTGATTGCCACAACCAATTTCCATCAGGCTGCCGACAATGTTTCGCACCATGTGATGCACAAACGCATTGGCTTTGATATCCACCACCACGTATGAACCATAACGTGTGACGTTGATGTGCATCAGATTGCGCCAGGGTGTGCGCGACTGGCATTGCACGGCACGGAACGACGTAAAATCGTTCTCACCCAGCAAACATTGCGCTGCACGGTGCATACGTTCAGCATCCAGCGGATGATAAAAATGCGTCACCCCCTGCCCCATCACTGCAGGACGTAGCCGCTCGTTATAGATGACATAACGATAACGGCGCGCCGTGGCGCTGAAGCGCGCGTGAAAATCATCGGGCACAGCTTTAACCCAACGCACCGCAATGTCACCAGGTAAATTCGCATTTGCACCAAGCGTCCATGCCGCATCTTTACGCTGCACACGCGTTTCAAAGTGCACCACCTGGCCGGTGGCGTGTACGCCAGCGTCGGTACGTCCGGCGCAGAATACATTTATTGGCTCATCAGCCACTTTAGAGAGCGCTTTTTCGAGCTTCTCTTGCACGCTGCGCACTTCATTCTGGCGCTGCCAGCCGTAATATTTGCTACCGTCGTATTCAATGCCGAGTGCAATCTTGTTGAGTGGTGTTTGGTGCAACTCGTCGGACATTAGTACATATACTCCTGCACTAATTTCTCAGCCGTTTTCACCGCCATCAACGCACCGCCGAAACGAACGTTATCGGCAACTGACCAGAATTGAATCTGCTCAGGCATACCGTAATCGTTGTGGATACAGCCGATTGAAAGGTGCGAACTGCCGGAAGCATCGGAAACCTGAGTAGGGAAATCGCCCTCTTCAGAAAGTTCGATATCTTCAAACTGGATATACGCGTCACGCGCTTCTTCAGAGGCAAGCGGGCGCATGGCTTCAAAGTTCACCATTTGCGCATGGCCATAAAACACCGGGGCCTGGACGAAGCTGGCCGAAATGATCACACCTTCATCCTGCAAGACTTTACGCACTTCGTTCACTAAGCGGCGCTCGACAGGAATGCTGCCTTCTGCGTCAGGCACTAACGGCAGCATGTTGAAAGCTAACTGGCGACCAAACAAATCGGCATCTTCAATTGGCAAACCGTTCAGCAGACGAGCGCTCTGCCCGGCCAGCGCATCGACGGCACTTTTCCCACGCCCAGAGGCTGCCAGTAAATTGGTGACCTGAATACGTGATAAACCACCTTGTTCGATAAGCGGTTTCAGGGCTGTCAGGAGTTGGCTGGTCAGGCTATCAGCAACAGCAACCAGGTTGCGATTACGGTATTCACCCAACACAAATGGATTCACGTCAGGTACTACCAGCGGGACATCGTGTTCCATGGCGAACAGGCCACTGGAGTCGATAACCAGGCAACCGGCATTCGTGGCTTCTTCAACATAACGCGCAGAAGCTTCAACACCCGCAACGAAGAACGCCAATTGAACCTGAGTCCAGTCAAATGATTCAGCATCCTGAACCATCACGGTTTTGCCTTCATAACGAATATTTTCACCGGCGCTTTCATTACGCGCCAGGGCATACAATTCACCAACCGGGAACTGGCGTTCGGCAAGCAGTTCGATCACAGCTGCGCCTACGGCACCCGTGGCACCTAAAACGGCAATATTCCAGCCTTCAGACATGTTGGTTTACTCCAGACTTAAATAGCAGTATTTCCCCGGTGTAACACCGGGGAAATGAGAAGGATTTTTTAACGCGCAGTGTGATAGGTGGCGCTAAAGCCTAGCTTTTGCAGCATTGTCGCTGCCGCTTCATCATCACACTGGATATACAGCGATGACCATTCACGGCGTTCCTGATAATTTTTGCGCAACTTGTCAAACTCACCAGGAATTCCCGCCACTTTACGCAGAGGAGCATCATCGCGGCGCACATCATACACCAGATGAACCAGTCTTTTGAGTGTTGCCTGATCAAGCGGGCCATGAAGGGTAATACGAGCAAATTCTGGGGCAGGAAGCAGAGTGTCTAAAGCCACTTGTTGTTTCTGACCAATAAACTCGCTAAATGCTTCAAACACTTGCGTGGTGCCACGCGCTTTACCTTCGAGCGTATAACCCGCGATGTGAGCGGTACCGATATCAACTTTCTCAAGCAGAGCTACATTGAGTTCAGGCTCCGGCTCCCAGACATCAAGTACCACACTCAGATCCTGCCCCTTCTCCAGGCATTTAAGCAACGCCACGTTATCCACAACAGGGCCACGGCAGGCGTTGATCAGAATGGAGCCTGGTTTGAGGCATGAAATCAGTTTCTCGTCAGCAAGATGCAGCGATTTGTACGCACCGTCTTTAAACAATGGCGTATGGAACGTCAGAACATCCGCTTCGCGCACCAATTGTTCCAGTGAAACAAAATCACCTTTATCACCGCGGTCGGCACGAGGTGGATCGCAAAGCAGCGTACGAACGCCAAAAGCTTCGAGACGCGCCTGCAAACGTGAGCCTACATTACCGACACCAACAATACCCACGGTACGGTCGGTAAGTTGGAATCCGTCGCGTTCAGCAAGTATTAACAGTGAGGAGAAGACATACTCAACTACGGCAATGGCGTTACACCCGGGGGCTGCCGAAAATGCGATACCCGCGCGCTCAAGGTATTTTTCGTCAACGTGGTCAGTGCCAGCCGTTGCCGTACCGACAAACTTTATCCCTTTGTCATCAAGTAAATCAGCATTCACTTTGGTGACTGAACGCACCATTAACGCATCGGCATCAGCCAGTTCGGATACGGGAATTGGGCGGCCAGGGACGGCGGTTACGTCGCCAAGGCGACTGAACAATTCACGTGCATAGGGCATGTTTTCGTCAACGAGGATTTTCACGTTAGTTACCTGTTCGGTTAATCGTCGAGAATAAGCCCGATAGTGTGCCATAATCTGGCGTCCTGGCATACTTGAGCCAGGGATCGACAAAGGATTTAAGCCTATGCAACCCATTCAGGGGGCGACAGCACGTCCTCCGGGGGAACCACCCTCCCCAACTTCAGCGGCAGGTGAGTTTCCGCTTTCTACACAGCAACGTACCGTTCTGGAGCGTTTGATTACACGTATTGTTGCGCTTAACCAGCAACAAAGTGCCGAAGTGTGGGCGGGATTAAAACATGACCTCGGGCTAAAAGGTGAAACGCCATTGTTATCGCGTCACTTCCCCGCGGCTGAACAAAATCTGAATCAGCGTCTCAATAATGCTCAAACAACCCATGCCACGCGTCAGGTTGTACAACAGCTCAGCGAATTGCTATCACAGGGCAATAATCGCCAGGCTGTGAGTGATTACATTCGCCAACAGTTTGGGCAGACAGCCCTTAGCCAGCTCACGCCAGAACAATTAAAAAGCGTACTGACGTTATTGCAAAATAACCAGTTGGCTATCCCGCAGCCACAGCAGCGCCAGGCGACAGATCGCCCGCTGTTGCCCGCAGAACATAACACTTTAAATAAACAAGTCGCCAAACTCACAGCGGCAACGGGTGAGTCAGGAAAACTTATCTGGCAATCAATGCTTGAGCTTTCAGGGGTGAAAACAGGTGAGTTGATTCCTGCAAAACATTTCACGCTGCTGAGCACCTGGTTACAGGCAAGGCAAACCCTGAGCCAACAGCAAACTCCTACGCTGCATACCATCCAGGCCGCGCTAAAGCAGCCTCTGGAACCCGCAGAATGGAAAGAGATTACCGATTATTCCCAGCAACGTTTTCAGGCAGCGCCGCAGTCGTTACTGACCACTGCGCAAGTGCAGGATATTTTGAACCAGATCTTTTTGAAGCGAGCAGAACGCCAACCGGCCTCGCCTGAAGTGCAAAATATTCAGCCCATCGCCAGCCCAATTTGGGCGCCATTTATTGAACCGATGAAGGTAATAAGTGCCCGCCCAGGCCTGGCACTTATCGCACTGATTGTGGTGATGGTTTTGTTCTGGATAGTGATTTAAACATTAGCCACCCAGCCTTGGGTGGCTAATGTTACTTGCGAAAGGCGATGAGTGTAACCACAATCCCGACTACCGCAGAAATTGCTCCAGCTAAAAACACTGACGGATAACCCATCGAGGTTGCCAACAATCCGGTCAGCGGCCCTGCGACACCGTACGAGATATCCTGAAACGCCGCATAGCCACCAAGCGCCGTACCGCGTACCTGAGCCGGTACACGTTTCACCACTTCAACACCCAGTGCCGGGAAGATTAACGAGCAGCCACAACCCGTCAACGCAGCACCGATTAGCGCAACGCCCGCTCCGGGTGCCTGCCAGAGTAAAACCAACCCGGCGGTTTCAATCGCCAACGAGACCAGTGCCACTCTCACACCACCAAATCTGTCTGGCATCCAGCCAAACAGCACACGCATCAGCACAAAAGCGCCACCAAAAGCGGTCAGCGTAAAGCCTGCCCAAGCCCAGCCGTTCGATGCAAAGTAAAGTGAGACAAAAGTGCCGATCACGGCAAAACCTACGCCCTGTAACGCAAGTCCTAACCCAGGTTTCCAGATAAGACCAATCACCGCAAACAAAGAAGGGCGCTCGCCTTTATGCGCAGGTACGGCACGAACACGGCAATTAAACGTCCACGCAACTAACGGCAATGCGATTGTTGACACGCCAAGTGCCACGAATCCCCAATGGCTGTTTAACAGCAAGCCAATCGGTGCACCCGCTGCTAAAGCGCCATAAATCGCCATTCCGGTCCAGGACATGACTTTGCCGGAGCGCGCCGGGCCAACCAGGCCTAAACCCCATGTGAGATTTCCGGTCAACAATTGGCTTTCACCAAAACCAAGAATCAAACGGCCAACAACTAACAGGCCGAATTTCGCCATCGGATCAACGGGCAATAGCGCCGCCAGCAGATAAGCGACGCCAGCAAAAGCGCAGGCGCACATGCCCTGTAACGTAGAACGTTTCGCTCCTTGCTGATCGGCCAGGCGCCCGGCATAACCGCGGGTTAAAACTGTTGCCAGGAACTGAATGCCTACGGCAATCCCCACCATGGTGTTGCCAAACCCAAGCTCATGGTGAACAAAAAGTGGGATAACAGGCAACGGCAAGCCAACCGTCATATAGGTGAGAAACACCGCAAAGGTAATGCTGAATAAGGACTTATTTTCGGATTTGTTGTTTAGCTGAGAATTTTTTATTGAGGACATTTCACGGCTCCTTGGCAGCAGCCATTATGCAAAAAAAAACGGGGTGCACAAGGCACCCCGCTTATTAACATCACCTGGGATTAAGCGTTAACTTTACGCATAACCAGCGTGGCATTCGTACCACCGAAACCGAAGCTGTTAGACATTACAGTGTTCAGTTGACGCTCGGTAGTTTCAGTCACGATGTTCAGGCCAGCAGCCTGCTCATCCAGCTGTTCAATGTTAATGCTTGGCGCGATGAAACCGTGCTCCAGCATCAGCAGAGAGTAGATAGCTTCCTGAACGCCTGCGGCACCAAGAGAGTGACCGGTCATTGCTTTGGTCGCAGACATTGCTGGTGAGTTGTTACCGAAGACTTCTTTGATTGCGCCCAGTTCTTTCACATCGCCAACCGGCGTAGAAGTCCCGTGGGTGTTCAGGTAGTCAATCGGGGTATCAACACCGTGCATTGCCATCTTCATGCAACGCACTGCACCTTCACCAGATGGAGCAACCATATCTGCGCCATCAGACGTTGCGCCGTAGCCAACGATTTCAGCGTAGATGTGTGCGCCACGAGCCAGAGCGTGCTCCAGTTCTTCAACCACAACCATACCGCCGCCGCCTGCGATAACGAAACCGTCACGGCTCGCATCATAGGTACGGGACGCTTTGTCTGGCGTTTCGTTATATTTGGTAGACAGTGCGCCCATTGCATCGAACTCACAGGCCATTTCCCAGCAC
Organism: Buttiauxella massiliensis; assembly: GCF_902500225.1. Taxonomy (GTDB): domain Bacteria; phylum Pseudomonadota; class Gammaproteobacteria; order Enterobacterales; family Enterobacteriaceae; genus Buttiauxella; species Buttiauxella massiliensis. The sequence goes on along the minus strand of NZ_LR722659.1, from coordinate 54,244 downwards.
AGCTCTTCGCCGCCGCCAGCAAATACGATGTCCTGTTTGCCCAGTTGAATTTGCTCAACAGCATTACCGATACAGTGCGCAGAAGTCGCACATGCGGAGCTGATTGAGTAGTTCACACCGTGAATTTTGAACGGAGTAGCGAGACATGCGGAAACCGCAGAACCCATCGCTTTGGTCACAACATAAGGACCAACCGCTTTCAGGCCGCGCGGGCTACGCATTGCGTCTGCACCGAACACCTGAGATTTAGAAGAACCACCGGAACCTGCAATCAGGCCCACACGAGGGTTGCTTTGATAAACTTCTTCTTTCAAACCAGCATCTTCAATAGCTTGCTGCATTGAAAGGTAAGCATAGACAGAGGCATCGTTCATGAAACGGACGACTTTACGGTCAATCAGGCCGGTGGTGTCCAGTTTAACGTTACCCCACACGTGGCTGCGCATTCCAGAATCTTTGAATTCTTGAGAGAAAGTGATCCCCGGGCGACCTTCACGCAGAGATGCCAGGACTTCCTGCTGGTTGTTACCGATGCTGGAAACAATGCCCAGACCAGTAATCACTGCACGTTTCATTCAATACCTCTTCTACTGCACTATTAGGATTTCGACAGGCACAATAGCGTACACTTGTACGCCGAACAAGTCCGATCAGCCAAATCAGTCTGAAATTTGCGCCGCTTCGCACACATCGTTATGATCGTTACACTGCCTGCCAGACGAGTAACTTACGTGAAACACTCCCCAATACAATCTGCAAACCTGGACTTTAATGAAGAGGGTACACCTGTATCCCGAGAGTTCGACGACGTGTACTTCTCTAATGATAATGGACTGGAGGAAACTCGTTATGTATTTCTGGGAGGAAACCGTCTAAATGAGCGTTTCGCTACCCATGAACGTTCGCTGTTTGTAGTCGGTGAAAGTGGTTTCGGCACCGGTCTTAACTTTTTGACTTTATGGCAAGCTTTTGAAGATTTTTGCAAAAATCAGCCTCAAGCCACTCTCAAACGCCTGCACTTTATTAGTTTTGAAAAATTCCCTCTGACCGTAAAAGATTTACATGCCGCTCATGCCCATTGGCCTGAACTTGCCGATTTCGCGCAGCAATTACAACAACAATGGCCGCTGCCAATCGCAGGTTGTCACCGCATTTTGCTGGCGGAAGGCCGCATTACTCTCGACCTTTGGTTCGGTGATATCAACGAACTGATACCGCAATTAGATGACACTTTAAATAATCAGGTAGATGCCTGGTTCCTTGATGGTTTCGCCCCTTCAAAAAATCCGGATATGTGGACACCACAGTTGTTCAACGCGATGGCGAAATTTGCGCGCACGGGCAGCACGCTGGCGACATTTACCTGCGCCGGGTTTGTACGCCGTGGCTTAATTGATGCCGGTTTCGCGATGACCAAAACCAAGGGTTTTGGCCGCAAACGCGAAATGCTGGTTGGGGTAATGGAACGTGCGATCGAAACGCCAGCACGCACGCCGTGGTACGCACGCCCTTCGTCACAAGCAAAAGAGGTTGCCATTATTGGCGGTGGCGTTGCCAGCGCCCTGCTGTCACTCGCTTTGCTGCGTCGCGGCTGGCAGGTCACGCTCTACTGCGAAGATACCGCTCCGGCGCTTGGTGCCTCCGGCAACCGCCAGGGTGCACTTTACCCATTGCTCAATACCCACAGCGCAACACTGACAAACTTTTTCAGTGCCGCATTTACCTTTGCCCGCCGCGTGTATGACTCATTGCCCGTCGATTTTGATCATGCCTGGTGTGGCGTAACGCAACTTGGCTGGGACGAAAAGAGTCAGCATAAAATCGACCAGATGCTGAGCCTCGAATTTCCCGATGCCCTCGTTCATGCCGTCGACGCAGAAACGGCGACAAAACTTTGCGGCTTAGAAACCGGCCATGGTGGAGCAACCTACCCTCTCGGTGGTTGGCTATGTCCGGCACAACTCACCGCAGGCGCGCTGGCGCTGGCAGAAACCCTGGGGCTAAAAACGTATTACCAGCATCAAGTAGAAGATTTGACTCAAACGCCTGAGGGTTGGGAATTAACATTTGCCGAACAGGACGCAAAACAACATGCGGCTGTAGTGCTGGCAAACGGCTTCAGGGTCAGTAAATTCGCGCAAACTGAAAAACTGCCGTTCTCAGCGGTAGGCGGCCAGGTCAGCCACATCCCAACGACCCCGGCACTTTCAGAATTGCGCCAGGTGTTGTGCTACGACGGCTATTTAACGCCGCAAAATCCGAACAATCAGCAGCATTGTATCGGTGCCAGCTACCACCGTGGCGTAGAAGAGATGCAGTACAACGAAGAAGATCAGCAGCATAATCGCCAGCGTTTGCTGAACTGTTTGCCGGATGTGGAGTGGCCGTGCGAAGTGGATGTTAGCGCCACTGAAGCACGCTGTGGCGTGCGCTGTGCGACGCGCGACCATATGCCGCTTGTAGGAAGTGTCCCTCGCTATGATGACACGCTTGAAACCTACGCAACACTTGTTGAAAACCATGACAACGCCGAAGCCGCTCCGGTTTATGAAAATCTTTTTATGTTGGCGGCTCTGGGTTCAAGGGGATTATGTAGTGCGCCACTGGCGGCAGAAATTCTGGCGGCTCAAATGAGCGATGAACCGGTTCCGATGGATGCTGAAACGCTTGCGGCGCTCAATCCAAATCGATTTTGGGTGCGCAAGTTACTGAAAGGAAGAGAAGTTAAATAGATTTGAGATTGAGCCCTCTCCCAAAGGAGAGGGCAAAAGACTTAAAACTTTGCTTTCTGGTACAAATTATCCCACATCCCCAGCACTAAAGACTGGTCGCGCGGCGAAAGCTCACCTGCATGAATCGCTTTTTCCAGGCTACCTGATACCGCAGTATTAAGCGCTTCAGGGCTGTGGTCTTCACCATGCTCCAGATCAGCTACCGCCAGAGTCAGATGGCCACGCAGATAACCGCTGGCAAACAGCTCGTCATCACTGGCCGTTTCAACCATTTCATCAATTAGCGCCAGAATGCGTGTCTCAAATTCAGCGATCATCGTACTTCCTCATCATTTTGCAGGTTTTTATCCCCGTCATACTTCAAGTCGCAGACGCGTTGACTGCAACTCGAATTATTTAGGGGATGTCTAAAGGTCTTCCGGCCACGGAAAATGCTCTGCGGCCAGCGGCGGGGTTTTATAGTATTCCCGCAGCGCTTCAATCAGTTTTGCCGTACGAGCCGGGATGCCTTCTTGCAGGTAGATCATCACCTGCGCATGCACACGGCGCTGGAACGCGATTCTGTCCGGGTCAACATCGCCGCTCAGGTTGTCGCAGCTCACATTGAACGGGAAATTCGCGGCCACGCACAGTAACCATTCCTGCGCCTGCGGCTTCACTTCCACATCCTCAAATTTGCTTTGTGTTTCGGCATCACGCCCATCCGGGCAATACCAATAACCGAAATCCACCAGTTCACGGCGCGCAGCACCCGCAATGAGCCAGTGAGAAATCTCATGCATTCCGCTGGCGTAATAGCCGTGAGCAAACACCACGCGGTGATAAGGAATTTCTTCATCTGCTGGAAGATAGATCGGTTCGTCGTCGCCTTTAATCAGACGTGTATTAAATTCGTCTTTAAAGCAGTTATCGAAAATGTCGATAAGTTCCTGATAATGGTGTTCTGTCGTTATTGTCATATTTGCTGTCGTCATCTTAAGCTACCCCCAACCAATGGAGGATCTCCGTTCCGTGGCTATCAAATAAGAGTTTGGCGCTCATCACAGCCGACACAATAACTATCATCGGACGGATCAGTTTTTGCCCTTTACTCAACACGAGGCGTGATCCCATTCGCGCCCCTAAGAACTGCCCGGCCATCATTACAAAGCCGGTTCCCCAAATCACTTTCCCACCGATGATAAACAGCAGCAGGCCGCCGAGGTTTGATGTAGCGTTTAATACTTTGGCGTGAGCCGTAGATTTTGCGAGGTTAAAGCCGCACAGCGTGACGAACGCCAACGCATAAAAAGAGCCCGCACCAGGGCCAAAGAAACCATCGTAGAAACCGACGCAACCACCTGCAACCAGCGCAAATGGCAGGCCGTATAAACGGCGCTGACGGTCTTCTTCACCCAGTTTTGGCATCAGTAAAAAGTACAAACCGATGCAAATGACCAGTAGCGGAAGGATTTGGCGTAGCACGTCAGATTTCACATACTGAACCAGCAACGCACCAGTGGTGGAGCCGATAAACGTCATCAGAATATTCAGTTTCTGCTCTTTAAGATCGACCACTTTGCGGCGAATAAAATAGAGCGAGGAAGAAACCGAACCCCCACAGGCCTGGAGTTTGTTGGTCGCCAAAGCATGTGCGGGTGACATTCCCGTGGCTAACAACACGGGGACGGTGATCAAACCACCACCGCCCGCCAGTGAATCAATAAACCCTGCAAGCACGGCGACAAAAAACAGCACCACCAGCATCAGAGGGGAAACCATAAACCATTCCATGAACTTATCCGTTAGAGAACGTGCTCATCCAGCAAAGCCTGACAAGAGGCGGGTAAAGGGGGCGGAGTTTTCTTTTTCGGCACACTGCTGCCTGGAGGTGGCGGCGCAAACCAGCTTTGCAGCTCAGCACCACAACCATCACCTGGCGGCGGTAATGGCTGATCTTCACACTCGAGGCTATCTGCCGGGCAACGCAGGCGAACATGCATATGCGCACGGTGAGCAAACCACGGGCGCACTTTACGCAGCCAGTCGCGATCGGCACCCGCATCAAGACACAATTGTTGCTTGATGGCCGGATTGACGAAAATGCGTGTCACGTCGTTATCTTTCGCCGCAAGCTTAATCAGGCTACTGATTTCTGGCTGCCACAAACGCGGCACCACATGCTGATTATCGCTGGCGACTAAATCCAGCGCCTGCGGTTTGAGAAGCTGAGCGGACGTCCAACGTGCTTTCGGGAGTTGCAAAAAAATATCAACATCCAGACCGCTTTGGTGGCTGGCATGGCCAGAGCTAAAACGCCCACCAGCAGCCATTCCCATATCACCAATCAATAACGTGCCAAGGCCAAGTTGCGTCGACTGGTTACTGAGACGTTGAATAAACATCACTAAATCGGGATGACCGAAATAGCGACGTTGGTCCTGTCTCATCACCTGATAGCGAGGATCGTTGAGCGGCAACTCGTGGGCACCCACAATGCAGCCGTTAGAGAATGCACCAATAGATTGCGGGCTTCCCGCAATCGGATGACTAATTTTCTGCCACGGCGTCGCGGCAAAAGTAGCGGTACTGGCAAGCAATGCCAGTAGCCCCACGAGTGTTTTTTTCATCGCATTACCAACGCGGCAAAGGGAAAGTCACGTCACCGTTTTGAGCACGCTGACGCAGCATATGATCCATCAGTACAATCGCTACCATGGCTTCGGCAATCGGAACCGCACGAATACCCACGCAAGGGTCATGGCGGCCACGCGTGACCATCTCAACTTCTTCGCCTTCGCGGTTAATAGTGCGGCCTGGGACCATAATGCTGGAAGTCGGTTTCAGCGCCATATTGGCCACAATTTGTTGGCCGCTGCTGATACCACCCAGAATGCCGCCAGCGTGGTTGCTCTGGAAACCTTCTTTGGTAATTTCGTCGCGATTCTGGCTACCACGTAGATTAACCACGCCAAAACCTTCGCCAATTTCCACGCCTTTCACGGCATTAATGCTCATCAGTGCATGGGCGATATCAGCATCTAAGCGGTCAAATACAGGTTCGCCAAGACCTGGCGGCACGTTATCCGCGACCACGGTAACTTTCGCACCAATGGAGTCGCCTTCTTTTTTCAACGCGCGCATCAGTTCGTCGAGCGTTTCGATTTTGTCCGGATCCGGGCAGAAGAACGGGTTCTGTTCAACCTGATCCCAGTCTTTGATTTCCAACGGCACGTCGCCCATTTGCGTCAGGCAACCACGAATAATGATGCCGTATTTATGCGCCAGATATTTTTTAGCAATCGCCCCAGCCGCCACACGCATCGCGGTTTCACGTGCTGAAGAACGGCCACCGCCACGATAATCGCGCAGGCCGTATTTTTGTTCGTAGGTGTAATCTGCGTGGCCCGGACGGAACACGTCTTTGATAGCGCTGTAATCTTGCGAGCGCTGATCGGTATTTTCAATCAACAGGCCGATACTGGTGCCCGTGGTGACGCCTTCAAATACACCGGAAAGGATCTTCACCTGATCGGGTTCGCGGCGTTGCGTGGTGTAGCGTGAGGTCCCCGGGCGGCGACGGTCGAGATCGTGTTGTAAATCGGCTTCGGTAAGCGGGATGCCTGGCGGCACACCATCAACGATACAACCCAGCGCGACACCATGGGATTCACCAAATGTCGTTACGCGAAATACTTGTCCGATAGAGTTTCCTGCCATTTTTCACGGCTCCTTACCGTTGTCATTTTTGTTGTGTTGTCAGCAAAAGAAGACGGGCCAGAAGGCCCGTCTACACGATTAGTCTTTGTAAATACTGAAATGTTCACGCGCATCGATAAGCTGCGATTTAGTCAGCATAAATACGCCGTCACCGCCGTTATCGAACTCAAGCCAGGTGAACGGCACATCAGGATACTGATCCATCAAATGCACCATGCTGTTCCCGACTTCACAAATCAGGATACCGCCATCTGCGAGGTAGTCCGGTGCACATGCCAGAATACGACGCGCCAGTTTCAGCCCATCTGTCCCCGCAGCCAGACCTAATTCCGGCTCGAATTTGAACTCACCCGGCAGGTCAGACATATCTTCCGCATCCACATATGGTGGATTAGTGACGATAATGTCGTACTGCACTTTTGGCAGGTCACGGAACAGGTCGGAACGCATTGGCGTTACCTGGCTTTCCAGGCCGTGCTCAGCGATGTTTTGCTCAGCAACTGCCAGCGCATCAAGAGAAATATCGACCGCATCCACTTCCGCATTCTGGAATTCGTAAGCACAGGCGATAGCGATACAGCCGCTGCCAGTACACATATCAAGAATATGGTGTGGTTCCTGGTCGAAAAGACCCGCGAAACGGTTGGTGATCAGCTCACCAATCGGGGAACGCGGCACCAGCACACGCTCATCAACATAAAACTCATGGCCGCAGAACCAGGCTTTGTTTGTCAGATAGGCCACCGGAATACGCTCATTAACGCGACGAATTACACGCTCAACGATGCGATGACGCTCGCTTGGTGTCAGACGTGCGGTGCGCATATCTTCAGGAATATCCAGCGGCAGATAGAGACTTGGCAGCACTAACTGAACGGCTTCGTCCCACGGATTATCCGTGCCGTGGCCATACCAGACATTGGCGGCGCTAAAACGACTGACTGCCCAGCGCAGCATATCCTGAATGGTGTGCAGCTCATTAACTGCCTCATCGACGAAAATTTTATCCACGTTGCCCTCCGCAGGCCGTTCGCGCTAATTCAATAATCGATTAGTTTGCCATGAAGGCCGCGACAAATCAGCATTTCAATCGCGCTCAGCGTGGGGAAAATAACGTTTTATTTAGCGATGAACGGCAAACCAGGTAAACTGACGCAATAGCAGATGCGAGACGAGATACCAATGAAGAAGAAAACTCCGCTCAGCGCTGACGATCAGAACCTTTTCCGTGATCTGATGAGCGGCACAAAAAAATTGACTCAGGACACGATTGTTCATCGCCCAATACGCAAGAAAGTGCAGGAAGTTCCGGTGAAACGACTGTTGCAAGAGCAGGCTGATGCCAGCCACTATTTTTCTGATGAATTCCAGCCGCGCCTGGCAACAGAAGGCCCCACGCGTTACGTGCGCGAAGACGTCAGTCATTTCGAGTTGAAAAAAATTCGCCGAGGTGATTATTCGCCAGAGTTGTTCCTGGATTTGCATGGCCTGACACAGATGCAGGCAAAACAGGAATTAGGCGCGTTGATTGCGGCCTGTCGGCGTGAGCACGTGTTTTGTGCCTGCGTGATGCATGGGCATGGTAAGCATGTGCTGAAGCAGCAAACGCCACTGTGGCTGGCTCAACACCCACACATAATGGCATTTCATCAGGCACCGAAAGAGTACGGTGGTGATGCCGCATTGTTGGTGTTGATTGAAATCGAAGAATGGCTGCCGCCTGAGTTGCCATAATCCTGAGTCCGCATCCCGGGGCCCAGAAATACAAAGAGCCGCTATATATAGCGGCTCTTTTTTCATGCTTACGGCTATCAGATAGCTTTAGCTACCTTCAAATTACACGGACTCATCTGCCAGTTGAACACCCCTTTCCCTGTTTCAGGCTCAAGAGTGACATTAGCAATGGCCGAGGTACTGAACATCGGTGGTGTTTCCTCTGGGCACAGCTCAGACACCAAATAACCGACTAGCGGTAGGTGAGAAATCACCAGCGCCGACTCAACCCCTTCATTGGCCAGGGCTTGCAAATAGCAGCTCACCAAGCCCACATCGCCGCACGGCGTCAATTCCGGCAGAATGTCTTCTTTACCTGGAAGAGTCAGTGCTTCCCGCACAACATCCAGGGTTTGTTCGGCTCGCAGATAAGGGCTCACCAGAACACGTTCGATATCCACAACCTGACCTTTCAACCAGGTCGCCATTACTCGGGATTCATCACAACCACACTGGGTGAGTGGACGTACCGAGTCACTGGCGGCATCGAGAGCTGCGTCGCCGTGACGCATGATAAAAACTTGCATATTGCACCGCTTTTGTTAACCAGGAATGCTTGAATTCCCCTGAAACCTACGAGGAGAAATTCAGCAGCCGGGCATTGTGCCTTATCCGTACATCGAATGAAACGCTGTTTTTTACCTCAATGGTGCAAGTATAGTCAATCACTGTTTATTAAGTGAGCGACCAGCATCCATTCACCGAACCATATAATCATGATTCTTTGACTACATTTCCTTCACCGGGGTTCACTTTCCCCCAGAAAATTCGTTGCTCTTCCACCATTTGTAAAAGTCTTTCACAAGGAGTAAAACGCTCCCCGTACTGACTGGCCAGGCGTTGCAGTTGTGCGACGACTTCACCCGCCCCCAGGGTATCCATATAGCGGAACGGGCCACCAAGGAACGGTGGAAAACCAATACCAAACACGCCACCGATATCACCATCGCGGGCATTGCGAACAACACCTTCATCGAGGCATCGAGCCGCTTCATTAAGCATCATCATCACGCAGCGTTGTGTGATTTCTTTTTCTGTCAGTTGCCCTTTGGATGAAACACCGAGCAGGGTATAGATTGCAGGGTCGACCTGCTTTTTGCTTCTACTCCCTTTCCCCGGATAAAGATAGAAACCACGCCCGTTTTTTCTACCTTTGCGATCGTCATTCAATATTGCTGCAATTTCTGACGGCGCTGCAAAACGATCTCCGTAAGCTTGCTGAAGTATAGGACTAATTTTAGTCCCCACATCAATTCCCACCTCATCCAAAAGTTGGATTGGGCCGACGGGAAAACCAAACGCCACCAGCGCATTATCAATCTTATCGACAGGCTCCCCTTCCACGAGGCAACGCATCGCTTCGTTAACGTAAGGTGCCAGAATACGGTTGACGTAGAAGCCGGCGCTGTCGCCAACAACAATCGGCGTTTTGCCCTGTTTTTTGGCAAGTGCAACGGTAGTGGAAATGGTTTCCGCACTGGTTCGGGCATGCGGGATCACTTCGACCAGCGGCATTTTATCTACAGGGCTGAAGTAATGCAGGCCAATCACTTGCTCCGGACGAGCGGCATTTGCCGCAATATCAGCAATCGGCAATGAAGAAGTGTTTGAGGCGAAAATGGTATGCGGTGCGGCATTGTGTTCAATATCCGCAACCATCTTCTGCTTGAGTGCGAGATCTTCAAAAACAGCTTCCACAACAATGTCACGGTTATGGAAACCATGATAATCGGTGCCACCGGAAATACGCGCCATTTCGCGCTGGCGTTCTGCCGCTTTCATGTGGCGACGACGTACCTTTTTATCCAGCAGATCCCAGCTGTATTTCAATGCATGGTTGATACCATCGTTGCTAATGTCTTTGATGCGCACCGGCAACTTGCCTTTAGTGGCGGTGACAAACGCAATCCCACCGCCCATCAAACCGCCACCGAGCACACCTACTGCATTTATAGCTCGTGGTTGTGCATCAGCTCCATGTTCTTTTTTAAGCTCGGTACTGGCAAAGAATAACCCGCGCAGAGCCACCGATTGCGGAGTCATAGCCAACTCGCCAAAGGCTTTCGCTTCCGACTCGTAACCGCTAAAACTCCCCTGCCCAAGACCAACTTTTATCACATCGATAATGCGCTGCGTGGCAGGATAATTACCGCGAGTTTTTTGCTCAGTTTTCTTACTCACCATGCTGAACAATACAGAACGCCCAAGCGGACCGGCTAAAATACGCTCACGAACCGGCAATGTGCGCGATGCCTGACGGCCTTTGCCCACCAGCTCAACTGCTGCCGTCAGCAGAATTGACTGTGGCACAACTTCATCCACCAGCCCCAATTTCAGCGCCTGGCGTGGACGTAATTGTTTGCCGGTCAGAATCATATCAAGTGCATTGCTGACGCCAATCAAACGCGGTAAACGCTGTGTACCACCCGAGCCCGGCAGCAGGCCGAGCTGTACTTCCGGCAGCCCCAGTTTTGTTTTCTCGTCATCAGTACAAATACGGGAATGGCAGGCCAGTGCCAACTCCAGCCCACCGCCGAGACACGCACCATGAATCGCCGCAACTACAGGAATCGGCAAGGCAGCAATTTCAGCCATAATTTGCTGCCCCTGATGTGCCAGTGCCTGTGCTTCATGCGCACTCTGGCAGCTTGCAATCATGTTTATGTCAGCACCGGCAATAAAGTTATCCGGCTTGCCAGAGATAAATATCAGCCCCTGCAATGCAGTGTTATCGCGAACCTGTTTGATAATGTTATGCACTTCGGGCCCGAAAGAGGCTTTCAGAGTGTTCATCTTTTCGTTCGGCACATCGATAGTCACTATCGCGATATTGTCGAGACGGATATGTAAGTGGAAAGCAGAAGTCTGTTCCATTATTCGGCCTCCAGAACCATTGCAGCACCCAGGCCACCTGCGGCGCATGCGGTCACCAGGCCAAAACCTCCGCCACGACGGCGCAGTTCATGCAGCGTTTGCGTGATCATTCGAGCACCGGTTGCGGCAAATGGATGCCCATAAGCAATCGAACCACCCAGTACGTTAAACTTGGTATCGTCCACTTCCCCCGTAGCATGGGCGCGGCCCAATACATCACGTGCAAAACGCTCACTAGCAAGCATTTTCAGGTTAGCTAGCGTTTGTGCGGCAAAGGCTTCATGCATATCGAAAAGCGTCAGGTCATTCAAAGTGATGCCCGCTCGCTCAAGCGCCAGTGGGGTAGCCCAAGCCGGGCCCAGCAGCATATCTTTCCAGACATCAACGGCGGTGAACGCATAGCTGCGTAAATAGCCCAAAGGCTTCAAACCCAACTCTTTGGCACGCGATTCCGTCATTAAAATAATCGCTGCCGCGCCATCGGTTAATGGCGTGCTATTGGCGGCGGTGACCGTGCCGTGTTTGCGGTCGAAGGCTGGACGTAGCTTTGCGTAATCAGCAATTGAGGAGTTTTGGCGAACGTTGTTATCTTCGCTGAAAGGCTGGCGATATGGCGGGATAAAGGCTGTCATCACCTCATCAGCCAGTTTCCCTTCTCTCCAGGCGTTGGCCGCTTTGGTATGAGAGCGATGCGCGAGAGCATCTTGTTGCTCACGCGTAATCCCGTGAGTTTTTGCCATTTGTTCGGCGGTGTCGCCCATACGCAAACCCGTTGAATATTCAGCAACCGCAGGAGGTACCGGTAATAAATCACGTGGGCGCAAACGCGCGAATAATTTCAGACGTTGGCCCAAAGTACGCGCCTTGTTCACATCCACTAATGTGCGGCCTAACTTCTTACTAACGCCAATCGGCAGTACAGATGAGGAGTCAGCACCACCAGCAATACCTGCTCGGATCGTGCCAGCCATTAGGCTTTCAGCCACATTCGCTACGGCCTGGAAACTGGTCGCACAGGCACGACTCACGCTATAAGCGTCTGTATGAACACTCATGCCTGTACCAAGGACAATTTCGCGGGCAATGTTTGGCGCTTCCGGCATCTGGACGACCTGGCCGAAAACCAGTTGTTCGATAATTTTTGGGGGAATTTCGCTACGTGCCAACAGTTCGCTGACCACCATATTGCCGAGGTCGACAGCAGGTATGCCGTGAAATGCCGTAGCCTGACGGGCAAACGGGGTGCGTAACCCACTGACAATAGCAATACGGTCGCCCTGACGGGTTACCAGCGGAAGTGCCTGACTCATAACGCTCCCCTATTCTTCCCATTGTGTATGAATCTACAGAGATGCTGCTGTAACTGCATATTCTTGGGAATAAAATTGTAAATGACCAATAGTGGTCTGACCTGATCACAGTTTTAACCAAAAAGTTACAATCAGCCAACCGGGGGACTAAAAAATTGGGAGGGGGAACACGCTTTAAGAGAGGAAAATGACGCTCTCGGGGACGAGAGCGTCAGGAAATATTAACGCAGGCCGAGCTGGAAGATCATGGTTTCAGCCTGGCAGCTGAAAGTGAAATCGATATCCAGACGAACGCCATCTGCTTCTTCGGTATAACGCGGAACGATCTGGCAAGGTTCAGATTCTGCGGCACGTGCTTTCTCAGTCAGCGCAGCCAGAGTTTCGTCAGCTTCAGCGCGGGTCGCGAACACGCGGCTGTATGTTGCTGTGCAGTCGGTGTTGTCGATGATAGAGCCGACATCAATACAGCAGCAAACCGGGGTTTCATCAGCAGTGTTTTTACTCATTTTATGATTTCCTCTGTATTTAAAAGGCAAAATGTTTTCAACGAATCTTGTCTATTTTACGCTCCCTGTTGAAGCGACTCCAGTCGTTAATCTTGTCAAAATCCGTAAGTGACCCAAATCACACTTAAAAATGATCTAAAACAAGATTCACCCATTTTGCTAAGTGACGAAGAACCCGATTTTGCCAGTCAGATCTCGTTTCGACGATCAAATTTGAAAATTCTTAGATACAAACTTGCAACATCCCATCTGGTCAGACCTATACTCTCGCCACTGGTCTGCTTTCTCTGTAACAGAACAGACCCTACTATTCGCGCTCCTGTTACGGTATGTAACATTGTTTGTATAAAAATAAATCCATTATGAGGTTTTGGTCATGAGCCAGAAAAACCTGTTTACAAAGTCAGCCCTAGCGGTTGCAGTGGCAATTGTCTCATCGCAGGCCTACTCAGCCGGCTTTCAATTAAACGAGTTCTCTTCCTCAGGCCTAGGCCGAGCTTATTCAGGGGAAGGTGCAGTTGCGGATAACGCGGGCTCCGCCAGCCGTAACCCTGCAACTATCATGATGTTTGACCGCCCTTCCTTCTCCGGCGGTGCAGTGTTTATAGATCCAGACGTTAATATTTCTGGTAGCTCACCCTATACCGGACGTAGCACCTCTGCCGATAACATCGCGCCAACTGCGTGGGTACCGAACCTGCACTTTGTTGCGCCAATCAATGAACAGTTTGGTTGGGGGGCTTCAGTTACCTCAAACTACGGTCTTGCTACAGAATTTAACAATAATTATATCGCTGGTGAATATGGTGGGAAAACCGATCTAACCACCCTAAACCTGAATCTTAGCGGTGCTTATCGTTTAAATGACAACTGGAGCTTTGGTCTTGGCTTTGATGCTGTTTACGCTAAAGCAAAAATTGAGCGTTACGCAGGTGAACAAACCGCGGGTGCTGGCCTTGCCACTCCAGGAACCCAAATATCGCACATGAAAGGTGACGAGTGGGGTTATGGCTGGAACGCAGGTATTCTTTATGAAATCGATAAAGATAACCGCTACGGCTTCACCTACCGTTCCGAAGTCAAAATTGACTTCGATGGTGATTACAAAAGTAATATTCCTGCCCAAGCGAATGCTTTCCCTGGCGCAGGTACAGCTTTCCCATGGGGTACCAGCGGCCAAACGGTTCCAGGTTCTCTGACACTGAACTTACCTGAAATGTGGGAGTTGTCTGGTTATAACAAAGTAGCGCCGCAGTGGGCTATCCACTACAGCGTGGCTTACACCAGTTGGAGCCAGTTCCAGGAGCTGAAAGCCACAGGCACCAACGGACAGACTCTGTTCTATAAAGATGAAAGCTTCAAAGATGCGTACCGTATCGCTTTAGGTACCACCTACTTTATGGATAAAAACTGGACCTTCCGTACCGGTATCGCATTTGATGATAGCCCGGTTCCGGCAGACAAACGCTCCATCTCCATTCCTGACCAGGATCGCTTCTGGCTCAGTGCTGGTACTACCTACGCATTTAACGACGATGCTTCTGTAGACCTTGGCGTTTCCTACATGCACGGTCAGCACGTTGAGATCAAAGAAGGCCCATATACCTTCCAGTCTGAAGGCAAAGCGTGGCTGTACGGTATGAACTTTAACTACGCATTCTAATAGTTAATAGTGACAAAAAAGGCGAAACCGAGGTTTCGCCTTTTTTATGTTTATTACCCACTCAATGCTTACTGAGAGTCGATATCTTTCAAGTCATCTTCAATTGCTGCAGCATTCGGATTTGCTGATGGTGAAAGCTTCCCACCGTTAGCAATAAAGTCGTGGCTCTGGAAGTAAGCTTCACGAACCAAAATGTACGGATCGGATGACTGCTTGAGCAAACCATCAGAATCCAGCAACTGAGCACGTGTTTCGATGCCTTCAATCGTCCATTTACCGATAGACATCGGCCAGGTCAGCCAGGACAGCAGCGGATAGAGTGTATCGACATAATCGCCGCCGTCCTCACGTAGCGTGAAACTGCCATAGAACGGCAACTGCACGTAAGGGCCATAACCCACGCCATAATGACCCAGCGTAGAACCAAAGCGGTGCGGCTCTTCACGCTGCAGTTTCGGGTTCGCCATGCCAGCAACGTCAATGAAACCACCCATACCCAGCAATGAGTTCAAGAAGAAGCGCGTAAAGTGCACCATCCCCTGATACGGATTACCCTGAACGATGTAGTTCACCATTATGGCGGGTTCTTCCAGGTTGCTGGTGAAGTTACTTATTCCATTTCGAGCCGGCTGCGGCACATAATCACGCCACACCACAGCCACCGGGCGCACAACATACGGGTCCAACACATTAAAGTTGAAGTTGTACATTGTACGGTTGAACCCTTCAAATGGGTCCGAGCGCCCCTGCGGCTCTTGATCGGCAGAGCTGGCGCACCCGACTAAAAGTGTCGTGGCCAGCGCCAGTCCGGTCAGGCGGAAATTCATATGTGTCTCCCTGTTATTATTTGTCTGCGCTCTCAGGTTTGGTGCTGTCCATACCAGCTTGTGCAACCTGCGCCTGCTCGATGCTTCTTTGCACCACAGACCGGCGCTGGTCATTTGCCGGTAATACTTTAAGCATGACTTGCCACGCACCAATTGCCTCGCGGTAATTTTGTTGTTCGAAAGCGCTAAATGCCAGCAGGCTGAGCACGCGAACATTTGTATGGTCCGTTTTAAGGAGCTCTCGCAGCAGATTCCCACCCAGTTGGTTATCTTGCGGCGAGCCACTACGGGTCAATACTTCAGCATAGCCCAGCTTTACATTACTGTTAGTGGGCGACAGTTTATACGCATGTGCAAAAGCTTGTGTAGCGGTACTTGCGTTATTCAGAACCATACCAATTCGCCCGAGCATCATCCACCCCTCAATATTGTCAGGTTCGTGCTGCAAGCGGGTGCGTAACCCAAGACCAAGATCAGACATTTCAGCCATGTTCAGCGGCTCGGCTTCTGGGTCTAATGCGCGCTGTAACAATTGCGGCGTCTGATTTGTGACATTCTGCCAGGCTCGCACCTGCTTCCAGTCAGACGTTTTCAGATAAACGCCAACACTCACTACAATTAACACCACAGCACCGGGTGCGAAAAACCAGAAATGGGCTTTTCGTGTAATCGCTGGTTGGGTTTCACTTTCAGGCTCATCACTAAAATGGACCCGCCGTTTACGGCTACGCATGACAATCACGCCTGCGCCGCCGAGAATAAACAGACCTGGCAGCACCCATAAAATGATAGTGGCAGGCGTCAACGGCGGTTCGTATGTCACGAAATTGCCGTAGCGCTCAACCATGTAATCAATAATCTGCTGCTTCGTTTTGCCCTGCTGCATCAGTTCATAAACTTTCAGACGCATGTCAGAGGCAATCATCGCATTGGAATCAGCGATGCTGTTGTTCTGGCATTTCGGGCAGCGCAATTGCTCAGTGAGCTGGCGGAACTGCTGTTCTTGCGCTTCGTCTTTGAACTGGAAAGTGTCTATTGCCGCGAGCACATTGAACGAGAACAAGAATGCGATGAGAAATAGCCATACGCGTTTCATGCACCTGCCTCCTTGTTGTATTTATCCCACAGCGGTTTTAATTCTTGCTGCCAGACACGATCGTTAAGATCCCCTGCGTGGCGATAACGAATGATCCCTTTCCCATCGATCAGGAAGGTTTCGGGTGCACCGTAAACGCCCAGATCTAACCCCAGCATGCCGTTGCCATCAAACAGGCTCAGCGCGTAAGGGTTACCTAATTCATTCAGCCAGGTAATCGCTTTGCGGCGCTCATCTTTATAGTTCATGCCGACCACCCGTACGCCTTGTGCTTTGAGCCCATTGAGATACTGATGCTCAGCACGACAGGTCGGGCACCAGGTTGCCCACACGTTGAGTAATAACGGTTTTCCATCAGTCAGAACTGACTGGTCATAAATCTTGCCTGGGTTTTCTAAAGACTCAAGACGGAACACCGGTACCGCTTTCCCAACTAATGCAGATTCGAGATTGGTCGGGTCATCGCCCTGCGCATTACGTGCCAATTGCCACAGTAACATCGCGGCCAACAACAAAAACAAAACGAGTGGGATAAATAAAACTTTGCGCTTCATGCAGCCTCCGGCATGTTTTTACGCTGGCGGTAACGTGGGTCAAATAAACAGAACAGGCCGCCGAGCGTCATCAATATTCCACCCATCCAAATCCAACGCACAAAAGGTTTGTAATAGAGGCGAACCGCCCAACTACCGTCATCTAACTCTTCACCGAGAGCAGCGTAGAGATCGCGCGTCACACCGCCATCAATTGCCGCTTCGGTCATCATGGCGCGGTTGCTGTTGTAGAAACGTTTTTCAGCATGCAGCGTGGCTTCAGGTTTGCCATTACGCGTCACGTCGATAATACCAACGCCGCCACGGTAGTTCGGCCCCGTCAGTTCATGCACATCGCGGAACACAAAGTGGTACTGGTGAATGTCGATGCTGTCGCCTGCTTTCATGCGCACATCACGCTCAATACTGTAATTCTGACTAAAGGCGATACCGACGACAGTTACCGCCAGCCCCAGATGCCCGAACACCATACCCCAATGGCTGCGCGGCAATTTCCATAACCCTTTCAGCAAACCATGGCGATGCGTGGCGCGCTCATAGACTTCGGTTAAGGCCAGCACAAACACCCACACCGCCATCAGTAAACCAACCACCGTCATGGCTTCAACGCGGTCTTGCATCAGCCATGGCAAAATCAAAGCCAGCGCGACGGTCACCACCACGGCAACCACCAGGCGTTTAACCAGCTTTTGTGGTTCATCGCGACGCCAGCGCACCAACGGGCCAATGCCGAGCAACAGTGCAAACGGGGCCATCAAGGCGGTAAACATCGTGTTGAAGAACGGCTCGCCAATAGAAATACTGCCCAGCCCGAGTTGCTTGTGCACTAGTGGCAGCAGCGTTCCTAACAACACCACCAGCATCGCAGCGATTAAAAGCACGTTATTGCCGAGCAAAAAGGATTCCCGCGACCACAAACTGTTGCCGACACGTGAGCGGACTTTACCGCCCTGAACCGCATACAGCAGCAGCGAACCGCCAATCACAATCACCAGGAAAGCGAGGATAAACATGCCGCGCGCCGGGTCAGAGGCAAATGAGTGCACCGAAACCAGCACGCCTGAGCGCACCAGGAACGTGCCCAGCAAGCACAGCGAGAATGCGGTAATCGCGAGCAGCACCGTCCAGGCTTTAAAACTGCCACGCTTTTCGGTTACCGAAAGCGAGTGGATTAACGCCGTGCCTGCAAGCCACGGCATAAACGAGGCGTTTTCTACCGGGTCCCAGAACCACCAGCCGCCCCAGCCCAGCTCGTAATAAGCCCAGGCCGAACCTAAAACAATGCCGATGGTTAAAAATGACCAGGCGGCTAACGTCCACGGACGCGTCCAACGCGCCCAAGCAGAATCGAGTTTCCCGGCCATCAGTGCGGCAATAGAAAACGCAAACGCCACGGAGAAACCGACATACCCCATGTACAACAACGGAGGATGGAAGATCAGCCCGATATCCTGCAACAGCGGGTTAAGGTCACGCCCTTCAATAGGGAAGTCAGGCAGCGTGCGGGTGAATGGATTAGAGGTGAAAATAATAAACAGCAGGAAGCCGAAATTAATCATCCCCATCACCGCCAGCACGCGTGCGACGGCATCTTTCGGCATGCTGCGGCTAAACAGCGCCACGGCAAATGTCCAGGCACTTAGCAACAATACCCAAAGCAGCAATGAGCCTTCATGCGCGCCCCAGGTGGCAGCGACGCGATACCACACTGGTAACTCGCTGTTGGAGTTATTCGCGACGTACAGCACGGTAAAATCGTTCACCACAAACGCGTTCACCAACACCAGGAAGCAAGCACACAGTGTGATAAACAGCGCCCATGCTAACGGGCGGGCAGAAGCCATCAACCGTGAGTCATTACGCTTCACGCCCCACAGCGGGTAAACACTGAGTAACAATGACCAGCCGAGTGCCAGGCAAAGCAAAAAACTGCCAATTTCAGGCATCATGAGGCGTTATCCTTGTAGGCCTGTGGAGCGCGTTGGTGATTTTTTTCCATCGCTTCTTTTACTTCCGGCGGGGTGTAATTTTCGTCATGCTTCGCCAGCACTTCTTTCGCTTCAACCCTGTTACCGGCTTCAAACACACCTTGTGCGACTACGCCTTGCCCTTCGCGGAACAGGTCCGGCAAAATGCCAACATAGCTGACATCCACCACCCCGCTGGCATCGTAGAGTTTGAATGTGACTTTCAGCGTCTGGTTATCACGCTTCACACTGCCAGGCTGAACCATGCCGCCAACGCGCAAACGCTGCCCCACTTCTGGCAACTGGTGGCTTTCACCTTTGCCATACAGAATTTCACTCGGGGTATAGAAGAGATCGATATTGCTACGTAACGCATACAGCACAAGCGTGATAGTAAGCCCCAACCCCACCAACACAGAAAGCGCCAGATATAATCGATTTTTGCGACGCGTGTTCATTCAGTTCCCTCTGCCTGACGTGCTGCCTGAATCCGTTTTTCTCGTGCCTGTTGGCGCGTGACTGAATTTAAAATAGTGCGATGCTGCAAACGGGTATGCACCACCAACACCAGCAATGGGATGAAGGTTAGCGCGACAGCAAGCCAGACGTAAAACGCATAGCCACCCATGGCAAAAAAATCTGTCCAGTTTAAAAATGCGCTGCTCATGCGCTTCTCCCTTTATTCGCCAGTTCCATTACCCACGGGCGACGCTGCTCCTGAAGCAAGATGAGGTTGCGCAGGCGCATTAACGTCAGCGTGGCAAACAGCATCAGAAAACCGAAGATAGTCAGGCGTAACGGAGTGCGCATTGATGGGTCAATACTTTGCTGCATATTAGTCGAACCCTGGTGCAGCGTGTTCCACCACTCCACCGAGAAGTGGATAATCGGTAAGTTCACCACGCCCACCAGCACCAGAATACCCGCAGCACGCCCGGCAAGGCGCCGGTCGTCAAAGGCGTTATACAGCGCAATCACGCCTATATAGAGAAACAGCAGCACCAACTCGGAAGTCAGACGTGCATCCCACACCCACCAAGTTCCCCACATCGGTTTGCCCCATGCGGATCCGGTCACCAGCGCAATAAATGTAAACACCGCCCCCACAGGAGCCATTGCCGCAACGGCAAGGTCTGACATTTTCATCTGCCACACCAGGCCGATAAACGCAGCCACTGCCATCGAGCCATAGATACCCATCGACCAAATTGCCGCAGGCACGTGAAGATACATAATGCGATAGCTCTGGCCTTGTTGATAATCCGCAGGAGCGAAACCAAAGCCCCAGACACAACCGACCACCAGAAGTATCGCGCTGATGATGGCAAACCACGGAACCAAACGCCCGCATAGCAAGTAAAGTCGCTCGGGTTTAGCGAGCTGATGTAACCATTTCCACATAATCGTTGCTCACAAAATATCAACCAAATCGGGTTTGAATTTGTAGGTCGGATAAGCAACGCGCCATCCGACATTTTTTAATTATTGAATGCTCACTCGCAGCGCCGCTGCCGTAGCGAACGGGCTTAGTGTTGCGCTGCCCGCAAGCAACGCGCCAAGAATCGCCATATAACCATCCACCGGAAGATGCATTGATGCGGCGTCCATCGCAGCGGTGGCAAAAATTAGCAGCGGGATAGTCAACGGCAAAACCAGCAAACTCAGCAGCACGCCGCTACGCCGTAAACCCACCGTTAACCCCACGCCCGGTGCTCCCAAAAAACTCAATGTCGGAGTCCCGATTAGCAGCGTGAGTGCCATCACCTGCCAACCGTAAAAATCCATCCCTAGCAGCAAAGCAGCGAGCGGGGAAAGGATTAGTAGCGGCAAGCCAGTGACCACCCAGTGAGCGGTCACTTTCGCTAACACCACCATCGGCAAAGGGATTGGCAGCAACATCAGTTGTTCAAGAAAGCCATCCTGAAAATCATCGCGAAACAATCTGTCCATCGCCAACAGTGATGCCAATAATGCAGCCACCCAAATCACACCCGGCGCAATACGTGCCAGAAGTTGCGGCTCAGGGCCAATTCCCAGTGGAAACAGCGTGATAACAATAAGGAAAAACCATAAAGGGTTGGCGATTTCCGCCCCTTTGCGGAACACCACGCGCAGTTCATGCAGAAAAATTCGGCGCATCATGCCAGTTTCTCCTGCAAATGAATTTGACGAACATTATTGGTTGCCAGCGGCTGATGGGTTGTGAGGATCACCATTCCGCCATTTTCGGCATGTTGTTCAAGCTTTCGTGTGAGTTTTGCTACACCCGTCACATCGATGGCGGTAAATGGCTCATCCAAAATCCAGATTTTTTGCGAGCTTAGCCACAAACGCGCGAGCGCCACACGACGTTGCTGCCCGGCGGAAAGTTGATTGACTGGCACATCTTCAAAGCCCAGCAACCCCACTTCAGTAAGCGCTTGCCAACGTAGTGATTCCGCACTTTGCGCGTGATAGAAGCTCAGATTTTCGAATGCAGTAAGAACCGTTTTAACTCCAGGCTGATGACCAAGCCACAGCAGATCCTGATGATATTGATAACGAATGCGGGATAACGCTTCGCCCTGCCATTTAACTTCGCCTTCTTCTGCTTGCGCAAGCCCTGCCAAAATCCGTAGCAGCGACGTTTTCCCTGCGCCATTTTTGCCGGCAATTTGCACCATTTCACCCGGCAAAACGCTAAACGACAGCTCGCTAAATAACGTGCGGTCGTCACGTACGCAGGTCAGGTTAATCGCATCAAGCATTTTGAGGAGCCACTCCTTGTCTCGGGATGCAAAATCATAACACATCATAGGCTTTGCTCCAGTTGGGCTCACGCCGCTGCGGTACTCCAAAAGAGGTAATCATCGGACACAAGATCAAAATTAAGTCGAATTAGTCTGTATCTCGTGGAAGTGAGCTAAAAGCCGCTACGCTTAGAGGAGTCAATAATGAGTGAGTGACCTTAAAAATGGGTGAAATTAAAGAAGAGAAAATCAACAAATCCACCAATGAAATTGAGGTCGAAAGTGACGAAAAAGAACACGGGGAAAAAATTGAAGTAGACGAGGAACAACTGCCATCGCGGGCGATGGCGATTCACGAGCACATTCGCCAGGACGGTGAAAAAGAACTGGAACGCGACGCAATGGCGTTGTTTTGGTCAGCCGTTGCCGCCGGATTATCGATGGGCGCATCGCTGCTGGCAAAGGGGATATTTCACGTCAATCTCGAAGGCGTGCCCGGCAGTTTCTTACTCGAAAACCTCGGTTACACCTTTGGCTTTATCATCGTGATCATGGCGCGCCAACAACTGTTTACTGAAAACACCGTCACCGCCGTCCTGCCCGTGATGCAAAAACCGAGCGGCAGCAACTTTCTGCTGTTGATGCGCTTATGGGGCATGGTTTTACTCGGCAATATTATCGGCACCGGCCTTGCGGCATATGCGTTTGAATATATGCCGATATTTGACGAGCAAACCCGCGACGCTTTTGTTTCTATCGGCATGGACGTGATGCACAACACGCCGGGGGAAATGTTTGCCAACGCCATCATTTCCGGCTGGATAATCGCCACCATGGTGTGGATGTTCCCTTCTGCGGGTTCGGCTAAAATATTTGTCATCATCATCATGACCTGGCTGGTCGCGCTTGGGGATTTAACCCACATCGTGGTCGGCTCCGTGGAAATTCTCTACCTGGTATTTAACGGTACCATCCACTGGAGTGAATTCTTCTGGCCGTTCGCCTTGCCAACGCTCGCAGGCAACATCTGCGGCGGCACGTTTATCTTCGCACTGATCAGCCATGCGCAAATCCGTAACGATATGAGCAACAAGAAAAAAGCCGAAGCGAAAGCAAAAGCGAAGCGTAAACAGGAAGTGGAGGACGGCAAGGAAGAGCCTCAAGACGAAAAACAGTCGCGACGCACATAAAACTGGTTACGTTTCAGGCAATCAGCAGACCTGCCCCTTAACTCAGACCTAAAAGCGGGTATACTACGCCGCGCAATGCCCTAAATAGTTCGAATTGTGGGTAGGCGGCAAAAGAACAAATCTCCAGGAGCTTACTTGAGTAAGTGACTGGAATTTGTGAATGCAGCCAACACCCCCACAATTTGAAGTATGACGGGCATTAGGTCCTCTTAGTTAAATGGATATAACAAGCCCCTCCTAAGGGCTAGTTGCAGGTTCGATTCCTGCAGGGGACACCATATACACTTCTTCTGACGTCTTCCGAACTCAACATAAACCCCGTACAATCAATAATAACCCACCATTTCGGCATATTGACATCAACCAATGTCAGCTCAACTCCACCAGAATCAATCACTGGCTGGGGGCCTATATGGGGGCTTACCGTGTTCAATAAAAAGTGATGCCCCCAAATGCCGCTCAATGCACGTCAGATGGACACAGCAAAGCCCAAAGAAAAGATCTATAAACTCGCTGATGGCGGCGGGCTCTATCTTCAGGTCAATGTTAACGGCTCTAAATACTGGCGCATGAAATATCGATTTGCTGGTAAAGAGAAAAAATTATCCTTCGGGACCTACCCAGATGTTTCTCTTGCTAATGCTCGTGCTAGAAGGGAAGAAGCCAGAAAAATTTTGGCTGCGAATAATGATCCTGGTGAAGTTAAAAAAGCAGAACAACTTGCTAAGAAGAATTCTATCGATAATACCTTTGAAGCTATCGCGACTGAATGGTATACCGCTAAAATGCCTAACTGGTCCGAAAACTATACAAGTTACGTGATCAGGGCATTTAAAAATAATGTCTTTCCTTATATTGGTTCTCGTCCAATCGATGGGATCAAACCTCTTGAACTTCTGTCGGCGCTACAACGCATTGAAAAACGTGGCGCGCCAGAGTTAGCCAGCAAAGTGCGGCAACGATGCGGTGAAGTTTTTCGGTACGCAATTGTGACGGGCCGAGCAGAGCACAACCCAGCGCCAGATCTTGCCAGCGCATTGCAAGGGCACCAAAAACAACACTACCCTTTTCTATCCGTAACTGAACTTCCAGAATTTCTTAGCAAACTGGGTTTGTACACCGGGAGTGTAATAACTCAGCTAGCAACCCGTTTACTCATGCTAACAGGCTTGAGAACAGTGGAGTTACGCATGGCTGAATGAAATTGATTTTGATAACAACGTTTGGGAAATACCAAAATCCAGAATGAAGATGAGACGGCCCCATCTGGTTCCGCTATCTACTCAAGCTATACATGCCCTTCGCCGCCTTGAACAGCTAACAGGTAACTACAAACTGATTTTCTCAGGGCGGAATGACGTAAACAAACCGATGAGCGAAGCCAGTATTAACATGGTAATCAAGCGTATAGGTTATGATGGTCGAGCAACTGGCCACGGTTTCCGCCACACGATGAGTACTATCCTGCATGAACAAGGCTATAACACCGCATGGATCGAGATGCAGCTTGCACATGTGGATAAAAACAGCATTCGGGGTACATACAACCATGCGCAGTATCTGGAAGGAAGACAAGAGATGATGCAGTGGTATGCGGATTACATTGACGATCTAGCTGATAACAAAATGGTTTCACATCATTCGCTAGGTAAAAGTGGGTAATGAACATAACAGACATCTAGCCATCAAAGTGGTCAGATGTCTTTTTTTGTCATTTTTCACATGAATCGTCATGGGTGGTTACTTTACTTATTAGTTATGTGTACTGCTGGCTCACTACTGGAGCCTGACCGTTTTTCTTCCATGGCTATATGGACCAGAAGGCACCAGGACAAATGAACCTGTTCCTCGGTGATCTGCGTTTGATATTGTGGAGTCAAATCGTCTATCCCTTTGCTTAATCTGAAGCTTTAGTATCCCAATGCACAATCGAAATCGCAATACCAGGTCTTAAAGGTATGACTTCACCTATTCCCCGCTCCCGGGTGTGACCAGCATGTAGGAATTGTTCAACTGCCTGAGCTGTAAATCTGCCCGGTTTTGTAAGTCCCGAGACACTGGCTGGTTTACAGGGGATGTTTGCAATTGCCGTATCAGCTCTTCGGCCGGGATGCTGTCATTGAATGACTTCGATATAGAGAACACCGCCGTTTTGAGCTCACTCACCGTCATGTACTTGCCCTTCTTTTCGTCCAGTTGGTTCAGTCTGTCCTGGAGTTTCTGAAGCTCAGTCAATCCCTGATACCACCCACTAATACTGGCAGCAGGCAAAGAATTCGCCACTAACTTGGACTGCCAGTCTTTTGAAACTGTTTTTGACAGTTCGGTATCGGGGTAAAGATGACGAGTTTGCTCGACCAGTTGAGAGCCATATTGTAACGGCCAGTATGGAGGTATGGTGATGAGTTCATCCAGTCGGGTTTTTAATGTCTTCGCATAGCTATCACTGTTTGCTAACCATGAAGGTGAATCATGCCGTAGTTGATCAGCAACGGGAAGTGGCAAACTGGTTGGTAACGCTGTGAGAGATGACATCACCGCCTCTTCCTCTGGATGGCTAAACAATGTCGGTATGAATTTAAACGCGACGAGGCTCAATACCCCCGCCGTCAGCAATCCACTGAGGAATGCCAGACCGGGTGCGATTCGGGGGGTTGGTTTCTGCCTGACTTCGACATTAACCGTTGGCTGAGTATCTACAACATATACCCAACGTGGACTGTTGTTCACTTCTGCCGCAAGATCCTCTACCCGTACTGGCAGCGTGACGTCAGTACGATGGCTTTCTAACTGGTCTGAGGAAGCATCGCTATTTTCGAGCCTGACTACGGCATTTTTCAATATTTGTCGCAGCATGTCAGTTCCGGCTGCATTGTGAAGCTCCAGACGTTGCAAGGTTTCACCTGTGGAGCTCAGCAATTTTTCGCTCTGGTACAGGGCTGGTAAATCGACTCTGTGAAATGACAGTGTCCTGAATTGCTGCTGGAGACGTTTACTCAGGCTGCTGAGTATTTCAATACGGGCATGTGCCGATGCAGGCCACATCGTTGACCACTGATAACGTATCAGGGCATCAAGAATCGCCATGCCTTCATTGAAACCCTGTATACCAGCCAGGTTTGTTCTTGCCAGGGTATACCATGCCGCCGTCTGGAGTTCGACACCATTGGTATCGAACAGATTTAATGCCAGTTTTTCAACATACTGCCATTTCACGTCTGGACGAGCGGGATGGGATAGTTTTGAGAGTTCATCACGTAATGCGGAGAAATCTGGCAGTGTGCGGGGATCGCTTCCTGTTTTAAGGTGGCGTTCGGCTGAATGGAACATTGTGAAGTCCGTATCGAATGAGGGGTTGGGGGAGTTAAATAAACTGGTGTTTTTCCAGATACTGCTGTTGTTTCAGATGCCTGAGCATCACCTTACCTTCAGGCATGAATTCAGTGCCGTACCGTACAAGCCCAATACCTTTCAGTTCGGCATCGATGGCGTAACGCAGCTCTCCAGGTACTTCCTGTTCAAGCAGTGTGACATTGAGCGTCTGCAAACGAGGCTCATACTTCAGTAAAACGCCGGAAAGTGTATCTATCAGTTCATGGGCGGTTCCAGGCATGCCTTGCAGGATTTTAGTCATATCCGGTAAACCGAAATCGGGTAAATGAGAGATGGCACCCGCACGTGAGTTCAG
Organism: Buttiauxella massiliensis; assembly: GCF_902500225.1. Taxonomy (GTDB): domain Bacteria; phylum Pseudomonadota; class Gammaproteobacteria; order Enterobacterales; family Enterobacteriaceae; genus Buttiauxella; species Buttiauxella massiliensis. The sequence continues at coordinate 27,636 of NZ_LR722659.1, read as the reverse complement.
TATCCGTTGGATATTATCCAGTACGGATAAAATAACCTGGTCCTCTTCATTTGCCAGTTCAAGGGGAAGGTCACCCGTGAAATTGCCAGTGAGAATTTCATATAAGGAGGGGGATTTTCTATCCATAGTTTTCTTTAACTCATTCTTTTAATTAACTGTGAAGTATCAAAAACTCACTCAGCTCACTCGATAGTTCACTACGAACTAAATATTTCCCTTTCTCTTCTTCAGTCAGAGAGGACCAAAATGGAGACCAGTAAACATTCCACCATAGCTCTACATCACCCTGCAAACTGCCTAGAGCCTCAAAATCACGTTCTGGAAAAACAATATGAGGAGCTGGCGGCTCAAGGTTCATATCATAAAGATTCTTAATAAACTTGTTATTGTTGGTAATTATAGCTATTACTGTCTGATTAAATTCCTCAAATTTGAAAAAATGAAGTGCCTTGCCGTTAAATGACAAGCTTTCTTTGTTTTCTTTTATTTTTTTATGAAAGAAAACCTCAATCTCATTTTCTATTTTTTTTACATCAATTAAGTTAATCATGAATCTTGTTGAATATGCGTGTATTTTATTGTTTTCTAGTGATGAAAAAAAAGGGTATGATTTTTTTGATTCTAATAGCTTTTCAAATGATGACCGTGGATAAAATTTTTGAAGGTTGTTTTCTTTTCTAAAAAGATTAAATAAATTAATTTTCATCTATGTAGTCCGCAATCCAGTCTGCACCATAATATCCGGTCGCGCCAAATACTATCCCCCCACAAGCCCAGTAATAACTGTACCTGGTCCTACTGCCGCACCAGCAACAGTCCCTATTTTAACTTCCGCCACAAAAGGGCGGCGTAGCGGTAATGTTCACCTGTTATGCTGGCAACCGTGCCGGTGACCACCTGGTTTTTAGTGCGCACATCCCACACTGACTCCGCCGCACCATCGTACAGACCGGACGGCTCGCTGTACGGCAGGCGCACATCAAACTGATAGTTGAGCTGGCTGTCGGCCAGGATAAAGACATCCATTTCCCGGATGCTGTCCATCTCAGTACGCCAGTAAATCCCCACTTCCGACAGAATGCGCTGAACAAACTCCAAGTCGGTTTCCCGCTACGGATATAATTAAAGCTCTGTAATCAATGGCAAAAAACCAAGGTCCAAAAGCTTTATTTCTATGTCATTAGCTTTGCCGATGTGTTCTTTGTTGTTTCCATCAAATATTTCTTCGGTTGAAACAACAATTGTTCCATTTTGCTTTTCACCATTCATGACAGGAATAATCCTGGCTGCTTCAGGAATTAACTCAGGAATAAGGACAGCAGGAATATACAACATCCACCCACATGAAATCCTGTCGGGAAACACTTTCTTATATACTTCGTCATATCCATTTTCTTTGGGGATTATTTCGGAAAAACTATAACCACCAGACTCTACAGAAAGATATGTACAATATTCGTTGAGTTCTAAAAGATGCTTTAGAAAGACCACCATCCGATCAAATGTAAGTTTTGTTTTAGTAATGTTGATTGGGAACTCAACTGTCAGCGACATAGGATTAGTACGTCGATTAGCACTGGATATAGATGATGTTAAATCGATCCCTGCACTATCTTCATCAGATTCACCATCCCAAATACCCTCACCAAAAAATGGATAGTTTTTTTTATACCTCTTTTCCCATCTTGACTGCACTGCCTCAGAAACATCTGAATCAGTGAACAACCGATGTTGACTTGCTTGCTTTCTTGAAAATCCTTTCTCATACCATATTTTTTTGGTGTCCAGCATCAAATTTAAATTATTGCACACCTCATCAAATATTATTAATGCGCGGGATACATCAATTGGGGTGCTAAGGCCAAATTCCTGCTCAACTCTTATTGTTAACATTATGGTTGCCACCTTGTGATAATATCTTGGTGCTTCATAAATATTTTCTGGAAATACCTGTAACTTATTGGTTGCATAAATATCCAAACTACTTTTAATGGTTTATTTACTGATGCGACAGCCTGATGTCGTGACGCTTGATTTTTAGCACTTATATCCCCCGTCCACCATGATTTCCGAGACCCATCTGGTCTAAAAAATTGATCATACCGCGCCTTGGCCTCCCAGAACTGACACAGCTTATCTTTCCAGCCATCAAATGACACACCACAATACTTAAACTCCTGAATTTGTTTTGTTTCAGGATTATAGAATGTGCCACAGATACGCGTCTGGTAATTAATCGTCACCTCACTCCAGCGCGAACACCGCCTGACCATAGGTGAAACCTTCCCTTCTGGTGGGCAGTTTTCACAGGTCTTTTCATCCGTTTTAGCCTGTGCTCCAGCTTTAGTGTCAACGCCTTCGTAACTCACTGTTTCTGAGTAGTCCATGTCATCCTCCCAGAAATCCGCATGGGTTTCGGCACTGACAACCATCGGTTCGTTCAGGATTGGATCATAAGGCTTTCCCTGATAGTCAAATCCACCGTTACTCCGGGACTGAGCATTTCCTGAGTCGGGAAAAGACATATCATCATCTTCCCAGCCTCCGTGACTTTGCGTCCCGGGATATGTCGATGAACCAACACCACCACCTGCGGCCCCGACGCTTCCTGTCGCAGCTCCGGTACCAATACCAATCCAGACCATCAGAGTCCTCTCCTTTCCCTGTTTATCACCACGTGCTTAAAATCTTCCAAACGCTGATCCGCTGAATAGCCATTAGGCGTTTTCAGCCATTTATCTATTTCCGGCTTAAGGTAAAATCCCGGATAGAATGTCTCCAGTCGCAAAAAATCCCGCCTCACATTTTTTTCTTTAAGTGGTAAGGTGTTTGCATAGTCCAGCGCTTTCCTCAGTCGTGCGAGGAAGGTGTCATCCGGTTCGTTTATGACCGGATATTTCTTCTTCAGTTTTTGCACGGTATCACGGACAAAATCATCGTCTTCCATCTGACCTGCGCTGGCACACTGTTCTTCAGACAGCTTCAACATATGAACTCCCTGTGTTTAATTGACCAGGCTTTTCCGTCAAAAGTTGTGACCCACTCTTGCGTAAGATGGGTCAACTTCTGGTGTTGCAGGCTATCCAGCATTGCCCCAAGGCGAACCTGTACGCGTGGGTCCTGAAGACGCAATAAAGCCGCCCGACCGTCAGGAAGTCCGATATTGATGTTTTTCTGAAAATGCTCAACCAGATCTGCTGGCGTAGCAGAAGATAAAATCCATGATACAGAGGGTAATGTGGCCTCCAGTTCGCACAGTTTTTCTCGAATACCCATCGCTTCGTTTATGCCAATAATCCAGGGGCCAGCAAAAGCAATACGTGAATCCGGCCAGGTATTGAACAGAGGCAAAACTTCTTCCCGTTTAAATACCAGTTCCTCCCCCGTAAAGCGTTCATATTGCAGACCATCGACGAGAGCAAATAAAGTGACTTCTGTCGTGTGTATCAAGCTCTGCACCGCATGGCTGAAGCTGAGACTGCTCATGACTCTCCCCTTACGACAAAAGTGTCACCATTCATCGCCGCTTTCATCAGGCAACTGAGGCAAATTCCGCTCCCGGTCACAGCCTGGATGGGTATGTTTGCCGCCCCTGCAAACATCGTTCTTTTCACCTTGCGGATATACGACGCTGTCGTGCCGTACTCCACCTTCCCCGCCTCCAGCTTCAGATAACTGCCGCCGCCAATCAGCGTGATGCGCTTCTTCCCGGCAAACGAGATGTCACTTTCTGAAGTAAACGTCAGTTTCTTCTCTGCAAACAGCCGCATGCTGGCGTTCTGGGCCTGCATGTCTATCGGGCCTTCTCCCGCTTTCAGACTTAGCTGCCCGGTGCGGGCAAACAGCCCCAGCTTCTCCCCGGCAAGGGCGGTCATATTGCCCATCACACCGGCACTGATATCGCCCCCGGCATTGATGGCAACGTTTTTTGTGGCCGTCAGTTGCAGGTGTTCGCCACTGGTGAAGGCTATCCCTTCAGGGGCTGAGAAAAGAATGGCTTCATTGAGCGGTTTCAGCCGCTGCGCAAACATCTGTATCTGGCTGTCGATGTCCGCCTTCAGGGCTTCTGCCTGCTCTGCGGCCATCTCCAGCTGTTGCAGTTGCTGGTTCAGCTGGTCGATTTCTTTCAGGGCCGCGTCCATATCCAGCACCTCGCCCCGGGCTTTGGCCTGTGCATCCGCGCTGATAAACAGTCCTTTACCGGCGCGTATCGTGCCCCGTTCGTCAGTACGCAGCTCCGTGCCTTTGCCACGGGGCTGCGCCTTCTCATCCACCAGATGGCCGGTGTTCAGCTGGGTTTTTCCGTACTCCGTCGCGAGCTTGATATGCTCTTCGCCGCGCTGGTCCTCCATCCGCAGCTTGTTGTTGGCCGGGGTCCTGAGGACATTGCGGGTGTGATTGTCACGGTTAACGTGGTCGGGGTGCTCTGAGTCATGCATCGCATGCGAGATATACGGCAGGTCGATATCACCATTACCGTACGCAATCGCCACTTCTGTCCCGTCAATCAGCGGCGTATGCCAGCCAAGGGTGTCACCCGAATAGGGCTTTGCCATACGCAGCCACAGATAGCCGTACCCTTGCTCCGTCCCTTCCCGGTCAAAGTCCAGCTTTACGCGGTAGCGGCCCTGCTCATCCAGGTGGGCATAAATATCATTCTTTTCCCGGCTTTCAATGCGCGCTGGCAGGGTGCCGTGGATTTCCGGGCGCGGGATTTCAACCGGGCGGAAACTGTAGCGCTCGCTGTAGGGCATCCCTTCGACCGACACATGCAGGCGGGTATCGCGGGCGGCACGGTAAGTGATAAGGGTGATAATCACCCCCTCTTTCAGGGCGCTGATAACCGCACCCTGCGGCTCCAGCACCTGGCCGGGGGTCAGGCAGGCGGCGTTGCTGTCAAGGCTAACACGGGCAGATTTGTTCAGTTCGCGCTCATGGTGGAGTCGGGCATAAAACGCCCCGCTTTCGGTTTCCGACTCCGGCTCGGTGTCATCCCCGGCTTCGCGGTAAGGGGCAGCGTAGCGGTAATGTTCGCCTGTCATGCTGGCGTCCTGCCGTACACTCACTGCTGTATCGAGTGGGGTACTGGCGGTGCGGTAGTTGTAATCACGCGTGGCAACCGTGCCGGTGACCACTTTGTTCCGGGTGCGCACATCCCACACCGACTCTGCCGCACCATCGTACAGACCGGACGGCTCGCTGTACGGCAGGCGCACATCAAACTGATAATTGAGCTGGCTGTCGGCAAAAATATACACCTCCAGCTCACGGGTGCTGTCCATCTCCGTGCGCCAGTAAATCCCCACTTCCGACAGAATGCGCTGAACAAATTCCAGGTCGGTTTCCCGCTACGGATATAATTAAAGCTCTGTAATCAATGGCAAAAACCCAAGGTCCAAAAGCTTTATTTCTATGTCATTTGCTTTACCAACATGTTCTTTGTTTTCTCCATCGAATATCTCTTCGGTCGAAACAACAATTGTTCCTTTTTGTTTTTCGCCATCCATTACAGGTATTACTCTGGCTGCTTCCGGGATTAGTTCAGGAAGGAGGATTGCGGGTATATATAACATCCAACCCACGCTTAACCTATCAGGAAAAACATTATTATCAAAAAAACGATAACCTTTGGTATCAGCATTTATATATGAACACTCAAAATAGCAGGCAATGTTTGAGAACAGAACAATGAAGCTCTCTAAGTCTAGATTTTCATTTTGCGACACCATATGCAATTCAACATTAGCTCGATTAGCTTGGTCGAAAAACATTTTTCGATAATTAATGGAGCTACTGTAATCACCTTTGCCATCCCAAACGCTTTCAACAAAAAGAGGTGTATCTTTCTTATATCGCTTATCCCATTTTATAAATGTACTTTCAGTAATTTTATTATTATCAAACGCCAAGTGTGACAATGCTTGTTTTTTTGAATATCCAGTCTCATACCATTTATAGTGTTGTCCAAGCAACTTATTTGACTCGGAAACCAAAAACGAAAATTGTTCAATGATTTTCTCAAAGGCGATATTTTCTAAACCAGTTGTAAACGTAAAATTAACTGATACATCAATGTTCATAATTATGGCTCCCAACGAACGAGAATATCATGCATGCCTTGGAAAATGATTCCAAAATATTTAGCACTGATAGGTTGCATGAAAATCCACACGACTTTTAAAGGTTGATTAACGGTTGCAACAGCCTGATGCCGACCAGCTTGTTTAATCGCACTACTATCGCCAGTCCACCATTCTTTTTTTCGTCCATCAGCTCTGAAAAACTGATCATATCGCGCCTTGGCTTCCCAGAACTGACAAAGCTTATCCTTCCAGCCATCAAATGAAACACCGCAGTACTTAAACTCCTGGATCTGCTGCGTTTCAGGATTATAAAACGTGCCGCAAATGCGAGTCTGGTAGCTTATGGTACTCACACTCCACCGAGAACAACGCCTGACCATGGGTAAAACCTTGCCTTCCGGTGGGCAGTTTTCACAGGTTTTTTCATCCGTTTTTGCCTGCGCTCCGGCTTTGGTATCAACACCCTCGTAACTCACCGTTTCTGAGTAATCTATGTCATCCTCCCAGAAATCCGCATGGGTTTCGGCACTGACAACCATCGGTTCGTTCAGGATTGGATCATAAGGCTTTCCCTGGTAGTCAAATCCCCCGTTACTCCGGGACTGTGCATTTCCTGGGTCGGGAAAAGACATATCATCATCTTCCCAGCCACCGTGACTTTGCGTCCCGGGATATGTCGATGAACCAACCCCCCCACCTGCCGCCCCGGCGCTTCCTGCTGTCGCACCACCAAGAACAATGCCAACCATCAGAGTCCTCTCCTTTCCCTGTTAATCACTATGTGCTTAAAATCTTCCAGACGCTGGTCTGCTGAATAGCCATTAGGCGTTTTCAGCCATTTATCTATTTCCGGCTTGAGGTAAAATCCCGGATAGAATGTCTCCAGTCGCAAAAAATCCCGCCTCACATTTTTTTCTTTCAGTGGTAAGGTGTTTGCATAGTCCAGCGCTTTCCTCAGCCTGCTGAAGAAGGTGTCATCTGGTTCGTTTATGACCGGATATTTCTTCTTCAGTTTTTGCGCGGTATCACGGACAAAATCATCGTCTTCCATTTGACCTGCGCTGGCGCACTGTTCTTCAGACAGCTTTAGCATATGAACTCCCTTTGTTTAAGTGACCAGGCTTTTCCGTCAATAGTTGTGACCCACTCTCGCGTAAGATGGGTTAACTTCTGGTGTTGCAGGCTATCCAGCATTGCCCCAAGGCGAACCTGTACGCGTGGGTCCTGAATACGCAATAAAGCCGCCCGACCGTCAGGAAGTCCGATATTGATGTTTTTCTGAAAATGCTCAACCAGATCTGCTGGCGTAGCAGAAGATAAAATCCATGATACAGAGGGTAATGTGGCCTCCAGTTCGCACAGTTTTTCTCGAATACCCATCGCTTCGTTTATGCCAATAATCCAGGGGCCAGCAAAAGCAATACGTGAATCCGGCCAGGTATTGAACAGAGGCAAAACTTCTTCCCGTTTAAATACCAGTTCCTCCCCCGTAAAGCGTTCATATTGCAGACCATCGACGAGAGCAAATAAAGTGACTTCTGTCGTGTGTATCAAGCTCTGCACCGCATGGCTGAAGCTGAGACTGCTCATGACTCTCCCCTTACGACAAAAGTGTCACCATTCATCGCCGCTTTCATCAGGCAACTGAGGCAAATTCCGCTCCCGGTCACAGCCTGGATGGGTATGTTTGCAGCCCCCGCAAACATCGTCTTTTTCACTTTACGGATATACGACGCTGTCGTGCCGTACTCCACCTTCCCTGCCTCCAGCTTCAGGTAGCTGCCACCACCCATTAGCGTGATGCGCTTTTTACCGGCAAAGGTAATGTCGCTTTCTGAGGTAAACGTCAGTTTCTTTTCTGCAAACAGCCGCATATTGCTGTTCTGTGCCTGCATGTCCACCGGGCCTTCCCCTGCTTTCAGGCTTAGCTGCCCGGTCCGGGCAAAAAGTCCCAGCTTCTCCCCGGCAAGGGCGGTCATATTGCCCATTACACCGGCACTGATATCGCCCCCGGCATTGAGGGCGACGTTTTTCGTGGCCGTCAGTTGCAGGTGCTCGCCACTGGTGAGCGCTATTCCTTCCGGGGCTGAGAACAGCATGGCTTCATTAAGGGGTTTCAGCCGCTGCTCAAACATCTGTATCTGGCTGTCGATATCCGCCTTCAGCGCCTGGGCCTGCTCTGCGGCCATTTCCAGCTGTTGCAGTTGCTGGTTCAGCTGGTCGATTTCCTTCAGTGCGGCGTCCATATCCAGCACCTCGCCCCGGGCTTTACTCTGCCCGTCCGCACTGACAAACAGCCCTTTACCGGCGCGTATGGTGCCCCGTTCGTCGGTGCGTAACTCGGTGCCGGTGCCACGGGGCCGCGCCTTCTCATCCACCAGGTGGCCGGTGTTCAGCTGGGTTTTTCCGTATTCCGTCGCGAGCTTGATATGCTCCTCGCCGCGCTGGTCCTCCATTCGCAGTTTGTTGTTGGCAGGCGTTCTGAGGACGTTGCGGGTGTGGTTGTCGCGGTTCACGTGGTCCGGATGTTCGGAGTCGTGCATGGCGTGGGAGATATACGGCAGGTCGATATCGCCGTTGCTGTACGCAATCGCCACTTCTGTCCCGTCAATCAGCGGTGTATGCCAGCCGAGCGTGTCACCCGAATACGGTTTCGCCATCCGCAACCACAGATAGCCGTAACCCGGCTCCGTCCCTTCCCGGTCAAAATCGAGTTTTACCCGGTAGCGGCCCTGGTCATCCAGGTGGGCATAAATATCGTTCTTCTCCCGGCTTTCTATTCGCGCAGGCAGGGTGCCGTGAATTTCCGGGCGCGGGATTTCAACCGGGCGGAAGCTGTAGCGCTCGCTGTACGGCATCCCGTCGACCGACACATGCAGACGGGTATCACGGGCCGCGCGGTAAGTGACCACGGTGATAATCACACCTTCCTGCAGGGCGCTGATAACCGCGCCCTGCGGCTCCAGCACCTGGCCCGGTGTCAGGCCGGAGGCATTACTGTCAAGACTGACCCGGGCTGATTTATTCAGTTCGCGCTCATGGTGAATGCGGGCATAAAACGCCCCGCTCCCGGTTTCCGGCTCCGGGTCGGTGTCATCCCCGGCTTCGCGGTAAGGGGCAGCGTAGCGATAATGTTCGCCTGTCATGCTGGCGTCCTGCCGCACACTCACTGCCGTATCCAGTGGGGTACTGGCGGTGCGGTAGTTGTAATCACGCGTGGCAACCGTGCCGGTCACCACCTGGTTTTTAGTGCGCACATCCCACACCGACTCTGCCGCACCATCGTAAAGACCGGACGGCTCGCTGTACGGCAGGCGCACATCAAACTGGTAGTTGAGCTGGCTGTCGGCCAGGATAAAGACATCCATTTCCCGGGTGCTGTCCATCTCCGTGCGCCAGTAAATCCCCACTTCCGACAGAATGCGCTGCACAAATTCCAGGTCGGTTTCCCTCCACTGGGTGATGAGTTCACGCGGTGGATAGGTCCGCTCCAGCCGAAACTCAAAATCCGGCCCTTCCAGCCCGTGCTGGCGCAAGACCTGCTCCACCACTTCCGGCACTGACTGGTCCCGGAACACCGCACACTGGCGGGTGAAGGAGAGCAACGCCAGGCGTGAGCTCAGCGTCACTGTGTAATGCGACTGGTCCTGGGTGGTGGACAACCATTCCAGACGGGTGATGATGCCATGAACGTTTTTACCGCTGCGCATCCGCAGGGAGGCATATTTCATCAGCACCTGCTCCGGGGCAATGTTTGCCTGCGGAGTGGTAAATTCAATGTCCCAGCTAAACGGCTCGCTTAATGCTTCGCGCCCGGTAAAGTTCAGTACATCCGGTAGTACGGTGCTGTCGTTGATGTCAAGAACATAGCGCGTCTGTCCGTCAAACAGGGCTAACATCAATTTCAGACTAGGGGTAATGATCGTGTACCAAGTAGACTTATAGCTCCGTCATCAACGGTAAGTGACCATTTGCAGCTAATTCAATTTCAATATTATTAGAAATAGCAATATCATTTTGGTTATTACCATTAAAAATTTCTTTTGATACAATAATCGTACCTGAATTGTCACTGCAATATATAATTTCAAATGCATTAATTGCATCGTTAACATCAATAACCTTAGGGAGATATAACATCCATCCAACGGGCACTCTATCGTTAAAAACTGATTTCTGTTTCATTTTATATTGTTCAGTATCGACCATGATATATCTAACATCCCAAGGGGTGTTTTTCACAATTCTTTTGATTAAATTGATAAATGTTATTTTGTTATTATCATCAGATAGTGATGCAATTGTTAATGTCAGATAATATCTATTATCGGAAATTGCCGGTGTATTCATTAGCCATACTGTTAAAACACTATCATCTTTATTTTTATCTGCTAATACTACATTGAAATTTTTCTTTTTCGCAATCATAGAACTAACATAATCATTAGCTTTTTCTGTTATAAGATTATTATCTATTGCTACCATCATTTCTGTTGGATGAGCGATAAACCATGTGCTAGGTTTCTCCTTCCAATCTGGTAATTGTCTGATAAACTCAGCTAGCTCTTCAAAAATTGAACTCGCTTTAGTTTGTTTATTTTTATAAAAAACAAGCTGTAACTTATAAAACATATGGAACCTCACATATTTTCAGGGAAAATATTTTTAATATATTCAGCAGGCATTGGTTTGTGGATGACATTAATCCTTAACCCACTCATCGCAAACATCTCTTGTGCATAATTTGCGCTCACTGGTTGCATAAAGTACCACTCTAATTTACCTGGAGGCATCCCTTTAATTGCACACTCATTTTGTCTGTTAGCTTGCTCCAAAAAAAGGCCATCATCACCTTTAGTTAGCGCAATAAAAAATTTCAGCGCTCCATTCGTATTAAAAAACTGATCATAGTTCGCCTTACTTTCTTTCAGTATGCATTCTTTTGGAACAAATCCATCAAAAGCCACCCCATAAGTCCATTCCATTATTTTCATCACAGGGAAATGTATAGGGAACTGACATATATAAAACTGATACGCAATACTGACATCGGACCAACCTTCTATATTCTGTAGGGTAACCTGCCCTTGAGTATAGACACACTGATCACAGCCTTCCTCACTGAGTTCTTTTGTCAGTGTTGCAGCTTCACTTTTAACCCGCTCCATCTCCTCCATTCGGGCAAGGTACGCCTCCCTGGCTGCATCAAGCCCCTCAATAATCCCGATAACTCCACCTAAACGGCCTCCCCCCGCCCGGGGAAACGTCCCAGTCCTGCCAGATGGTACAGGAAGCGTACTTCCGATATCACTCATTGATTCCTCCGAACATTCTTTTTACCAGATTCCCCCGGATTTGCTGATACTTGATGTATTCACTCTCAGTGCTTTCTTTACCATTAAGTAGCCAGTCTTGCATTGCTTCGGTTTTATAGAAATAAGGCTCAAAAGCATTCGTTATCAAAAAATCAGTTTTAACCTTTTGGTTCTGAAAGTTGTGAATATTCACGAATTCATCAGCATCTTTTAGTCTTGTAAGTAATTCTTCATCTCCGTAAAGTGAGGGGGAGTTCCTGACAATAACCTCATGTAGGCGTTTAATGTAATTATTACTTTCTCTTTTGGAAAGTTGTTCAATCTGATGCTCCGATAATTTCATTACCATTTACTACTCCATTTTTTTAAAATTATCGACCAGTGTAATAGTCAGCTTTGTCTTTCATATTCCACATTCCCCCATCAACCAGAAAGACCCACTCCTTCGTTCTATTAACAAGCTGTTCATAGTGAGTTTCGTCCAGCAAAAATTCGATTTCAGCTAGAACCCTTGGGTCATAAAATCGGAAAAGAGCACTCCGTCCATCTGGTAGCTGTAAGTTTAGAAAGGGTTTGAAATGGAAAATTAAATTTTCAATGGATTCTGAGGAAATAATCCATGAAACAGCCGGAAGAGCTTCTGCCAGTTTTTTCAAGTTATCACGATGTCTGACGGATGTATTCAGACGAAATAACCAGGGCCCTGCAAAAGCGAGCCGTGAGTCGGGCCAGCTATTTAAAAATGGTTCAGCGACCCCCTGCTCAATCTGAATCTCGGCCCCGAAATAGCGCTCGTATTGCAAACCATCAACAAGTGCAAACAGTGAACAATCAGGATGATGCATTAACGATCTCATAATGAAATCAAACGGACTGTTAATCATGACTCCCCCCGAATGACGAATGCATTTCCATTCATCGCCGCTTTCATCAGGCAACTGAGGCAAATTCCGCTCCCGGTCACAGCATGGATGGGTATGTTTGCCGCCCCTGCAAACATCGTCCGTTTCACCTTGCGGATATACGACGCAGTCGTGCCGTACTCCACCTTCCCTGCCTCCAGCTTCAGGTAACTGCCACCACCAATCAGCGTGATGCGCTTCTTCCCGGCAAACGAGATGTCACTTTCTGAGGTCAACGTCAGTTTCTTCTCTGCAAACAGCCGCATGCTGGCGTTCTGCGCCTGCATGTCTATCGGGCCTTCTCCTGCCTTCAGGCTCAGTTGCCCGGTGCGGGCAAACAGCCCCAGCTTCTCCCCGGCAAGGGCGGTCATATTGCCCATCACACCGGCACTGATATCGCCCCCGGCATTGATGGCGACGTTTTTCGTGGCCGTCAGTTGCAGGTGTTCGCCACTGGTGAACGCGATTCCTTCAGGTGCAGAGAACAATAACGCTTCATTGAGCGGTTTCAGACGTTGCTCAAACATCTGTATCTGGCTGTCGATATCCGCCTTCAGCGCCAGTGCCTGCTCTGCGGCCATCTCCAGCTGTTGCAGTTGCTGGTTCAGCTGGTCGATTTCCTTCAAGGCGGCGTCCATATCCAGCACCTTGCCCTGGGCTTTACCCTGCCCGTCCGCACTGATAAACATCCCTTTACCGGCGCGTATTGTGCCCCGTTCGTCGGTGCGCAGCTCGGTGCCGGTGCCACGTGGTTTGCCTTGCGCATCCACCATGTGGCCGGTGTTCAGCTGGGTTTTGCCGTATTCCGTCGCGAGCTTGATATGCTCTTCGCCGCGCTTATCCTCCATCCGCAGCTTATTATTCGCCGGGGTCCTGAGGACATTGCGGGTGTGGTTGTCGCGGTTAACGTGGTCGGGGTGCTCTGAGTCGTGCATTGCATGGGAGATATACGGCAGGTCGATATCACCATTGCCGTACGCAATCGCCACTTCGGTCCCGTCGATAAGCGGCGTATGCCAGCCGAGGGTGTCACCCGAATAGGGTTTCGCCATACGCAGCCACAGATAGCCGTACCCTTGCTCCGTCCCTTCCCGGTCAAAGTCCAGCTTTACGCGGTAGCGGCCCTGTTCATCCAGGTGGGCATAAATATCGTTTTTTTCCCGGCTTTCAATTCGCGCTGGCAGGGTGCCGTGGATTTCCGGGCGCGGGATTTCCACCGGACGGAAACTGTAGCGCTCGCTGTAGGGCATTCCTTCGACAGACACATGCAGGCGGGTATCACGGGCTGCACGGTAAGTGACCAGGGTGATAATCACACCTTCCTGCAAGGCGCTGATAACCGCGCCCTGCGGCTCCAGCACCTGGCCGGGGGTCAGGCCCGAGGCATTACTGTCAAGACTGACACGGGCTGATTTATTCAGTTCGCGCTCGTGATGAATTCTTGCATAAAACGCCCCGCTCTCGGTTTCCGGCTCCGGGTCGGTGTCATCACCGGCTTCGCGGTAAGGGGCGGCGTAGCGGTAATGTTCCCCGGTCATGCTGGCGTTAGTTTGCACACTCACTGCTGTATCCAGGGGTGTACTGGCGGTGCGGTAGTTGTAATCACGCGTGGCAACCGTACCGGTGACCACTTTATTCCGGGTGCGCACATCCCACACCGACTCCGCCGCACCATCGTACAGACCGGACGGCTCGCTGTACGGCAGGCGCACATCAAACTGATAGTTGAGCTGGCTGTCGGCAAAGATACAGACATCCATTTCCCGGGTGCTGTCCATCTCCGTACGCCAGTAAATCCCCACTTCCGACAGAATGCGCTGCACAAACTCCAGGTCGGTTTCCCGCCACTGGGTAATGAGTTCACGCGGTGGATAGGTCCGCTCCAGGCGGAACTCAAAATCAGGCCCTTCCAGTCCGTGCTGACGCAAGACCTGCTCCACCACTTCCGGCACGGACTGGTTCTGGAACACGGCACACTGGCGGGTAAAGGAGAGCAACGCCAGGCGGGAGCTCAGCGTCACTTTGTAATGCGACTGGTCCTGGGTGGTGGACAACCATTCGAGACGGATGATGATGCCATGAACATTTTTACCGCTGCGCATCCGCAGGGAGGCATATTTCATCAGCACCTGCTCCGGGGCAATGTTTGCCTGCGGAGTGGTGAATTCAATGTCCCAGCTAAACGTCTCGCTTAACGCTTCGCGCCCGGTAAAATTCAGTACATCCGGCAGTACGGTGCTGTCGTTGATGTCCAGAGAATAGCGCGTCTGCCCGTCAAAAAGAGCTAACCAGTTATCCATCACTTCACTCCTTTACCGGCACGAGGTTGATCCAGCCATCACCGAGCTCTAGGGTGCGCGGTTTGTCCGGATCGAGGTCATCACGGGTCAAGACCTTCCGCCAGCGGTTGTCTTTCATATCCGGTCGGTTGAACAGGGCAATCACCGCCACGAACTGCGCATTTTCATCCATAGGCATATTGAGCGACACGCTGCCGTTGGGCATCACCAGCAGCTCTTTTGACGCCAGCACATCCTCTTTGAGTACCGTATCGGCGTTACGCAGCAACGTCTGATAATCAGCAGCATCCACACCTTTACGGTCCTTGAGCTGATAGACCCGGACCATTGTCGCCAGTGGCGTCTGTGCGCCATCGGCATTGACGGCAGTACGCGGCGTGAAGTCCAGATGAAGGGTTTTAATGTGTTTATAGAAGATGGATTTCGTCAGACTGACTGTGCCATCCGTGACGGTCTGGGTCAGACCGCAGCCTGAAAGCAGACCGCAGGCGACAAGCGTCAGCGCCCACCAGCGAGTTGTTGTTGCCATTCAGAAGTTCCTTTTTCCCCTTCATACTTCTGGTTGCAGATGCGTTGGCTGCGCTCATTCGCCCCGGTCACATAGTGAACTATACTCCCGGGGACTTATTCGTTTGCCGCCTTCCTGCAACCAGAATTATTTTGGGGAAAGTTGATGAGTTACGATTAATCGAAACGGTAGTGGCCGTCTTCTGCCGGTGCCAGCACCTGGCATTGTAGCCCTGCATAGCAACCCAGACTGACGGTCAGGGTTTCACGGTTATCGCTGAGTTTGCCGTCTCTCAGTCCGAGCAGACCGGTGCGCCCCAGTTGAATACGCCGACCTTTGCCCAGGCGGGGCTCTGGCAGGAGTTGCACCGGTACGGTCAGGCGTAACCGTGCATCACTGCGGTAGCCCAGATACACGCGCATCAGCACCAGCAGGTCGGTATGGATGTGACCGCCAGGTAACCAGCCTTCGGCTTCCTCCGGATCGTCCGTGACCAGTGTCACCAGCACCCGGCTGCATGCTTCTTTGCCGGTTTTGCCCAGTGTCGCTCGCTGCGAAAGTTGAACACGGTTTCCAGCCCCTAACCCACTGCGGTTATCGATATGCACTTTGACCGGATCAGGTTCGGTGATCGTCGCCCGGGTATGCGGGGCCAGCAGGCTGACCAGTGCCCGGATACCTTCCGCATTGCGGGTCGGTAAGCGCATGGTGCCCAGCAGCGCCAGGAATCGGGATACCGGGGTTGCCACATGTTCAGCCGTACCCGGAATGCCGAGACCCACCAGCCCCAGCAGACACTGGGAAGTGGCGTCTCGTCCTCCAGCCTCAAACGTGGCCGGGTAGGCGTACTTGCGCCAGATACGGTAATACTGCGTGGTGATACGGTGGCTGAAGATATCCAGAAACGAGGTGACCGCTTCATGCCCTTCCCGGCGCTGCGCGATATCATCCAGATACATGCCCGGGAGGGGCGAGTCCACGCCGTACATTCCCAGAAAAGTCGTGCGCACGGTCGGGGGACGTTCGGGATGATCTTCATCAGTCTCAACCGCCTTTAGCGTGCTGACGGGAAATCCCATCCCCGGCCAGGGGCGAAAACGCACCGGATCGTTGGCGGGGTGGCTGGTGGCCCCGAGCTTCGGTGAGTCAGGACTTTCCTGCTCCAGCAGCTGGCAGAAACGGTAAAAATTGGCTCGCCAGATGTCCTTATTGAGGGCGAATGTCAGCCCGGTACGTGCTGGCTGTGAAATTCTTTCCATCTCAGTCGTTTCCCAGTCGGTTGCAGCACCAGCGTGAGCTGGTTAAAGAGGTGAATATCCGCATACAGCGCGAAGAAGCGATGCAGCATTTCGCCAAAGAGGTTCACATCCCCCTCACCTGCAAAATTATCCATGTTCAGCGTGACCTCGATATCCACGCCACGCAGCATAAAGCCCTTCTCGAAGCGTCGGATAAGGGTATGTTTCACCGCGACAATGGCTTCAAGGCGACGGCGGTTCATCTCATCGTCGGTCCAGTCATACAGGGCCAGCGTCCCCCGCAGCACTTCAGGATTGTCCATCATGCTGAGGAAGTTTGAGCCCAGATGACTCATGACCCGCCAGTGGAAACGGTCACTGGCAGGTGGATATAGCGGCATTGTCGGGGCAGACACATTCAGCACCCGGACCGGGACTTTGCCTGCTTTGACCACCCTGTCCAGCAATGTGCTTTCCAGTGCCTTACGCGGGAGCTGGCCGTTGGTGCCGGTGATCCGCATCGAGAGTGATTCGGGTTTCTCAGACAGCTGATCCAGTTCAAAGGAGCGGCCACCGAGAATAAGCCAGGTGTCATAAAGGCCCGATGCCCCGCGTTTGACCCGGGTATGGAAATAGCGCTCGGGTGCATCGTGGCGCATCATGCCGCCCCGGTGCCGGAAACTGGTGAACGGAACATACTGATGTTTGCCGAGTTTCACCGCACCGTGGATGTTATCGACGCTGTAAATCTCGGTGTGGCCGTCCTGAAGACGCAGCGGCCGCAGCAGGTATTCGTTATCCAGCGGGTTAAGCGTCAGCGGGTCGGCTTCGAGCGTGAAGAGGTTGATAACCGGCGCACAATGCAGGCGGAAGTTCTCGGTCTCAAACGGCAGATCGGATGACCAGGCTTCACTGAGCACCATGTCGATTTCAAACCAGGTGCTGGCCGCATTAAGCCCGATGGTTTCAAGACCCCGCAGCTCAACAAACATAAACTTCGGCCGGAAGCTGAAGTATTCCAGCAGCAACTGATAACCACTGAAGGCAGAATCCGCTTTCTTCCACAGGCCATCATGGTCATCAAAGCCCATGGGTTTGCACCAGCCATCAAACTGATGGCGTTCGGTGCGGGTTCCGGCATGACGGGCATGCATGGCATGAACGCGACGGGTCATCGCCAGATGCAGGGCGGAGCTGACAGGGCTTTCGGCATTGAGAAAAATGGCGACTTTGTCGATCCCGGCCTTGCTCCAGTCCACTTTCTCCGGGCATTCAAAGCGCAGACGAATAGCGGAACGTCCATCGGTTTCGGTATGAAGACGCGCATCTGCAAGGTGCAGTGGTTGTAAAGGCACTTCCCGCGTGGTCCGGTACTGGCAGGCGGTTTTATGCGGCCCCACCGGACGCGAGAGAACCGAGAAGCCTTCAGCCAACATTTCTGCCTGGCGAAGACTTTGCCACGCGGGAGAAAACTCAACGATTGCCAGGGATGGAATGGTCCGCATGTAGTGCGGCCATAACAGGCTTACCAGCCCTTCGGTCAGCTCCGGCAAATCATCATCAAGCTTTTCACGCAGTCGCCCCATCAGGAAGGCAAAGCCTTCAAACAGACGTTCTACGTAAGGGTCACGTGCGCCGGGTTTATCCAGATTAAGCATTGCCGCCCGGTCCGGGTGCGCCCGGGCAAATTCTTTACCGGCCTCACGCAGGTAGCGCATTTCGGCCTCAAAATAGCGCAGGGTTAAGTCATCCATGCACGGGTATCCTGAAATTAATCAAACAAAAAAGTTAGCCACAGAGCACCATGGCACGGGCCGGGTCGATAGCAATCAGACCTGCCAGTAGCGTATCCATCTCAGGCATCAGTCGGGCTTTATCACTTTCACTGCGACCGGCTTTCATACGCAGAAGCTTCAGACGGCGAGCCTGCACCTCAAATAACAGGCACGGCTCCCAGTCGCCAAGCGTCAGTTGTGGGGCGCTGGCGGTCAGTTCACCCAGCAAATGCAGCGCCATTTCATTACGGCCGTACTGCTCAGCAACCCGGGCCATCAGCAGACGCACCAGCCAGCGCTGCCGGGGAGTGTCCAGCCCCGGTCGGGACTGAAGCCAGGCCAGTGCTGACTCGGGCCCTTCACTGTCTCCCTTCTCCATCGCTTCGGATTCGAGTAACAGCACATCGTCACCCTGTCCGTTGGTCACCGTTGCCGGTTCATCTCCGAACATCCGCGTTTCTTCATTCACCTTTTCGGCTATCCAGCCTGTGGTGACCTCATCGGCAAACGGAGTACCATCATTCCAGGCCAGTCCCTCCAGCCCCGGCATACGCTTCAGGAACAGGCGCAGATCCAGCAGCACGGAATCAGACCAGCTCTCCCACGGTTGACCCGCATGACTGAGCCCCTGCCAGAGATACCACTGAAGATCGAGCCAGAAATGGTTGACCCCTTCGCAGTACATCTGACTGGCCTGCTCCACCAGCTCAGCCCAGTTTTTTTGCAGGTACAGCCGTTTCAGCTGTGCCCGGTACTCTGGTTTCGGCGGAACCAGGCGGGAACGGCCACTGCTGTCCAGCGGGGGGATTTGATCTACGGTATCCCAGCGTACGGTTTTCATCAGCCGGTGGGAGGCCAGCCAGCCCTGTGGTTGCTCACCCAGCCAACGGGAAAGTAACTTTGCCTGGTCGAGCAAATCGCGACCGGACTTGACGGGCGTAAGCTGGGGGGACTGAGAATGGACAGATTCGTACCCGGAATCAGGGGCGCTGCTGTTCTGGGGAATTAATGCGTCCATCCCACCGGAACGCGCCAGACGATTCTCAAGCGCCGTGCAGAGTCCGGCAAAAGACGGTTTTTCATTCTCAGGCCAGTCAGCGACTGCATTTGCCAGCAGACTGATCGCTCCAGCAATGAGCGCGGCATCGTCCCGGTCTACTTCCGGCCAGAGTGAGAGCGTATCCAGCATTTTTGTACTGCTGA
Organism: Buttiauxella massiliensis; assembly: GCF_902500225.1. GTDB lineage: Bacteria > Pseudomonadota > Gammaproteobacteria > Enterobacterales > Enterobacteriaceae > Buttiauxella > Buttiauxella massiliensis. Next base: position 8,312 of record NZ_LR722659.1, on the reverse strand, counting down.
GCCACTCCATCGCGGCTTTCCGGGCAACAGGGCGCTGAGGATGGCAACGTTTGCCGTAGCGTGACAACATCGCCACCATCAGCAGCAAACCTTCCGCCAGTCCTTTCTCTCCGTCGCGGCTCAGTCGGGCCTGGATGTACCAGGTTACTACGCGGATATCTTTGGCACTTTCGCAAAGACACTTTTCCGCCAGTTCACAGAGTCGCTCAGGATCTGTGCCGGAGAGCTTATTAATCTCTTCGCGCATCAGCTGGAAGCTGTCGTCATATGCCGGATCATCTCCGGTTTCCTGCTCAGGACTGAGTGGCAACAACCAGTTATCCCAGAGAGGGAGAGCATCGGATGCCCGGGCAATGAGGTTTTGCTGATCTTGCTGATGGGTCGTGCATGCGGATAACAGGGCTTCCGATGAACTCATTCTTTTTCCCGTTTGTTATTCTCTTTGATAAATCTCACGACAGCGTCCAGATCGTCGTTCTGGCCGTTCACTATCTGGGGTGGTTTCCATTTCAGTAACATGCTTTTCTCCTCCCCCTGTGTGGGTTTCCCTTTCCAGTAGGTTTGCCAGTGGGCTTTTCTGACGTGGGGGCGCAGGCGGCGGTTCGACATGCCGCCAGGCTCCTTCAGTGGACTGTCACGTTCCGGGCGAGATGGCTGACGGAGTGCAGCCCCTGCACGAGCCCCGGCGTAGATTTGCACCGGTTTCTTTGGTGGAATGAATCGCTGATGTTTTCCTACTCGCCTTGGTGGTGGCCGAACAGGTTTACCTTGTGTGCCCCACTCACTGTTTTCTGAACATAACCAGAACAGTACAGGCAATACGGCCTGCCAGAATCCCCGCACTCCTTCATCCTGTAGGCTGATCGCGGTAGAGACCGGCGCGGTCAACGGGAGGTACTCCATTCCCAGCGGCAGGTTCCCGTCCACCAACGGCTCCTGGGCAAGCGTCAGGGCCAGCAGCGCATCAGTCCCGTTGTCATGATCGGTGAGCGTGAAAAAGGCTCCCAGCAAAGGCCCCTGACCTTCCGCAAAGACCGTGTCTGCGGGGAAATCGAGCCAGAACCCCCAGAATGGGAGGCGGCGCAGCATGTCACCCGGGAGTGCATCAGACTGATTTGTTTCACCCAGCATCCGGAAAAGGGATTCATCGCAATGGAGCAAGGTTTTGCCGGTTCGCCATGCCGCCAGCGTCATGTAAACGATGTGCGGAGGGAAACGCTGCATGAGCACAGGGCACAGAAACCCCTCCTTCGGCGTCGGGTTGTGTCTCAGCCAGTCCGCAAGCCAGGCTTTGCACTCGCGAAATCGCATAAACCGCCAGGGGGCAAGTGGGTCTGTTTCCCGCCACTTGTCCACCTTGCTGAATATGCCCGGTGACCAGCCCTCCACCTGTCGGGCAAAAGCCAGTGCCGGGTGAATATTCCCGCCCATCGCTACTCAGTCTCCTCAGCGACCGGTTCAACATTAAAAATGGACTCCGGCAGTTTAAAACCCTGTAGCTTCAGTAATGCCAGCGGACCGTCGCCAAGCTCGCTGCGCATGATAAACTTCAGTGGGTTGCCATCCTGACTAATCCACACCAGTTGAGTGCGGCTTCCATCAAGGGGGATGACCTGCGCCCTCTCCAGTAATCGAATGAACCCCCAGTTGCCCTGGTTGTTGGTATAGAGCTGCATACCACTGTTTACGCTACGCCAACTGAGGTTCACGCCCGGGTACCAGGTATTCCCCGGCCAGGTGAAGCTTTGCCAGCTTTCCATCTGATTGAAGAAATCCAGTTTTTGCTCATTGAGCGAGAGATGTATACGCGCCACATCCCGGGAAGGACGGGCCATCAGTTCAAAGTGAACACTCGCATCGCCCTGGGCAAACACAATGTCTGACAGTTCGGCCAACTGGTTAATCGCCCGGAGGAAAACGGGGTTCACTTCCATCCCCTGGCTTGCAGCGGCATCGACCACCCAGCGATTGCCCTCCTGGTGGAGGATGCCGCCAAGGTTGGTTTTCAGGAATGTGGTAATACGACCGGAGTCACTTCGCAGGAACTGTGCCAGCAGCGGTAGTGAGGCATCACTTCCTGTTGCTTTGAATGGATAGCGACCGGCAAACGCTTTGTTCCACTGATCCACAATCGTTGTCTGCCAGCGGGTATTCAGGCTTCCCGCAGCCGGTGCCAGCACCTGCCGCCAGGCCAGATCCAGCGGTTGCACAAATAAAGACTGACCAAAGCCGCTCCACTCCTGCCCCAGGCTTGCCGCCACCAGACTGCCGTAATCACGTGTATCGGTCAGGTCAATAGCTTTGCCCTGAAACACGGTCTGGGCCAGCATCTGGGACATCGCCTGCGGATCTGGGGCACTCGTGACTTGTTGCAACTTCAGACGGACCTGTGTGACACGGGCCAGCCAGGACTGGAAGCTCAGGTTGCCGTTGCTGCCGGTCCCCTCTTTTCCTTCCATCAGTCCCATCAGTGGACCAAAGACGCCCTCAAGTGGGCCTTTGGGTCCCTGAGCCTGTTCGATAAACTGTTTTGCATTCTTCTTTTTGCCGATCAGTTTCTTCGCGGAGTCCACAATCGAATCGGCCAGAGCCTCGCCTTGCTGCCCGGTTTTTCCCTGCCAGGCCAGCGTGTTCATCAGCGCCACCAGAGGAGACTGACGGACATCGCCAATCAGGTTCAACTGGGCAATGGCTTCTGACAGCGAACCCGCCTCCTGCCACTGAATGCTGTTGACCATATTGAGCCAGGCATTCCCGAAATCAGTAAAGTAGCGTTCGGTCAGACGGGCTTTCAGCGCTTCCGGGGCAATGTCACTTCCCGGCTGGTGAGTTTTATCCGTCAGTACCCAGTCAATTTCATCGCGGCGGGTTTTGACCACCTCGTCAATCGCATCCTGAACCTGTTCTTCCCAGGCCTGGCGGGTGAACATCCCCGGCACCACTTCTTCGGTACTGAATACCGTCGAGGCATCGGTATCACCGGTCAGGTCGGCCAGCGTTAAATCAGGCCAGTTGCTGGCAATGCGTTTGAGCATGTCCTGATACAGCCCTGATTCGGCGTTACGCTGCCCTATCTGTTTGAGCAGGATCTGGCGTACGGTACTGATTAATTCAGCGTCAGGCTTAATTTTCCACTCCGGGTGTGCCGGAAGGTTTTGTGCATAAAAGCCCAGCAATTTCGGAGCCAGCGCCTGCCAGGTGCCGTCCGCCACGCCCTGACGCGTCGGCCAGACCGCCAGGACATTTTTCGCCAGCCACCCCGCATCCGCTTTCTCCGGTCGGGTCATCATCAGATAACTTTTCAACACATCGTATGCGCGTTGTGTGCCCTGCGCCCTGGCATCACTGGCCGGGGGGAGCTGCACAAAAGCGTTCAGTTGCTGCTTCAGATGATCGGCGGTGGCATCACGCATTAACAGTGCGTTGTTACGGGCATACAACGGCCAGAGTGCCGCCAGCGTGTCATGGTCCTGATTAAGCCCGAAGCGGGTGTACCACGGCGCACCGGTCGCTTCACGGTTTTGCAGACGGGCAATAGCCTGCTGAAGCACAAGCTGGTTACGCAGTCGTTCAGTCAGCGGCAGTGTTGTATCGGCGGCAAGACGAGCGGTGTTCTGCGCCTGGTAAATCTGCGCACGGTTAACGGTAAGTGAGAGCAGCGTTCCGGCACCCCACAGCACAATCAGGGCAAGCAGCAGTAAACGCAGTCCCTTAAGCCAGTCGAAAGTGAGTTTTCTGGAACGCACGGCGGCACAGTCATCCAGGACGGCCGTCCAGGTCGGCGTGTCGATTCGGGTGTTTGGCACTGTACCGGCGACAGCCAGTTCCGGGCTGAACATCGCCCCCCGAAGGCGATACGCGGCGGAGCCCTGCATCAGTCCGGTAAACAAAACATTCAGGCTCGCTTTCAGTTCGCTCTGCAAACGGGAAGAGAGTTGCAGGAACCAGTCATGTTGCGGGTTTTTCAGGATCTGAGACATCCCGGCCAGACGTAAGCGAGGAACCAGTGCATCCAGGGTGGAAACCGCGTCCTGCGGCGTGGCCCCCGGACCGAATATCGCGCCGGTTGCCACGGACTCTCGCCCTGCCTGATTGCCAGATTCTTTGTCCGTCAGCCATAACCAGACGGGAGCCTGCCAGCCCAGCAGGTGATCGGCTTTCTGGCGGCAACGTAAAAACGCATCACGCTCAATATCCGTTGGCAATGCGGCGGTATTCATCACCTGCACAATGCCATCAATGGGATGACCGGAACGCAGGCGTTTTAATTTTGACAGGAAAACGTCATCCGGAAGAGACTGTGCGTCACCGCCATAGACCAGCACATTGCCGTCGCCTTCCTGCCAGAGGTCATGACACAAACCCGGAGCCACTTTCTGGACCTCGTCCTGATTGCCCATGACCAGCAGGATACGAACTTTACGTTGCCAGCGTCGGCCATAGCGGAGCTGGAGATGTTCCTTTACCGCTTCGTCGTTGAAAACGGGCTCATCGTCATCGTCTTCACCGACAATAGTTTGCGTTACCGGGGCCACTACCTGATTTTTGTTCTGCCCCCAGTGGAAGTACAAACCTGATTTACCTGCGAAGTCGAATGCCTTTTCAACCAGCCAGCCCAGGAAAAACAGCACGGCCACAATGACGGCACAAAAAGAGAGTATCCGCTGTCCGTCATATGGACCGAACCCGGTAGTAGAGGCTACTTTTTCCGGAAAGGCATAAAACAAAAATGCCGCGATGACCGTCAGAAAAAACGCGACAGCCACAACGGAGCCAATGAGTGTTTTAACTTTTACCTTAGACATTCCTGGACGTTCCCTTGCAAACTTCTTCTTTGGTGATGACGGCGACCCAGATGTCATCTTTGCCAGCAGCAGGTTGTGCAGCGATAACCTGCATACCACGATGTTCAAAGGCTGAGTCGGCAAGCGCAATGGCAAGCCATGGCGCAGCATGGCCGGTGTAACCCAGAACCGGATCGATGCTGAAATTGTCTTTTGACAGACTGAATTTGACTGCGTTTTCTTCGCAGGCATTATTCCAGCCACTGCCCTGTGTCAGTGCGGGGCCGGAAAACCAACTGCCCTGGAGCTGGTCAGGCTGCACGTTGGCCCATAGCAGGGCCCGTGTGAGTGTTTTAGTCAGCGTGCTTGCGGTGCCTTTTTCGGGGCGATGAAGCCGCAGTGCATCCGGGTAAGAGAGTGCCCTACGGTTGCTGAGGACCAGCATCGCGATAGCATCAGCATCCCCTTCCGTGGGTTCAGCGGGTAGCGACAGCGTCATCGCGACCAGAATGCCCGGGTTGTCCCAGCGCTTATCCAGCCAGGCATCCAGTGCGGCCAGCCCTTTACCCGACATCAGGCGGAAAACGCGGCCTGTTTTCTGTGAAAGTTCAGCCTTAATCTGATCTTCTATCAGCGGTGAAAGGTCACTGTCACAGTCCAGCATCAGCCAGCAAGGAAGGCCCACCGGGAGTGGTTCAACAACCTCTTCAACACGGGAGGTCAGTTTGGTTACTGTCGCTTTAAGCCCTGATGCCAGATTTGGCTGGAATGCAGTCAGCGCGGCATAACGGACGGGGTTAGCGCATCCCCTGGGCTGAGAAAAGTCGACTGCCGGTGCCGAACGGGTCATAGCCGTCAGCAGGTCACTGGCTTTATTCCCGGATGATGTCTGAACAAGGTTTCCCAGAATCCAGGCGCTACGCTGGCCGCGCTGAATTTCACTTTCGATGAGTTTTTCACGCTCTACGTTTCGGGACTCAGCCCCCACCTGTTCGGCTTTATAGGCAGACCGGCGCAAGCTAAAAATTAGACCCCAGGTGCAGAACGGCAGACCCAGAGCCGTAAACCAGAACACAAATCCGGTGCGCTCCGTTGTCCATCCCCAGAGTGTGAGGGCAATGCCACCCAGCATGACAAATGCGAGGAACAGCAGCCAGCGGCGCGTGCTGGGCCGGACTATCCTGGTTGCCTTTTCGGGGATGGCATCAAGCAGAACGGGCATAATCAGGCAACCCCGGCCGGAGCAAAGGAACTGATCAGGGTGCAACCACAACCGCATTTATGTCCGTGAAACGCCACCGGGATACCATGGTCGAGGTAGTCAGGATTACCTTCAACGATGGTTGTGGGGCCATGGCCTTCAACCGGACAGGAAACTTCATCGCCTTTCCGGGCCACACCGATACCGCCGAATTTCATTGTTTCAGACGCGGTCATTACCGAACCACCATGGGAGGTTTTATCGCCTTTACGGATAATCTGGAGCATTTTTTGTCCCTGATTTAATTGCCTGATTATTTGTCATTAAGACAGAAGCCAAAGTTAAATGAGCTCTTTGAGTAATTAATCCTGTATTTGCTCAAGCATTTCATTAAGCTCATGCACTCTGGCAATATTCATATCCATTCGACATACGCTGTACATCGGTGAGCCAATCATAAAACCCTGAACATCACACCAGTTCTCACGCGACAACAGCCAGCTTTTTTGTGCCACTTCAAAGTTTTTAGTAATATCCGGCATATCTCGAGATTCAATGATTTTGTATATTTTCTGGTAAATGATATTCATATCTTTTTTTGCAGCGGATGATGCTAAATCAGCACATCCCATAACGATGGAGTTATTTATGCCAGGTTTTCTTTGCGGCAATCTGATTCAATTCGCGAATAGTCTTTCGGAGCTGCATGGGAAAACAATGGCAGCATCAAGAGTGAAGCTATAATTATTTTATATAAATGCATTTTAGAATGTCTTCCACGTAGAAGGTTAGCACCTCCTGAATAGAAGGTGCTAATAGTACTAGTTAATCAGTATCATAATCTTCACCATTCCAGCGAAGTATATACTTAGGACCGCATAATATATCTTTCATTCCATGGTGAGTGTTTTTTGTCACACCCAGGGATGTACACATATACGAACCATCGATAGCCTTGCCATCATGCATTTTTATCTGGAATGTTAGAATTGGAGAGTTATCCAAACTTGACATGCAGTCTGATTGGTCGCATGTCCCTGGCTGTGTTGTACTCGCAAAGGTGTATTCAATGACGTCCTGGTTTCCATCGCCATTTAAATCAGTATTTACACTGCCCGACTGTCCATCCATAAAACCCGAACTCTTGAGTTTTTTAGCGTTGACTAATTCACCCGTGCTTTGGATACAATATGCTGGGGTTGACATAACTAAGAAACAAAGTAATGCCGTATAATATTTCAATGACAACTCCATATTACCCCACTTCATTGGTCGTGATTAGTTCTAAACACATTTAAATGCGAGGTCGAAATAGTTGCAATCTTTTTTTTATTTTGATGATGCGGGTTCTAATGAACGGAATTCATCACTCGCATGACCTTGGTTCGAGTAAACTTCCAATGTATTTCTTTTAACCAGAATGGTAAATGGAAGTACATCATTGTTTATACATTCTTTACCGTTGGCCCTTGAAACAACTGTAGTGTAATACTTCTCATCCTTATCGTTTAGGTTAAACTTTAGACACTTATTCGGAAGTGAAGTTAACTTATTTTTGGCTATAATCTCCGGTAACATGTTAAACACCATTTGTTCTTCACCAGATGGTCCATTAGATAAGCCTGTATTTTTTAGTTGAGATGTTTCTAGCCAACCATCAACTGAGTCACCATTCTCTTTAAAATATGCAACAGACGTGAAGCCATTATATTCTGAGTAACCAATTACTTTGTCGCCAGGAACTAAAAACAAGCTCTTAACTTTACATTCATTACTTGGTGCATTATTAAAATACAACCGTCCTTTCGACACAACCTCAAATATGTTTTTGGATTTGTCTAAATATGCTTGTTCTTTCTCTGATTTATTTTTAAGTATTTCACACTGCGTGTTCGCGCTCGCATTTGCACATATAATCAACGCAACGAAAGTTAGGGATATCTTTATCATTTTAAACCTCTGCTTTTCATATAACTACCTTTCATTATTGCAATTAGGTTTTTTGCGTTGTCAGGGTTGGTTGCATATCGTTTTTTTGTAGGCCTTTTGTACGCAACCCATTCAGCTGATTAGAAATCACATTTTTTCATTTCAACATTTACATTCCCACCGGATGCAACAATAAAATCCGGCTCTACCTTCCAAATATAGGCTTTCTTTTTGACATCAAAGAATCCTTTCCATGCCATATATATGATGCTGTAAGTATCCCAGCTTTAGTTCCACGCACTTTTTGAGATTTCCGGTTTCTCAGCCATCAGCCGGTATTCTTCCGGCGTCAGGTTATTCAGGGATTCATGGGGCCGCTCACTGTTGTATTCATTCAG
>NZ_LR722680.1:3279-4898 GCF_902500225.1 Buttiauxella massiliensis | reverse complement strand
ATTCATTTAGTTGAATTATTACGAAAGTTAATTTTTGAGCACCGCTTCACGAGTTGAAGCAAATCAAGCTTTTAATTGAAGAGTTTGATCATGGCTCAGATTGAACGCTGGCGGCAGGCCTAACACATGCAAGTCGAGCGGTAGCACAGGAGAGCTTGCTCTCTGGGTGACGAGCGGCGGACGGGTGAGTAATGTCTGGGAAACTGCCTGATGGAGGGGGATAACTACTGGAAACGGTAGCTAATACCGCATAACGTCTTCGGACCAAAGAGGGGGACCTTCGGGCCTCTTGCCATCAGATGTGCCCAGATGGGATTAGCTAGTAGGTGAGGTAATGGCTCACCTAGGCGACGATCCCTAGCTGGTCTGAGAGGATGACCAGCCACACTGGAACTGAGACACGGTCCAGACTCCTACGGGAGGCAGCAGTGGGGAATATTGCACAATGGGCGCAAGCCTGATGCAGCCATGCCGCGTGTATGAAGAAGGCCTTCGGGTTGTAAAGTACTTTCAGCGAGGAGGAAGGCATTGTGGTTAATAACCGCAGTGATTGACGTTACTCGCAGAAGAAGCACCGGCTAACTCCGTGCCAGCAGCCGCGGTAATACGGAGGGTGCAAGCGTTAATCGGAATTACTGGGCGTAAAGCGCACGCAGGCGGTCTGTCAAGTCGGATGTGAAATCCCCGGGCTCAACCTGGGAACTGCATTCGAAACTGGCAGGCTAGAGTCTTGTAGAGGGGGGTAGAATTCCAGGTGTAGCGGTGAAATGCGTAGAGATCTGGAGGAATACCGGTGGCGAAGGCGGCCCCCTGGACAAAGACTGACGCTCAGGTGCGAAAGCGTGGGGAGCAAACAGGATTAGATACCCTGGTAGTCCACGCCGTAAACGATGTCGACTTGGAGGTTGTTCCCTTGAGGAGTGGCTTCCGGAGCTAACGCGTTAAGTCGACCGCCTGGGGAGTACGGCCGCAAGGTTAAAACTCAAATGAATTGACGGGGGCCCGCACAAGCGGTGGAGCATGTGGTTTAATTCGATGCAACGCGAAGAACCTTACCTACTCTTGACATCCAGAGAATTCGCTAGAGATAGCTTAGTGCCTTCGGGAACTCTGAGACAGGTGCTGCATGGCTGTCGTCAGCTCGTGTTGTGAAATGTTGGGTTAAGTCCCGCAACGAGCGCAACCCTTATCCTTTGTTGCCAGCGGTTCGGCCGGGAACTCAAAGGAGACTGCCAGTGATAAACTGGAGGAAGGTGGGGATGACGTCAAGTCATCATGGCCCTTACGAGTAGGGCTACACACGTGCTACAATGGCGCATACAAAGAGAAGCGACCTCGCGAGAGCAAGCGGACCTCATAAAGTGCGTCGTAGTCCGGATCGGAGTCTGCAACTCGACTCCGTGAAGTCGGAATCGCTAGTAATCGTAGATCAGAATGCTACGGTGAATACGTTCCCGGGCCTTGTACACACCGCCCGTCACACCATGGGAGTGGGTTGCAAAAGAAGTAGGTAGCTTAACCTTCGGGAGGGCGCTTACCACTTTGTGATTCATGACTGGGGTGAAGTCGTAACAAGGTAACCGTAGGGGAACCTGCGGTTGGATCACCTCCTTACCTAA
>NZ_LR722680.1:0-3178 GCF_902500225.1 Buttiauxella massiliensis | reverse complement strand
TTGCTCTTTAAAAATCCGGAACAAGCTGAAAATTGAAACGACATGTCGTCTCATTCCTCCGTAATAAGGAATGGGAATACGATATGTTCGAGTCTCTCAAATTTTCACAACATACGATTGTGTCTCACGAGACATCTTCGGGTTGTGAGGTTAAGCGACTAAGCGTACACGGTGGATGCCCTGGCAGTCAGAGGCGATGAAGGACGTGCTAATCTGCGATAAGCGTCGGTAAGGTGATATGAACCGTTATAACCGACGATTTCCGAATGGGGAAACCCAGTGCAATTCGTTGCACTATCGTTAAGTGAATACATAGCTTAACGAAGCGAACCGAGGGAACTGAAACATCTAAGTACCTCGAGGAAAAGAAATCAACCGAGATTCCCCCAGTAGCGGCGAGCGAACGGGGAACAGCCCAGAGTCTGAATCAGTTTGTGCATTAGTGGAAGCGTCTGGAAAGTCGCAGGGTACAGGGTGATACTCCCGTACACAAAAATGCACTTGCTGTGAACTCGAAGAGTAGGGCGGGACACGTGGTATCCTGTCTGAATATGGGGGGACCATCCTCCAAGGCTAAATACTCCTGACTGACCGATAGCGAACAAGTACCGTGAGGGAAAGGCGAAAAGAACCCCGGCGAGGGGAGTGAAACAGAACCTGAAACCGTGTACGTACAAGCAGTGGGAGCCTCTTTTATGGGGTGACTGCGTACCTTTTGTATAATGGGTCAGCGACTTATATTCTGTAGCAAGGTTAACCGTATAGGGGAGCCGCAGGGAAACCGAGTCTTAACTGGGCGTTAAGTTGCAGGGTATAGACCCGAAACCCGGTGATCTAGCCATGGGCAGGTTGAAGGTTGGGTAACACTAACTGGAGGACCGAACCGACTAATGTTGAAAAATTAGCGGATGACTTGTGGCTGGGGGTGAAAGGCCAATCAAACCGGGAGATAGCTGGTTCTCCCCGAAAGCTATTTAGGTAGCGCCTCGTGAACTCATCTTCGGGGGTAGAGCACTGTTTCGGCTAGGGGGCCATCCCGGCTTACCAACCCGATGCAAACTACGAATACCGAAGAATGTTATCACGGGAGACACACGGCGGGTGCTAACGTCCGTCGTGAAGAGGGAAACAACCCAGACCGCCAGCTAAGGTCCCAAAGTCATGGTTAAGTGGGAAACGATGTGGGAAGGCACAGACAGCCAGGATGTTGGCTTAGAAGCAGCCATCATTTAAAGAAAGCGTAATAGCTCACTGGTCGAGTCGGCCTGCGCGGAAGATGTAACGGGGCTAAACCATGCACCGAAGCTGCGGCAGCGACGCTTATGCGTTGTTGGGTAGGGGAGCGTTCTGTAAGCCGTCGAAGCTTGCCTGTGAGGGCAGGTGGAGGTATCAGAAGTGCGAATGCTGACATAAGTAACGATAAAGCGGGTGAAAAACCCGCTCGCCGGAAGACCAAGGGTTCCTGTCCAACGTTAATCGGGGCAGGGTGAGTCGACCCCTAAGGCGAGGCCGAAAGGCGTAGTCGATGGGAAACAGGTTAATATTCCTGTACTCGGTGTGACTGCGAAGGGGGGACGGAGAGGGCTATGTTAGCCGGGCGACGGTTGTCCCGGTTTAAGCATGTAGGCGGAGAGTTTAGGTAAATCCGGACTCTTATCTAACGCTGAGGTGTGATGACGAGGCACTACGGTGCTGAAGTAACAAATGCCGCACTTCCAGGAAAAGCCTCTAAGCATCAGGTCACATCAAATCGTACCCCAAACCGACACAGGTGGTCAGGTAGAGAATACCAAGGCGCTTGAGAGAACTCGGGTGAAGGAACTAGGCAAAATGGTGCCGTAACTTCGGGAGAAGGCACGCTGTCGGTAGGTGAAACCCCTCGCGGGTGGAGCTGAAGGCAGTCGAAGATACCAGCTGGCTGCAACTGTTTATTAAAAACACAGCACTGTGCAAACACGAAAGTGGACGTATACGGTGTGACGCCTGCCCGGTGCCGGAAGGTTAATTGATGGGGTTAAGCGCAAGCTGAAGCTCTTGATCGAAGCCCCGGTAAACGGCGGCCGTAACTATAACGGTCCTAAGGTAGCGAAATTCCTTGTCGGGTAAGTTCCGACCTGCACGAATGGCGTAATGATGGCCAGGCTGTCTCCACCCGAGACTCAGTGAAATTGAAATCGCTGTGAAGATGCAGTGTACCCGCGGCAAGACGGAAAGACCCCGTGAACCTTTACTATAGCTTGACACTGAACACTGGTCCTTGATGTGTAGGATAGGTGGGAGGCTTTGAAGCGTGGACGCCAGTCTGCGTGGAGCCAACCTTGAAATACCACCCTTTAATGGCTGGTGTTCTAACGTAGACCCGTGATCCGGGTTGCGGACAGTGTCTGGTGGGTAGTTTGACTGGGGCGGTCTCCTCCTAAAGCGTAACGGAGGAGCACGAAGGTTAGCTAATCACGGTCGGACATCGTGAGGTTAGTGCAATGGCATAAGCTAGCTTGACTGCGAGAGTGACGGCTCGAGCAGGTGCGAAAGCAGGTCATAGTGATCCGGTGGTTCTGAATGGAAGGGCCATCGCTCAACGGATAAAAGGTACTCCGGGGATAACAGGCTGATACCGCCCAAGAGTTCATATCGACGGCGGTGTTTGGCACCTCGATGTCGGCTCATCACATCCTGGGGCTGAAGTAGGTCCCAAGGGTATGGCTGTTCGCCATTTAAAGTGGTACGCGAGCTGGGTTTAGAACGTCGTGAGACAGTTCGGTCCCTATCTGCCGTGGGCGCTGGAGAATTGAGGGGGGCTGCTCCTAGTACGAGAGGACCGGAGTGGACGCATCACTGGTGTTCGGGTTGTCATGCCAATGGCATTGCCCGGTAGCTAAATGCGGAAAAGATAAGCGCTGAAAGCATCTAAGCGCGAAACTTGCCCCGAGATGAATTCTCCCTGGGAACTTGATTCCCCTGAAGGAACGTTGAAGACTACGACGTTGATAGGCTGGGTGTGTAAGCGTAGCGATACGTTGAGCTAACCAGTACTAATGATCCGTGAGGCTTAACCTTACAACACCGAAGGTGTTTTGGTTGAGAGACTAAGATATTGATTTTCAGCTTGAACCGAGATTTTAAGTCGATGGTTGTGTGAAAGCATGACGGTTGATGAAACAGAATATGCCTGGCGGCA
>NZ_LR722658.1 GCF_902500225.1 Buttiauxella massiliensis | reverse complement strand
TGAGGCTATGGCCATGGTCCGTGCACTGAACATAATGACGCGTGCAGGAATGCCAGAAAGTGTACGGATTGTCTGAGAAAATGACTGACAGTAGGATCTGCTGTCTAAATTCTATTTATTCAACAAAACCCTAGATCATGTACATTTGCTGGTAAAGATCCCGCCGAAATTGTCAGTATCGGAAGTGATGGGACACTTAAAAGGAAGAACAGCGATACGGTTGTTTAATAAATTCCCCTATTTAAGAAAACATAAGCTCTGGGGAAATCACTTTTGGGCGAAGGGATACTGTGTGGACACCGTAGGTGTGAATGCAGAAATGATCCGTAAATATGAGAAGTACCAAGAGAAACACGAACAAGAAGATAATCAATTAAGTCTGAATGGAATGTGAAGCGAAGACCCTACGGGTTGGAGCTTAGTACGCCCCTATGGGGCGCCAAAGCAATGCTGCCTTCTACGAAGGCGGATTTTTACGATGCAATTTAACCGAGCCGCGTGTGCAGCCAGGGGAGCAGCTGTTTTTTGCGACTTAACATTCCGGCGATGGTAACGGGCGCGTTATCGGCAAGTGCCGGGCCAGCAAAATAGAGCCTTGAGCACTCCGTGCTGATATCTGTCAGCATCAATACAACCAACCCAGCCCCTGATGTAGTGACACGCAGATCCATGGCTGATTTAAGCTCATCAATAAGCGGCTCCGCCTGCGCAAGAGAATATAATTCGAGTTGTGCGGCGAGGACTTTATTCCCCAAAATATCAAACATTTTACTGTCTTTGTTGAGCAACTCATCCGCGCTCAAGCCGATGATATCTGTCTTGGCCGTCAGCAAATCACGAATGAAATCCTCACGCTCAATTTTTGCGAGAGCACAGAGCTCATCAACGGCCAGGTGGTCGTCTTCAGTGGTGGTCGGTGATCGAAGTGCGACGGTATCACTTAACACGGCTCCCAATAGCAAAATGGCTTCACCAGGGGAGATCTCATGACGATGAGCAGGGGTCATCAACAGCCATAACAATGTCGCACTGCTGCCGACTGGTTTAATCCAGACTTCAGGAGGGAGTTGGGTGATCAGGCCGCCAAGACGGTGGTGGTCGATAATTCCGACGACATTGCTTTCATTGAGCGAGGCCGGCCCTTGTGCGGGTTCAGTGAAATCAACCAGCCAGACATCTTTGCCAGCAAGAGAATCATTAAGCAGTGGTGGGGGCGTCAGGTCAGCATGGCGGAAAATGTAGGCTGTTTCTCTATTTAACTCACCGAGGCGAAACGCCTGAGCATGTTGCCCTTTAATCGTTAGCCAACGCGCAGCCACATAGGCCGTGCAGATGGTATCGCTGTCCGGATTTAAATGCCCAAAGACATGTATCATTTAATCTCTCCTGCTCACAATTCTATGTGCTTCGCGGCTTAAGCTAAAATTCGTTCTGCCCAGACGCTTATATCATCACCGCTGCCGAGATCGGCCTGCACCAGGCCATTCACCATGAAGGTCGGTGAAACATGAATCCCATTCTGGCGGGCATATTTACTGTGCCACTTAATATCATTCTGCAATGCCGGATGAGCAAATGCCTGCGCCAACTGCACGCCGCTATAACGTTCGATACGGTCAATAATCTGCTGCGGAGTAGCATCCATATTTGGCCCGCTGCAATGATCGGTAAACTCAAATTCTTCACGATGATCGGCAACGGCTTGTATCACTTTAAGCGCCGCTTCTCGGCCTTCTGGCAGTGTGGATGCCGCCAGAATACAGCGCACAATCACACCTGAAAACATGTGCCATGGTTGCGACTGAAGGCGAATTTTCACCGTGACGTTATCTTCACCCACTTTTTCCAACAGTGCGCCGAGCTTATTGAAAGCGCGAACTGAGAATGGGCAGGTCGGCTCAAGAAAAACTTCAAATGTACGTGGACCATGACCCAAGACAAGTGGCTGGGCATTCGGTTTTTCGTTTTGACTCATAGCGATCCCTTTATTGTGTTTTCAGTATTGGTATGCGAAACAACTTATCAGATATTGAACGGATTTATACTTCGTCTGAAGACCACACCGGATAGTCGGTATAACCCGCTTCTTTGCCGCCAAACAGTGCGGCGTGATTGCTAATAGGTGCCAGCGGCAAGTTTTCCTCAAGGCGGCGCGGGAAATCAGGGTTGGCAACAAACGGGCGTCCAAAAGCAACTAAATCGACGATACCTGCCGCCAGATACTTTTCTGCTTTCTCCTGGGTGTAATTCCCCGCCACGATAATGGCACCGCTGAAAGTCGCCCGTAGCGTTTCACGGAATTCATACGGCACCTGAGGTGCGTCATCCCAGTCGGCTTCTGCCAGATGGATAAAGGCAATGCCTTTTTGCTCACACCAGGCCGCCAGTGCCAGAATCGCTTCAATAGCCTGCGGATCGTCCATACCACGCTGGGTAATAAACGGAGCCAAACGAATACCTGTTCTGTCGGCACCAATGGCATCACTAATGGCTTCCAGCACTTCTTGCGCAAAACGCACGCGGTTTGCCAGGCTACAGCCGTATTCATCGGTGCGTTTGTTGGAACTGCGCCGCAGGAATTGGTCGATCAAATATCCGTTGCCACCATGAACTTCTACGCCGTCGAAACCGGCGTCAATGGCATTGAGCGCCGCCTGGCGATAATCGGCAATCACCTGGCCAATATCGTCGTGCGTTAATTCGCGCGGAACGGGGCAGTCCACCATTCGACCTTCGCCGTCTTCACCCACGACCCAAACTTGCGCATCTGGAGCCAGTGCAGAAGGTGCGACGGGTTTGCCATCAGCGTGAAAACTTTCATGGGACATGCGGCCAACGTGCCACAACTGCGAGAAGATTTTCCCGCCAACCTGATGAACGGCATCGGTCACCAGGCGCCAGCCGGTAATCTGCTCCGGAGAGTGGATACCCGGCGTCCAGGAATAACCCTGACCTTGTGGCGAAATTTGCGTGGCTTCGGTAATGATAAGTCCGGCACTTGCACGTTGTTGGTAATACTTTGCCATCATCGCCGTAGGGATATTACCTGGCTGCGCGGAACGAGAACGCGTCATTGGCGCCATAACAATACGGCTACGGGTTTCAACTGCTCCTACACGAGAGGCCTCAAACAGGTGACGTGATTTCATTTATTCGACTCCGAGATAATTATGATGCCTTGACTTTACGTCCTGCTTGTCGTTTTGATAATGGCATTGAAATCTGATTATCTATTCAGGAAATTAGAATAATGGGTAAGCTCGAAGATATGACCCTGCTAGTTGCCGTGGTTGATGCCGGTGGGCTGGCGGCAGCGGGTAGGCGGATGAATTTGTCGCCTGCGACCATGACAGCGCGACTAAAAGCATTAGAGGAACGCTATCAGACGCGCTTTTTTAACCGTTCAACACGGGCCATTGCATTGACTCGTAGCGGTGAAGAGTTTTACTACGCCGCTCTGCGTGTGCTTGAGGAAGTGGAATTGGCCGAATCGAAACTGATGCAGAAAGAGGGCATTCTGAGTGGTACGTTACGGATTGCAGCACCGTCTGATTTTGGGCGTCAGTATTTATCACCTGCGTTACTCGATTTTTCTCGCCAGCACCCAGAAGTTAAAAGTTCGTTGTATCTGAGCGAGGATGTGGTGGATCTGATTTCTTTGCGGCTCGATATGAGCATTCGCTTTGGTAACCTGCCGGACAGCAATCTGGTAACGAAAGTCATCAGGCAGAACTATCGCGTGCTGGTGGCATCTCCGGCTTACCTTCATACCCATGGGGAACCGCATTCAGTGCAAGATCTGGCTGGACATCGCTGCCTGGTGATGGAGCGTCGTGGAACGCTGATGAATGAATGGCGCTTTGAGGCTGAAGGGGAAATGCAAAGTGCACGCGTTACACCTGCCATGGTGTGCGACGACGGTGCACTTTTGCGCCAGTGGGTGCTGGCCGGGGCCGGTATTGCCAGTAAATCCTGGTGGGATGTTAAACGCGATGTTGAACAAGGGCGGCTGAAAGTGTTGTTGGCAGACAGTTTCATTGGCTTTAGTAGGCACGACAAAAAACAGGTGGGGCTACAGTTTGTTTACCCGCAGCGCCGCTTTCAGCCATTACAGGTTTCCATGTTCAGCGAATTTTTCATCAACTGGTTGGATAACGAATAAATCGGCCGGGTAATAGGCGTGACAAATCCCACTGGCGGTTATCAGTGTTATAATTTTTAATTAAAAGAAGGCGTTACCGGTTAGTGCTATCCACTGACAGGCTACTTTGTTGTGCTTCTACTTTGTCCTGATGATGGTACCAGGCACCGATGGCAGAATAGACAAAACGGCCGAAAAGGAAGAGAAAACTGATGAGCAGAATAATGCGGGTCATACGATTGTTAAACTTATGTCGTCTTCGCATACTCGTAACCTGTGTCACGCAAATGATCCTTGATGTTTACCCGTCAACCGCGGGCGACGGTGATATTTATACACAGTGATGCCCTAAGGTCAATTCCGGGTCATCGGTGAATAACGTACTAAATCATTTCTCCCTGTTATATAAACATTTCTTAATATTAGTTGATTAGTATATCTACAGTTATTTTTGTGAATTATTCACTATTGGACTTTAATCTCCATCAAGAAATTGATTTAGATCATCTTCGTAACTCAATCCCTAACTAGAATCTGCACTCTATTCCATAGCGATATGGTTTTATCGGCCAGGTTGGAAGCCTGTTCGAAACTTACCCGAGCTGGACGACAGGGTTCTTGGCGATAACTAATGTATCTGGCAAGCTGGTATAACAAGTATAAAAATCAATGGTGGGCACTGCCTCTGGTGCTGCCGAGTCTACTTTTCCCTATAGCCGAATGGTGTAATGCCAATACCGTCATGGACGGAGGGCGCGTATTCCTCGTCTATATGCCACTTGGGTTAATGACAGCGTTTTTGATGGTTTTCGGTTGGGCAGCACTGCCGGGAATTATTATTGCGTTACTCCTCCGATATGTCCCTCTAAAAGGTGAAATTGCTGCATTACTGGCAGTAGTTCACTTTATCGTCCCTATCACGATTAGTTGGGGTGGCTACCGTATTTTCGTTCCACGGCGTGGCTCAGTGATGTTTGGTGCTATCAAACTTACAGCTCAACGCATGCTGTGGTTGGTGTTAGTTAACGCTGCAACATTTCTAGTTATCTACCAGATAGGGGTTTTCTTCGGTTGGTATGATGTATCCAACAATATCGGTGCAGAAAACCCTCTCCACACCCGGACACTCATTAATTTTCAGGCGGTGCTGATTGGTTGTTTGACGGGGATGCCTTTCTTTTACTCCGTCATTCGTATGTTCCGAAATCCACGTTTTATGTTTTCATTTTTCTCGCGGATGAAGGCTCAAATGCAATCGGGCGTGACCAAAGTCGAGATTACGCTATGGGCTGTGTTGGTCATCGTACTGGTTAGCCTGCTGTTATTGCCCTTCAATGATTTCAGCACCATTTTCACAACGGATTACACATTAACGCTGATTCTACCGCTAATGTTGTGGGGAGCGATGCGCTTTGGTTTTCTGTTTATCACCACGTCATGGACGGTGATACTGACGATCCTGTGCAGCGGTTTTCATAACTATTTGCCGCCATATATGGGCTTTCAACTCCATCTGGCCATAGCCTCATCCTGTTACGCAGTGTTTTCTATCACCATATACTTGATGGCTGTTGTCACCACTCGTCAGCGCTTTTTGCATAGCAAGGCGCGCCGTGTTGCTTTTATCGACCCCATCGTTCAAATGCCCAATTTGCGCGCGCTTAATCGTGACTTATCTCGTTATCCTTGTTCAGCGCTGGCTTTTCTACGCGTGCCCGAACTTGAGCTTTTAGGTCGTAATTACGGGGTGCAACTTCGTATTCAATACAAGCAGCAACTCAATGAATATCTGAATCCGATATTAACCGCCAGCGAACGTGTCTATCACTTGTCTGGTCATGAGCTGGCTGTTCGGTTGAACTATGACTCTTATCATGAGCGTATCGACGCCCTTGACCATCGTGTTAAGCAGTTCCGCTTTATGTGGGATGGTATGCCGATGCAGCCACAAGTGGGTATCAGCTTTTGTTATGTACGCCAGCCTGTCACCCATATTTACTTCCTGCTAGGTGAGCTCAGCACCATGGCTGATTTGTCACTTTCGACATCAAAGCCTGAAAGCTTGCAGCAGCAAGGCACAAACCATGTGCAGAATGCGGTAAGAAAGAAAGTGGCGATGATGAATCGCCTGCAAGTCGCCATTGATTCAGGGAGTTTCATCTTGATGGCGCAACGTATCGAAGGTATTCGTGGTGACTCTTATCATGAAATCTTGCTACGCATGAAAGGGGATAACGAAGGGGATGCGATGTTTATGCCCGATGCATTTTTGCCGGTGGCACATGAGTTTGGCTTGTCTTCTAAAATCGATAAATGGGTATTAGAAGCAACGCTTAAGTTCATGAGTAAGTATCGCAAACAACTTCCCGGTAGCCGTTTCTCCATTAACCTCACCCCCGCTTCTGTAGGGCGTTTGCAGTTTGCGAGCGAAGTGAAACGTCTACTGGAACGTTACAAAATTGAACCCTGGCAGCTTATTTTCGAAGTCACCGAAAGCAACTCATTAACCAATCTTGAGCAAGCTAACGCGACCTTGACTATGTTGCAAAATATGGGCTGTCGGATTGCTATTGATGACTTTGGTACGGGATATGCTAGCTATGCGCGGCTGAAAGATATTAGCGCGGATATCCTGAAAATTGACGGTAGTTTTATCCGGAATATATTGACCAGTAGTCTGGATTATCAAATTGTTGATTCAATCTGCCAGTTGGCACGGATGAAAAAGATGCAGTTGGTTGCCGAGTATGTTGAAAGCGAGGCGGTCAAAGCAGCGGTGCAAAGTCTGGGGATTGATTACATACAAGGGTATTTGGTTGGACGGCCACTTTTGCTCGAGAAGCTTGTCATTCAGGAAAATCGAGATACCGAGTAACCAAACGCCCTGATGGGCGTTTGGTTGTGTAAATAATCAGGCGGTGGTGTTCGGCCTGGCTTCTTCTTCAATCTTAAGCTTCCAGCCTGGTGTGTTATCCCAATACTGCTGTTCGCGCTCCAAATCGAGCAATACCAAAGTGTTCAGGCTGAACCAGTCGTGTGGGAAACGCAGTGTCCATTGGTGCTCGTCAGTTTCTAGCACCAATGTTGGCGGAGTGGTTGTTGCCTGACGTTGGTTATTCAGTAACACGCCCAGGCGCAGAATTTGAATTAGCGGTAGGAACTGCTTTTTCTTAAACAGCGTAAATCGTGGTAGGTCATCAATTTTTACTGCTTTGCGATGATAACGAACCAGAGAAGCGATGAGCATCTGTTGCTCTTGATTAAAGCCAGGCAAGTTGCTGTGTTGCAGGATATAAGCCGAGTGGCGGTGTAGCCCACTATGGTTAATATTCAGTCCAACTTCGTGCAACATCGCTGACCATTTCAACAGCGCGGCCATTTGCGGATTAGCTTGTTTTGGGTTTTGTAGTTCCCACTGCTGATAGATATGCTCAGTCGTTGTCAGTACGCGTTTAGCCTGATCGCTGTCAATATGGTACTGGTTTGCCAGACTCTGTGCGGTACGGATACGAATATCCTGATGGCGGAAGCGGCCCTCCATTTCATACAGCACACCTTCGCGCAGAGCCCCGTCAGACAGACGTAACTCTCGAATGGCCAGCGAGTCGAAAACACCGCAGAGAATCGCAAGACCGGGCACAAACACCGCTTTACGCTCTTCCGATAACCCCGGAAGGCTCATAGTGCTGAAACTCTTATACTTCAGCACTTCATCACGCAGCATTTCCAGGCGTTCAGGGGTGATAATCCCGTCCTTTTCGCCCATGTTGACCAGCACTTCATGCGCCGCTTTGATGGTGCCAGAGGCCCCCATCGCCACATTCCAGCCCTGTAAGCGGTACTGCCAGGAGAGGTTTTCCAGCTTCTGTACAGCTGCGAGGCGAGCGCGTTTAAAGTTTTCGGGGGTGATATTCCCTTTTGGGAAAAAGTTTTGTGCAAAGCTCACGCAACCCATGCGGCGGCTTTCGACCAGCATTGGCTCGAAATCCTCACCAATCACCAGTTCGGTTGAGCCACCACCAATATCAATAACCAGTTTGCGGCCTTTTTCTGGCTGGGTATGTTCTACACCCATGAAAATCAGACGTGCTTCTTCGTTACCGGAGATAATTTCAATCGGGTAGGGGATAACTTGTTCGGCACGCTTAAGGAACTCTTCGGCGTTAACGGCCAGGCGCAAACTGTGAGTACCCACGATACAGACGTTTTCCGCAGAGAACCCCTGAAGACGTTCAGCAAATAACGCAAGACACGACAGCCCTCGCTCTATCGCTTCTTCGCTTAACTCGTTTTCAGCATTCAGACCATCGGCCAAATGGACGCGTTGTTTCAGACGACCAATGATTTGCATTGCGCCATCTACCACACGTGCGATAACCATGTGGAAACTGTTCGAACCAAGGTCTACCGCTGCAAACTCTTGCGGCCGTGGAGCATGTTTTTTTATCGGCATGTTTTTATCATCAACATAGTTTTATAGTCGACATAGTGCGTTATTCAGGTTGTTCAAGAGATTTAATGTAATCGTAAATCGCCAGTTGCGAGCGTACCTTACGGCGGTTGCCGCGCGGTACATAGCGATTACTCAGTTCTTTGTCGATGTAGCGCGCTTTAACCGTATCACTGAACAGTATTTCAATGATATCCAGCACCCGTTGTTTCAGGCGCGGGTCGAGAATAGCGACGGCCACCTCGATGCGGTAATCAATGTTGCGCGTCATCCAATCGGCAGAGGAGAGATACACTTTTTTGTCGCCGCCATTTTCAAACACATAGACGCGATCGTGCTCGAGATAGCGGTCAACGATACTGATTACGCGGATATTGTCACTGATACCTTCCAGATTCGGGATAAGCGAGCACATGCCACGGATCAGCAGATTTACTTTTACACCTGAGCTAGAAGCCGCATACAGGCGGTCTACCAGCCCTTTATCGACCAGGTTATTCAGTTTCAGCGTGATGCCAGATGGCTCGCCGTTTTGTGCATTAGCGATTTCTTTATCGACCAAATCGTAAAGCAGGCGGCGTGAGTTCTGTGGTGAAACCATCAGATGCTCGAATGTCACCGGGCGATAAGGGTTTTCGATAAAGTTAAATACGCGGCGTACTTCGTTGGTGATGCGTGCATCGCAGGTCAGTAACGAATAGTCGGTATAAAGACGTGCGGTTTTTTCGTTAAAGTTACCGGTACCGATGTGGGCATAACGCACAACCTCTTCACCCTCTTTACGAGAGATCAGGAATAATTTGGCGTGAATCTTCAGGCCAGGGGCTGAGAAGATAACGTGTACGCCCGCTTCAGTCAGACGTTTAGCCCAATGTATATTGGCTTCTTCGTCAAAGCGCGCTTGCAGCTCAACTACCACGGTGACTTTCTTACCGTTGTGCGCAGCATGAATCATCGATTCGATAATGCGCGAGTCTTTTGCCACGCGATAAATATTGATTTTAATCGCCAGCACGCTTGGGTCGAACGACGCCTGGCGCAACAATTCCAGTACGTGCTCAAAGGTGTGATACGGATAGTAGAGCAGCACGTCACGATTACGTATCGCATCAAAGCCGTTACGGAATTTATCGAACCAGATATGGCGCAAACGCGGCATCGGCTTATTCACTAAATTGGCTTTGCCGACATTAGGAAAGTTAATGAAATCTTTAAAGTTATGGTAGCGACCACCCGGTACGATGGAATCGTAATTGGTGATGGTCAGCTTGTTACGCAGCATTTCAACCATCGCATCAGGCATATCACGCTGATACACAAAACGCACTGGCTCAGCGGTCAAACGCTGTTTCAGGCTTGATGACATCAATTCCAGCAGGCTGGATTCCATTTCAGTCACGAGGTCATATTCTGCGTCGCGAGTCATTTTCATTGAGTAGGCGTTCAACGAATCGTAATCGAAGAAACCTTTGAAAATATCGTCCAGGCAATAACGCAGAATGTTATCGAGCAGGATCATCGGCTTACGGCGGCGTGGTGCTTCCGGCGGCAAATTTACAAAGCGCGGCACTTTATCTGATGGAATTTCCAGCAATGCGTAGCGAATGTCATCGCCCCGAATGATCTCTACTGCGAGGTAGGTGTAGTCATCTTTAAGAAACTGCACCAGGTCGGTGTCGTGGTTAATCAGGATCGGTGTGATGTGCTGGCGCAAATAGTGTTTAAAGTAATGTCGCAGCCAGTTTTGCTGATTCGGGGAAAGCTGGCGTTCATTAATCAAGAAGATCTGATTACGCGCCATTTCCAGCAGCAGATCGTTATACAGCCCATCAAACTCTTGATCGGCTTTTAGAACACGCGCCTGAATTTTGTTGAGTAAATGGCGCGAGTTAGGAGCCGTACCTTGTTCTTCGCTGATCAGAATGCGCCGTTTTAGCTCGGCGAAACGAACTTTGTAAAATTCATCAAGGTTATTCGAATAGATGCCGAGAAAACGCATTCTCTCAATCAGCGGGTTAATTTTATCCGCTGCTTCCTGGAGCACACGTTCGTTAAAAGACAACCAGCTCAGTTCTTTTTCGATATACAGCTTATCCTGACCCATTAGCCCTCACACTCCGTTTTCGTGGACGTTAAAATGCCGTCACGTCTGTCATTATGGCGAGCTTTGCCGTGGAATGTCCAACGATGGCCGTAAAGTATGACAAATCATGATGAAGTTTAGTAAGCGTTGTAGGGCGGAGGCGTGAAAAAGGGGCCGTAGCCCCTAAATTTTTATTCGTCTGCAGCATGACCCTGCGGTGGCAATTTGTTGCCATCCAGCCAGGCGCTATTTTCACGCATTTCCAGGCGTCCTTCGACAAACCAGGAGACAACTAACGGATAAATAGCGTGTTCCTGATTCTGCACGCGGGCGGTGATGTCTTCTTCATCATCACCTTCAAAAACCGGTACTTTAGCCTGAAGAATAACCGGCCCGCCATCTAGCTCCTCAGTGACAAAATGCACGGATGTTCCATGCACTTCATCGCCGTTTTCCAACACCTGGCTATGAGTATTGAGGCCGGGATATTTTGGCAGCAAAGAAGGGTGGATGTTGATCAGTCGCCCTGCGTAATGACCGACAAACTCCGGGCTAAGAATGCGCATATAACCTGCTAGCACCACCAGATCGGGAGCGTAGGCATCGATCTCAAGCATTAGCTCACGATCGAACGCTGCGCGGTCAGCGAATTGGCTAGCCGTTAACGCGTGAGCAGGAATTTCCGCAGCACGCGCTCGCTCAAGACCTAAGGCATCGGTTTTATTACTGAATACAGCCGCCACGGTGGCATTAATCTTTTTCAGCTTACAGGCATCGATAATTGCCTGAAGATTGCTTCCGTTGCCGGAAATTAGCACCACTATACGTCTCATTACTCAATAACCACGCGCTCGGAGGAATCAGAAGCTTTGATACTACCGATTTTCCAGGCGTTTTCACCTTTTGCGTTCAAAAATTCTATCGCTTTATCAGCTTCTGACTCAGGCAGGGCAATCAGCATGCCGACACCGCAGTTAAAGGTGCGGTACATTTCGTGACGGCTGATATTCCCGGCTTTTTGCAACCAGTTGAATACCGCAGGCCACTGCCATGAAGATTCAGCAATAATCGCCTGCGTGTTGTCTGGAAGAACGCGAGGGATATTTTCCCAGAAACCACCGCCAGTCAGGTGTGCAATTGCATGAATATCAACGTTTTCAATTAATTCCAGAATCGGCTTCACATAAATGCGAGTCGGTTCCAGTAAATGATCGGCCAGCGGTTTGCCTTCAAGCTCTGTAGTCAGCGGGTCAGTACCGCTCACTTCCAGCACTTTACGTACCAGAGAATAACCGTTGGAGTGTGGGCCACTTGATGCCAGGGCAATCAGCACATCACCGTCAGTGACTTTAGAACCATCGATGATTTCAGATTTTTCGACCACGCCAACACAGAAGCCAGCAACGTCGTAATCTTCGCCATGGTACATGCCCGGCATTTCAGCCGTTTCACCGCCAACTAATGCACAGCCAGATTGCAGACAACCTTCGGCAATACCAGAAATAACGCTCGCAGCAGTCTCTACTTCAAGTTTGCCTGTTGCATAATAATCAAGGAAAAACAGCGGCTCAGCACCTTGAACAATCAGGTCATTCACACACATCGCGACCAGATCGATGCCGATAGTGTCGTGGCGCTTTAAATCCATCGCCAGACGTAATTTAGTACCCACACCGTCGGTGCCGGAAACCAGCACAGGCTCACGATACTTTTGAGGTAACGCGCACAACGCACCGAAACCGCCCAGCCCACCCATGACTTCCGGGCGGCGAGTCTTTTTCACTACACCTTTGATTTTATCGACCAGAGCGTTACCAGCATCAATATCAACACCGGCATCTTTATAGCTAAGAGAGGTTTTGTCGGTCACTGCTTAGTCCCCGCGGATGGGTTAGAAATAAAAAACGCCGCAATTCTAACAGTGCAGGCAAACGTTTGCGAGCCTCTTATTCAGCGGGATGTAATTATTATCAATCTATACTCATTTCACCCAACTTGATCTCGAAGCGGTGGCGCGGTGTTAAAAAAGCGGTATAATCCGGCGATTTTTTTTATGGTGGCCAACTATCTCGGGGAGAAAGAGTATGAAGATCGTGGAAGTCAAACACCCACTCGTCAAACACAAGCTGGGCCTGATGCGTGAGAACGACATTAGCACCAAACGCTTTCGTGAACTCGCCTCAGAAGTTGGCAGCTTGCTGACTTACGAAGCCACGGCGGATCTGGAAACTGAAAAAGTCACTATCGAAGGCTGGAATGGCCCGGTAGAGATTGATCAAATCAAAGGTAAGAAGATTACCGTTGTGCCAATTCTGCGTGCCGGTCTGGGCATGATGGAAGGCGTGCTGGAAAACGTTCCAAGCGCGCGTATCAGCGTTGTGGGTATCTACCGTAACGAAGAAACCCTGGAGCCAGTTCCTTACTTCCAGAAACTGGTTTCTAACATTGAAGAACGTATGGCGCTAGTGGTTGACCCTATGCTGGCAACCGGCGGTTCTATGATTGCGACCATCGACCTGCTGAAAAACGCTGGTTGTACCAGCATTAAAGTGTTGGTTCTGGTCGCAGCACCTGAAGGTATCGCAGCGCTGGAAAAAGCGCACCCGGACGTAGAGCTGTTCACTGCTTCTATCGATCAGGGTCTGAATGAGCACGGATACATTATTCCGGGCCTCGGCGATGCCGGCGATAAGATTTTCGGTACCAAATAATTGATTCAATAAAATTGAGCCGACTTTGAGAGTCGGCTTTTTTTTGACTAAAACACAACACCACCATACTCAGAGGTAAACAACATGACACGCCGCGCCATTGGAGTGAGCGAAAGACCACCCCTGCTGCAAACGATACCGTTAAGTTTGCAACATCTGTTCGCGATGTTTGGTGCCACCGTTCTGGTGCCGATCCTGTTCCACATTAACCCGGCGACGGTGCTGCTGTTTAACGGGATTGGGACGCTGCTGTATCTCTTTATCTGTAAAGGCAAGATCCCGGCTTATCTCGGTTCGAGCTTTGCGTTTATTTCACCGGTACTGCTACTCCTACCGCTGGGTTATGAAGTGGCGCTGGGCGGTTTTATCATGTGCGGCGTGTTGTTCTGTATCGTGGCGCTGATTGTCAAAAAAGCCGGTACTGGCTGGCTGGATGTGATGTTCCCTCCGGCGGCAATGGGGGCGATTGTGGCAGTTATCGGCCTTGAACTGGCGGGTGTTGCGGCGAATATGGCTGGCCTTCTACCTGCTGATGGCACTTCACCTGACTCAACCACCATTATTATTTCCCTGGTGACGCTTGGGGTAACCATCTTTGGTTCGGTTCTGTTCCGCGGCTTCCTGGCGATTATCCCGATTCTTATCGGTGTGCTGGCCGGTTATGCACTCTCCTTCGCCATGGGCGTGGTCGATGTCACGCCAATTGTTAACGCGCACTGGTTTGCACTGCCAACCTTCTACACCCCGCGTTTCGAGTGGTTTGCGATCTTCACCATTCTGCCTGCAGCACTGGTAGTGATTGCAGAACACGTGGGTCACCTGGTCGTAACGGCAAATATCGTCAAGAAAGATTTGATTCGTGACCCAGGCCTGCATCGTTCAATGTTCGCCAACGGGATTTCAACGATTTTCTCCGGCTTCTTTGGTTCGACACCAAACACTACTTATGGTGAGAACATCGGCGTTATGGCCATTACCCGTGTTTATTCCACCTGGGTTATTGGTGGCGCGGCGATTCTGGCGATTCTGCTTTCTTGCGTTGGCAAACTGGCGGCAGCGATTCAGATTATCCCGGTTCCAGTGATTGGTGGCGTTTCTCTGCTGCTGTACGGCGTGATCGGTGCATCCGGTATTCGCGTGTTGATCGAGTCAAAAGTCGATTACAACAAAACGCAAAACCTGATCCTGACCTCCGTTATCCTGATTATCGGTGTGAGTGGTGCGAAAGTGCACATTGGCGCGGCTGAGCTTAAAGGTATGGCGCTGGCGACAGTTGTTGGCGTGAGTCTGAGCCTGATCTTCAAACTTATCAGCGTACTGCGCCCGGAAGAAGTGGTGCTGGATGCTGAAGAAAACGACGTAAAATCGTAGTTTTGCTTCAAGCCGGGCGGCGCGTTCGCCCGGTTCTATTGATCCTCATTTCTGTGTTAGACTCTCTGCGTTTTTCTGCCTGTTATGGTTGAGGTAATTCTGAATACGCCGGCACAGCTATCACTGCCACTCTATTTGCCTGATGACGAAACTTTTGCGAGTTTCTGGCCGGGTGATAACCCTTCTTTACTCGCCGCACTCCAGTCCGTGCTCCGTCAGGATCACAGCGGATATATCTATTTCTGGTCGCGAGAGGGAGGAGGGCGCAGCCATTTGTTGCATGCCGCCTGTGCGGAACTGTCACAACGTGGCGAAGCTGTTGGCTATGTGCCGCTTGATAAGCGCACCTGGTTTGTTCCGGAAGTATTGGACGGTATGGAACAGCTTTCGCTTGTGTGTATCGACAATATCGAGTGTGTAGCGGGCGACGAACTGTGGGAAATGGCGATTTTTAATCTCTATAACCGCATTCTTGAATCAGGAAAAACCCGTTTGTTGATTACCGGCGATCGTCCTCCGCGCCAACTCAATTTGCAACTTCCCGACCTCGCATCGCGCCTTGACTGGGGCCAAATCTATAAGCTGCAACCGCTTTCCGACGAAGACAAACTTCAGGCCCTGCAACTGCGTTCACGACTGCGCGGTTTTGAGCTGCCAGAAGATGTGGGCCGGTTCCTGTTAAAACGTTTGGATCGCGAAATGCGTACGCTGTTTATGACGCTCGATCAGCTAGATCATGCTTCTATCACGGCGCAACGTAAACTGACGATCCCGTTTGTGAAAGAGATTCTGAGTCTTTAATTCGTTTGGCGGATACCCAGCGCGGCATCCGCCATTATCACTACAAAATTTCTAGCACCGACTCAGGCGGGCGACCAATACGGGCTTGGCCATTAGCCAGCACTATCGGGCGCTCAATCAGCTTTGGATTATCGACCATCGCCTGAATCAATTGCTCTTCGCTTAATGAGCTATCTACCAGATTCAACTCCTTGTACAAATCCTCTTTCTGACGCATTAACTCGCGTGCGCTGGCAAAACCCAATTGGCTCAATAACATTTTGATGGTTGCCGCATCCGGATGGGTTTCCAGGTACAGCACCACTTCGGGTTCTACGCCATTTGCTTTTAGCAGGCTTAACGTTTCACGGCTCTTAGAGCAGCGCGGATTGTGATAAATAGAAACGGCTGTAGACATCGTAACTCCTGTTACATCTTAGAATACGGAAGGAAGCGTTTTTGCAATTCGCGGAACTGATCGATTCGCGCATCATAACGGGCTTGCTGCAAGCTACCCAATTTCACCTGAGCGCTGGCACTACTGAGTAGCGAAATAGCCTGGTCGAGGCGTCCAACGAGTGCCATAACCTCAGCGCGTGCAGCGAGCTCTTGATCACGATTGCCTAAATCTGCCTCGGTTTGCGCTAACAAATCCCAGGCATTGCTATCATCAGGGTGAGCGAAGGTATAACGATTGAGAATTGTTGCCGCCTGCTCTGGTTGTTTTGCCTGAACGTAGGCGTTAGCAAGGTTAAGCTGTAATACCGGGTTCTGTTTTAAATCAGGCGCGTTTTTCAGTCGATTGATAGCGTCTGCGAATTTATTTTGCCCAAGGTCAATATCGGTAGATAAATCGAGATACCACGCATTTGTAGGTTGTGCGGTAAGCAGTGGTTGCAAAAGCTTACGGGCCTCATCCCATTTATTACCGCCCATCGCCTGAAGCGCACGACCATATGCCGCCGCGTGTTGTTCGCGAATATTTCCCTTGGACCAGCTATCTAATAAATCACTGGTTAGTTGGTTACGTCCGGAGTTGTACATACCCAACGTACGGGCTTTTGCCATGTAAAAATCTTCTGAAGATTGTGTCACCACCGGCCGCATTTGGTTGGCGCGGTTGCGCGCATCTGCCAAACGGCTTTCAGGCAATGGGTGGGTGAGCAAAATTTCCGGTGGGCGAGATGAATAACGCGACTGGTCGAGCAGTTTCTCGAGGAAGGTTGGCATCGCTTGTGGATCGAAACCGGAGCGCTGTAACACCTGAATACCGATGCGGTCTGCTTCCTGCTCGTTTTGTTGCGTGAAGCTGATCATGCCCTGTTGTGTGCCGGCGAGTGTTCCACTTAACGCCGCCATCCCCGCTTGTGGGCTGGCCATCGCCAGTAAAATAGACCCTAATGCACCCACCCAGGTTAGCGGGGCATTTTTTTTCTGATCTTCCATGGCTCGCGCCAGGTGACGTTGTGTGACGTGAGAGATTTCGTGCGCCATAACCGACGCGAGCTGGCTTTCATTATCGGCATAACGGAATAGCGCAGAGTGCAGCACCACGTTGCCGCCGAAGAAAGCAAAGGCGTTGATTTCGTCGTTATTGATCAGAAAGAAATGGAATGGGGTCTTAACTGAGTTGGCATGGCTAACCAGACGCATACCCAGTTTGTTGATGTACTGCACGAGCAAAGGATCATTGATTAATGGGGCGCTGCCTCGCAGCTGACGAACATAAAAGTCGCCCATCTGCATTTCCTGGCCAATTGACAGAGTATTACCTGCTGAAGTTCCCATATCTGGCAGTTGGTCGCTAACGTCCGCAAAGGCTGGAGTTACTGGACCCGCAAGCAAAGCTGCCATCAGTGTTGCAACCAGCGATTTTTTCAACTGCTTGAACATACGTCCTGTCCTGTTTAATCAAAGTTAATCTTCGACATGTATTACGTGAATTTGTTCGCATACAAAGATGAACTGTAGCCCACCGCATGACTGAGACCTATCTTATCTGCGACAATTTTAAACCGCCATTGAACAGAGATAAAAAGCAAAGTCTTTACAGTGACATTTAGATACAATCTCTCCTCGCACAATGCTGTCAGGGAAGGGATGTATGCTTGAAATGTTGTTGCAGTGGTATCGACGACGGTTTAGCGATCCGGAGGCTATCGCACTGCTAGTCATTCTGGTTGCAGGATTTGTCATTCTGTTCTTCTTCCACGGACTGTTAGCGCCGCTGTTGGTGGCGATTGTGCTGGCTTATTTACTGGAGTGGCCAACCGCACGGCTTCAGCGTATCGGATGTTCTCGAACCTGGGCTGCTACAATTGTATTGGTGCTGTTTGTCGGCATTTTGCTGTTGATGGTGCTGGTGGTTGCGCCAGTTGCCTGGCAGCAGGGTATCTATCTGATACGTGACATGCCGGGAATGCTGAATAAACTTTCCGATTATGCCGCCACACTGCCAAGACGTTACCCGGCACTGGTTGATGCAGGCATCATTGATGCCATCGCCGAGAACATGCGTGGGCGCATGATGGGTATGGGCGATCAAGTGGTCAAATATTCACTGGCTTCATTAGTTGGGCTGTTAACGCTGGCAATCTATCTGGTGTTAGTGCCGTTAATGGTGTTCTTCCTCGTTAAAGACAAAGAACAGATGCTTAATGCTGTTCGCCGGGTTTTACCTCGAAACCGTGGGCTTGCGGGGCAGGTATGGCTGGAGATGAATCAGCAAATTACGAACTACATCCGCGGCAAAGTGCTGGAAATGCTGGTTGTGGGTGTGGTGACCTATATTGGTTTTGTGATTTTTGGCCTGAATTACTCTCTGCTGCTGGCGGTGCTGGTCGGATTCTCTGTGCTGATTCCATATATTGGCGCGTTTGTCGTGACAATCCCAGTGGTGTGCGTGGCGTTATTCCAATTTGGAGTGGGGCCAGAGTTCTGGACGCTATTTGCCGTGTATTTAATTATTCAGGCATTAGATGGCAATCTGTTGGTACCGGTATTATTTTCCGAAGCGGTTAACCTGCATCCATTGGTCATCATTTTGTCGGTAGTTATTTTTGGCGGTCTGTGGGGGTTCTGGGGGGTCTTCTTCGCGATTCCACTTGCTACCCTGATTAAAGCGGTGGTGCATGCCTGGCCGGATAGCGTGTTGATAGACGATAAGCCAAACTAGAGAAAGTAAAAAGCCGACATAAAGTCGGCTTTTTTAATATTTTTAGCGTAGCTATTAAGCGTTTTCTTTCAGCCAGTTCACCACAATGTCGTGATGGTTGCTGGTTTTGAAATCATCAAACACTTTTTCAACTTTCCCTTCACCATCCAACAAGAAGCTAATGCGATGGATGCCGTCGTAGGTTTTACCCATAAATGACTTCTCGCCCCAAACCCCAAATTGCTCACAGACTTGGTGGTCTTCATCAGAAAGCAGGGTGAAGTTGAGTAACTCTTTTTCGGCAAAACGTGAAAGTTTCTCTGGCTTGTCGGTGCTAATACCCAGCACTTCCACACCACTTTGTTTCAACGCATCCATGTTGTCGCGCAAGCCACATGCTTGCACGGTGCAGCCTGGCGTCATCGCTTTAGGATAAAAATAAACCAGAACGCGCTGTCCCTGGAAGTCGGTTAAATTTATCTGCTCGCCGTCTTGATCAGGCAAGCTAAATTTCGGTGCACTGTCACCGGCTTTCAGTGGGCTCATTACAACTCTCCGTCTTAATCATCTTGCTGTGGATAATTCACAACGTTAATACTGCCTTGTGCTTTAAGTTCTGTACAGAGGGCCTTGAATTCATCTTCGATAACATTCGCATCCTGACCTGCCGGACTATGAGCTGTTATCTGAATATACAGCTGGGGTGGATTGCCATCCTGAGCCGGCTGGGTACGTGAACTCAATTCCGCAATATTCATGTGATGGGCATCAAACAGATGGGTGAAACGCTCGATTAAATGAGGCGAGTCGGTCACTTCTACCTGCACCCAGACTGTTGCTGGCATTGCTGGGCGCTCTTGCGCTGCGGTACGTTTCATAACGATTAATAAATCTAGCTCAGCACCTTTCAGCGGTAGCGTTGATTCAATCAGGGTTATGGCATTCCAACTGCCCGATAGCAGCATAATAAACGTGAACTCTTCACCGAGCATAGCGAGGCGACTGTCTTCAATATTACAGCCGCAACTGCTCACATGGCGGGTGATGGTATTAACAATACCAGGTCTGTCCGCCCCAAGGGCCGTAATGACCAAATAATGGTGTGGTGAGAGTGTCAAACGTGTTCTTCCTGTGAATCGGTGAGATATCATAAGGAAAGCATAAAAAAAAGTTGCGTACAACCGTGTAGCGTCACCTGGTGACTTGCTTTTGATCCTGCACCAAACGTACCATTGAGACACTTGTTAGCACAGAGGATGGCCAATGTTCACTGGAAGTATTGTCGCGCTTGTGACGCCGATGGATGAGAAAGGTAATGTCTGCCGGTCAAGCCTGAAAAAACTGATTGATTACCATGTCGCCAGCGGGACCTCGGCGATTGTCTCGGTAGGTACGACCGGAGAGTCTGCTACGTTGAGCCATGACGAGCACGGTGATGTGGTACTGATGACGCTGGAACTGGCCGATGGCCGTATTCCGATTATCGCGGGGACTGGCGCTAATGCCACCTCTGAAGCTATCTCGCTGACAAAGCGTTTCGAAAACAGCGGAATTGTGGGCTGCCTGACGGTAACTCCATACTACAATCGCCCAACCCAGGAAGGGCTATATCAGCACTTCAAAGCCATCGCTGGAAGTACAGACCTGCCGCAGATGCTGTACAATGTGCCATCTCGTACCGGTTGCGACATGCTGCCTGAAACAGTAGGCCGTTTGGCGAAGATTAAAAATATTATTGGTATCAAAGAAGCGACCGGGAACTTAACACGAGTAAACCAGATCAAAGAGCTGGTTGAAGATGACTTCATCCTGGTTAGCGGCGATGACGCTAGTGCGCTGGACTTTATGCAATTGGGTGGGCACGGTGTGATTTCTGTGACGGCAAACGTAGCCGCGCGAGAAATGGCAGAAGTGTGTAAACTGGCCGCCAATGGGCAATATGCGCAAGCGCGCGTTATCAACGAACGTTTGATGCCGCTGCACAATAAATTATTTGTTGAACCCAACCCTATCCCAGTCAAATGGGCATGTAGGGAGTTGGGACTTGTGGCAACCGATACCTTACGCCTGCCAATGACACCGCTGACTGAAGCCAGTCGTCCGGTGATTGTTAGCGCGCTCAAGCATGCCGGTTTGCTGTAAAGTTTAGGGAGATTTGATGGCTTACTCAGTACAGAAGTCGACGGTGGCGAAAGTTGCAGTGGTTTCGTTAGCCATGCTGTTAGCAGCATGTAGCACCGACCAGCGTTATAAGCGCCAGGTTAGTGGTGACGAATCCTATCTGGATGCAGCACCCCTCGCGGAAATCCACTCCCCGGCGGGGATGATCCTGCCGGTGCAGAATGGTGAATACAATATTCCGGTCACCAACGGCAGCGGCGCAGTAGGCAAACAGCTGGATATCCGTCCGCCGGCTCAACCTCTGGCATTAGTCAGTGGCGCACGTACTCAGTTTACTGGGGACACCGCAACTCTGATGGTTGAAAGTGCGCGTGGTGCAACGCTGTGGCCACAGGTCGTAAGCGCTGTACAGGCGAAAAATTACGGTATTGATAAACGTGATGACGCAAGCCAAACGCTGACCACTGACTGGGTCCAATGGAACCGTGCTGATGAAGATCAGCAGTACCGTGGGCGCTATCAAATCAGTGTGAAACCTCAAGGCTATCAACAAGCTGTGGTGGTTAAGCTGCTGAATCTGGAACAGGCCGGCAAGCCAATTGCTGATGCGGCATCTATGCAACGTTATAGTGCAGAAATGCTTAACAGCATCAGTGCGGCACTGGATAAAACCCAGACCGATCTGCAAAATGCGAAAGAAAGCCGTGCAGCAACGCAACTTGATGTTCAAAGTGCCGCTGATGACACTGGCCTGCCAATGCTGGTGGTGCGTGGTCCATTCAACGTCGTATGGAACCGTTTACCGGCAACGCTTGAGAAAGTGGGCATGAAAGTCACCGACTCTACGCGTTCAACAGGCAGCATGGCTGTAACATACAAACCATTGTCTGACAGTGCATGGCAAGATTTAGGTGCGAAAGACCCGGGTCTGTCCAGTGGCGACTATAAACTGCAAGTGGGCGACCTCGATAACCGCAGCAGTCTGCAGTTCATCGATCCAAAAGGTCACACGCTGACGCAGTCTCAGAACGATGCTCTGGTAGCTGCATTCCAGGCGGCATTCAGCAAGTAACATTTAAAGGCCAGAGCTCTCTGGCCTTTTTTCTGTTAGGCTACGCAAACGTGTGCGTAGACACAGATAGCGGAATTTTTAGTTAAATCACACCTGGAGTAAGAAAGATGCAAAAGCAAGCTGAGTTGTATCGTGGCAAAGCGAAAACCGTATACAGCACGGAAAATCCGGATCTGTTGGTGCTCGAATTCCGCAATGATACTTCAGCAGGAGATGGTGCTCGTATTGAACAGTTTGACCGTAAAGGCATGGTGAACAATAAGTTCAACCATTTCATTATGACTAAACTGGAAGAGGCGGGCATTCCTACGCAAATGGAAGCTCTGCTCTCCGACAACGAAGTGCTGGTGAAAAAGCTGGATATGGTGCCGGTTGAGTGTGTAATTCGTAACCGTGCGGCAGGCTCACTGGTTAAACGCCTCGGTATTGAAGAAGGCATTGAGCTGAATCCACCGCTGTTTGACCTGTTCCTGAAAAACGATGCGATGCATGATCCGATGGTCAATGAATCTTACTGTGAAACCTTTGGTTGGGTGAACAAAGAGAATTTGGCTCGTATGCGTGAGTTGAGCTACAAAGCTAACGATGTTCTGAGCAAACTGTTTGATGACGCGGGTCTGATCCTGGTCGATTTCAAGCTGGAATTTGGTTTGTTCAACGGCGAGGTTGTACTGGGTGATGAGTTTTCCCCAGACGGTAGCCGCTTGTGGGACAAAGAAACCCTCGACAAGATGGACAAAGACCGTTTCCGCCAGAGCCTTGGTGGCCTGATTGAAGCTTATGAAGAAGTCGCTCGTCGTCTTGGCGTTCAATTAGACTAAAATCTCGCACGATTCTTATGAAGCCGAATGTGTTCTCACATTCGGCTTTTTCACGTCTTGTTTCCTATGGTAATCCTGGAATTAACCACCTACGATCTACTTATTACAAGTTGTGAATAATGAGGTCGACTATGCGCTGGCAAGGTCGTCGCGAAAGCGACAATGTTGAAGACAGACGAAACAACTCTTCTGGCCCAAGCTTCGGAGGCGGTGGTGGTGGATTCCGCTTACCCGGCGGTAAAGGCGGTATCATCTTATTAATAGTGGTCGTTGTGGCGAGCTATTATGGTGTCGATCTCACCTCAATGCTCGGTGGGCAGCCAGTTCCGCAACAGCAATCTACGCAACGATCTATCAGTCCTAACGATGACGAAGCCGCTAAATTTACCCGGGTTATTCTGGCCACGACCGAGGACTCCTGGGGAGAAGTTTTCCAGAAGATGGGGCGTACTTATCAACCACCAAAACTGGTGATGTATCGTGGCAGTACGCGTACTGGTTGTGGCACTGGTCAGTCAATCATGGGGCCTTTCTACTGCCCGGCTGACAGCACGGTGTATATCG
This sequence comes from Buttiauxella massiliensis, assembly GCF_902500225.1. Lineage (GTDB taxonomy): Bacteria > Pseudomonadota > Gammaproteobacteria > Enterobacterales > Enterobacteriaceae > Buttiauxella > Buttiauxella massiliensis. The sequence continues at coordinate 116,365 of NZ_LR722658.1, read as the reverse complement.
ATCTCTCTTTCTATGATGAAATGAAAAGCAAACTGGGCGCTGATGGTGATTTCGCTCAAGGCTATGTCATTGCTCATGAAGTCGGCCACCACGTGCAGAAATTGTTAGGGATTGAACCGAAAGTCCGCCAGCTCCAGCAGGGTGTAAGCCAGGCGGAGGGCAATCGTCTTTCTGTAAAAATGGAATTGCAGGCTGATTGCTTCGCGGGTGTCTGGGGTAACAGCATGCAAAAACAAGAAGTGTTGGATGCCGGAGATTTGCAGGAAGCGTTGAATGCAGCTGAAGCGATTGGCGATGATAAACTGCAACAACAGAGTCAGGGACGCGTAGTTCCCGACAGCTTCACCCATGGCACTTCAGAACAGCGCTATACCTGGTTCAAACGCGGTTTCGATAGCGGCGACCCGGCGCAGTGCAATACCTTCGGTAATACCGCCAAATAACGAGATGTGACAAGGACGCAAGCCATGGAGCTGCTAAGGCAAGCAACCGCCAGTATGGCTGATGCTGGTATTCGCCGTATGATTATCATGGCGGGTGAGAAAACCTGGAGTAGCCAGCAGGTACAATCTCTTACCCGGCAATTACCCGGTGACTGGCTATGGGTTGGGGCCGCACCGGAATTGCCGCTTCATTGTGCAACGTCGGCACTGCGCACTCTATTGGGTCGTGAGTTTCTGCATGCGGTCTTTGATGCAAGAGAAGGGTTGGATGCTGAATCGCTGGCAGCCCTTGCGGGAACGCTTAAAGCGGGCAGTTGGTTAGTTCTGCTGGCTCCCGAATGGGACAATTGGTCGATGCAGCCAGATTGCGATTCAAACCGCTGGAGTGAGCAGCCGGAAGCGATTCCCACACCACATTTTATCGCTCATCTACAGCACTGTATCAGTGTTGATAACGAATGCGTGCTCTGGCAGCAGCATCAGCCGCTGCAAATCCCTGATTTCTCGCCACGTCCAAAATGGCATGCAGCCAATGGTGCACCTTTTGCAGAGCAGGCCGCTATTCTGGATGAGCTTTTGAACATGTCTGCGGGCGTTGCGGTGGTTACCGCACCGAGAGGGCGTGGTAAATCTGCGCTGGCGGGAATGTTACTGCAAAGGATTCCAGGCAAAGGGCTGGTAACCGCTCCCGGAAAAGCGGCGACAGATGTGCTCGCTGAGCATGCTGGCGATCGCTTTAACTTTGTTGCGCCTGACGCACTGCTTGCCAACCCCGATGCATTTCAGGCCGACTGGCTCATCATTGATGAAGCCGCAGCTCTTCCGGCCCCCCAGCTACGCCAGCTAATTTCCCATTTTCCACGGGCTTTACTCACCACCACGGTTCAGGGTTACGAAGGAACAGGACGCGGGTTTGTACTCAAGTTCTGCGCAAGTCTCGACGAACTGACGCGCTACACCCTTTCAACTCCCATCCGTTGGGCTGCAAATGATCCGCTGGAAAAGTTAATTGACGCTGTTTTGCTATTTGATGAAATCGACATAACGACAGCCCCGCAAGGTATGATTTCTTTGCAGGTCATTGAACGAGCCAGCGAGTTACAACCATCGCAACAACTACAACAGATGTACCGCTTACTGTCTGGCGCACATTATCGTACTTCACCACTGGACTGGCGTCGGATGCTGGATGCTCCGGGGCAGCACTTTATTGCGGCAATCAGCCGTGGGGAAACGATTGGGGCGACCTGGCTTGTGGAGGAGGGTGGGCTTCATGAGGATCTCAGTCGGGCGGTGTGGGCTGGATTTCGGCGCCCACGTGGAAATTTAGTGGCGCAATCGCTGGCAGCCCATGGCGGTAGTCCATTAGCCGCAACGCTTAAAGGATTGCGCGTCAGCCGTATTGCTGTGCATCCACTACGCCAGCGTCAGCAAATCGGCCAACAGATGATTGCCAAAGTGAAAGCTCACGCAACGTTTGCTGCTGATTATCTTTCGGTGAGTTTTGGTTTTACCAACGAGTTATGGCGCTTTTGGGAAAGCTGTGGCTTTCGGTTGGTGCGCGTAGGAAGTCACCGGGAGGCCAGCAGTGGCTGCTATACGGCGATGGCGTTATTGCCGTTAACTAAGCAAGGTGAGGCTTTGACTGGTCACGAGCAGCAGCGGCTACAGCGCGATATTAGGTGGTTGCAACCGTGGATTGACCAATCCTTACCTGTTATCCCTGATGAAAAGGCTGCGCTAAACAGTGATGATTGGCTGGAGTTGGCAGGCTTCGCCTTTGGGCATCGCCCTGTGGAGGCCTGCCTGGGCTCTTTGAATCGTTTGTTGCTCACCAGTGATTTACCCCTTAACGCGCTACGTGGCCGAGTACAACAATGTCTAAGTGTGGAGTCACTTTGCCTGCAATTACGTATTTCCGGACGTAAAGCATTGTTAATTGTGATGCGGCAGGAAGTGCAAAAGGCGCTGGAAAAACTCGATGAGCAACAGTGTATTGAGCTGAAAAATACGCTTATGCAATTGCAATTTTTCCACTAACTCATTCAGTCAAACGGTATGGTCATCATGGAATCCCGGCGTATAGTCATCTCCAGAAACTAAAGGAGAACACCATGAAACACGACCATTTTGTAGTTCAAAGCCCAGCCAGCCCGGCTAAGCAACTGATTTTGTTATTTCATGGTGTTGGCGATAACCCGGTAGCAATGGGGGAAATTGGTAGCTGGTTTGCGCCACATTTCCCGGAAGCGCTGGTGGTCAGCATTGGTGGCCCGGCACCCAGCGGCCCGTATCAAGGCCGTGAGTGGTTTTCCGTTGCGGGAGTCACGGAAGAAAACCGCCAGGCACGAGTTGATGCCATCATGCCAATATTTGTCCAGGTGGTGCGTGACTTGCAAAAAGACAGTGGCGTGCCTGCGAATGCCACAGCTCTGATCGGTTTCTCGCAAGGGGCAATCATGGCGCTTGAGGGTGTGAAAGCACAGTCAGAACTGGCCTCTCGCGTGGTGGCTTTTAATGGCCGTTATGCGCAACTTCCGCAAAATGCCTCAACTTCAACCACTATTCATTTGATTCATGGCGACGTTGATAAAGTGATTGATGTGAAGCATGCCTTTGATGCTCATGAACAGTTAACGCAACTGGGTGGTGATGTGACGCTGGATGTGATTGACGATTTGGGCCATGCGATAGATGACCGCAGTATTCAGATTGCGCTCGATCACCTGCGTTATACCGTGCCGAAGCACTACTTCGATGAGGCGCTCAGCGGCGGTAAGCCAAACAACGATGATATTGTTGAGTTTCTTTGAAAACCCGGTCTTAGTGAAGTCCCTCCTGCCTATAGACTTCTTCTGGATTTTGAACACAGGGGGAGTCTAAAGGCACACCAGAACGTCACGTTCCTGCTGAGATAATTTATCCATGTTATGCTTCATGCAATGTTGTGTTTGATTGAGGTTTTTCGTGATCGATTATGATGCTTTCCCTGAGCAGCGGCAGGATCTTATTCATCAAATGCTTACTGAAACTGGCAGGGTGATTGGTGCCGATATTGCCCGCCAACTCGGTGTTTCAGAACATACCATTCGCCGTGATCTTCAGGTTCTGGCCCGCAAAGGTTTATGTAAAAAAGTCTACGGAGGGGCTGTCTGTCAGCTTCAGCAATCAGCGAGCTTTGAAACCCGTGTGGCACAGAGTGTTTCTGAGAAGTCAGATGTTGCCAGACGATGCGCTGAATTGATAAAGCCGGATACCTGTATTTTCATCGACGCTGGTTCAACGTATCTGGCGATGGTGGATTTTATCCCTGAGACTTTTGAACTCACCATCGTGACAAATTCGCCACAAATTGCCTCTGCATTAAGCAGTAGACAGTCAGGGGAGTTGATTCTGTTGGGAGGAAAGGTGAGTCCCAAAACAGGGAGCACTTTAGGTTTAGATACCGTAAACCAGGTCCGTAATATGATTTTTGACCAGACATTTATCGGTGTTTGTGGCCTCGACCCACAGGCTGGGCTCACAGCCGTATACTACGAAGATGCCTGTTTTAAAAAAGAAGTCATCGCTCAGAGTAATGAAGTTATTGCTGCGGTCATTGCAGATAAAATGTGTCAGGTGGCGAGATACAAAGTTGCTACCTGTGATGCTATTGATATTGTCGTGGTGAGCCGTGAAACCCGAGTGCAGGATTTCAGTAGCGAAAATCTTCGCATCGAGATTGTTGATTAGCCTCAAATCCACATCAGTGAAGGCTGGAGTGAACCTTCACTGATGGCTTGCGCAAGCAGATGTTAGGACTGAAGAGCCAACATTCGTTTGATCGTTTCCTGGACTGCATTTGCGTCATTATATCCAGTGATAAAATTTGCAACCGCCTTGGTTTCCTCGAAGGCATTGCGCATTGCAAAACTGTATTCGGCCATTGCGAGCAACTCAATATCGTTGTAGCCATCGCCGAAAGCCATGGTTTCGTGCTTACTGACACCAAGCAGTTCCTGGAGCTTTTGTATGGTGGTTCCTTTGTGAACACCATAGTCCGCAATATCAATCCACGCCGCTTCTGACACCACAATGTAAACTTCATTTTCGAAAGTGGACAGGTGAGGTCGAGTCTGTGGGCAATGACCTTCCTCGTCATACACTGTAATTTTAACAAAATCAGATGTCAGCGCACTCAGGTCGTCTACTTCAATCATACTGGAATACGAATTTCGTACCTTATCCTTCAGCCTTTGCGCAAGGTCGGCGCGGATCACTGCCCCCTCTGAAGTACAGGCGATGATGACATGTTGAGAATTAACTTCCTGAAGGGTATTAATGATGCGTAAGCCCATCAGTGACTGATAAACAAATTTCCCGTCATGTTTGATTCGGGTTGCGCTGTCTCCCACAATCCACAGGTTTCTGCTGTAGTCTCCAAACAACTCCTCAACCCTGTCGCACTGTTTTCCGGTACAGGCTGCGAAGTGAACACCCTTTTCGGCCATTAGTTCGCTGACCTCCATGAATAACGCCCTGTCATAATCGCCGTTACTATTCAGAAATGTGCCATCCAGGTCAGTAATAATAAGTTTAATCATTAGGTCAGAGCCTCTATGTGTTGGAGTTTTTGACGACGTCAGGTGATATTCGAATCTAACAAAGCATGGTGGGTTGTGCGACATTACGCACATGTTATGGTGGTTTAATTATGCTCGATGATGCTCGTTAGTGTATTTTTGTGCAATATTTAGATCTAAAAAATCGCCTCGGTGATAGTTTATGATAGATTTATTTTCAGAACATATGCTGTTAGAGGTATGCGCGGCAGGAGCTTGCCGGGGGTGACGAGTCTGGCCAGTAAGGGTTTTAACGAATTCTGAATCTGTTGATTACTCTGATAACTAAAGAGAAATTTCTATGAAACATGAACATGTTGGTGAAATCATAATTAGTGAATCGGCTATTGCTGAGGGCGTGACGAAGGTTGCTGCACAACTCAACCAGCATTTTAATGACGCTGTCATTATTACGGTTGTACCGGGCGGGATCCTCTTCACTGCGGACCTGACCCGGCAGTTAGAGTTTGATATTAATATGGATTATATTGCCTGCCCGCATACTCCAGGCGACAGAAATAATAATTCAGCGATAGTTTTCCATCAGAATATCGATATCAGCGGTCGGGATGTCATCATCATTGATGATGCCATTGAGTCAGGCGGAACGATGAAGCGCCTTGTTCAATTTATCTTAGAAAACTACACGCCAAAATCGGTCTGTGTTGCTGTTCTTTTTGTCAAACCGGGTCGGGTAGATATCCCCGTCAGACAATATTATGCATATGAGATGGAAAATGATGACTTATTAATTGGATATGGCATGCCATGGGAAAATAAGTACAGAAATCTGCCTTATGTAGCCAAATTAAAACGTTAAGTTTTGACTGCTTGCCTGTAGATACTGGCCTGAATGCCAGAAACGCGAAGGGTTCGGTAGTCTGAAAAGCGGGGATTTCCCCGCTCATTTGTTAATTAAGGCTTTTTCTTTGGGAAATCGTCTTCGTCATCCCACTTATCGTTAAAGTCACGATGAGGAGGAAGCTCAGGTTTATTCGCCATATATTTCTTCGGATCAATACGCTTCAGATCCTTAATCACATTAAGGAAAATGCCCAGAAGCAGCACCAGTACGATGATCCACCAATAATGCGATAGCCATTCCATGCGTATAACCTCTTTCGCCTTGTTACTTGACGTTGTGGCGGCGCTTGCTGCACTCATTTCCCCGAATCACTTACTCAAGTAAGCGCATCGGGAGAAGCTCCCTGGCTGCCTTGCCACAACGCCAATTAATCTGGCTATGATTGATGTTTATTGCGGCCTGTCAGGCGACAAGCTGCTCCATAATGCGTTGATACATACGGGCCAACATTTGCAGGTCAGCGGCGTTAACACACTCATTAATTTTATGAATAGTCGCGTTCACTGGTCCAAGTTCCACCACCTGCGCCCCCATCCGTGCGATAAAGCGCCCATCGGATGTGCCACCGGTGGTCAACAGTTGCGGTCTGATCTCATTATAGTGCTCAACTGCATTCACTACCGCATCGACCAGCTTCCCGCGTGACGTAAGGAACGGTTGGCCGGAAAGCCACCAGTCGAGGGTATAACGCAATTCATACTTATCGAGCAGGGCAATAACGCGTTGCTTGATGTCTTCATCAGTCAGTTCGGTGCTGAAGCGGAAGTTGAACTGTACATACAGATCGCCTGGAATTACGTTATTGCTGCCGGTGCCGGCCTGAACGTTGGCAATCTGCATGCTGGTGGCAGGGAAGAACTCGTTACCTTTGTCCCACTCAATATTGACCAGCTCATTCAGCATTGGTGCTGCACGATGAACAGGGTTATCAGCCAGATGCGGGTAAGCAACGTGCCCTTGCACACCGTGGACGGTCAGGTTACAGGTCAACGAGCCACGGCGGCCGTTTTTCACCACATCGCCTACAACTTCAGTGCTGGAAGGTTCACCAACCAGGCAGTAATCGAGCCTTTCATGGCGTGCCATTAATGTTTCGACTACTTTCACAGTGCCATTTTTGGCACTGGCTTCTTCATCAGACGTGATGAGAAATGCAAGGCGGCCTTTATGGCGCGGGTTCTGTGCCACAAAACGTTCTGCAGCAACCACCATCGCGGCAAGCGACCCTTTCATATCTGCAGCACCACGACCAAATAGCATGCCATCACGGATAGTCGGTTCAAACGGTGGGTTAATCCAACGGTCGGCATCACCTGAAGGCACGACGTCGGTATGGCCAGCAAACGCCAGCGTTTCGCCTTTTCCTCGCCATGCCCAGAAGTTTTGCGTGTCGCCAAAATCCATGTGCTCGATAGTAAAACCAATGGCACGTAGTCGCTCAATCATCAGCGCCTGGCAGCCAGCGTCGTCAGGGCTCAGAGAAGGGCGGCGGATAAGCTGTTGCGTCAGCTCAATAACCGGGCAAGACATAGCTCTATACCTCGTTGATAAATTTATTATAGTTCGATTCATTGAAACCCAGCAGCATAGGCTGACCGGGCACGTAGAGCAATGGGCGTTTGATGATTGCTGGCATTTTGAGCATTAGCGCTGCTGCAGTTTGGGCGTCAGTAATACTTGCGCGATGTGCTTCGTCGAGTTTGCGCCAGGTCGTTCCTCGCGTATTCAGCAGTGCTTCCCAACCTAATTCGGCAATAAAACTATTCAATAATTCGGCATCTAACCCATCTACACGATAGTCATGGAATTGATATTCCACGCCTTGAGTATCCAACCAGCGGCGCGCTTTCTTGATGGTGTCGCAGTTTTTAATACCGTAGAGAATTATCACGGGTTAAATCCTTATTTTTGGCAGTGATTATTTATGCAGGAATTTAGAATAAATAAAATGATAAAAAAGTTGCAAGGAAAAATATAACTCAATTGCTAATCTAAAAGTTAGGTAATAGAGATTTTTTTCTGCTTTGATTAATTTATCGCCGTTTGGCGTGTAGAGAGTTCAGAGTCTTTGGTTGCTACGAAAAGTCCGATTTTCGCGGCTTGCAGAGCTGCTGAGTAACTGAAACATTTTATTTCAAGTGTTTCGTCACATTATTAAATACCTATTGAGCTAATAATTAAGTCCATACGCAGTCGACTCTCAATATTTGATGATAGATAGCCAGTGAAGCTGCAAAGTAATGCCGCTTCACTCCATGGAAGGGATTACGTATAATTAAAGCAATTATAAGAGAGGCGGTTATGATTGAGCACGAACTAGGGAACTGGAAAGATTTCATTGAAGATATGCTTCGTAAATGATCTAACCGGGTAAAAAATACAATGGGAACATGATGTTCTTATTCTCAATATCCTTTGAGCCATACAAAAAGCGACCACTTAAGGTCGCTTTTTTGTTGGTTAGCTATCTGAATGTTCTTTGAGCGGGAATCGTCTGCGCACCAGCACGAAGAACAATGGCACGAAGAATATCGCCAGCACGGTCGCTGAAATCATCCCGCCCATCACCCCGGTACCCACTGCATGCTGGCTACCGGAACCCGCACCGCTGCTGGTTGCCATTGGCAACACGCCGAAGATAAACGCCAGGGATGTCATCAGTATCGGGCGTAAACGTTGGCGGCAGGCGTCAAGCGCTGCGGCAACCAGTTCGCGGCCCTGGGCATTCATATCGTTGGCGAACTCAACAATCAGAATGGCGTTCTTGGCCGCCAATCCTATAACCGTTAACAGCCCCACCTGGAAGTACACATCGTTTTCCAGCCCACGCATCCAGGTTGCCAGCAGTGCACCAACTACCCCCAACGGAACAACCAGCATCACCGAGAATGGCACTGACCAGCTTTCATAAAGTGCCGCCAGGCACAGGAACACCACTAATAGCGAGATGGCGTACAGCGCTGGAGCCTGCGCCCCTGATAGCCGTTCCTGATAAGACATACCGGTCCATTCCAGGCCAAAACCTGTTGGCAGCTTTTGCACCAAGGTTTCCATCACCTGCATCGCGGTCCCGGTACTTACACCAGGTGCTGCTTCACCGACAATTTCCAAAGCTGAATAACCGTTATAACGTTCGAGACGTGGTGACCCTGTTTCCCAGTGCGAGCTGGCAAAAGCAGAGAAAGGCACCATTCCACCGTCTTTGTTACGCACATACCACTGGTTAATGTCTTCCGGCAGCATGCGATATTTCGCTCCTGCCTGCACATATACCTTTTTCACACGGCCACGATCCATAAAATCGTTCACGTAGCTGGAACCCCAGGCGGTTTGCAGCGTGTTATTGATATCGTCAATGGATACGCCCAATGCTTGCGCTTTTCGTTGGTCGATATCGATCTGCATTTGCGGGCTATCGTCTAAACCGTTGTGACGCACGCGAGTCAGCAGTTTTTCATCGCTCGCCATATCCAGTAACTGATCGCGCGCCTGCATGAGCGCATCGTGCCCGGCACCTGCGTGGTCTTGCAATTCCATATCAAACCCAGCTGCGTTACCTAAACCGCTGATGGCCGGTGGGCTGCTGGCTATCACACGTGCTTCTTTAATATCACGGAAGGCTTTTGTTGCCCGCTCGATAATGGCAAAAGAACTGGCGGTATTCGGGTCACGTACATCCCAGTCTTTCAGGCGTACAAACATGCGCGCCACGTTTTGCCCGTTACCGCCGGGGCCGGAGCCTATAGTGGCAAACACCGACAGTACGTTATCTTTCTCTTTGGTCAGATAATACTGCTCAAGCTTTTCCACCACTTTGGTAGTTTGCTGCTGCGTAGAGCCGCTCGGCAATTGTATTGAAGTGGTGAATACACCCTGATCTTCCAGCGGCAGGAAAGAGGTTGGCAGGCGCAGGAACAGGAACACCATGCCGCCAATCAGCAGCACATAAATCAGGATCCAGCGCAGACTGTGCGCCAGAATTTTGCCGACAGCAGATTCATAGCGCAGTGCATTGCGGTTAAACATGCGGTTAAACCAGCCAAAGAAACCTTTCTGGCCGTGATGTTCACCTTTATGCAATGGCTTGAGAATGGTGGCACACAACGCGGGCGTCAGAATCATTGCCACTAATACTGATAGCACCATCGCGGAAACGATGGTTATCGAGAACTGGCGGTATATCGCCCCTGTGGTGCCGCCAAAAAATGCCATCGGTACAAACACCGCTGACAGCACCATTGCAATCCCAACCAACGCGCCTTGGATCTGGCCCATTGATTTTCGGGTCGCTTCTTTGGGTGATAACCCTTCCTCACTCATGATGCGTTCAACGTTTTCGACCACCACGATGGCGTCGTCAACTAACAAACCGATAGCCAGAACCATGGCAAACATCGTCAGGGTGTTAATGCTGTAGCCAAACGCATACAGGACGGAGAAGGTACCCAATAATACTACCGGCACGGCGATAGTCGGAATTAACGTCGCTCTGAAGTTCTGTAAGAAAAGATACATGACGAGGAATACCAGTAGGATGGCTTCCAGCAGAGTTTTCACTACATCAGTAATCGAGGCTTTCACAAAAGGCGTGGTTTCGTAAGCAATCTTCGCTTCCAGGCCATGAGGGAAGTACTGCGATAATTCTTCAATTTTTGCGCGGGCGAGTTTATCAGTTTCCATCTCGTTAGCGCCCGAGGCGAGTTTAATTCCCAGGCCTGACGCTGCTTGCCCGTTATAACGGCTCAGGAAGTCGTACTTCTCGGCACCTAGTTCAACTTCTGCAACATCGCCCAGCGAAACCAGAGATCCATCCTGATTTACACGCAGCGTAATGTCTTTGAATTGCTGCGGCGTTTGCAGCAGTGACTGAGAATTAACGGTGGCGTTCAGCGCCTGCATATCGACAGAAGGCGTTCCACCTAGCTGCCCGACCGCAATTTGTGCATTCTGCGATTTAATCGCATCCACCACATCCTGCGTGGTCATCTGGAAACTGGTGAGTTTGGTCGGGTCGAGCCAGATACGCATTGAATATTGCGAACCGTAGGCATCCACATCACCGACGCCGTTAATACGGCTTATAGGATCCTGAATATTACTGGCGACGTAGTCCGCGATATCTTGCTTATCCATGCTGCCGTCGGTAGACACAAACGCCACCATTAGAATGTTGGTATCGCCGGTTTTTCTAACCGTTACGCCCTGGGTTTGCACGGCCTGCGGCAATTTACGTAATGCAGATTGCAACTGGTTTTGCACCTGCTGCACGGCTTCATCTGGGTCGGTTCCGGCTTTAAAGCTCAGCGTGATCGTCGCCTGGCCTGCGCTGCTACTTTGGGACGACATATACATCATGTTGTCCAGCCCGGTCATATTCTGCTCGATAACCTGAGTGACCGTGTTTTCCAGCGTTTGTGCTGACGCACCAGGGTAGTTCGCAGTGATTCGCACATTTGGCGGAGCGAGGTCGGGATATTGCTCTACGGGCAATGAAAAAATAGCCAGTGCGCCGGTCAGGCACAAAATAATGGCCAGCACCCAGGCAAAAATGGGGCGATTAATAAAGAAATTCGCCATTCAGTCAGGACCTCGTCAGTACTTCAGATTGTGATTATTGATATCAGTTGTCACTGTAGCCTTAACAGCAAGCCCAAACGTGGAGGAAATAAGGAGATAATGTAAATTATTTTCGTGCTATGTAGGTGTTTTACCTGTTGAAATAGGGCTTAGAAGCCCCGATTTTCAAGGAAAAGTACTGTTGCCGCGACTCGCGAACGCACCTGAAGTTTGCGCAGCAAATTGCGTATATGCACTTTCACAGTCTCTTCTGATATATGCAGGCCAGAGGCAATCTGCTTGTTTGACAATCCTTTGGCAACTTCTTGCAACACATCTAGCTCACGTTCGGTTAATACTGCAAAAGGGTCATCACTGCGTTTATCTGTGCTGCGGGTTCGTAAGTATTCAGCAACTTGCTCACTGTAAGCTTCGCCTTCAGTTGCACCACGGTGTATATCTTCCAGCAGTACGTCCGGGTCGCTGTCTTTAAGCAAATAACCGTCTGCTCCGGCATCTATCAGGGTGAAAATATCGCTGCGCGAATCAGAAACTGTCAGCACGACGATACGGGCACTGACGCCATCACGGCGCAGGGCGTTTAACGTGTCCAACCCGCTCAAGCCTTTCATATTCAGATCGAGCAAAATCAGATCAGGGGTCAGGCGATTCGCAAGGCTAATGGCTTCTGCGCCGCTGCTTGCTTCACCCACCACACTAAAACTGTCATCCATTTCCAGCAACTGGCGGATGCCACGGCGCATTAACGGATGATCATCGACGATTAATACCTGGCAGACATTTTTCTCACTCATCACAACTCCCAATATTGTTCACATTATTATCGTTATAGGTTCACCGGCGTTTCGTTCGTTGCCTGGTCTGACGGCGGCGAACGAAAAGTCATCGTAATCAACGTCCCACCCTCTGCGGGGCGGGAAATAGCCAGCTCGCCACCTAAACGAGCTGCGCGTTCGTGCATAATGTTCAATCCGTAATGCCCTTCAGGCTCCGTCAGACTGGCAATTCCAGAACCATCATCAAGAATACTCACAGTATGAATCCCATTAGGGGATGTATTACAGCTTACGGATATTTTTTGTGCGTGCGCATGTTTAATAGCATTCAGCACACCCTCACGAATAATCTGCAGTAAATGTACCTGTTGCGAGGCATCCAGCGCCTGAGTGGGTATGTCGCAATCCATGGTAATAACGGCTTCAGTCTGGTTGCGCAGCGGGGCAATCATCTCCTGCAATGCGGAAGGTAAATCGGCTTGCTGAAGTGTCAGGCGGAAGGTCGTTAACAGTTCACGTAGCTGGCGGTAGGCGTCGTTCAGCGCTTGGGAAAAATCACCAATAATGCGCTGTGCAGGCTGGTTTTCTGCCGGTACCGCACGTTTGAGTAACGTGAGTTGGATACGTAAATAAGAGAGCACTTGCGCCAGCGAGTCGTGTAATTCCCGGGCAATTGTCGCGCGCTCTTCCATCAGCAGCAATTGTTGATAGTGCTTTTGCGCCTGGTTGAAGTAGAGACCACGGCCCAACATATTTGCCAGACTTTGCATTAATGGCAGTGGCGGAACACCTTCTGGAGCCTGCCAGCGGAGCAAACCTAATTCTTTATTCTCAAGCACAATCGGCAATATTTGCCATGCATCATTATCATGCTTAACACCTTCCTGTATTTTCCAGTTTTCACCCGTTTTCATCTCTAGATAATTGACCGGTGTTTTCTGACGTACCTGCTGCAATACTCTTTCAAAACAGTACTGGTCTATGGTGCTGACGGTCAGTGCCTGTGAGCAGGCATATAGCACTTCCAGCGTCTGATTGGCTTCCTGCAGGTGCAGCGTTTTTTCCTGCACGCTTTCTTCAAGTGAACGATAAAGTTTATGTAACTCGCCCGACATGCGCGTGAAAGTATGTGACAACAAGCCCAGCTCATTGGGTAGCTGTGTGTTTAGTGGTGGGTAATCAAACTCACCGCGTTCAATAGTGCGACTTGCTTCCATTAGTTTGTTCAGAGGTGCCACAACCTGGTGGCGAAAGCGGCGTAGGGTGAAAAAGACCAGCGTGAAAATGGCAATAAAGCCCACCACTGAAGCTATCACCACCTGCATCATTTTGCGTTCGGCATAATGTTGAAGGGCCAGGACAAACAGGTCAATTTGTGCCACATAGCCGGTAATGTTGGCCTTGTACCACTGCAAATCGCCCTGGCGAATATGGTTTTCCATATCGGACCAGGCATGGTTAATCACCGCGAAACGGTTACGGACTTCAGCAGGAACCCAGAATTTTTCAATTTTAAGCAGGGCTGGAGAGCGCAGCGACTGGCTGTACTGCTCAAGATGTTTGTCCAGATTGATGCGGTCGCCTTGCAAATCATATCCCAGGCGATAGCTCTGCATACGTAACGAACCTGCGACGTTAATCGCTTCGGCATCTCGCAAACTGCTGGCAAGGGTTAACATCGCGATGCCTGTGGAAAGCAGCGATAGCAGAATAATGTAAAAGAAAGCTCGGGCAAGGCTTGTGGAGAGCGAGCGTTTTACTATCACTTATAATAACCCATCGAAATAGTTGAGAGCGAAACGTATCAGAAACGTAAGATGTCAGAAATTCTTGTTGGCTATATTTCGGCATACCTTCCAAAACAAACTTACAGAATTAACCAGCACCCACCAGAAGCATAACCGTTGTATAACAAACCGGTGCAAAACGATGTTTCATTAAACACGAAAATAAATTGATCCTTACCAGGTTATTAGCAGATTTCGCATCAAACTGGGCAAATGACCATTGCCAGCGAAGACTTTGCCAGGTCATAACATACCCCCATAAAAAATAGCCTCCTGTTTGTGATAACGGGCAAAGGGGTAAAAATGAATCGTTTTGTTCTTGCCAATGCACAGCAATGTATCGGTTGTCATGCATGCGAAATCGCCTGCGTAATGGCTCACAATGATGAAAAGCATGTTCTGACCACCCAACAATTTCAGCCACGGATCTCTGTTATTAAACATCAGGGAAGGCGCAATGCGGTAACTTGCCGTCATTGCGAAGATGCTCCGTGTGCAAGCAGTTGCCCCAACGAAGCTATTTCACGCATTAATGACAGTGTTCAGGTTAATCAACACAAGTGTATTGGCTGTAAATCCTGTGTGGTAGCGTGCCCGTTTGGTGCGATGCAGGTTCTTACCACTCCGATTAATGATGGGCGCTCTGTTAAAGCGAATGCCCATAAATGCGACTTATGCCATGACCGTAAAAATGGCCCGGCTTGCGTGGAAAATTGTCCCAGCAAGGCGCTGAAATTAATTAATAGCGAGACGCTTGCCGCCCTGGCAAAAAACCGGCGTTTACGCTCGGCGGCTCAGGAATCTCAGCCGTGGCATACCACCGCGCAGCAAACAGCACCGCAGCTTTCTCTGAGTGCTGATTTAAGTAAAGTAGAAAAAATGCGCGCCACTCCTGCACGGCAGGACCCTGATAAAATTGACCTGGTTTTGCGCAAAACAGGTTTTGATGAAATCTATCTCACCTTTGATAAAAACCAGGCTGAAAACCAGGCTGACCGCTGCATGAAATGTGGCGAGCACAGCATTTGCGAGTGGACTTGCCCGCTGCATAACCATATCCCGCATTGGATTGAACTGGTCAAAGAGGGGCGCATTCTTGAAGCTGTGGAGCTTTCGCACCAGACAAACTGCCTGCCAGAAGTGACTGGGCGTGTGTGTCCACAAGACCGTTTATGTGAAAGTGCCTGTACCCTCAAAGATGAGTATGGTGCGGTCACTATCGGCAATATCGAGCGTTATATTTCCGATAAAGCCTTTGCCAGCGGCTGGACGCCGGATCTTTCTTATGTCAAACCAACTAGTCGCCGCGTGGCCGTGATTGGTGCTGGGCCTGCCGGCCTTGCCTGCGCGGATATTCTGGCGCGCAATGGGATTAAAGCCACAGTGTTCGACCGCCATCCTGAAATCGGCGGGCTGCTCACGTTTGGTATTCCCGCATTCAAGCTGGATAAATCGCTGTTAAGTCGTCGCCGTGAAATCTTCAGTTCGATGGGTATTGAATTCAAACTCAATACCGAGATTGGCCGCGACATTTCTCTACAACAGGTGTTGGCTGATTTTGACGCGGTGTTTGTTGGCGTTGGGACTTATCGTTCAATGAAAGCTGGATTGCCGAACGAAGATGCGCCGGGTGTTTACGATGCGCTGCCGTTCCTGATTGCTAACACTAAACAGGTGATGGGATTACCAGAGTTGTCTGACGAGCCGTATATCAATATGGCGGATAAACAAGTGGTGGTGCTCGGCGGCGGTGATACTGCGATGGACTGCGTGCGCACTTCTTTGCGACATGGCGCGCAGCAAGTCACTTGTGCCTATCGCCGTGATGAAGCCAACATGCCGGGTTCAAAAAAAGAGGTCAAAAACGCGCGGGAAGAAGGGGCGATGTTTGAGTTCAATGTGCAGCCGCTGAATATTGAACTGGATGACAGTGGGCAAGTGATGGGCATCCGTATGCTGCGCACCCAAATGGGCGAGCCAGACGAGCAAGGTCGCCGTCGTCCCGAACCGATTGAAGGCTCTGAATTTATCATGCCAGCCGATGCTGTAATTATGGCATTTGGCTTCCACCCTCATGGTATGCCATGGCTTGAAGAGCACGGTGTGAAGCTTGATAGCTGGGGGAGGATCCTTGCCAGAGTTGAAGATAAATTACGCTATCAGACCAGCAACTCAAAAATCTTTGCTGGTGGTGATGCGGTTCGTGGTGCAGATCTGGTTGTCACGGCGATGGCGGAAGGGCGTCATGCTGCTGCAGGGATCATGGAATATCTTGAAGTCCAACCCCAACGCCTTAATTAGACGTTAATCTCACCCCGTCTGTGAGTCGGGGTGAGTGTTTGTTTTACAAACCGAATTCCTTTTTGATCCTACCCCTGTATTTACCCCTAAAGGGTGATGCCTCTACTCCCCCTTTGTCACATAACGTATCACTCTATAAAAACCCGTAGAAAATTACGGAGATAACACAGGTGTGTTTGCCGGCTTCAGCACTGCTAAGGCGGCATTTGTGATGCAAGGATGTGCCTGATGGCTGATTTTTCCCGACGTGGATTATTGACCGGGAGCTTTCGACGCTCCGCAACTGCTTTCCGCCCACCCTGGAGCGGAGATGAAAACCATTTCCTTGTGGATTGCACTCGCTGCGATACCTGTTTGTCGGCCTGCGAAACTCGCGTTCTGAAACGCGGCCAGGGCGGCTATCCCGAAGTTAACTTTGATCACGGTGAATGCACTTTTTGCTACGCCTGCGCACAAGCTTGCCCGGAACAACTCTTCCTGGCGCGTGACGTTTCCCCGTGGGAACACACGCTGTCGATTGGCGATAACTGCCTGGCTAAAAACAGCATCGAATGCCGTAGCTGCCAGGACACCTGCGACATGCAGGCTATTTCATTTCACCCTTCTTTGCAGGGTATCGCACAACCTCTGCTCAATCACACCGATTGCACCGCTTGCGGGGCATGTATATCGGGTTGTCCGGTTTCAGCCATCAAGATGAGGCACGCAAATGCGAGCTAACTGGCATGTCGTAGGCCTGGTCGTTCAGGCGCAACCACACAATATTCTCGCGGTCAGTGCCGCATTAAACGAATTACCTGGCAGCGAAGTCGCGGCAAGTGATGCTGAACACGGCAAATTGGTCGTAGTTATGGAAGCAGAACGTAGTGACGTGCTGCTGAATCAAATCGAGTCGGCACGCAATATTGCGGGCGTGCTGGCGGTGTCGCTGGTTTATCACCAGCAGGATGAGCAAGGTGAGGAAACACCATGAAACTCAGTCGTCGTAGCTTTATGAAAGCGAACGCTATTGCAGCCGCGGCGGCCGCCGCTGGCCTTAGCGTACCGAGCGTTGCCCGTGCGGTTGTCGGGAAACAAGATGCTATCAAATGGGACAAAGCCCCATGCCGTTTCTGCGGCACCGGTTGTGGCGTATTAGTCGGTACCCAGGACGGGCGAGTTGTTGCAAGCCAGGGCGACCCGGATGCGCCGGTTAACCGTGGCCTGAACTGCATCAAAGGCTACTTCCTGCCAAAAATCATGTACGGAAAAGACCGCCTTACGCAGCCGCTGTTGCGCATGAAAGACGGGCAGTATGATAAAGAAGGTGAGTTCGCTCCCATCACCTGGGATCAGGCCTTCGACATCATGGAGCAAAAATTCAAGACCAGCCTGAAAGAGAAAGGGCCGGAAGCGGTCGGTATGTTTGGCTCCGGCCAGTGGACGGTATGGGAAGGTTATGCCGCCTCTAAATTATTCAAAGCCGGTTTCCGTTCCAACAACCTTGACCCGAACGCACGCCACTGCATGGCTTCAGCTGTTGTGGGTTTCATGCGTACTTTCGGCATGGACGAGCCGATGGGCTGCTACGACGATATCGAGCAGGGCGACGCGTTCGTGCTGTGGGGTTCGAACATGGCCGAGATGCACCCGGTTTTATGGTCGCGCATCACCAACCGCCGCCTGTCGAATGAAAACGTTGAAGTCGCCGTTCTTTCTACCTTCCAGCATCGTAGTTTTGAGTTGGCAGATAACGGCATGGTGTTCACGCCACAAACTGACCTGGCGATTTTGAACTATATCGCCAATTACATTATTCAGAACAACGCGATAAACGAATCCTTCTTTAAGCAGCATGTGAATCTGCGTAAAGGCGTGACGGATATTGGTTACGGTTTGCGCCCGACGCATCCACTGGAAAAAGCAGCGAAAAACCCAGGTTCAGATGCCTCTGAGCCAATGAGTTTTGAAGATTACAAAGCGTTCGTTGCCGAGTACACGTTGGAAAAAACCGCTGAGATGAGCGGTGTTCCGCAAGACCAGCTTGAAGCGCTGGCGAAGCTGTACGCCGACCCGAACAAAAAAGTGATCTCTTACTGGACAATGGGCTTCAACCAGCACTCGCGTGGTGTGTGGGCCAACAACCTGGTTTACAACATCCATTTGCTCACCGGAAAAATCTCTCAGCCGGGCTGCGGGCCATTCTCCTTAACCGGCCAACCATCGGCATGCGGTACAGCGCGTGAAGTCGGCACTTTCTCCCATCGTTTGCCAGCAGACATGGTGGTGACGAACGAGAAGCATCGCCAAATCACCGAAAACATGTGGCAGTTGCCGGCAGGCACCATCCCGGCAAAAGTGGGTTTACATGCCGTGGCCCAGGACCGCGCGCTGAAAGATGGCAAGCTCAATGTCTACTGGGTGATGTGTAACAACAACATGCAGGCCGGGCCGAACATTACCGAAGAGCGTATGCCGGGCTGGCGCGATCCGCGCAACTTCATCATCGTTTCCGATCCATATCCTACGATCAGTGCCCTGAGCGCGGATCTGATCCTGCCAACCGCAATGTGGGTGGAAAAAGAGGGCGCTTACGGCAACGCCGAACGCCGCACCCAGTTCTGGCGCCAGCAGGTCAAGGCACCGGGTGAGGCAAAATCGGATCTCTGGCAGCTCGTCCAGTTTGCGAAGCGCTTCAAAGTTGAAGAAGTGTGGCCTGTGGAACTTATCGATCAGAAACCAGAATACCGGGGCAAAACGCTATTTGACGTGCTGTTTGCTAACTCGAACGTCAGCAAATTCCCGGTCACTGAACTGGCTGAAGGGCAGTTGAATGACGAATCCCACGAGTTAGGTTTCTACCTGCAAAAAGGGTTGTTCGAGGAGTACGCCGCATTTGGCCGTGGTCACGGGCACGATCTCGCTCCGTTTGATGATTACCACAAAGCGCGCGGTTTGCGCTGGCCGGTGGTCGATGGCAAAGAAACACTCTGGCGTTACAGCGAAGGTCATGACCCTTACGTGAAAGCGGGCGAAGGCTTCAAGTTCTACGGCAAGCCGGACGGCAAAGCGGTGATTTTCGCACTGCCATTTGAGCCAGCGGCAGAATCCCCGGATGCAGAATACGACCTGTGGTTATCCACCGGACGCGTGCTGGAACACTGGCACACCGGCAGTATGACGCGCCGCGTACCGGAACTGCACCGTGCCTTCCCGGAAGCGCTGTTGTTTATCCATCCGCTTGATGCCAAAAAGCGTGATTTGCGCCGTGGCGACAAAGTGAAAGTGGTATCGCGCCGTGGCGAAGTGATTTCGATTGTTGAAACTCGCGGGCGCAACCGCCCACCGCAGGGTCTGGTGTACATGCCGTTCTTTGATGCCGCGCAACTGGTGAATAACCTGACGCTGGATGCGACCGATCCGCTCTCCAAAGAGACGGATTACAAGAAATGCGCAGTAAAACTGGCGAAGGTTTAAGGGGGATATCATGAACAAGAAAATGTTATTCAAATGGATGACGGCGTTGGTGTTTTTGGTCAGTGGCGCATTGTGGGCGGCGAACAGCGTTGATCTCACGCAGTCGCCAGAGGTTTCCGGCACGCCGGAAGGCTCTGTCAAAATGCCGAAACAGCAGGGGCGTATGGCGCTGAATTACGTAAACCAGCCGCCGATGATCCCACATAGCG
The DNA here is from genome assembly GCF_902500225.1 of Buttiauxella massiliensis. Lineage (GTDB taxonomy): Bacteria > Pseudomonadota > Gammaproteobacteria > Enterobacterales > Enterobacteriaceae > Buttiauxella > Buttiauxella massiliensis. Next base: position 96,350 of record NZ_LR722658.1, on the reverse strand, counting down.
TCGACGGCTATCAGGTTTCCAAAAACACCAACCGTTGTCTGCAATGCCACGGTGTCGAACATTACCGCACCACGGGAGCGCCGCGCGTTAGCCCGACGCACTTTATGGACAGCGACGGCAACGTGCTTTCTAATGTGGCACCGCGTCGTTACTTCTGCCTGCAATGCCATGTCCCTCAAACCGATGCAGCGCCGATTGTTGAAAACACATTCACGCCGTCTAAAGGTTTTGGGAACTAGAGGCCATTATGGATAAATCAACCCGTAAGCCCGGCATCATCCGCCGCATATGGCAGTGGTGGCGTCGCCCGAGCCGCCTGGCGCTCGGCACGTTGCTCCTGATTGGTTTCGCTGGTGGGATTATTTTCTGGGGCGGTTTTAACACCGGCATGGAGATGACCAACCGCGAAGAGTTTTGTATCGGTTGCCACGAAATGCGCGCCAACGTCTACGAAGAATATATGCAGACGGTGCACTACAATAACCGCAGCGGCGTGCGGGCTACCTGCCCGGACTGTCACGTTCCCCACGAATGGGGGCCCAAAATTTTACGTAAAATTCAGGCCAGCAAAGAGTTGTATGCCAAAGTGTTTGGCTTAATCGACACGCCGCAAAAGTTTGATGACCACCGCCTGGCGATGGCGCAAAACGAGTGGCGGCGAATGAAAAACAACAATTCGCAAGAGTGCCGAAACTGTCATAACTTTGATTTCATGGATTTCACCGCGCAGAAAACCGTCGCGGCAAAGATGCATGATAAAGCGGTCAAAGATGGGCAAACCTGCGTGGATTGCCACAAGGGGATTGCGCATAAGTTGCCCGACATGAGTGAAGTAAAAAACGGTTTTTGATTACCCGTCATACTTCGAGGTGCAGGTGTGTTGGCTGCACCCGTGCGTCCCAGTCACATAGTTATCTATGCTCCTGGGGACTTACGGCCTTGCCGCCTGCCTGCACCTCGAATTATTTAGGGTAATCTCGTTTCATAACCAGAAGACAAAAAGTATTTAGCGGAATATTATAATCGGCTCCCCTAACTCACTGTGGAGACGGTATGTCGATTAAAATCGAAGTCATCAAAGATAAAGTCCTCTCAGATAATTACTTCATCCTGCGCAATATCACCTACGATCTATACCGTAACGAAGCCGAAGCTATTCGCCACAAACGTGAAGTCTATGACCGGGGTAACGGCGCAACCATGCTGCTGTATAACCGCGATAAAAACACCGTGGTGCTGACGCGTCAGTTCCGCGTGGCTACGTGGGTTAACGGTAATGCTGACGGCATGTTGATTGAAACCTGTGCCGGTTTGCTGGATGCCGATGAACCGGAAGTTTGCGCCCGCAAAGAAGCTATCGAAGAAACCGGCTACGAAGTAGGGGAAGTCGAAAAAGTCTTTGAGCTATATATGTCGCCGGGCGGCGTGACGGAGCTGATTCACTTTTACATGGCCGAATACAGCGATGCCCAACGTGAAAACGCCGGTGGCGGCATTGATGATGAAGATATCGACGTGCTCGAATTGCCGTTTAGCCGCGCACTGGAAATGGTATCAACAGGTGAAATTCGTGACGGAAAAACAGTGATTCTGTTACAGCAGTTGCAGCTGCGCGGAATTATGGGCTAAAGGCGTTTGAGGGCATAACGCTATCCGACAAATCCGATTGAGCGTAAACGTTAACCAGACGAAGATATCGCCACATTTTGTATATCCGTCATACTTCAAGTTGCCTCTTTGTTGGCTGCGTGACCTCCCCCAGGTCACTTACTTATGTAAGCTCCCTGGGACTCGCTCCCTTGCCGCCGCGACGCAACTCGAATTATTTTGGGTATACGTTAGCTTATGTCTTCGTCTTATCAGGGTATGTGTCGCCAATGGGTCTCCGGATTACGTCGCTGTTTCTCTTTTTATTCTTTATAGCGAGCTCTGTTTTCGCGGCACCTGCACAAAAGTCTTTCTCCGACTGGCAAGTTACCTGCAACAACCAAAATTTTTGTGCGGCCCGTAACACTGGGCTGCATCAAGGATTAGTCATGACGCTGACCCGCAGTGCGGGTGCGCGTACTGATGCAACTCTGAGAATTGATTTCGGTAATATGACCATCGCAGAACCTAAAGCGCCGCCAATTGCGCCACGCCTGCTGGTTGATGGTGAACCGTTGACGCTGGACTTAGCGAAATGGCAGGAAACACCGCACCATCTCAAAACCAGTGATGCCGACGCGATTAACACTTTCCTCGAAAAAGTCGCCAACGCCGATGCGATTACGCTGGCGAAAGGGCAGGGAAATATTTCGCTTGCGGGCCTAAAAGCCTCAATGCTGTTTATTGATAGTCAACAGCAGCGCGTCGGGAGCGAAACCGCCTGGATTAAGAAAGGTGACGATCCGCCGCTGAGCGTGCCGCCAGCGCCAGCGCTTAAAGAAGTCGCGCTGACTAACCCTACCCCGACGCCACTCACGCAAATAGAACTCAGCGACCTGCTCGATTACGGCACCTGGCGCATGAACAACAGCCAGTGTTCGCTCGATCCCGCTCGCCGCGAAGTACGTGTGTTTGCGCTCAGTGATGACAAAGCCTTGCTGATGACCGGTTGTGAAGCGGGCGCTTACAACGTGGTGGATCTCGCCTGGGTTGTGTCGCGCCAGAAGCCCTTTGCCGCCCGGCAGATTCGCTTAAAACTGCCGTTTACACCGGGAAGCGGAACTACCGAACTTGAGCTGATGAACGCGGGTTATGACGAAACCAATAAAGAGCTGACGACGCTGGCCAAAGGGCGTGGAGTGGGCGATTGCGGCGTGGCGACGCGTTGGCGTTTTGACGGGCAGCGCTTCCGCCTGGTGCGTTATGCCGAGGAACCGACGTGTGATGCGTGGAATGGAAATGCGTCGTGGCCCACACTCTGGGTCACCAAATAATCCCCGTCATACTTCAAGCTGCAAAGGCGTTGGCTGCTTTCGTTCACCCCAGCCACTTACTTGTGTAAGCTCCTGGGGATTCACTCCTTTGCCGCCTTTCTGCAACTCGAATTATTTAGGGGATTACCGTCAATTTTCTCTAAGAAGATTAAACGCCCATCACCTTTTTCGCTTTCGCCACCACATTCTCGGTGGTAAAGCCAAAGAACGGGAATAGCTTGTCAGCAGGTGCCGATTCACCGTAAGTCGTCATGCCGACAATCGCGCCTTTCAAGCCGACATATTTGTACCAGTAATCCGCAATACCTGCCTCCACCGCTACACGTGCAGCAATATCTGAAGGTAATACTGACTCGCGATACTCTTCGTCCTGAGCATCAAAAATGTCGGTAGAAGGTAGTGAAACCACGCGTACTTTGTGGCCTTCGGCTGTGAGTTTATCTGCCGCCAGCACAGTGATTTCCATCTCCGAACCTGTGGCTATCAGAATCACATCCGGCGTACCGCCGCTGTCTTTCAGAATATACCCGCCACGGCTGATGGCGCTGACCTGTTCGGCAGTACGATCCATTTGCGCCAGGTTCTGCCGTGAAAGAATCAGCGCTGTTGGGCCGTTGTGTCGCTCGATTGCCGCTTTCCAGGCTACAGCAGCTTCAACCTGATCGCACGGGCGCCAGGTACTGAAGTTCGGTGTCATACGCAGGCTGGCGAGTTGTTCCACGGCCTGGTGTGTAGGGCCGTCTTCGCCAAGGCCGATAGAATCATGTGTATAGACCATGATTTGACGCGCTTTCATCAATGCTGCCATACGCGCCGCGTTACGGGCATATTCGACAAACATCAGGAAGGTCGCGGTATAGGGCACAAATCCGCCGTGATGGGCGATGCCATTGGCGATGGCCGTCATACCAAATTCGCGCACGCCGTAGTGAATATAATTCCCGGCGAGATCTTCTTTGATGGATTTAGACTCTTTCCAGATGGTCAGGTTACTTGGCGCTAAGTCAGCCGAGCCGCCGAGCAATTCAGGCAGACTTGGGCCATAGGCATTTAACGTGTTTTGTGAGGCCTTACGGGTGGCAATTTTCTCTGGGTTGGCCTGCAATTTTTCAATGTACTGCTGAGTGAGATCCTGCCAATCCTCCGGCATTTCACCGTGCATACGGCGGTTAAATTCAGCGGCGAGATCAGGGTGAGCTTTAGCGTAGGCGGCAAACTTATCGTTCCACGCCGTTTCTGCGTGCTCGCCTTTTTCTCTGGCATCCCAGGCCTGGTAAATGTCTCTTGGGATTTCAAATGCAGGGTATTTCCAGCCCAGTTGTTTACGGGCGAGAGCCACTTCCTGCTCGCCGAGTGCCGCGCCATGGGCCTCTTCTTTGCCCGCTTTGTTTGGCGAGCCAAAGCCAATGATGGTGCGGCAGATAATCAGTGACGGTTTATCTTTCACACTTTGCGCTTCTTGAATCGCTTTCTTCACTGCTTCCGGGTCGTGGCCATCAATTTCATGCACCACATGCCAGTGATAAGCCTCAAAACGTTTTGCTGTGTCGTCGGTAAACCAGCCTTTAGTTTCACCATCAATTGAGATGCCGTTGTGGTCGTAGAAGCCGATAAGCTTGCCAAGACCGAGGGTACCAGCAAGCGAGCAAACTTCATGAGAGATGCCTTCCATCAGGCAACCATCCCCCATAAATACGTAGGTAAAATGATCGACAATTTCATGGTCGGGACGGTTAAATTGCGCCCCTAACGTGCGTTCAGCAATCGCCATGCCGACCGCATTAGCTAACCCCTGGCCAAGCGGCCCGGTGGTGGTTTCAACTCCGGGTGTATAACCAATTTCCGGGTGGCCGGGGGTTTTGGAGTGAAGCTGACGGAAGTTTTTTAACTCTTCCATCGGCAAGTCATACCCGCTCAGATGCAACAGGCTGTATAGCAGCATCGAGGCGTGGCCGTTAGAGAGAATAAAGCGGTCACGGTCAGCCCATGTGGGGTTCGTCGGGTTATGGTGCAGGAATTCATTCCATAACACTTCGGCGATATCCGCCATCCCCATCGGTGCGCCAGGGTGGCCCGAATTCGCTTTTTGTACCGCGTCCATACTCAGGGCACGAATGGCATTAGCAAGCTCTTTACGAGATGACATGTTTCACTCCGTGGTTGTCGTTCAAAGTTTCGCGGCGAGTAAATCTTCCAGTTTTCGTTGATCAATGGCGAACAGGCGGATGCCTTCTGCCAGTTTTTCTACTGCCATTGGATCCTGGTTATGTTCCCAACGGAAATCCGCTTCGCTAATCGGTTCCGGACGGCGGAAGCCCTGTGACAGCGGCACTAGTTTGCGAACCACCGGCTCTTCGCTTTCCTGCAACTGTTGCAGCAGGTTAGGGGCGATAGTCAGGCGATCACAGCCTACCAGCGCAAGAATCTGTTCGGTGCGGCGGAAGCTCGCGCCCATCACGATGGTGCTGTAGTTGTGCTGCTTAAAGTAATCATAGATATTGCGCACCGATTTGACGCCCGGATCTTCTTCAACCACATACGGGTCCATCGGTTTGCGGGCCTGATACCAGTCGTAGATACGCCCGACGAACGGTGAGATCAGGAACACGCCAGCTTCCGCACAGGCTCGTGCCTGAGCAAAAGAGAACAGCAGCGTCAGGTTACAATCGATACCCTCTTTTTGCAGTTCTTCGGCGGCACGAATACCTTCCCAGGTTGAAGCAAGCTTGATAAGAACTCGCGACTTATCAATGCCCAGCTCTTCATAAAGAGCGATCAAATGGCGGGCTTTCGCTATGCTTTTTTCTTTATCAAACGAGAGACGGGCGTCCACTTCTGTTGAGACGCGTCCAGGAATGCTTTTCAGAATTTCCGCACCGAAATTGACCGCAAGTTTGTCACAGGCTTGAGCGACCTGGGCTTCTCGCGTGTCGCCGCGTTGTTTACCGTAAGCAATGGCATCATCAATGAGCGTTTGATAGTGCGCTAAACCTGCTGCCTTCAGTAATAGCGAGGGGTTGGTCGTCGCATCGATAGGCTGGTAATTGCGGATAGATTCAATATCACCGCTGTCTGCAACAACGGTGGTAAATTTCTTGATGCTATCTAACTGATTCATGACTATCTCCTTGAAATGCAAAGTCTAATTTGAGTGTTCCATGTCACTCGCGATGAAAGTTCATCGTTGGCATAACTAAAAAGCATAGCAGATAGGCATGGCATTGTTGTTAATGCCAGGTAACATAATGGCTCTGATTTTCTAACATTTTTGCAAGACGTTGCTGATAGTATGGCGATGTTCAAAGTTTAGAACGCGCGCAAGCGTGATACTACGTGGCCCTAAAGCGATCTTAACGTGACCTTACGACCCTTGAGAGTGATAAAAAAGGAACGAAGAAATGGACGAACAACTAAGACAAAGTGCCCTCGATTTTCATGAATTCCCAGTCCCCGGTAAAATTCAGGTTTCGCCAACCAAACCGCTGGCGACCCAGCGTGACTTAGCATTGGCCTACTCTCCGGGCGTTGCGGCACCTTGTCTTGAGATTGAAAAAGACCCACTTGCTGCTTACAAATACACCGCGCGTGGCAACCTGGTCGGCGTGATTTCCAACGGCACCGCGGTGCTGGGTCTGGGTAATATTGGCGCACTGGCGGGCAAGCCAGTGATGGAAGGTAAGGGCGTTCTATTTAAGAAATTTGCAGGTATTGATGTTTTCGATATCGAAATCGATGAAATGGACCCGGACAAACTGATTGAGGTGATTGCTGCACTTGAACCAACGTTTGGCGGCATTAACCTGGAAGACATCAAAGCGCCAGAGTGCTTCTACATCGAGAAAAAACTACGCGAGCGCATGAACATTCCTGTGTTCCATGACGATCAGCATGGTACGGCCATCATCTGTACTGCGGCGGTGCTTAACGGCCTGCGTGTAGTTGAGAAGAATATCTCTGATGTGCGTTTAGTGGTTTCTGGCGCGGGCGCATCGGCTATCGCCTGTATGAACCTGCTGGTACAACTGGGCATCCAGAAACACAACATCGTTGTGTGCGATTCGAAAGGCGTTATCTACAAGGGCCGTGAAGAGAACATGGCTGAAACCAAAGCGGCTTACGCGGTGGAAGATAACGGTAAGCGCACGCTCGACGAAGTGATTGAAGGCGCGGATATTTTCCTCGGCTGTTCTGGCCCGAAAGCCATGAGCCAGGAAATGGTCAAGAAGATGGCGCGAGCGCCCCTGATTCTTGCGCTGGCAAACCCTGAGCCGGAAATTCTGCCTCCGCTGGCAAAAGAAGTGCGCCCGGATGCAATTATCTGCACCGGTCGTTCTGACTTCCCTAACCAGGTTAACAACGTGCTGTGCTTCCCGTTCATCTTCCGCGGCGCGCTGGATGTTGGCGCAACGGCGATTAACGAAGAGATGAAACTGGCTGCGGTTCACGCGATTGCCGAACTGGCTCACGCCGAGCAGAGCGATGTTGTGGCTTCCGCCTACGGCGAAGAAGAGCTGACTTTCGGCCCTGATTACCTGATTCCAAAACCATTCGACCCGCGTCTGATCGTGCAAATCGCACCAGCTGTGGCGAAAGCGGCAATGGAAACCGGTGTGGCAACGCGTCCGATTCAGGATTTCGACGCTTATCGCGAAAAACTGACCGAGTTCGTCTACAAAACGAACCTGTTTATGAAGCCAATCTTCTCCCAGGCCCGCAAAGATCCAAAACGTGTGGTGCTGACGGAAGGTGAAGAGGCGCGTGTGCTACATGCGACTCAGGAGCTGATTACACTTGGTTTGGCGAAACCGATTCTGATTGGTCGCCCGGCGGTTATCGAAATGCGCCTGAAGAAACTCGGCCTGCAAATGCAAGCCGGGCGCGATTTTGAGATCGTGAATAACGAATCCGATCCGCGTTTCAAAGAGTACTGGAATGAGTACTACAACATCATGAAACGCCGTGGTATTACGCAAGAGCAGGCGCAACGTGCCGTGATCAGCAACACCACGGTGATCGGTGCAATTATGGTGCACCGTGGTGAAGCGGATGCCATGATTTGCGGTACCATCGGTGAGTATCACGAGCACTTCTCCGTAGTGGAAAAGTTGTTCGGGTATCGTGAAGGCGTGAAAGCGGCTGGGGCAATGAATGCGCTGTTGTTGCCAAGCGGTAACACCTTCATTGCTGATACCTATGTGAATGACGATCCGTCGCCGGAAGAGCTGACAGAAATAACCTTGTTAGCTGCGGAAACTGTGCGTCGCTTTGGTATCGAGCCAAAAGTCGCGTTGTTGTCGCATTCCAACTATGGTTCCTCCGATTCGAAAGCGGCATGCAAGATGCGTAAAACGCTGGAGATGGTACGCGAACGTGCACCAGAGCTGGAAATTGACGGTGAAATGCATGGTGATGCGGCGCTGGTGGAAAGCATTCGTAACGAGCGTATGCCTGACAGCCCACTGAAAGGTTCTGCAAATATCTTGATCATGCCAAACGTCGAAGCGGCACGCATTAGCTACAACTTGTTACGTGTTTCCAGTTCCGAAGGGGTGACAGTCGGGCCAGTATTGATGGGCGTGGCAAAACCGGTGCATGTGTTAACACCGATTGCGTCTGTTCGTCGTATTGTGAATATGGTGGCGCTGGCAGTGGTTGAGGCGCAGACCGTTCCGCTGTGATTTAAACCCAATCCTTAACTGGTAAGAAATCACGATACAAGGCAGCCTCCGGGCTGCCTTCTTCTGGCTGATAGTTATATTCAAAGCGAACCAATGGTGGCATCGACATTAAAATCGACTCTGTACGCCCGCCGGTCTGCAAACCAAACAGCGTTCCGCGATCCCACACCAGGTTAAATTCCACATAACGGCCACGGCGATAAAGCTGGAAGTCGCGCTCACGCTCGCCCCATGGCAGCGCTTTACGGCGTTCGACAATCGGCAGATATGCATCCAGGTAACCATTACCCACAGCTTGCATAAAGCTGAAGGAATGGTCGAAATCTGGGGTGTTCAGATCGTCGAAGAACAGGCCGCCAATACCACGTTGTTCATTCCGATGTTTAATAAAGAAATAATCATCACACCACTTTTTGTATCGTGGGAACACGTCATCGCCAAACGGCTGGCACAGCTCCTGCGCGGTTTTATGCCAGTGAACGGCATCTTCTTCAAAACCGTAAAACGGCGTTAGGTCAAAACCGCCGCCAAACCACCATACCGGGTCACAACCTGGCTTTTGCGCAATGAAAAAGCGCACGTTGGCATGGCTGGTGGGAATGTACGGGCTGAGCGGATGCACCACCAGAGAGACGCCCATTGCTTCAAAGCTACGCCCGGCGAGTTCCGGGCGATGCGCTGTAGCAGATGCAGGCATCGCATCGCCATGAACGTGGGAGAAGTTAACGCCCGCTTGCTCAAAGATATTCCCACCGCGTAACACCCGGCTGCGGCCGCCGCCACCGCCTTCGCGTTGCCAGCTGTCTTCTTCAAACGCAGCGCCATCAATATTGCTGAGCTGCTGGCAGATGGTGTCCTGCAATTGCAGCAGGAATTGTTTTACGGACTGAATATCTGGCAAGTTCATAGGGTTCAACGTTTCTTACTGTGGGCTTTTTGGTTATCAAACCAATTGAAGTAGCTAATGATGCCAGAGGCAATAGCATTAGCAATTTTCTGGCGAAACGCGGGAGTGCCCAGCAACTTCTCTTCACCAGGGTTGGTGATAAATGACGTTTCAACCAGTACGGAAGGAATCGACGGCGACTTCAACACCACAAACGCAGCTTGTTCCGTGTTACGGCTGTGCAGTTTGTGCACTGGCTTGATTTGCTTAAGAATGTGCGAGCCGAGCGTCAGGCTGTTTTTGATGGTGTCAGTTTGCACCAGGTCGAACAGTACCTGTTGTAGATACTGGTCTTTATGTTTGACCTTGCTACCTGCGACATCATCGGCGGCGTTTTCTTTATCCGAAAGGTATTTCGCCATCGCACTACTTGCGCCGCGATTGGAAAGGGCAAACACCGACGCACCGGCAGCAGACGGGTTCGTAAAACCATCAGCATGAATCGACATAAAGAGATCGGCCCCGTGTTTGTGGGCGATTTCTACGCGATCATACAGCGGAATAAATTCATCGCTGGTACGTGTGAGTTTGGCCTCTATCCCATTGCTTTTTAGGATGTTTCGTACATTTTTAGCAATGGCCAGTACGACATGTTTCTCTTTAGAACCATTATGGCCAATCGCGCCGGTATCAATACCGCCGTGGCCTGGGTCGAGCATCACTACCCGACGGCCACCCGATTTTTTGCTCGGTTTGCTGTGGTTTGTGGTGGTTTTAAGAGGTTTAGTCTCCGAGCTGGCCAAAGCCTTATTTACGCCCGTTAACGTTAAAGCAGCCAACCCAGTAAGCAGTAACTGGCGGCGGGTAGTCAGATGCGTCAGTGATTTAATTTTGCTCATGCGGCTAATATTTTTATCTTTAAAATTGCAGATAGGCATTTATAGCGTATCGGCAAAGGGTAAACGACAAGCATTTCTGGGATTTTCATTACCAAAAATGAATGAGTGGCTAGTATGTCATTTTTTGCCTCGTTTTGCGGCAGATATTGGCTAAACAGAAACTTAACGCCATAATCACTGTTTTAGACTTTCAGGTGGCTAATACCATGGAAATACGTGTTTTTCGCCAGGATGATTTCGAAGAAGTCATTACGCTTTGGGAACGTTGCGACTTACTGCGTCCATGGAACGATCCTGAGATGGACATTGAACGCAAACTCAATCATGACGCGGATCTGTTCTTAGTGGCAGAAGTGGGCGGCGAAGTCGTAGGCTCGCTGATGGGCGGTTACGACGGCCACCGTGGCTCAGCTTATTACCTTGGCGTGCACCCGGAATATCGTGGTCGCGGCATTGCTAATGCGCTACTTAGCCGACTGGAAAAGAAGCTAATCGCACGCGGTTGCCCAAAAATTCAAATCATGGTGCGTGAAGAAAACGACCTTGTGATTGGCATGTACGAGCGGCTCGAGTATGAGCAGCAAGATGTGATGCTACTCGGCAAGCGATTGATTGAAGACCAGGAATATTAATGCCTGTGCTGTATCCACCTTCGGATTACGATACCCACGGTAATCTGAAAACACCTTTTTTGTTCTGGTGTACCCTTCTTTTACAGGCGCGAACCTGGTTTGTCCTGGTGCTGGCGGCAGCGTCCCGTCAACAGGGTGATGCCATCCTTGGCGTCTTCTATCCTGACCGCGACAATTTCTGGTTCGGGCTATTGCCTGGCGTTCCTGCGGCTCTGGCATTTATGATTAGCGGCCGCCGCCATTTATACCCTCGATTATGGGCCGCCTGGCGCTGGATATTGATTGCCGCACAGCTCGTCGTTTTGGCCTGGCAACTCATATTGCTTTGGCAGGGCGAAGTGCTGACGGGCGTCACTTTAGCGCTGCTGGTTGCCGATATTTTTGCCCTCTGGTGGCTGTGTACCAGCCGCCGTTTACGGGATTACTTCACTATCAATCGTGAATAACCGGGCACTTTTGGGAAAGTTTGCACTCCAAAGCGCGTATCCATGCTTAATAAAGGAATTTCTGATGAAAAAACTGCGCCTGATGTTATTAGGGCTGCCGCTGGTATTAGCAGGCTGTTCGACGTTGTCATCCGTCAATTGGTCTGCGGCAAATCCGTGGAACTGGTTTGGTTCGTCAATTGAAGTCAGCGAGAAGGGCGTCGGGGAGCTAAATGCCAGTACGCCGATGGATGAAAAGGCCGTCAGCAGCGCGTTGAATGATAACTACCGTTTACGCAGCGGCATGAAAACCGATAACGGCGAGATTGTTCGCTTCTATGAAGCGATGGATGACAAAACCGTGATGGTTGCCGTCAACGGCGAAAAAGGCACAGTAAGCCGCGTTGATGTTATGGATAGCGACATCGAAACTGATAGCGGCGTGAAGATTGGCACCGCCTTCAGCGACCTGTACGACAAAGCATTTGGCGCGTGTGTCAAAGGGACTGGAGATGATAGTGACGGTGTCGAGTGTAAGGCCAAAGACAGCCAGCACATCAGCTACATTTTTAGCGGTGAATGGCATGGAGGGCAGGAGTTGATGCCGTCTGACGATACGCTCAAAGCCTGGAAGATCAGTAAAATTATCTGGCGTCGATAAAAATTAGCCTGGCCTTGCGCCTTCTCAAGAAGGTGTTGCCGGAATTGGGTATCATAAGGGAATAAACGCCACGTAGAGTGGCGTGTGTTTTTTAGGAGGATTCATGTCTCGTGTTCAAACTGGCATTTTGCCAGAACATTGTCGCGCCGCCGTTTGGCTGGAAGCGAGTATTCAGGGCGATTTCGATGCTATTCGCCAGGGCTGCAAAATCTTTAATCAATCGCTAACTGAGTTGCAGGGTAAATTCCCGGACGCAAACTTAGGCGCGGTGGTGGCGTTTGGTCACGATCTATGGCGTGATCTCAGCGGCGGTGTGGGTGCGACCGAGTTGAAAAACTTTGCTCCATTGGGCAAGGGTCTTGCTCCAGCAACGCAGCATGATGTGATGATCCATATTCTTTCTCTGCGCCATGACGTGAATTTCTCTGTGGCACAGGCGGCACTGGCGGCGTTCGGTGACGCGCTGAAAATTGAAGAAGAAATCCACGGTTTCCGTTGGGTTGAAGATCGCGATCTGAGCGGCTTTATTGATGGCACCGAAAACCCGCAGGGCGAAGAGACTCGCCGTGAAGTGGCGGTCATTAATGATGGCATCGATGCAGGTGGTAGCTACGTGTTCGTGCAGCGTTGGGAGCATAATCTCAAGCAGCTAAACCGCATGAGCGTTAACGAGCAGGAGATGATCATTGGCCGTACCAAAGAAGCCAATGAAGAGATTGACGGTGACGAGCGCCCGGACACATCTCACCTGACCCGTGTTGATTTAAAAGAAAACGGCAAAGGCCTGAAGATTGTGCGCCAGAGCCTGCCATACGGTACTGCCAGCGGGGCACACGGCCTGTATTTCATCGCTTATTGCGCGCGTTTGCATAACATCGAGCAGCAGTTGTTGAGCATGTTTGGCGAAACCGACGGCAAGCGTGATGGGATGCTGCGTTTTACCAAACCGGTTACGGGTGGTTATTATTTCGCGCCGTCTTTAGACAAGTTACTGAACCTGTAGAATTAAATGGTGGATGGCGCTGCGCTTATCCACCCTAAAAAGGCTTAAACCCTTCATATATCAAAACGATACCCTAAATAATTCGAGTTGCCCAAAGGCGACAAGTCTGTAAGTCCCCAGGAGCATAGATAACTATGTGACTGGGGCGAACGGACGCAGTCAACGCATGTGCAACTTGAAGTATGACGGGTATATATCCCTTTCTTATTGCAAATCACCAAACGATATATAAAACCGTTACAGCTTTGACACTCGTTATAAATACACTGGTCACAATTAAGCAGACCGTAATACCCAAAATATTTCAAGATGCAGGAAGGCGGCAAACGAGCGAATCCCGATGAGCTTACACAAGTAAGTGATTCGGGTGAACGAGAGCAGCCAACGCATCTGCAACTTGAAAGATGATGGGTATATAACATTTATAAGGGTGCCCAATGGCAATGACATCGGTTAAAAAAGTCTGGAGTGCTTTGGTTGTTTCTGCGTTGCTGGCAGGTTCAGCTCATGCCACGGAACTGCTGAACAGCTCTTATGATGTGTCTCGCGAGCTTTTTGCCGCGCTCAATCCTGCCTTCCAGAAGCAGTGGGCTGAGGAAAATAACGGCGACAAGCTGGTGATTAAACAATCTCATGCCGGGTCATCAAAACAGGCACTGGCGATTTTGCAGGGCTTAAAAGCAGACGTTGTAACTTATAACCAGGTTTCTGATGTGCAGATCCTGCATGACAAAGGCAACCTGATTCCCGCCGACTGGCAGACCCGTTTGCCAAACAACAGTTCGCCGTTCTATTCCACCATGGCGTTCCTGGTACGCAAGGGCAACCCTAAAAATATTCACGACTGGAGCGACCTGGTTCGCCCGGACGTAAAACTCATTTTCCCTAACCCAAAAACTTCCGGTAACGCCCGTTACACCTACTTAGGCGCATGGGGTGCGGCAAACAAAGCTGACGGTGGCGATAAAGCCAAAACCGAACAGTATATGACGCAGTTCCTGAAAAACGTCGAAGTGTTTGATACCGGTGGCCGTGGCGCAACCACGACATTTGTTGAGCGTAACCTGGGTGATGTGCTGATTAGCTTTGAGTCTGAAGTTAACAACATTAGCAAACAGTACGAGAAAGATGGCTACGAAGTGGTGGTGCCTAAGGTCAACATTCTTGCTGAATTCCCGGTGGCCTGGGTGGATAAAAACGTTAAAGCCAACGGCACTGAAAAAGCGGTGAAAGAGTACCTGAACTTCTTGTATAGCCCTGCGGCGCAAACCATCATTACTGACTATTACTACCGCGTGAATAACCCGGAAGTGATGGCGAAACTGAAAGATAAATTCCCGCAGACCGAACTGTTCCGCGTCGAAGACGAATTTGGCGGTTGGCCAGAAGCGATGAAAACCCACTTTGCCAGTGGCGGTGAGTTCGACAAGTTGCTCGGCAAGGGGCGTGAGTAATGTTTGCTGTTGCTTCTAAACGGGTGCTGCCGGGCTTTACCTTAAGCCTCGGCACCAGTTTGCTGTTTGTTTGCCTGATTTTGCTGCTGCCTTTAAGCGCGCTGGTAATGCAGCTTTCCGAGATGACGCTGGCTCAGTATTGGGAAGTGATCACCAACCCGCAGGTAGTGGCGGCATATAAAGTCACACTGCTGTCGGCGGGGGTTGCCTCAATCTTTAACGGCGCGTTTGGTATGTTGATGGCGTGGATTTTAACGCGTTATCAATTTCCCGGCCGCAGCCTGCTCGATGCTTTGATGGACTTGCCGTTTGCACTGCCAACCGCCGTTGCAGGTTTAACGCTGGCGGGGCTGTTTTCCGTTAACGGTTGGTACGGCGAATGGCTGGCGCAGTTTGGCATCAAAGTGACTTACACCTGGCTGGGTATCGCGGTGGCGATGGCATTTACCAGCATCCCGTTTGTGGTGCGTACTATCCAACCGGTGCTTGAAGAACTTGGCCCGGAATATGAAGAAGCGGCTGAAACCCTCGGTGCGACGCGCTGGCAGAGTTTTCGCCGTGTGATTTTACCGGAGCTTTCCCCCGCATTGATGGCGGGCGTGGCGCTGTCATTCACGCGCAGCCTCGGCGAGTTTGGTGCGGTGATATTTATCGCCGGCAACATCGCCTGGAAAACCGAAGTGACATCGCTGATGATTTTCGTGCGTTTGCAGGAGTTCGATTACCCGGCAGCCAGTGCGATTGCCTCGGTGATCCTTGCTGCTTCACTGCTGCTGCTGTTTACCATTAACACGTTGCAAAGTCGCTTTGGTCGGCGCGTGGTAGGTCACTGATGACGGACGTAACTGAATTGAAAAGCTATCGCCGCACGGGATTTAACTGGGGCAAATGGACACTGATTGGCCTCGGCGTGCTGATTTCATTTTTGCTGCTGGTGGTACCGGTGGCCTCTATTTTCGCTCAGGCTTTCTCGAAAGGGCTGATGCCTGCGCTACAGAATATTGTCGACCCGGATATGCTTCATGCCATCTGGCTGACGGTGATGATTGCGCTGATTACCGTGCCGGTGAACCTGGTGTTCGGTATTTTGCTGGCGTGGCTGGTAACGCGTTTTGATTTCCCAGGACGCCAGTTATTGCTGACGCTGCTGGACATTCCCTTTGCGGTTTCGCCAGTGGTCGCCGGTTTAGTTTACCTGCTGTTTTACGGCTCCAACGGCCCGCTGGCGGGTTTTATGGACGAGCACAACATTCAGATTATGTTCGCCTGGCCGGGCATGGTTTTAGTGACAATTTTCGTGACGTGCCCGTTTGTGGTGCGCGAACTGGTGCCGGTGATGTTGAGCCAGGGCAGCCAGGAGGACGAAGCGGCTATTTTACTCGGCGCATCCGGTTGGCAGATGTTCCGCCGCGTCACATTACCCAATATCCGTTGGGCTCTGCTCTACGGCGTGGTGTTGACCAACGCCCGCGCCATTGGCGAGTTTGGTGCGGTATCGGTGGTTTCCGGTTCGATTCGCGGCGAGACATTCTCGCTGCCGTTACAGATTGAATTGCTACAGCAGGACTACAACACAGTCGGCTCGTTTACCGCCGCTGCGTTATTAACCCTGATGGCAATCGTTACGTTGTTCTTAAAGAGTGCGGTGCAGTGGCGTTTGAATAGCCAGGAAAAACGCCTGCAACAGGAGGGGAATCATGAGCATTGATATTACCAATATTAAGAAATCTTTTGGTCGCACCCAGGTGCTGAATGATATCTCTCTGGATATCCCTTCTGGTCAAATGGTAGCGCTGTTAGGCCCATCGGGTTCGGGCAAAACCACGCTGCTGCGTATTATTGCCGGGCTTGAGCACCAGAACAGCGGGCGCATTAGTTTCCATGGCACTGATGTCAGTCGCATTCACGCGCGTGAACGTAAAGTGGGCTTCGTGTTCCAGCATTACGCGCTGTTCCGCCATATGACTGTTTTCGACAATATCGCCTTCGGCCTGACGGTTTTACCGCGCCGTGAGCGTCCATCGTCTGCGGCTATTAAACAGAAAGTGACTCGTTTGCTGGAGATGGTGCAGTTATCACATCTGGCAGATCGTTTCCCGGCACAGCTTTCTGGTGGGCAGAAGCAACGTGTCGCTCTGGCACGCGCGCTGGCGGTTGAGCCGCAAATCCTGCTGCTTGATGAGCCGTTTGGCGCACTGGATGCTCAGGTGCGTAAAGAGTTACGTCGCTGGTTGCGCCAGTTGCATGAAGAGCTGAAATTCACCAGCGTATTCGTGACCCACGATCAGGAAGAAGCGATGGAAGTTGCGGATAGGGTTGTCGTAATGAGCCAGGGGAATATCGAGCAGGTTGATACGCCAGAAGCGGTATGGCGCGAACCAGCGACTCGTTTTGTGCTGGAGTTCCTCGGCGAAGTGAACCGTATGAAAGGCACTATTCGCGGCAGCCAGTTCCATGTAGGCGCACACCGCTGGCCGCTGGGCTTCACTCCTGCATATCAGGGGGCTGTTGATTTATTCTTACGCCCATGGGAAGTAGATGTCAGTCGCCGTACTAATCTCGACTCTCCACTCCCGGTACAGGTGCTGGAAATCAGCCCACGTGGACATTATATGCAGTTGGTTGTGCAGCCGATCGGCTGGTATGACGAACCATTAACCGTTGTTCTACGTGAAAATCATGTCCCGGTACGTGGCGAGCGTCTGTTCGTTGGCTTGCAACATGCGCGCTTGTATGAAGGCAACAACCGAATTCAGGGTGTAGACCTGGCTCAATCAGCCTGATAAGTTTACTGAACAACACGACACGCAAAGGCGGCCCACGTGGCCGCTTTTCTTATTTTTTGGACAGGCAAGTGAACACCTTAGAAAGCACGATTGGCAATACACCTCTGGTTAAATTGCAGCGCACCGGCCTTGATAACGGCAGTGAAATTTGGGTGAAGCTTGAGGGGAATAACCCGGCAGGCTCGGTAAAAGATCGCGCGGCACTTTCTATGATTGTGCGCGCAGAAGCTCGCGGTGAAATCTCCCCAGGAGATACGCTCATTGAAGCGACCAGCGGCAATACCGGTATTGCGCTGGCGATGATTGCAGCGCTTAAAGGCTATCGAATGAAGCTTTTAATGCCCGATAACATGAGCATGGAACGCAAAGCGGCGATGCAGGCTTATGGCGCAGAACTGATTTTGGTGACCAAAGAGCAGGGCATGGAAGGCGCGCGTGAAATGGCCCGTTTGATGGATGAACGTGGCGAAGGGAAAGTTCTCGACCAGTTTAACAATCCTGATAATCCCTATGCGCACTACAGCACCACCGGGCCAGAAATCTGGCAGCAAACCCAGGGGCGAATCACGCACTTCGTTTCCAGCATGGGCACGACCGGAACAGTAACCGGCGTCAGCCAGTTTATGCGCGAGCAGGAAAAATCGGTGAAAATCGTCGGCCTGCAGCCGGAAGATGGCAGCAGTATTCCAGGCATTCGCCGTTGGCCCGAAGAGTGGCTGCCGAAGATCTTCAACCCAAGTCTGGTTGATGAAGTGATTGATATGTCGCAGGTCGACGCCGAAAGAACCATGCGCAAACTTGCGCGTGAAGAGGGGATTTTCTGCGGCGTGAGTTCCGGCGGTGCGGTTGCTGGTGCATTACGTGTTGCACAGGCAAACCCAGGGTCTGTGGTTGTGGCGATTATCTGCGATCGCGGTGACCGTTATTTATCGACCGGCGTGTTTGGCGAAGAGAGTTATTCGCAAGGCTCTGGAATCTGATCCTGGAGTTTGCCAAAAAAAACGGCACCTCAGGGGTGCCGTTTTCCATTGTGCGGATAGCTTACTTCTTGATGCGGATTACCGGGGTTTCGCCCACAGTCACGCTACCAGTCAGTTTGATCAGCTCTTTGATTTCGTCCATGTTGGAGATAACAACCGGAGTCAGGGTAGACTTCGCTTTCTCTTCCAGCAGGGCCAAATCGAACTCGATAACTACGTCGCCTTTCTTAACACGCTGGCCTTCTTCTGCGATGCGTTTGAAGCCTTCGCCTTTCAGTTCAACAGTGTCGATACCGAAGTGGACGAACAACTCAATGCCGCTATCGGATTCGATAGAGAAAGCATGGTTAGTTTCGAAGATTTTACCGATGGTGCCGTCAACCGGAGCAACCATTTTGTTGCCAGTCGGTTTAATTGCAATGCCATCACCAACAATCTTCTCGGCGAAAACCACATCTGGAACATCTTCAATGTTAACGATTTCGCCAGAAAGTGGGGCAACAATCTCAATGGTTCCGGTGTCTTTTTTATCATCAGAAACCAGAGATTTCAGTTTATCAAACAAACCCATGATCTTCTCCTAAGCAGTAAATTGGGCCGCATCCGGTGGATTAGCAGATTGTTTTTTCTTCAATGAACTTGTTAACCAGCATCATTAACTCGTCCGTTGTCGGTTGAGCAAGTGCTTGCTCTGCTAACACCTTCGCATCTTCGAAGTTCGTGTTACGAATAATCTTCTTAATGCGCGGGATAGAAATGGAGCTCATACTAAATTCGTCCAGACCCATTCCCAGCAACAGAAGTGTAGCACGTTCGTCGCCTGCAAGCTCACCACACATACCGGTCCATTTACCTTCTGCATGAGAAGCATCAATAACTTGCTTAATCAGAGTTAGTACAGACGGTGACATTGGCTGGTAAAGATGTGAAATCATATCATTACCACGGTCAACTGCCAGGGTGTACTGCGTCAGATCATTGGTACCGATACTGAAGAAGTCGACTTCTTTAGCCAAATGGCGAGCAATCGTGGCCGCAGCCGGAGTCTCAACCATCACGCCAACTTCGATAGTTTCGTCAAACGCTTTGCCTTCTTCACGCAGTTGCGCCTTCATGATTTCGATCTCAGCTTTCAGTGCACGCACTTCTTCAACAGAGATGATCATTGGGAACATGATACGTAATTTACCGAATACAGAAGCACGCAGGATAGCGCGAACCTGAGCGTACAGGATCTCTTTACGATCCATAGCGATACGCACTGCACGCCAGCCCAGGAACGGGTTCTCTTCTTTCGGGAAGTTCATGTACGGCAGCTCTTTGTCGCCACCGATATCCATGGTACGTACGATAACTGCTTGTGAGCCACAGGCTTCAGCAACAGCTTTGTACGCCGCGAACTGCTCATCTTCAGTTGGCAGTGAATCGCGGTCCATGAACAGGAATTCTGTACGATACAGACCTACACCTTCTGCACCATTACGCTCAGCACCGTCGACATCACGAACAGTACCGATGTTTGCGCATACTTCTACCTGATGACCATCGAGAGTGATTGCTGGCAGATCTTTCAGTTTCGCCAGTTCAGCTTTCTCAGAAGCTTCTTGCTGCTGTACAGCACGCAGAGCTTCGATCTCTTCGTTGGTTGGGTTAACGTAAACTTTATTGTTAACAGCATCGAGGATCAGGTAATCGCCATTCTTCACCTGGCTGGTCACGCTACCGGTACCAACAATCGCAGGCAGTTCAAGAGAACGCGCCATGATGGAGGTGTGGGAGGTACGGCCACCGATATCGGTGATGAAACCCAGAACCTTTTGCAGGTTAAGCTGTGCGGTTTCTGACGGAGTCAAATCTTTAGCGACAAGGATAACTTCATCCTGGATGGCGCTAAGGTCAATAATTGCCAGACCAAGGATATTGCGCAGCAGACGCTTACCGATATCACGTACGTCAGCCGCACGTTCTTTCAGGTATTCATCGTCTAATTCTTCCAGCGCGATCGCTTGGCCTTCGATAATTTCGTGAGCAGCTGCATCAGCAGTCACTAACTTATCGGTGATAAGGGCTATGATTTCCTGCTCAAGCTCTTCGTCTTCCAGCAACATAATGTGGCCTTCGAAGATAGCTTCCTTTTCTTCACCGAAGGTCTCGCCAGCTTTAATTTTGATCGCTTCTAACTGTGCTGACGCTTTAGCGCGCCCGCTTAAGAAACGTTCAACTTCCTGCGCAACTTTGTCGGCAGAAATTTTCTTCCGGTCGATGACAATTTCATCTTCCTTCAGCAAAAGTGCCTTGCCGAAAGCGATACCCGGGGATGCTAAAATGCCTGAAATCATAACCCTACCTTACTTGTGACTGATATTTACGAAGAACCCAGAACTTACTCGAGTTCAGCCATCAGTTTTACCAGATGCTCAACTGCTTTCTGATCATCTTCACCTTCAGCGGAGATGGTCACAACAGTACCTTGGGTCAGACCCAGAGTTTGCAGTTTGAACAGGCTTTTCGCGCTTGCGCTTTTGCCGTTGGAGGTCACAGTGATCTCAGAAGTGAAGCCTTTAGCTTCTTTAACAAACTGAGCAGCAGGGCGGGTATGCAGACCGTTTGGAGCGGTAATGGTAACTTCTTGCTGGAACATTGTATTTCCCCAACTTATAGGTTTAGTGTTGTGGAACTAAAGTCTAGCCTGGTGGCAAAACTTTAGCCTGTATAGTTAGCGCCGTGTTAATTGTAACTCTACGCGACACAGGATGCTTTCGGGAACCACGAAATGTGCTTTGGTATCGACCATGCGCTTTGCGGCTCGCTCGTCATTAATCATTATGCCGTGAAATATGATTTTGCACCAAATCGTTAAATCGATTCAGCAGATGCACATCACATTTTTCGATTAATTTCGCGCATCAAAATAATTTGCTGGATAGATACCAGACCTGGCGAAGTGACGCAATGGCAGGGTGGCCAAAAGTTTGACGTATGCCACAAAAAAGCACCCATTCGGGTGCTTTTTTACACTGATTTACCTGCCTGGCATCACTGTTGGAGTTCTTTTTCAGTGAAAAGATCAGCAAACAGGGCGGTACTCAGGTAACGCTCACCGGAAGAAGGCAGTATAACCACAATATTTTTATTGGTAAATGCTTCATCTTCCTGAAGTTTTAACGCTGCAGCTACTGCTGCACCCGACGAAATTCCTGCCAGAATACCTTCTTCTTCCATCAAACGACGTGCAGTAGAAATAGCTTCGTCGTTAGTGATTGCGATGACTCTGTCGATAAGTTTCAGATCGAGGTTTCCAGGGATAAAACCAGCACCGATACCTTGAATTTTATGTGGACCAGGTTTGAGTTCTTCGCCCGCCAATGCCTGAGCAATAACCGGGGAGTCAGTTGGCTCAACGGCCACACTGATAAGGTCCGTTTTGCCCTTGGTGTTTTTAATATAGCGGCTCACACCAGTCAACGTACCACCGGTGCCAACACCAGCGATGAACACGTCCACTTCACCATCTGTATCTTCCCAGATTTCTGGGCCAGTAGTTTTTTCATGGATTTCAGGGTTTGCTGGATTGCTAAACTGTTGCAGTAACAGGAATTTCTCAGGATTACTGGCAACAATTTCTTCTGCTTTCTGAATCGCGCCTTTCATGCCTTTCGCGCCTTCAGTCAATACCAGGTTAGCACCCAGGGCTTTGAGCAGCTTACGGCGTTCAATACTCATGGTTTCAGGCATGGTTAGCGTTAGCTTATAACCACGTGCTGCGGCGACATATGCCAGTGCAATGCCGGTGTTACCACTGGTTGGCTCAACTAACTCTATACCGGGCTTCAGCACACCGCGTTTTTCGGCATCCCAAATCATATTGGCCCCGATACGGCATTTTACGCTAAAGCTCGGGTTACGGGACTCTACCTTGGCCAGGATGCGTCCATTACCGATGCGGTTCAGTCGAACCAGCGGCGTATGACCGATAGTCAGAGAGTTGTCTTCATAGATCTTGCTCATAACCCGTCCTTAACTGTATGAAATTTGGGAAACCTCTCCAGCATACCTGCTTAGAAGTTATGCGGAAGTAAAGAAATCGCATATCTATATGTAGAAGGGAAATAAGCAGAAGCCAGAAGGAATAAGGAGCGGCATAAGCCGCTCCTGCAGATTTACTTCCACATGGCGTGTTTAGGGCGATAGCAGTCGACCCACATGGCAGTAGCACCACATACAGCGACTGGCATGATAACCAGATTCAGGAATGGGATAAGCGTAAACATACTGACTAGTGAGCCAAACTGCATGTTAATGATTTTCTTCTCACGCAGTGAGATGCGCATTTCTTTAAATGGCACTTTATGGTTATCAAATGGGTAATCGCAATACTGGATAGCCAGCATCCAGGCGCTAAATAAGAACCATAAAACTGGCGCGACGGTTTGGCCAATACCAGGGATAAAGTAGAGAACCAGCAATACAAGCGCTCGCGGTAGATACCAGGAGAGCTTTTGCCATTCGCGTTTCATAATACGTGGAACATCTTTCATGATACCTAACACGCCGGTATCCGGAGGTGTTGCGCCAGTCAGACGAGCTTCGAGTTGTTCTGCCAGTAAGCCGTTAAAGGGGGCAGCAATCCAGTTTGCGATGGTTGAGAAGAAGTAGCCAAATACCAGCAAGATAGACACGACTGCCAGTGGCCAAATGAGATAGCTCAACCACTGTAACCAATCTGGAACGTAAGAAAGAAGTGTGGGAACCCAAACATCCAGGCGAGTAAACAACCACCAAAATGCTCCACCCATCAATAAAATATTGACCAACAATGGCATGAGTACGAAGCGCCTGATTCCAGGCTGATGTACCAGCTTCCAGCCTTGCGAAAAGTAATAAACGCCACTACGTGGCCCGGCTCCTGAAGTTGAAACCATATCTGAACGAACTCCTTTTTGGTCATTACAATGACGTGCAGAGCTATCATAACTGAGTGCCAGGAGAAAAACTTATTAAGAAATGGTCGAAAAAACAGCGAAAAATCGATTTTGGTACATCTTTATGCTGAGAAAACAGTGTGCGGACTTGCACTTGAGCAGATGGGCAAATACTCTTAGTGAGTAAATGTTTGCCGTGGTGGCAAGGTGTTAGAACAACAGAGAATATAATGATGCAGGATTTGCGTCTGATATTAATCATTGTTGGCGCGATCGCCATAATAGCCTTACTGGTTCACGGCCTGTGGACAAGTCGTAAGGAGCGTTCTTCCATTTTTCGTGATCGTCCAATGAAGCGTTTGAAGTCTAAGCGTGACGAATACGAATCGGATGACGCCGAGGCTGACGATGAGCAAGATGATGGAGTAGGTGAGGTGCGTGTGCGTCGGGCTAACCCTGCGCCAGAAAGCGTGAGTCGCGAGACAGAAATGCCTCGTCAGCCGCAAGCTCCTCAACATCAGTATGAGCCACCTTACGCCTCTGCGGAGCCGCGTCAGAGTGCGCCAGTGCGTCAGCCTGAACCGGTTATTCCACGTCAGGAAGTTCCTGTTGCGCCTGCATATCAGCCTGCGCCACAGCAACCAGCTGTCCATCAACCGGTACAACAGCCTGTTCAACCGCCTCAGCCAGTGGCACCGCAAGCGCCGGTCCAACCGGTGCAGCATTCTGAACCTGCGCCTGAGCCAGTTGCGGTACAACCTGCTCCGATACCGGAACCTCCGGCACGTCGTAAAGAGACGGTGATTGTGCTGAACGTTTCGGCTCATGCTGGCAGCATGATTAACGGCGATGTGCTGTTAAATAGTATTCAGCAAGCGGGCTTTATCTTTGGCGAAATGAACATTTTCCACCGTCATCTCAGCCCTGATGGCAGCGGCCCGGTTCTCTTTAGTCTTGCTAATATGGTTAAGCCTGGTTCATTTGACCCAGAAAGCATGACGAATTTTGCAACGCCAGGTGTGACAATCTTCATGCAGGTACCGTCATATGGCGACCCAACGCAAAACTTTAAGTTGATGCTGCAGTCTGCTCAGCACATTGCCGATGAAGTCGGTGGTGTGGTGCTGGATGACCAACGTCGTATGATGACACCGCAAAAAATGCGTGAGTACCAGGACCGTATCCGCGAAGTGGTTGAAGCTAACATCAGCCATTGATACGCGCTCTGAACATGTTTTTCTTTGAACCCTCGGATTCCGGGGGTTTTTTATATTGATGGTGCGATATGGACACACTCGAACAAAAAATTACTCAACTGCGAACCACGCTTCGCCATCATGAATACCTTTACCATGTGCTTGATACTCCAGAAGTCCCGGATGCGGAGTATGATCGCCTGATGGCTGAATTGCGTTCTCTGGAAGACGTGCATCCTGAACTCATCACCCCTGATTCACCGACACAGCGCGTAGGTGCTGCACCTTTAAGCGAATTTACCCAGGTTCGTCATGAAGTACCGATGCTGTCGCTCGATAACGCCTTTGATGAAGCTAGCTACCTGGCGTTTAACAAGCGAGTCCAGGACCGTTTAAAAAGCGCAGATGCGATTACTTTTTGCTGCGAGTTGAAACTCGATGGCCTCGCGGTGAGCCTGCTTTACGAAGATGGAGTGCTGGTTCGCGCCGCCACTCGTGGCGATGGTACGACGGGCGAAAATATCACTGCCAACGTGCGAACTATTCGTTCTATCCCTCTGAAACTGCGAGGCGAGAACATCCCCCGCCGCCTGGAAGTTCGTGGTGAAGTGTTCTTGCCGCAGGCTGGTTTTGAAAAGATTAACGAAGAGGCGCGCCGTACAGGCGGTAAAATCTTTGCTAACCCTCGTAATGCAGCAGCCGGATCTTTGCGTCAACTTGATCCACGTATTACTGCAAAACGCCCGTTAACCTTCTTCTGCTACGGCGTTGGTTTACTTGAAGGCGGTGAATTGCCAGCCAGCCATCATGCACGTTTGCAGCAGTTTAAAGAGTGGGGGCTGCCGGTGAGCGACCGCATTCGCCTGTGCAACACACCAGAAGAAGTGCTGGCGTTTTATCACCAGGTTGAAGCCGATCGTCCGAAATTAGGTTTTGATATCGACGGTGTGGTTATCAAAGTAGATTCACTTGCGCTGCAAGAAACGCTCGGCTTTGTTGCCCGTGCTCCGCGCTGGGCGGTGGCGTTTAAATTCCCAGCTCAAGAGCAGATGACCTTTGTTCGTGATGTTGAGTTCCAGGTAGGGCGCACGGGTGCAATTACCCCTGTTGCTCGTCTGGAGCCGGTTCAGGTTGCAGGTGTGCTGGTTAGCAATGCCACATTGCATAATGCTGATGAAATTGAGCGCCTGGGTTTAAGAATTGGCGATCGCGTGGTTATTCGCCGCGCGGGCGATGTAATCCCGCAAGTCGTAGGTGTGGTTGAGTCTGAACGCCCGGAGAATACTTCCGAGATTGTCTTCCCAACTCATTGTCCGGTATGCGGTTCTGACGTTGAACGCGTTGAAGGCGAAGCGGTTGCGCGTTGTACCGGCGGCCTGATTTGTGGCGCACAGCGCAAAGAAGCGCTTAAGCATTTTGTCTCTCGTCGCGCGCTGGATGTAGACGGCATGGGCGATAAGATAATCGACCAACTGGTTGAGAAAGAATACGTTCACACCCCTGCGGATCTTTTCCGCCTGACAGCCGGTAAACTTACCGGGCTTGACCGTATGGGGCCTAAGTCTGCTCAAAACGTAGTTGATGCGCTTGAGAAAGCTAAAGAGACCACGTTTGCACGCTTTCTCTATGCACTCGGCATCCGCGAAGTGGGCGAAGCGACAGCAGCAGGTTTAGCGACGCACTTTGGCACGCTGGATGCGCTGATTGCGGCAAGTATCGAAGATCTGCAAAAAGTGCCTGATGTGGGAATTGTGGTCGCCACTCACACGTTCAACTTCTTCGCTGAAGAGAGCAACCGGGAAGTGATTCGCCAGTTGACGGAAGAAGCGGGCGTTCACTGGCCTGCGCCGGTTATTATCAAAGCGGAAGAGATCGACAGCCCATTCGCCGGTAAAACTGTGGTGCTCACGGGTTCACTGAGCATTATGTCGCGTGATGATGCCAAAGCGCGCCTGGTCGAACTAGGCGCGAAAGTTGCGGGCAGCGTATCGAAGAAAACTGACCTGGTGATTGCGGGCGAGGCGGCTGGTTCTAAGCTCGTCAAAGCACAGGAATTGGGTATCAACGTGATTGATGAAGCTGAAATGATTCGCTTGTTAGGTGAATGAGATGGATAAAGAGCAGCTTATTGAGATAGCTAATACCATTATGCCGTTCGGCAAGTATAAAGGTCGCGTATTGATTGATGTACCGGAAGAGTACTTGCTGTGGTTTGCGCGTAAAGATGAATTTCCTCAAGGGCATCTTGGTGAACTGATGAGGCTTACTTTACTGATTAAGACCGAAGGGTTGGAGGGACTGGTGAAGCCCCTCAAACGGCATTAACTATGTGTTATCGGTGGCGGCTTTGGCTGCCACCTGAGTCTCTTTCTGATAACGGCGGGCTAGCACCGCGCATATCATCAACTGCAGCTGGTGGAAGATCATAAGCGGCAGCACCATCATCCCGACGGTTGCGACCGGGAATAAGATATTTGCCATCGGAATACCATTCGCCAAACTCTTCTTCGAACCGCAAAACACAATGGTAATTTCATCAGCTTTGCTAAAGCCCAGTCGTCTTGCCACAAACATGTTGATGGTGATGACAATAGCCAGCAACACCAGACTGACCACTACAATAAACAGCAGTGAGCCCAGGCCGACTTTGTGCCAAATTCCATGCCTGACCGCTTCGCTAAATGCCGTGTAAATGACGAGCAGAATGGAAGTCTGATCCGTTTTACCAATCCATTTTTTATGTTTTGCGACCCAATTACCAATCCACGGGCGAGAAAGATGACCCGCCACAAACGGCACCAGTAGCTGCATCATAATGCTGCCTACCTGCTGCAAGCTGCCACTCGCGCCATGAACATGCATCACCATGCCCACTAAAAGTGGCGACAGGAATATACCAAGCAGACTAGAGGCCGATGCGGCGCACACGGCAGCAGCCACGTTGCCTCCTGCAAGCGAGGTGAACGCAATAGCGGACTGCACTGTGGCAGGCAAAATACAGAGGTACAAGAATCCTGTATAAATCTCAGGGCTGACATTGACTGGTGCCCACCAGGCGAACAACACGCCTAGCACCGGGAATAGCACGAACGTGCTGCACATGACCCACAGGTGTAAACGCCAGTGGCTGCTGCCAGCAATAATCGCTTCGCGAGAAAGTTTTGCTCCGTGCATAAAGAATAAAAGTGCGATTGCGGCGGTCGTTAGCCCTTCAAAGAAGCCAACAAAGCTGCCTTGAGCGGGGAAGAAAGACGCCAGTAATACCGTCACAATTAGCGTCAGCGTGAAGGGGTCGAGTACGCGAAAGAGTTTCATCATCATTCCTCAAACTGTTGTAGAGCTATTGTGCTTTCATTAGTTTTAGAAATAAAATTGATTTATTGAATGCATTAATGAATTAAATAGATGAATTATTCACTGCGTCAGTTAAAAGTGTTTGTCGCCGTGGCTCATGCCGGGAGTTTTAGCCGGGCAGGGGAGCAAATTGGTTTGAGCCAATCGGCGGTTAGCCATAGCGTAAAAGAGTTAGAGAGTGAGCTAGGCGTAAAGCTACTGGACCGCACAACGCGAGAAGTCGTGCTGACCGATGCAGGCCAACAACTGGCGTCCAGGCTCGAACGGCTTCTGGAAGAATTGAACAGCACACTTTTGGATACACGTAGCGTTGGCCATCAGCTAAGCGGAATTGTGCGTGTCGCGGCGAGCCAGACTATCTCCGCCCATTTAATGCCGCAATCTATCGCTGCTGCAGCTATTGAGTTTCCCGCGATCCGTTTTGTGCTTCATGACCGCCCGCAACAATGGGTGCTGCAAAGCATTCGTCAGGGGGAGGTCGATTTCGGCATGGTTATCGACCCTATTCAGGCCAACGATCTGGATTGTGAAGTCGTGCTTTCCGAGCCGTTTTTATTGCTTTGCCGTAATGACCATCAGTTTGCCGCTCAGTCGCGTGTTTCGTGGCAGGCATTACAAGGTCAAAACCTGGTGCTACAGGATTACGCATCAGGTAGCCGCCCGTTGATCGATGATGCGTTAATGCGTCAGGGAATTGAAGCAAATATAGTTCAGCAGATTGGCCACCCGGCAACACTGTTTCCAATGGTCGAGGCGGGAATTGGCATTAGCGTTCTTCCGGCACTGGCGTTGCCGTTACCTAAAGAGCGTCCTCTGGTTGTCAGGCCCTTGATGCCGGTTGTCGATCGGCAATTAATGTTGGTGCGGCGGAAAAATCGCTCGCTTTCTCGTGCTGCTGAGGCTATCTGGCAGGTTGTTCGTCAACAGGCGCAGCAGTTAACCACTGCTCGCCTGAGCGACCCACTGTTTAATAAAGATTAGACGTAGATATCAATCTGATGATCTTCGGACGGTTTATTCACACCTTCTACTCGGGATTGTTGCTGTTCCTGTTTTTGCTGGGCCTGTTCAGCTTGCTCACGCTGGAGTTGCGCCAGTTGCGCCTGTAACATTTTAATTTGCGCCTGAATGAGCTCTTGTTGCTTCTGCTTTTCTTCTGTTGTGCCGCTGCCATTGGCAATATCTTTCGCTTGCTGAGTGAGTTTAGTGATTTGCTGGGTGATACGGCTGATTTGTGACGTTAGATCGTTACCCGAGTTTGATGAAGAAGTGTTCGCAGTAGTTTGCAGCGAAGGCGTGGACGTTGTTATGGTGTTGCTCATAATAATTCCCTAAAAGGAGCCGATAAAAGGTTATCGGCTAAGCAAGGAATAATCTTGAGTGAATTGGGCTGAACCTACCATTCGTGGCAGGGCTGTATTCATCAGAAGTTATATTTTACCGAATAGATAAACCCTTCTTGCAGGAAGCTTTCGCCCAGTTTGTTGTCGGCATAACGATATTGTATGCCTGTGGTAATGCTCAGAATGGGTGTCCACCACAAAGCGATAGCACCGTTTATGCCATCTTTGCCACCGTTGCCGGCAGCGTAATTGTCGGCGCGGTCAAATTCATATTCATTCCAGTTGGTGAGCATCAGTTTCTCGCCCCAAAGCGAGAAGCTATATCCCGCAACCCAACCCGCGATATAACCGTTATTTCCGGTGTAGTAAGTCTGGTCGGTGTAGCGTTTAGCAATGAACGGTTTAAACCAGAAGCCATTAGCCGCATAGTTATAACCCAGACCGTAAAGTCCCATCACGTCATGGAAATTATTGGCGTTAGGGTAACCGTAAGTGCCATAGACGTGCAGATATATCGCCCAGATAAATACGGTTAGTATTTTTGAAGGTATAGCGTTGTTCTGAATCCGGTTTATCGTGGCGGCTATTCAACGGGTTTTCAAGATCGAAGAAGCCATACATTTCACCCCTGGTGAAGTTGGCACCGCCTTCGAGTTCCAGATACGCGAAATCGTCTTTGTGGGATTTTTCACTGGTGCGATGCGTGGTTCGAGATGTCCAGTCGAGATAATGTAAGCCGATGTCAGCGAATCCTCCTTTAAATTCGGCTTGAGTGGCAGGAACAGCCATTAACGAGGACAATAAAGCGAGTGTAGCGGTGAGGTGTTTTTTAATTTTTTATTTTCCCTGAGCCTTAAATCCGAGATTTCCGTCCGGAAAGATGCTGACAACAAGTAGTGTGTCGGCCGATGGCATATTGCGAGGGAAGAATGGGAAACACCAATATTGTATTCGGTGCGATTGATACAATTTCAGTATTGATTGGGTGGGGAAGACGAGTAGAGTTTTGTATGGGGAATACGTGCAAAATTCTGCTGAATCGCACATAGCAAAAAGGCGCCTTTAGGGCGCCTTTCTACATTGGTGGGGCGTGCAGGATTCGAACCTGCGACCAATTGATTAAAAGTCAACTGCTCTACCAACTGAGCTAACGCCCCGAATGGTGGGTGATGACGGGCTCGAACCGCCGACCCCCTCCGTGTAAAGGAGGTGCTCTACCAACTGAGCTAATCACCCAAACTTCGGTACTTCTATTGCAAGAGTAGGTAATGGTGGGTGATGACGGGCTCGAACCGCCGACCCCCTCCGTGTAAAGGAGGTGCTCTACCAACTGAGCTAATCACCCAAATCTTATCTCTTGCTACACTGCGGAATCACTCACTAATGAATGGTGGGTGATGACGGGCTCGAACCGCCGACCCCCTCCGTGTAAAGGAGGTGCTCTACCAACTGAGCTAATCACCCCCGCTGTGTGGAGTCGCATTATAGGGAGAGTTGAAAATGAGTCAACGCCTTTTCTAAAGATTTTGTTCGTTCGTCGTAAAAATAAACAATGCGATCGCGAATTACGCATTGGTGATTGATTTGTCATCAAAATATGTGGATTGAAGACAAGAAAGGGTATCGACATTGAGGAATCAGTACACAGTGTTAGAATGTTGCCCACTCTATATTCCCTGGCATTTGCCGGTTCCCCGGTACTTTTGCGTAATTAAGGCCGTTTAATGAAAATCAAAACTCGCTTCGCGCCAAGCCCAACAGGCTATTTGCACGTTGGTGGTGCTCGTACTGCTCTCTATTCATGGCTTTTTGCTCGTAACCACGACGGTGAGTTCGTGCTTCGTATAGAAGACACAGACCTTGAGCGTTCAACACCAGAAGCTATCGAAGCTATTATGGATGGCATGAACTGGCTGAGCCTTGAGTGGGATGAAGGCCCGTATTATCAGACCAAGCGTTTTGATCGCTATAACGCGGTTATCGACGAGATGCTGGAAGCTGGTACAGCGTACAAATGCTACTGCTCTAAAGAACGCCTTGAAGCTTTGCGTGAAGAACAAATGGCGAACGGCGACAAGCCGCGTTATGACGGGCGCTGCCGTCATGGCCATGAGCATCATACTGCTGATGAACCATGTGTTGTGCGTTTTGCCAACCCACAAGAAGGTTCTGTTATTTTCGATGACCAGATCCGTGGCCCAATCGAATTTAGCAACCAGGAGTTGGATGATCTGATCATTCGCCGTACCGATGGATCCCCAACCTACAACTTCTGTGTTGTAGTGGATGACTGGGATATGGAAATCACCCACGTTGTTCGTGGCGAAGACCATATCAACAACACTCCGCGTCAGATCAACATCCTGAAAGCGTTGAATGCGCCAGTACCGGTTTATGCGCACGTTTCTATGATTAATGGCGACGACGGTAAAAAACTGTCCAAACGTCATGGCGCAGTGAGTGTCATGCAGTATCGCGATGACGGCTATCTGCCAGAAGCGCTGCTCAACTACCTGGTGCGTTTGGGCTGGTCTCATGGCGATCAGGAAATCTTCACTCGTGAAGAGATGATCAAATTGTTCACACTGGACTCCGTTAGCAAATCGGCCAGTGCATTCAATACTGAAAAATTGCAGTGGCTGAACCACCACTACATTAACCACCTTGCTCCTGAATATGTTGCGACCCATCTGCAATGGCACATCGAGCAGCAAAACATTGATACTCGCAACGGCCCACAACTGGCTGAGTTGGTTAAATTGCTTGGCGACCGCTGCAAAACTCTGAAAGAGATGGCTGAAACTTGCCGCTACTTCTATGAAGACTTCAGTGAGTTTGACGCAGATGCTGCGAAGAAACACCTTCGTCCGGTTGCCCGTCAGCCGCTGGAAGTTGTGCGCGACAAACTGGCAGCATTGACCGACTGGACTGCAGAGAATGTGCATACTGCAATTCAGGCAACAGCTGATGAATTGGAAGTAGGCATGGGTAAAGTTGGTATGCCGCTGCGTGTTGCTGTTACAGGGGCAGGGCAGTCACCTGGTCTTGATGTCACTGTTCACGCGATTGGTAAGCAACGTTCGATTGCTCGTATTAATCAGGCTCTGGAATTCATTGCTGCGCGCGAAGCACAACAGTAACGCCTGACGTTAT
This sequence comes from Buttiauxella massiliensis, assembly GCF_902500225.1. Taxonomy (GTDB): domain Bacteria; phylum Pseudomonadota; class Gammaproteobacteria; order Enterobacterales; family Enterobacteriaceae; genus Buttiauxella; species Buttiauxella massiliensis. Next base: position 64,057 of record NZ_LR722658.1, on the reverse strand, counting down.
AAAGTGTTGTGACTAAAAAGCCGGCTTATGCCGGCTTTTTGATACTCGTTTTACTCATCACGAATACCTAAACGTTTTAACACCCCAGCAATGCCTTCTCGCAGAATCAATGCAGACATCTTTTCTTGTTCCGAGATAGACATCTGTTTCATCGAATTGAGCAAAAGCCCTTCCAGTGAAGTGTCATTAACGTGGTAGCTGCTGAGTTTCTCCGAAACGCGTTTTGCACTATTAATAAAATCGCGAACACGTTCATCCACATGAATCAGGCGAGCTTTACCTCCCTGAACACCGGGTTTTTGAGTGGTGAGCCAACTTTCTTTACGTACCCATTTGTTGATTGTTTGGCGACTATAACCAGTAATCATCGCCAGCTCTTCCGGGGTCATACGTTCCTTGAGCACAGTTTTTTCCTTAAATCCAAAGGGGTTATTAGTGGTTCATTTTAGGGGATCATTTTACTGGAAACTGTGACAGGATTAACTACAGGAAGACGAGATGCATTTGCTTTTACTTGTATTGTTTGCTTTTTCGGCGATTAATCGCAGAAGCTGAATTTGACGTTGACACTCTCGAATGGGTTTCATATGATGCCGCCCGTCGATACGACACGGTTTCACGGTACGGGGCTATAGCTCAGCTGGGAGAGCGCTTGCATGGCATGCAAGAGGTCAGCGGTTCGATCCCGCTTAGCTCCACCAAATCTTTACCAGCAAGATTTGAATCGTTTAAACCAAACCCATTCGTGGGGCTATAGCTCAGCTGGGAGAGCGCTTGCATGGCATGCAAGAGGTCAGCGGTTCGATCCCGCTTAGCTCCACCAAAATATGAAACCCTCGCCTAATGGCGGGGGTTTTTTCGTTTCTGCGCCAGAATAACGTCACAAAATAGTGATCTGAGCTCGACTTTCCTCAATTTAGTGAATATATAAATACGATGCATTCTCAGTATGAATATATCAAACTATTTCTCTTTGTTGGGTTGTATAAAAAACCAATAAATTTAACCACATGCAATAATTAACAAACTTGATTTGCGCAACAAATAAACGTATTATTTATCACCGAATAATGCTGCAAAGCCATTAAAGAATACTCAGACCAGGGCTTATGATTTTTCAAAAATCTCTCAAGAAATTCGTCACAGCACTGGTTTTATCTCTCTTGCTTGTCCCTTTTTCTCGCTACATTTCACCGTTAACGACAATTGATGGTGTTCAGGTTTATCTCGCTTATCTCCCAATGGGTTTGTTGATAGCCATGGTGTTTATCTATGGTCGGACTGCGATTATTCCTCTAATAATTTCATCAGTAGTCACATTCTCATGCGTACTTCATCTGTCATTTGTAGCATTAGCGTCTTTTGTTTTTTGCCTGATATTTCCAATAATAGTTTGTAGCATAATTGCTCGTCATTACCTTGGGTCGAGATGGCGCTATGCTTTGACCGATAAAGGAATGGGGACTCGGATATTCTGGCTAGGGTTTGTCGCACCTTTCAGCACTAAATTATTGATGTATCTGGCGGGTCACTATATTCAATTTCCAGAAGCAGTGGCTGCGTACTTTGGTGACAATTCACTCATGTTTATGGTGGTGGATTTTCAAAATTTAATTGCCGCCTCGCTGATATTTACTTTCCTGTTTTACTATCCGCTTAGAATGATCCTGAATCCAAATTACGTCCGAGCCTTCTGGCGTCGTTGCGTGATGCGTGATTTCGTTGGCCCACGTCGTTTTTATTCTTTCACCTGGTTGTTATGCCTGATAACTCTGCTGGTGGTGCTGTGCTCATCGTGGGGCTTGTTGCAGGTTTCAGGTTACCTTGTGCCCGCTATCTTTGTGCTATTTACGCTGGGTATCCGCCATTTTGGCCCGCGTTTAATGGGGCTGTTATGGGCTATATCTGTATGGCTACTACTGACATATAACAATGGTTTCCTTTACGGGGTTAATACAGAATTTGCCCTGTCATTCATACTTTCTGTTTTCATCTCTTTTTCCGTCTGTATGTTGTATATGACGATGATGTTTAAGAAAAACGAATGGATGAAACGCATTTATCATTCGCAGGCATTAACCGATCCATTAACACAATTACCAAATTTACGTGCCCTGGAACATCATGTGCAATGTTACCCGGAAGGGACGCTTTGCTGCCTAAGGATGTCGAACCTGGAATTTTTAAGCCGCCATTACGGCATGATGATGCGAATTCATTGTAAGCGTATAGTTACCAGCCAGATAACGCCTTTCCTGCATGAAGGTGAACAAGTATTTCAGTTGCCCGGAAGCGAATTATTAATTTTCCTCCGTGGACAACATACCGATGCGCGACTCGAACATATTGTGGATTTACTCAATAGCAAAAAAATAACATGGCATAATACCATGCTGGAAATTGAGTACGGCGCATCCTATAGCGTTATCGACAACAGCCTTGAAGAATTACACCGCACTTTAGGGCAATTAAGTTTTCTCTCCGATCAGGCGAGTGAATCGTTACGCGTACTCAGCTTGAATACCCGAGTTGAATATGTCTCTGACAAAACGACAGAGCGTGTTTTGTTACTGCAAAAAATCAAACGTGCTTTGAATGAAGAAGAGCCTGTCACTCTCTATGCACAACCTATTGTGAATAAGATGGGGCATGGATATCACGAAATACTGAGTCGTATCACTTTTGATGATGAATTAATTACCCCGGATAAATTTATTCCTGTTATCGCCGAGTTTAACCTCAGTACGCGCTTCGATATGTTAGTGGTGAAAAAGCTGGTGAATTATTTGTATCTTCACCCTGAGAAGGGCGAGCAGTCGCGTTTCTCGGTAAATCTTATGCCGTTGACGTTGATGCAAAAGGATATTGCGCAGAATATTATTTCATTGTTCACGCAATTCCAGGTGCCAACCAGCAGCGTGATTATTGAAGTCACCGAGGAACAGGCTTTTTCAGAGTCAGAAACTTCAATGCAGAACATTACGTTACTGCGTGATTATGGGTTTAAAATTGCCATTGATGACTTTGGTACCGGTTATGCGAACTACGAGCGGTTGAAAAGGTTGCATGCGGACATTATTAAGATTGATGGTTGCTTCATTAAAGATATCACCACCGACTCGCTTGACCCACTGATTGTTAAATCTATTTGTGATATGGCTCGAGCGAAGCAATTGATTGTTGTGGCTGAGTTTGTTGAAACGGAAGAGCAGCGCAGGCTGTTATGCGAACTCGGCGTACAGTTTTTACAAGGGTATCTGATAGGCAAGCCAGAGCCTCTGGCCTTAGTCCATACATTAAGGTAGCAGTATGTTGCGAACATATAATCAAGGGGCTGATTTGTGAGCACTTCTTTAGCGAATAGATTTCGCCTGCCAATGGCAAAAACACTCCGGGTTATCCATCTGGTTTTCATTTTTGTTTTTGCGCTGACTACTTTTTTATTCTGGCAGCAAGGACAGCTATTTAGCCATGGCTACCGTACAAGCCAGCTTAGCCACCTTGAAAGTGTAATTGCCAGAATCGAAAGCAAAGCACAGTACAAAGTTGACAACCTTCGCTATCTAAAACGAATTTTTATTGAAGCGATGGACGATCCGTTGTTCCCTGGTGTGGCAACTGTTCCTTCGGAAATTACAGGCGATGTTGGCGATTCACCATTGTGGGTCCGCGAGCTGCCTTTGCCCGATACGCTTACCGAGGACAGCGCGTTTCACGGCGAGGACGCGCTACAAGTCCGCCAGCAACTCTACGCATTGCGGAAGATTCAGGGTCTTTTCCCGTTGGCGACAGGGGCCAATGAACTGACTGCTGATTTGTATTACATCTCACGTGATGGCGAGTTTATTGTCTCTCTATCCCAGGAGATGAACTCGCTATTGGTGAGCAGCTACAACCCGCATGTAGAACAGGGCAGTTTCGTGCTGGCATCGCCATTGCTCAATCCACAGCGAGAACCTTTCTGGACACGGCAGAATATCGCTAAAACTGATGACACTCTGGTTAATGCCGCCATTCCTGTCGATTTTCGTGGCGAATGGATAGGCCTTCTGGGGATAGCGTTTGAAAATGATGCAGTGCAAAAATTCCTTGCGGCGTCATTACCTGAAGATACGCAGAGTGCTTATCAATTGTTTGATGAACGGCTAATTCCACTCACCGGTACCGTAGGGTCGGCCAATCAATTTCAACTCACTGCTAAGCATCTACAAACTATTCGCCAGATGCTTGAAGTCTCATCGCGCGGCACGATGCGCGATGGGTCGGTATTCATCACTTTTGGCAGAGTTGTTGGCACGCGCTCGGTACTGATCAGTACCCAGACCCTCAGCCAGGGTTTACATGAAGACTTTGGCCGTTTCAGTATCCTGTTGATCGCGATGTGGGGGATATTCGTGCTTTTCCTTTGGGGATCGCACCGAGTGATTTGCCGCCTGGTGCGCAATATGGGGAGCTTGCAGCGTGAAATGCAGCATCATGCGCTTCACGATGACTTGACCGGTGCACTTAACCGCCGTGGCTTCTTTGAGAAAACATCACAAATTAGCCCTGATTATGTAGATTACACACTTGTGCAATTAGATCTCGACCACTTCAAGAAAGTGAACGATGTTTACGGGCATCAGGTCGGTGACAATGTGCTGATGCATGCGACTCAGCGCATTCAGCGTGCGATACGCAGCCAGGATATTCTTGGGCGTATTGGTGGTGAGGAGTTCTGTATTTATCTGCCTAACTCCGATCTCAAGGCGGGGATTATGGTGGCTACAAGAGTTAAATGGGAGTTGGAGTCTTCGGCACTGGTTCTGGATGACGGCCGAAAATTACCTGTTACCGCATCGCTAGGTGTGGCTTCGCACAGTGAGTATCCTGAGTACACGCTTGATCAAATCCAGTCGCTTGCAGATATGCGGATGTATACCGCTAAAGAACGAGGCAGAAACCAGGTCTGCTGGCAGGATGACGATGCTATTCAGGCGTAGATAAATCCGCCAGCAATTTCAGGCATAAAAAAAGCCGGAGCAAATTGCCCCGGCTTTTTATTGTGAGAATTACAAGAACAGACCAGCGATAGATGCTGACAGAATACTCACCAGAGTTGCACCGTAAACCAGTTTCAGGCCAAAGCGAGAAACCACGTTACCTTGCTCTTCGTTCAGGCCTTTAATCGCACCTGCGATAATCCCGATAGAAGAGAAGTTAGCAAACGAAACCAGGAACACAGACAGGATACCTTCCGCACGTGGGGAAAGCGTACCAGCCAGTTTTTGCAGATCCAACATCGCAACAAATTCGTTGGAAACCAGTTTGGTGGCCATGATGCTACCAACCTGCAATGCTTCATGCGACGGAACACCCATCACCCAGGCTACCGGGTAGAAGATGTAACCCAGAATGCCCTGGAAGGAGATGCCGAAGATTGCTGCAAACAGTGCGTTAAGTGCCGCGATCAGGGCAATGAAGCCAATCAGCATCGCTGCAACAATAATCGCAACTTTAAAACCTGCCAGAATGTATTCACCGAGCATTTCGAAGAAGCTTTGGCCTTCGTGCAGGTTAGACATCTGGATATTTTCTTCGCTCTCGTCAACGCGGTAAGGGTTAATCAGCGACAGTACGATAAAGGTACTGAACATGTTCAACACCAGCGCTGCGACCACATATTTTGGCTCGAGCATCGTCATATATGCACCGACAATCGACATGGACACGGTAGACATGGCCGTAGCGGACATGGTGTACATGCGGTTGCGAGACATCTTGCCGAGAATATCCTTATAGGCGATAAAGTTTTCTGATTGTCCCAGAATCAGCGAGCTTACGGCGTTAAAGGATTCCAGTTTACCCATACCATTCACTTTAGACAGAACGGTACCGATAAAGCGGATAACAATCGGCAGAACACGGATGTGCTGCAATATCCCGATCAGCGCGGAGATAAAGACGATTGGGCAGAGTACTTTCAGGAAGAAGAAGGCGAGTCCTTCGTCATTCATCTTACCGAATACAAAGTTTGTCCCTTCGTTAGCGAACGACAGCAGTTTCTCAAACATTTCTGAGAAACCTCTCACAAAGCCCAGACCGATTTCTGAGTTCAGGAAGAACCAGGCGAGAATGAGTTCAATCACTAACAGTTGAACGATAAAGCGAATACGAATCTGCTTACGGTTGCTACTCAGCAATAAAGCAAGTAGCGCAACCACGGCAAGCGCTAAGACAAAGTGAAGAACGCGGGACATATTTGCTCCAAACATGAGGCAGGTTTAATTTCGTTGCACATTCTATGAAACAAGCAATAAGAAAACGAGACTAATCGCACACTATAGTGATGTCGTGTGACGAATCTCAAAATTAGTGATCAACCATACATTTCTGCTATGTTAAGTAAAGAAGATAAAAGTTGCGTCAACGCACATATCCTTAACATAGTGGTTGTCGTATTTTTTTTAATTAACGGACGATGCTAAATCGTCACCCCAAATCCCTCATTGTTTTCATCTATCAGAGCAATTAGTTTATCTCACTTAAATGAATTTGATAATCATTCTCATTTTTGATAGCTTGAAACATAGCAAAGGCTATATCTCAGAGGCAGATGATGACAAACAGTCGCGTTGACAACAGTGGTACCCGCACAGCGCGCAGATTACGCCTGGCGTTGATGGGGCCGGCTTTTATCGCTGCTATCGGGTATATCGATCCTGGTAACTTTGCTACCAACATTCAGGCCGGGGCCAGCTTTGGCTATAAATTGCTATGGGTAGTGGTGTGGGCGAACCTGATGGCGATGCTCATCCAAATTCTATCGGCAAAACTAGGGATTGCCACCGGCAAGAACCTCGCTGAACAAATTCGTGACCACTATCCGCGTCCGGTTGTGTGGCTGTACTGGATACAAGCCGAAATCATTGCCATGGCGACCGATCTGGCCGAATTCATCGGTGCTGCGATTGGTTTTAAATTAATCCTCGGTGTCTCATTGCTGCAAGGTGCGGTACTTACCGGTATTGCAACGTTCCTGATACTGATGTTGCAACGGCGCGGGCAAAAACCGCTCGAAAAAGTGATCGGTGGACTGCTGTTATTTGTGGCCGCGGCTTACATTGTTGAACTGATTTTCTCACAGCCTAAATTGGCTGAATTGGGCAAAGGGATGTTGATCCCAAGCTTACCGACCAGCGAAGCGGTATTTTTAGCCGCCGGGGTGCTGGGTGCGACTATTATGCCGCACGTTATCTATCTTCACTCATCGCTGACCCAGCATATGCACGAAGGCAATCGCGCCGAGCGTTACAGCGCGACAAAATGGGATGTGGGTATCGCAATGACGATTGCCGGATTTGTTAATCTGGCGATGATGGCAACGGCCGCCGCTGCGTTTCACTTCTCTGGCCATACAGGTGTTGCCGATCTCGAAAAGGCATATCTCACGCTTGAGCCACTTTTGAGCCATTCTGCGGCGACTATCTTCGGATTGAGCTTGGTTGCGGCGGGATTGTCATCAACTGTTGTCGGCACGCTGGCAGGGCAGGTCGTGATGCAAGGGTTCGTGCGCTTTTATATACCGCTGTGGGTTCGCCGCTCAGTCACCATGGCACCTTCTTTTATTGTCATCCTGATGGGGCTTGACCCAACGCGCGTTCTTGTTATGAGCCAGGTTCTGCTCAGTTTCGGTATCGCACTGGCTCTGGTGCCACTGCTGATTTTCACCAGCAATGAAAAATTGATGGGGGATTTAGTCAATACCCGGCTGGTAAAACAAGTGGGGTGGGTGATTGTAGCTGTAGTGGTGGCGCTTAACCTGTGGCTGCTAGTTGGTACGGCTTTGGGGTTGTAGATTTATAGCGCTCTGCGGCCACAGTCTTGTGGTCGCGGGTTACATCTTTATAAGTTCATTCATGCATTTGCGTTTATTTATATCCCTTCCCCTGGTGAGTTAGCAGAATATATGCCTGCTAACTCGAACCATAAACATTCCCTGAATCGCAAATGCGATTGCCAATACACCGACAATCATAAAATTGTGATGCCCTAACGCAATAGCACCTAAGAAAATGTCAATAATCGTATTGAGCAATAATATTCCAAAAAGCGGAATGCTCAGCAGTTTTCGATTCGCTATCGAGGTCCACATTATTTATAAATCACCCTGTGTATATTGGTGCGAACACAGGCAATCATACCTATTAAGACTCTGTTGATTAGTTACTACTTTCAGAACAAATGGGTGTGATTTGTTGAACAATCAGCTCTATCCATCCCACATTATGTTATGTATGATTTATGCTGACGTTTAGAAATATCAGGGTTTTGTCATGTTCAAGCACTTTAATCATATGGCTCTTTTTGCCGCGCTGGTAAAAAACGGCAATTTTACAAGAACCGCTGAAGAATTGAATATGACGAAATCTCGCGTCAGCCAGCAAATAAGTGAACTCGAAGAATATCTTGGTTTGCGTTTGCTCAATCGAACAACGCGAAAGATCTCGCTGACATATGCAGGTGAAAGTTATTTGCGATACTGTCAGGAAGTGATAGATGTTGCATTCAGAGCTGATGAGCTCATTCAGTTATTACGTGAAAGCCCAAATGGGAAATTAAGAATAATAGCGCCTCCGGGGTTCATGTACAGTGCCTTACCTGCACCTCACCATGAGTTTTTGAAAGCAAATCCTCAGGTTGAACTTGAACTGGTTACGGCTGACTCATTCTTTGGTTCGGTTAACGATACTTTTGATGTCGCTTACAGAATAGGTAAGCCTTCCGATGACTCTTTCATTGGGCGTTTCCTGGGAACCTTTAATCGATTTATTGTTGCGACGCCGGAGTATGCAGAAAAGCATAATGTCAGTTCACCTGATGAATTGCTTACATGTGATTTAATTACTCATAAAACATGGAAAAGCGTCACTCTTTCTCAAGAAGCTAGCAGCTATAAATTGGTCATGAATTCTCGGCATACCAGCGATAATCTGACTTATATATTGCAACAAGCTTTACAAGGTACAGGGATGGCAATTTTGCCCGAGTACATTGTGGATCCCTATCTAAAAAATGGTCAGCTTAAAATTGCTCTTCCCGACTGGAGTGTGCAGAAAATAGAATTGTGGATGATTTATCCCAGTAATAAAAATAACACTTTGACATTGCGTAATTACATTGATTTTATTCTTCATAGTGATGCCATCAAAGCACTGAGCAAAAATGGAAATACTGACTAGTTAATTCATCATTCATTACTTTTCTGTTTTTTATTATCTATATTTAATCTCAATTTTAAGTGGGAGAGATTTTTGTATGCCGCAATACCTATCTTTAAAAGAGTACGCTTCTGATATTCATAGTAAAAAAACAAGTATGGATAGTTTATGGAATAACTACACATTGGTTTTGCTAAAGAATATTACATTAACTGAACGTTTATACCATCACCAGGTAGCAATTTGCCAAAGTAATAATTTGTCTATAAAGCTTTTTGGTTCAATGCAGCTAAACATTATCCGCACCGGTTTTTTAGGCCCTATTATGATTAGCTATCATCCTCTTATACAAGGAGAGAGCATTATAGACATACCCTCTTCATATATTAATCAACAGGGCCTCCTTGACGGAGTGATACCTCTTTCTGATAAAAAACAGGTTTTTGAGCATTACTTACATAAATTGGTTCCCGTTTATGCACATATGGCAAATTTATGTGTAAAGGATAAAGAATGATAGTCAGGCCTGAGCAACACTGGTTTAGAAGATTGTTCTCATGGAGAGGGTCTATTATGAGGAAGATTTCTCGCCAGTTGCTCTTTTTCGCTATGTTGAATATGGCTTATCTATTTCTACTCCCGCTTTTGCATTTGCATGGTATTGAAGCAAAAGAAAATCCAATTGGTTTTATTGGGATATCCATTTCGATATTTCTTGGCTTCCGTAACAATGCAGCGTGGCTCCGCTATTCTGAGGCCAGAAAGCTTTGGGGAGACTTGTTGATTACCACTCGATCTTTAATGCGGGAAATAAAAAGCACAACAGAAGCTAGTCAGGATGAGATGAAAGTCGTGCTCAATTTTATCGTATGTTATTGCAACATATTAAAATCGATGCTGCGGCATGAAAAAATGCCTGTGGAGGTCACATCGCAAGCCCCATTTATGCTTGAGAGGCTAAATGTTGCCACTCCATGTAATGCTTTGCTTCAGGAGATTGGCAAATGGCTTTTTCGCTATAAGCGAAATTCCCTGGATTACCAGAACTTTAATCATTACCTCAATAATATCAGTACCATTCAGGGTGGGTGTGAACGTATCAGTAATACGCCAATTCCGTTTGCATATTCTTTAATTTTACATCGCACTATTTATATCTATTGTGCGATTTATCCATTGCTGATCATCGACAGCTTTGGGTTTCTTTCTCTGTTGTTTTCATTATTTACCACATATGCATTGCTTGCGCTTGATGCGATTGCTACTGAGCTTGAGGATCCCTTTGGTCGTGAAGATAATGATTTACCCTTGAATGCTATCTGCAACACCATTGAAATTGATTTACGGGAAATGATCCATGATGGGAGGCTTCCTGGAAAAATCACCCCGGATAAGAACTATCGATTGCTGTAATAAAAATGGGAGCCTTAGCTCCCATTTTTAAATCATTAGCCTCAATGGCGATGACCACCGCCGTGCCCACGTCCGTGATCACCACGGCCTCGACCACGATGATCGTCACGATCGTTCCAGCCCGCGCGATAACCTTTCTCAAAGCTGCTACGGCCACGGTCTTTATACCAGCCACGATGGTAGCCGTTATCATGGCGGTGCCAGCCACGGTCACGCCATTCATAATTACGATGCCAGTAATCACGGTCGCGCCAGCCGCCGCCATCCCAGTAATTACCGCGATAATCCTGATCGCCAATTTGAAGCTTAACTGACGGCAGCAGGGTGATTTCGCCCGCATTCGCCATCATTGGTGCAGATGCCAGTAATGCAATCGCAAGAATCAGTGTCCTGAACATACTCTCTCCCCTTACACGGTAACCGCCAGAGCGGCTTGTTAGCGGTATAGTAAGTTGTGGTAACTAAGTGTTTCATCGCCACAACTCCTAATTCGCAGAAGAGAGCACTTTTTGCTAATTTAGTTCGTAATTAAACCAGTTGGTGATAGCGATTACACTAAAATAGCTTCAATTTCTGCCAGTTCTTCTGCCGTAAAGTGGCGATTGGCTAACATGCCGACTGCATCATCAATCTGGCTGGTTTTACTGGCGCCAATCAGCACTGATGTAACTTTGTCACCACGCAGCACCCATGCCAATGCCATTTGGGAAAGTTTCTGCCCGCGACGTTGCGCTATGGCATTCAATTTACGAACTTTTTGCAGTTTTTCCTCTGTGAGCTGTTCAGCATTAAGGAACTTGCTGCCGCTTGCTGCACGGGAATCAGCAGGAATACCATCAAGATAGCGATCGGTTAGTTGGCCGCCAGCCAGTGGTGAAAAGGCAATGCTACCTACGCCTTTTTCTTGCAGAACGTCCAGTAAACCGCCTTCAACCCAACGCTCAAACATCGAGTAACGTGGCTGGTGGATAAGGCATGGAGTACCAAGGTCATTCAAAATATCAATGGCTTGAGCGGCGAGTTCGGCTGGGTAATTTGAGACGCCAACGTACAGTGCTTTACCTTGACGGACCACGGTATCCAGTGCGCGCATAGTTTCTTCAAGGGGTGTTTCTGGATCCGGGCGATGGTGATAGAAGATGTCAACATACTCCAATCCCATACGCTTCAGGCTTTGATCAAGGCTTGAAATTAAATACTTACGCGATCCCCAATCACCATACGGCCCATCCCACATGGTGTAACCCGCTTTGGACGAAATAATCAGCTCATCACGATATGGAAGGAAATCTTCACGCAGGATACGGCCAAAGTTTTCTTCGGCAGAGCCCGGAGGTGGCCCATAATTATTGGCCAGATCCAGATGGGTAATCCCGGAATCAAATGCGCGGTGCAACAACTGACGGCTGTTGTCCAGTAACGTGCTGTCGCCAAAATTGTGCCATAAACCCAGAGAAATGGCGGGTAGTTTGAGTCCGCTACGCCCACAACGACGATATTCCATTGATTCATAACGCGCAGGATTTGCCTGATAGACCATATTAGTTTCCCGGTAAGTGAATAATGCCCAACTTAGTGTATACGTTTTCACAACATTTCGGGCTTCAGACTACACCGCAGTTACGTGTAAATCCCTCTTTCCACACCCTTATTCTCATTGATCCTCGACAGCGATCACATATGCCCAATACTCACAGTAAGCCCTCTGAGAAGGAATCAGTTATGTCTTACACTGTCGCAGACTATCTTCTGGACCGATTCACCGAGGCTGGAATTACCCATCTGTTTGGTGTTCCCGGTGACTACAACTTACAGTTTCTGGACAATGTGATTAATAACCCGACCCTTGCCTGGGTGGGGTGTGCCAACGAGCTGAATGCTGCATATGCTGCTGATGGTTATGCTCGCTGTAATGGAGCGGCTGCGGTGCTCACTACCTTTGGGGTTGGAGAGCTCAGTGCCATTAATGGCATCGCTGGGAGTTACGCTGAATATTTACCGGTTATCCATGTAGTCGGCGCACCATGCCTTGGGGCGCAACAGCGCGGCGAGTTAATGCACCACACATTAGGCGACGGTGATTTCCGGCACTTTGCGCGAATGGCACAGGAAGTAACAGTAGCCCAAGCTTCCCTCACTGTAGAAAATGCCTGTTATGAAATCGACCGCGTTTTGCTACAAGCTTTGACCCAACGCCGTCCCGGTTATTTGTTATTACCTGGCGACGTCTCTCAGGCCCCAGCTACTCGCCCAACAAAACCGTTACTTACTTCGCAACAGTCAACCGATCCCGCCTTACTGGCGGAATTTCGTGCCTGTGTACAAGAACGCCTGGCTGAAAGCCGCAGTGTGGCCTTATTGGCGGATTTTCTGGCGTTACGTTTTGGACAGCAAAAAGCGTTGCAACAGTGGATGGATGACACTCCGATGCCTCATGCAACGTTGCTAATGGGCAAAGGGTTATTTGATGAAGGTCAGCAGGGGTTTGTAGGCACTTACAGCGCCGCTGCCAGCGATGCAACGGTGATACAGGCGATTGAAATGGCCGAACTGGTTATCTGCGTGGGTGTTAAGTTTACCGATACGCTTACCGCAGGGTTCACGCAGCATCTTACTCTTCAGCAGACTATCGACATTCAACCGAATGCTACCCGAATCGGAGAACGCTGGTTCAGCGGTATTGCAATGGCGCAAGCCGTGTCGGTCTTGCATCAGTTGTGCAAACACCAGGTTTCCGGCTGGCCCGTGTCAGAGCAAAAGCCGCCAGCACTGCCCGAAGCGACTAGCGGAAAACTAGACCAGCATGCGTTCTGGCAATCCATTCAAAAATTCCTACGCCCGGGAGATATAGTTCTGGCAGACCAGGGAACCGCCGCTTTTGGCGCGGCGACACTGACCCTACCCGCCGGGGTGACTTTTATCAGCCAGCCGTTGTGGGGTTCGATAGGTTTTACCCTCCCGGCCGCGTTTGGGGCGCAAACCGCTTGCCCCAATCGTCGCGTGGTATTGCTGGTGGGGGATGGGTCGGCGCAGCTTACGATTCAGGAGATTGGCTCGATGATGCGCGATGGGCAACGCCCGGTGATCTTCTTGCTCAACAATGACGGTTACACCGTTGAGCGAGCCATTCATGGCGCCGAGCAGCGCTATAACGACATCGCATCCTGGAACTGGACGCAAATTCCGCAGGCGATGAATCTTCACAACCCTGCGCAATGCTGGCGAGTGACTGAGCAGGTCCAGCTTGAAGAAGTAATGCAGAAAGCGGCGTTGGCAGAACGACTTACGCTTGTGGAAGTCGTTCTACCGAAACAAGATATTCCCGAACTATTGCAGGCGGTTACGGCAGCGCTTGCTAAGCGCAATGCCGCTAAGGATTAAACCTTAGGCTTCTCCGCCATCATTACCGGTTTACCTGCAAGCATCAGCCAGGCTGGCAGCATCACGATGCACAGCAATGGGAGTAGTTTGATGTCGGGCACCACGGCCATTGCCATAAACAGGCTGAGCCAACCATCACGAGTAACGACTAACACCAGGCCAAGGATGGCGCAAGATAGCGTAATGGCAGCCGGAACTGCTTCAACATGCTGGTGGAGCATCATCCCAAGTGCGACCGCAACGAAAACCACTGGGAATATGCGTCCACCACGGAATCCACATGCAGAAGCAATCACCAATGCCGCCAGTTTTACCACCGCAAACATAAGCATTGTTGCAACAGAGTAATGCTGCCCAGCGGTGAGCTGGCGCATTTCATCTAAGCCCTTGAATAGCGTGATTTCGCCGCCAATCAGCCCTAACACGCCTAACAGGAAGCCACCAACACCAAGAATTAACACGGGATGTTTTAACTGGTGCATTAAACGATGCATACGTGGAAGACACCAGACGGCAACCATGCCCAATGCAATAGCGATAGCTGCCACTACGGCGCCACTGAAAATATCAACCAGGCGCAGTTCGGTATATTGCAAAGAAGGCAAAGAGAAATCAGGGTGGAAGAACAAGTCTGTGGTCATTGCTCCGGCTGCTGCTGCCATAAGTGGTGCAAAAAGTCGGTCCCACAAGGGGACATCATTGCTGCCGTTGAGGGTCTGGGAAAATACCAACGCAGCTGCCACCGGCGTGCCGAACAATGCGCCAATGGTTCCGGCTGCGGCAAGAATCGTCCAGTCGAGCGCCCCGACTTTTGGCAACAAGCGTGCGCCAATAGCCACAGCCAGCGCGATATTTACCGCCATAATAGGATGTTCAGGCCCGAGGCTTACACCACCAGCAAGCCCTAGCACTAGCGCAATAATCAAACCCGGCAACGCCATTACGTTGACTGGCGCACCAATCAACGGTTCGGTGGCAGGATCAGGGCCTGCATGGCCAGGCATATAGCGAACCACCAACCCAACCGCAATCCCGGTGAAGGTCAGCATCAATAAAATCCACATCGGGGAATTCATGTCGAGATCGAATCGGGCGGGCAGTGACACCCATAAATATTTTTGTAAGACAGCGGCAACTTTCATCACCACAATTAATACCAGGCTGGAACAGATCCCAATGACCAGTGCCGGAATGGAAAGAACCAGCATGGTTCTGGCTCGCGGATGGAGCATGATTTTTCCTTAACTAAAATTTTTTTAACGCAAAATCGTCACGGCATACAGTCTGCCAGATAACACATCTTGCCTTTCAGCAATAAGGGCTGAAACGCTCAAGCTAATCTGTGACGAAGATCTATAATCCCAAGGCACTTCTCATCTGGTCGTTGTTGTTTAGGCTAGCTAATTTTACAGTGTGGCGAGGACTTATTTTGACTTTAGCGGAGCAGTGGAAGAATGACAAAATATGCTTTGGTAGGAGATGTAGGCGGTACCAATGCACGTCTGGCACTGTGCAACGTAGAAAATGGCGACATCACTCAGGCGAAAACCTATTCGGGCCTCGATTTTCCAAGTCTTGAAGCGGTTGTGGTGCATTATCTCAAAGAGCACAGTGTTAGTGTGACTGACGGTTGTATCGCAATTGCTTGTCCGATTACCGGCGACTGGGTGGCGATGACCAACCATACCTGGGCATTCTCTACCGCTGAGATGAAAAAGAATCTTGGCTTTGAACATCTGGAAATCATTAACGACTTCACTGCTGTTTCGATGGCTATTCCGATGATCAAAGATGAGCACCTGATTAAGTTTGGTGGCGGTGAGCCAATCGAAGGCAAACCTGTTGCGGTATATGGTGCAGGTACCGGGCTTGGTGTGGCTCATCTCGTTCACGTTGATAAACGCTGGATTAGCCTACCGGGTGAGGGCGGTCATGTAGATTTTGCGCCAAACAGTGAAGAAGAGGGGATTATCCTCGAGGAACTGCGCACCGAAATCGGCCACGTTTCTGCTGAACGTGTGCTGTCAGGACCAGGTTTGGTGAATCTGTACCGCGCTATTGTTAAATCAGATGGTCGCGAACCGCAGGGCTATAAACCGAAAGATATTACTGAACGAGCGCTGGAAGATAGCTGCACCGACTGTCGTCGTGCGCTGTCTTTGTTCTGTGTGATCCTGGGGCGTTTTGGTGGCAACCTGGCTCTGACGCTGGGAACGTTTGGTGGTGTTTACATCGCAGGTGGGATTGTGCCGCGTTTCCTGGAATTCTTTAAAGCATCCGGTTTCCGTGGTGGTTTTGAAGACAAAGGGCGTTTTAAAGAGTACGTGCAAAGCATCCCCGTGTATCTGATTGTTCACGATAAGCCGGGGTTGCTGGGCGCTGGCGCACATCTGCGTCAAACGCTGGGACAAGTGCTTTAATCTCTTCGGGCGCAAATTCTTGCGCCCGTCTTACAAGCGCATCAACGCACGAAACTCTTTTACCTTGCTGCGACTCACCGGCACCTGAAAATCCAAATCCCGCAGGCGTAAAATATAAGTATTGTTAAACCAAGGCTCTATCTCGCGGATTTTACTCAGGTTTACGCAATATGAACGGTGGCAGCGGAAGAAGTGGCTTTCAGGCAACCTGTGGCAAAACTCGGTGATATTCATCGACATCACATAGGCTTCACGTCGCGTATAAACAAACGTCATTTTCTCGTGCGCTTCGGCGTAATAAATATCGTTGATATCGGTAACGATAATTCGTTCATCTTTAACCAGGTTAATGGTCAGCGCTTCACGGCTAGTAGTGCCGGATGTTGCGGGGGCATTATGTTGCTGGTAAGCCGCTTCCAGTTTTTGCAGCATGCCGATAATGCGCGATTCCTGGTAAGGCTTCAGAATGTAGTCGAACGCTTCCAGTTCAAACGCTTCTACCGCATGTTCTTTCCAGGCAGTGATAAACACAATAAATGGCTTGTGAGCAAATTTACTGATGTTTTGCGCCAATAACACGCCATCTAAAGAAGGGATGTTTATATCTAAAAAAATAGCGTCAACTTCATGATGTTGCAGGTATTTCAGTACATCCATACCATCGTCAAATGTACCAACCACTTCCATCTGACTATGTTCTTTTATCAGCCAGTTAAGCTCCTGCTGCGCCAGCACTTCATCTTCTACGATGAGAACTTTCATGCGTTTCCTCCTTGCTGCGACAATAACGGCGGAACGACAGTAGCGGCGTGAGGAATGTAAAACGCGATTTCCGTACCCGGCTCAAGACGGCGGATAACCAACCCCTCGCCATAGAGTAATTTTACGCGATGGTGCACATTTAACAGACCAATTTTATTGCCTGGCATCTCGTTGGCCTCTACACGTTCAATAACTTGCGGATCGATACCATGCCCGGTGTCACGTACCGCAATGCGCACCCGATTCCCGCTCTCTTCCACACTGATGGTGACAACACCTTTGCCTTTACATTGCTGAACGCCATGAACTATCGCGTTCTCAACCAGTGGCTGAATCAGCAGGCTTGGAATCAGGCAGTTAACCTCTTCATCAATGTTATAAATAACCGTTAGCTTATCGCCAAAACGCGCCTGCTCAATGGCGATGTAATCCTTAATTTGATACAGCTCTTTTTTAATGTCGATCTGCTCATCATCTTTTAATTCAATGTTGTAACGCAGATAGCGCGACAGGTTATAGATAAGCTGGCGGGCGGTATCTGGATTCATACGAATAGAGGATGAAATCGCATTTAGTGCGTTGAACAGAAAATGAGGGTTAATTTTGCTTTGCAGAGCGCGTAACTCAGCTTTATTTGCCATTTCACGTAGCTGCTCGGCGCGAGAAACTTCCAGTTGAGTGGAGATAATCTGCGAAAGCCCGACCGCCATTTCTTGTAATGTGGAAGTGATCTGGTGCGCATGACGGTAATAGATTTTAAGCGTGCCGGTGACGACACCTTTTTCCCATAACGGAATAATTATTAGCGAGTGAATTTCCGGTGTGCGATAAGCCTCATCATCATTACGAATAATGATTTTCCCTTCTCGAATCGCGAGCTGCGTTCTTGGGCTGATACCGTCGTCGTTTTGCTTATAATTGTCTTCGCCAAAGCCGACGTAAGCCAGCACTTTGTCGACATCGGTAATAGCTACGGCATCGGCATTAATATCGTCGCGAATAATATTGCAAACCTGGCGCAGCGATTCGCTGTTGACGTTACGAAATAAAGGTAGCGTTTTGTTGGCGATGTCCAGCGCCAACTTGGCCTGGCGAGCGGCACTCGCTTCTTTTTCGCTCTCAACGCTTTGCACCAGCACCACAATCAGGCCGATTGAAACGGTGCCGAGGATCATAGGAATACCGATTTTCGAGACGATATCGATTCCCAAATCCACCGACGGCGCCCACAGCACCACCAGAATCATGGTCATGGTTTCACATAACATCGCACCGAAAATACCGACCCGCCAGTGCTGCTCTTTCGGGACTTTGCGGTTGATTAACCCGGAGATAATCCCGGCAACAATACTGGTAATTAGGCAGGGGACGGCAGTAATCCCATCGACATCAATCAAATAGCGATGTAGCCCGGCGATAATCCCGGTAATGATACCCACCCAAGGGCCAAATAAAATCCCGCCCGCCATTACCGCGATAATACGCACGTTCACCAGCGAGCCTTCGACGTGTACACCAGACCAGGTGCTAAACAAGGCAAACATTGAGAAAATAGCGGTGACCGCTAGTAACTCTTTGGGCGTGTGGGCGTTTTTATGCAGCAGCTCGCGGAACAGACGGATGCGAATTAAAAAGAACAGGCAAATCAGCATCAGCGCCGCGCGGTCAAATACCGCCATCAGCATGTCAAAAGTTTCGTGCACGGTTAACTCGCGTGACTAAGAATGGAACGGCAATAATAAGGAAATTACTGAGTGGTTACCAGAAACGTGGGTTAATCCCCTCTCCCAGGGGAGAGGGTTAGGGTGAAGGGGTTACTTGCCGCCTAACTGCTCGCGTCCAGCCGCAC
Organism: Buttiauxella massiliensis; assembly: GCF_902500225.1. Lineage (GTDB taxonomy): Bacteria > Pseudomonadota > Gammaproteobacteria > Enterobacterales > Enterobacteriaceae > Buttiauxella > Buttiauxella massiliensis. The sequence continues at coordinate 45,032 of NZ_LR722658.1, read as the reverse complement.
TCAAATCTGCCGGAGTCGCACGCCCGTCAAAATCGATCTCAAAATCATCGGCCGCGAAATCTGGCGGTGATTTTCCTTCAACAAATGCTGACCACTGGCGCTCGAGGTATGCGGCGTTTTTCTCGCACCACGGAGCCGCAGCGATATACATCACGTTACTGTCGAATTCTCCAAGGTGTTCATTTTCAACGGCATGGATCACATCGCAGTGCCAGAACACGGTATCGCCTGCTTCCATATCCGGAATTGAGGAAATCCCTGTTAATAAAAGGGGATGCCACTGCTCGTTAATAGAAAGAGCGCGTCCCGGCTTCGCTTCGCACAGAGATTCTTCAGGCACATCGTCTTGCAAAGCGCGCAGTAAGATATAGGCCATCGCGTTCGCTACGGGCAGCAAAGTCAGCGTGCCACCGTGTTTGCGTTGCGGGCTAAGTGCCGTCCAACCCTGGAAAGTACGGAACATGGAGCACACTGCTGGGGATGGAAATTCACGTACTTCGGTTCGGCCTTCCGCAGCAAATGGATTGTAATTTTGCCAGTCACCTGCAAACACATGGCGGTAAACATGGCGGAAATTCTCATCCAGCCAGCGCTCAACGGAACCGCCATCGACATGTGGCGAGAGGCCCAAAGAGTTAGAGCGCGGCGGGCGGCGACGGGTACGGTCAGCGTAGCTCACCACACGATTCGGATCGAAGTGTTGCTTACCATTGCTTTCTGTTTCCCATAAATTATTCAGGAAAACCTGTACTGCTTTCATACGATCATGCTGGCGAGCTTCGACTTGTGGTTTAGACCAGTAAATACCGTAAATTTGCGGCTTACTGGCGGCAAGATTGCCGAAGTAGTTATCTTCTGCAGCATTCTTTAGTTTTTCGACAAAGTTATTCCGCTCCAGATAATTTCCTACTTCTTCATTCCAGGCTTGAGCCTGGGATTGTGGGAATACACCTTTTACAGTGCAGCAACCGCGCTGGCGAATCAGGGCTTTTTGTTGCTCACTGACACGATTGTTGACGATATCGTCGGCGTTGATTTGCGGCACTGGGTTTTCACCACGGGCCATCTCATCACGGATTGCGTCAATCTGGCGCTGCATATCGCCTTCGAGTTGTTCAAATACAGCTTTGTAGTCCGGCAATTCGTGGCGAAGCTTTTGTTTTATCTCACGGATTGCACGCGGTAAGTCATCAATTTGTAGGGTCATGGCAAAACTCCACGTCTATTAGAAATAGGTTATATGAATGTTGCGACATGGTTAATGTAATCGATGATTATCAAATAAAATAGGGATTGGCTTCAAATGAAACATCCTCTTTTATGCGTCGTAAAAATATTTCGCTTTCCCTCTCGACAGATGATTTTTATTCGGGCTATTTTCTAAGCAGGCCACATCGCGTGGCAGCGTCGCTCGGACGGTCCGGGCGCTAACGTTATTCAGAGGAATTTATGGCTGACTCCAGTCCAAAACGTCGTTTTTCGCGTATCGATCGTCTCCCTCCGTATGTATTCAACATCACCGCTGAGCTGAAAATGGCGGCGCGTCGTCGCGGCGAAGATATTATCGATTTCAGCATGGGCAATCCTGATGGCCCAACGCCGCCGCACATCGTTGAGAAACTTTGCACCGTCGCACAGCGTGAAGATACCCACGGTTACTCGACTTCCCGAGGCATACCGCGCTTACGCCGTGCGATTTCGCGCTGGTACAAAGACCGCTATGACGTCGAAATCGACCCTGAAAGCGAAGCGATTGTCACTATCGGCTCGAAAGAAGGGCTGGCGCACTTGATGCTGGCAACGCTCGATCATGGCGACATGGTGCTGGTGCCAAACCCAAGTTACCCCATTCATATTTACGGTGCGGTCATCGCCGGTGCGCAAGTTCGCTCGGTGCCGCTGGTGGAAGGCGTCGACTTCTTTGCCGAGCTGGAGCGAGCTATTCGCGAAAGCTATCCAAAACCGAAAATGATGATCCTCGGCTTCCCGTCGAACCCAACGGCACAGTGTGTTGAATTGGAATTTTTCGAAAAGGTTGTCGCTTTAGCAAAACGCTACGACGTGCTAGTGGTGCATGACCTGGCCTACGCCGATATCGTCTATGACGGCTGGAAAGCCCCGTCAATAATGGAAGTTCCAGGTGCACGGGATGTGGCCGTTGAATTTTTCACTCTGTCGAAAAGCTACAATATGGCGGGATGGCGCATTGGTTTTATGGTGGGCAATAAAGAGTTAGTCAACGCGCTTGCCCGGATCAAAAGCTACCATGACTACGGCACATTTACCCCGCTACAGGTTGCGGCAATTGCGGCGCTCGAAGGTGACCAGCAATGTGTACGTGATATCGCCGAGCAGTACAAACGCCGCCGCGATGTCTTAGTTAAGGGCTTGCATGAGGCTGGCTGGATGGTTGAGTGCCCAAAAGCGTCAATGTATGTGTGGGCGAAAATCCCTGAGCAGTACACGCAGATGGGTTCACTGGAGTTTGCTAAAAAGCTGCTTCAGGATGCTAAAGTGTGCGTTTCGCCAGGCGTTGGTTTTGGTGATTACGGCGACACGCATGTTCGTTTTGCTCTCATTGAAAACCGTGACCGCATTCGCCAGGCAGTTCGAGGCATTAAAGCGATGTTCCGTGCCGACGGCTTATTACCAACCACGCAGAAATCTTCTTCAGACTTAGCCGAATAAAAACGAAAACAGGAGCCTTATGGCTCCTGTCTCTCATTGTTTGATAGTTTGATATTCAGGTTATTCAACCATCATCACAAACGTACCCACCCACACTAACAAAATGAACGATAAGCCCATCATGAAATATTTCACGTTACATTGCTCCGCGCGTGTTTCCGCGCAATCTTGCTAAAAATTCAGTATAGAAAGATGAAACCGCAGTTCGGGTGTTTTGGGATTTACTTCACTCGATATAGCCGTTTCATATTGCATTTTGATGGCGATTCATCGATTCGCCGGCGCTAATGTACTCCCCCTATCAGGTTAAATACAAGCGTCAACAAACGGCTAAGACATTCATTTTTTAAACTTTACATTCCACATAAATAAGTGGTTATAAAGTCAACTAAATTCAATTGGTTATGCGAGTTGCTGTCTGGCGGGAATGAGATGAAGAACAGGCTCTTTCAAGCCTGTGTTAGCGATGATTATCAGACTTATTTTACTGCGTCGTGGGCATTTTCCATTGCCTGTTTCATCGCTGCGTTATTAATGGAGTTTTGTCGGTTCTGCTCTGAAAGATAACAGGTATCTTTACTGATCCCCTGAGCCTGGCAATCTGCCATACGCTGAGCAGGAGAACTACAACCAGCCAGTGCTGCGGCCATAACCAACATCAACATTACTTTTTTCATTGCTGTTTAACCCAAAATTGAGAAGAAGCCGCCGAAGCGAAACGCCATAATCTGGCGCGAGCATAATCCATCATTTTTAATATGGGTAAACTAAGAAAAAGCCTAATCATTGATGTGAGTGATGATTCATGGTGAAAGTATTTGATTATTAATCAATGGGTAGATTACCCACTCCAGATTTCAGCAGTGCGGCAATATGACGCGAAAGCCGTTCAGCACTCAGGCTGGTATCGCCTTTACGAATTTCCTGTTGTAAGCGGGCAACCGGCATTAGCGTTAAACCGAACAGAGAAATGAACAGAAACTCTGGGTCGAGATCGGGGTTTAAGCGGCCTTCATCCTGCCATTTGTGAATCCAGTTCACCGCTGACTGTTTCTCTTTTGAGCCAAAACGGGCATCAATTCGTTGTTTCAGTAACCCGGTTTCACTCAATACTTCTCTTATCCAAAGCGGCGCAAACCACGGGTACAGCAACGAGACATCAATGAATTTCTGCGTCAACGCGGTCAGCGCACCCACCGGGTCGTTTGGGTGTAGCTCAAAAGCGCCACCCATCGATGCCCGCGCTGGCATATAACGTTCATCAATTAATACATCCAGCAATTGTTCGCGGGTCTTGAAATAGTAATGCAGCATAGCAGGTGTCACACCCGCAGCCGCGGCAATGGCGCTCAGTGGAGTTTGTGCAATCCCCTGATTTGAAAATAGCTTCAGCGCGATATCAATCAAATACTCACGCTTATCGGTGTTCTTACTGGTACCCGCTGGGCGGCCAGGGCGGCGACGTTTTTGGCCATTATCAATATTATTTTCGGATTTATCATGGCCGTTTTCAGGTGACATTTTGTGCGCACTCCATTGACCGTGTGAAACTAATCCATCTATATTAATTACCCAGTTAATTAATTACAAGCCGGTAGATAAAATGACAGTCACCGAAACGCCCCAGACAGAAACGCAGCAGCAAACGACATCGATTCGTTTGCTGTTTTCCGCGCTGATGCTGGTCATGCTGCTTGCGGCACTCGACCAGACCATCGTGTCTACCGCCTTGCCGACGATCGTCAGCGAGTTAGGTGGGCTGGAAAAACTCTCCTGGGTGGTGACGGCTTATTTGCTCTCTTCAACAATTGTGGTGCCGCTATACGGTAAATTTGGCGACTTGCTTGGGCGAAAAATCGTTCTGCAAATCGCTATTGTGTTGTTTTTACTTGGCTCGGCATTGTGCGGCCTGGCGCAGAATATGACGCAGCTGATTCTAATGCGTGCGTTGCAGGGGCTGGGTGGCGGTGGCCTGATGGTCGTGACAATGGCGGCAGTGGGTGATGTCATCCCTCCGGCTGAGCGTGGGAAATATCAGGGCTTATTTGGTGGGGTGTTTGGGCTCGCTACGGTCATTGGCCCGTTGATTGGTGGGTTTCTGGTGGAGCATTTTTCCTGGCGCTGGATTTTTTACATCAACCTGCCGTTGGGTATTTTTGCACTACTGGTTATCGGTGCAGTGCTGAAGCCGCAAACTGCACGTATTCGCCACCAAATTGACTTCCTCGGTGCAGGTTATCTTGCGGCGTCGCTGACCTGTTTGATTCTGTTTACCAGCCAGGGCGGCACGGTAATGGCATGGTCCGATCCCCAATTGTGGTGCATATTTGCTTTCTTCGTGGTGACGCTTGGTGGCTTTATCTATGAAGAACAGCGGGCTTTTGAGCCAATCATTCCGCTCGGCCTGTTTCGCGACCGTACCTTCCTATTAAGTTGCCTGATTGGTTTTATCATCGGCATGTCGCTGTTTGGTTCGATGACTTTCCTGCCGCTCTATTTGCAGGTGGTGAAGTCTTCCACGCCAACGGAAGCGGGGATTCAGTTGCTACCGCTTATGGGGGGGCTAATGCTGACTTCGATTATCAGCGGGCGCATCATCAGCAAAATTGGGCGTTATCGTATCTTCCCCATTCTTGGCACTTTGGTGACGTTCATTGCCATGGCATTGCTCGGTACGCTGAAAATAGATACGTCGATTCACATTCTTTATCTCTATATCGCACTGCTGGGATTTGGCCTTGGGATGGTTATGCAGGTGCTGATACTGGCGGTACAAAATAGCGTTGAGCAGAAGCTGATTGGGGTTGCGACCTCCAGTACTACGCTGTTCCGCCAGATTGGCGGTTCGATAGGTGTCGCGGCTTTCGGTGCGATTTTTACTAACGTGCTGCAAAACAAACTTATTGAGCTGATCCCACCGGATGTCCAACTGCCACACCAACTGGGTGCGAAAGCGGTACATGAACTTCCGGCAGCTCTGCAGAATGACTATTTGCAGGCATTTGGTACGGCATTGCACTCGGTGTACATGATTTCGGCGTGTGTTGTAGTGCTCGCATTTTTGCTCTCATTGCTGATGAAAGATGTCCCGCTACGCAAATAATGTATGCTAATTATCAATAGATAAGTGTGTGGTCGAAGAGGGCAGCGATGGTCAAGGCGATAGATTTAAATAGTGATTTAGGCGAGAGTTTTGGCGCGTGGACGATGGGTGATGACGCCGCAATTCTGAAACTTGTCAGCAGTGCCAACGTTGCTTGCGGTTTCCATGCTGGTTCCCCGGTTGCACTGTTATCAACACTGCGAGAGGCCGCTCAGCAGGGCGTGGCAATTGGTGCGCACGTCTCCTATCCCGATTTAGTGGGGTTTGGTCGTCGTAATATGGACATTGCCCGTGATGAATTAATCGCTGATGTGATTTACCAGATTGGCGCACTGCAAGGCCTGGCGAAAGCGGCGGGCACCGAAGTGCGTTATGTAAAACCACATGGTGCGCTCTATAACACTATCGCCCAGGACGAGCGGCAGGCTTTGGCGGTCATCGACGCTATCCTTGCCATTGACCCTCGTTTACCGCTGGTGGGCCTCGCGGGTTCCCGTGTGCTGGATTTGGCACAGGAAAAAGGGCTGAGAACTATTGCTGAAGCCTTTGCCGACCGCACCTATCATGCTAATGGTACGCTGGTTTCTCGCCGTGAGGCTGGCTCCGTACTGCATGATGCGCAGCTCATCGCACAACGTATGCTGCAACTGATTAACGAAGGTGGCGTGACATCCATCGAAGGCCAGTTTACCCCAATCAAAGCCGACTCCATCTGTGTACATGGCGACAGCCCAGGCGCTATCGAAATGGCTCGTCAGATTCGTAACCTGCTGGAAGAGAAGGGCATTGCTATTCGAGCTTTCGCTGCCAGTTAATCAAAGCGCGACGGTGGCGCACCTTCAATGCGTTGACTAGACTTCAAAAAGTCGCAGTGAGCTTATTCTCGCGGCAGCCCCTTTCCTGCCGGATGAAAATAATGAAAACCGCACCCGCCGATAAATCTTCACCCGTTGTCGAAAAACCGTTCTGGCTGAACTTTGACTTTCAGGTGCGGCGCTATGGTTTTGTCCTGCTGTTGCTGATTGTTGTTGCCGCCTTGTGCGGGATATTTTCAAAGGGTTATCTGAGTGATTCTCACCTTTCCAATACCAATGGCACGCTTTCTCTTCATTATGAAAAATTCAATCGGCTGATGAGTGATGCTGACATGAAAATTGTTTCAGTCTCATCCCCTGGTGCTCACAATCGTATTATTTTTGGCGGTGATTTTATGGAGAGTTTTCGCGTTGATTCTCTGCAACCGCAGCCGGATAAAATGTACAGCCTCAATGGAGAAATGATCGTTGAATATGACAAACCTACAGCAGGTGCGCAGCAAACACTGTGGCTAAGTCTTACACCGATGAAAGCAGGCCTGATTAAAAGCACGATAGCGGTTGATGGCGGACCGGATATTACGTTCCGGCAAATTATCTATCCCTGAGGTGGCCAGACAATGGATATGGTATTAAGGGCACTCGCCATTTACTTGATATTGATGGTGGTTTTTAAGATTGCGGGCCGGCGTGCCTTGCTGCAAATGACCTCTTTTGACCTGATATTACTGCTCATTATTAGTGAGGCCACCCAACAGGCACTACTGGGAAATGATTTTTCAGTGACCGGAGCGATGATTACGATCGTCACTTTAATTGTGGTGGATATTCTGTTTGGCTTGATTAAAAAATATCTGCCGGGAGCGGATGATCTACTTGATGGAACGCCGGTTATTCTGGTGGAAAATGGCTACCTTTTTCAGGACAAAATGAAAAAAGCCGATATTTCCTGCGACGATATTTTGTTAATGGCGCGAGTTGATCACGGCATTACCCGGCTTGATGAAATTAAGTTTGCGATTCTGGAAACCAACGGCCATATCTCCATCGTCCCAGAATCCAAATAAAACTCCAGAACGGAGAAAGGCATCCCCGTTCTGTGGCCGCACTTTACAGCGTCCCGGTACCACCATCTGAACACCACACCTGGCCTGACGTAAAGCTCGACTCAGGCGAGGCCAGCGTCACATACATCCCGGCAATTTCCGCAGGCTGCCCCGGTCTGCCAAGCGGCGCGGACTCACCAAACTTTTCAATCTTCTCTTGTGGCTGTCCACCGCAACATTGCAAAACCGTCCAGTAAGGGCCGGGCGCGACTGCATTTACCCTGATGCCTTCTGGCCCAAGCTGTTTTGCCAGCGACTTAGTGAATGCCACGATGGCGGCTTTGGTTTGGGCGTAATCGAGCAGAATATCGCTGGGGAGATATGCCTGAACCGACGAGGTATTAATAATAGACGCACCGCGAGGCAGATAATCTAACGCGGCTTTAGTTATCCAGAACATGGCGTAAACATTGGTCTTGAACGTCGCGTCAAAGGCTTCTGTAGTGAGATCTTTAATCGACTCGCAATACTGTTGACGACCCGCATTGTTCACCAGCAGATCCAATCCCTCCAGTTCTTGCGCGGCCTGTTTCACCAGCTTCTGGCAAAACGACTCTTCACGAATATCTCCGGGAATGGCAACCGCTTTACGCCCGGCTGCGCGAATCAGTTCGATAACCTCTTTGGCATCTTCCTCTTCTTCAGGCAGATAGTTGATTGCAACATCCGCTCCTTCGCGCGCAAAGGCGATGGCCACCGCACGGCCAATCCCGGAATCGCCACCGGTTATCAGTGCCTTTTTCCCCGCCAGACGGCCGCTGCCTTTATAGGAGGTTTCGCCGTGATCGGGGCGCGGTGTCATTTTCCCGGCAATCCCCGGGAAAGGCTGTTTTTGATGGGGAAAGGGTGGCTTTGGGAATTTATCGGCGTGTGTCTCGTTACGGGTAGCGGGTATGTTTTTGTTATCACTCATACTTTTCTCCTGTTGGCATTTCAAACGCAGACAGTAAGCATAGGACAAACTCAGCAGGCTGGAGGGCAACCAGGATTTCCCCTGGCGTTAAATGTATTCATGAGTACGATTCATAATGGCTATCCGATTATCCAGGATTATCTTTTTGTGCGCAGTCGCTACTATAAGCGCCTCTCTTATTCGGGTACCAAATTCTATGATTGACTCTCAGGCGCGCGTGCAGACCGCAGCCAGTAAAACGGCCGGCCTCTCTTTCGTGATTATTCTTAGCGCGTTAATGGCGTTCACTTCTTTATCGACTGATATTTATTTGCCAGCCATGCCGTTAATGGCCCTGGACCTACACGGTAATGCGGAACTGACGATCACCGGGTTCTTAATGGGCTTTTGTGTCGCCCAGTTGATTTGGGGGCCGTTAAGCGATCACTTTGGCCGCCGCCTGCCGTTATTTATTGGTATGGCGCTGTTTATGATTGGCTCCGTAGGCTGCGCACTTTCCACCGATATTTCGCAAATAGTTTTCTGGCGCGTGTTCCAGGCTCTGGGCGCCTGCACCGGGCCGATGCTGGCGCGAGCGATGATCCGCGATTTGTTCAGCCGTACACGCGCTGCGCAAATGCTTTCTACATTAATGATAATTATGGCGATTGCACCCATTGCCGGGCCATTGCTCGGTGGGCAGATGATTAAAATCACCTCCTGGCACGCCATTTTTTGGCTGTTGGCGGTAATTGGTGGGTTGATGTTTGTTTCACTGTTCTGGTTGCCTGAAACATTGCCGCAAGAAAAGCGGGTAAAAGCCTCGTTACCCAGCGCATTTCGTAACTACTACGCGCTACTAACGAACACTACTTTCATGCGTTTTACCCTATGCCTGACCTTCTATTACGTCGCGGCCTATGCGTTTATTACCGGCTCGCCATTTGTCTATATCACTTACTTTGGCGTGGAGCCACAGCACTACGGCTGGCTATTTGCGTTGAACATTGTTGGGCTAATGGGCATGAGCGTGATAAATCGCCGTCTGGTGCAACACTATTCGCTCGAAGTGCTGCTGAAATTCGCAGTGGTGACTGCCGCCGTTGCCGCTTTGGTTCTGGCTGCTGCTGCGAAGCTGGAAATCGGTGGGTTGATTTTGATTGTGGCTGCGGTTTTTGTCTTCTTTTCAATGAACGGCATTATTGCGGCGACATCCACCGCTGCTGCACTCGACTCCGTACCTAACGTTGCCGGTTCAGCCTCAGCATTTATGGGTTCGCTGCAATACGGCAGCGGGATTATCTCTTCTTTGCTGCTGGCGCTGCTCAGTGATGGAACGCCGTGGACGATGGCCTGGATTATTGGCTTATTCACCGTGGCCAGTGCGGTAATGGCATTGAGCACGAGAAGCACCCAGTAAATATCAATACCTGGTGCTCCCTTCGGCGTTGAATAAATCATGCTGCAAACACGATGGATAATGCCATTTATTTGAGATGGCTAAGGTTTATAAAATATTATCAGCAACCGGGGATAATAAATTGCACGGTGTTGCTGAGTCAGTTTATTTATTAGAACCTGACTCAGCATATTTATCTCTACCAGATATAGCCGACGGCAAGGAGCCCATACAGCTCTCCGTTATGCTGAACGATTGGACTATCAGCGATATCTTTGTCATAAAATTCATAGTTGGCAGCAAACATTCCTAGCCATTTGGAATTGAAGCGATAGCTGGTAATTACTGCAGCCATTGGGGAGAAGGTAGTACCGGTATCCCATTTCGAGCGTTCAGGTGTTGCTTCGCTTTTCGAGACACCGCCGAAGTAATAGTTCGCCATCTTATCGCTGCGAATCATCATCCCCATGCCGGGCATAACCAACAAATTTCCCTTAATGATTGGAAAATCAGCCCACAGCAATAATTCCTGACCATTACTACGACCTGTTACATCTGAACTAATTCGCGCACTAAGCAGGGCGTAAGGGGTAATGATAGTTCCACCGACCCCAGCTTCTAACTCTGATTTTCGCTTATTCATCCCATCGAATGCATCTTCATCATCGGGGTCAAGGTTGCCAAAGCGGAACCTGCCATATGCATAAGCAGCTACTTTATCGTCCAGGTGAAAGTAGTAGCGCGCACGGTCGCCCAGATACATAAATTGTTCGCCAAAATAGACAGCGCCGGGGATGATATAAGTATCATTTTTCTGCGCCTCGTAACGTGGCGTGCCGCTAATGACAGCCCCGCCCAGGACCAGGCCTTTAGGGATGGGGCTGGTGACATTGTCCTTGGCGAATAAGTCTAAGGAGCCGAGATCAACTTCGGCTTTCGCGTATGTACTTAATAACAGCAGGGAGCAGAGTGCAGCAAAATGTCGGTCTGGTCTCATCGAGTTTCCCAAAAGTGGTGAGCGCGTGGGTATTCTCATTCTTGCCAAAATTTCTGTCCCGTTCGAATCTTTGCAGATGATTTCATTATGTAAATGATGGGGCTGCTGTCGTACGGGCTTCTTGCAAAGTTTAGTTCACCGGCAAGAGAGAGAATGAAATTATTTATACTGTAATCAAGGTTATGAGGTAGGTGTTGAAATAATCATCAATATTGGCAGTGAACGAAGCAATTTTAAATCAGATAATTACAGTATGAATATCCTATTGGTTATATTTTTGTAGGTTTTATAACTGCTGTTTAATTTATTGCCTACGATAAGTCTGGGTGATTTTGATTTGAAATGTAGAATAATGGACATTATTTGTTTGGTGATAATATCTTAACATCACGGATACAAATATATAATATCACTGTTTGTTATTTATGCAGTTAGAGCGATTTTGCATAATAAACGCCATGATTATTCAAAAGTGGATGTTTTGTTTTTTATTTTAATAGACCTGCATATGAATCAGCCTGATTTCTTTCTGGGAAATGAATTTTTTATTATTTGAGATGTTCCTCACTATATTTTTTAGTGTAAGTTATTATGTAGCTGGTTGTAGCGCGTATTTTATACAGAACTCATTGTAAATAATAAGTTAACACTAATATTTTAATTATAGAACGATGTTCATTTTTAGACAAAGTGAAACGTCGAAGTTCTTATTTTGTTGCATCTATACCCAAAATAGTTCGAGTTGTAGGAAGGCGGCGACGCAGTGACAAATTCGTTGGGAACGAATTTGACCAGCCAAAGGCTGGCCTCCAGTGAGAGGCAGGAGTCTCTCATTAATTCCCGGAAGCTTACTCAAGTAAGTGACTGGGGTGAGCGAGTATTGCCAACGCACATGCAACTTGAAGTATGACGGGTATATGTAATATCAATACTCAGGGGCAAGTGGTTTGCACAATATTCTCGGTATCGTCAAAGTAGTCATTGGACAGGTTTTTGCTATTGCTGTTGATGGAACGCAGCGTGAATTGCATGAAGGGGATCGAATCTTCGCTGGAGAAGAAATCGTAACCGGTGCTAACGGCGCATTAACGGTGAACTTATCCGATGGTCATACAATGGATATGGGGCGTAATAGCCACTGGAGTGATCAAAGCGGCGTAACTGCCGCAGCTAACACTGAGCACGCGACTGATGATGTTGTGGCACTCCAGCAGGCAATTACAGAGGGTGTTGACCCGACTAAAGCACTGGAAGCAACTGCTGCTGGTAATGAAGAGCCAATCGAAGCCGGTACTGGCGGCGGCGGGCATTTCATTGAGCGAGTGGAGCTGACTGGCGAAGTGGTTGACGCTACTTCAGGTTTTCCAACCAGCGGATTAGATTCTCCGGTACTGGCTCACAACGAATTTGATACATACACTGCGCCAACTCATTCCTCCCTGGGTGTAAATACCGCTCCCATCATAGCTGAAGCTGTTGTTTCGATAGTTACTACACCTGAAAGGCCGCACACCGACGCGCCACCCGTTAACGTAACTCCACCGGTAGACGTGACCCCGCCGGTAGATGTGACCCCACCGGTCGATGTGACTCCACCGGTCGATGTGATCCCACCGGTCGATGTGACTCCGCCGGTCGATGTGACTCCGCCGGTAGACGTGACTCCGCCGGTCGATGTGACTCCACCAGTAGACGTGACCCCGCCGGTAGACGTGACTCCGCCGGTAGACGTGACTCCGCCGGTAGACGTGACTCCGCCGGTCGATGTGACTCCACCGGTCGATGTGACCCCGCCGGTCGATGTGACTCCGCCGGTCGATGTGATCCCACCGGTCGATGTGACTCCGCCGGTAGACGTGATCCCGCCGGTCGATGTGACTCCGCCGGTCGATGTGATCCCACCGGTCGATGTGATCCCACCGGTCGATGTGACTCCACCGGTCGATGTGACTCCACCGGTCGATGTGACTCCACCAGTAGACGTGACCCCGCCGGTCGATGTGACTCCGCCGGTCGAAGTGACCCCGCCGGTTGACGTAACTCCACCGGTAGACGTGACTCCACCGGTTGATGTGATCCCACCAGTAGATGTGACTCCGCCGGTCGATGTGATCCCACCGGTCGATGTGACGCCACCAGTAGACGTGATCCCACCGGTCGATGTGACTCCACCGGTCGATGTGACTCCACCGGTAGACGTGACCCCGCCGGTCGATGTGACTCCGCCGGTCGATGTGACTCCACCGGTCGATGTGACTCCACCAGTAGACGTGACCCCGCCGGTCGATGTGACTCCGTCGGTCGATGTGACCCCGCCGGTCGATGTGACCCCGCCGGTCGATGTGATCCCACCGGTCGATGTGACTCCACCGGTCGATGTGATCCCACCGGTCGATGTGACCCCGCCGGTTGACGTAATTCCACCGGTAGAAGTGACCCCGCCGGTTGACGTAACTCCACCGGTAGACGTGACTCCACCGGTTGATGTGATCCCACCAGTAGATGTGACTCCACCGAATCAGAAAGGTGAAGTTAGGATCACCATCGATTCTGTCGAGACTGAATCTGTGCCGCAGACGGGTGAACCGCACGACACGATCACCCGTATTAATGGTGGCAGTGGAGCACCAGATGGTTTTGATGTTCAGGACGGGAAAATTGTCAGCATTGGTTCAAATGTGCGTATCTATTTGAGCGAGGGGGATGTCGAGCCGCAGTGTGCCGATCCTGTACACCAGATCCAGCATTACAACGACGGTAACCAGAACGGAGATGGGCATTATTCCGATATCTTTGTCGTGCATCCAGGCAGCCAATATAGGCAGGGAGATGGCACATTCCACGCACTGAACGCCATAAACGGTAATACGCAGGCTGAGCAGGGCGGGCATAAAGATTACGTCTTCGTGCAGGATGGCAAAGATACTGATTACCACGTCGAAAACGGTACCAATAACAATTCACAAACCAATGTGAATACGCAGGAAAGTGTTTCGATTACCGGCTCTGATGGTCAGGGGCACACTCTGGATCTTCATGGGATAAACCATATCGAAGGGGTGATTCTCGGCGATGGTACTGTTCATACGCAAAATGTGGGGAGTACATCGGTTGAAACCGATACACCAGCAGAGAAACCAACTGAGCAGCATTCCATTGTCACCGGCACAGTAACGGGCGACGTAGATTTGGGTGACATTGTTAAGCTGACCATCAACGACCATCACTATAAAGGCGTCGTCGTTGACCTGGGTGATGGGCACAAGGGCTACCATATTGATGTCGATCCCGCAGACCTGAAAACGGGGGAGTCCATTCACGTCAGCATCACTGTTAAAGATGAGACAGGGCACTACACCACCGCGACGGCCGATCATGATGTCAGTGATGATCAGCTCCCTGGCGCGCCTTCCAGTGATGCTCCTGCCGCCGCCGAGCCTGAGACTCATACTCCTGAACCACACAGCCAAATTACCCATATCAATGGTGGCAGTGAAACAGCTGATGGCTTCGATGTTCAGGATGGGAAAATTGTCAGCATTGGTTCAAATGTGCATGTCTGGTTGAGTGAAGGCGATTCCGAGCCGAAGTGTGCCGACCCCAAAACTCAGATAAACCATTACAAAGACGGTAACGTTAATGGTGATGGTAGCCATGCTGATGTATTCGTCGTGCATGACGGCAGCGGCTACACACGGGATGGCAACCACCAGGGCCTGAACGGGATCAACGGCACGACACAGTCAGTCGACGGTGGGCACAAAGACTACGTCTTCTTGCAGGATGGAAAAGAGTCCGATTTCGAATTCTCATTCAGCAGTAATAACAATGCGCAGACCAATGTGAACACGCTGGATAATGTAACGGTGACGGGCAATGGAGGGCAGGGGCTGCATCTACAGGGCATGAACCATCTTGAAGGGGTGATCTACGGTGATGGCACTGTCCATACACCAAACGAGGGTCGTACATTGATATCTCATTCCGATGCTCCGGTACCTGAAGCTGAGCATTCGTTACTTCCAGCCGCACCTCCTGCACCGTTGGCCGAAGAAAACGCTGTTCACGCTGTTGTTGAACATCACACTGAACAGTCCCATTCGCTTAATAACTTGCTGGAAAATAGTGATGATCTTTTCCTTCCTGCACCAGCTTCATCAGCGGATAGCGCCTCGCACCAATCCGGCAGTCCCGATCTGGTGGCTGAGAAGGGTCAACATGTTGACGACCGCATAAACCTGAGTGATTTGGCTCATGAACTTGAGCATGGCTCGGATATTACCAGCTTGATTAAAGGCACTGAGCAATCGGGTAATGAACCGACGATTATCGATCCTAAAGCGCATGCGGCTCCAGTAATGGTGTCTGAGTCTGCGGGAATGGACAGTATGCAGCACTCATCGTTTGATCATTTATTACATAAACCAGAACACCAGTATTAACGGTTAACACTGGTAATGAATAAGAGCCTGACCGCGAAAGTGAGCAGGCTCTTTTTTTGCAGCCCGCTATGTCATGTTTAAGAAAATGCCATTAAATTAGAATAAAAATCAGCAGGATAACCTGGTTTTTCTTATGAATTTGGGGTCGCTACGAACCCCTTTAACCTTGCTAAGGAGTCAGCATGCCACTGCATTTACGCCGTTTAGCTTTAATTCCTCTGTTTGTTCTTACTGCCTGTAATAGCCACAACACCACCGTTCCCCCAACCAGCACGCTTTCTGCCGCCGGATACCACCATCAGCAGCTGGTTGTTGATAACACGACGCTTGAAATCTCGCGCAGTGCGCTGGAATACAACGTACAAAAAGTACAAAAACTGCTGGGTAATAAATCGACCATGTGCGCCATTTTGAAAGGGGATGCCTACGGGCACGATCTGTCGCTGGTCACGCCGGTTATGCTGGCAAACAACGTGCAATGCATCGGCGTTGCCAGCAACGAAGAACTTAAAACGGTTCGTGATCTTGGCTTCAAAGGCCGCTTGCTGCGCGTGAGAAATGCGACCGAAGACGAGATGCGTCAGGCAACGGACTATGACACTGAAGAGTTAATCGGCAACCTGGATATGGCAAAACGTCTCGATGCGATTGCTCAACAACAGGGGAAAACGCTGCGTATTCATCTGGCGCTGAACTCCGGTGGCATGTCGCGTAACGGGCTGGAAGTCAGCAATCAGGAAGGGCTAAACGATGCGAAAGCTATCTCTGAACTGAGCCACTTGAAAATCGTCGGCATCATGTCGCATTACCCGGAAGAAGATGCGGCGGCAGTGCGCAAAGACCTCGCACGTTTTAAAGTTCAGTCGCAGCAGGTACTGGATATCACAGGCCTGAAACGTGAAGACGTAACAATGCATGTTGCTAACAGCTTTGCGACGCTGACAGTACCTGAATCCTGGCTCGATATGGTGCGTGTTGGCGGTGTGTTTTACGGCGATACCATTGCCAGCAATGATTACAAACGCGTAATGACGTTGAAATCCTCTATCGCCTCGGTGAACCGCTATCCGAAAGGCAACACTGTGGGTTACGACCGCACCTACACCCTAAAACGTAACTCTGTGCTGGCCAATATTCCGGTGGGTTATGCCGATGGCTATCGCCGCGTGTTCAGCAATGCGGGGCACGTACTAATTCGTGGCCAGCGTGTACCCATTCTTGGCAAAACATCGATGAATACCGTGGTAGTAGATGTGACCGATTTGAAAGGTGTTGCGCCTGGGGATGAAGTTGTTCTGTTTGGTAAGCAGGGGAATGGAGAGATTACCGCGACTGAAGTAGAAGATATCAGTGGTGCATTGTT
Organism: Buttiauxella massiliensis; assembly: GCF_902500225.1. Classification (GTDB taxonomy): domain Bacteria; phylum Pseudomonadota; class Gammaproteobacteria; order Enterobacterales; family Enterobacteriaceae; genus Buttiauxella; species Buttiauxella massiliensis. The sequence goes on along the minus strand of NZ_LR722658.1, from coordinate 28,227 downwards.
TACCGAAATGTCGATTCTCTGGGGTGCTACGAACAAGCGCGTACTGGTTGATTGATATTCTTAGCCCAGCTCTAAGCTGGGCTTTTTCTATTAGCATCTCTTATTTTTATTGCCGCGAACTTAGAGCGTTGTAGTAAATCGTTGCATGACTTTACCAACAGATATCATTGATTCGGCATTTTGCTGGATCTAATGCCATATGCTTTGACGGTATCGCTGCATTTTTCCTGACCAGTGTGATGTCAGTTTGCACCGGCACATCATGGGGTTCGGCGGGCACGGTTGATTGCGGATGTACCTCGCCTGCTTAATCGCGGTAGCCTGTTCTCAATGATGAGTACAATCTTGCTGGTGTTCTGTGCTTTCTCTTTTGCTGGTGCACTGACACTGACAGGTGCACTGACTATCATTATCAACCACTTGCTCACCGTTATTCATAGCGTAGGTCAACTGATTGCGGCCACTATCGGCACGACTATTCTGGTTACGGCTGCTACCAGCAACGGCAAACTGGCGCTGCTGGTTCCGGCCGAGCTTTATCAGGATGCGTATCGCCGCATGGGTTTAGATACTAAAAATCTTTCCCGCACCATTGAAGATGCGGGAACTGTGATTGAGCCTCTTATTCCATGGACCGCAGCGGGCGTCTATATGGCGACAACACTGGGCGTAAGTACTCTGGATTTCTTCCCCTGGGCAGTACAGTGTTACTCCGCTATTTTCTTTGCTTTGATTTATGGTTTTACCGGGTTTGGAATCGCTAAAGCACCGATTAAAGTCACTACACCAATGGAGAATTCAAAGCAGGAGGCTACATCATGAAAAACAATTTTGACCAGGTGATTAATCGCCATGCTACGGGTTCAGTGAAATGGGATTTCATCGATCGTTATCAGAATATGCAAACTGACAATTTACTCCCAATGTGGGTTTCGGATTATGATTTTGCCTGCCCATCAAATGTGTTGGAGGCGCTTCATCGGCGTGTTGATCATGGTGTCTTTGGTTACAGCGAGCGTGATGAAAAATACTACACGGCGCTGACCAACTGGTTTGAGCGTCGCCATCAGCTCCTGATTCGCCCTGAATGGGTTTGCAGTATTGAAGGAGTAGTGCCGGGCCTTTCACTGTTGGTACAAATGCTAAGCCAGGTGGGTGATAGCGTTGTGGTTCAGGGGCCTTACTACGGTTCATTTGCCAAAATTATCAAGCTTAACCAGCGCAACCTTGTTGAGAATCCGCTGCAAGAAGATCCAGATGCGGGATATGTGATGGATCTTGAGCAGTTAGAGGAATTGTTTAGCAAATACCGCCCGCCACTGTTCATTCTGTGTAACCCGCATAACCCTACCGGGCGTTGCTGGAGCAAAGATGAGTTAACCAAACTTTTGACGCTATGTGAAAAATACGATGTGACGGTGCTTTCAGACGAAATCTGGGCTGATCTCCTGCTGCCAGGCTCAACGTTTACCTCTGTTTTGCATCTTGAGTCTCGCTGGCATTCAAGGGTAATTGCTGCCACATCAGCAAGTAAAACCTTTGGACTCTCATCGCTGCGGATCTCTAACTTCCTTATTCCCGATGCAGATTTAAAGGGGAGATTTATCGAGCGTTTAAATGCTCACGGTCTGGACGTATTCAATGCGCTTTCGATGGAAGCGGCTACTGCGGCATATAATGGTGCCGAACACTGGCTGGACGAATTGCTTGGTTATCTCGCGGCAAATCGTGATTGGTTTGTGTCGCAGGTAGAGAACTATATGCCGTGGTTACGTGTTATTCCGGCACAAGGTACCTATTTGATATGGATAGATTGCCGCGCATTGGGCTTGAACGATGATGAGTTAAAGAACGTGATGACTGAGATAGCCGGTATTGCTCCTTCTATGGGGAGTGGTTTTGGCCCATCAGGCTCGGGCTTTATTCGTCTGAATCTCGGTTGCCCGCGCAGTTATCTTGAGCAAGCCATTAAAGGGCTGCTGCGTATTGGCGCGCAGTAGCTTCAAACATAATAATACGCCCCTCAGACAGCCTTGGCTGAGGGGCGTATTTCAAAGGGACGCTGGAAACTTTCCCTACCACATCAAATCATCAGGCACGACAAAGTCAGCATACGGGTCTTCTTCGTCTTGAGCTTCCTGGCTCAGCGTACTGTTTAATACGATATAGCTCGCATCACGCTGCGCAATTTTATCGGCAACACTTGCTGGGATAATCGCGTATTCACCTTCAGGATTTTTATCTGTCATCAAACGAGCAATAGCGAGACGGCCATTGGTTAATTGAGTCTGAGTAACCTTATCCACATAGATTTTTTTAATTAAATTGTTATCTGTGAAGTTATAGCCAATATCGCCTTTTGAAATAACAATTCTATTCATTTCAATCAGCTGTTTAATTTGAGCTTTATATTCTTTAGATAAAGCAGCTTGCTTTTGTTGTTCAACCAGCTCTTTATCACGTTCAATTTGCGCCTTTTTATTCTCTTCTACAGCCTCGCGTGCCTCACGAGCCTGAACTCGTGATTTTTTGGCCGTTCTCTGAACTTTGGCCATTTTTTTGCTGCTGACTAAGCCAGCTTTCAGCATCTGCTCTTGTAATGTGAGTTTTGTCATGTTCGTGGTCTAAAAGATTCAAATAGTACCAGGGATTATACCTTGAATTTCCGAGTGTAGTGGATCGGTAATTCAGGACACCTCGAAATCCTGTTAATGTTAAAACAGTGAACATGAGGTGATGCATGATCAAAACTCGTCGGACTAAACGCACATTTTCCCCGGAGTTCAAACTCGAAGCTATCGAACAGGTTGTTAAATACCAGCGAGATGCACGGGAAGTTGCTCAGGCGCTCGAACTCAACCCTGACCATTTGCGCAAATGGATACGGCTTTATAAGCAGGAACTTCTGGGTATTGAGCCCGCCGGCAATGCTATTACTCCTGAACAGCGCGAAATTCAGCAGCTTAAAGCGCAGATAAAACGTCTTGAGATGGAAAAAGAAATACTAAAGCAGGCTGCCGTGCTGATGAGCGAAGCCCCTGGAAAGTTATCGCGCTAATCACACGGCTGAAAGCAAAGTGGCCTGTGCAGGTTCTTTGTCATTTATTCGGTATTCACCGTAGCGTTTATTACGCGCAGGCGAAGCATCCGGTTAATGTGCAAAGAATTGCATTACGAAGTCGGGTGAGAGCATTGCATGCTCTCAGTCGTGGTGCTGCAGGGAGTCGGGCAATCAGCCAGATGTTACGCCAGAGTGGCGTTGATGCAGGCAGGTGGCTGGCGCGACGACTGATGCAGGAGTGCGGGCTGACCAGTCGCCAGCCTGTTAAACATCGCTACCGAATAAATGAAGACAACAGTCCGGCATTGCCAAACTTATTGAACCGGCAGTTTAACCCCGCCGCACCAAACCGCGTCTGGTGTGGTGATATCAGCTTTATTCGCCTGCAGGACAGGTGGTGCTATCTCGCGCTTGTTGTTGATTTATATTCACGCCGGATTATTGGCTCAGCCCTCTCATTAACCGCTGATGCTGATTTGGTATGCAGGGCGTTGCGTAATGCCCTGGAAACACGACCGCGTAATGAACGTCTTCTGTTTCATTCAGATCAAGGGGTTCAATATAAAAGCAATAAATACAGAAAGTTACTCTGGCGCTATGGGGTAATGCAAAGTATGAGTCGCAGAGGGAATTGTCTGGATAATTCACCGATGGAAAGAGTCTTTCGCAGCCTTAAAAGTGAATGGTTACCGAAAGGTGGTTATGGTGATTTTAGTCATGCAGTACGCGATATAAACCAGTGGATAAATGGTTATTACAACGTTTACCGTCCTCATACGAACAATGGTGGATTATCGCCTTGCCTGCATGAATAAAAGTGGAAGCAGGTTATTCCGGTGTCCTGATTTTGTGATCCACTACACTTTTGTCACCGACACAGAGAACATGACCCGAAGAGTATTGCTTTCTTCTCACAACAACGAAATAAGAAAGCTTCACCTCTTCTTTCCTGCATTCTTTTTGACATTTGTCTCAATATGACAAGTTCATACCCACAAATAGCCTCTTTGATACGATGAGCAACCATTGAATACGAAAAAGCATTCACAAAATGAATAATAGAAATGTTTTGTATCGAAAACCTACATTTATTTATATTCAAATTTAAACATTCAAGTAACTTACATTCGTCCTATATATAAGACTATTCTTGTAATATATTTGCATACTTAGAATCACAAAGCCCCACCTCAAGCTGCTCTCTTAAAAACATTGATTCAGATCAACAAAAGATCATCCATATAACATGGCACTACCATTTTATTCACATTTGGTGGATTTCGCTCTCCTGTATGTTAAAAGCAGTCAACAAACCCCACTTTAACAGCATGTGCAGAGTTCTTTCTTGTTTGTCTATAGAGGAAAATTCTTAATAAATTTCTAATGGCAGATCATTTATCTGTAAAGTTGATCTAAGTTAGACATTTACTCTATCATCGCTTTGTTAAGAAATTCGTGGAATTCATCACTACAGTTCAAGCACAAAGGGAATGATATGGCTGAGTCGACCTTCCAAAGCGAGATACCAAAAGCACGTGTAAACATCCGACTTGACCTGCATACAGGCTCTGCTCAGAAGAAAGTTGAACTCCCCCTGAAGCTGCTGGCTGTCGGGGATTTTAGTAATGGTAAAGAAGATCTCCCTCTCTCTGAGCGAAGTAAAATCAATGTTAATAAAAACAACTTTAATAGCGTCCTTTCTGAGTTAAATCCCGAATTAAAATATTCAGTCCCAAATACACTTTCTGATGATGGTTCGGAAGAAAACGTCAGTCTTAGTTTCCAGGAAATGAAAGACTTCGAGCCTGAACAGGTTGCCCGGCAGATACCGCAGCTCCGCGCCATGCTTGCCATGCGTAATTTACTTCGCGATCTGAAATCTAATCTTCTCGACAATATTACTTTCCGAAAAGAGCTAGAGAAAATTCTTATCGACCCGGCTCTGACGCAGGAATTACGCGACGAATTAAGTGCCCTTGCTCCTGAATAAAACAGGGTGAGTCTTTTAATGGATTAACAGAGAGAATGCTGATGTCCGTAAATACCGAAACACATTCAGTACAAGGGCAAACTACTGTACTGGAAAAAACTCCGCATAATAGCGTTTACGCTTCACTGTTTGAAAAAATCAATCTGACTCCCGTTAAAAACCTGGGTGATATCACCGATTATCAGGACACCAGCATTATGGCTGAAGCGTCTGCTGATGAGCGAGTGACTGCTGGGATTCAGGTTTTCATGCAGGTGATTACTCAGTCAGGCCAGAAAGTCGAAAAGCTCGATAAAAATTTACTGGATCAGCACATTGCCGAACTGGACCGTCAGATCAGTCGCCAACTTGATGAAGTCATGCACCACCCGGAGTTTCAGCGCGTAGAAGGATTGTGGCGGGGGCTTAAGCATACTGTTGACCGCACTGATTTCCGCCAGAATGTGAAGGTGGAAATTTTGGACGTCTCGAAAGAAGACCTCCGCCAGGATTTTGAAGACTCCCCGGAAATTATTCAGAGCGGTCTTTACTATCACACATATACGATGGAATACGATCAGCCTGGCGGCGAGCCGATTGCCGCTATCATTTCTTCGTATGAATTCGACGCGTCTTCACAGGATGTTGCGCTGCTGCGTAATATCTCGAAAGTCTCCGCCGCTGCTCACATGCCGTTTATCGGTTCGGTCGGGCCTAAGTTCTTCCATAAAAATTCGATGGAGGAAGTGGCCGCGATTAAAGACATCGGTAACTACTTCGACCGTGCTGAATACATCAAATGGAAATCCTTCCGTGATTCAGAAGACTCCCGCTATATCGGCCTGACCATGCCGCGTGTGCTGGGCCGTCTGCCGTACGGCCCTGATACCGTGCCGGTGCGCAGCTTCAACTATGTTGAGGAAGTGAAGGGACCAGACCACGAAAAATACCTGTGGACCAACGCGTCATTTGCGTTTGCTGCCAACATGGTAAAAAGCTTTATCAATAACGGCTGGTGCGTCCAGATCCGTGGGCCACAGGCGGGTGGTGCGGTGCAGGATTTGCCTATCCATCTGTATGACCTGGGCACCGGCAATCAGGTGAAAATCCCGTCTGAGGTGATGATCCCCGAGACCCGTGAATTTGAATTCGCGAATCTGGGTTTCATCCCATTGTCCTATTACAAAAACCGCGACTACGCCTGCTTCTTCTCGGCTAACTCATCGCAGAAACCGGCGTTGTTTGATACAGCTGACGCGACGGCCAACAGTCGTATCAATGCCCGTCTGCCATACATCTTCCTGCTGTCACGCATCGCCCACTATCTGAAGCTTATCCAGCGTGAAAATATCGGCACCACTAAAGACCGTCGCCTGCTGGAGCTGGAGCTCAATACCTGGGTGCGCGGCCTGGTGACTGAAATGACCGATCCGGGCGATGACCTTCAGGCATCACACCCGTTGCGTGACGCGAAAGTGACGGTGGAAGATATCGAAGACAACCCGGGCTTCTTCCGCGTGAAACTCTTTGCGGTGCCGCATTTCCAGGTGGAAGGCATGGACATCAATTTGTCGCTGGTTTCCCAGATGCCAAAAGCAAAAGCCTAAGGTGGTCGCAGGGATGAAAATTTATCGTCCACTGTGGAACGAGGGGGCATTGCTGTCCCCTCAGCAGTTCCAGCAGCAGGCAGAATGGGAATCGTTTCGCAGTGCCGGGGTAGCGGCTCTGGCGTCTCCCTTCCCGTATGGCATAGAGAAAGTCGAGTTTGATGACAATCTGCTTTCATCGGGACTGATCCAGATTTCACAGCTGCGGTTGTGGCTGGAAGATGGTTCTCTTATTGACACTCAATGCAGTGAGTTACCCCCCGTACCTCGTGAACTCGATCCCGCACAACTTGTGGGTGCTGATGTGGTCACGGTCGTCATCGCGCTGCCGTTGATGCAGTCAGGTGCTACCAATGTTCAGCAGGAAAGCGTACTTTCCGACAGACCGCTTCGCTACCGTGAAGAATGGGTGACGGTTCAGGATGCCTTCGGTGCTGAAGAAGAGTCGATGGCCGTGGCCCGTTTCAATTATTCCATCCGTTTTGCTCATGAAAGTAATGAGTCCTGGAAAACCTGTCCGGTCGCCCGACTTATCCGGGACGGACAGGGTGGATGGCGTCAGGACCCGGCGTTTATCCCACCGCTGGCGCTGTTCTCCGCAAGCCCGACCCTTCGTGAACGTCTGGTATTGCTCAATCGCCAGCTTCGCTCCCGCCGCCAGCGTCTGATGTCCATGCGTCGTGAGAGCAACGAGCGACTGGCTGATTTTGCGGTCGCTGACGTATCGTTGTTCTGGCTCCTGAATGCCCTGAATTCCCATGCCCGGGTGCTGACAGAGTATGAACGTTTCCCGGCCCGTCATCCCGAGCAGGTCTGGGCTGAGCTTGCACGACTGGCTGGCAGCATGCTGACTTTTTCTCTGGAGCACGACCTGGATGCCATTCCTGGTTATGACCACGCAGAGCCGGTCAACGCATTCCCGCCTCTGTTTGAGCTCATCACCGGCCTGCTGGAAGCCAGTCTTCCTTCAAGAGTCATTGCGCTCGAAATGTCCCGGCCTGATGACCAGACCTGGAAAGCCAGCCTGCATGATATTCGTTTACGTGAAGAAGCCGACCTGTATCTGTCTGTCCGTTCCGATATTCCCGCGTGGCAGATTGCTGATCGCTTCCCGGCACTTTGCCAGGCAGGGTCACCTGATGACGTGAATGAAATTTACAGTGCTGCTCTGAAAGGGATTCCGCTTATCCCGGTTAGTCGAGTGCCTGCGGCATTGCCTGTGAGAATGGAAAACCAGTACTTCGCGCTTGATATGGAAAGTGCTGCGGCCCGTGAGATGCAGGAGCAGGGTGTATGCATGTTCTATGTGCCTGCATTGCTCGGGAAACTGGAGCTTGAACTCTTTGCGGTGCTGCGCTCATGAGACAGGACATCGATATCGACCAGCTGATGGCGGAAACCTGGCTGACCGTCACCATGCTGAAGAAGGGTGCGGTCACTCCCGATGGCACAGCGCTGTATGAAAAGTGCATCCGGCAGGTGGAAAGCGTTCGTGAAGCCCTGGAACGTGCCGGGTATGACGAGGCCAGCATTGACCATATCTCCTATGCCCAGTGTGCCCTGCTGGATGAAGCAGTAATGGCGAGAAAACCTGATAAACCTGAAGAGGGAGAAGAAATCACCCTTGATGCCGGTCAGATAGCCTGGCGTAAAGCACCGCTTCAGGCCCGTTTTTTTGGCTCGCTACGTGCTGGAGAAGCGTTATGGGATCGCATTGCCGAAGTCCTTCGCCAGCCAGCACCCATTAGCGCGGTTCTGATCTGCTATCACCGGGTTATTGCACTGGGTTTTCAGGGACTATACAGCCTGAAGGCCGTGAGCCAGACGCAGCGTGATGAAGTGATCAAAGCCCTGACTGAACGTGTTCCTCAGCCTGACGCGGGCTTGTCTCTGGTGGTTCACCGGACCGGTAAACATCGCTACAGTCTGATGCGCTCAGTCTGGTTCTGGATTGTGCTGGCGGTCATATTGACTGGCGTTGTCTGGTGGGGTGGGCATCTGTGGCTTCAGGCGCTGTTGTCTGCGCACATTCCGGAGCTGCCACGTTAATGCGTAAATCAGTCATCGTCCCGGTTGTCTTACATACCCTGGTAGGGTCTGCGGTGTTGCTGTGGCTACTCTGGTATTTCATTCCCGTTAGTCACGTCTCTAAAAGCCTGGCTACGGTGATACTTTTCATTGTTGCTGGCTGGATTGTCTGGAAAAACTGCCGATTTCGCGCACCGCAGGCTGATGGTTCAGAAGCATCAGTAGAATTGCCATTACTTGATACACAAGGACCAGTCGTACTGGTATGTGGTGATGGTCTTGACGAGATATTTCAGGGGCAACAACTCAGAAAAACCGCTCAGGGCTGGTGGTATAGGGCGGGAGATGTCAGCCGGTTAACGGATATTGTGCGCAGCATTCTGGTGCAGCAACCCCGTCAGGCTGGACAGCTTTCCGTGATGTATGCCTGTCTGCCGGACCAGCATCAGGATGAGGCTGTCTTACGCTCGGCACTGAAGACACTCCGTCAGCAGGTCAGACAGATGAAAGCGCTGACCGGATTTTCGCTGCCGGTGGTGGTGTGTTGTGAGCTCTCAGGGCCAGCCACACCCTGGGTGATCGTGCGCGGAGACAGTCCGGTCGTGTGTCCGCCTGATGCATCCCCTCAGGCACTCGTTGACTGGCAGCAGATGGAAAATAATCTGATGGTACTGCCGGTTCTCAGCCAGGCATTCGTGTTTATTCGGGAAACCTTGCTGGATGAACTGGAGAAAGCAGATCGGTTGACGCCCCCCGTCCGCCCATTTGCCGTGACCCTGCGCTCTGGTGCCGCCAGGCCGGAGCCCCAGTCTGTCTGGTCACAGTGGCTGTATCTGCGTTCCTGTTTGCAGTTCCCTTCTGTGGTCGTCGTCAATGACGCTGCCAGCCGCTTTCCCGATGCGGTTCTGCCGTTGCTGGCTCCGTTTGCTTCCTCGATACAGGGAGGTCAGCGTACCCGCCGTGTTGTCCTGTTGATGTGGCTGTGTTCACTTGCCGCTCTGGGCTTTTCTGCGACGAATAACCGGGATCTGATCCGCCAGGTGAGTACCGATTTACAGCGCTGGTCCGCCATTCCGATGAATCATTACGTCCCGAAAGCACAGTCACTTGCAGCGCTGAAACAGGATGCACTCCTGCTTGAACGCTGGCAGCGGCAGGGTGAACCGCTGCGTTACAGTCTGGGCTATTACCCGGGGCAACGCCTGTGGCTGGCACTGCAACAGGCGATTGATACGTATGTTCCTCCCCCGGCTCCGAAACCGAAGCCTGTTCCAACAATTGTCCGTCTCGACAGCATGTCGCTGTTTGATTCCGGCAAAGCGTTACTTAAAGACGGCTCGACCAAAATCCTCGTCAATGCGCTGGTGGGCATCAAAGCCAAACCAGGCTGGCTGATTGTCGTCAGTGGACATACGGACAATACAGGCAGCGTGTCGCTTAACCAGAGTCTGTCACTGCAACGAGCCGAATCCGTTCGCAACTGGATGCGGGACACCGGTGATGTACCGGAAAGTTGTTTTGCGGTGCAGGGCTACGGCGACAACCGTCCGATTGCTTCAAACGATACGCCTGATGGCCGTGCGCATAACCGGCGTGTCGAGATCAGTCTGGTGCCACAGGCCGATGCCTGTCGCATACCGGGCGAAAAACCAGCGTCACCGGATGTACGTGACGTTTCAACTCAAGAAATGGAGAAGTAAAACATGGCAATTCCAGTCTATCTGTGGCTGAAAGATGACGGCGGCGCGGACATTAAAGGTTTTGTTGATGTTAAAGACCGTGAAGGCAGCATCGAAGTGGTTGCTCAGGAACACAACCTGTATATCCCGACCGACAATAACACCGGCAAACTGACGGGCACCCGTATCCACACTCCGTTCCTGTTTACCAAAGAGATCGACTCATCCAGCCCGTATCTGTACAAGGCGGTGACCACCGGCCAGACCCTGAAATCGGCTGAATTCAAGTGGTACAAAATCAATGACGCAGGCCAGGAAGTTGAATATTTCAACACCAAACTGGAAAACGTCAAGCTGGTGAAAGTTGCGCCAGAAATGTACGACATCAAAGATCCGGCGAAAGAGAAACATAACCACCTGGAGCGCATTGAACTGCGCTACGAAAAAATCACCTGGACCTACAAAGACGGCAACATCATTCATTCCGATTCGTGGAACGAACGTACCACCGCGTAATTACCCGTCATTCTTCGCACCGCAGGTGCGTTGGCTACGTTCGCTCACCCCAGTCGCATAGTTATCTATGCTACCGGGGATTCCCGAACTTGCCGCCTTCCTGCAGCACGAATTATTTAGGGTAATGTCCGATGCGGATGGGGCTACCTGTCCGCAGTTTTTGCTAAGCGCCTGCGAGCGGGTGCTCAGCAAAGCCACAATCTGCCTGCCAGCCTGACCTCGTGCGCTTTGGTCTCCTTATCAAAAGGAACAGCGATGGGCGGTAGCGTGTCCTGAATGATCAGAAAAGAGAGATAGAGATATGGAAAGTCAGTCCGCCGTTTTGCTTCGCCGCCTCAACCCGTACTGTGCCCGTGCGCTTGAGGGCGCGGCTTCGCTGTGTCAGACACGCGCCCATGCAGAAATCACCCCTGAGCACTGGCTGTTAAAGCTGCTGGAGCAGGGAGAAGGGGATCTGACCGTACTCGCCCGTCGCTATGAGTGGGATATGGATGCTGTCTGGCAGAGCCTGCTGACGCACCTTGACGCACAAACCCGCTCGGTACGCAGCCGTCCGGAACTGTCCGCCTCCCTTCAGTCGTTGCTGAAGCAATCATGGCTTGCCGCAACACTTGCCGGTGATGAACAGATCCGCAGTGTGCATCTGCTGACCGCCATGATTGAAACGCCAGGGCTTGCTCGTTGCGAAGGGCTGTGGCCGTTAATGACCCTGACCACCAGCCAACTGGAGCGGTTGCGTCCCATCCTGGAAGCGCAGTCGGATGAACGCCCGGAAGCGCTCATCCAGGAGCCTGTCGGTAATGTGAAATTCATCGGCAGGGCAACAGATATGGTCGAGGGAGCACACGATCAGGCGTCAGGTAAGCAAGCCGATTTAAGCCAGGAAGAAGCCGTGCTTAACCGGTTTACGGTGGATGTCACAGCCCTGGCGCGTGAAGGCAAAATTGATCCGGTTTTTGGCCGCGATAATGAAATTCGCCAGATGGTGGATATTCTGTCCCGCCGCCGTAAGAACAACCCGATTCTGGTCGGTGAACCGGGTGTCGGTAAAACCGCACTGGTTGAAGGGCTGGCGCTGCGTATTGCTGACGGTAATGTGCCGGAAAGTCTGAAATCGGTCATTGTCAGAACCCTCGACCTGGGCTTATTACAGGCGGGTGCTGGCGTAAAAGGTGAATTTGAACAACGGCTGAAAAACATTATCGACGCGGTGCAACATTCTCCGGTGCCGGTGCTGGTGTTTATTGATGAGGCCCATACGATCATCGGAGCCGGGAATCAGGCGGGGGGCGCGGATGCCGCTAACCTGCTGAAGCCTGCGCTGGCCCGTGGCGAACTGCGCACCATCGCCGCCACCACCTGGAGCGAGTACAAGCAATATTTTGAGCGTGACGCCGCACTCGAACGCCGCTTCCAGATGGTCAAGGTCGATGAGCCTGATGATGATACCGCCTGCCTGATGTTGCGTGGTCTCAAATCCCGCTACGCCGAACACCATGGTGTGCATATTACCGGCGAGGCAGTTCGTGCGGCCGTAACACTGTCCCGCCGTTATCTGACGGGGCGGCAGTTGCCCGATAAAGCGGTGGATTTGCTGGATACAGCAGCTGCCCGTGTGCGGATGAGCCTCGACACTCTACCGGAACAGCTTACCCGTTTGCAGGCTGAACTCACCTCGCTTGCAATGGAGCAACAGGAGTTGCTGGAAGATATTGCGCTGGGCAACGCCTTTGATTCCTCACGTCTGCCTCAGATCGAACAGCTTACGTCTGAGCTGAATCTACAACAGGAGTCCCTTCTGGATCAGTTTGAGATCGAAAAGCGGCTCACTGAACAACTGAAGGAATGTCGCGGTGATATCAGCCGCCAGGAAGAACTCGCCGCACTCCAGTCTGAACTGTCTCAGGTGCAAAATAACAGCCCGTTGCTGGGGTTAGATGTGGATGTCCGCACTGTAGCGACAGTGATTGCTGACTGGACGGGCGTCCCGCTTTCATCACTGATGAAAGATGAGCAGACCGAACTGCTGACACTGGAAGATCAACTGGCAACACGCGTGGTCGGCCAGGGCGCGGCACTGAATGCCATTGCTCAGCGTCTTCGTGCCTCGAAAACCGGACTCACGCCGGAAAACGGGCCGCAGGGTGTCTTTTTACTGGTGGGGCCAAGCGGTGTGGGGAAAACCGAAACCGCGCTGGCGCTGGCTGGCGTGATGTATGGAGGCGAAAAATCGCTGATCACCATTAACCTCTCTGAATACCAGGAACCACATACTGTCAGCCAGTTAAAAGGCTCGCCTCCGGGTTACGTGGGTTACGGTCAGGGCGGCATTCTGACCGAGGCGGTGCGTAAGCGCCCATACAGCGTGGTCCTGCTCGATGAGGTCGAAAAGGCCCACCGGGATGTGATGAACCTGTTTTACCAGGTGTTTGACCGTGGCTTTATGCGGGACGGGGAAGGGCGGGAAATTGATTTTCGCAATACCGTGATCCTGATGACCTCCAATCTCGGCAGCGACCCGTTGATGCAGCTGGTTGACGAACAACCGGACGCAACGGAAAGCGATCTGCACGAGCTGTTGCGGCCTGTCCTGCGTGACCATTTCCAGCCTGCACTGCTGGCCCGTTTCCAGACGGTGATTTTCCGTCCACTGGCTCAGGATGCGATGCGAACCATCGTTGGCATGAAACTCAATCAGGTCAGCCGCCGCCTGCAACGGCACTACGGCATTACCACGCATATTGATGACAGCCTCAGCGATATGCTGACGTCTGCCTGCCTGTTGCCGGATACGGGGGCCCGTAACGTTGACAGCCTCCTGAATCAACAAATCCTGCCGGTGCTGAGCCAGCAGTTACTGAGCCATATGGCCGCAAAACGCAAGCCGTCTTCCCTGTCGCTCAACTGGGACGAAGAAGAAGGCATCGTGCTGGAGTTTAACGGGCAGACCGAAGGAATTCCGTCATGAGCAGTTCTTTGATAAACGATGCGGCCAGTCTGGTGAAACAGCTACTGGGTCAGTCCCGTTACCGGATGGACGTGCATGGCTGTGGTGAATTTCTTGATGTGCTGAACTTCAGTTCGTTCGAGTCACTGAGCCAGCCCTGGCGTTATGATATATCCGTGACCTGCGCAACACCGGATATCGGCAGTGATACGGTACTGCTAAAACCAGCATCCTTCACCCTTCAGACCCCGATGTTTACCGGGGCTTCTGCGGTCCCGGTGCGCACAGTTTTTGGTGTGGTGGAGTCGTTTGAACGTGTCTCAACCTCTAAAGACGATACCGTTTACGCGCTGGCCCTTGTCCCGCGTATCGCTCTGTTGGCGCACACCAGGGGCTGCGAAATTTTCCTTAACCAGTCTGTTACCGAAGTCGTTGAGCAGGTATTGCGTAAGCACGGGCTTGAGGGTGCGGACTTTGAATTCCGCCTGTCCCGTGAGTACGCGGCCCGGGAGCTGATTACCCAGTGGCGGGAGACTGACCTGGAATTTATTCAGCGGCTGCTGGCTGAGGTAGGCATTTTCTGGCGCTTTGAAATGGATGCCCGTCTTGAACAGGATGTGGTGATTTTCCAGGACACCCAGGAGCAGTATCAGTTTGGCGTGACCCTGCCGCTACGTCACCAGTCCGGGATGAGCGACAGTGGGCAGGAAAGCATCTGGGATATCCATACGGCTTATCATGTTGTCAGTGGCGGGGTGGCGACACGGGATTACAACTACCGTGATGCACTGACACCTAAAGACAGCACGGAAAGCATCAGTGGCAAAGAAGGCATCACGACAGGTGAAACCTACCACTATGCGGAACCGTTCCTGACCGAGGGTGATAACGAAAGTACCGAGACCGGCGCTTACTTTGCCCGTCTGCGGCATGAACGTATCCTGAATGCGCAGTACACCGTCAGTGGAAGCTCTTCCAGCCCTCATCTGGCCCCGGGGCAGGTACTGGAAACCGATACCAGCCTGCCGGATGTGGTGAAAGAGGGCATTGTTATTACCACGGTTCGCGCCAGCGGCTCCCGCAAAGACAGCTTCCAGCTGACGTTTGAGGGTATCCCGTACAGCGAAACCGTCTGCTATCGACCAGTACTGCTTAAGCGGCCGGTGATTTCCGGCTCACTGTCTGCAAGAGTTGAAAGCACTCAGAAAGGTGACACGTATGCCTGGCTGGATGAGAAGGGGCGCTACCGGGTGAAACTGGACTTCGACCGCAACAGCAGCGAACAGGGCTATGCCTACCTGTGGCTGCGGATGGCAAAACCGTATGCCGGTGATACCTATGGCTGGCATGCGCCGCTGCTCGATGGCACCGAAGTGTCGGTGGTGTTTGACAGTGGCGACCCGGACAGGCCGTATATCGCTTACGCTCAGCATGATTCTGAACACCCTGACCACGTCACCAGCGACAACCACACACGCAACATCTGGCGTACTCCGGCGAACAACAAGCTGCGGATGGAGGATAAGCGGGGCGAGGAGCATATCAAGCTCGGGACCGAATACGGCAAAACCCAGCTCAATATGGGCCATCTGGTCAACGGCCAGCGTGAACAACGCGGTACCGGCTTTGAGCTACGAACGGATGAATTCGGCGCGGTCCGTGCCGCTAAAGGCATTTACCTGACGGCAGACGGGCAGTCAAAAGCCCAGGGGCCGGTGCTGGAAATGACGCCTGCGGTTAACCAGATAAACCAGGCCAACAGCCAGATGCAGGCGCTGAACAGTGCCGCTGATGCGGCCGGAGCGCTGGTGTCCGATATCAGCACCCAGATAAGCCTGGTAACAGACAAGCTCAAAGCGCTTCAGTCTGCCGTAATACTGGCAACTGCTCCCCAGGGCGTGGCGTTTACCTCGGGTGAACATCTCCAGATGAGCAGCACGAAGAACACGATGATTAACGCCGGTCAGCACCTCGATATGGGGGCCATGAAAAACCTGTCAGTGACGGTCGAAAAGGCACTGGGGCTGTTTGTGCATAAAGAAGGGGCAAAGCTTGTCGCCAATCAGGGGGATATCGACATTCAGGCCCAAAAAAACACCATGGCGTTATTGGCTAAACAACAGATAACGATAACCAACAGTGAGGATGAAATCCTTATAAGCACCCCAGAAACCCTGATGCTTAATGGTGGTGGTTCATACCTGAAGCTGAACCAGAATGGAATAGAGCATGGTTCGGAGGGTGACTTCATTATAAAGGCTGCGAACTATATGGTGACGGGAAATGCAGACTCACTGAAAGGGGTGTCTCAGGTATTTAGGAACACCACGCTGGAACTTACCCCACCTTCGCGGCGTGGAAAGATTTCACGATAAGGAGCCATTATGAAAATCTGTTACCCCTTCAGAGATACCACTGGGCAGGACTTCCGGTCACAGGATGAGGTCATGCGCCTAATCGATGGTGAGGCGCATGGCTCATGGCTACTGGGTGCGAATGGATTATGGCATGGTGGGATCCATATCAGTGATATTTCTAACCCTTTTTCAGCGCTGAACCCGGAAGCAGTGAACTCAGGCGATCCGGTTCCTCTGCAATTTATGGCTGACGGCGCGATTGTTGCGTACCGCCTGAACCGGGACTCTATGACGGCTCCCTATTGTGGGCTTCAGTTGCGTTACAGCAGCAGTTTTGTGCTGGTGAAATCGCTGTGTAAGCCTGAGGCGGAAAAGCAGGAAACCTGGCTGGAGTTTTACAGCCTGTATATGCATCTGGCTCCGGTAGCGGATTATCCGGTCTCTCCTTGTTATAAAGTCAGAACGGGGCACAGTGGAATACTGCTGCGTAAATACACCAAAGGACAGAACGGTTTGTCGGAGGGCGAGGAAGAGCATGGTGAATACGCCAGATACGCAGCGCCAGGAAAAAGCAGCAAAAGCCTGAATGCGGGTGACCGTTTTGTGACATCCCGCACCGGACGTTTTTATGTCACTAAAAACGGGCAAACATCACTGGTCACTTTTGGCCTGGTCCGGTTGTTGAACGGAAAGCAGCCAGGCGATAAGCAGTACTGGGTGACGCTGGACCCGGAACTGACAGAGCAGGATGGCGAGATGAAAAGCCTGATGCCCGCGTGGATGAGCAGAGCCGGGGAAAGAGGCGAGTTTGACGTTGTGGTACTGCCGGATGACACAGATGAGTGGAAGGTCAGTGCCGGAGCAGCAGTGGGTTTTATGGGATGTACAGAGTCACCGGGCACAAGAGGGGGGCTGGTTGATAAGGATTGGTTTGTGCACCTTGAGGTACTGAGTACAGACCCGAAGATGCCGGTATTTTTGTCAAACCCTGCGGGTGTGAAAGGGGATAAAAGGTCAATCAGAGCGCTGAAAGGTAAACCATTATATATCCGGCAGCAGACTGACCCGGAGGAGTTTGTGCCGATATCGGCCACGCTTGGGGCGCAGTGCTTTCTGAGTCGTGATGCTGCAACACCCGCGCAGGATGCGTCTAAAAAGTGGTGGTATAAAGTATCGGGCAGTGGCTGGTTACCGGAGGATGCGGTCGAAGAAGTCGGGCAGTACGATTTGCTGAAGCAAGGTTTTCAGACACTGGAGGAGAGCAGTAGTGGCGATATGATGGACAGCCCTTTTGAGGGCTGGGTGCCGGAAGCGTTTGGCTCGATAAGCCGAGCGGCGGAGCAGGGAAATTATCAGTACAACCTGGTGCCAAAATTTTACCGTGACCTGATTACGGAGATGGACAGTAATCGTGACGGTAAAGTGACGGCAGAAGAAATCAGACAGGCACTGGGCGTGCGTGATCCAGTGGTGAGGGATGTGGTGAACCGTCTGGTTATTAAGCACCACAGCGAATGGTCTGGCGGACGCTCTACAGGGCGCTGGGAAGGGTTTTATAAAGATCTGGATACGCTGGAAGTCAAATACTGCGAGAAATGGCAGGCAGACCTCGAATGGATGAGCCAGGTGCCAGCGTTTAATAAGGATGAGGCTGTGTGGCATTTTCATCCGGTGGCGTTTTTGGGGGCTCTGGGGGAGGCATCTGAGTTAATTAATGTTGATGCCTTTATTGCCCTATATGAGCAGGAACATACTTCCTTTGCCCCTGGTACGCCAGCATTGTCTCTAGTCTCAAAAAATAACTTGCGAGAGATTGTTGAAAGCATAAATGAATTTTACCCTAACCATTTGGAATATAAACCCAACTTATATAGGGTTTCGTATATGCTAGCCACGGCAAGACATGAGACATATAACTACCCAACTGCTGAGTATTTTAGTGAACAACCAGAGGTAGGGGGGATGACTTATTTTAATAAATACGATCCTGTCCTTGCTTCCACACAGGCATTGAAAAATAGAGCCATAGCGAACGGTAACACTCAACAGGGTGACGGATATAAATATCGGGGGCGAGGATGTGTCCATCTTACGTGGAAGAATAATTATCAGAAAGCAAAGGATAAATTTGGAACGAACTATGTAGATCAACCAGATCTTGCTGCTGATTTCAAGAGTGCTGTGCCGATTATGGTTTGGGGGATGGAAGAGGGTATTTTTACAGGTAAAAATCTTTCATCATATATTGGCAGTGGTGGAGTGGATTATGAGGGAGCCAGGAAGATTATTAATAGTAGTGATCAAAAAATATTAATTGCTTCCTACGCTAAGAAATTTCAATCCATTTTAGAAAGCACATCTTCCCTTTCTAAGGAATTCTAAATATGAACAAAAATTTTCTTATGTTGTTAATGGTTGTAATAGTCAGTCATTCAACGATTAGTCAGGCCAATGATGCCGTGATGTATGGATACGATAAATCAAACGATGAGATCTATGCACAAAAGGGAAACAATAAAATTATATTAAAATTTGAGGAGAATTATACAGAAAATCCATCTTACTCATTTGACTTTTTTTCTGGTACTCCTGCCATTATAGCAGATGGGCGATCACTGCATGATTCTACTGTTTATGCGACCTTAAAATACACAAATGATAAATTTATTATTGATTGTTTATATTCTAATGTTAAAAGCAAGAAAAATGGAGTGTTAGTAAAGGAGGGGGTTTGTGGGTTAGAGTTTTCACCCCCGGAAAAATATTCCGATTACATAGATAAAAAAGTAAACGAAATTGAAGTCAATATGGACTCTACGGATACCAGTTTAATATTAACTGGTAAGGTTAATTACCTTCCTATTGTTGTTTTTAATAGTAAAGAGAGATTGTTATACAAGCTGTACAATAACAAACAAGCATTGATGGACGATAATTACTCTATTTTATCTTTAACCAGTAAAGGTGAATGTGAGGTTTTTGTTGATAGTCCATGGGTGGTATACAATGCGCAGATTACAGGGCAGGAGGAAATCATGTCTGAAAAAATTTCAGACGGAAAAATAGAACTAAATAAAGCAATTCCATCTCTGTCAGATAAAAACATGTGTTCAAGATACCCAGCAATAAGTATCAATCAGTCTAAAGCGTATTTTTATGACTCAATGTATAATATGAAAGGTTCATATCTCATTAAAGGTGATAAAGTTAATTTATTGTCTGTTAGTGCTGATGGTAAATGGTGCAAAGCAAGATACATCAACAACAAAAACAAATCTACTGTTAGTAATATACTGTGTTCAGATTTGAATATTTAGTCTTCGATATTGAACTTGTTCTTTTAAATGGTGATGAAATAAATGATGTAAAAATAACTGCGAATTTGGAATCATATGATCAAAGTTCGCAGGATGTTTTAGTTGACTTGACTTTTAGAGGTTCCAATTCCACAAGAACACAAAATTCATTTCATTGGTGACTTATCTGGCTGAAAAGAAAAATTTCATGGAAAATACTTTCAATCTATATTTGAAGGAAATTCTTGGTGTTCCAGTGGTACTTTTAATGCCAGGTAAGGAGCATTATAATGAAGCATTTAATTAGCTTTGTAATCGTTTCGGGTATAACTTCACCAACTATTCACGCCGAATGTTTCGATGAGGATATAAATTTCAAGAACGTAGAAAACAACCGCGAGAAATAAGAAGTGATTTTTTTGGAGTGATGGTGAATAAGATAATACCTTATCAGTAAAAACAACTATCTTAATAAAATTATATAATCGCATGCTAAAGTTATAAGGTGGATTATTTTATCCCCACCTTTAGTTTTGCACGATATATTTTACCTTCTGTAGAAAAAATGACATGAGGGGATAGTGCTGGTATTTGATAAGCAGGTTAAAGGATTACCGCAATGAATGAATCCCTGATAAATAAGGCCACCAGCCTGGTGAAACAGCTGCTGGGCCAGTCCCGTTACCGGATGGACGTGCATGGCTGTAGTGAATTTCTTGATGTGCTGAACTTCAGTTCGGTCGAGTCACTGAGCCAGCCCTGGCGTTATGATATCTCCGTGACCTGCGCAACACCGGATATCGGCAGTGATGCGGTACTGCTAAAACCAGCATCCTTCACCCTTCAGACCCCGATGTTTACCGGGGCTCCTGCGGTCCCGGTGCGCACAGTTTTTGGTGTGGTGGAGTCGTTTGAACGTGTCTCAACCTCTAAAGACGATACCGTTTACGCGCTGGCCCTTGTCCCGCGTATCGCTCTGTTGGCGCACACCAGGGGCTGCGAAATTTTCCTTAACCAGTCTGTTACCGAAGTCGTTGAGCAGGTATTGCGTAAGCACGGGCTTGAGGGTGCGGACTTTGAATTCCGCCTGTCCCGTGAGTACGCGGCCCGGGAGCTGATTACCCAGTGGCGGGAGACTGACCTGGAATTTATTCAGCGGCTGCTGGCTGAGGTAGGCATTTTCTGGCGCTTTGAAATGGATGCCCGTCTTGAACAGGATGTGGTGATTTTCCAGGACACCCAGGAGCAGTATCAGTTTGGCGTGACCCTGCCGCTACGTCACCAGTCCGGGATGAGCGACAGTGGGCAGGAAAGCATCTGGGATATCCATACGGCTTATCATGTTGTCAGTGGCGGGGTGGCGACACGGGATTACAACTACCGTGATGCACTGACACCTAAAGACAGCACGGAAAGCATCAGTGGCAAAGAAGGCATCACGACAGGTGAAACCTACCACTATGCGGAACCGTTCCTGACCGAGGGTGATAACGAAAGTACCGAGACCGGCGCTTACTTTGCCCGTCTGCGGCATGAACGTATCCTGAATGCGCAGTACACCGTCAGTGGAAGCTCTTCCAGCCCTCATCTGGCCCCGGGGCAGGTACTGGAAACCGATACCAGCCTGCCGGATGTGGTGAAAGAGGGCATTGTTATTACCACGGTTCGCGCCAGCGGCTCCCGCAAAGACAGCTTCCAGCTGACGTTTGAGGGTATCCCGTACAGCGAAACCGTCTGCTATCGACCAGTACTGCTTAAGCGGCCGGTGATTTCCGGCTCACTGTCTGCAAGAGTTGAAAGCACTCAGAAAGGTGACACGTATGCCTGGCTGGATGAGAAGGGGCGCTACCGGGTGAAACTGGACTTCGACCGCAACAGCAGCGAACAGGGCTATGCCTACCTGTGGCTGCGGATGGCAAAACCGTATGCCGGTGATACCTATGGCTGGCATGCGCCGCTGCTCGATGGCACCGAAGTGTCGGTGGTGTTTGACAGTGGCGACCCGGACAGGCCGTATATCGCTTACGCTCAGCATGATTCTGAACACCCTGACCACGTCACCAGCGACAACCACACACGCAACATCTGGCGTACTCCGGCGAACAACAAGCTGCGGATGGAGGATAAGCGGGGCGAGGAGCATATCAAGCTCGGGACCGAATACGGCAAAACCCAGCTCAATATGGGCCATCTGGTCAACGGCCAGCGTGAACAACGTGGCACCGGTTTTGAGCTGAGAACGGACGAATTCGGCGCGGTCCGTGCCGCCAAAGGCATTTACCTGACGGCAGACGGGCAGTCAAAAGCCCAGGGGTCGGTGCTGGAAATGGCACCTGCGGTTAACCAGATAAACCAGGCCAACAGCCAGATGCAGTCCCTGAACAGTGCCGCTGATGCGGCCGGGGCGCTGGTATCAGATATCAGCACCCAGATTAGCCTGGTGACAGATAAGCTAAAAGAGCTTCAGTCTGCCGTGATACTGGCAACAGCCCCCCAGGGCGTGGCTTTTACCTCGGGTGAACATCTCCAGATGAGCAGCACGAAGAACACCATGATTAACGCAGGCCAGCACCTCGATATCGGTGCCATGAAAAACCTGTCAGTGACGGTTGAAAAGGCACTGGGGCTGTTTGTGCATAAAGAAGGGGCAAAGCTTGTCGCCAATCAGGGGGATATTGAAATCCAGGCCCAAAAAAACACCATGGCGTTGTTCTCGCAAAAGCAGCTCACGGTCACCAGTAGCGATGACGAAATCATTATCACCACCCCGAAAACACTGACGCTGAATGGCGGTGGCACCTATGTGAAGCTGAGTGCGAACGGGATAGAGCATGGTTCAACCGGGGATTTCATTATGAAGACCGCGAACTATCTGGTCCCGGGTGCGGGGGCCAACATTCCTGCTGAGGCCCCCAAATTTAATGTGACTGATATTACCCAGGCCAATCTGGTGACCAGTAAATCCTTTAACGACTGAGATGACGACATGTGCTCCTTAGTATCTAATATTCGAAACTCCATCATATTTATTTTCGTCTTAATGTTTTCACAGTTGGCTTTTGCAACTGGA
Source organism: Buttiauxella massiliensis (assembly GCF_902500225.1). GTDB lineage: Bacteria > Pseudomonadota > Gammaproteobacteria > Enterobacterales > Enterobacteriaceae > Buttiauxella > Buttiauxella massiliensis. Next base: position 5,697 of record NZ_LR722658.1, on the reverse strand, counting down.
AATACTGTTACTGAAAATACAGTCATTAATTTTTATAAAGCATACCTGAGTGATGACTCTGCAAATGACAGCTCCATAGTCAGTAAATATGCTTCTGATGAACTCATGAAAAGCATTAACGATTCAACCATGTGTAATTATGATTCTTACGATTCTGTTTCAGCCGCCGATTTAGAGAAATTGTGCGCAAAGAAACATGAATGCAAGGCATATAAAGGGAATTATCTTTGCGACTGGTACGGCGTCTGGGTGGAATCAGACGTGAATTACTTTACTAAATCACAAGATGTCTACCCTTCATGGAAATCCAGTATTAAAACCAGCACTGTTCGACAAAATGCCCAGCAATCTGTGATTGATGTCGTTTTGGGGGAGGGTAAGGAGACCTCGAACTCGCTCCAGGTCACGCTGAAGAAAGATGGCGATGACTGGAAAATCAGCAGCGTAACGGAGTAGGAAAGGTTGGATCTATATGGGGTAGTGCGCTGTTTTTTTTGTTGCAATGTTCAACCCACATGCCATTGACGAGGTGCTTATGTTGAAAAAAATAACTCTCCTTTGCTGTTTATTTTGTTTGCCATATATGGCCTTAGCCTCAAATGAGAAAAATTTATCGCCAGAGGAAGTTGTTAGCGAATTTTATCATGATTATTTAGTGGCGGCTGAAATGCCTGACATGGAGTCTGCTGATGATCTTACTATGAAGGCGATATTTAAATATACTACCGAACACCTCAGGGCCCTGCGAGATAATAATGATTCAGGTGCTGATTATTTTGTGGATGCTCAGGATTTTTGTGAAGAATGGAAAAGTAACATATATACAAAGTCTATTTCTGAGCGCGACCATGATGCACAAGTAAATCTAAAATTAGGTTATGGTAAGGGAGTGTCCATTTATACCATCAACGTAGTAAAAGATAAGGGCAAATGGTTAATGGACTCCGTTAAACCCACCCCCAGAAATAGTATTTATTGCCCACGGCAAGCTGAGGGAGAAGAGTAAATGATTGATAAGGAAATCGCAGTAGGAGTTCTAAACGCTCGAGCATTAGCCAGAGCGAAAATTAATGCTGATCATTTTAATAAAGGTATTGATAAAAAGCTTAAATATGGCGAGTCCAAATGTGCTCAGTATGTTAAGAAGGCATTGATTGCTGGTGGGGCTTCTGTAAAAAACTCAGGAATTGAATCAGCTAAAAACTATGGTCCCTGGCTTGTTGAAAATAATCTGAAGGCTGTTGAGGGCGTTACAACATTACATAGCGGAAATGTTTTTTCCATTTCAGGTCAACAGACCGGTGATGTAGTCGTCATACAAGACGCGCCAAATCATGTGCATGGTCATATGGCGATGTTTAATGGTACTCATTGGGTATCTGATTTTGTACAGGAAAAAGGATTTTATCCTGCTCAGATTTATCGTGACCAAAGTATTCCATATAAACTTTATCGTTATTCCGATAATAACAGTTCGGAGCAGAGCTCATCTGTCTCGAAAAAAGGGAAGATTAAAATAGTCTGGCCGATCCCGTCCAACAATCGGGGAAGTGAATTTGCTAACCAGGAAGAGATCCTTTCTCATATAGGAGGAGAATCTACCGGTTTATATATGATTGGTCGCAATGGTATGTGGCACGGCGGAATCCATATCACCAGCGCCACCACGCCATGGTGCGGCCTAAGCGGTAAGGCGACTTCCGAGATAATAGATTTCCCCGTACCCTTTAAAGGTGAGCAAGCCGTGCGGTGTATGGCTGACGGGGAAGTAGTCGCCTACCGTGTCTGCAAAGATTACATGCAGATAAAATGGGAAACCGGTCCGCTGAGTATTTCCGGCTCATTCGTACTGGTGAAGCACTATATTCAGCCTGGTGAGAAAGAAACCAGTGGTTTGCATTTCTACACGCTGTACATGCACCTGGCTCCCTACTCGGCCTACACAGTCAATCCCGCAGAAACCAAATGGACCGTAAAAGATACACTTTCGGCTTACGATCCAGAATGGGTGATGACGGCCAGCACAAATAACAAAGGCACCAGCGAAAGCTATAAAAAAGGAACCATGCCCAAAGGTGCCATTGTTGAATGGGACAAATCGGACAGCAGCCTCCATACCGTTGCCTTCAACAAGCGGGAATATGGCCTTGTCACCTATGTTGGCCTCACTGAGGATGCCCAACAGAGAGGCAAAAAAACAATACTGAAACCAGGCCAGCAGTACTGGATGTTGGTGGATAAAAATAACATTTCGCCAGGTACTGACGGTGTCGCCCAGCCTTCGTGGTGGCAGCAGTTGTTACCGCCAGCTAAAGAGACCATGAAGTTTGATCAGGTAGTGTGTCCAGCGCCCTATGCTATCAGTGCCGGTGATCCTGTAGGGCATATGGGTTACTATCAGGCGGCGAAAGATGGCGGTTATGAGCCCCGTTATCAGGTTCATATCGAGTGCATGAGCATGGATGATAATCTGGAGACCTTCCTGACGAATCCTGAAAAGGTTGGCGAGAAAAATCCTCTCTATCTGAAGTATTCTCCCGGGCTTGCCTTGTTTACAAAGGATGTCGCGGCCGGAACCTTCATTAAGGGGAAAATGACTGAACGGACGGGTATTTTGACGTTAAGTCAGGTGACAACAGAAGCTGACAAAACGACGAAACAGGAATACTGGCAGCTGCGACCAGAGAATGCCTATGCGTCAAAAGGACAGGCAGAACCTCAGCTGTTGTCTCAGTACGATCTGGCAAAACTGGGATTCAGAACGGAAACCGCAGAGCCGTCGAGTTTTGATTACCTGGATGGCAAAACCCAGCCGACTGGTTTTTTCCGCAGTGTTATAGATTCCCTGTACAGCGCAGCGAAGGACGATACCCGCGCCAGTCACGCACTGGTGAAGCATAATTATCAGCGACTTCTGGATAAAATTGACAGCGGAGCACCAGATTATTCAAGCCTGGAATACGCAAGTGCGTTTCACAATTCCGACTATCGTGATGTCACCCTGAAAACAATAGTCAAACACCCGAGTGACTGGTATTTCAAAAAGGACGATGCCATCTGGCAACCGTTCCTGAACGCCCTTAAGAAAGAAGCACCTGAATGGAAGAAATACAGCGAAACGTTTCTCGACAAGATGGCCTGGATGCAGGATGTGACGACAGAGAAACTGGGGCCATCGCTGTGGCATATGCACCCGGTGATTTTTTTGGGAGCGATGCTTCAAGTGAAAAAACAAGGATGGGCACATAGCAAGTTTGGATATTTTCTTGGTGAGGTGGAGTCTAAAAATGACTATAGTGCGTATAATGTACATGTTACCTACGCAGCACATTATAAAACTAACTTGGCTAAAATGACTATTAATCAAGTCAGGCAATCTCAGAGTGATAATTCATCGAATGGAATGTTTGCTACTGGTAGATTCCAAATTATACCGGATACTTTAAAAGCCGCAATTCTCAAATTAAATCTTGATGGTAATGCTTTGTTAGATGAGACAATTCAAGACAAAATATTTGAAGAGTACCTTATTAAGATAAAACGCCCAGCAATAATTGAATTCCTTGAAGGGGATGGCAGCGTTGAAGATGCCATATATGATTGGGCTAAAGAATTTGCTTCAGCTGGTGTTCGAAAAGGTAAAGAAATAAGTAGGTCTAAAACTGAGTTTGAAAAGGACGAGAACGGGGATTATAAAAGAGACAAAAATAATAAAAAAATTGGCATAAGGCGCTGGGCGCAAAGCGAAGGGGTTTCATATTATTCTGGTGATGGTGTAAATAAAGCGCACATTAGTCCAAGTGAAATGGTTAAGGTTCTTGAGGAGTCAAAGAATGAAAGGAATTAATCTATTAATTTGTTTGTTTTCAGTGATGATATTCACTGCCTATGCAGGCGTTAACAATAACCCACAATTTTCCAATTATCCAGTTACTGTTAGCACAGGACATTTTGTAAGTGAAATTGATGTCAGTGACGAGCAAGAAAATCACACTGACAAATGGAAACAATATATCCAAACAGAACTACTTAAACCTGTGAATTTTTCGGGCCATTATCGAATAATCATGAGTAGAAATGGTGAGTTGCCACAAGATTGTGGCAATGATGGTTGGGTGTGCGGGTGGATAGTAGATAAATTAACCGGAAAGGTTATTTCCGAGTTACCTGAATTCAATGGGAATACTAAATATTATTCTACTATTGATAATGGAACCCCTTCTCCTGATTCATTTGACGTAGAGCATCATTCGAATAGCAGTATGATATGGATTTCTGGTCAAAATACTCCTGCAAAAGGCAAACAAGGAGAAGCAAAATGCGCTAACACGGCTTATAACTTCAAAGATAACGAATTTATTAAGTTAGTTTCATCTCGCTGTGAGGTTGATGTAGGTGGTGATTCTAATGCTGACCCTTATCTACCTTAACCCGATGATCTTTTGTATTTTAAAATATTAGGGAGCACTTGTGGGTTTAGCTGGTGACCTAATGATGGAATGTTAAATAACATCGAGGTTAACATGCGTAAGTTTTTCTTTGTATTGCTGTCACTTTTTTCAGAGTATGCCTTGGCTAACAGTTTTGACCTACCAGTAGTTCATTCAATAAAAAATGGAAGTCAATGTGAAATCTCCTTTGATAGTAAAGTTGTTTCGAAACATGATTGTGAGTATGAATCTCCTTCCTATCTAACATCTTACTCGCTTCTTCCAGACACTTGGACTGGGGTGTGGGTATTTCAGGATGCCCCAATGGGGAATTCATGTCAGGCTGGTGCAATTAGAATAATATCTATAGATGCTGATAACAAAATTGAGGCTCACAATCCGATAGATTTTTGCGCAGGGAAAGTGATTGTTAATAATCATAGCAATCAGGTTGAGATACAAATTCGCGATGACGTGGATACCAAAAACACTGAAAAATGGATATTTAAAGATAATAAACTAACAAGGTTGAAATAGCTTCATTAAGTTTTATCCTGCGCTTTACCATTCCGCATCCTAACGTTCATTATAATAATTACAATTGAGGGGCCTGTGTTTTTGTTCATCTCAATAAAGATGTTGCTACAGGTACCTTCAAAAGAACATGAAGGTGATGACCCAGACGGGGATTCTGACATTGGGTCAGGTACCAACAGAAGCTTAAGTTTTGTTTGTGTTTCTGTCACTTTAGCCAGAGTATGGTCTGACTAACAGTTTTGGCCTACCAATAAATCATTAATAAAAAATGGGTTTTTAAATGATTTCTAAAATGACAAAAATCATCACAATGTTGGTATGTTTTTTCCCTGCCTTGGCTTTGGCGAATACTGGAGAAAGTGTTGGTTACTGGGCTGTGAAATGCGGTGGGTTTGGCGGCTCCATTGAAATAAGCGCTTCAAATGAGGCGAAAATAAACATCAATGATAATAATCTATATATTTCCGCAGGTTTAGTTAAAGATTCTAACAGTAAATTACAAGTATTTTATCGTGATGTCATTGAATCAACGAACGATAAAATTAATTGGGAGAAAATTTCCAAGAATAAACCTATTGCTGAGCTTTCAATTGAGGATGGCATTGTAAGTATCCCACCAAAATGGCCCATTCACTTTTAGAGATCTTCCGACATACTGATTATGTCCCCGAGGAGATCGCCATGCGTAAAATCCGGTTCACCGAGCACCAAATCATCGCCGTACTGAAAT
>NZ_LR722679.1 GCF_902500225.1 Buttiauxella massiliensis | reverse complement strand
ATTTGCCTAATACAATGCCCGCAGCCCCTTCCTGCTTGGCCCCTATTTTCATTCGGCGATACGCTGCCGGTGAGCCAAGATCGGGAATTACCCCATGCACAATGCCCAAGATTTTATTCTGGCAGCCTAGGTATTGCGATGCATAGCGAGCAATTAACCCGCCCATTGAGTGGGTCACAAGAATGACCTTCTCCACGGCCATACCATGACCATGTAGGTGTTTATACATCCCGATCACTTTATCAATATATTCAACCAGTTTTGTCGCCGATTCAGCATTATCCTGCAGCCAGTTATAACCAAAAACATGTACCGGGAATAAAAACTTCTCAAAATGTTCAAGTTCGCTGGGGGTTAAAACGGCTTCACCGTCTTCCTCGGTACCCAGTGGTTTTTCCAGTAGTTGGCTTAGTGTGCCACTCCCAACGACACAACCGCCTTGATCCGGTAATCCTTTTATGAGGTCTTTTTGCCAGTCATCCAGTAATGCACCTTGCAAAACGCTTAAAAAATCCCCGTAACAAAATGCCAGCGCCTCTCCCCATTTCCGTTCTTTACGTCTCGGAAACAGCTTTCCTTCATCAGAGATGGGAGAGTATATGTTGTTATTGATTTCCCCTCGGTCATCAACTTTGGTGGTATCAGGGTTTAATAATATCCTTCTTATTTTCCCATCTTTTTTCACCCACCCAAAAAAAGTATCGATATCGCTATCACCTCGCCATATTGCCTTATTGTTTTTTTCGGTGGACATTAAATTCGTCCCCATTACGCCAGGGAGAAATATTACCGGGATCGCCTTCGTCGGAGGTTTAAGAAGTTTAACTTTGGCATCTTTAGAGATTTGTTGTAGCGAAAATCCGTTCCAGAAAACGTTTCCGTTCTCATCCCATTGAGGTAGCTGGCAAGTAGTATTGTCATTCGACATTGGCCGTTGTCCTTAATTTAATAGATGGGCGCGATGGCCTGATTAAGGCCATTAGCATTTATTCCACTCGGTTGTTTAAGGTTCTGTTAGCCGCACAACACCGCGGCACGTGCCGGGTCGATAGTAATTAGCCCGGCGAGCAACTGTTCCATTTCATTATTTAGTCGCGCTTTATCGGAATCCCCACGCCCTGCTTTCATGCGCAGCAGTTTAAGGCGGCGAGCTTTTACTTCGAACAGCAGTTCCGGTTCCCACTGCGTGAGTGTCAATTGCACGGCTGTGCCGTCCAGTTCGCCCAGCAGATGCAGCGCCATTTCGTTTTTGCCGTACTGCTCGGCGATGCGGGCCATCAGCAAACGCAATAGCCATTGATGGCGAGGAGTAAGGGTTCCGGGGCGGTTCTGTAGCCAGTTGAGTGCGGCATCCACGCCTTCACTGTCGGCCTGAGCCAGAGCTTCAGGTTCCAGTTGTAAGATATCGTCATTGACAGCAGTGCTGGCTGCTGTGGAAGGTTTAATGTCCCAGTGGTTGGATAAATCCATGACGTGCTGAGTTATCCAGTTCATCGTCACTTCATCGGCAAAGGGTGTGCCGTCGTTAAATGCCAACCCTTCCAGTCCTGGTAAACGGGTCAGCAATCCATTCAAATCCTGCTTAATGATTTCCGCCCAGCCTTCATAAGGCGCACCCGCTTTTGTCAGCGCCTGATGGGTATACCACTGTAGATCCAGCCACAGGTGATTCACCCCCTGGCCAAACAGGCTGTCGGCTTGCTCCAGCAATTCCAACCAACTTTGTTGCAGATACAGACGTTTCAGTAGCGCACGGTTTTCGGGTTTAGGCGGTGCCAGTCGGGTGCGACCATCCGCTGCCAGAGGTGGCAGTTCATGGAGGGTATCCAGGCGAATACTTTTCATCAGATGATGGCCTGAAAGCCAACCGTCTGGCTGGTCGCGCAGAAAACCAGCCAGCAGTTTTGCCTGGTCGAGTAAATCCCGCCCTGAAACAACAGGTTTCAATGCCAGCGCATCTGATGATGAGGATGTGTAGTGACTTGCCGTCGTGCTGCTGTTTTGTGGGATAACCGCATCGACACCGCCAGACTGTGCCAGGCGGTTTTCCAGTGCGGCATACAGGCCGCTGAATTGCGGGCGGGAGGCTTCATTCCACTTCGCAACGCCCTCCTCCACTAATGACAGTGCCCCGGCGATGCGTTCAAAGTCTGTTTTTGCGACTTCCGGATACAGAGACAAACTATCCAATACCCGGCTGCCCGCTATCCATTCCAGTGCCAGCTTGCGACTATTCGCACGCAGTGGATGCAATGCATCGCCAAAACGCTGGATTAGCCCGGCCAGCAGGGCTAATCCATCTGCCAGCCCGGCCTCACCATCAGTATGCAACCTCGCCCAGATGTAGTACGTCGCGACGCGCACATCTTTGCTGGTGGTCGTCAGCAGTTTTTCAGCCAGCCCACAGACCAGATCAGTGTTGGCGCCAGAAAGTTTGTTCACCTCTTCACGCATCTGCTGGAAATCGTCGTCATAGCCAGGATCATCCCCGGTCGGGGAGCTTGCTGAAACGGGAGCTAACCACTTATCCCACAACAGGAGTTGTTGCTGTGCCTGCTGCGTTAGGTTCACCCCATCAGAATGACAGGCGTTCAGTAAGGTGTGCAGTGTGGACATCAGTTTTCACCTTCCGTGATGGAACTGGTTGCAGCGCTGACGCTGAATATTTGTGTCGGTAACACGAAGTTGCGCAGCTTCAGGAGCGCCAGTGGGCCTTCTCCAGCTTCGGTACGCAAGGTGTAGTTCAGCGGCCTGCCGTCCTGAGCAGTCCAGGTGATGTTAAAGCTGCTACTCACGCCTGGATATGGTCTGACACTGGCTTTATCGAGCAGGCGTATCAGCCCCCAGGTGCCTGGCATATCCGCAAACTGGCGGGTACCGGCCTGAGTACTAATCCAGCTCAGACTGGCTCCAGGTGCTTCTGTATCATGTGGCCAGGTGAAGCGTTTCCAGGCCGGGAGCTGGTTGTAATAACTGAGCTTCTGGCTATCGACAACCAGGTCAGTCTGCATCACATCCTTCGCTGTGCCTGGACGTATTTCGAATCGAATGCTGGCTTCACCATCGACAAACACCACATCAGACAGATGACTCAGGGTGTCCATTGCATTGAGGAACGCCGGGCTGAAAGTCAGCCCCTGAGCATTAATACTGTCCGGCACCCAGCGGCTCCCTTCTTTATGCAGTACACCGTTCAGACGAGTCTGCAGGAAGCGTGAGATGCGCCCACTGTCGCTATTTAGGTAGCGCGCAAACAGAGGAAGTGATACCTCACTGCTGGTGTCTTTCAGCGGATATCGCCCACCAAAGGTGGTGTTCCAGTCATCAACAATCGCCGCCTGCCACTGGGTATTCAGGCTCTCGGCCGCAGGTGTTAACACCTGTTGCCATGCCTGATCCATCGGTTGCACAAACAAAGCGTGTCCAAATCCTCTCCATTCCTGGCCAAGGCTTGCTGCCACCAGGCTGCCGTAATCACGGGTTTCAGTCAGATCAATAGCTTTGCCCTGGAACACCGTTTGCGCCAGGGTTTGCGCCATCGCTTGCGGGTCAGCGGCATTAACGACTTGTTGAAGTTTGAGACGAACCTGGGTGACGCGAGTCAGGAAGCTTTGCAGGCTAAGGTTCGAGCTTCCTTGTCCACTAGTTTTGATATCCATAAGTGCCAGGACCGGTCCAAAGGTCGCATCCAGCGGCCCCTGCGCTCCGGCTTGTTGGTCAATCGTCGGTTGCTCATCGCGGTTTAATAGATTCTTGGCCGATTTCACCAGGGAATCCGACAACCCAGCGCCAGTCTGACCAGTTTTGCCCTGAATGCTCAGCGTATTCATCAATGCAACCAGCGGCGACTGTCGCACGTCCGCCATCAGAGTGAGCTGATCAATGGAGTCCGACAATGTCTGAGCCTGCTGCCAGTGCAGACTGTTTAGAAACTCAAGCCAACTGCCGGAGAAATCAGCGAAGTAGCGTTCCTTTAGCCTTTCCTGCAACTCTTCTGGTGAACTCTGTTCGACTACGGATACTTTGTTTTCACTCAGCACCCAGTCCATCTCTTCACGCCGTCCGGTAACCACTTTCTCGATTGCCGGTTTAACCGCTTCATCCCACGCTTTACGGGTGAACATGCCGGGTACTACCGCATCAGTTGTGAAAATACGTTCTGCGTCGGTGTCGCCGGTCATATCTGCCAGACTCAAATCGGCATATTGATGGGCAACCTGAACCAGTATTTTTTGATAGAGCGAGGATTCACTGTTGCGCGCGCCCATCTGTCGCACTAATAACGCTCGCACTTGATTTACCAGGTTCATATCCGGTGCCAGACTCCACTCCGGATGGTGAGCCAGATTTGCCGCATAAAATGCCAGTAGCGACGGGCCGCTTCCTTGCCAGATACCATTTGCTACGCCAGCACGTTGTGGCCAGTCGGAGAGCAGCGTTTTACTGAACCAGGCCGCATCCATTCTGTCCGGGTGGGCCAGCATCAGATAGAGTTTTAACTGGTCGTAAGCAGGTTTAATCAGTTTCTCGCGTTGTGGGTCGTCCGGAGGAAGCTGTGCCAGTAAAGTGAGTTGCTCTTCAAGGTGCTCTGCGCTTGCGTCGCGCAACAGGGGAATAGCGCTGGCACCATAGTGCGGCCAGAGTGATGCCAGCAGCGCATCATTTTGGCTCAGACCAAAGCGGCTATACCATGGCGCACCTTCCTGCTGGCGGTACTGCAACCGGTCAAGAATTTGCTGCAAATCCAGCTGTGCCTGTAAACGCGAAGGCAATGGCTGCTTCACATCTGCCGCATGTTTAACTTGTGATTCACTGCTATTGATAGCGTCGCGGTTGACCAGGAATGAGACCACCATCCCTGCGCCCCACAACACCATTACCCCGGCAACAGCGGTTGCCAGCGTTCTACGCCAGGCAAAACCTAACGCCTTTGGTGCGAGGGCTGCGGGTAATGATGGGAGTGAATTAAGCAGTACATCCCAACGGTTATCCTTGCCCCAGTGATGTTTCACTGAGCGCTTTGCATCCATCGACACCGGGCTGAATATCACTCCGGCCAATGGTAGAGGGCGATATGGATTGAGCAAAGTGGCAAGCGGTGCTGCCACGGAGTCAGGGTTATTGGCTACCTGGTCAGCGAGCTGCAGTAAAAACAGATGCTGCGAACTGGTGATGACCTGCTGTGTCCCTTGTTCAATTAGCTCAGGAACCAACCCTGCGAGCAGAACGCTAAACTCTTCAGGTTTACAGCTTGCAGGGAGTAAACAGCCGACAGATTGCGTAATGCGCTCGGACTGTGTGGATTCAGAAGGATGTAGCGACCAGACATACAGCGGCAAACGCCAGCCAAGTTGTTCATAACGCGTAGCAAATGCCTGCGACACGTTGTCCATCATATCGGCGCAGAGCGTATTTTTAGTTTCGCTCTGGCGGACAAATGCAGAGGTCACCCACACCACGCCATCCAACGGACGGCGGCGCAGTTTACGCAACGCGCTCAACCACGCGTTGTCTGCCGGTGCGCTCAGATCGCCACCCCACAGCAGCACCGTGCCGCTGTCCTCCTGCCAGTATTGAGAAGTCAGCCCTGGCGTGAGTTGTTCTACATCGGCGGCGCTGCCGGTTAACAGTAGAATGCGGACTTTACGGGGCCAGAAGCGGCCGTATTGTTTCTGGAGCGAGGATTTAATATCAGAATTGATATTCTTACTGGCAGGCTGCTGAGGTGTATTGTCAGATTCTGATTTTCCCTTTTTTTGGGGCCTGTAAAAAATCTGTTTAGCGGCTTGTTTCAGGCGCCACCAGAATTTCATGACAAGAAGTCCCAAGAGGAGAGTAGAGAAAATACTAGCCCAAAGTATCCAGGCGAAGGACGATTCCACTCCACGTCGTTCTAACTGGCCCTGAAAGATAAATAGCAATAGAGCAGTTATTCCAGCCAAACCAATAATAAAAAGAAAATACCCCACAAATCCGTAGCTTTCTTGCTGAGTTCCTTTCTTTTCGTCACTCATGAAAATAATTCCCTGGTAATAAGACACAACCAGCCTGAAGATTTCGACTGCTGATAAATAATAAGTTGGTTCTGAGAGGTTTTGTTTGCCGCCTCGACCATCATACTAAGTGATAATGCGAAGGCGAGTTCACCCGGCGGGCCGAAAGAAAGATCCAAATAGTGAACTGGTTTCTTTCTTGGTAAGAGCCAGCCATGTGACTCAGCATATATTGATACTGCAGCAGAGATATCCTCGATATCACCCGATAACCAAACGTGTTCTAACTCATTAAAGCTTAATTTATTGTAATCAAAAAGCATCTTGAGATCGTCAGCTAAATATCCAGGAGATAAAGGCATGATTCTTCCGACTCCTGCCATAACTGAGTATTTATGGCTGACAATAAACTCACGAGCCCCCCGGAGTTGTGCAGAAATAAATTCACTGGATTTTTGTGGTCTGTTTTCAGGCCAATGCTGCAAGCATAAAATCAAAGTAAGACCTTTAGTTTTATTCTCAAAATTTAATTCATTAAGCTCTTCTATAGAGTTAATAAACTCTGGTCTTAGTTGCCATAGGTTATAAACTGAAGATTTAATTGTTTCGCGGTTCAGTACTGATGAACACAAAATATATACTGTATACAAATAGTGGCGATACTCCGGTGTTTGTTCTTCTAGTTGCGTAGCAATCATATTAAGGCGCGATGGTAAAGTAACTTTCTCTCCACACAATGGCCTCGCTTTCAGAGGAAACATCGGAATTTCTGATAGCGGACCTAAGATTGAGCTAACACCCGTTGCCTCCGGAGTCAGTAGCACATTTCCTACAACAACAAGTTGTTCCCGACTCCAATGTTGCCATTGGGACTTGGTTTCCAGAGATTCTTCATGCCAGGAATATGCAGAGGCACCGGATTGATCATGGCGGTTAAGGACTACACCAAAAAAACAAAGCCACAGCAGAAAACCGGGCAATGCTCCGTAAAGAAGCACAGGAGTATAGGTGCTAAATCGACCAATAAATACAGCCGATAATGAACCTATTGTCATCATCACTACCATAATAATAAACCATCGTCCGACGCGCGGCGCTGGTAATGCTGATTTTTCGGGGATTTCAGGAATAGGCCAGCCCATAATTATGACTCGACACTAACTTCAGGGTGAGAACTAATTACCTGACATCCGCAGGCACACCGACAATTATTAACCACAACGCATACTCCTTCTTCCATTTCGGTTGATGCACCTTCAATAATTGGATTCACTCCATGTCCAGGAATTGGACAAGAAACTATATCGCCGACCAGTGCAACCTGGATTCCATTAATAAACATTGAGGAAGAAGCAGTGATCACTTTTCCTCCATGAGTGGTAGCATCACCTAAACACACAATTCCTGGCATTCCTTTCCCCTTATTAGTTACAGTCAAGCCAATAATAGACAGTTATTTATTAAGTTAGAAA
>NZ_LR722657.1 GCF_902500225.1 Buttiauxella massiliensis | reverse complement strand
GACTTGTTCGACAACGGCCAATTTAAAGGATAGAGGGTAATCGCGTTGCGTGCGTTTAACGTACTGGTTCATCACATTTTCCTCATAGTACGAGTTAAATGTGTCAACGCTATTTAGGACGGGTCATAACCAATAAAAAAGGTGCCAATCGGCACCTTTTTTTTGGCTACTTCTGAGCAGCTTTTTCAGCTCTCTGGCGTCTGAGCTCTTTCGGATCAGCGATCAGAGGTCGATAAATTTCCACCCTGTCGCCATCATTAACCGTATCGGTGAGTTTTACCGGTCGGCTAAAAACACCTACTTTGTTCTTTGCCAAATCGATATCCGTGCGCAGTTCGAAAATTCCCGATGCGGCAATAGCCTGTTCAACAGTGCTGCCTTGCGCCAGTCGTACCTTGAGCAAGTACTGCTTTTCCGGTAGCGCGTAAACGACTTCGACCTTAATTTCAGGCGACACTGTAGACCTCTTTGGCACGAACGGTAAACGCCTGAACCATATTCCCCGCAAGTTCCTTGAAGATACGGCCAAACGCCAGTTCGATTAGTTTGTTAGTAAATTCAAAATCAAGCTGGAACTCGATACGGCATGCTTCAGCGCTCAGCGGCGTAAACTTCCAGCCCCCCATCAATGACTTGAATGGGCCATCGACAAGATGCATTAGAATGCTTTGATTGCTTGTAAGCGTATTGCGCGTAGTGAAGGTCTTGCTGATACCCGCCTTAGAAACATCTACCGCCGCCGTCATCTGATCATGCGACGCGTCAATCACCCGGCTGCCTGTGCAACCTGGTAAAAAATCTGGGTAAGATTTCACATCGTTCACTAATTGATACATCTGCTCCGCGCTGTAAGGCACTAGCGCAGTACGGGTAATCTGAGGCATAGCATTTCCTGAGAGTCACAAAACGGGCAAATAATAACATTTATCATCACGCAAAGAAAAACTCTTAGGCTAGAGCCGTGCTAAGATATGCCTTCATCCTCGCAGCGAAGCGGGGTGTATTTGAACTCCTGGATTACTTATACTGAGCAGCACTATGACAAAGAAAAAAGCATTCAAACCAGGTTCAGCCACCATTGCGCAAAACAAACGCGCCCGCCATGAATACTTTATCGAAGATGAGTTTGAAGCGGGCCTCGTGCTACAAGGCTGGGAAGTAAAATCGCTACGTGCAGGGAAAGCCAACATCGGTGACAGCTACGTCATTTTGGTCGATGGCGAAGCGTTCCTGTTTGGCGCAAACTTTACCCCGTTAAACGTGGCATCAAGCCATGTGGTCTGTGACCCTACGCGTACCCGTAAACTCCTGCTTAACCAACGTGAGCTGGATAATCTTTACGGCCGTATTAACCGAGATGGTTATACCGTTGTGGCGCTGTCGATGTACTGGAAAAACGCCTGGTGCAAAGTGAAAATCGGCGTCGCAAAAGGTAAAAAACAACACGACAAGCGTAATGATGTGAAAGACAAAGAATGGGCGGTGGATAAAGCGCGCATTATGAAACATGCTGGTCGATAATCACGTCTATAACTCTCAGAAATCTTTACTGGTCCTTGCAGCACAGGGCCAGTACTGTTAACCCCTACTAATGCTTCCTTAATAATTCATTTAAAATACATCTTCTCCGAAAGAAATTAGTTCCGGCAAGCAATCATTTTAAAAAATAGATTTTTCGATCTTATTAAAAATGTGCTACTCAGAAAAAACCTCAGTATATATTTCATATTTTCCCTTTCAGACTAATATATAAATTATAAAAAATCCGTTTCCACGAACATGTTTTACTTCGCCAAAGAAAACAATTAATTACCCACACACAAATAACCACACCAATACAATGGATATTATATAATTGATGATGGAACATTTATAAATGGACAAGCACCCCCTCCAATCTTTAAAAAAACACCTTACAATCAAACAACTACAGCCATAGCCATCTTTTTTTAGTTATAACAAAAATTCATAGATCACTGGCGAGTCGTTAGGAAAAAAATCTTATTAACCAACTCTAAAACATTCACTTAGCGTCCCTTAATTTGCGCTTTCATGTTTTCCTGTCTATATCTTCATTATCCCCGAATGGAAATGATACAAAAGTATGAATTTTACATTTAAATAAAGTGATAGCCCGGTAGTAAGCAAACACATTCCAATAATGTTAGTCGTCAATATTCTGATGTCCGGATTCGTTCGCTTTAAATTTTATAAATGCGTGAGATTGCTATAACAATTTGTCTCGGGGAAATTATTTGCAAGCTTAAGCATTTCTAAAGACTACCCCTGTTCACACCGAATGGAGTGATAACAATGCGTTCAATATCAATCATCTCAAAACTTACTGGCGTAACGAACAATGTTGAAGCCTCTGAAATTACGCTAACAGCTCCTTCTATTGTCGAACTTAAAGCCGAACGCTCTGATATCGCCAGCATCGCTCGAACTAACCAGGATATGGTTATCACTCTTCGTGACGGCGAAGTCATTACCGTTAAAAATTTCTATGCTTACGCCGATCAAGGTGGCAACCAACTGGTGCTCGAAGACAGCCATGGTGCTTTGTGGTGGGTACAGGATACAGATTCGGCTTTTCACTTCGAGCATATCAACAGTATTGATGATCTCATGGTTGCCACGGGTGCAGAAAACCATGGCGGTGCCGCTATTTGGCCATGGGTTTTAGGTGGCGTAGCCATTGCTGGGGGCATTGCTCTGGCCGCAGGTGGTGGCGGAGGCGGTGGTGGCAGTGATAACTCGGACGGTGCTGGCAATCAAGGTGAACCGAATCCAACACCGCCGCCGACAGATACCACTCCCCCTGCTGCACCAACAAATTTAAATGTTTCAGCAGACGGTAAAACGATCACAGGCAAAGCTGAACCTGGCAGCACGGTGACAATTACAGATCCTAGTGGTCAAATTATCGGAAAAGGCACCGCTGGCAGCGATGGCACTTTCACTATCCCGCTAAAAAACCCACAGATCAGCGGTGAAGATCTGACAGCTCATGCTACCGATCCTTCCGGAAACACAGGCCCTGATGCCACGGTCATTGCACCTAATATTCCATTACCGGATGCACCTACACTCACCAATGTGGTGGATGACGTCGCACCAGTACTAGGCAACGTCCCGAAAACTCAATCTACTAACGATAATACCCCAACGCTTCAGGGCGCAGGCAAGGCCGGGACAACCGTTCATATTTATGATGGCGACAAAGAAATTGGCACCGCAGTCGTTGATGCTAGCGGCAACTGGAGCTACACCCCAACCACCGCGCTATCTGATGGCTCTCACTCATTTAGTGTTACGGCAACCAATGCCAAGGGTGAAAGTACTCACTCGCCAAGTTACACGATTACCATCGACACCGTAGCACCCGAGTCTCCCGCCGTTGATCAGCTACAAGATGATGTCGGAAGTATCAAAGGATCTATCGTTAGCGGTACATATACCGATGAAACAGCGCCAATAATCCACGGCACCGGCGAGGCAGGTGACAAAGTCACCATCTTTGATAACGGCATTCAGATCGCTCAGATCACGGTTGGCAGTGATGGAAAATGGAGCTTCACCCCAACTCAAGCGCTCGCCGACGGCAATCACACCATCACTCTGATTCAAACCGATCCTGCAGGTAACGTCAGTAAAACAACGACCAGTCCGACATTTATCGTCGACCACACCCCTCCTGATGCTGCCAAAATCACGAATGTGAGCGAGGATGGCACCAAAGTAACGGGAACTGCCGAGCCTGGAACAACAGTTACTATCACAGGTGCCAATAACGTTGTGCTTGGAACCTCAGTAGTGGGTGCCAATGGCAGCTTTACTATTACCCTCACCCCTGCTCAGACGCACGGTGAGACACTCACGGCAAACATTCACGATCGCGCTGGTAATGTCGGGCCAGATACCAACTTTGATGCATCTAACTCCCATTTCCCAACCGTGCCGGTACTGGTTACCGTTGCTGACGATGCCGGAACAATTACTGGCAACCTAACAAACGGGCAGGCTACAGACGATAAAACCCCGACGCTAAGCGGAACGGCTGAAGCTGGCACAACAGTGACCATCTATGACAAAGGTGTATCGATAGGAAGCACGAC
This sequence comes from Buttiauxella massiliensis, assembly GCF_902500225.1. Lineage (GTDB taxonomy): Bacteria > Pseudomonadota > Gammaproteobacteria > Enterobacterales > Enterobacteriaceae > Buttiauxella > Buttiauxella massiliensis. The sequence continues at coordinate 151,982 of NZ_LR722657.1, read as the reverse complement.
GGCTGACGGCTCGGGGCACTGGACATTCACTCCAACTGCGCTGTCTGATGGCCAACACGTCTTTACCTTAACCTCAACCAACAGCAGCGGCACCAGCGGAACCTCGACTGGTTTCACCGTTGCAATTGATACAGCAGCCCCCACAGCCCCAACAGGTCTGGTTGTTTCAGACGACGGCTCGCATGTCACTGGTAGTGCCGAAGCAGGCAGTACTGTCACCATAACCGATAGCAATGGTGCTCCTATTGGCAGCGCTACAACCGGCGCTGATGGCAAATTTAATGTCACCATCAACCCACCACAGGTCAACGGTGAAACACTGGAAGCAACGGCTACCGATCCTGCTGGCAACAGTAGCGGGCAAAGCTCCGTCACGGCACCCGATCACACTGCGCCGAGCATCCCGATCATTACCGAGCTATTGGATGACGCAGGCACAGTTACGGGACCTATCGCCAATAATGGCGTGACCAATGACACCCGCCCAATGCTTACCGGTACGGGGGAATCGGGCGACACCATTACGATCTTCGACAAAGGAGTACAAATTGGCCAGGTTGCGGTTGGCAATGATGGTAAATGGAGTTTCACACCAGGCACGCCACTGACGGAGAGCAAGCATGCACTGACAGTGCAGCAAAGCGATGCTGCAGGCAATAAAAGCCAGCTCGTCACCGGCCCAACGTTTACGGTTGACCTCACCCCACCAACAGCCGCAGTTATCGATAGCGTTAGCCAGAACGGAACAACGGTGACCGGGCATGCCGAATCGGGCAGCACAATCGCCATTTTTGACGCAAGTAATACGTTGCTGGGTACGGCACTAGTCGGCACCGACGGTACATTTACTGTCAATATCTCTCCTGCGCAGACACACGGTGAATCACTGAGCGCCCATATTCAGGACGCAGCAGGTAACGCCGGACCTGATACGCCTTTTACTGCCTCTAACTCTCAATTCCCAACCGTGCCGGAGCTGGACACCGTTACCGACGATGCCGGAACAATAACCGGCACGTTAAACAACGGGCAATCAACCGATGATAAAACCCCGACGCTAAGCGGGTTGGCGGAAATAGGAAGTACCGTAACAATCTATGACAACGGTATTTTCTCTGGAACCGCGACGGTTGACGGAACTGGCCACTGGAATTACACACCACCAGCAATACTCGACGGCCAACACGTCTTTACTTTAACCGCGACAAATAGCAGCGGTACCAGTGGCGTATCCTCTGCGTTTACCGTTGTTGTTGATACCCTGGCGCCACTAGCGCCAAATGGTATGGATGTCTCGGCCGATGGCACTGTCGTCACCGGTAGCGCAGAAGCTGGCAGTACTGTCACCATAACTGACAGTAACGGTGACCCTATTGGTAGTGCTACAGCCGGCACTGATGGCAAATTTAGCGTTACCATCGATCCGCCACAGCTTAATGGGGAAACACTCGGCGCTACCGCAACTGACGCTGCTGGAAATCAAAGTCCTAATGCTACGGTTATTGCAGAAGATCACACCGTTCCACTCGCACCAACCAATTTATTGGTTTCAGCCGATGGCGAACATGTCACAGGTAATGCTGAACCTGGCAGCACGGTCACCGTCAAAGACAGTAAAGGCGTGGTATTGGGTACGGGCACGGCTGATGTCAACGGTGACTTTGACGTTACCCCGCTCATGCCTGCGCAACTCAACGGCCAACCGCTGCTGGTTACTGCAACTGATACCGCTCATAACACCAGCCCAAGTGCTACCGTCGTGGCACAAGACCACACCGCACCTGATGCCCCAACAAATTTACATGTAAATGAAGAAGGTACAGTCGTCACCGGGAGTGCCGAACCAGGCAGCACCGTTAAGGTTACCGATGCTAACAACGTTGAATTGGGAAGTGGTACTGCGGGAGGCGATGGCACGTTTACCGTATCGATTACCCCACCACAAACCAATGGCGAAATACTCGGCGTTTCAGCAACAGATAACGCGGGTAACCTCGGTCCTAAAGCACCTGTTGATGCCCCGGACACAACAGCACCATTAGTACCGGTTATCACACACGTTATTGATGATTTTGCCAATCACACGGGTGATCTCACCAGCGGCCAAACAACCAACGACAGCAAACCAGAACTTCAGGGCACAGCCGAAGAAGGCACGACCGTGAAGATCTATGACAACGGCTTATTGTTGGGTAGCACAACCGCAGGTGCCGGGGGGGTGTGGAGTTTTATCCCCACAACTGCACTTTCCCAGGGTTCACACAACCTGACAGTTACTGCAACTGATGCTGGAAATAACACAAGTCCCGCAGCCGCGTTCAACGTGGTTGTCGACACTATCGCGCCGCAGGCCCCAACTATTACATTGGTCAACGATGATGCAGGAACAATTACCGGCCCGGTCCTGAATAATGGTTCGACAAACGATCAAACTCCGACGATCACTGGTACCGGTGAACCCGGTTCAATCCTCACTCTTTTAGATGGCACACAACCGCTCATCACGCTGACTGTCGATTCGTCAGGAACATGGAGTTACACCCCAACATTATTACCTGTTGGTAGCCATACATTTACCGTCATTGCTGAAGATGCTACAGGTAATGTCACGATCCCTTCAGCCGGGTTTACCATTAACGTGGACATTACCCCACCCGCTACCCCTGTCATTAATTCAGTTCAGGATGATGTCGGCACGGTCAAAGGGGAGCTGGCCCAAGATAACGCAACCGATGACACCCGCCCACAATTGAGCGGCACCGGAGATGTGGGTTCGACTATCACTCTGTACGATGGCACGACTCCTGTCGGCAGCGTGACGATAGGAACCGATGGGAAATGGAGCATCACTCCGACGCAGCCATTGAGCGAAGGGCCACATACGCTTAATGCTATCGCCACCGATGCTGCTGGCAATGCAAGCCCTGCCGACTCTTATACCCTGACTGTGGATACAACTGCGCCTGGCGCGCCATTAATTATCAGCGCTCAAGGTGAAGTCGCTAATCAGTCAGCGCCACTGGTCAACGGGGGCAGCACGCAAAACGGAACCCCAACGCTCACCGGTAGTGGCGAACCAGGGGCAACAATCAATATTTATGATAACGGTGGTGCCACGCCGATTGGTGTGGTGACTGTTCCTGCTGGCGGCACATGGACATTTACACCTTCACCAGCGTTGAGCGAAACCTCACATACCCTGACCGCCGTTGCGACCGATCCTGCGGGCAACGTCGGTCTGCCTTCAGCTGGCTTCACACTGACAGTTGACTCAACAGTGCCAGCCACTCCGGGCATCCCGGTGGTCACTGACGACCAGGCTCCCGTTCTGGGCAATATCAGTAATGGTGGCAGCACCAACGACACCACACCAACCATCTCAGGAACAGGGAGTGTGGGCGATACCATCACCATTCGCGATAATGGCTCAGACATTGGCACGACGACTGTCAGGGCGGATGGTTCCTGGAGCTTTACGCCGCAAACGCCTATCTCCGGGCAAAACCATTCAATTAGCGTTATCGAATCTGATGCTGCGGGTAACAAAAGCCAGCCGTCTGGCTCGGTTGCTTTCACCCTGGATACCGCAGCATCCGCTGCCCCAACCATTGTCTCTGCTGACGATAACGTCGGCCCAGTCCAGGCTTCGCTGTCTACCGGAGGGATCACTGACGACAGCACGCCGACATTCCATGGCACTGGTGTAGATGGCGATACCATTACGTTGTATAGCGGCAGCACAGTTATCGGGACCACAACGGTATCTGGAGGAACATGGACGATTACAACAACAACACTTCAGGACGGTAAGCAGGTAATTACTGCAACGGCAACCGATGCTGTGGGCAACATCAGCGCGTCTTCAGACGATTTTACACTGACCGTCTACACCACGCCGATCGCAGCCCCAGTGGTGACAGAGATTGTTGATAATGTCGGTACGATTCAAACGCCATTGGTGAATGGCAGCTATACCGACGATAGGACTCCGACATTCAACGGTACAGGCACTGCTGGCAGCACCGTTTCTATTTACGACAATGGTGGAACCACGGCAATTGGCACCGCAATTGTGGGTACAGATGGCACCTGGACCTTCACGCCAACGACAGCGCTCCCGGCTGGCGTAAGCGATCATACGTTTACCTTTAGTGCTACCGATGCTGTCGGGAATACGGTGGCATCAACGAACCCCATTCTTTTACACATTGATACTGTTGCGCCATTGGCTCCGATTGTTTTAGTCCCTGGTGGCACAGTTGCCAGCGGCACTGCCGAAGCTGGCAGTACTGTCATCATCAGTAACAGTACAACGGAGCTGGGCCGTGGCATCGCTGATGCCGATGGAAAATGGGCTATCACTCTGTCGCCTGCCCAGTTACCAGGCACATCGCTGATAGCGATAGCGCAGGATATTGCAGGAAACCAAAGCCCATCAGCAGGCTTTGATACAACTCTCGCGCTCACCCTTCAACCACCAACCATTGACCATGTTGTGGATAACGTAGGTACCGTTACCGGAGATATCACCAACGGAAAAACAACCGACGACACCACGCCGACACTGAATGGCTCAAACGCTGCATCTCTCGCAACTGTTCATATCTTTGTGGATGGTGCAGAAGTTGCCACCGTGACTGCCACTGTTTCAGGCACATGGAGCTACCAGATCCCAGCAGCGCTGGCCCAAGGCTCGCATACGTTTGCCGTCAGCCAGAACACACTCCTTGATACCAGCGGCAAGTCGCCTGCCTTTACTGTCATCGTAGATACAGACGCACCGACGGTTCCGGTTATCACATCCGTCACTGACGATGTAGCCCCAATCACTGGAACCGTTAACAGCGGTCAGGCCACCAATGATCCTCGCCCAACGATCACAGGCACCGGTGAAGTTGGGTCAACTATCACGATCCTTGATAATGGCACGTCGATCGGCACCGCCGTAGTCGGCACTGGAGGCACATGGACCTTCACGCCGACCACCGATTTGGGCCAGGGCTTGCATCCGATAACCGTCACTTCAACTGATGCGGCCGGTAATGCCAGTGCACCTTCTGCTGGCTTCTCGGTAAACGTTGATACGCTCACAACAGCGCCTGTGATCAGCAGTGTCACTGACAACGTAGGAACACTTGCCCCAGTCATTTCTGGCGTACCGACCAATGACAACACACCAACCTTTACCGGAACAGCCGAGCCGAATTCCACTATCACCATTAGTGAAAACGGTAAGGTTATCGGTACTGCCCTGGTTGATGGCACAGGTAACTGGAACTTCACCCCGAACCCAGCGCTAACTGATGGCAGCCACAATCTGACCATTATCACCACGGATACCGCGGGCAACGTCAGCACGGCAACCACCTTTAATGCCGTCATTGATACGGCAGCTCCGGTGGTGCCTGCCATTACTTTGGTTGTAGATGATCAGACTCAAGTAGGTGTCGACAACCCTCTGACCAACGGCCAACTGACCAAAGACACGCAACCGGCCATCAGCGGCACCAGTGAAGCGAACGCGATAATCACGATCAAAGATGGCACTACCGTCCTCGGCACGACCACCGCAAGCCCAACCGGTGACTGGTCATTCACACCAGACAGTGGTCACGCACTCGGCCAGGGCAGCCATAGCCTGACCGTCACCGCCACTGACGCCGCCGGGAATATCAGTAATCCATCTTCCACCTTCACGGTCGTCGTGGATTCTATCGCCCCAACCGCGCCGCTGATTGTGACCGTCACCGATAATACCGCGCCAAATATTGGGCCGATCACCAGTGGCCAGCCGACCAACGAAACGCGCCCTGCTATCACCGGTTCGGGAGAAGTGGGTTCCACCATCAAAATTTACGATGGCAGTAACCCTACTCCACTTGGCACCGCAACTGTTGGCTCTGGTGGCACCTGGAGCTTTACCCCACCAACAGCGTTAAGTAGCGGTTCACATAATCTGACCGTGACCGCAACAGATGCCGCAGGCAACGTAAGTGCGCCATCGGCCATCTTTAACGTGGTGGTTGATTTGGCCGCACCGGGTACTCCTGCTATTACCAATATTGCAGACGATGTGGGTACTGAAAAAGGTGATTTAACCAACGGCCAATCCACTGATGACACCCTGCCACTGATCAGCGGAACGGCAGAAAACGGCGCGAGCGTAAAAATCTACGACAACGGCGCACTGATTGGCACCGTTAACGCCAGCGCCACAGACGGCACATGGAACTTTACGCCACCAGTGGGTTCACCACTCACTAACGGCAACCACGCATTTACCGTGACCGCAACGGATAGCGCAGGCAACGTCAGCGCACCGTCTAATACTTTCAATATCGTCGTCGATACGGCTGCACCAACGGCACCGATTGTTATTCAGGCGTTTGATGATGTCGGCCCGGTCACCGGCGCACTGGTCAATGGGCAGTCGACCAACGACAACACGCCGTTGCTGAGCGGGACGGCAGAAGCCAACTCGATAGTGAGTATTTCCGACAATGGCGTGTTTCTCGCCACAGTTACTGCCAGCGCGACGGGCACCTGGAGCTATACACCGCCAGTCCGGAACGATGGTCAGCATATCTTTACGGCAACCTCCACCGATGCGGCGGGTAACGTCGGGGCAGTCTCTGGCAGCTTCACACTGACAATCGATACCAGCACACCGGTAACACCTGCGCTGTCAACTGTGTATGACGATGTGGCAGGCGGCGTGTTTAACGCCAACCTCACAAATGGGCAAGTCACTAACGATGCGCGCCCTGCGATCAGCGGCACGGGTGAAGTGGGCACGACCATTACCATCCTCGATGGCGGCACACCGATTGGCACCGTAACGGTTCCTGCTGGCGGCAGTTGGACCTTTACGCCGACCACGCCGCTTACCGCGGGCTTACATACGTTCACCATCACCGCCACGGACGCGGCAGGTAACGTCAGTACCGCATCAGCAGGATTTGCGATAACGGTCGATACCACCGCGCCAACGACACCGGTAATCACTTCGATTGTTGATGATGTAGCAGGAGGGGTATTTAACAACCCTCTCGCCAACAACCAGGCTACCAATGACAATAGGCCAACACTTAACGGTACGGCTGAAGCAGGTGCGACCGTCGCTATTTATGACAAAGGTGTATTTGTTACCAACGTCACCGCCAGCGGCACCGGCGCATGGGCTTATACCCCAACGCAGCCCCTGTCCGAAGGAAGCCACTCATTTACCGTTACCGCTACTGACCTCGCGGGCAACACCAGCGCCCTTTCGCAGTCTTCATCGATTGTGGTTGATACCACAGCGCCAGGTGCACCAACTGGATTAGCCGTTAACGCGACAGGCACGACCGTAACTGGGACTGCTGAAGCGGGGAGCACGGTGACCATTACCACCAGCGGCGGAACCGTCCTCGGAACAGCAACAGCTGACGGTACGGGTAGCTTCAGCGTGGCAATTACGCCTGCGCAAACCAACTCACAGGCCCTGCTTGCATTCGCTCAGGACAGCGCAGGTAACCTCGGAGCTTCCGTAGGATTTACCGCACCAAATACCGCTCTACCGGGTGTGCCTGTCATTACAAGTGTGATGGATGACTTCGCCCCTGTGACCGGAACCGTGGCTAACGGGCAAAGTACCAACGATGCCACGCCAACGCTCAACGGCACGGCTGACATAGGTGCTACCGTCAGTATCTATAACAATGGTGTGTTGATGGATACCGTCGTGGCAACTAACGGTACCTGGAGCTATACCCCATCTGCACTGACCGAAGGTTCACACAACTTCACGGCCACCGCGACCAACGTTAACGGCACCGGTAGCCCATCCGCCCAGGTCACCGTCATCGTTGACACCATCGCACCGCTGGCACCAACCGCGACCGTCAGTGTCGATGGCAATACGATAAGCGGCACCGCCGAACCCAACAGCACCGTCACTGTCACTCTGGCAGACGGCGTCACCACCATCACGGCGACCACCAACGGCAGCGGTGCCTGGACGGCTCCGCTCACCACGCGCCAGATTGACGGTGAAATTCTTTCCATCAAAGCCACGGATGCAGCAGGCAACGTATCGCCGGTCATTACGGCGACCGCGCCGGATCTGCCACTGGCCGCCAATGACAACGTTATCGATTTGGCACTGAGCAGCACTGCGACTGTCTCGCCACCGGTCCATTACAACGACTATGGCGTTCTGTTAGTCGGTGCGCTGGGCAACTCAGTACAGGTGCTCGGCAGTGACACGGCGCAGGTCCAGTTTAACGTTGGCGCAGGAACTGGGAATATCACGATTGAAGCTGCCGCAACCGGCATAGTGCTGACGCTGCTCAACTCGCTGGAAGTGGCCGTTCAACGGTTCGATTCCGGCACCGGTACATGGACCACCGTTTACGACTCATCGCAGGCTCAATTTGCCAACCTGTTAACCATTGGGGCCAGCGGCATTACGTTCAAAATCGATAACCTGCCTGAAGGCACTTATCGCGTGCTGAGTTACAACACGAATCTGCTGGCGACCGGTTCACTAACCAGTCTCGACGTCGCCGTTGAGCAAGTTGGCCCGGGTGTTGTGACGGGTGAAACATCGCATCAGGGGAATGTCATAACAGATATCGACCCGAGCGGTGGGCAGGATACCGCCCCGGCAGGTACCGTTGTCACATCGGTCACTAACGCACAGGGGCAAGTATTGGCTGTTGGCGCGAGTGGCGCTGATATCAATGGGTTGTACGGTACTCTGCATATCAACCAGAACGGCAGTTACACCTACACGTTGAATAACACCACGGCGGCAGTACTCGGGCACACCGAAAACTTCAACTACACCATCACCCAAAACGGTATCAGCGACACCGCGCAATTGGTGGTCACACTCGGTAATGGCGGGCCAGCCAGCACCGTAACGGCAACAGATAACACCGCGGCACTGACCTACAGCACCGATGTGGAAGCTGTAAACCACGGCGCATCATCGCAAAATGGTTTGTCAGTGCTTAGCATTGGCGTGGGCAATGTGTTGAACGCGAATTTACTCGCCAATATGACCAACCCGATAATCTTCGATGTGGATGAAGGTTCGACACGCACCATGACGATACAGGCGAGTGTTGGCGGGGTGGCTTTACTGTCTACCTTCGATTTGTATATCTACAAATTCAACGACGTCACCCAGCAGTTTGAGCAGTACCAGGTACAAAAAACCTGGCTTACTGCCCCGCTGCTGGGCGGTACATCGGGGCAATTAACGTTAACGCTACCGGGCGGTGAATATCTGTTCCTGCTCAATAACGCCAGCGGCGTGTCGGTGCTGACGGGCTATACGCTGAATATCCTGCAAGATCATACCTATGCTGTGGAAAGCCTAAGCGCCACGACGACCGGTAACGTCATGCAGGATGATATTTCCCCGGTGGGTAGCCATATCACCCAAGTGAATGGGGTTTCCGTTGCCGCCAGTGGAACCACGACGATTAATGGCGAATATGGAGTACTGACCATTGATGCCAACGGCAACTACACCTACAAACTGAATGCGGGTGTCGGCGCTGACAGCATTAAAACACCGGACAGTTTTGTCTACACCGTCACCGCACCAAATGGGGACACCGACACCGCATCGCTGAACGTCACGGCGACACCGACTCTGGTTAATGCGATTGACGATATCAGCACGGCGATGCTCATCAACACCGCACAAACCACCGCCAGCTACTCCGATACCACGGTAGGTTCGGCGTCGTGGCAGGCAAAACTGCTGGCTTCATCATCTGGTAATGGCTCAGGGACTTTCGTCGTCGGCGCCAACGATGTTCTGCACAACCCCGCTTTGCACTTTACCGTGCAATCGCTGTTGTCACTGGGCGGTTTAAATGTTGACTGGAATATCACCAACAGCGCAGGAACCGTGATAAGAAGCGGCACATTCAGTGGCGGTCTGTTATTAGGCGGCGTGGCGGACATTAACCTGGCCGGGCTGGATCTGCAGGCTGGCACCTATACGCTGAACTACACCGGGAGTATGGGGGCACTGGCGGCAGGCCAGGTCACCATCACCCCAACCGTCACCGGTACCACCATTGATCTGGATAATTATCTAACGCAGGGCGTCAGTACCATTCACGGCAACTTGTACGATGGAACGGATTCCTCTGGCGCGATTGACCAGTTGGGAACGGTTCATACACTGCTGAGCATTACCGACATTAACGGCAGCACCACTACGCTTGATCCACTGACCAACAGCAGCGCCACCGCCACGATTCAGGGGCATTACGGCACGCTGCAAATCGGCATCGACGGGGCGTATACCTATACGCTCAACAGCGGGATTAACCCGGCGTCGATAACGACCAAAGAAACGTTCACCTACAGCTTGAATGACCAGAACGGCCACACCGACAGCGCCACGTTAACCATCAACATGAACCCGCAGTTTGTCAGCACCGCGCAAAGCGATGTGATTAACGGTTCGGTCTACGGCGACACCCTGGTTTATCACCTGCTAAACAGCGCAAATTCGACGGGTGGCAATGGTGCTGATACCTGGAAGGACTTCCATATGGCGGATGGCGACAAAATCAATATCCACGACCTGCTTACCGGCTGGAACCCGGCAACATCCAACATCGCCAACTACTTGAGCGTTAGTTACAACGGTACCAGTACGATCATCTCTATCGACCGCGACGGTACAGGTGCAACGCACAGCCCAACCCAACTGGTCACGCTGGAGAGCACACACGTCACGCTTGATGAGCTGGTGCAGCAGAACCACATTATTACCTGATAGCCAAGAATAACCCGGGCGCAAAGACGCCCGGGAAAATGGTGGATTAATGTTCGTGGCATACCAAAAAAACAATAGCTATACCCAAAATAATTCGAGTTGTAGGCAGGCGGCAAGCGCGTGAGTCCCCAGGAGCATAGATAACTATGTGACTGGGGCGAAGGCGAGCAGCCAACGCACCAACAACTTGAAGTATGAAGGGTATATTTTTAATAGGGATAAATTATGGGAAAATTACAGCCTATCGCTTTATGGCTGGCATGCAGCCTGTGTGTAGCCCAAACGTATGCCGATGATACTCAACAATTCATTACGCCTGAGGGACTTGCTCAACAGCATGAACTCCCCTCTCTTGACGGCTCTTCTTCTCTGCCGCTAAACGCCCCTGCGCCCGGCACACTCACCCTCAACGATGCGGTTAATCGCGCGGTGAACTGGCACCCAGGCATTCATGAAGCCATCGGCAAACTCGCCGGGCAGTCGGAACAAGTCAACGTCGCAAAATCAAAATACTATCCGCAGGTTACGGCGGGCATGAACAATGGCTACAGCAACGGCTACACCGACAGCGGATTTAGCCCGTCGCTGGTGCTGTCGGTTTCGCAGATGCTTTACGACTTCGGCAAAGTTTCAAGCCAGGTGCGCGCCGAAAGCGCGGGCGTTGCGCAGGAACAAGCCAACGTGCTGGTCAGCATTGATAACGTCGGACACGATACCTCCGTCGCCATGGTTCAGGTGCAGATGTGGCAACAAATGGTCGATATTGCCAAAGAACAGTTAGATGCCTTGAGTGCAATAGGCCATTTGACCCAGCAGCGTAATGATGAAGGGGCCACGTCAATGTCAGACGTGGTGCAAACCAATGCGCGTATTGAATCCGCCCGCTCGCAGCTGATTCAGTACCAGGCCAACCTCGACAGCTCCCAGGCCACGTTAATGAGCTGGCTGGGATGGAATAGCCTCAACGGTATCAGCAACGAATTCCCGAACAAACTCAGCAAAAGCTGCGATGTTGCCAAACCGGACGACCGGCTGGTGCCAGCTGTTCTGGCGTCCTGGGCACAGGCAAGCGTTGCACAGGCTAACCTCGATTACGCTAATGCACAGATGACACCAACTATCTCGCTCGAACCGCAGGTTCAGCATTATCTGAATGATAAGTACGCCAGCCATGAAGTGCTCGACCGCACCCAATACTCCGCCTTTATCAAAGTGGAAATGCCGCTTTACCAGGGGGGTGGACTCACGGCACGGCGCAACGCCGCAAGCCATGCGGTAGAAGCGGCGCAATCCGGCGTTCAGCGCGCACGCCTTGATATTCGCCAGAAGCTTATGGAATCGCGTAGCCAGGCTCTTGGCCTGATGGGGGCAATTCAGGTTTTACAACGCCAGGAAGAGTTGAGCGCGCAGACGCGCGAGTTGTACCAACAGCAATATCTCGGTTTAGGCTCACGCCCATTGCTCGATGTGCTCAATGCCGAACAGGAAGTCTTCCAGGCGCGTTTCGCTCAGCAGCAGACACTCAGTCAACTTCATCAATTGCAGCTCAACTGTCTGTATAACAGCGGCCGGTTGCGCAATGCATTTGGTCTGGAACATCGCACCATCCAGTCACTGGAGATCCAGCCATGAGCAACATACCCCCACCAGTTGATGAACGACTTACCGAACAAGCACTGAGCAACTGGGCGCACGCAATCAGCCATGTTGCTGCACACTATCGCGTCGTATGTTCGCCAGGCACTATTCAGGCTAACGCGCCGTGGTTTAAAGATAAGGGCCTGCTTTCGGCCCTGACACAATTATCACGCCAGGCGGGGCTCTCTTTTCATCTATTAAGCGCCCCAGAACTCGCTATCGCACAATGGCGACTGCCCGTTATCGTGGACTTAAAAAATGGGCAATTGGCGGTTATTGAACATTTTGACGGTGAGGATACTGTTGATATCTGCGTGATTGATAACGACCGCCAGACCAACCGGGTGGCACTCAGCGAACTCTTGCCGCAAATCCGCTTTGTTGCCGCCCTGCGCCCACTCTCGGCATTAAAAGATAGCCGTGTAGATGCGTATATTTCGCGCTTTAGCCCAGACTGGCTAAAACAACTGGTGATGCAAGATTGGCGGCCCTACGGCCCGGTGATGTTCGCGGCGTTCCTCGTCAACGTGTTGTCGCTTTCGGGCATTATTTTCTCGATGCAGGTCTACGACCGGGTGATCCCCGCGCAATCTTATCCGACCCTTTATGTGCTCGCCTCCGGCGTAATGCTGGCAGTGGTATTTGGTTTTTTGCTGCGCGTGGCACGTGGCCATATTATGGATGTACTCGGCAAACGTGCAGATATGCGCGTTTCTGACCGAGTTTTCAGCCATGCGTTGCGCCTGCGTAACAGCGCGGTTCCCCGCTCCACCGGCAGCTTTATTTCTCAGCTTCGCGAGCTAGAACAGATCCGCGAAATGATCACATCGTCGACGATCTCGACGATCGTCGACTTACCGTTCTTTTTCATGTTTATCATCGTTCTTGCGATCATCGCGCCACAACTGGCGTGGATAGCCCCCGTCGCTGCGGTTCTGATGGTGTTACCAGGTATTCTGCTGCAAAAAAAATTGGCCATGCTTGCCAACCAGTCGGCGCATGAATCCACCTTACGCAATGCGGTATTGGTAGAGAGCGTGCAAGGGCTGGAAGATATAAAACTAATGCAGGCTGAAAACCGCTTTTTGCAGCAGTGGAACAGCTACATCCGCATTACGGCAGAATCTGGCCTGCGCACTCGCCAACTCTCACAAGGTTTGATTAGCTGGGGAATAACCATTCAAAGCCTGGTGTACGCGGCGGTGATTCTGTTTGGCGCGCCGCTGGTCATTGAAGGCGATATGACAACCGGTGCAATGGTTGCTGCCTCTATGCTCGCGTCACGCATGATCGCGCCAATGGCAAACCTGTGCGGCGTGCTCGCTCGCTGGCAACAAGTCAAAGCCGCGAAACAAGGGCTGGACAGTATTATGCAGTTGCCTGTCGAAACTCAGCGCGACGAAAGCCTCGTTCACCAGGATATCTTTCACGGCCATTACCTGTTTGAAAACGCGCAGTTTCGCTACCACAGCGACGACCAACGCATTCCTCTACGCATCACTCGTTTAGAGATTCAGCCAGGGGAAAGAGTGGCAGTATTGGGCCGTAACGGCGCGGGCAAATCCACGCTCTTGCAGGCTTTAGCTGGCGGTGTCGATTTAGTCAGCGGCGACGTGCGCCTCGACAATCTGAGCATGACGCAAATTGATATGGCTGATTTGCGGCGCAATATCGGTTTCCTGAGCCAGAACGCTCGGCTGTTTTACGGCACACTACGTGAAAACCTTACCCTTGGTGCACCTCATGCCAGCGATGAAGCCATCTTCGAGGTGCTTGAAATTAGCGGTGCAGGCAACTTTGTTAAACACCTGCCAAAAGGACTCGACCACGCCATTATGGAAGGCGGCACCGGGCTGTCGGGCGGCCAGCGTCAGTCAATCCTGTTGGCCCGCATGTTATTACGCTCACCCAATATTGTGTTGCTCGATGAGCCCACAGCTTCCCTTGACGACCATACCGAACGCGAATTTATTCAGCGCCTGGGGCAATGGCTCGGTAATCGCACATTGATAGTCGCCACACACCGGGTGCCGATGCTGGAGTTGGTAGAACGTGTACTGGTTCTGAAGGAAGGACAACTGGTGATGGATGCACCAAAAGCGCAGGCACTGAGTAACAGTCGCGCTACCGGGCAAGCAAACGGACGGGAGTGGAAAAATGAAAACCAGTCAGCGTGATGTCGCCATCGACGACCCCGATATTCAGCGGGAAAGTGAGTTTTCCGGTGCAAGCCGCATTATCACTCTCAGCGTTTTACTGTTTATATTGCTCGGCGTCTGGGCGTGGTTTGGCACCCTTGATGAGGTTTCGACCGGTACAGGCAAAGTCGTCCCCAGTTCACGCGAACAAATACTCCAGTCGCTCGACGGCGGTATCGTCACCGAAGTGTTAGTGCATGAAGGCGACAAAGTTCAGGCTGGGCAAATTGTTGCCCGGCTTGACCCCACCCGTTCAGAGTCAAATGTTGGCGAAAGTGCCGCACGTTATCGCGCATCGCTTGCCTCCAGCGTGCGACTTAATGCGGAAGTGAGCGATCTCCCGCTGGTCTTCCCTGATTCACTCAAAGCCTGGCCGGACCTCACCGCTTCTGAAATGCGCCTGTATAAAAGCCGCCGCGCACAACTCAATGACTCTACAGCGGATATACAAGATGCGCTGGTATCGGTGAATAAAGAGCTGGGAATCACCCAACGGCTGGCGAAAAGTGGCGCGGCCAGTAACGTGGAAGTGCTGCGTTTGCAGCGGCAAAAAAGCGACCTGCAACTGAAAATCACGGACCTGCGCTCACAATATTATGTGCAAGCGCGCGAGGCGCTTTCCAAAGCAAACGCTGAAGTGGACATGCTTTCTGCCATTATCAAAGGCCGGGAAGATTCGGTTAGCCGTATGACGGTGCGCTCGCCAATGCGCGGCATCGTGAAAAATATCCAGGTAACCACCATCGGTGGCGTTATCCCGCCCAACGGTGAAATGATGGAAATCGTCCCGATTGATGACCATCTACTGATTGAGGCTCGCCTCTCGCCGCGCGATATCGCGTTTATCCACCCGGGCCAGCGCGCGCTGGTGAAAGTCACCGCTTACGATTACGCCATTTACGGCGGATTAGAAGGCGAAGTGGAAACTATCTCCCCGGATACCATTCAGGACAAAGTTAAGCCTGAAATCGTCTACTACCGGGTATTTATACGCACCCAACAGGACTACCTGGTGAACAAAGCCGGACACCATTTTTCAATTTCGCCAGGTATGGTTGCCACTGTCGATATCAAAACCGGGCAAAAAACCATCGTTGATTACCTGATTAAACCATTTAACCGCGCCCGGGAAGCACTGCGCGAGCGTTAACAGGGATGAGGGGTAGTAAGTGAAGCTACAACTCTGTTATACTTACAAAACACTTGTGGGGCTGATTCTGGATTCGACGGGATTCGCGAAACCCAAGGTGCATGCCGAGGGGCGGTTTGCCTCGTAAAAAGCCGCAAAAAAATAGTCGCAAACGACGAAAACTACGCACTAGCAGCTTAATACCCTGCTTAGAGCCTTCTCTCCCTAGCTTCCGCTCTTAAGACGGGGATCAAGAGAAGTCAAACCCAAAAGAGATCGTGTGTAAACCTTGCCTGGGGTTGAAGCACTAAAACTAATCAGGATAGTTTGGTAATGGCGTGTCTACCCGCAGTTGCCCGGCGAATGTAAAGATAGACTAAGCATGTAGTACCGACGGCGTAGTAATTTCGGACGGGGGTTCAACTCCCCCCAGCTCCACCAAAATTCTTTGTTGATGGTCACCAGAGCCTGATATGAAGTCCTGGAAGCCCGCATGGCGTAAGCCCTGCGGGCTTTTTTGTATCTATGATTTGTCCGCAACCATCCGAGAAGATCCGCCTGAATCCAGAGAGAATTGGTACACGTTTAGGTACACGCCATGCTGTAGGCCTAGCAAGGTGTACCAATTATGGAAGGAATCCAGCCATGGCGCGACTAACCCGCCCCCTCACTAACAATGAAATACTCAAAGCAAAACCTCGTGAGAAAGACTTCACCCTTCATGATAGTGGCGGTTTGTATCTTGAGGTGACGAGCAAAAGATCTAACTACTGGCGCATGAAGTACCGGCGACAAGTGGACAAGAAAGAAGACAGATTAGCTTTTGGTTTCTGGCCTACTATCGCTCTTGCCGAAGCTCGAGCAAAACGCGATGGAGCTATAAAACTCCTGGTTCAAGGGATAGATCCCAAAGCTGAACAGAAGGAAGCCCAAGCCGAAACCTCAGGTGCCTATTCCTTTGAAACTATTGCGCGCGAATGGCACGCTAGTAATAAGCTGTGGGGTGAATACCATAGCTCGCGTGTGCTCCGTTATCTGGAACTGTATCTTTTCCCACATATTGGCTCTGCTGATATTCGTAAACTCAAAACCAGCAATCTCTTAGCGCCAATTAAAGTCGTGGATGCCAGTGGAAAACACGAACACCATATGATTTTGCAAGAAATAACAATTCACATAATGTATAAGTATTACCTATGGGTCCCCTCTTAGAAATAAGAGGGGACCCATACATTAAGCTGTAATAATCCTTCTATAACGTTGGCTAAATGCGTCTTTACCTCCTTCCATAATATCACAAATTGTTTTTCTTACTTCACGGTCTTGTAGACCCCCCAGAGAAAGGAAGTCCGTAGTACCAGATTGCTGACTTAATGAAATGACTAGTTCAGAATCCCCATTAACGACAATGTTAGGATTGTGAGTGATGATGAGTATTTGTCTTTTATTTTTACTTTCTTTTATTTTTTTACAATAAGATCATAAACTAATTGATTGTCTAAATCATCCTCAGGTTGATCTAAAATTATTGGATCATCACCATATGAGAGTAAGAATGCTAAAACAGTTGCAGCTTTTTGGCCTGCAGAACCTTGTGACAAATCCTTAAATCGTCTTCCATCATTATATTTTACAGTAATTGCATCACTAGGGAACCAACAGATAAGAGATGTAATTACTTCATCTGTTAGTTCATTTTTAAAATCAAAGAATCGTTTGCTTAACTTTACATCAAGAATTGTATTTGAGCTTTTTTCAAAAAAACCATTTTTTAGCTTTTGTATTTTTTGGATTATTCCATCCATGTTCTCTGATATTTCTTTGATTTGAAAGTTTAATAAGTTCAAAAAACCATTTTCATCCTCATTAAAGATTTCATTGCTAAATGTTGTATCTTTCTTGTCAATTGAGTTCCTGAAACTACTTTCGAGAAATTGATTATCTGCACAAAAATCCACACTTACTTTGAAGTTAGCATTATTATTATTTATATCTATGAGGAACTGCCTTCTGCGAGATGTAAGTTCTTTTCGTAGTTCTACTAACCTTTTGTAACTTTCAGTTGTTTCTCCCTTTTTTTTCTCAATGGTTTTTTCATCAGCACTTATCTTATCTAATCGTTCGGTAAGTTGCTTTCTCGTAGTGATCAAAGAATCATATTCATTAGGATTATTAACACCGCTGACTTGTAATGTAGCCATTAGTGCAGAGTATTGGTTTTGATGAGTAGTGATCTCATTTTTAAGTGCGCAAGAATTATACCACTCAAGTAAGTCTGTAATTTCTTTCGTTGTTATTTCGACTACGCTATTAACGGCTCGAATTGTATCTTCAATTATTTGTTGTATTCCAAGAATTTTACCTTGGACTTCTAATTCATTTATATTGCTGAAGAGTAATGGATTTGCACTAAAAGAATTAGGCTTTGATTGTGTAATGTGCTCTATTAGACCTTCAAAGAATTCAATATTTTTTGAAGTGAAGGTGTTAATAGTACTTTCTTGATTCAAAGTTTTTTGATAGTTCGCGAGAATGCTCGCATGGCTAGATCTCTCAATAGAGGTTATCTTTTGATTAACATCATTTAGCTGTCCAGTTAAGTGTGTCTTAGTAGAAATATTGGCTCTGAGATCTTTGACCTCTCTTCTTAGCTGAGAGAGTGTGTTTACTTCATTTCCCCATGTATATTGCCAGTCATTTATATTTACAATACTAGACTCATCAATAAGATTTAAAAGATAATTTGGGGAGCGTGAAATTTCATATATTTGTTTTTGACTAAAGATTTTAACAGGGAACCTAGATATTACATCCCCTTCCTCAGGGATTATATTATGATCCTCTATACGATTTATGGATACTTGCTGACAAGCATAAGTCCAATCTAAACGATATCTATTTTCCCCTTTTAAATATTCTATTTGAATACTACTCTCATCGAGAAAAACACCATCATCCTCTCGATTTTTTGCTTTTTTGGCAAGTTTTTGATAAGAGCTATACATTTCTTTATTGGAAGATAGTTGTTCAAGCTCGTTTTCTCTTCCTAAAGCAGTTCTCATAAACTCTAAAACTGTTGATTTACCACTACCTCTACCTCCGATGATACAGTTTAACCAAGGATGAAATTGTATTGAAAATTCATTGCTGCGGCCACAGTACTTAGTTTTATTAACTTTAATTGATGTAATTCGGTTTTCCGCAAAGATATTTGGTGAGTCAGGGAATTGATCAGATCTTTTTAAAGAGTCGATACCATCAAATAAGGCAAGTTTTAATCCTTCAATGGATGGTATCCCCATTTTTATCCATGTAAAAGCTCTACCAACTGTGCTTGGGTGATGAGAATCTGAGCCAATTATTTCTGGTAAATTAGTGCTCAGTGAAACATATCCTCGTAGCGGACTTGAACCTGGCTGAATAGTTTCATATTCATCATGAGTTCTAATTATTTCAACAGCAGACGCATTTGTTAAAATTTGTTTTAATGTTGCTCCTGATGAATGAACGGAGCAAAGGCCACTAGCTTTATCTATATGAGCTGGAATAGCTACGCCGCCACGGTCAATTATTATGTCTATAACTTGTTGTGGGCTACTTTCCGTTACCGCGTCACTGTCTCCTTCTGTACCAGTATAATCAACAGCACCAATAAGTTGTGATATATAGCTTGATGTTTTCTCTGGGTCAAAAATACCTAATATATGTATATTGCCATGAGCAGTGATTTCTATGCTAGGGAATATATAAATCGAATATCCTTCCTCTCTTAATTTATCTGCCTCTGATTTCAAGAGATCAACCCATCCTCCTGAATTATGGTCAGTGACAGCTATACATTCAATACCATGGCTTATGTAATCCAATAACCACCCCCTTGGGGTCATGGTTTGTTTTATTTGGTGATCAGCTTTACCGTAGTCCATTGACGCAGGAGTGTGCGTGTGGAAGTCAAATTTCCACCATTTCGAACCTATTTGCTGCATAGAAGACTCCTTTTCTTAACAAGTTGATAGTACTTATTTTATTTGAGTAGGAACTCTGAGGGTTTACTTGTTATCTACTTTACTCCTATTTACCACTTGATATCTCCTACCAAAAATATAGAAAAAAAGTAATAAGCACGTGCGCGCAATGCTATCCCCGCCACGCCTGCCCGCTTAATGGGTGGGTTTTAATGCAGGTGCATGAACACCCCGAGCCGCGCCAGCTCTGGGGTAATGAGGTGTGAAAAATACGGGGTTTTACATACAAAACCATGCTCCGTAATGCATGGTTTAATTGAATTAAATGGCGGGTTTTCAGGTCGATTTTATGCGGGTGGTTGCTGGCTCAGTTCTGCCTGCCGGTGCGCGTAAACATGGTTTTGTGCCGGTGTATATTTCTGCTGAGTATCAGCCCGCGAAGCCTTATCAGGCCTGAATCCGATGGCTTTCAAAATGTCACTGTTTTCCGCTGTGTAATGAATTTCCGGGCCGGTCGCCAGATAATCCCGCAGGGCTTCCCCGACGTAATGCGTCGCTCGCCGTATGGCCATCTCACGGACTAAAGCCTGAAGCTGATTAATCCCCATTAATTCCGGTGCCAGCGTACTGATCAGTGCTGCCCCGTTTTACTTCATAAATGCATCGAGTGAACGACAAATACTGGTGTGCTGTACCGCTTCATGAGAGCGAATATAACGCCCCGCCGCCCACCAAAATTCTCCCTCAACGATTACCAGAGTCGTCCGTGGAAGTCCTGGAAGCCCGCATGGCACAAGCCTTGCGTTTTTTTTTGTGCCTGTGATTTGTGCTTTGTACCCTTCCCATAAAACAAAAAGCCACCAGCAAATGCCAGTGGCCATACATAAACTCAAAAACAATTAACGATAATTGATCTTAACTACCCCGGTAAGTTGAGTAACCGTATTGACTCAACAATAAAGGGATATGGAGCTTTTGATTCGTCTTAGTGACGTTGAAAATTACAGGAACTGACGGGAAAAATGTTTCCTGATTATTTGCCTTGAAATAATCCCCCACTTTAAAGGTCACCTTATAGATGCCTGGTTCCATATCACCATTGTCCGGGAAAAGTGATTTGATTCTGCCGCCGGTATCCGTTTTTGAAGTCGCGAGATGCTTCCAGGAAGAACTTTCTTGTTTGTCCAATTCAACGACTACGCCCTGGGAAGGTAAACCAGTCTGTTGATTGAGAATATGAACACTAAGAGTGCCTTCTGGTGCTGCAAGTACACTGAAGCTGATCAAGGAGAGAATTGAAGCCGCTAAGATTTTCATTGCGTTAACCTGTTGTAGATTTGTTAACGGATTATATGAACCTACACACATAATAAAATTAAACTTTTTGTTATATGTCTGCGCCTTTGAGACTGAAATTGGCTTTGATCAGCGACAGCCCTGGTGTAAGGAAATTATCAAGGGTTAAAAGGAGCGCGTGGATAGTCTGTAATTCATGAAACTCATAAAAATTCTTTGGAAAACAGCTCGCATTCCGTCTGTTAGCGGGTTGGTTAACACTTCCGATTTACGTTATAGTCAGCGCCGCTGCGGCAAAATCCGCAGCCGGGATTTGCACCCCGCCAGAAACTACAAGGATTCACTTAATGTTATGCATTGAGTGTCAATGTCTCTGCACACCCGCTGTTTGAACAGTTCAAAAACTGTACTCACAACTTCAATGGTGGCTCAGGCAGGGCAATCTTCGGATTGGCCGGTGTCCTTGTAGGCCGGTAGTGCAAACCCTGTCTGGGCTACCACCAAGAGATTTGCACCTCTGGTGGTAGTCGTTACCACTACAAGGAGATGTAAATGACACTTTCACACAGCCCCACTTTCCTACCTTTTCAACCAGACTGGCACAAAGCCGATATCATCGCGGCGCTGCATAAAAAAGGCACCTCGCTGGCTGCCGAGTCCCGCGCAGCAGGCTTAAGTGCGACGACTCTTGCCAATGCGCTGATACGCCCATGGGCGAAAGGTGAATTGATAATAAGCAAAGCGATTGACGTACCCGTCGAAATCATCTGGCCGAGTCGCTACTTTAATCCTCAAACAAACGAACCGATCATCCGGCTAATGCGCAACCGTCATCCAAAATAAGTAATTAGCGTCATCTGCCTGAATCTTTCGCAGGTGACGCTGTAATTAGAAGGGATGAAAACTTTCTGGCTGGATTTACGACTGTGATCAGAATAGTCCCCATATTAAGCCGGTAGAATCCTTACCCCAAATGGAACTTGTGATATTATAAATAATGTTTTTGTACAAAAATATTCCAAATGTTAATAAACACCAGCAAATGAAAAAAAGAGTAATGATATTATGAATTATGATGATGCTATTGATGAAGAGAGACGTAAAATGATCTCCCTCAGTGGCGCATGGTTTATTGTTGTGACATTAACACTGTCTGCTTTCGTTTTATTTTATTCCTATTTCTTGGACGATGATAAATATTTAACAGTAAATAGTTACAGTAAAAACCTTGCTTTCATTTATATTTTATTCATATCCACGCTGTGGATTGCTCGCACATTAAATCCTTCTTATCTTGATAAAAACTGGATGAGAAATGCATCAATGCTTATTTTTATTAATGGACTCATATGGGGGGGCATTGTTTTTTGTTATATCATGGAAAACCGTCTTCTCGGGCCAGTTTTTCTTTGCGTGATTGTATTGTTTTGTGGCGTTGTATCTGGTTATCCCTTAAAGCTAATTTTTGTTTATTGCCTACCTATTTTCAGCTCATTATTACTGGCAACTTTTTTAAAAAATGGATTACTTCAATCTCTGTATATGTCTATTATCCTAGCAGGGATTTGGTTCATTATAAAAACCAGCGACTCTTTAATTAAAAGAAGAATAAATAAGGAAATTGCTACTTCATTAATTTTAGAAAAAAAAGCATTTAATGCGTATAACTATGCCCAAACAGATTATCTGACAGGTGTTTTTAATCGCCGTGGTTTTGAGGTCGAGTTTAAAAAAGCGGTTTCGAAATGTGTGATTCAACAAAAGGCCTTTGCCATCATACTTGTTGATATTGATTTTTTTAAGAAGATAAATGACAGCTTTGGTCATGTCGCTGGCGATGATTGTCTTAT
This sequence comes from Buttiauxella massiliensis, assembly GCF_902500225.1. Lineage (GTDB taxonomy): Bacteria > Pseudomonadota > Gammaproteobacteria > Enterobacterales > Enterobacteriaceae > Buttiauxella > Buttiauxella massiliensis. The sequence goes on along the minus strand of NZ_LR722657.1, from coordinate 129,117 downwards.
CACCGTTGCCGATAAAATTAAAAGTTGTATTAAACCTTTCGCATCAAGCGTTTCTCGATATGGTGGAGATGAATTTATTATTATCATCAATGATGCAAACTCTGCAAAGATCGAGATGCTGTGTAAGCATATCAAGAAATCCATCAATGAAAGTAGCTTGAAATCCATAGGAGACCAGCGCATTTCAGTCACGCAAGGTGCGGCTATTTGTAACGATGCAAAGTATGTCAATGATATTATAAATTGTGCAGACAAAGCTCTTTATGAGGCAAAGGATAATGGAAGAAACTGCTACCGAATATCCAAATAATATATAGTTTACAGAAAGAGATAATGCCCCCAGTTGCTGACATAACCAATGAATCGTAAAGGTGGCCAGTCACCTTTACGAGCCAATACATCAAACCTACTTTCTTGAAAATGAGAATGATTTCAAGCCCTCTACACCAACACTTTTCAACATAGCGCAATCATCGCTAAAACAATTCCACGCATTTCATTTAACATAAATCAATATAAATTAAACGCCCTTTACTATTATGAAGATAAAGTGTGCGAACTTTTATTTTTTAAGTACTTTAAGAAAGAACATATAAACCCTTAACTTCACTATAAAATGGTTACCATGAAAAAATTATTAATTGCAGCTATTACAACTTTGGCATTATCTGGTTGCGCTCAACAAACCTTCAAGATTAATGACGGTATTGCTGAAAAACCTTCTCAGGAAACTAAACAAACATTCTTTGTTCAAGGTCTTGGGCAATCTCAGACCATAGATGCCGCTCTTGTTTGTGGTGGGGCTGATAAAGTCATCCGCACAGAAGTACAGGAATCAGGAATGGACGTACTTCTGCGAGTTGTATCACTTGGCATTTATACACCTCGTGAAGCCCGAGTATATTGTTCTAAATAATTATTCTTCGCAGGCATTCATTGAATGCCTGCTGAAGGATGGTCTACCTTTATCAGATATCGCAAAGTTTTGATTGCTGACTGGCGCAAGCTGCTGATACGGAACCTACCTTGTTTATGGAGAAGGAATTAATGACTGAATCTTCACTCATTCCACTGTCTTTCCCCATGCCGGAAATCCCAGGCGTTACCGTGACGCATGGCGGGCTGCATTATCTGCAACCTGAATTGCTACTGGATTTTATTAGTGTCTCGGCGCAGCCGCTGGCTTCTGTCACCCCGGTTGCTGTGCTCTACGCCGATATCGGCGTCTTGCAGCGCATTGAATTACGTAAGATCCCTGTCACGATTAAAGGTCGCATTGTTTACCCTGTCAGTTCTCAGGCGCTTCCCAGTCTGCGCGCTAGGCTTATCATTAATGGGCCATTCAAAAAACTTAAATTCCAGGGCACGCTGATTGCAGCAACGGCGGAACCATCAGTGCAAAATATGACTCTCATTGGTCTGGCGCTAGAGTTCACAGCCCTTCCGCTATAATTTCAGGCAACGTATTACTGCCATAAATTCAGAATCGGCAATGCGCCAAATCCTATGTTTATCCACCTTACGATTACTGAATTGTGGGTTCTGTCTCACTCTTAACGCCCTACTACGCCCTACACAAAAAACGTGCTGCAAACCGATTTCCCACCACCTTAATTCGGGTTACAATCAATTAATGACTGTATAAATAAACAGGTTAATTGCTATGAATCTGGCTTTAAATGGCGAAAAGATTGGTCGTAATCAGTTCACCGGCGCGAAAATTGAAAACAGCACTTTCTATAACTGTGATTTTTCAGGGGCAGACCTGACGGGTACCGAGTTTATTGGCTGCCAGTTTTACGACAGGGAAAGCCAGCAAGGTGGTAATTTTAGCCGGGCAATACTGAGGGATGCCGCCTTCAAGAGCTGTGATTTATCGATGGCAGATTTCAGAAACACAAACGCATTGGGCGTTGAAATCCGCGAGTGTCGGGCCCAGGGCGCAGACTTCCGAGGTGCAAGCTTCATGAATATGATCACAACACGCACCTGGTTTTGCAGTGCATACATAACCAAAACCAACCTGAGTTACGCCAACTTTACGAAGGTAGTGCTTGAGAAATGTGAGTTGTGGGAAAACCGCTGGAATGGCGCTCAGATACTTGGCGCGACCTTTAGTGGCTCCGATCTCTCCGGGGGAGAGTTTTCTTCATTCGACTGGCGCGCAGCAAACTTTACCCATTGCGATTTAACCAACTCAGAATTGGGTGAATTGGACGTACGCGGCATCGACTTACAAGGAGTAAAACTGGATAATTATCAGGTGATCCAAATCATGGAGCGGCTGGGAATAACAATTATCGGCTAGGGCAGCATGATGCAGCGGGTTTCAACTTTCAAACACACAGCACGTTGTATGACATATGTACAATTTAATGCAGCCATGCAGACAAACAATTAAATACATGCATTTACGTTATCTCTCCAGATTACGCCCGCTTTTTCTCGTATCATCGGCTGTGTTATTGGTACGAAAAGCGGATGAAATAAGGTATAAAGCGGCATGAAAATTCCAAATCGAATCCAACCGCTGGTTGATGATGGCCTGGTTGACGATGTGCTCCAAAGGCTGAAGAGCGGCAAAGAAGCCGACGTTTACACTGTGTTATGCGGTGGCAATATCCAATGCGCCAAAGTTTACAAAGAAGCATCACAGCGTAGCTTTAAGCAGGCCGTGCAGTACCAGGAAGGGCGAAAAGTCCGTAACTCTCGCAGCACCCGTGCTATGCAAAAAGGCTCGAAATTCGGGCGCAAGCAACAAGAGGAAACCTGGCACACTGCGGAAGTCGATGCGCTGTTCCGTCTTGCTAATGCCGGGGTACGTGTGCCGCAGCCTTACATGTGTCTTGACGGCGTGCTATTGATGGAGCTGGTCACGGATGCTGAAGGCGCTGTGGCTCCACGTCTGAGTGATGTAACTCTGGACGAAGAGAGCGCTATTGCTGATTTCAATACCATGATCCGCAACATCGTGCGCATGTTGTGTGCAGGCATTGTGCATGGCGATTTGTCAGAGTTTAACGTGCTGCTTGATGCGCAAGGGCCTGTCATTATCGACTTGCCGCAAGCCGTCGACGCAGCTGCAAACAACCATGCAGAGTCCATGTTTGAGCGCGATGTGAATAATATCACTGAATACTACGGCCAGTTCGCCCCGCATCTGTTGAAGACACGCTATGCAAAAGAGATCTGGGCGTTATATGAAGACGGGAAATTAACGCCAGAAACACCGTTGACCGGGCTTTTCGTCGAAGAGATCCATGACGTGGATATGGATTCATTGATTGATGAAATCATTACCGCGGAAGATGAGTATTACGATCGTCAGCGGGCGGCCAAAGAACGCGACCAACAGTACGAATGATGAATCAAAACGCCCGCATAGCAGAAGTTATGCGGGCATTTTTGTCTTTTTAAGACAGACGGTTAAGGGCAACTCCCCTCAACTTAACGGTGGATAAATACAGTTCTTTCCTGATTCCTTCGCTTCATATAAAGACTTATCTGCTGAAGCAATAATTTCATCCAGTTTTTTACCATCCCCGGAACTGGCTATTCCACAGCTAAATGTAACCGTTAGATTTTGCTCACGCCATTTTCTGCGGCTGACGGTATAACGCCAGCTATCAACAATTTCATAGCATTCAGCAAATGTGATTCCGCAAAAGATGGCGACCAGCTCTTCACCGCCAAAGCGATAAATAGAATGTGTACCACCTAAACGTTCAAGCCCAACCTTACTGACATGTTGTAAAACAAAATCCCCTGTCGGGTGACCATAGGTATCATTGATTTTTTTAAAGTTATCTAAATCAATCATCGCCAGATGAAAAGGAGTATTTGAACGAACCAGGTTGAGGGAGTCCTCTTCAAACCTGCGGCGGGAACCTATTTTCGTAAGGGTGTCGGTACTTGCAGCTTGTACTGCCTCTTTCAGAGTTTCATTTTTTTTAGCCAGCCCCTGGCAAAGCCCAGCGAAGTTATGTGGTAAATCGTTTGCATCATCACCATTAATATTTTTATACAGTGTATCTATCCACTGTTTAAAGTATGTTCTGCAAATCAAGGCCATAATAAAGTAGCAGAATATACAGGCTAGAATGACGTACACCAGGACAATATAGGAGTCATTTAATAATTTATTGTACTCTTTCATATCAACTGAGGTGAAGGCAATCCAGTCAGGGTTTTGATACGTCTGGTAAAAAACAATCTTTTTATTTATCTCATCCCTGAAATAACCCGTAGAGTCCTTTGCTTCACTAATCCATGAAGCCGGTACAGTCCGGGTGAAAATATCCTTAGTATTTGAGGACATAATCACAGAGCCATCCATCGCTGCAACCTTGAAGCGACCATTATAGGGAACGATAAGCCCCTGCAAATTATTACTTATAGCAATAAAATTCAGATCAAAGGCAATATTACCGATAAATTCAGAATGTTTATCAAAAAGATTCATACTCACGCTTATCGATTTTTCTTTCTTTTGTTCAGAGTTGGTTTTTTTGCCGAAATATAAGGTTCAGAGTAGAACACTTGATCTTTAAAGCCATCTCTGTGATACCAAGGGCGTGAGCTTGGTTTATAATTTTCTAATTCAAAAGGCGGATAAATTTTGTAGTTATCTTGATTGTCAGAAATGAGGACACTCGCCAGCATTTCATTGGCATTAACTAAGGATGGAATGAGCAGATTCAACTCAGAGTGATTAGGTGAGATATACTCGATTATGTCATGTTTCTCTATCATGCCCGAAAGGGAGCTAAACAGGACATTGATTTTTCGTATTGGGTTTTCAATGCAGTTATGGGCGCTGTTTGATGTAAACCTGAACATGGTTTCATCAAAATTATTTTCTGTATTGATGCGAATGTAAAAAAATGAATATATAGAAATTAATAAAAACGGTGCAAGTACAACAGAAATTGTTATTGCCAGAGCGCGTTTTGAAGTTAATGTTAACATGATGAGGAATTCTTAGTTGTTATGCAAAGATGATGTATACTTTCATCTCATCACAACATAATAACCATTAAATAGACTTGATGTCTATAATTTAACTTTTGCATTCTAAACCAATAACAAATCAATCACTTTTTAACACTCCCAGACATTATAAATACCCAGTTATTCGGGCAGCCATTATCGTATAACTCATTAAAATAGCAAGCAATGCTAATGTATTAGCTACCCCGATATAATTTATTATTGTCAGTAAATAAAAAAAACAAAGCCCCGATAATAAATCGAGGCTTGAATGTAAAATTAAATGTGAGGGAGAAGTTAAACCGCTGGGGATTTTTGTATAATATTTTCGCTGATACTGTAATCCATTAATTGCCAGTTAATCGTATGACCAGAGTGATAAGGCATGATGTTTCCTTTCTCAACACTCACAACCTGAGTTACCGCATTGACTGCGGCACTCCACACTCCACTTTGTTGGCAAAGCGTTCCGCTATATTGGTGATAGCCTAATGGTTTTCGGCCCGTTGTTTCCTGTGAACCGTCAACATTGAAGCCAGAGCCATAATGATAAGGCGTCGAGTCTATCTTCATTATGAAATATCCAGATAATTGATGGGTAGCTATTAATAACTACGACACAAAAACTGAACAAATTAAGAGTGATATGAACTACTTAGGCACCCACTTTACGAGAATGTGATGCAGAGACCATTTTAAGCTCATCGAAGCGACGAGATCCTTCTGTATATCCCCATGCTGCAACGAGCTCCGCTTTGCTGGGAATATTAGTCGCCTCTCCACCCGCCTGAATAACAATTTTTACTGCTTGCAGCTGTTTACTTAATGACTGACGTAACGCTTTTAATTCCATTGGGTTCATTAAACTTGCCTGCATAGGGAAAACTGACTTCCCCGGTATCGCCTGAGCAATGGTTTGAGGCGTCTGTTTTGTTCCGGGAAGGTTCTCAAGCCCCAATGCTGAAAATATCCCACTACTAATCACGTTTTCATCAAACGGGATGGTGCCATTTTCATGGCGAATAATTGCTTTGCTTAACGCACTTAATACCGACGGAGCGGTAAGGTCGAGCCGTTGATGAGGAGAAACCCCCAGCGCCTGGCTTACTTTGCTGATATAGCTGGAAGTGTCGTTATTGTCTGAAGCGGGTGCCCATCGTGAAATAACCTTGCTGATGGTGTCCAGCCCACGGCGATGATACGAAAGCAGGTTCATCCCTAGCGCCCGAATGCCGTGTTCCGGGGATGAAAATGTAGCGAAACGCCCGTCATTGCCCGTTTGCCCCTGCCATTCGAACAGCTCACTGGCTTCGAGGTTACCGGGATTATTATTACGAATTCCACGAATGTTCCCGGCATCTGCAGCCCTTGCCAACAAGCCTTTCTCCCGTACTTCACGCGAAGCTGTGCGTGTAGCGGTTTGCCCGCTTTCATTCCAGGGTTTACCGGTGCGGCTATTTTTACGCACCGACAACCGCTTCATGAGGGAGATTTGCTTTTCACTCCACCCCTGGCTTTTGGCGAATTTCACCAGTTGTTCAAGCGTCGGCGTGGTGCTGGCTGTTTGAACTGGCCGAGTCGTTTCAGATCGTGGCGGAGCTGCCGCCGCTTTTACGTTTTCCGCTTGTAGTTTTTGTGAGGCCGAAAGCGCCTGCTGAAAAGATGCCGTACTGGTAGACGCCGTGCTTACACTTTTAGCGGGGTCGGTATTTGCCGTAGAAGCTGAAACAACAGGCTTTTCCACGGGCGAAGGGGTGTTTTTTGCTTGTTGACGGTAATAATACTGGGCAATAACCGACATGAGTTCCTCTCAAAATACACCGGCGGAGTCCCTGACTCCGCCGGAAAAAAATTATTGCGCGGTTTTAGCACTACTCGCAGGTTGCACTACATCCACGCCTGGCGTGCCAAAGAATTGATAAAGCGAGTCCGCAGCCGCGTGGGTAAGCACCATGATTTCAATGCGGCGGTTTGCGGCACTTAGTGGTTGGTCCGGTTTAAGCAGCATTTTGTCCGCCATCGCATTCACCTGAATCACTTTGTCCCCCGCCATGCCGCCCTGCTCTAACGCTATTCGTGCGGCCAACGCGCGGTCACCAGACAAGTTCCAGTTGTTATAACGCGTCTGATCCCGGTACATAGAAGAGTCCGTATGTCCGGTGATGATCACTTTGTTATCAATTTTATTAAATACCGGTGCTAATTGAGTCAGTAAACGCTGGAAGAAGGGTGTCAGAATCGCACTGCTGCGCTGGAACATTTCCCGCTTCTGATCATCCTGAATCAGAATGCGTAATCCCTGTGGAATGATCTCCATTTCGAGGTTTGATTGCGCGTCAAAGGCTTTGGTGATTTCCGTAATCACCCGCGCGAGCTCGATCATTTCCTGTTGTGATCGTTTATTCACATCTTCCAGCGATTCCGTAGCTTTGCTTGCCAGATCCATCTGCTCGATCTGTTTGGTAAAATCTTCGGTTGTCGGCGCGCCGCCCTGTTTGCCAGGAATAATCATATTGGGGCCATTCTTCGCTTTGCCGCCGGAAGATAACGGCGACATCGCCACGCCATCAAAAATGGATTCCCCAGTAAGGGTCGCCACTACCTCTTTTCGCTCTTCTTCGGTGACTGAACTCATGATCCACAGCACCATAAACAGGGCCATCATGGCGAGCGTAAAGTCGGCAAACGCCACTTTCCACGCCCCACCATGTGGTGCGTGATGTTCACGACGCGAAGCTCGTTTGATTATCGTGGTGTGGCCTTGTTTCTTGCTACGCATCAACCTTCACCAATCAGTTCATTAACCCAACCATCAAGGGTGGCAAACGTTGGTTTAGTATCCATTGGCAGCATTTTACGCCCGGCATCCACAGCCAGCAGTGTCGGTTTCCCGGCGACCTGGTTCACTAGTACCGTGCGCACACATTCAAGGGCAGCCATCTGTTTTTTAGTCTGCTGTTCCATGGCGTTAGCTAATGGATCAAGCAGGCAGTAACAGATAAATACGCCGAGGAACGTCCCCACCAGCGCGGCCGCAACTTTTACGCCAACCACAGCAATTGAGCCGTCGATGGATTGCATGGTGATGATAATTCCAAGTACCGCCGCGCAGATACCAAATCCAGGCATCGCTTCAGCGGTGCGCTGCATTGAGCGAGAGGGTCTGAGCAGCTCTTCTTCCATAGCGCCAAGCTCTTGCTCCAGAATGCCTTCCAGCTCATGCTCGTTGATCTTGCCCATCGCCATTAACCGGAAGTTATCGGAGATAAAAGTGATCAGCGCATGGTCTTCCAGAACTAACGGATACTTTTGAAAAAGGTCACTTTTTTCAGGAGATTCGATATGTTCATCAAGCACCTTTAACCCGCCATCCTGTACCAGTTCCAACAGTTCATAGAGCAACATCAGCAACTGGCGTTGGTAGTCTGCGGTGTAACTGTTTTTACGCATGGCGCTTTTGACCTGCCGCCACATTTCGATAAGCACCGGTTTCGGGTTGGCGAGCACCATGGCCCCGATCCCCGCGCCAATGATAATCATCAGCTCGCCCGGCACCCAAAATGCGGCCAGCCGTCCACCAGATTCAATAAAGCCGCCCACTACACAGCCAAAAATGATCACTATTCCGAGTAATTTTTGCATCAAGGTCTCACTGCGCTACGGCATCTTTAATTTTTTGCGTGATTTTCTTATTCAGCTGGCAAATCCTGGCCTCAGTGAGATCCAGAACCAGCGCGATTTCTTTCAGGCTCATTTCGTGTTGGTAATAGAGACTCAGAATCAGTTGTTCCCGCTCATCAAGCCCGGCCAGAGCCGCACGCAATGAATCGCTGATAATGATTTCATCTTCTAGGTTACGGCTGTTGAAGCTGAGGTCGGAATCCGCGGAAAGCATCTCATCCAGGCTATGAATAGCGCTGGCGCTGTCGAGCAATAAGTACTCCTGATACTCTTCAGGAGTAATCTCCAGATGTTGCTTTATCTCTTCAAAATCAACATCTTTACCAAGCTTGCGGCTGAGTTCTCTGATAGCGTCATTAATCTTGTGCGCTTTCTGGCGCAACCGGCGAGGCCGCCAGTCCAGCACACGTAATTCATCAAGTATCGCGCCGCGTACTCGCTGAGCCGCAAAAGCGGCAAACTGCTCATCAGGCCTGCCGTAGCGGCGCAAAGAACTGAGTAAACCCATCAGGGCAATTTGCTGCATATCTTCGCTGTCGATAACGCTCTGCGCCTGCCATGAAAGCTGTTTCACGACCCGCTTTACCAGAGGCAGATATTGGGAAACGTAACGCGACTCTTCCGCAGGCGTTAGCGTTTCACTGGAGATAAAGGTGCTGCATTCCATTGTGCGTTCCTTCCCTGTTTCTACTGCAACAACATTTTGCTGATAATCACGTCATTAAATGGCATCCGCGAATTGAGTTGCTTAAAGCGTTCTTTATAAGCACTCATCAATTCATCGTGTATGTCTTTCACAGTTAATGTGCGAACCAAGCTGTAATCTTTTTCGGTTAATAGAGAGACCGTTGCCCCGCGAATAGCAGGGATCATCATTTCAGTTTGTTTAACCGCATCTTCTGTTGCCGCGGTTAATGCCAGCTCGAGAAGCATGTAGCGCTCTCTGCCACCGTCGCTTTTCAGGGTGATGACGATGTTGTTGATTTCAACGAACAGAACCTGAGTTTCCTCTTCTGCCGAAGAAAATAGATGGGTGAATTTTTGCCAGACTGAGTGGGTCGCTGGCACTTCGATTTCGTCGGCGACAGCCGATTTAGCAAAGTGTTGAGTCCCCATAACTGCCAATACCGCAGCCAGCACAGAAGAGATAATGGCGATTGCTAGCCCCATCGAAAAAGTTTTAATCGTCATAGAGTTATTCAGTTTCTTATACAGTCATCAAAATAGATTTATCGTCCCGCGTTCGGGTCTCGCGCGCGGTATCGGGTTGTTCATTTGCCAGAATGAGTTCATTTTCACGACCAGCATGGTGCTGACGTTGGCCTGGGTTTTGCTGCTGGTTCTGGTTCGACAAACGGACGTCAACATCAACAAAGTGCTGTTCCGTCAACGCCTGGCGCAGGTCGTTACTCACCTGCTGTAGTGCCCGATAAACGTCGCTTTGCCCGGCGTTGATCTGCACCTGAATTTTCCCGGCTTCAATCTGCACCACAATCTCGATGCGCCCCATGTCAGGCGGATCAAGACGAATTGTCGCGTGCTGAATCTGGTTATTAATTTGCAGATTCAGGCGCTCGCCTAACGCATGTTGCAGTTGCGCAGACAAAGCCTGGCCACTGCCATCAGCACGCATCGGTGCATTAACCTGGGCCTGCGGTTGCCCAGCTGAAATAACCGGAATATTGGCCGCAGGTGCCGTATTCAGCCCCGCCAGGCGCAGCGTTTCTGCCGTTGCGGGGGAGAAGGCTTTTTTAGGCAAAACAATTTCTGCAGGCTGCGTCGAAGCAACTCGAACATGCCGGTTTTGTGCATCAGCCGTGTGTGCCGTAGGCTGCATTTCTATTGCAGCAGGCTCGGCTTTATCCGTTTGTATTTGGACATTCAGCGGGCGAGCAACTGGTTGTTCTGCGGCGACTGGCAATACGGCTGCTGTCGTAGTCATCAGCATCGGCACTTCGCGGTTGACCAAAGACGCCAAAAATTGCTGAGCCATCTGCTCCACTTGCTCATCCGGTAATTCAGCCAGCACCTCATCCAGCGTGCTGGCTTCTTGCGGCTGAACCACTTCTTCGTCCGTGGCAATGGAAACCGAACTGGTGGCTAACAGCAGTTCTTCAAATAACATCTCGCCAGCATTAACGTCCTGCGTCTCATCGACTTCCAACAAAGCAGCTGTTGCCGGAGCCAGCAACGTCTGCGGGTGTGCAGTCTGCGGGAGTAAGCCGCTCGAGTCCGATGCCGTGTATGCGAGAAAATCACTCATTGACGACCAGCCCCTCATCCAACTCTCTATCCATGAACTGTGCGTAAGAAAGTGCCCCTTCGCGCTGATTGCGCTGCTGGGTCATTTCTTTACTCAGTTCATCGCGTTTCTGGCGCACTAATTGGTGCACCTGCTGATGAACTTGCTGGAGTTTGTTTAGCGCTTCGCGTTTATGTTGGCTAATTTCACGGCCATGCAAACTGCACAGCAGGGCTGCGATATCGCTATCGAGCTGCTGGATTTTTTCCCAATCCTGGCGCTTACCTGCTGCCGCAAGTGCTCGCGTCTGCCAGTCAATTAATTGCAAATCATCCATGGCGTTTACCCATTTCTTCCCAGCCTTCGCGTAATTCGCCGAGGATGGTTTCAACTTCTTCAATGGCAGAAACAGAGAGATTATTGCTACCGTCGTATAAGCGATAAACGCAGTAGTCGTACAAATTCGCGAGGTTCTTTGCCAGCTCACCGCCTTTCTCGTAGTCCAGTGCGCTGGTCAAGGCATTGAGAATATCGATGCATTTATTGATGCTTTGGGCTTTGCGCTCGTAGCGTTTTGCTTCGATATGGCTTTTGGCGCGCACCAGCTCATCGGTTAAGCCGTTAAAGAGCATCAGCACCAGTTGATGTGGCGTTGCCGCAGCCACCTGTGCCGCCATATCAGACTGGTAATACTCGCCATATCCTTCTTGGGTGTTTCCGTACATGTCCTTCTCCTTCCTTAGACTAAGCCAAACATACTGGCGGTGTTGTTCATCTGCTGTAACACGCTCTGCATCCGGGTGAACTGCTGCAAATAGCGGTTATAGGCAGTGTCATAACGGGTACTGATTTTGTCGCTGCGATCGCTTAATTCGTTTTCACGGCGGCGGTTGGTCTCTTCACGGTTTTTGATATCGCCAGTGGCCGAGCTAAGAAGCCTATCCATGGATTTATCCATTTTGCGCAACAGACCATTGCTACCGTTAAACAGCGCATTAAGCTTGCCGGGGTCGTCAGTCAGCTTTTCTTTAAGCTTGTCGCTGTCGAGCGTGAGCTTGCCGTCTTTATCTGCCGTGAGGCCAAACTGGGTAATATCGAGGCCATCAATAGAGGTGCGTAGCATATCGTTTAATTCGCGACGCAACCCGCTGATGCTGGCATCGCCAGCAAAGGCACCGCGCTCAGTACTGCTGGAACCAGAAGCGGTTAACGAGCCGAGCGTTCCAATCAGTTTATTGTAAGCCTCAATGAAGCTATTAACCTGGTTCTGGGTTTCGGTGGTATCAACACCGACATTAATACGCAGTGGCGCGTCGCCTGCTTTATGGGTCTGATTTAATTCGAGGGTCACGCCGTCTATCAAATCGGTCAACGTATTGGTGCTATTGGTTATTAGCATCCCGCCGTTCTGGTCACCGAGCCAGACTTTGGCATCCTGAGCTGCCGATATGGTTCTCACAACGCTACTCATTGCGGAGGGGCCACCACTTAGCGTAATCGCATTTTCCTCACCGCTTTTATCACTGCTGAGCATTAAGCGCACTTCACCGCCGGTGCGGACCAGCGAGGCAGTAACGCCCGGGTTGTCATCCATACCGTTAATCGCTTTAGCCAGGCCTGCCAGGCTATCAATACCATCCATATCGATATCAATAGACTTACCGTTAACACCAATGGTCATGGTGCCGGTTGCATCTTTGACGTCACTATCTTTAAGTCCGTCATAGGCCAGCTGATGTGAAGAAGCCAGCCGCTCAATAAACAGGTTATAGGTGCCTTTGCGCGCATCGGAGGTGGTGGTCGCTTTAACCATATTTTCAACGCTCATGCTGGCGCTGGTTTTCAGCATCCCACTGGTAGTTTTATTGAGGTTAGTCAGCGAGGTGCGAAAATCCGTCAGGCCACTTTTCAGCGCTTTGAGGGCATTTTGCTGCGCGGTTAAACGCGCTTTTTGCGTTTTCAGCTGGCTTTGCAGGGTCTGCACGTCAAAGCCGGCGAGCTGGGTCGCCATTGACTGCGGGTCAATACTGCTAAAATCGGTCATCCTTCCTCCCTGGCATACTGCTATGTCCTGAGGCTAGTAATAGCAATAGTTATGCCAACTTTTATATTAATTAAATTCAGTAGGTTATAAACAGATGGGAAAATCACCTTCCGCCTTAGCGGAAGCGGAAAAAAAACACCGCCGCGGCGGTGTTTTTCACAAGAAGGGATTAACCCAGCAGCGACATTACCATGCCGGACATGCTGTTCGCCTGTTTGAGCATCGACATACTGGTCTGCGCCAGCATCTGGTTGCGGGTCATATTAGTCGCTTCGGTGGCGAAGTCTGCATCACGGATATTGCCCAATGCCAGAGTAGTGTTGTCTTTCATGTTAGACAGGTTGGCAGATGTGTGGCCTAAGCGGTTAATATTGGCACCCAGCGCAGAACGAACTTTACCTACATCACCCAGCGCAGTTTCAAGTGATGTAATTGAAGTTGCCGCAGCAGTCGCACTATCTATGTCATACGCAGTGGTCGCAGCAGTTTTAGCTGTACCAAGATCACCTGAGATATCAAGAGTTAACTGCTCATCTGCACTAGAACCAATCTGGAAAGTCAATGCGATTTCCAGACCATCAGCACCAAATAATTCCCTTTGACCAAAGCGGGTATTATCCATAATGCTTGTCAGTTCAGCTGTTAACTCTGTCATCTCAGCTGTCATCGCTTCGCGATCTTCTGCAGAGTTTGTATCACTTGCGGCCTGAGTGGCGAGGTCTTTCATGCGATACATAATGTTGCTAACTTCATCGAATGCGCCTTCAGCGGTTTGCAGCATCGCGGTCGCATCGGCCACGTTACGCTGGGCAACACCCATACCGTTAACCTGGCCCTGAAGACGGGTGGCAATTTGCAGACCAGCCGCATCATCAGCCGCAGAGTTAATGCGTTTACCGGTACCCAGACGTTCCATCGCTGTGGACAGGATGCTGTTAGATTTGTTCAGAGCGTTGGTGGAAGACATTGCCGCGCCGCTGGTGAAAATTGAAAGTGCCATTTGTTCTCTCCTTGAGGATTATGTTTTTAGGCAGTGTTTGCCTGTGTACTAAGAGAAAACGACACGTTTGATCGAGAAATTAAACGCCAATGAAAAAATATTCATATGAAAATTTTATCTTTTCATCTGATCGGCGAATGAGTGAAAACCGAAAGAATAATTTCCGCAAAAATGGACATTGTTAATGAGAATGCATTAGATATAACAATGCGACAAATTTGCATGCAGACTTAAACCCTAATTAATAAAATAATGTATAAATTATACCAATTTGACGACTTTATTTAACAGATAGTCGTTACATCAAGCCTCACATGCAACCAACTGTATTTAAATGAATTTTTATTTTAATGCATATTTTTACAACATCAAATATAATAGCCACACAAAAGCACCACCATTCTAAATAATTGAAAATTTTTACTATTATAAAATCAGATACATCAGCCATAACCACTATAACAATCCCAAAAAAACAAGTAATTAAACCTGTTTTTTTGTCTATTTGTAATTGATATAGCACACCTGAAATTTTAAAACTTATGAGTAAACCTCGCTATTCTGTTAATAATTGGTTGCTGGATTACACATCGAGCGCCATTGTCCATCGTCAGTCCGGGGAAATCCGTCGACTCGGTGAATATCAGCTTAAGTTATTGGACTGTCTGATTGAGCATGCAGGGCAAACGTTATCGCGCAATGAACTGACCAGCCTGGTCTGGGAACGCAGGGTTATTGGCGATAACAGCTTGTCGAATGCTATCCATGCCTTGCGCGCAGCTCTTGAGGATGACGGTAAGCAGCAGCGGGTAATCAAAACGATTCCGAAAAAAGGCTACTTGCTTGATTCTGAGTTTTGCCAGTTGATTGAACCTGAAGCCGACATTGCGTCTTTGCCAACACCAGTTTCAAACACAGCAAATTTACCTGAAGCAAAATACTTAATACCGTCGGAGATGGCAGAAACAGCGCCAACGAATAATATTCCAGTGGCTGAAGATATTACGGCACCTGTGGCGAAACACAGACGTTACCCTTTGCCTCCATGGCAAATCCTGTCATTTTTATTATTGATTTGCATGTTCACGCTCAGTGTTTGGTTAATATTTTTCCATAAGAGTTGCGACGAGATGGTCGCTCAAGAGCAACAGAAAAATCAGTACAGCAATATCCGCGTGTTCCGTATCGCCGCCGCCGTGGATGAAATGAACAATGAAGACATCCTCAAATTCAACTCCGCACTGAAAATGCTGAACCAAAAACTTATTGCACGCGATGCATGGATGACTGTTTATTACCGGGCCGATGAGCAAGTGCTTAATTATACCTTCTCCATTGAAACCACCTGCGCAAACCAGCAACTGGCAATGACGCTTTATCACTGGCGTGTTGATAACCAGAAACTCACTAACACCATTTTTGGCGAAACCGAGCGAAAATTAAATGAAATTGCACCGTGTAAAAAATCTTAATCTCAGCCTGGTCGCAATCCTGATTGCCCTGTTTTTTGGCGGAATATCACACCTTCATGCCAGCTCGGCGAAGGCCAAAATTACCCCGATAAAAGGGACGATGGAGATAGGTTTTTACGATTTAATGTCCGATCAGCGCGAAGTATACCAGGCGCAGATTATGGATATGGATGAAGCACTGCTGTTCACATTAACGCGCAAAGATGATGCGATGTTTGTACTGCGTGGCAAGCTTGATGAAGTTATACGTAAGCGTGGGCGGGTGTTTTACGATTACGTCCCGATTCGTTATAGCAACCCTGAAAACCACAAACTGATTTTCAGTTTTATCGACTTCCTGCGTCATAACGTGGTGTGGGTTTACCCAATGACCGTGAACAAAAAACCGTTAGTCATTGGGCAAAGTGGGATGATGTTTTTGTTTCCGCTGAGTGACCTGATTACTCATTAACGCAGTAAATTGCTGACCGTACCCTGTCGCAAATTTGCCTGTGCGCCTAACGCTCTGGCAGTTGCGGCATAATCCTGGTCACTATTTTGTAAATGCACACGCAGCGCGCGGGCATGTTCCAACGCTTCCGTAGGGCGGTATTGCGTCGCCATCTCATTGATTCTTCGGCGCACATTATCCTGGTGGTTGTACAACTGGCCGCGCTGCTGAGTGACTTGTTCCAGCGCTTGCTGAACCTCCCCTTGATACTCACGCATCAGCGCAGGTTGTTGTGCCAACTGGCTGAGCGTATCGGTCACGGCTGGTTCCGGGCGAGCCAACAGCGCAGTGAATTCATTGGCGGAAAAGCGCTTTCCTTCCCCACGCACGCTTAACTGGCTACTGACCTGCGGCCAGTTTTTTTCATCCACGCTAAATGCCAACGACTGTTGCTTATCTAAGCTTGCATGAATACCAAATCGCCCCAGCCCTTGGTTTAACCGCATCACATTCTGACGAGGTGTGGCACCTGCCTCGAGGGATACCGCCACCATTTCTCTGCGCTGTCCGGCA
The DNA here is from genome assembly GCF_902500225.1 of Buttiauxella massiliensis. Lineage (GTDB taxonomy): Bacteria > Pseudomonadota > Gammaproteobacteria > Enterobacterales > Enterobacteriaceae > Buttiauxella > Buttiauxella massiliensis. Next base: position 112,686 of record NZ_LR722657.1, on the reverse strand, counting down.
AGCGAGAAAATCAGCGTTTCGCTTTCATCATTTTGCAAAATTCGCCCAGCCGCTGGCAGCGTAAAATGCACCTGCGCGGTCTGCTCTGGGTCAACCTCCAGATGCCTGTCGACAGTGCCCGCCGTTAGATCCGGGCGTTGACTCAAGAGTGCAGAAAGGGAACGGGCAGCGTCGTTTGTGGCATCCCCACGCAGTAAGCCATGGCCAACCGCATAACGCAGCTGTAAGAGTTGGCTTTCAACCTGCGATAAATAATTATCCGCCTGCTGGACTGACGTCAGTTGCTGATTAAGCTGCACGTTATAACGCAGCGGGCGTGTAGAAATGAGCGGTGATTCCGGGAACCGGTTATCAGTATTTCGTGCACGCGGCTGTGCCTGCTTTGCCACCGCCGCGTTCTGTTTCACTCCCCCAAGGTTCGAAGGAGTCATTTTCGAAGGCGTCGCTAAAGGAAGTCCTGCCTGGTTTAATCCAACCTGCATAATGATTACATCTGATTAAAGAGGGAAAGTTGGCTTATCATCATGAACGATTTGTTCGACGCCTGAACCGCCTGCGTGTAGAGCTGAATATTGACGTAGCTGGTAGCGGCATCAACTGACGATAGCTCCTGAATGACCTGTCCATGGGAAATTTTGATATCGGAATGAGCATCATCTATAAGCGACAAGCGGTTTTGTTTGCCACCCAAGTCGGTATAAACCCCGGCTATCTTATCGCTGGCAGCTTTTGTTTCACCCAGCAACAACTTTAAATCGTCCTTGTAATCCACGCCTGGCGTTGCCATTTTGCCGCTCACGCTTTTAAGCAAGTTCAGCATGCTAAGATCGTTGTCGCTGCCAGAAAAAGCTTTGCTGATGCTGGTGTTTTCCGCAATCTCAATGCCATTTGCCACCGTAGTTGAACGCGTTGCATCGTTCCCGGCGTAACTGTAAGTCCCAGTTGTGCTATCAAAAACCACCGGATGGGTATTGGTTTTGGTGCCTGCAAAAATGTAGTGCCCGTCTTCATTTTTAGCATTCATCGAGGACACCAGCGATTCGAGCATTTGAGATATTTCAGCTGAAAACCCTGCCATATCTTTTTCGCTATAGGTGTCATTGCTGGCCGCCAACAGTTTGTCGCTCAACGCCAGCAGTTGGTCACTCATCGCGGTGACGTGGGATTCCTGAATCGACAGGTTGCCAGACAAACGCGAGATGTTGCTTTGATACTGGTCGATTGCCGACTGCTCACGGTTTAATTGCACCAGACGGCTGCTGGCAACGGGGTCGTCTGAAGGCACATTGACGCGCTTTTGTGTCGCCATTTGTTCCACTAATTTACTCAGCCGCGCGCCGTTGTTATTCATCTGGTGCAACATGGCGGACGAGTGGTAAAGACTGCTGATACGCATGATAAATTCCTTTTTCTGTTATCAGAACAGCATCAGCAAATCGCTGAAAATCTGGTTGCCGGTGGCGATCACTTTCAGGTTGGACTGATAGGCCTGCATATAAACCTGGAGGTTCATGGCCTCTTCATCCTGGTTAACCGCACTCAGATTATCGCGCTGTGTTTGCGCCTGATATGAGACGGTTGTCGCCGCCTCCAGCTCAGTTTTATTCTGGCGGCTGGCAATTCCCACGGTGCTGATAATCGCCGCAGCGGCTTCGTTGACGCTCATATTGCCCATATTGCCGATGGCAATTTTTTTGTTCTTAAGCTCGATAAGCGCTTTCAGGTTGTTACCATTGCCACTTTCATCGGCTTTGTCTGACAGCGCCAGCTCATCCGCTTTCAGGTCGCTCATCTGCAACATGCCTTTACCGCTGGTGAGATCAAAGACAAACAGCGGCTTACCCACCACACCATTCAAGTCAAAACCGTCCTCCAACTGTGCATTGAACTCTTTAGCAAATTGCTCAGCCATATCACGCACCGCGCTTTGCATGGTTTTCAGCGTGCCGTGCTCGTAGTCATTGAGTGCACCTAACTGCCCGCCGATAGCCGAAGAAACACCGAAAGTAGTATTAAGAAATTCTAGCGAAACTTCCGGCTCACCTTGCTGGTTCATGGTGGATTTGAGCTGCCCGAAATTGCGACCATTCACCAACGGTTGGCCATCGTTTAAAGAAACGTTGTAGCGGCCGGATGCATCCTCAGAAACTTTCACGCTAACCATGCTGCTCAGCTCTTTTACCAGTTCATCACGCTGGTCACGCAAAACGCTGGCATTGCCGCCCGTCGCTTCCTGATCGGCGATTTGCTGGTTGTAACTGGCGATGTTTTTACTGAGCACATTGACGTTACCAACCAGCGCATCACGCTGGGTGTTAATAGACACTTTCTGGCTGCTGATGAAACTGTCGACGTTGTTAAAACGCGTCGCCAGAGACTGGCCTTCATTAAGCAATTGTTGGCGCAACGCAGGTGAATCTGGCTGCGTGGTTAACGCATTCAGTGCGGCGAAAAATTTGTCCAGCCCACCGCCCAGACTAGTGCTGTCAGTGCCAATGACGCTTTCCAGCGCCCCTAAATATTTCTGCCCGGCGTCGTAATATTCCGCACGCGTGTTGCTATGCCAGACCTGATTGACCAGATACTGATCGGAGATACGGCGAATGCTATCGACACGCACCCCGTTGCCGGCGGAGAAACTGTCGCCGTTGGTGCCGATGGCACTTTGGATAATGCCCTGACGGCTATAACCCGGCGTAAGGTAGTTTGCCACGTTCATTGACGTGGTACTCATGCCCTGCCGCGCAGCCTGCGCGCCCGAAAAAGCGATATTGATAATGTTCATTATGATCCTTGCTCTGAGCGCGTTATGGGTGGAGTCAATTCCTTCTCTTTAACAGGTAAAGCGACCCCAGGCCCGGTTAACTTAAGCGCGCGTTCCATGCCTGCTGCTTGCGGCCCCATCTGCTTTATGATGAGCGACGCAATGCCACTACTACGCTGTGAAGCCAGCAAAGAGGCGAGTTTGTCATCATAAAAATCGCGCATCATCGTTTCCTGCTTGCTGGAAAACGGATTATCCCCTGCCGTTAACACATCCGAAGCCTTACGCATCTGGCTGAGCATGGATCGTAAAAATAGCGCTTCAAACTGTTCCGCCGCCTGCTCGAGGTTCTGCGCTTTTTGCGTTCCGGTAAAATCTCCCGGAATGGTATGGGTTCTTGTAGTCAGCGAGTCGATCATTATCTTTCCTTAAATCACTACCAGTTCTGCATCCATTGCACCGGCCTCGCTCAGCGCCTGCAAAATCGCCATCGTGTCATCCGGTGATGCCCCCAGGCTGTTTAGCGTGTTGACGATATTTCTCAGGCTGGTTCCGGCAGGCACCACTACCATCTGTCCACGTTCGCGATTAACATTAATATTCGAATTGGGTGTCACAGTTGTCGTTCCCTGGCCGAATGGCGCAGGCTGGCTGACTTGCGGTGTTTCCTGAATCGAAACGGTCAGGTTGCCATGAGAAACGGCTGCCGCACGAACCACCACACCATCGCCAATCACAATCGTGCCAGTTCTGGCGTTAAACACTACACGCGGCTGCTGCTTACCGGTGGTGATTTGCAAATCTTCGAGGGTGGACATAAACGCCACGCGCGCGCCAGGTTGTTCCGGCGCACGTACCATCACGTTGGTGGCGCTTTGCGCGGTCGCAATTGAGCCAAACGCTTGGTTTATTGCCAAAGCAACATTGTTGGCAGTTTTAAAACTTGGTCGCTTCAGGTTAAGCACCACCTGGCTGTTGGCCTGAAAATCAGTAGGGATTTCCCGCTCCACACTCGCACCGTTAGGCACACGACCCACGGTTGGGGTATTCATGGTAATGCTTGAACCGCTATCACCTTCGGCCTTAAAGCCGCCGACTACGACGTTGCCTTGCGCCAGGGCGTAAACTTCGCCATCGGCACCACGCAACTGAGTCAATAACAGCGTGCCTCCACGCAGGCTTTTCGCATCGCCAATCGAGGAGACAGTAATATCAATGGATTGCCCACGGGCGTACATCGGCGGCAGCGTGGCGCTGATGGCAACCGCCGCCACGTTTTTCACTTTCGGGTCAATTTTGGCCGGCATCTGGACGCCAAACTGGCGCAGCATATTGGTGACCGACTGGCTGGTGAATTTGACCTGGTTTTTATCCCCTGTCCCATCCAGCCCGACCACCAGGCTATATCCCACCAGCTGGTTGCCACGCACACCCTGAATATCAACGATATTCCCTAACCGCTCGGCATGAACCTGGCCGATACACACCAGCAGGAGCAAAAAACCTGACACCACGTTACGCATGGGTTTCTCCTGTTAAATCGGGAACAGTGGATGGTTAAAGAAGCGCGTCAGCCACCCTGCAGCGTTCGCATCACTAAGCGCACCGCGCCCGGCATACGAGATACGTGCGTTAGCAATACGCTGGGATGAAATCGTGTTCGATTGCGAGACATCTTCCGGCCTGACCAGTCCCGACACGCGCATATATTCGTCGCCCTGGTTAAGGGTCAGCCATTTTTCGCCGCGCACTTCCATCACGCCATTAGGCAAAACTTTATGCACCGCAACGGTGATGGCACCGCGCAGCATATTTTGCTGTGCAGAATTAGCCGCACCTTTGAAGTTACGATCGCCACTAATAGAGGCGCTGGCTTTATCCAGCGTTTTGCCGAACACCTCCGGCACGCCTATCGTCACGTCGTTTTCCTTGCCAAAATTGGTGGTGGCCTGCTTGCTGGACTGAGTGGATTCATCCAGGTTGACGGTCAAAATGTCCCCAACGCGATAGGCGCGGCGATCCTGAACTAAAGACCAGCTGTAACCGCTGTTATACAGGCCACCGCCCGAAATTGCGGGTGTGGCGGTCGCCGGTTCTTCCGGTGGTGCGTAGGCTGCATCGTCTTTTTTCACGAAAAGAGCTGGGCTTTCACAACCCGCCAAAACCAGGGCTAACAGCCCAACAAGCATTTTCTTTTTCATTTCCATTCACTTCTTAATCGCAATCCCTGCGTTTTATAGCGTTTGCGTGACGAATTTCAGCATGTCGTCAGCCGCGGAAACCATTTTGGCATTCATCTCGTAGGCGCGTTGGACGGTGATCATATCGACCATCTCTTCCACCACTTGCACGTTGGAACCTTCCAGTGTTCCCTGCTCAAGTTGGCCTAATGCTTCTTCACCTGGAACACCTTCAACGGGCGCACCGCTGGCTGCGGTTTCACGATAAAGATTGCCGCCAATGGCTGAAAGACCGGCTGGATTGACAAAGTTAACCAGCGTGATTTGCCCCAGTTCAACCGGGTCCACTTCATCTGCCACCAGCACGGAAACGGTGCCGTCTTTAGCGATGTTCACCTCTTTGGTGTTCACCGGCATTTCGATCTGCGGGATCAGCGGCTGGCCTTGGGCCGTGGTAACCACACCTTCACTGTTCACTTGCAGATTGCCCGAACGGGTATAGCCCACGGTGCCATCGGACATTTCAATCTGGAAGAAACCCTGGCCGGCAATCGCCACATCCATTTTCTGGTTGGTGACTTGCATACTGCCCACGGTAAAGGACTTCTGCGTGCCTACCACTTTTACCCCGCTGCCGTACTGCATACCGCCCGGTGTTGCGGTGTCCTGGTTTGCCTGCACGCCGGGTGCACGCATGTTCTGATAAAACAGGTCTTCAAAGACCACGCGGTCGCGCTTAAACCCGGTGGTATTCACGTTGGCGAGGTTATTGGAAACCGCGTTCATTTTGGCGTCCTGCGCCGCCAGACCGGTTTTACTGATCCATAATGCTGGATTCATTGTTTATTCCCTTAATAGTCAAATCAGGTCGCGCGGATCACGCGATTCCCGGCTTGGGCAAGATCTTCTGCCACTTTCATCATTTTGATCTGCGTTTCAAAACTGCGGTTCAGCGACAGACTGGAGATCATTTCGCTTATCGCGGAAACGTTGCTGCTTTCCAGATGTTTGCTGGCAAGCGAGATGTTTTCGCTACGCGGTTCCTCGCGGTTGTTGGTGACCAGAAAACCGTTGTTATCTTTGCTGAGCTGGCTGGTTGCCACGTCCACCAGCTTGATACGGTCAACATCCATCAGCGCGTTGATATCCCCGTCCTGCGGAACGATGGAAATGGTGCCGTCGTTAGCAATGGAAACCTGGGCAAACGGCGGCAGCACAATCGGCCCACCCTCGCCGATCACCGGCTGGCCGTTTATCGTCAGATCGCCATCCTCACTGACATCAATATGTCCGTTACGCGTGAACACTTCACGACCGCCCATTTGCAGCGCAATCAGCCCGTTACCGACAATACCGACATCCAGGTCACGCCCAGTTTCATCAAGCGATCCTGATGTCATATCCACGCCGCCGCTGGCGTTTTGCACCATATGACGAGAGTCATAGCCGCTACCCGCAACCTTCGTGGACATCGCTTTATCCAGGTCACCACGAAAGCCGCTGGTGTTGACGTTAGAGAGGTTATTAGCGTGAACCTGCTGCTGCTGCAGGCTGCGGCTGGCACCACTCATCGCGGTATAAATGAGATGATCCATTACACAGCCTGCATCAATGCGTTCATCATGTTGTCATTGGTGCTGATAACTTTGGTATTCGCCTGGTAGTTACGCTGCGCACTCATCAACCCCACCAGTTCTGAGGTCAAATCGACGTTGGACTCTTCCAGCGCATTGGATTTGATGTAACCCAAAAGGCCGCTGCCCGGAGCGCCAGTCAATGGTGAACCTGAGGAGCCGGTTTGTGCCCATGTGGTGCCATCTTGTGATTGTAGGCCGTTCGGGTTGGCAAAGTTGGCGATGATAAGCTGGCCCTGCAACATACGTTCGCCGTTAGAGAAGGTCGCATAAACGTTACCTTTCTCATCGACTTGCTGCCCGGTACACTCACCAGAGGCGTAGCCATCACCCTGGTTACGGCTGACGGAAAAGTCGGAGCCATATTGGGTGGTACCGGCGTAATTCAGTTTGATTTTGATCGGTGACGCGCCGGTAGGCGCAAACGTCAAATCTCTCGAGGTAGAATTGTTGGCGAAGTTCGCCATATTGCCGTTGGGACCAAAGTTTAAGGTTTCATCGCCAATGCTGTTGCCGTCCATGTAATAGTGGACGCCCCATTGGTTATCGGCAGTTTTAACAAAGTACTGCGTCAGGGTATGTTCCCGGCCTAACGAGTCAAAAACCTGCGTGGTGTAGGTGTTGTTGTAAGAAGTGTCGTCGGTGGGATCAAACGTCGTGGTTGGCATTTTCGCATTGGCGTCAAAGTTAGCCGTGAAGCTCGCACCAGATGTCGCTTTTGCCGGAATAGAACCGCTCATAATGCTCAGGTTACTGACTGTGCCCACCTGCAAATTCCCGTTGGCATCTACCGGGTAACCTTGCATGTTCATGCCCAGGTTATTCACCAGATTGCCGTCTTTATCCGTACCGAAATACCCGGCACGGGTGTAGGAAGTGGTGCCAGTGCTGTCACGAACGACAAAAAAGCCATTACCGGAAATCGCTAAATCCAGTGAGTTGCTGGAGCTAATGATATTGCCGCCACGGGTAATACTTTGCGTGACGCCAGTCACGCCCACGCCCAAAGGCTGAGACTGTGCATAAAGAGCAGCAAACTCCGCACGGCCGGACTTGTATCCTACCGTCCCGGTGTTGGCGATATTGTTACTGATAGCCCCAAGCTGCTGGCTAATAGCGTTAAGACCTGACGTTGCGATGCTAAAACTCATGATTTCATCCTGATTACAAAAGTTGTTACGTCCGACGCGTGCCGGAAGCCTGTCCACCAAATTGACTGATACTGCTGTACGGGACTTCTCCAAGTCCGGCGATTTTCAGCATCGTGACGCCGCCTTTTAATGGGATACGCACGTTGCTTACTGTGCCGCCAATTTCCATTGGAATGGACTTCTCAGCGGTATCGGTGACAGCACTCAGCGTGTATTTACCTTCCGGTAAACCCAGTTTTTTAGCATCTAGAGTAAAGTCCACCAGTCCGGCTTGTTGGCGGCCCAAATCAACCTTGTGCTCATTGCCGCTGGCGTCTTTAACATGCACCGTTACCGATGACGCGGGGTGTTCCAGCGTCAGGCGGCCATTAAGTACCGAGTCACCCTGCAATTCCACGCGGTCGGTTTGCACCATCACGTTCTGCCCCACCAGATTAGCGGTGGTGAGCGTCTGCAAGTTGTCCATCATGATGCTGCTGTTTTGCATCAGGCTGGCGACCTTCTCCATCGACTGCACCTGAGAAAGCTGTGCCAGTTGCCCGACATATTCCGTGCCATCAGTTGGATTGAGTGGGTCCTGGTTTTGCACCTGTGCCACCAGCAATTTCAGGAACATATCGTTCATGCCTGATGCCGATTGCCCATTAGCGGAAATAGAACTTCCGCTGGTATCCGTCGCGAAAGTGGAGGTATCCGTTACATTCATCAATTACACCTCACCAAGACGCAGCACACTTTGCTGCATGCTTTTGACATTGCTGAGAACTTCAGCGCTGGTTTCAAAACCGCGAGACGCCGACATCATGTCTGCCATCTCCTCCACCACGTTGATATCCGGGTAATAAACATAACCCTGGCTATTCGCCATCGGGTGATGCGGCTCGTAACGGGTAACAGCCTGGCCGGTTTCTACCACGTCCATGATCTGCACACGGGCACCTGCAAAGGCGTTGTTTCCGGCAAGTTGGCTGTTCTGGTAGACAGACGCAAAAACGGGGCGGCGTGCTTTGTACACCGTGTCCGCGCTTTCAGATGCAGCATCGGCGTTAGCCATGTTACTGGCGATGGTGTTCAGCCTGACGGTTTGCGCCGTCATCGCAGAACTAGAAATTCGATAAATGTCCGTAAAAGCCATACTTTCTTCCTGAACGAATTATTTGCCTTCGATGGCAGCCCGCAATCCCGAAAATTTCATCTTCAGAAACGTCAGGCTCATTTGGTAGTCCATGCTGTTCTTGGCGAATGCAGCCTGTTCTACATCCAGCGCCACCGTATTCCCATCCGCAGAGGGTTGATATGGCAGGCGATATTTCACCTCGGTTTGCGCCCCCGAAAACAACGACTGTTTTGAACGTTGCATCTGCGCGTCAAAATCAATATCTTTAGCCTTGAAATTAGGGGTATCCACGTTGGCAAGATTGGTGGATAACAGCTCTGCCCTGGTCAGTCTGAGCTGCAATGCCTGTGGATGTACGCCTAATGCCTTGTCAAAACTAATGCTCACTGTCACTCCTTACAGTCCTGCGTCCTCTGTACTCCTGGCACAGATTTCTCTCAGAGGAATCCTTTTAAAAGCAATTTACGTGCCAGGTTTATAAAGACATGATTTCAAAACAAATAGCATCTTCGCTCGCCCCAATGCGGAAAATCCTCTTCCCCCTGTTTTTTGCCGGGCTGAGTCTGGTATGCAGTGCAGCAAATGCCGCAGATGCGACTCATCAGCTCGATAAAATCGCCAGTAAAAGCGCGCAGGCAGAAGTCAAAGAGATGGCGCAAAATCAAGGCTGGGGGAAATATGACTTACAGCTTGAAACGGTGCTTCCCGCCGAAGCATCAACTCTGCCCGTATGTAAAAAAAATCTGCTGACAACGCCAACCGCCAGACGCACGTTGTACCGGCTTCGCTACGATGTCACATGCCCAGACGCACAAGGCTGGACGCAGACGGTGGCAGTTAAAACAGCGGTCAATCTGCCTATCGTTGTTGCCATGCAAACGCTGGACCGCGGGCGTGTGATTGATGCACAGGATGTGGTTCTGCGTGTTCAGGATATTGCGCCACTCAATACCCAGTTCTTTACCACGACAGAGGAAGCAATCGGCCAAACGGTCAAGCGCCGCATAACATCTGCGCAAATTGTGAATTCCGCTCAGTTAGAGCAGCCGATAATGGTGGAGCGTGGGCAAAGCGTGTTGATGGTGGCTCGCCAGAATGGAATCGAAGCCAGTACTTCGGGAGAAGCGATGAAACAGGGGCGTAAAGGGGATGTGATTCGAGTGAAGAACATCAGCAGCCAGCGCACCGTTGATGCAATAGTGGTATCGCCTGGTGTGGTGCATATTCTTGTTGCTACTCGATAACCGTCATTTTTTATTCAAGGATTAAAGTTTTCGAAGATTTCCGTCGCTTTATACTGACAGAAGAAAATCTTTGCAGCTGAACCTGGTTTACCTCGGGAGAGAAAAATGAAAATTAACCAAAACCACTACGCGCAAATCCAGCCAACGCAAAACAGCCAGGCCACCAAAGAATTAGGTGAAACGAAAGCGTCAGCCCCGCTTCGCAGCGCACCGATTGCATCCGTTGACCCTGTTTTGGGTGATGCTCAGAAAGCACTGCAAAACCTGCCGGAAGTAGATATGGACCGCGTAGCGGAAATGAAGCAAGCGATTAGCAATGGTCAGTTGCACGTCAATCTTGATGATTTGACGCTCTCTATTCAGAAATACTTTCAACGGTAATCAACATGATAACAACAGGCCAACGGATGACCGCTTTGTTGCAGGATATGGTGCAAGACAGGCTGCGCTATATCATGCTGAAGAATTTACTCGAAGAACAACGCACGTTGTTGCTGGAGCGCAATAGTGAGCAACTCAGCCGTGTGAATCAGGAATTGATGCAGATTTACCAGCAGCTTACTGATAGCGCAACGAGCCGCCAGCAGTCATTACAGACACTGGGTTTTAGCGCGGACAAAGCGGGGTTGCGGCAATTTATTCAACGGTTACCCGAGCAGCATCAGGGAAAAATCAGTGCGCTTTGGGAAGATTTACAACGCCACGCTCAGCTATGCCAACAATTAAATGAACGCAATGGCATGGTGTTGCATATGCAGCAGCAGGTTATGGAAAATGTGGTTAACGCAGGCCAGCCCGCAGACTGGCTCTACTGAGAAAATCAAGATCGTAAGCGTCGCATCCAGCTTTGGGTCGACATCGCATCTGTAGTTTTCTGATCTTTGCGCGCTTCTTCACTGGCGAATTTATCCTGCCGTTGCTCAAGCACCAGTTGATATCCGCGCTCACGGCGCGCTTCATGCAGTAAATTCTGTTGGATCTCCTGCATTTTCATATCCGCAAGCGTCTGCTCTTGCTTTTGCCAGTTGATAATACGTTGGATGTTTTTCTTATAATGCGCCTGATTGGTCATCATGGCGGCATGGGTATTTACCGCCCCCACGGGCACCACCGCCAGATTATTCAGCGCCTGGATATTGTTTTCATAACGCTGGCACAGCTGCTTTTGGGACGATAATTTTCCACTGAGATCTTTCACCGTGCGGGCGCGCATCTGTACCAGGTGTTCAAGCGTTCTGATGGTTCTTGGCATCCTTTACCTCTTTGTCACTCGATTTAACGCTGAACCAACGACTGTAAATCCTCGATGGTATTTTCAAGCGTCGCACCAAAGCCAACTTCCTGTTGTAAATAGTGGTGGATAGCAGGAGCCATCCCGACCGCACGATCCACCAGTGGGTCACTGCCTGCAACGTATCCCCCAAGCGGCAACATAGGTTTGATATTCATGTATTCGCCGTACAGTTGTTTTAAGGTACGCGCGGCGCGTTGGTGGTCGGTAGTGACGATCTGCGACATACAGCGACTGATCGACTGGGAAATATCGATAGCCGGATAGTGCCCGGCTTCCGCCAGATGCCTTGAAAGTACAATGTGCCCATCCAAAACTGCACGGGCGCAGTCGACGATCGGATCTTGTTGATCGTCACCTTCAGCCAACACGGTATAGATTGCCGTCATCGTGCCTTGCCCCTCACTGTTTCCGGCGCTTTCCACCAGTTTTGGGATCAGACCAAAAGCAGACGGTGGATAGCCTTTTGTGGCTGGAGGCTCACCGAGTGAGAGCGCAATTTCACGCTGGGCCATCGCATAACGCGTCAGGGAATCGACCAGCAGCAACACATCCAGACCGCGATCGCGATAGTAGCTGGCGATGGCGTGGCACAGTTCAGTCGCTTTCAGGCGCATCAGTGGTGATTCATCCGCCGGAGCAGCAACAACCACTGATTTTGCCAGCCCACTTTCACCCAGCGAATGTTCGATAAACTCTTTAACTTCGCGGCCACGCTCGCCAATCAACCCCACCACGACCACATCTGCGCGGGTGTAACGAGTGATCATGCCCAGCAGCACACTTTTGCCTACGCCACTGCCTGCCATCAGGCCAACACGCTGACCTTTACCGATGGTCAGCAGACCGTTGATAGCCCGCACACCCACATCAAGCGGTTCATCAACCGAGCGGCGGGTCAGTGGGTGAATTTGCGCAATATGGCGGGGTAACGGGGTATCACCCTGTAATTTACCTTTTTGATCCAGTGGTTCACCCAGGCCGTTGACCACACGCCCAAGCCATTGCATCCCCACCATCACCGATTCTTCTTTTTCGGCGGGGTAAACCTTGGCTCCGGCAATCAGGCCAACCGGGTGCTTAAACGGCATCAGGTGAGTAATTTCACGGTCGAAACCGACAACCTGAGCATCCATCATGCTGCCGTCGTGGCTTTCTATACGGCAATGCTGACCAATAGCCAGCACACAGCCGACGCATTCCAGCAGCAAACCATTGACCCGAACAAGGCGCCCCGCTACACGGGCGAGGTTAATATTCTCAATCGATTTGAGCGCTTGTTCGAAATCAATGTTATGCATCCTGCGTCTCCGGCAGGAGAGTATCTTTTAGCACGTCCATGCATTGTTCCAGGCGATGCTCGCAACCAATGTCCATTTCCGTGGTTTCGGTTACTACCCGGCACTCCCCCGGCTGCATGTGCGGATCGGCACACAGTCCCCACTCTTTCGAACGTTCAGGTTCCGCTTCGCTAATACGGCGATACTCTTCCGCATTCAGGCAAACTTTCAACTGTTCCGGCGTTTTGGCGAGGCTGCCGATGGCTTCTTCTACCAGGGTTAGCAGTTGCGTTGGGTGCAAAGTGAGTTCACAGCGAATCACCTGGCGGGTGACTTTTTCCACCAGTTGCAGCAACTCATTACGTCGCCGTGTTTCATAATCGGCCAGATACTGCTTAACCTGTTCGGTGACGCTATCTAATGGTTGGGATGCTTCAATAAACAGTTGCCGACCGGCAACTTTGCCTTCGTCGTGACCTTTGCGCATACCTTCGTCAAAGCCCAAACGCACACCTTCCTGATAACCTTCGCCGCGCCCTTCTTCCAGGCCCTGTTCAAACCCTTGCTTCATGCCTTCCTGAAAGCCATCAGCAAGCTGTTGTTGCAGACTGGCGTTATCGAGGAACGGCGCATTGAACCCGGCGTCGCCCAGCGCGCCATCGACAAGTTGGCGGTTGCGGTGTAGCGGCGGAAATTTATGCACTCTTGGCCGGGCGGTTGCCGCAAGAGGTTTGGCAAATAGCGATTTTGTTGGCTGGCTCATCCGTTACTCCATCGTCACTTCAGAGAAGAGACGAACCTGAATCTCACCCTCTTCTGCCAGTTCACGAACAGTTGCCATAATCTCTTTGCGCACCTGCTCAACACGGCTTGCTGGAACCGGGCCTAAACGGGTCCCGGTACTTTGTAATAACTGAACCTGGCGTTTTGGCATCGCGCTATAAATCGCCTGGCGCAGAACTGGCTCGGTGCCTTTTAGCGCAACCGCCCACTCTTCAAGCGGGATTTCATCTATCAGACGTTGCAGCACCGCAGGGGTCTGGCGGCTGAGAATGAAGAATTCGTACATTTGGTCTTTGAGTTCGTTAACCACGTCCTCATCGCGAATGCGCAACTGTTCTAGCAGTTCCTGCTGGTTAGTCGGAATGCGGTTGACGATGTCCGCCGCATGTTTAATCCCCACCAGTTTTGAACCGTGTTCAGACAACACCGCCACACCGCGTTCGATAATGCGATCCAGCTCGTCAATCACATCCCGGTTAACATCATCGAGCCGCGCAATACGATAGATAATTTCATCACGGCGCGACTCTTCAAGGCAGCTCAATACATTGGCCGCAACATCCGGTGGCAAGAACGCAAGGAAAACGGCTTGTAGCTGTAAGTGTTCCTGGTCAATCAGGCTTGCGAGCTGCGGCGTATCAACCCATTGCAGCCGCGCCATGCGGTAACGCACTTCATCGCCGTAGATGCCATTAATCACGCTACGGGAAATCTCACTACCCAGCGCTTTATCAAGAATGTTCTTCAGATAGTTACGGGAAGCGCCATTAATACCGCTCTGCTCCCGGTAATCCTGGAAGAAGTTATTCATCGCATTCCGGGCATGCGTCACTTTGATGCCGTGTAAACGCGCCATCGTTTCACTGACGCGAACCACTTCTTCACGGCTCAGTTTCGCCATCACTGTCGCAGCGGCTTCTTCGCCAATACTGAGCAGCAAAATAGCCGCTTGCTCCAGACGGCTGCGCCCATTATTGGCTGCGCTCGCCGGTGTGCGATTAGTCTTGTTTGTTTGCGGTTGCGGCTGCGCTATTTCGCTCATTGCTATTTATCCATTGTTTTAACACTTCAGCCACGCGCTCGGTTTCGCCTTGCGCTAGCGTCTGTAAGAATTCCACTTTCGTCTCAAGCCCTGAACTTTGCGGCGGGAGATTATCCTCAACCTGGAAGGAGGACTTCGGCAACGCCTGTACCAGTGATTCTTCGTCGCTTGAGGTTTCGCCTTCCAACAGCACACCGCTGTTTTCATCCTGCAAGTTGGCAACCTGCTGCTGCGAATTTGGCGTAAAGCGTCGCGCCAGTGGGCGAACTCCAAGCAGCAGTAGCAGTAAAGCAAGGAACCCAATACCGCCCATCTGCCCCCAATCGCGAATATCCGGATCCTGCCACCATTTCATTGATGGGATATCCAGGGAACCCGCTGGCGTGAAGACCAGGCGGTCGAGGGTCAGTGAATCCCCGCGTTGCTTGTCTACCCCGGCCGCATCTTCAATAAGCTTATTGAGCGCGGTGAATTGTTCCGGCGTCCATTTCTCCAGTGCGGGTGCCGACTGATTCAACACCACGGCAATGGACATTTTTTCGAGTTTGTAGACCGGATGTTTGATATGGCGTACATCGCGGTCATAGGCATATTTACGCTGAGTCTGGCTGCGACTCGAGAGTGCTTGAGGATTAGTGGTTGCGGGTGTGGCGGGTGTTGTCGCTGCCGCAGCAGTGGCCGGTGGTTGTGCAGGTGCCGCCGCGGGTGCACGGTTACTCAATGAACCAGGAATGCCCATCGCTAACTCATCGGTGGCGTTTTCCTGGTTAATACTTTCGTCGCTGATTCGTGGGTCGCCCGCATAACGTTCTTGCGTCTCTTCGATTGCGCTGAAATCAACTTGCGGCACGACACTAGTACGGAAATTCCCCTGCCCAACGATAGAGTTGAGCAAATTGGCGATGTTCTTTTCGGTTTCACTTTTGATCTGCTGGCTGATGTCACGAACTTTGGTGATACCTGCCATCTGGCCGTTATCAGTTTCGATACCTTCAGAGAGAAGATTACCGGTTTGATCCACAACCCGCACCTGCCCTGCGTTTAAGCCAGGAACGCTGCCAGCCACCAGTTGCACAATCGATGCCACTTGCTGGTCGTTAAGATGCTGCCCCGCACGTAAACGCACCATCACGGACGCGCTGCTTTGCGGTTGGTTAGTGAGTACAAACGAACTGGACTCCATCAATCCCAAATGCACTCGCGCAGCCTCTACCGGGTCAAGCCCCATAATGCTTTGTGCCAGTTCACCTTCAATACTGCGCTTATAACGGACGTTCTGAATAAACTGGCTGCTGCCAAGCAATTCGTCTTTATCCATTAATTCGTAGCCGCCAGGCATAATGGCCGTCACACCCTGTTCCGCCAGCGCCATACGTGCTTTTGCCAGTTTACTGCTGTCGACCATAATGATGCCGCTGGCAGGGTCGATACGGTAATCAATGGTCTGGCTACCCAGAACATCAACAACCTGCTTCACCGGCACGTTTTCCTGGGAGCCAAACAGCGCCACATAATTGTGGTTGGTCATCCACAGAGATGTGACGATAGCGCTGGCGAGCATCAAGCCCGCAGCAGCCAGCAGCATGTTTTTTTTGTTTCCCGTGAGCCCATGTTCAAAGGTCATCGGGAATCTTTGTTTTATTTTATCTATCACATCAAAACCTTACACAGCCATATTCATGACTTCGTCGAGGGCAGATGTGAGCTTATTGCGCACCTGCACCATCGCCGAAAACGCGACACTGGCTTTTTGGCTTTCGACCATTGCGCCCGTCAAATCGTCGCTGATACCTGTTTCCACGGCTATCTGTTGCGCGGCCGCACTGTGCTGTATGGCATCCACACGATTTACGGCTTCGTTCATCATTTGGCTGAACGAACCCGCGGATGAGCCAGAGAGGGAAGAGGCAGAAAATTCACCGCCGATATGCTGCGCTGGAGCAATAATGCCTTGTGAAGTAGTGAGCATGTTTTGCTGCATTCGTTGCAGCATTGCCTGCTGCGCGGATGAGAAAGCAACCAACTGAATTTTATCCATTTATTATTTCTTCCTGTGAAGCTTAGAACCCAGTCAGGCGTAAATTCCATCGCCACGCATGGTTGCCAGGCGATAACGTAATGCACGCGGTGTAATGCCCAGTGACTGCGCTGTACGTGATTTATTGCCGTTGTGTTGTTTAAGTAAATCAATAATGTACTGATATTCCGCCAACCGTCCGTGGACTTTCACACCACGAATCGCGTCACAAACTGGAGTGACTAAAGTCGGGCTACCGCTACCCCATGTGTTATTTGCACGGGTATTTTCGTGCGATACAGGCAATGACAAGTCCTGTGCCTGAATCACGTCACTGGTGCTCAGAATCAATCCGCGTTGAATAACGTTTTCCAACTCGCGAATATTTCCTGGCCATGAATATTTTAATAACGCAAAGCGTGCATCATCACTGAGTTTTTTATTTTGTAGATGTCTCGACTGATATTTCTTGATGAAATTCAATGCCAACGGAATGATATCTTCTGGTCTTTCACGCAGAGGAGAAACATGAATAGGAACCACAGCCAAACGATAATACAGATCCTGGCGAAAGCGCCCTTCAGCAATTTCAGTGGGTAAATCTTTATTTGTAGAAGCGATGACACGAATATCGAGGGGGATCTTTTTATGGCTTCCCAGGCGCTCTACTTCCTGCTCCTGCAAAACCCGTAATAATTTAGCTTGCAGACTCAGAGGCATATCGCCAATTTCATCAAGCAATAGTACGCCATTATTTGCCAGTTCAAACTTCCCCGGCATGCTACTGAGCGCCCCCGTAAAAGCACCTTTTACGTGACCAAATAAAATGGATTCAAGCATCGTCTCAGGAATTGCCGCACAATTTACCGCAACATACGGAGCATTCATACCCACGCTGTAATGATGGATGGTACGTGCGATACATTCTTTACCGGTTCCTGTTTCACCGGTAATAATGGTTGCAACATTAAATTCGGCTACTCTTTTTGCCAAATTAAAAGCATTTACACTGGCAGGCGCATGAGCAATAAACCCGTGGCTGTTTGCAATGCTATCCTGAGTTAAACTATCCATATCTAAATCCACAAGTATCTCATCGCATTAATGGGAGTCTAAATGACTAGCTAACCATCCCGGTCAATAATGCGTAGGCTCTCAATAAAAGTTGGTTTCAAAACCCTAATAAGAATTTTCCCAGCAGAAGTATACCTAAGTGCCGACGCTTGTCCCCTCATTAACCCCCATTAAAGAACAATTAACAGAAACAAAAATAAAATCATTTAAAATCAATATCTTATAGATTAATTAATGCAGATTAATTAACAAGAAACTTAAATAATTAATGTATTAATGAGCTGCTAACACTTGAACTAAACATGTACAAACGACATACTTTACGCCCGTAATATATTGCTGCATACGTAACCTGCAACACGTCAAAAAAATAATCATCACGCATCGTGGTTATTGATTTACTCGTCAGCACAACGCCGCATATTAAAGAAGCGTTAACGTAAGCACACTGAATGATAATGGACACATCATGCAGAATGCATCGCATAGAACTCGTGTTTATCAGGCTTCTGATTGTCCTGAACTCACGCGACTGGATGTCAGTAAACTTGGCAGGGCCTATCACAAGATACCCAAAATAATCAGCGCTAAATTTGACAGCATCGAAGCCAGGTTAGGTATTTTCTTTTTAAAAAAATATCGCCTCAATGCTCTACTGAGCAACCTGACATTTGATATTGATTATCATTGCAAAAATGCACAAATATTCTCAACAGCTTATGGAAGTATTGGCTTCGATATTAATCGTAAGTTTTTACTGAGCATTTTGCATACCTATTACGGACTGAGCAAAGAAGGCAACACCGTCTCTTTAGATCTCACCCAATCGGTTACCAAAACTGAAGACCGGTTAAAAATAAAACTTGGCCAGGAGCTTTTGCAGCTCACCATGGTCAAGGAAGTATTAAATGAAACGCTTGAACTGAAGAATGATTACACCTCGATTATTCATCAATGGCCTTATTCGGTTCGGTTCTGGCTTGAAGGTTATGATGAATATTGCTTTTCTATTTTGCTGGATGCGCATCACGTTGATTTACTTCTTGCCACTTCACGTGCAGATGGCGAAAGCAGTGAGCCACAGGCTAAGAATCTCTCTTCTGAACAAATAGAACATATGTTTACCAATATGCCGCTGACCCTTACCGGTCGCCTGGTATCCATTAATCTTACCGTTGCCCAACTATTAAATATTGGACCGGGTGACATCATTCCCGTTTCCTTAAATGAACCGTTACCGGTTTTTATTGAAAATGAACAGATTTTTAGCTCAGTCGTCGCGGAAGAACGAGGACGGTTATATCTTTCTGAATTTAATGATAAAACTCCAGAGATGAAGTATGAGTGATCAAAATGACCTGTCCATTGATTTTAATCTGGACGAAATCGACCTGCCGGAAACTGCCGGGCATGACGCAGATATTTCCGCCGCGAAATCTGTGGAGAAGACTGCAACGGAAAGCCGTAGTGAACAACTACGTAAAATGGCGCTGTTCAGCCGTATTCCGGTAAACCTGACACTTGAAGTTGCTTCGGTGAGTATTTCATTGGCTGAGCTGATGACAATCAGCAACGACAGCGTGATTGAGCTGGATAAGATGGCGGGTGAACCGCTGGATTTAAAGGTGAATGGCATTCAGTTCGGTAAAGCCGAAGTGGTAGTGCTTAATGATAAATACGGCCTGCGTATCATCGAATTTAGCAACCACGATCTAGGCAAACTGACGCAATGAGTCGCAATTTTCGCAGCACTGGCCTGGGTTTATTATTGTTAACCGGGCTGCTTATTTCGCCTCACCTGTTAGCCGCGAACGGGGATATTACCCTGCTCAGCACCACCAGCAACGGCAGCGGCCAGGATTACAGCGTTAAGGTTGAAATTCTGATTCTGATGACCCTGCTCGGCTTTTTGCCGATCATGGTGCTGATGATGACCTGCTTCACACGCTTTATTATTGTGCTGGCGATTTTGCGCCAGGCACTTGGCTTACAACAAAGCCCACCGAATAAAATTCTGACGGGGATCGCGCTCGCATTAACCATGCTGGTAATGCGCCCGGTTTGGACCACAGTTTACGACCAGGCCATTGTTCCCTATCAGAATGATGCTATTTCGCTTAAAGAGGCACTGACCACCGCCGAGCTACCGCTTAAGAAATATATGCTGGCGCAAACCAGTAAAACCTCGATGGCGCAAATCATGTCGATTGCGGGTGAGAAAGGCGATCCGATGGAAATGGATCTCAGTATCGTGGTACCGGCTTTCGTGCTGAGCGAGCTGAAAACTGCCTTCCAGATTGGCTTTATGATTTACATCCCATTCCTGATTATCGACCTGATTGTCGCCAGTATTTTGATGGCGATGGGGATGATGATGCTGTCACCGCTGATTGTTTCCTTGCCATTTAAGCTGATGCTGTTTGTGCTTTGCGACGGCTGGAACTTGATTGTCAGCACGCTGACCACCAGCGTACAAGGGGTTTCAGGATGATGACCATGGACACCGCCGGGGAGATTATGTCCGGTGCCATCTTGCTGGTGCTGATTATTTCTGTGGTAGCGATTGTTCCCAGCCTCCTCGTTGGCCTGGTGGTCAGTATCTTCCAGGCGACCACGCAGATTAACGAACAAACCCTCAGCTTTTTGCCGCGCCTGGTTGTTACATTGCTGGTTCTGGTGGTAGCGGGGAAATGGATGCTGATTAAACTGTCTGATTTCACCATTGAAATTTTCCATCAGGCTGCACGGTTGGTTGGCTAAATCATTATGGGCTTTGACATTCCGACACTGATCGCCCCGTTGATGGCCGCTTTTCTGCCGTTTGTGCGCATTTTGTCGTTTATCCATTTCAGCCCGGTATTTGATCAACGATCCATTTCCCGGCGCATCAAAATTGGCCTCGCTATTGCGCTTACGGCGGTCATTTCCCCCATGCTGCATCAAGTTGTGGTGCTAACTGAATTGCTTTCAATGCGCAGCGTTGTGCTGATTGGTGAGCAGATCCTGTGGGGCTTTCTGTTTGGTGCCATGTTGCAGTTGGTTTTTGTGGCTCTGCAAACCGCCGGGCATATTCTTTCAATGAATATGGGTCTCGGTATGGCAGTAATGAATGACCCCAGCAACGGCAACTCCACCACCGTGATTTCACAAATAATTTTTGTTTACAGCGTGCTGCTTTTTTTCACCATGGACGGGCACCTGCTGCTCGTAACCATCATCTATAAAAGCTTTACCTATTGGCCGCCAGGGCAAGCAATCACTTCGTTGTCGCTGCAAACCCTGGTGCAAAGTCTCGGCTGGCTTGTTTCCTCATCCGTATTAATCGCGCTACCGACCGGTTTTGTGATGCTAATGGTGCAAGGCTCGTTCGGCTTACTGAACCGTATTTCACCGACGCTGAACCTGTTTTCGTTAGGATTTCCTATCAGCATGCTGTTTGGCCTGCTGTGCCTTGCATTGATGGTCAGTAATATCCCTGAGCACTATCTCAGTCTGACGAATTACATTCTCAGCAAACTTGATTCGGTACGGGTTTACTGATGTCAGGTTCGGGAGATAAAAGCGAAAAGGCTACCCACGGTAAGCTTCGTAAAGCGCGTGAAAAAGGGGATATTGCGCGTTCAAAAGATCTGACGATGGCCGCAGGTCTGGTCACATCGCTTATCACTCTGATGATCTTTTTCCCGTTCTACCGCCAGCTGGTTCAGGACTCCTTTTTTTCCGTTGCGACCATGGCGGGAAAACTCAACGACGATGCAGCTCTCGAACAGTTCCTGATGCACCATGTCTGGTTGCTATTGAAATTCGTTCTGACGTTAGTACCCATTCCGCTGGTTTGCATCATTTCAACGCTGGTACCCGGTGGCTGGATTTTCACACCTAATAAACTGCTTCCAGACTTCAAAAAGATAAGTCCAATCAGTGGTCTGAAACGTATGTTTTCATCCAGCCACTATGTTGACGTGCTGAAAATGCTGCTGAAATGCAGCGTGTTGATGGCTGTTTTATGGTCGCTGATTCAGGATAATTTGCCTGAATTGCTGGGCTTGCAGCGCATCTGGTTGCGCCAGGGAATTGAAGAAGGTTTGCTGATTCTGCGCCAGTCATTCTGGTGGTTGATCGGCGTGATTATCATCTTCGCATTTATTGATGTGCCATTATCCATTTTCATGTTTATGAAAAAGATGCGCATGACCAAACAAGAAGTGCGCGATGAACATAAAAATAACGACGGCAACCCACAGGTAAAAGGGCGAATTCGCCAGTTGCAACGGCAAATGGCACAGGGTCAGATTAATAAAGTCGTGCCGACCGCTGACGTGATTTTAACCAACCCGACCCACTATGCCGTCGCGTTGAAATATGACCCAAATAAGGCGCAGGCCCCTTATATTCTCGCCAAAGGGATGGACGATATCGCCCTGTATATTCGAGAAGTCGCCACTCAAAACCAGATTGAAATCGTTGAGTTTCCACCGCTCGCGCGTGCCATTTATTACAGCACGCGCGTAAACCAGCAAATTCCTTCCCAGCTATTTCGCGCCATTGCACATGTGCTCACCTACGTGATGCAGATTAAAGAGTGGCGCAATGGACGCAGCGATATAAAGCCGCAATTGAACAAGCATATGGACATCCCAAAAGAGGTAATGAAAACAGATGGCAAACGGTAAATTTACGGGTTACTTCAACCTGATTCGGCGAAGTAACGTGAGTATTCCTCTGTTATTACTTTGCGTGCTGGCTATGGTTATGCTGCCACTGTCGCCGTTAATCCTCGATATTCTGTTCACCTTCAATATCGTGCTGGCCGTCATGGTGTTGCTGGTTTCGGTTAACAGTAAACGCCCGCTCGACTTTGCGATTTTCCCGACCATTTTGCTGATTACGACGCTAATGCGTCTGACCCTGAATGTCGCATCCACTCGTGTGGTGTTATTACATGGTCACGAAGGGGAAGGTGCGGCAGGTAAAGTTATTGAAGCCTTTGGCCAGGTGGTTATCGGCGGTAACTTTGTCGTCGGCTTCGTGGTGTTTGTGATCCTGATGATCATCAACTTCGTGGTGGTCACCAAAGGTGCGGAGCGTATTTCCGAAGTCTCCGCACGATTCACGCTTGATGCGCTTCCAGGCAAGCAAATGGCGATTGATGCTGACCTGAACGCGGGCTTAATTAATCAGGAACAGGCTCGACAACGCCGCCAGGATGTCTCCGGTGAAGCAGATTTCTATGGTGCAATGGATGGTGCATCGAAGTTTGTGCGCGGCGATGCGATTGCCGGGATTATGATCCTGATAATCAACATTATCGGCGGTATCTGTATCGGTGTATTTGCCCATAATCTCGATGTTGGCCACTCATTCAAACAGTATGTTTTGCTGTCCATCGGTGATGGACTGGTCGCGCAAATCCCTTCCCTGCTGCTTTCTACTGCTGCGGCAATTATCGTGACCCGCGTCGGTGACGGTAACGACATCAGCACCGAAATTAACAACCAGTTGCTGGCGCGCCCTTCCATTCTCTATACCGCCGCGTTTGTCATGTTCGTGCTAGCTATCGTGCCGGGTATGCCGCACATCGCGTTCCTGAGTTTTACCGCACTGCTGATTTTTGCAGGATGGAAACAGAGCAAAAAAGTGGCAGCACCACAGCCGATCATTGAAATTGATGCCATCAATGAAGCAATTTCCCACGACAATCCACCGGTTATTGACTGGGACAGCATTCCCCAGGTGGAACCGATTGGTTTGAATCTGGGCTATAAGCTGGTGACTCTGGTGGATACCACTCGAGGTAGCCCGCTTTCTCAACGTATTCGTGGCGTGCGCCAGCTGATTTCTGAAACCTGCGGCGTGCTGTTGCCCGAAATACGGATTCGAGAAAACTTCCGCCTGAAGCCCTCTCAGTACGCAGTTCATATCAACGGTATTCGCATTGCGACCGGTGAAGTGCATGCCGACAAGTTAATGGCAATTCCAGGGGCGGAATTGTACGGCGAAATCGATGGGGTGCTGGATACAGACCCCGCTTATGGCATGGCGATTACCTGGATATTACCGGAGCAAAAAGCGAAGGCGCTGAATCTGGGATATCAAGTGGTGGATTGTGCAAGCGTCGTCGCAACTCACGTCAATAAAATTGCGCGCAATTATTTGCCTGAATTGTTTAATTACGACGACATCACGCATTTGCATCATCGTTTGAGCCAGCAGGCGCCGAAGTTGGCAGAGGATTTAATTGCCCAACTTAACTACAGCCTTTTGCTGCGAGTTTATCGCCAGTTGTTATTAGAGCAGATTTCACTGAAAGACATTAATACCATTGCAGCGACTCTGCTTGAAAGTGCCGCATTGACGAAAGATCCGGTGCTATTAACCTCGGATGTGCGCTTCGCGTTGCGCCGCGCCATTATCCATAATATCAACGGAGAAAAGCGCAGCCTTCAGGCTTATACACTAGATAATGAACTGGAAAACATTCTGCTCAACGCCCTCAATCACGCACAGCAAAGTGGAAAAGTTGGGCTGGATAACTTCCCGGTTGACCCGAATATTCTGACGCAATTACAAAACACGATGCCAATGATTCAGGAGCATATGAAAGCGCAAGGTATGGCGCCACTGCTGCTGGTAACGCCACAATTACGCCCGTTAATTTCTCGCTATGGCCGCCTGTTTGCTTCTGGTTTGCATGTGTTGTCTTATAACGAAGTGCCTGATGAAGCGGATCTGAATATTGTGGGGACGCTGGCCTGATGGGTAGCCCAGCGCTAAATTTAACAAAGCGTTGGGCTAATTTGATTTACGAATATAAGCTTCTACAAAATCTATTTTCTTCAGCGGGCGAGAAAACAGATACCCCTGAGCCAGTTCAACATTGTGTTTTAACAACATCGACGTTTGCGCCATTGTTTCAACCCCTTCTGCAATAATGGAGGCATTATTTTTATGCGCTTCCAGAATGAGTTCAGGCGTTTTCTCGCTGTTACCGTTCTTAAGGCAGCTGCGATCCAATTTGATATAATCACATGCCGACTGGGCCAGCTTGTTTTGTACATCATCAATACTGCCCACATCATCCCAAGCAAAAGAAAACCCAGCATTTTGCAATTGCTGAATATTTTTCTCACCACTTTCCGCTAATTCTTCAGCAGACTGCGTTATCTCAAAAATCACAGATTTTGGCGGAATGGCGTACGCGGATTGCAGCGCAATAATGCTTTCAGAAAAGCTTTCATCATTGAGTTGATGTGGTGCAAGATTGATGCTGAGGAAGAAATCTGGCTTTTGTGGTAACACTTCAAGTTGTAAAAACTCAAAGGCTTTACCAATGATATATTTTCCGACATTAATAATGCCGTCATTTTCTTCAAGCTGCTGGAGAAATTGCGCGGGCTGAATGATGTTGTGCCGATGCATCCCACGTAATAGCACCTCGGCACCGACACACTGGAAAGATGACAAGTTGAAAATTGGCTGGACGTAAAAGTCCACCACGTTAGAAAAATCGCTATGGGTTATCTTTCTAAGAATAAAATTTGAGCCAATGTCGCTCATGTTATTACCTCTTTATAATATGGGCCAGAGACAAACTACAAACGTGGACTCTCAGCGCGAAAAATGGGCTCAGGCACAGATATATTTTTGTGCAAAAACTTGTTTATTTACAGGCGGGGAATAATAGTATCCCTGACAAGCAGTAACGCCTTGTTCGAGCAACCAATCTCGCTGCCAGGCATATTCCACACCCTCGGCAACCAGCTGTAATTTTTTGATCTTACATAACAAGATGATTTCACGTGCTAGGGGCAAACACTCTTCATTGAGCAGGCTACGGTCGAGCTTAATGACATTGCTGCAAAATTCACGGCTGTTTTTGCTCAAATCATCGAGATGACTAATATCATCCCAGGCAATCACAAAACCTTGTTGCTGCAACCAGCAGGCATTCTGCCGGCCTTGTGAACTAAGGGAAATATCTGTTTCAGTAATCTCAATGGTCACTTTGTGGCTTGGATACCCTTTTGCATCAGTAATACTTTTAATTTTCTCAACGACACTTCGGTCGTTGATTTCGATAGGCGAAAAATTACTACTGAGACTAAAGTTATCCTGGAGATGTAACTCATGTTCTTTACTGAACTGTATGGCTCGTTGCAGTACGTGAACGCCCACCTTACGAATATCTTTATTTTGTTCCAGCAGACCAATGAAGCGGTCCGGGAACACAAGCTTGCTCTCAACTCTCCCACGCACTAACGCCTCAGCGCCCACACATTGTCCATCAACCATGTTAATAGTCGGCTGCAAATAAATGACGAGGGACTGCTCCGGATTTCCCTGAGAAATATTAGCCAGTATCTTTCTGACATCCTCATTATCAACCATCATTTTATTTTCCTTCCATGATTGAGACTAATTATTAAGCGGCCTATTCCTGCATAATTCACCTCATTATTTAGTCATTTGCAGTGTAAATCGCATTTTTCCCTGAGTGCTTCGCCTCATATAACGCTTTATCTGCTTTGGTTATAATATCCTGTGCACTTTCACCTGGCTGCCAACGCGCGATACCACAGCTAAAGGTTACATTCAATGTGGTTTCTCGCCATTGCCGCTGGCATATGGTCATGCGCCAGGTTTCCAGCAAGTCAAAGTAGACATCGTATTCCCCGCCATGGAACAGCACGACCAATTCTTCCCCACCAAAACGATAAATATCATAGTCCGGCTCGATAATAGATTTACCAACCTTACTGACATATTTAAGCACCGAATCACCTACAGTGTGACCAAACGTATCATTGATACTTTTAAAATTATCCAGATCCAGGATTGCCAGATAGAATGTAGAATTGCAATCAATCAACTCAGCCATTCGGTCATCAAATTTACGCCGGGTTCCAATTCCGGTTAAAGCATCTTCACCCGAAATACGGCGAACTTCTTTAAGTTCAACCTGGCTATTTTTTATATTAGTATAGATCTTTTCCAGATCCTGCGTTTGGCCATCATAACTAATGCCGTTGACGCCCATATACAGACGGCCAACTATCTCTCTGATGTATACACGGCATAAGCAAAGCAGAATAATATATATGATTAGGCATACTGAAATGATGTATATCAATGATTGTGGAGCATCATTAATAAATTCATTATATTTTTCGTCATCAACAATCGTAAACGCTAACCAATATGGATCGGTAAAAGAGCGGTAGTAAATATGCTTCTTTGTTTCTTCATCGTAAAAATGGCCTTCTAAGTCAATAGATTTTTCAACCCAGTTTAATGGCACTTTTTGACGAAAAATATCTTTAATATTTGCATTCATAATGACAGTGCCATCTTTTGAGGCGACTAAAAACTTCCCCTCAAAAGGAACCACCACATTTATCAAGGCAGAACTCATGGTATCCATATCCAAGTCAAAACCTATGTTTCCATATTTTTGTAGTTCTTCATCAAACAGGTTCATACTCACGGTAATACTACGAACTTCAGGATCATTAGACTCAGCAAGGACATCTGAATAAGGCTCAGAATAATGAATACCTTTTTGGTTTTTAACACTTGGATACCAGGGGCGTTTACTTGGAATGTAACTATCTAGTTTTATTTCTGGGTATGAACGGTAATTATCCTTGACATCGGAAATAATAGCCGCATCAAAAAAAGATAATGTATTAACAATAGATGCAATAATTGAATGAAGGATTCCTTTCTCTTCATTAATAAAAACCTGAGTGCCGGCATATGTCATTTGGCCATTCAGAATCTGGAACACAAGATCAATCTCTTCTAACTGGCGATTAACACTTTCCATTGCTGTATTATGTGTAAATCGCGTCAGATTATTTTCAAAAACTTCTATATTATTCTTGTGTATATTAGCAAATGACCAAATAGAAACCATCATAAAAGGAATTAACATCACCAAAAATAATACGGTCAGTAAACTGTTTACTGTGCTTGACTTTTTATTAACTTCCATGTCTGAAATCCACTTAACAATGCCATAACCTGATACTGATGCCTTGACGCCAGATCTTCACACTTCATCAGAACAAAACGACTCATGAACTCAAATTCTTAAATTTGCCGATCAAAAACCTCTAAAAAACCGTGCATTCTTTTTTGTTTTATCGTCTCCTTAACTCAGTAAAAGCACTCTATTGCCAATAGGAACAACATGACTATCGAGACTATTTCCCCGGCGCTGGCCAAAATTCTGGTCGCCCAAGGAGCCGCGTTGATTGATATCCGCGAGCGGGATGAACATGCGCGTGAGAATATCCCTGAGGCGCATTTGCTCTCTCTTTCGGCCATCGAAAACGGTGACCGTCTTGGCCCGTTCGACCCCTTCGATACCGTGATTTTTCATTGTCAGTCCGGAATGCGCACGACTCAAAATGCACAAAAGCTGGCTGATGCTATGGCTCCGGCGAAAGTTTTGATCCTCACTGGTGGGTTGGATGCCTGGAAGAAAGACGGGCAGGAAATTCTTGCGGATAAATCACAACCATTGCCTTTGATGCGCCAGGTACAAATTGCTGCGGGTACGTTGG
This sequence comes from Buttiauxella massiliensis, assembly GCF_902500225.1. Classification (GTDB taxonomy): domain Bacteria; phylum Pseudomonadota; class Gammaproteobacteria; order Enterobacterales; family Enterobacteriaceae; genus Buttiauxella; species Buttiauxella massiliensis. Next base: position 84,541 of record NZ_LR722657.1, on the reverse strand, counting down.
TGCTTGCAGGCGTAGTGCTGGGTTATGCAGGACATCCGGGTTTTTTCTTACTTTCTGGATTTGTGGGTGCAGGTTTGCTCTTTGCAGGCATAAGCGGTTTTTGTGGCATGGCACGTCTGCTAGAAAAAATGCCGTGGAACAAACGTTAGGTTAAATCGACATGTACCCTGCCGCTTTGGGCTATGGTTAACGATAGACGTTGTTTATTTATCTTCGTTGAAAGAGGAAAACTATGTTCAAAGCAGGCGATCTGGTGCAGCCCAAAAAAGGCGGCCCAAAATATGAAGTTCTGGATGTTCAGGGAGATACTCTGTTCTGTACGCCCAGAAGCATTTTGACAGGCGAAACAGTCACCTTAAAGGCAGAAGACGTTGCGCTGTATAAAGAAGATGACGATTTTGGCGTTTGCTAATGCTTATCTCAGGCGGGTCTTGCTTTGCCCGCCGAAAAACTATTCTCAGTAACCTCTTTCATAACCTGCAAAAAAGCATTTCACTGCAGTATCAGCATTCACTTCTTTGAAAAAATCAGCCACCAGTTCTTTGTCGAGGTTGTAGCGACGAGTCAAGACCCCTGCTTCCCAAGCAGCCCGTTGGCGGTCCCCAGTTTGTTCTGAAATACGATGGCTAAACCCCAGCACAAACCCGCGTTTATAGTCCGGGCAAAAACGAGTGACTCTGGTGACACTGTCAGCTTCACGGGCTTTCAGCCCTGCCATCAATCCCTTTCCAAAATGATTATCCACTTGAATGCTCCTGTTGATTATATCGCTATATAACAAATTATATAACGATTTTTCAGGCCCTGGGTAGCCTTAAAACTGAGGCAATGCATGAAAAATTAACCATTTGATTTTAAATAAAAAATTAATAGCCGAACGACAAAATCAGGAAACTCTGCCTGAGATGTCTCATTTAGCGGATTTTATTGACGAAATGCCTTTAAATAAAAATTTATCACTAATTGTCTAATTGCATGCAGGGATATAATCTAGCCACCATAAACAAATCATTTATTAGCACTACCATTTACACCAAATGGCAGTGTATATCGCTAATTATCATGCGGAGTTGGAATAATGTTTTCTCCTGAGTCACGCCTGCGCCATGCAGTCGCAGATACTTTTGCGATGGTAGTGTATTGCTCGGTTGTGAACATGATGATTGAAATCTTTCTCTCAGGCATGAGTTTTGAGCAATCACTCTCTTCGCGCCTGGTCGCCATTCCTGTAAACATCCTGATTGCCTGGCCATACGGTTTTTACCGTGATGCATTTATGCGTTTTACCAAACGCTACAGCCAGGCCAGTTGGGCGAAAAATCTCGCTGATGTACTGGCTTACGTGACTTTCCAGTCACCTGTGTACGTCGCTATTTTGTGGTCGGTCGGAGCAGACTGGAATCAAATAGTCGCGGCAGTAAGTTCAAATATCATCGTCTCGATGCTTATGGGCGCTGCGTATGGCTATTTTCTTGATTATTGCCGTCGCTTATTCCGTATCAGCGGTTATCGAAGCGCAAAAGCAGAGGTGTGATAGCGTTGAGGTGTGAACCCAACAACGCCTCATTCGAATTAGTGCTCGCCAAATAAGCCAGACAAGTAACGTTCCAGGGCGACGCGTGAACTAAATCCATGCGGAATACCGTAATGCTGATGGGTTTCACCAGCCAGATAGAGTGGAAATTGCTGATAATGATCGCAGGTTTTTACATCTGTCGCAGGCTCTGCCAGAGTCTGGCTTCGTTCTTTTAACGTGGGGTGAATGATCAAAGCTGTTCGCCCCATCCGCGCCTCACGATTTACATAAACGTAGTTTTCCCCACGCCGGTATCCGTAGGTTTTCGGTGTCACTATATCCATGGTAAAACCGGCTTTTTCAAGAACGCGGGCCACCTCATCAGGTCGTAAATACATATTTTTTCCTCGTCATCTTCTATTGCAGCGCAACCTTACAATAACCAGCATTAGCAACGCTTTCAGATTAGTCCATAAAGACGGTGAAAGAGAGTGAACTGACTCATTACTAAAAATTATGGTCTACACTGAGTAGTACATCGCAAAAAGGGAGAAACCAATGTTTAACCGCGTAAATCGAAATGATGTAGACGAAGGCGTTGATGATATTAACCGTGACGTGAACCAACTGGCTGACACGCTGGAAGAGGTTCTTAAATCGTTCGGTAGCGATGTTAAAGAAGAAGGGGAAGCTGCCCGCAAAAAAGCGGAGTCTCTGCTTAAAGAGACAAGAGCCCGCCTTCATGGTCGCACCCGCGTAAAACAAGCCGCTTGTGATGCGGTAGGTTGTGCCGATACATATGTACGAGATAAACCATGGCAGAGCGTGGGTATCAGCGCCGCTGTAGGTATATTCATCGGGGCTCTATTAGCTTCCCGTCGATAATCCGAAAAGTGTAGTGATAATAAATATGCGTCTAACCCCGGAGCCACTTCCGGGGTTTTTTATATCCTTAACTCCTCAGGCGGCGTCTTTGTTGGCTATTTGATTTCAGCTAATCGCATCGCGTAGCTGTTTCGCGGCTTTTAACGCCATAGCTTGTGAGGTGAGATTAGTAAAACTCATCAATATTCCCCCTTCCCCTGTTGCCACCATTCGCCAGTCACTTAATGCTTGTACCGCAAGCCCTGCATCGCGGGCTTTAGCCACCAGTACGCGGTCATCACCCTTTACTCGCATCACCAGTTGAATGCCTCCCGCCTGCGGGACGACATCAAACCCCTGTTGTTGCAGCGCATTCTCCAGCCATACTCTTCGCTCGCTGTAGCACATACGCATCTTTTTCAAATGCCGCCAGAAATGCCCTTCGCGCAGGAAATCTGCAATGGTTTGTTGAATCAACAATGGGGCAGTGCATGGCAGGAAATGTGTGTGCTGTGAAAATGCCTCGACCTCCTGTTGCGGCACCACCAGCCAGGCGACGCGTAAAGCGGGAAACAAAGATTTGCTGAACGTTCCGGCATAGATAACGCGCTGCGGACCATCAAGGCTTTTTATCGGCGGCAGCGGTTTTCCGTGGTAGCGGAACTCACTGTCGTAATCGTCCTCAACAATCCAGCTATGATTTGTCGCAGCCCAGTCAAGCAACTGGCGACGGCGAGTTAGTGATAAAGCCACGCCCAGCGGGCTTTGATGAGCCGGGGTCAATAGTGCAAAACGCGCATCTGGAAAATGGTTAATACCATAATCAATCTGCATCCCTTCACCATCGACCGGCACCGGATGTAATGCCATGCCCGCTTCTGAAAATACCGGGCGCACATAGCGATAACCGGGATCTTCGAGCCAGACTCCGTCACCAGGTTTGGCAAGTGTATGCACAACCAGTCTCATTGCAGCCTGAAAACCGGCGGTGATGAAAATCTGCTCCGGCTGGCAGTCGATGCTGCGTGAGAAACGTAAATAATCGGCAATGGCCTGGCGTAATGTCGACTCCCCGTTTGCTTCAGGTAACACTAGATCGTAGCGTGTTTGCAGACGTAAGCGCCGCCCCATAATTCGCGCCCACAATGCGCGCGGGAATGCATCCAGCGCGGGTAAACCCACCTGGAATGGACGTGGCGTACCTTGCGGTTGGCTGGTTGTCGTCTCGGGGTTATTTGCGCCTTTCGTCACCGACAAGCTGACAAAGGTCCCTGCCTGGCCGCGTCTTTCCAGCCACCCTTGTGCAACCAGCTCCCCGTAGGCATTTTCCACGGTTGCCCGGGCCACTCCAAGTTCCAGCGCCATGGTGCGACTTGATGGCAAGCGGCTTCCGGCAACCAGCTCACCATCACTGATAGCCTGCTTAAGCTGCCTCGCGATTTGCTGGTAACGCGGAATCGAATGGTGAGCACTCACTACGGGTTCAATCGACTTTGCCATTATGGCCTGCTTTATTAGTTAATTTATGGCTCTCTTTAGTAGTCCATCATAGTGTTAAATTGCCCTCACACCAACACGAGGATTACCCCATGATTGAACTACGCCAGCCTTACTACGACCTTTCCCCAGCCGTATTCAAGCCAATGCTTCAGGCACTGAAAGGTCTGGAGTCGAGCTCACTCGGCTCGACCCTGATTGAACTTGTTTTCCTGCGCGTCTCGCAAATTAACGGCTGCGCCTATTGCCTCGAGATGCACTCAAAAGCACTGCGCAAAGATGGCGTAGACCAGGCCAAGCTAGATGCATTGGCGGGCTGGAAAGTGAGTAATCACTTCAGTGAAAAAGAGCGCGCGGCATTAGCCTGGGCCGAAGCCATCACTCTTATCACTGAAGGCGCGGAAGATGCGGTTTATCAGCCACTACTGCAATTCTTCACCGCACAAGAGATTAGCGATCTTACTTTCACTGCAAGTCTGATGAATGCGTTCAACCGCCTGGCGATCAGTATGCGTATGTAGTTTTTTCTGGTCGGATTGGCGCAGCGACGCCCGCACCATAGTGGTGGATTCGCTAGCGCTAATCCACCCTAAAAATTCTTTTTTCCCGCAACCCGCCCCGCTCATCACCTTTTCTATCCTTATTCAAAAATACTATATCTTGTATGGTTGATTATTTTATTACCCACATCTAGTATTCATATTCTCAACAACAGAGAGAATAAGAATCATGCGCATTACCATATACACTCGAAATGACTGTGTTCAGTGCCATGCCACTAAGCGGGCAATGGAAAGCCGTGGGTTTGATTTTGAGCTGATTAACCTCGATTTACACCCGGAAGCCGCTGATGATTTACGGGAAAAAGGTTTTCGCCAGTTGCCTGTTGTGGTCACTGAACAAGAGAGCTGGAGCGGATTCCGGCCGGATATGATCAACCGCCTGCGCTTACGAGCCACTGCATGAGCAAACTCGTCTACTTCTCAAGCACCTCGGAAAATACTCTGCGTTTTGTCGAACGCCTGGAATTACCCGCGCTGCGCATTCCGCTGGATTTCAAACAGCGGCTGGAAGTGACAGAACCTTATATTTTGATAGTGCCCAGCTATGGCGGTGGTGGAATTGCCGGTGCCGTACCGGCCCAGGTGATTCGATTTTTAAATAATCCGACGAATCGCTCGTTACTGCGCGGTGTGATTGCCAGCGGTAATCGTAATTTCGGCGACGGATTTTGCCGGGCGGGTGACGTGATAGCCCAGAAATGCCAGGTACCGTATCTCTATCGTTTTGAGTTACTCGGCACCGAGCAAGATATTGAAAACGTGCGTAAGGGAGTCAAAGAATTTTGGCAACGACAGAAGCTATCAGCGTAATGGCGACGGAAAGCGCGGATTATCACGCACTCAACGCCATGTTGAATCTTTATGATTCCGCAGGCCATATCCAGTTTGAGAAAGATAAGCTGGCGGTAGAGCAATTCCATAAACAACATGTGCTACCCCGTTCGCGCCAGTTTCCCCACCAGCAAGCTCGCCTCGACTACCTGGTGGCAGAAGGTTATTACGACAATGCCGTGCTACAACGCTATGACAGCCGTTTTGTTGTCACGTTGTTTGAGAAGGCGCTCAACAGCGGTTTCCAGTTCAAAACGTTCCTCGGCGCATGGAAGTATTACACCAGCTACACACTGAAATCTTACGACGGTAAAGAATATCTGGAACATTTCCCGGACCGTGTGTGCATGGTGGCGTTAACACTGGCACAGGGTAACGAAAACCTCGCCACGCAATTGATGGATGAGATGCTCAGCGGCCGATTCCAGCCTGCCACGCCCACTTTTCTGAACTGCGGGAAAATGCAGCGCGGCGAACTGGTGTCCTGCTTCTTACTGCGAATTGAAGACAATATGGAGTCGATTGGCCGTGCGGTAAATTCCGCATTGCAGCTTTCGAAACGTGGCGGAGGTGTAGCTTTCCTGCTGTCGAATTTGCGTGAAGTTGGCGCGCCGATTAAACGCATCGAAAACCAGTCGTCCGGTGTTATTCCGGTGATGAAAATGCTGGAAGATGCATTTTCGTACGCCAACCAGCTCGGTGCGCGCCAGGGCGCGGGGGCGGTTTATCTTCACGCCCATCATCCCGATATTTTGCGTTTTCTCGACACCAAGCGCGAAAATGCTGATGAAAAAATTCGCATCAAATCGCTCTCGCTTGGCGTGGTGATCCCGGATATCACTTTCCAGTTGGCGAAAGATAACCAGCCGATGGCGTTGTTCTCGCCTTATGATGTCGAGCGTCTTTACGGCAAGCCATTTGGTGATATTGCCGTCAGTGAACTTTACGAAGAAATGCTGTCGGACGAGCGTATTCGCAAAACCTTTATTAATGCGCGTGATTTCTTCCAGACACTGGCCGAGATCCAGTTTGAGTCTGGTTACCCGTACATCATGTTTGAAGACACGGTAAATCGCGCAAACCCGATTGCCGGGCGTATTAATATGAGCAACCTGTGTTCAGAAATCTTGCAGGTTAATAGCCCTTCTACTTACGACGAAAACCTCGATTACCAACAAACAGGCAAAGATATTTCCTGCAATCTCGGCTCACTGAATATCGCCCATACCATGGATTCCCCCGATTTTGGCCAGACTATCGAAGTCGCAATTCGCGGGCTGACGGCGGTTTCCGATATGAGCCACATTCGCTCAGTTCCGTCGATTGAAGCAGGAAACGCCGCGTCACATGCCATCGGCCTCGGGCAGATGAATCTGCACGGTTATCTGGCGCGCGAAGGTATTGCTTACGGTTCGCCAGAAGGTCTGGATTTTACCAATTTCTATTTTTATACCGTGACCTGGCATGCAGTACGCACATCCAATTTACTGGCACGAGAACGCAAACAGCGCTTCGCTGGTTTCGAGCAATCACGTTATGCGAATGGCGAATATTTCCGCCAGTATCTGCACGAAACATGGCAGCCAAAAACCGAGAAGGTGCGCGCGTTATTTGCCAAAGCTGGGGTCGCTATTCCCACCCGCGAAGAGTGGCAACAGTTGCGTGACGACGTGATGGAATACGGCCTGTATAACCAGAATTTGCAGGCTATCCCACCGACGGGTTCGATCTCTTATATCAACCACGCAACATCAAGCATCCACCCGATAGTGTCGCGTATTGAGATTCGCAAAGAAGGCAAAATCGGGCGCGTTTATTATCCGGCTCCGTTTATGACTAACGACAACCTGGAGTTTTACCAGGATGCGTACGATATCGGCCCGGAAAAAATTATCGACACCTATGCGCAAGCCACTCGCCACGTTGATCAAGGTTTATCGCTGACGCTGTTTTTCCGCGATACCGCCACCACTCGTGACATTAATAAAGCGCAGATTTATGCCTGGAAAAAAGGCATCAAGACGCTCTACTACATTCGCTTGCGCCAGATGGCACTGGATGGAACGGAGGTGCAGGGCTGTGTGTCCTGCGCTTTATAAGGAGAAAACATGACTCAGTTAACCCGCGTAAGTGCCATCAACTGGAACAATATCGAGGATGAGAAAGATCTCGAAGTGTGGAATCGCCTGACCAGCAATTTCTGGTTGCCGGAGAAAATCCCACTGTCGAATGATATTCCGGCCTGGCAATCGCTCAGCGATGAAGAACAGCAACTGACTATCCGCGTGTTTACCGGATTGACGCTACTGGACACTATTCAGAATACAGTTGGTGCGCCGGTATTAATGAATGATGCGATTACGCCGCATGAAGAAGCCGTTTTGTCTAACGTGAGCTTTATGGAAGCGGTGCACGCCCGCTCCTATAGCTCGATTTTCTCAACGCTTTGCCAGACTAAAGATGTTGATGCGGCGTATGCGTGGAGCGAAGAAAACCCGCCGCTACAACGTAAGGCGCAAATTATCCTCGCTCATTACCACGCCAATGATCCGTTGAAGAAGAAAATCGCCAGCGTATTTCTGGAGTCTTTCCTCTTCTATTCTGGCTTTTATTTACCAATGTACTGGTCGAGCCGTGGCAAATTAACTAACACGGCTGACCTGATTCGCCTGATTATTCGCGACGAAGCGGTGCACGGTTATTATATCGGTTACAAATTCCAGAAAGTGCTGGCGCAGCAAAGCATTGAGCGCCAGACCGAACTGCAAAACTTTGCCCTTGATTTGCTGATGGATCTTTACGATAACGAAGTCGCTTATACCGATGCGCTATACGGTGATGTGGGTTGGCAGGAAGAGGTGAAAGCCTTTCTTTGCTACAACGCGAATAAGGCGTTAATGAACCTGGGTTACAACGCGCTATTCCCGCCTGAAATGGCAGAGGTGAACCCAGCGATACTGGCAGCACTCTCCCCCAATGCGGACGAGAACCATGACTTTTTCTCGGGTTCTGGCTCATCGTATGTAATGGGGAAAGCGGTGGAAACAATCGATGAAGATTGGGATTTTTAAAACCTTCATACTTCGAGCCGCAGGTGCGTTGACTGCACCCGCGCACCCCAGTCACATAGTTATCTATGCTCCTGGGGACTTGCGGCTTTGTCGCCTTCCCTCAACTCGAATTATTTTGGTTTCTTAACGTAATTTATGCCAAATAAACCGCACATTTCTGGCGTTGATATTTTAATTAAATACTACAAAATTGCTGTTTACATTTTTGCCTGAATATCGTGCTATTCAGGCAAATTTCGCCTTCGCTTACAAAAAATATCATCTTTCTCTGATTTGCCCTCAGCCCTTTACTCATGGGAAATTCTGCCCACCCAAGCCGCGTGGATATTCGATATATCGAAAATCGAGGGTTGTCTCAGATTCTGAGTATGTTAGGGTATATGCAGTGAATATTTCCATCAGGAATTGTGTATAAATATATAAATACAGGAATAACTTTATTGCATGGCAATTAAACTTGAAGTGAAGAATTTATATAAGGTATTTGGTGAGCACCCACAGCGCGCATTTAAATATATTGAAAAGGGTATTTCAAAAGCTGAACTACTGGAAAAAACAGGGCTGTCGCTTGGCGTAAAAGACGCCAGTCTGGCAATTGAAGAAGGCGAGATTTTTGTCATCATGGGGTTATCGGGTTCCGGTAAATCCACCATGGTTCGCCTTCTCAATCGCCTGATTGAACCAACCCGTGGGCAGGTACTGATTGATGGCGTTGATATCGCCAAAATATCAGAATCAGAACTCCGCGAGGTTCGCAAAAGTAAGATCTCCATGGTATTCCAGTCATTTGCTTTGATGCCTCATATGACAGTGTTAAATAACACTTCCTTTGGCATGGAATTAGCGGGAATTCCGTTGAAAGAGCGTCAGGAAAAAGCGCTGGATGCGTTGCGTCAGGTAGGGCTTGAAAATTATTCCCACGCTTATCCTGATGAGCTTTCTGGCGGTATGCGCCAACGTGTTGGTTTAGCCCGTGCATTGGCAATTAATCCAGATATATTATTGATGGATGAAGCCTTCTCCGCACTCGATCCATTAATTCGTACTGAAATGCAGGATGAATTAATTAAATTACAGGCTAAACACCAACGTACCATTGTATTTATTTCCCACGATTTAGATGAAGCAATGCGTATTGGTGACCGAATTGCCATTATGCAAGGTGGTGAAGTAATACAGGTCGGTACACCGGATGAAATCCTCAATAATCCGGCAAATGATTATGTACGCACCTTCTTCCGCGGTGTGGATATTAGTCAGGTATTTAGCGCTAAAGATATTGCGCGCCGAAGCCCTGCTGGTCTGTTGCGTAAAACCGCCGGTTTTGGCCCTCGTTCTGCGCTGAAATTGCTGCAAGATGAAGACCGTGAATTCGGTTATGTCATCGAACGCGGGCAAAAATTCCTCGGTATTGTCTCGACCGACTCTCTTAAAGCCGCACTCGCTGCGGGCGAGGGTCTGGACACCGCTTACCTCGAAACGCCAGCGGCAGTTTCCGCTGATACATCTCTGAGCGAGTTGCTCACCCATGTCGGCCAGGCTCCGTGCGCGGTTCCGGTTATTGGGGAAGAGAGTCAGTACGTGGGTATCATCTCAAAAGGGGTGCTACTCCAGGCGTTAGATCGTGAAGGGGTAAGTCAATGAGTGAAGCAAATCCGTGGGATACCGGCAGTGCGGCTGCCGACACAACAACCAACCATGCCGCTGCAACTGCTGATGCGTGGGGAAGCCAGGCGGCATCCACGCCTGCTGCAAGTAGCAGTGCAGACTGGCTGAATTCAGCCCCTGCTCCAGCACCTGAACATTTTAATATTCTCGATCCGTTTCATAAGACGCTGATCCCGCTCGATAGCTGGGTAACTCACGGTATCGACTGGGTGGTGACGCACTTCCGCCCGGTGTTCCAGGGGATTCGCGTGCCGGTGGATTACATCCTCAGTGGCTTCCAGCACTTCTTGCTGGGGATGCCTGCACCAGTTGCCATCATCCTGTTTGCGCTGATTGCCTGGCAGATGTCGAGCCTGGGTATGGGTATCGCAACGTTGATTTCACTGGTGGCGATTGGCGCGATTGGTGCCTGGTCACAAGCTATGGTGACGCTGGCGCTGGTGCTGACGGCCCTGATGTTCTGCATGATAATCGGCCTGCCGCTGGGGATTTGGCTGGCACGCAGCGAACGGGCAGCAAAAATAATTCGCCCATTATTGGATGCGATGCAAACCACCCCAGCGTTTGTTTATCTGGTGCCAATCGTAATGTTGTTCGGTATCGGTAACGTGCCTGGCGTGGTGGTGACGATTATCTTTGCCCTACCGCCAATTGTGCGCCTGACGATTCTGGGTATTAAGCAGGTGCCGGAAGATCTAATTGAAGCCTCGCGTTCGTTTGGCGCAAGCCCGCGCCAGATGTTGTTCAAGGTTCAGTTACCGCTGGCGATGCCGACCATTATGGCGGGCGTTAACCAGACACTGATGCTGGCACTTTCGATGGTGGTTATCGCCTCGATGATTGCCGTTGGTGGTCTGGGCCAGATGGTTCTGCGCGGTATTGGCCGCCTCGATATGGGTCTTGCGACCGTCGGTGGCGTCGGCATCGTTATACTGGCCATTATTCTCGACCGCTTAACTCAGTCCATTGGCCGCGATTCGCGCAGCCGTGGCAACCGCCGCTGGTTCAATACCGGCCCAATTGGTCTTTTGACCCGTCCCTTCATCAAATAAACATGATGGCGGCATTCGTGCCGCCTCACGCCCACCACCAAAACAGGAATAACGATGCGACACACGACTCTTTTCGCGACAGCTCTTGCCACACTCGTTACCACCAGCACTTTTGCCGCTGACTTGCCGGGTAAAGGCATTACGGTTCAGCCAATTCAAAGCACCATTTCTGAAGAATCCTTCCAGACACAGCTTGTCAGCCGTGCCCTTGAAAAACTGGGTTACACCGTAAACACGGCAAGCGAAGTGGATTACAACGTGGGTTACACCTCGATTGCTTCCGGCGATGCCACATTTACCGCAGTGAACTGGCAGCCACTGCATGACGATATGTATGCCGCTGCGGGTGGCAGTAACAAGTTTTATCGCGAAGGCACGTATGTGACCGGTGCGGCGCAGGGTTATCTCATTGATAAAAAGACCGCAGATAAATACCACATTACCAACGTTGAGCAGTTAAAAGATCCGAAGATTGCCAAACTGTTCGACAGCAACGACGATGGCAAAGCCGACATGATGGGTTGTACGCCGGGTTGGGGTTGTGAAGCGGTGATTAACCATCAGAACGAAGCCTATAAGCTGGCCGATACGGTAACGGTTAGCCACGGTAATTATTCAGCGATGATGGCGGATACCATTGCGCGTTACAAAGAAGGCAAACCGGTACTGTATTACACCTGGACGCCATACTGGGTGAGCGATGTGCTCAAACCTGGGAAAGATGTGGTGTGGTTGCAGGTGCCGTTCTCGTCCTTGCCGGGTGAGCAAAAGAATATCGACACTAAGCTGCCGAACGGCGCGAACTATGGTTTCCCGGTGAACACCATGCATATCGTGGCAAACAAGGCCTGGGCCGAGAAAAACCCGCAGGCGGCGAAACTGTTTAGCCTGATGAAACTGCCGCTGGCGGATATCAATGCCGAGAATGCGATGATGCATAACGGTAAATCCTCAGAAGCGGATATTCAGGGTCACGTTGATGGCTGGATTAAAGCGCACCAGGCACAGTTTGATGGCTGGGTGAAAGAAGCATTAGCGACGAAGTAAAACTTGTTATGGCGGGAGATGCACATCACCCGCCAATTTCCTACCGCACAATCTAACCCCTGCTAGCCTCAATTTTCGCTATCATTCGCGACCTGTCATTACCAACCGAAGAATAAGAATGAAAAATACTCACCACGGACTCAGCCCCGCGCTCATCGTCCTGATGTCTATCGCCACGGGTCTGGCCGTTGCCAGCAACTACTACGCGCAACCGCTGCTCGATACCATCGCCAATGCGTTTTCCCTGTCGATTAACCAGGCCGGATTTATTGTTACCGCCGCGCAGCTGGGCTACGCGGCAGGCTTGCTGCTTTTGGTGCCACTGGGCGATATGTTTGAACGCCGCAGTTTGATTGTGTTTATGACGCTGCTTGCCGCAGGCGGCATGGTGATCACCGCACTGAGCCAGACGTTGTGGGTGATGATTCTAGGCACCGCGCTAACCGGTTTGTTCTCGGTGGTCGCACAAATTCTGGTGCCGTTGGCGGCCACGCTCGCCGAGCCAGAAAAACGCGGCAAAGTCGTCGGCACGATTATGAGCGGGCTGCTGCTCGGCATCTTACTGGCACGAACCATTGCAGGGTTGTTGGCGAGTCTCGGCGGATGGCGTACCGTTTACTGGGTTGCCAGTGTTCTCATGGTTTTGATGGCTTTAGCCCTGTGGCGCGGCTTGCCGAAAGTGAAGACTGAAACGCATCTGAATTATCCCCAATTACTCTCTTCCGTATTCGGCCTTTTTATCAAAAACCCGCTGCTGCGAACGCGTGCTCTGTTGGGCTGCCTGACGTTTGCCAACTTCAGCATTCTGTGGACGTCGATGGCATTTTTATTGGCTTCGCCACCGTTTAACTTCTCTGAAGCTACGATTGGCCTGTTCGGCCTGGCGGGTGCCGCGGGTGCGCTGGGCGCTCGTCCAGCTGGCGGGTTTGCCGACAAAGGCAAAGCGCATCTCACCACCACAATTGGCCTGGTGCTGCTACTGCTGTCGTGGATTGCTGTCGCCATGGGTCAGTTCTCTGTGATAGCACTTATCGTCGGGATTCTGGTGCTGGATTTAACGGTTCAGGGTGTACATATCACTAATCAAACCGTTATTTATCGCATGATGCCGGATGCACGAAATCGCCTGACAGCCGGTTACATGACTAGCTACTTTATTGGTGGTGCCGCAGGTTCAGTTATTTCTGCCAGTGCTTATCAACATGCTGGATGGAATGGCGTTTGCGCGGCAGGTGCCATCATCGCCCTACTAAATTTAGTAGTGTGGTGGCGTGGCTATCACCGTCAGCCGTGATGGCACTAATCCTTTACATTCCCCTTGAATAATTTAGGGTATTAAGGGTCGTACCAGTCTGTTAAGGTTATCCCTGTTTGTTCATTCGAGTGACATTAACGTCAGAAATAGATAAATAGTTAATATGGATAGTCCTGCAGAAGTTCCATTAAATAATAATCAAAACGATGCTACCTGGGCTGAAGGGCTGAAAGACAGTTTACCGATTGTCATCAGTTATATCCCGGTAGCATTTGCGTTTGGGCTGAATGCCACAAAGCTAGGATTTACCCCATTCGAAAGTCTATTTTTCTCCTGCATTATTTATGCAGGCGCTAGCCAGTTTGTTATTACCGCATTACTGGCTGCGGGTAGCTCACTCTGGGTTGCAGCATTAACAGTAATGGCAATGGATGTGCGCCACGTCTTATACGGCCCTTCCCTGCGCCAACGAATCACTCGCCAGCTAAGTAAACCTAAAACCGCGATTTGGGCCTTTGGCCTGACCGACGAAGTGTTTGCTGCTGCAACAGCGAAACTGGTCCGTGATAATCGTCGCTGGAGCGAAAACTGGATGATCGGCATCGCATTCAGTTCGTGGTTTTCATGGATATTGGGCACCGCGTTAGGTTCATGGTCTGGTAATGGTTTGCTGGATAAATTTCCGGCGGTAGAAGCAGCGTTAGGCTTTATGCTGCCTGCCCTATTCCTGAGCTTCTTGCTGGCGTCATTCCAGCGTAAGCAATCCTGGACTGTTACCGCATCGCTTGCTGGCGCGCTGTTGGGCGTCACGCTGGTTTCGATTCCAGCGGCCATTCTCGCAGGCATTGTCTGTGGCTGTCTGGCTGCACTGATTCAGGCGTTTTATCAAGGAGAACCGGGATGAGTACACAAGTACTTTTGCTGGGTCTGCTGGTCGGGCTTGCCAACTATCTATTCCGCTATTTACCTCTGCGTATTAGGGCAAATTCGACACGCCCAGCCAAACGTGGTGCGACTGGCGTACTGCTCGATAGCATTGGTATCGCGTCAATTTGCGCTCTGCTGGTGGTCTCAAGTGTGCCTGAGATCATGCACGATGCGCAGCGTCTGGTCCCGACGTTAATGGGCTTTATCATTCTCGGGCTGAGTTATTACAAGACTCGCAGCATTATTATCCCGACGTTATTAAGTGCTCTGGGTTATGGATTAACCTGGAAACTCATGATGGTGATCACCGTCTGACGATAAAAAACGTATAAACAATACATTTACTTTATTTGTCACCATCGTTATTATATCGACCGCAACTAATGAGGTTATGCCAAAATGGATAGTTCGTTTACGCCCATTGAACAAATGCTAAAATTTCGCGCCAAACGCTACGAGGAATTCCCATATCAGGAAGTTCTGCTGACGCGCCTGTGCATGCACATGCAGGGCAAGCTTTTGGAAAACCGCAATAAAATGCTGAAAGCTCAGGGCATTAACGAGACGCTATTTATGGCGTTGATCACTCTTGAATCACAGGAAAGCCACAGTATTCAGCCTTCAGAATTGAGCTGTGCTTTGGGTTCTTCCCGTACCAATGCGACCCGTATTGCCGATGAGCTTGAAAAGCGTGGCTGGATCGAACGCCGTGAAAGCGATAACGATCGCCGCTGCCTGCATCTGCATTTGACCGAAAAAGGTCAGGAATTCATACGTCAGGTGTTACCGCCGCAACACCACTGCCTGCATGAGCTGTGGTCTGCGCTGAGCGGTACGGAGAAAGAGCAGTTGGAAAATATTACCCGCAAACTGCTGACCCGCCTTGATGAAATGGACGAAAACCAGACTGTACTTGAAGCCGTGCGCTAAGTGCTGTCATCGCGTGAAATCGTAATACCCCAAAAAAGATGAATACCGACAGGCCAGCAACTTACCTTGCTGGCCTGTTGGGTCTAACAGGTCGGCTCAGCCGATCACTATAATAAAAAAGTGTGGAGATAAGCATGAGCGCACATGCGGAGACTCAAACCCCGCAACAGCCGGGTAACAAGAAAGGCAAACGTAAAGGTGCCTTACTTGTGTTGACCCTGCTGTTTGTAATTATTGCTGTGGCATATGGGATTTATTGGTTTTTGGTGTTACGTCACTACGAAAATACGGATGATGCGTATGTGGCCGGTAATCAGGTACAGATAATGTCCCAGGTTTCCGGAAGCGTAACCAAAGTTTGGGCTGAAAATACCGACTTCGTTAAACAGGGCGATGTTCTGGTGACGTTAGACCAGGCTGACGCTGAGCAAGCTTTTGAGCAGGCACAAACCGTGTTGGCTTCAAGCGTGCGCCAGACACGTCAGTTAATGATTAACAGTAAGCAGTTGCAGGCCAATATTGCGCTGCAAAAGACTTCGCTTGCTCAAGCTCAAAGCGACCTTAATCGCCGCGTACCTTTAGGTAACGCAAACCTGATTGGCCGTGAAGAATTGCAACACGCCCGAGATGCCGTCGCGACGGCTCAAGCGCAACTGGATGTTGCCATTCAACAATACAATGCAAACCAGGCCATGGTTCTGGGTAGCAAACTCGAAGAACAGCCAAGTGTTAAACAAGCGGCTGCCGAGTTGCGTAACGCATGGATGGCGCTAGCCCGCACCAAAATTGTCAGCCCAATGACCGGCTATGTTTCACGCCGCGTTGTTCAGGTTGGTGCGCAAATTAGCCCAACAACTCCTCTGATGGCTATCGTGCCAGCAAGTGGTTTGTGGGTAGATGCGAACTTTAAAGAGACGCAGCTTGCGCATATACGTATCGGCCAACCTGCAACGGTTGTCAGTGATATTTACGGCGACAAAATTGAATACACTGGCAAGGTCGTAGGCCTGGACATGGGCACCGGCAGCGCGTTTTCACTGCTCCCGGCACAAAACGCTACCGGCAACTGGATCAAAGTCGTTCAGCGCCTGCCAGTACGTATTGAGCTTGATGCGAAGCAACTTCAAGAACATCCACTACGTATTGGCCTATCCACATTAGTTACCGTGGATACCAGCAACCGTGAAGGCAGTATTCTGGCTAACGAGACGCGTCACTCTCCGGTGTATGAAAGTAACGCACGCGAACTTAACCTGGCACCTGCTAATGAGCTGATTAATAACATCATCCAGGCCAATGCGGGTTAACAAAGCGGAGGTTGTATGGCACAACAAAAACCGCTAGAAGGGGCACCGCTGGTCATCATGACCATCGCCTTGTCATTGGCGACCTTTATGCAGGTGCTGGATTCTACCATCGCCAACGTGGCCATTCCGACCATTGCCGGTAACCTTGGCTCATCTCTGAGCCAGGGGACCTGGGTTATCACTTCATTTGGGGTGGCCAACGCCATCTCAATTCCTATCACCGGGTGGCTTGCTAAGCGCTTTGGTGAAGTGAAGTTGTTTATGTGGTCGACGATTCTGTTCGTGCTGGCTTCATGGGCTTGCGGCGTGTCCAAAAGTCTGGAGATGCTGATCTTCTTCCGCGTTATCCAGGGGATCGTTGCCGGGCCGTTGATTCCGCTGTCGCAAAGTCTGCTGCTCAATAACTACCCGCCTGCTAAGCGAAGTATCGCGCTGGCGCTGTGGTCGATGACAGTCATCGTGGCACCGATTTGTGGGCCAATTCTCGGTGGTTTTATCAGTGATAACTACCACTGGGGTTGGATCTTCTTTATCAACGTGCCAATCGGTGCGCTGGTCGTTCTGCTGACGATGCAAACCTTGCGTGGTCGTGAAACCAAAACCGAGCAGCGCCGTATTGATGCCATCGGCCTTGCGCTGTTGGTGGTGGGTATTGGTAGCCTGCAAATCATGCTCGACCGCGGTAAAGAGCTGGATTGGTTTAACTCAACAGAAGTGGTTGTTCTGACAATCGTCGCGGTGGTGACGATAAGTTTCTTGATTGTCTGGGAGCTAACGGACGACAACCCGATAGTCGACTTGTCGTTGTTTAAGTCGCGAAACTTCACCATTGGTTGCTTGTGTATCAGTCTCGCCTACATGCTCTACTTCGGCGCAATTGTGTTACTGCCGCAGCTATTGCAGGAGGTATATGGCTACACGGCAACCTGGGCAGGTCTGGCATCGGCACCGGTCGGGCTTCTTCCTGTGCTGCTGTCGCCGATTATCGGGCGTTTTGCTCATAAGCTCGATATGCGAAGGCTGGTGACATTCAGCTTTATTATGTACGCCGTCTGTTTCTACTGGCGTGCATATACCTTCGAGCCGGGAATGGATTTCGGCGCATCGGCCTGGCCGCAGTTTATTCAGGGCTTCGCTGTGGCATGTTTCTTTATGCCACTGACGACAATTACGCTTTCCGGGTTGCCGCCTGAGCGTATGGCCGCTGCATCGAGTTTGTCGAACTTTACCCGAACCCTTGCTGGTTCGATTGGTACGTCGATAACCACGACGCTCTGGACTAACCGCGAGGCGTTACACCACGCGCAGTTAACGGAGTCCGTTTCACCGTTTAACCCAAATGCGCAGGAGATGTATTCAAAACTGGAAAATCTGGGGATGTCACCGCAACAAGCCTCTGGCTATATTGCGCAGCAGATTACCAATCAGGGGCTGATTATCTCAGCCAATGAGATTTTCTGGGTTTCTGCAGGAATATTTATTCTATTGCTGGGTTTAATCTGGTTTGCCAGACCACCGTTTGGTGCCGGTGGTGGTGGTGGCGGAGCGCACTAAGTCAGAAATACTAAAGGGGCCGATTGGCCCCTTTTTACTTTTAACTCACAGTCCAGCAAGACTAAATATGCAGCTCTTTGAGCGTCTCTTTCGGCAGAGCCAGCTCTTCATTGCTGTTTACGCTCACACCATGCTCAAGGATATGACGTGCGATATCCTGTGCTTCTTGCAGCGAGTGCATGTGGTAAGTGCCACACTGGTAAACATTCAGCTCAGGGATCTGGTTTTGCTCTTTCACCTTCAGCACATCTTCCATTGCCGCTTTCCATGCATCAGCAACGCGAGTCTCTTCAGGTACACCAATCAAGCTCATGTAGAAGCCCGTACGGCAGCCCATTGGCGAAATATCAATAATCTCTACGCCATTCCCATTCAGGTGGTCACGCATAAAACCAGCAAACAGGTGTTCAAGAGTATGAATCCCTTTTTCTGGCATCACTTCCTTGTTCGGGATGCAAAAACGCAGATCAAATACAGTGATAGTATCGCCATGAGGCGTATTCATCGTTTTCGCTACACGCACTGCTGGTGCGCCCATGCGGGTATGGTCAACTGTGAAGCTATCCAACAACGGCATCTGATCACCTCCGATAAGTGATTTTTTTAAAAATAAAATGAACCATTCTTTCTCACACTACTCTGAGTATATGAAAGACGCGCATTTGTTATCATCATCCCTGATTCAGAGATGTATATTTTGGCCACACTGATTGTGGCCTTTTTCTTTTCTACTAAGCGTGTTTCTCAAGCCACACATCAAACGGCTCGGTATCACTCGCTTCGATATCACGCTGGCGTTGCCAGGAAGCATCATGTTCTTTCTGCAACACGTCTTCTGTCAAAATCTCCAGCGGCTCTTGTACCAAAATCTGACGATATTGCTCAGCAAGGGCAAGACCTGTACCGCCGATACCATTATCAATCATAGACCGCAGAATACGTGCTGAGTACGTTAATTCTGGATCGTCGAAGCAGGCAACCAGTTGGTCACACACATCCTGATATTCACTATTCCCGGCGATGCCATCGAGCGTTTCGGCAACACGGCGTAAATCTGTGAACAAATCTTTGCCCACTTTAGCCAACGGATGCTGAGCAGTTTCACAACCGATACCCAGCGTCAGGCCCGGTTTGCGCCCTTCCAGAATCACACGATTCCAGTTTGTGCGGGTGCAAAGCAATTCGTCGCTGCTCATTTCAGGCGCATCTGCCAGCACACACCAAATCATGAACAGGTCGAGGAAACGAACCTGCTGCTCATCAACACCAATTGGTGAGAACGGATTGATATCAAGTGAACGCACTTCAATATATTCAATCCCGCCGCGCATCAATGCATCAGAAGGCGACTCGCCAGGCCCTGTAACGCGTTTAGGGCGAATAGGTGCATAGAGTTCATTTTCAATTTGCAGCACGTTGGTGTTGATTTGAAGGCGCTTGCCATCTTTCTCAACGCCCATCTGCGCATACTCTTCCGATGGCGTTTTAATCGCTCGCTTCAACCCGGCGACATAAGTCTCCAGATTATTAAACGTAATACCAAGGTTACTCTGGGATTTATTGGTGTAGCCCAGGTCGCTCAGTCGCAATGAAGTCGCATATGGCAGGTAATTCATGCCACATTCGGTCTTTTCAAATGGCAGTGCACTCTCTTTCCCTTGCAGGAAGGAGGAGCAAATCGCCGGCGATGCTCCGAACAAATATGGGATAACCCAACCAAAACGGTAATAGTTACGAATCAGGCGGAAGTACCCGGCGGAAATCGCTTCCTTGCCGCTTTCAGCATCTTCAACACCCAGACGCGCCTTCCAGAACTCTAGCGGCAGCGAAAAGTTGTAGTGCACGCCCGAAATAGTCTGCATCAACGCACCGTAACGGTTTTTCAAACCTTCACGGTATAACGTTTTAAAACGCCCGTTGTTGGACGAGCCATACTGCGCCAGTTCGATATTCTGACCATCGTTGATATAACACGGCATGCTAAGCGGCCACATACGCTCATCACCCAGTTCACGGGCTGTATGGCGATGGAGATCGCGCATGAATGTCAGCATATGGTCGATATCACCATCAACTGGAGTAATAAACTCCAGTAGCGCTTCCGCGAAATCAGTAGTAATCCATTTGTGTGTCAGCGCTGAACCAAGGCTTTCCGGGTGGCCTGTTGTTGCCAACTGACCATCTGGTGTGACTCGCAGCGTTTCACGCTCAAGACCACGACAAATACCTTTAACTGCCTGAGGATGCTGTTCCAGCCAGGCCAGCGCCTGTGATACGTTCGGGATCAAATTGACCTCCCGCCTGTCGAATTCATTTTTATTAAGCATAATTGTTTTAAATGGCGATGATAATTATACCCTTTAGATTTCGAGCTGCAGGAAGGCGGCAAGAGAGCAAATGCCCAGGAGCTTACTTGAGTAAGTAACTGGGTTTGCGATTGCAGCCAACACACCTGCAGCTTGAAAGATAACGGGTATTTCAGTCCATGCAATTAGTGCCACCACGCGATGCCCTGTACCGTTGCAGCCGCTACAACGATATAGCGAAGCGCTTTACCAAGGCATAAAAAAAAGATTACCGGTCCCCAGTTCATTCGTAATAAGCCAGCTAACAGGCACAGTAGATCGCCTACTACAGGCAGCCAACTGAGTAATAATGTTGCCGGGCCGAAACGTACCAGCCAGCCAGTTGCTTTCCCATACCAGCGCGATTGTTCCCGCAATGGAAAAAAGCGCCCCAGAATAACGTTAGTTAAGCCGCCAAGGCTATTACCCATTGTTGCTATTAAGATGAGTAGCCAGGTTGGGCCAGAGCCTGCAACTAATAGTGCTACCAGCACCACTTCGGAACTTCCTGGCAATAACGTAGCGCTTAGAAAGCTACTGGTAAATAATGAAAAAAGTGATAGTCCTTCACTCACAGCAAACGGACGTCCACGCCATCCATTCCCGCCGCTCTTGCAGCTTCCAGGCCAAAATCTGCATCTTCAAACACCACACATTTATTTGGTGCGACGCCCATTAATTCAGCGCACAGCAAAAAAGTATCGGGAGCGGGTTTGTGATTTTTGACATGGTCTGCGGCAACAACAGCAGAGAAATACTGCCGTAAGCCTAAATGGTTGAGCAGCGCTTCGGCGATATCGCTTTCACTGCCCGTACCTACAGCCATTGGGCGACGCCCATGCCAGGATTTGACAATATCAATGAGGGGAAGTGGGCGCACAGTATCAAGAAGCATAGCTCTCACGGCTTGCGTCTTTTCTTGCGCCAGGCGATGAGGGTCAAGATCTGCACGATTGAGTTCGATAATTGCCTGTGCAATACGCCAGGTAGGTGAACCATTCAACGCAACCATTGCTTGTTCATCGAATTGCATGCCATAGCCTGCCAGCGTCTCACGCCACGCCTTGCGATGTGTAGGTTCGGTATCGAGGATGGTTCCGTCCATATCGAAAATTAGACCTTCGTAACGTTCGTACATCTCATCCCTCACATCACTCAATATTGAGGCGTTACTTTATCGTAAACCAATAATATTGTCGCTTATTTGTAATTGAGATAGTTCAGAAGGTGACTAATGGGTAAATATGGCGCTATAGGGGATTTTGTTTTTGAAATTCAGGAGGTAAAACTTGGAAAAGATGGTGCACCCAGGAAGATTACTCGCCGAAGGCTCACCCTTCGGGCCGTTGCTGAAGCAACGTTATCTTCCCTTGTGCTTGCTGAGAAATCGAATTTCTCTGAAGCGCTACCATTACTGGTATTTGGAGGAAATATGGTGCACCCAGGAAGATTCGAACTTCCGACCGCTCGGTTCGTAGCCGAGTACTCTATCCAGCTGAGCTATGGGTGCATCGGGTTACTGCTTTTGACTTCTGACTCGATATTACTGAACTTGCCGTAACATCGAAGAAGAATGGTGCACCCAGGAAGATTCGAACTTCCGACCGCTCGGTTCGTAGCCGAGTACTCTATCCAGCTGAGCTATGGGTGCATCGGGGTATTACTTTACTGCTGATTCAATGTCGTTGAACTTACTACAATATCGAAGAAGAATGGTGCACCCAGGAAGATTCGAACTTCCGACCGCTCGGTTCGTAGCCGAGTACTCTATCCAGCTGAGCTATGGGTGCACAGGATTACTTCTTTTACTGCTGACTTAATGCTGTTTGTTGTTCTAAACAACATCAAACTAGATGGTGCATCCGGAGAGTTACTCACGGTGCTTGCCCAAACGGGCCGTTGCTAAAGCAACGTTTTCTCCCTGTCGCTCCTTAAGAAATTAACTTTCTTTGGAACACTACCGTCGCAAAATGGTAGTAGGAAGAATGGTGCACCCAGGAAGATTCGAACTTCCGACCGCTCGGTTCGTAGCCGAGTACTCTATCCAGCTGAGCTATGGGTGCAAAATGGCGGTGAGGCGGGGATTCGAACCCCGGATGCAGCTTTTGACCGCATACTCCCTTAGCAGGGGAGCGCCTTCAGCCTCTCGGCCACCTCACCACACGCCTCTTTCGAGGTGTACCGTTGAACTTGTTTCTGCTCATCGGCACTGCGTGGCGCACATATTACTTTCCTGCACTTATAAGTCAAACAATTTTTCCCAACTAATAATCAATTGCACACTTCACGCACAATCAGGCCGAATTGACAGCAAAAAGAGTGTTTTATCAACAGACAGGATAAGGGTAATAGCAAAATGAAAGCATTCGGGATGAATAAGAAATTATGGTGATAACGAGAAATGAAGGGAGTATTGCGGGATAAAGCGAAGAAAATGGTGCGCTAAAGGAAGCGTCTCGCTAGTGATTAGCGAGACGCAGTAACTTTAGTAACTCGTTTGTTGCGATTTTTCAGCCTGGATACGTTGGTAGATCTCTTCACGGTGAACAGAAACTTCCTTAGGGGCATTAACACCAATACGAACCTGGTTACCTTTTACCCCAAGCACTGTCACGGTCACCTCATCCCCAATCATGAGGGTCTCACCAACTCGACGAGTTAGAATCAGCATTCTTTGCTCCTTGAAAGATTAAAAGAGTCGGGTCTCTCTGTATCCCGGCATTCTCCATCATATACGCCAAAAAGTAAGTGGTGACAAACACATAAACTGTCAATGACCACGACATTACCTTCTGTTATGACTAAGTCTAGCCGATATACGCAACTTTAACCTGACTTTATCATTATTGAGTGTGTGCAGATTAAGAAGACGCCATAACCTGAATGAGTTATGGCGTCTGTCTGCACTTTATTTTTTTACTTAGAGCTTAGCCGCGACCCAGGCTTCAACACCGGCCAGAGCACCAGGCAATGCCGCCGTGTCTGTACCACCTGCCTGAGCCATATCTGGACGACCGCCCCCTTTGCCTCCGACTTGCTGAGCGATAACCCCAATCAGCTCCCCCGCTTTCACACGGTCGGTCACATCTTTAGAGACACCCACAATCAGAGAAACTTTACCTTCTGATACCGTCGCCAGAACGATGATTGCCGAACCCAGCTGATTTTTCAGATCATCAACCATAGTACGCAACATCTTCGGTTCGACGTTGGCGAGCTCACTCACGAGGAGTTTCACGCCTTTTACATCGACAGCTTTGCTGGAAAGGTTTGCACTTTCCTGCACAGCCTGCTGTTCTTTCAACTGCTGCAACTCTTTTTCAAGCTGACGGGTACGCTCCAGTACCGAACGCACTTTCTCGTTCAGGTTCAGGCTGTCACCTTTAAGCAGTTGAGCAATATCCTGTAGTTGTTCGCTCTGCGCATGCAGGTTTGCCAACGCACCTTCACCTGTCACAGCTTCGATACGACGTACGCCCGCAGCAGTACCGGATTCCGCAACAATACGGAACAGGCCAATATCACCAGTGCGATTTGCGTGAATACCACCACACAGTTCAGTTGAGAAATCACCCATGCTGAGCACGCGCACATGGTCATCATATTTCTCACCAAACAGCGCCATTGCACCTTTAGCTTTAGCAGCTTCCAGATCCATGACGTTGGTTTCGATTGGCAGGTTGCGACGAATCTGCGCATTGACGATATCTTCAACCGCACGCACTTCTGCAGGTTTCATTCCCTCAAAATGAGAGAAGTCAAAACGCAGGCCTTTATCGTTAACCAAAGAACCTTTCTGCGCGACATGCGTGCCAAGTACCTGACGCAGTGCTGCGTGCAGCAAGTGAGTTGCAGAGTGGTTCAGACGAATACGCGAACGGCGCTCTTCATCAACTTCAGCTTTTACGCTATCGCCCACTTTCACAACACCAGAAACGAGCTTGCCCAGATGACCGATCGCCTGACCATATTTCTGCGTATCGTTAACAGCAAAGTCTATGCCGTTACCCTTAATCGCGCCTTTATCACCGACCTGGCCGCCAGACTCCGCATAGAATGGGGTCTCATTGAGCACCACAACAGCTTCTTGACCGGCAGTAATTTGTTCAACAGCTTTGCCATCAACAAATAGCGCGGTGACTTTAGCAGTTAAATCAGTGTGGTCGTAACCTTTAAACGCTGTGGCTGAATCAACGCGGATCATATTGTTGTAGTCAGCGCTGAAACCGCTGGACTCACGCGCACGACGGCGTTGTTCTTCCATCGCAGCTTCAAAGCCTGCTTCATCAACTTTCAGGTTACGCTCACGGCAAACATCCGCCGTCAGGTCAACCGGGAAACCGTAGGTGTCATACAGACGGAAAGCGGTTTCGCCATCCAGAGTATCACCCTTCAGATTAGCCAGTTCTTCATCCAGCAATGCCAGGCCACGCTCAAGCGTACGTGCAAACTGCTCTTCTTCGGTTTTCAGAACTTGTTCAACCAGCGCTTGCTGACGATGCAGTTCTTCACCCGCTGCACCCATGACTTCTACTAATGGGCCAACCAGTTTGTAGAAGAAGGTTTCTTTCGCACCCAACATGTTGCCATGACGGATTGCACGACGAATGATGCGGCGTAGCACGTAGCCACGGCCTTCGTTCGACGGAGTAACGCCATCAGAAACAAGGAATGCGCAAGAACGAATATGGTCAGCAATAACACGCAGCGATTTGCTGGTCAGGTCGGTTGCACCAGTCACTTTGGCAACAGACTGAATCAGCTTGCTGAACAAGTCGATTTCATAGTTGGAGTTAACGTGTTGCAGAACAGCAGCAATACGCTCCAGACCCATACCGGTATCAACCGACGGCTTAGGCAATGGCAGCATTGTGCCATCCTGCTGACGGTTGAACTGCATGAAGACCAGGTTCCAGATCTCGATATAGCGGTCGCCATCTTCTTCCGGGCTGCCCGGAGGGCCGCCCCAAATATGGTCGCCGTGGTCGAAAAAGATTTCGGTACATGGGCCGCATGGGCCGGTATCACCCATTTGCCAGAAGTTGTCAGATGCATATGCAGCACCTTTATTATCGCCAATGCGAATAATGCGCTCGCGTGGCACACCAACTTCTTTTTCCCAGATTTCAAACGCTTCGTCGTCAGTCTCGTAAACAGTGACCCAAAGACGATCTTTTGGCAGATTAAACCACTGTTCGCCGGTCAATAATTCCCATGCGAAGTTAATGGCATCATGTTTGAAGTAATCACCGAAGCTGAAGTTACCCAGCATTTCAAAGAAAGTATGGTGACGGGCAGTGTAACCGACGTTTTCCAGATCATTGTGCTTACCACCGGCGCGGACACAACGTTGAGACGTTGTTGCACGGGAATAGTTACGCTTGTCGAGACCAAGGAAAACATCCTTGAACTGATTCATCCCGGCATTGGTAAACAGCAAAGTAGGATCGTTATTCGGAACCAGGGAGCTACTCGCTACAACCTGGTGACCTTTACTATGGAAAAAATCGAGAAACGCCTGACGGATCTCAGCGGTGCTCTTGCTCATAATTATCCTGAAATCAAGCTAACGAGGAGTTAGCAAACCGGTCATAGCCAATTTTGTTGCTTTGGTCTTGACCTGTTTACCTGGAAAAAGTGGGAATAAGATAAGTTTTCTTATGAGGGAAGTAAAATCCCGTGTATGCCTAATCGGAAAAATTTCGGTTTTTATACCCAAAATAATTAAAGTTGCGTCAAGGCGGCAAGCGAGAAAATCCCGATGAGCTTACTCCAGTAAGTGATTCGGGTGAACGAGTGAAGCTAACGCCGAGGCAACTTTAAGTATGAAGGGTATATCAAGAATAAACAGCCTGGATGTCTTCCATATAGAAGCCACGATACTGAAGATAACGCTGCACTTTAGCTCGCTCTTTCCATTCTGTCGGAAGTTGCTCGCCAAATTTTCGCTCGGCAATGTCTCGAGCCATCTCTTGCCAGTCTATTTCGCAATTTTCCATTGCGGCTTCGCTCAGATCACGCGCGATACCTTTGCCCTGCAATTCCTGGCGGATACGTTGCGGGCCATAACCTTTGCGGCTGCGGCTTGCGATAAAACGTGAGGCAAATTGAGCATCGTCCAACCAGCGGTGTTCATAACACCAGGCAATGACTTTTTCGATATCTTCAGGTGTGAATGGGTCTTCTTCAGATCTTGGTTTTCCGGGAAACGTAGGCTGTGTCGCGAGTTTACGGCGAAGTTCTTGTTCACTGTGATCGCGCATCGCCAGGATACGAGTGGCTTTGTCTAATAAGCGGGAATAAGGACTGCGGCGGGAAGTAGATTCGGCAGGCATAGCGGATAACCTGTTTAAAAGAAAATGGAGTAAGGCAGAAACAAATAAGGGCTGCCGTAGCAGCCCTTATGGGATTTAGAAGTCTTCTTTGGACTCAGCAACGTCTTTGTCGTGGTCATCAGCAACAAAGTCTGGTGTGCCATCTGGATTATTCAGCAGCATATCACGCAGTTTCTTCTCGATTTCAGCAGCCATTGGCTTGTTTTCTTTCAGGAAGTTACTGGAGTTTGATTTGCCCTGGCCAATCTTCTCACCGTTGTAGCTGTACCAGGCTCCTGCTTTTTCGATCAGCTTGTGCTTCACGCCTAAGTCAACCAGCTCACCGTAGAAGTTGATACCTTCACCGTACATGATCTGGAATTCAGCTTGTTTAAATGGTGCAGCAATTTTGTTTTTCACCACTTTAACGCGAGTTTCACTACCCACCACGTTATCGCCATCTTTCACCGCACCAATGCGACGAATATCCAGACGTACAGAAGCGTAGAACTTCAGCGCGTTACCACCAGTAGTGGTTTCTGGGTTACCGAACATCACACCAATTTTCATACGAATCTGGTTGATGAAGATAAGCAGGGTGTTGGATTGCTTAAGGTTACCTGCCAGTTTACGCATTGCCTGGCTCATCATACGTGCCGCGAGGCCCATATGAGAGTCACCGATTTCGCCTTCAATTTCAGCTTTCGGCGTCAGAGCGGCAACGGAGTCAACAACCAGTACGTCTACTGCACCGGAACGTGCCAGCGCATCACAGATTTCCAACGCTTGTTCGCCAGTGTCTGGCTGTGAACAAAGCAGGTTGTCGATATCTACGCCCAGTTTCTTAGCGTAAATCGGGTCCAGAGCGTGCTCGGCATCGATAAACGCACACGTTTTACCTTCACGTTGAGCGGCGGCGATAACTTGCAAAGTCAGCGTCGTTTTACCAGAGGATTCTGGCCCGTAAATTTCAACGATACGGCCCATTGGTAAGCCACCGGCACCAAGCGCAATATCCAGTGAAAGTGAACCGGTAGAGATCGTTTCCACATCCATGGTACGGTCTTCACCCAGACGCATGATGGAGCCTTTACCAAACTGTTTTTCAATTTGGCCAAGTGCTGCCGCTAACGCCTTCTGTTTGTTTTCGTCGATAGCCATTTTTACTCCTGTCATGCAGGGTGATACACGGATGTGCCACGCTGCTTACTATGCTGTTTTGTTGTGCCAATTATACTGTATGGTCATACAGTATCAAGTTTATTTTTGAGAAATTCTTCCCACAGGGTTTGCAGCGCATATTCAGTGGCCTGGCGTCGAACGGCATCACGGCCACCTGCAAAAATCTGGCAGTTGGCGATGGTACCATCAAGTTTTGAAGCGAAACCAAACCACACCGTTCCGACAGGTTTTTCTTCACTACCGCCATTGGGCCCGGCAATACCACTGACAGCTACCGCGTAATCCGCAGCGGCCGCATAAAGTGCACCTTGTGCCATTTCACGCACCACGGCTTCGCTAACTGCACCATGAGTTTCCAGCGTTCCGCTATCAACACCAATCATTTGGTGCTTAGCCTCATTACTGTAGGTAACAAAACCGCGTTCAAACCAGGCGGAACTGCCTGAAACATCAGTAATCACTTTGGCAATCCAACCACCGGTGCAAGATTCTGCTGTAGTAACGGTCGCACCGAGATGCCCGAGTGCTTCGCCGACCTGGTGACTTAATTGACGCAATGTTTTATCTGTCATGTTGGCTCCGATTGTAGACATAGCGCAGGGCTACACGATAGCACTTAACCGCTCTTGCAGAGGATTACATTAGATAACTCGAGGCACTTCCAGAAAAAAGAACGGCCAGCGAATGCTGGCCGGTTAAATCACTTCATGCTGTTAGCGATAGCATCCACATTGTGCTTAAACGCTATCTCGTAAGTGCTGGCTGGCCCGTTTGCGGCTGATAACGCTTCTGGATATAGTTCGCCACCCGGTTGGGCATCACTCGCAGCGGCAATTTGTTTTACCAACCGAGGGTCAGTCTGATTTTCTATAAAGTAAGTTTTGATGTGTTGTTCTTTGAGCTGCTTAATTAGCCCAGCAACGTCACTGGCATTAGCTTCCGCTTCGGTCGAGAAGCCCACTGGCGCCATGAAAGTCACGCCATACTCCTGGCCAAAGTAGCCAAATGCATCATGACTGGTAAGCACTTTACGCTTTGATTTCGGAATAGCTTCAAAGCGCGTCTTCGCCCAACTATCGAGCAGTTTCAGGCGGATAACATACTCGGAACCAGTGTCGTTGATTGCCTCTGCATCTTCCGGGTCCGCAGCCACCAGCGCCCTGGTAATATTTTGTGCGTAGATTGCGCCATTTTCAGCGCTATTCCAGGCGTGAGGATCGGTAATTTGTTTACCGTCATCGATCATCTTGCGCGTAGAAATACCGTCGGAAGCAACAATCACCTTACCTTTATAGCCTGATGCGCTGACCAGCCGGTCCATCCACCCTTCCATTCCCAGCCCGCTTACGATAACCACATCTGCTTTGCTTAACGCCACGCTGTCTTGCGGTGACGGTTCAAAGCTATGTGGGTCGCCATCTGGCCCCACCAGACTTTTCACCGTGACATGCTCACCACCTACTTGTTTTGCCATATCTGCCAATACGGTAAAACTGGCAACCACATTGAGGTTTTTCGCCAATGCAGCCTGGCTTGAACACGCCAACACCAATGACACCATCATCCCAAAACGTTTCATTTATTCCCCTTGCTTGTTGTTATCAAGCCTCGACAAAGGCTACGAACCAGCCCGCTGCGCGAACCAAAAAGAATCGAGATAAAGAAGCCGACGCTTGCCGTAAGAACAATGGCAGGGCCCGCTGGCAATGCGGCGGCAAAAGACCATGCAAGCCCAATCCAGGCCGACAACAAACCGCAGACAATAGCGATGAACATCGCCCCTGGCAGGGTTTTCGCCCAGCAGCGTGCCGAAACAGCGGGAAGCATCATTAGACCGACAGACATTAGGGTCCCGAGGATTTGAAACCCGGCGACTAAATTAAGTACCAACAACGCGAGAAATACACCGTGAATAAGATGAGGAGCCAGGCGATTATTGACCTGTAAAAAGCTGCGGTCGAAAGTTTCCATCACCAGTCCACGATATAAACCGGCCAGAATAAGCAACGTCACGCTGGCTATCACGCCAACAAAGATTGTTGACTGGCTATCCACCGCCAGAATAGAACCAAATAGAAGATGAAGTAGATCAACACTGGAACCACGTAATGAAATCAGCGTGACCCCCAACGCCAGCGAGCCAAGATAAAAACCGGCAAAACTGGCATCCTCTTTAAGATTGGTGCGCGAACTGACAAGTCCTGAAATTAGCGCCACCAGCACACCCGCAACAAAGCCGCCAATCCCCATCGCAACCAACGACATACCAGCCAGTAAATACCCCACAGCAACGCCAGGCAAAATGGCGTGAGACAGTGCATCCCCCACCAGACTCATACGTCGTAAAAGTAAAAAGATCCCCAGTGGGGCTGTGCTTATCGATAGTGCAAGGCAGGCGACGAGTGCGCGTCGCATAAAGCCATAAGCAATAAACGGTTCAAAGAAGAAGTGATAAATCATGCGGATAACGCCAGATTGATACTTGATTTGCAGTAATGGGGCAGTACTTCAGCGGTATCGCCCCAATGGAAATGGTCTTGCGTGAGCAACAAAACCTGCGGGAAGTGTCTGCTAACGAGCTCGTTATCGTGCAGCACCGCCATAACTGTCTGGCCCGCCTGATGCATCTGGCAGATAAGCGTCATCAAAAAATCACTGGTTTGTGAATCAACGCCGGTAAAAGGCTCATCAAGCAATACTAATGGCGCGTTTTGGACCAACAGGCGTGCAAATAGCATTCTTTGAAACTGGCCGCCGGAAAGCGTTTCGATGGGTTGCTTGCTCAATGTAGTAAGACCAACACGCTCAATGGCATCGGCTACCCGCAGACGGATTTGGCGATTCAACGAGGAAAACAGACCTCGAGCGGGCCATGCTCCCATGCAAACCACATCGTAAACCGTGGTAGGAAACTGCCTTTCCATTTCGGCAAGTTGTGGCAGCCATGCAATACGTGGACGCCCCTCAGTAAAAGACAATTGCCCAGAAACGGGCGACTGTAACTTCAGGATCGTCTTGAGAAGGGTCGATTTCCCTGTGCCATTGGCACCGATGATGGCCGTCATACTGCCTTTCACAATATGGCCGGTTAATGGCGATGTCACTGCCCTTCCCTGATAACCCAGTACTAGCTGATTTAGCGAGATCATGGCAGTGCTATCGCCCAGCGAATAGCCAGCCATAACCCAGCCAGCAGAATTAAGACCGCGCAAAATCGTACAGGCGCAGCCACTGTGAATAGTGTCCGTATAGGAAGCATTGCGGGATAAACCATTTAACTTGATTTGTTATAACATAACATAAACCACGCTTATCATTTTGTAAATCACAAACCCCGCCATCACAAAATCTTTCAAATCGATCGATTTATATTTCACAATGAGATCCAAATAACATCTTTTAATGTTTCAAAGTGATTATTATTAATCGCCACTGAGTACAACAGTGAGCATTTACCCTACAGGAGATAACAATGATCGACATGATTACCCACGGGGCAGAATGGTTTATTGGCCTGTTTCAGAAAGGGGGAGAAGTGTTTACCAGTATGGTGACCGGTATTCTTCCACTACTAATAAGCCTGCTGGTTGTAATGAACGCGCTGATTAATTTTATCGGCCAGCATCGTATTGAACGGATGGCGCAACGTTGCGCTGGCAACCCCGTATCCCGTTACCTGCTATTACCCTTCATCGGCACTTTCGTGTTCTGCAACCCGATGACACTCAGCCTTGGGCGTTTTATGCCTGAGAAGTATAAACCCAGCTATTACGCCGCAGCTTCCTACAGTTGCCATTCCATGAACGGCCTCTTTCCACACATTAATCCAGGCGAACTCTTTGTTTATCTGGGTATTGCCAGCGGGTTAACCACGTTGGGTCTACCGCTTGGCCCACTCGCGGTGAGCTACCTATTGGTAGGCTTGGTTACTAACTTTTTCCGCGGCTGGATAACGGATCTCACTACATCGATTTTCGAGAAGAAAATGGGTATTGAGCTTGAACGTCAGGTACGACTCTAAGGAAAAATCATGACTCAAAGCATTCGTATTGAAAAAGGCCAAGGTGGTTGGGGTGGCCCGTTGATTCTGCCGGTCGAATCGGGGAAAAAGATCGTCTATATCACCGCTGGCACACGTCCGGCAATAATCGACAAACTCAGTGAAATGACGGGTTGGGAAGCCGTGGATGCCTTTAAAGAAGGTGAGCCACCGGAAGCGGAAATTGCCGTGGCAGTGATCGACTGCGGCGGCACTTTACGCTGCGGGCTGTACCCAAAACGCCGTATTCCCACCATTAATATTCATGCCACCGGTAAATCAGGCCCGATGGCGCAGTACATCGTTGAAGATATTTATGTCTCGGCGGTCCGGGAAGAAAACATCCGTTGGGAAAACAGTGAGTCACAGGTTGCAGAAAAGGCCCCCATGCGTGATTACGACACCAGCAAAAAAATCACCGAACAGAGTGATGGCTTGTTGGCAAAAGTAGGCATGGGAATGGGTTCCGCAGTGGCCGTTTTATTCCAGGCCGGGCGCGACACCATCGACACAGTACTGAAAACTATTCTGCCTTTTATGGCATTCGTTTCCGCACTGATTGGCATCATCATAGCTTCAGGGCTTGGCGACTGGATCGCTCACGGCCTGGCTCCATTAGCGAATAACCCAATAGGGCTAATCACTCTGGCTCTTATATGTTCATTCCCGCTGCTATCCCCTTTCCTGGGACCTGGCGCAGTTATCGCTCAAGTCATTGGTGTGCTTATCGGCGTACAAATTGGTCAGGGACATATTCCGCCACATTTGGCCCTACCAGCGCTGTTTGCCATTAACGCCCAGGCCGCCTGCGATTTTATTCCCGTTGGCCTTTCTTTGGCTGAAGCCCGCCAGGATACCGTTCGTGTCGGCGTGCCGTCTGTGCTGGTTGGCCGTTTTTTAACGGGTGCTCCAACGGTATTGATTGCCTGGCTGGTATCCGGTTTTATCTATCAATAGGAGCCACAATGCAGACTATTTATATGACCACCATCACTCATATTGGCCAACACGCCCGTGAAGCGCTGGAAGACAACATGCTGATTACCTTCCGGGAAGGTGCGCCTGCGGATATTCAGGATTTCTGCTTTATCCATAATCCCGGGCCACTAACTGGCACCTTGCGCCCCGGCATTAGCTTTGAACTCAACGGTCAGCATTACGACGTCACCGCAGTGGGTGATGTTGCCCAGCAAAATTTACAGGAATTAGGGCATATCACCCTGCGTTTTGATGGCGGAGTTTTGCCGGAATACCCCGGCACCGTTCACGTAAAAGGCCCGCTACCAGAGGGAATTGAACCCGGTTGCCGGTTAACATTTTTCGCATAAGTCATTGAAGGAGTTAAATATGAATCAAGTTGCCGTTGTCATCGGTGGAGGGCAAACGCTCGGGGCGTTTCTCTGCCATGGGCTTGCTCAGGAAGGTTACAAAGTAGCCGTAGTAGACATTCAGAGTGAAAAAGCGGCCCGCGTGGCACAGGAGATTAACGAACAATACGGTGCAGGAATGGCCTGGGGATTCGGTTCAGATGCGACGAGCGAACAAAGTGTGACGGTCCTTGCGCAGGGAGTCGATGAGATTTTTGGCCAGGTCGATTTGCTGGTGTATAGCGCAGGCATTGCCAAAGCAGCATTTATTGGTGATTTTGCGCTAGGCGATTTCGACCGCTCGCTACAGGTGAATTTGGTGGGCTACTTCCTGTGCGCCAGAGAGTTCTCACGCTTAATGATCCGCGACAACATCAAAGGCCGCATCATCCAGATCAATTCTAAATCGGGCAAAGTGGGCAGCAAACATAACTCCGGTTACAGCGCGGCCAAGTTTGGCGGTGTGGGGCTGACACAATCTCTGGCGCTGGATCTGGCGGAGTACGGGATTACCGTTCACTCATTGATGCTCGGCAACCTTTTGAAATCCCCAATGTTTCAATCGTTATTGCCGCAATATGCGCAAAAGCTTGGCATTGCAGCCGACGAGGTCGAACAGTATTACGTCGACAAAGTGCCCCTCAAACGCGGTTGCGACTACCAGGATGTGCTTAATACGCTGCTGTTTTATGCCAGCGAAAAAGCGTCGTACTGCACCGGGCAATCTATCAATGTGACCGGCGGGCAGGTGATGTTCTAACTCTCCCAATTCCCCCGGAGAACAGCAGTTATAGGGTGGATTAGCGTAAGCGACATCCACCAATACTTTCAGGAGAATCCATGGTTAATGCACTTATCGCTCTCGCGGTCATCGCCTGGCTAAGCCAACTCATTTTGGGTGGCTGGCAAATTCGCAACTTCAATCGTGCTTTCGACCAATTGTGTAAACAGGGCCACGTTGGGATTGGCCGCTCGTCCGGCCGTTTCAAACCTCGTGTTGTGATTGCTCTGGCTTTTGACGAACAGCAAAACGTTCGCGACAGTTTAATGATGAAAGGTCTGACTATTTTCGCCCGCCCACAGCCCGTGTCACAGTTACATGGACATAACCGTCAGCAATTAAAGCCTGATGTGATCTTCCCCCATGATCAGAACTGTCAGAATGCACTATCATTAGCGCTCAAATTGAAACAAGGTTAATTTCGTTTCGAATGCTTATTGCTTGCGGAATTAGCAAATCGGAAATTATTGCAAGGTAATAAGAACCTATGAAACCACGTCAACGGCAGGCGGCGATTCTGGAACACCTGCAAAAACAGGGAAAGTGTTCTGTAGAAGATCTCGCTCATCATTTTCAAACAACGGGCACGACGATTCGTAAAGATTTGGTCTTACTGGAAACTGCCGGTTCGGTAATACGTACCTATGGCGGCGTCGTGCTCAGTAAAGATGAGCCAGACCCGCCAATTGACCATAAAACGCTCATTAATACTGAGCAAAAACAGAAAATTGCCGATGTAGCAGTCCAGTACATCCATGATGGCGACTCCATCATTCTGGACGCGGGCAGCACCGTGTTACAGATGGTTCCCCTACTCCAGCGTTTCAACAACATCACAGTGATGACCAATAGCCTGCATATCGTGAATGCACTTTCAGAACTGGATAACGAACAAACCATTCTGATGCCTGGCGGAACTTTCCGTAAAAAATCGGCATCGTTCCATGGTCAACTGGCCGAAACTGCCTTCGAACATTTCAGCTTCGACAAACTGTTTATGGGTACCGATGGCATAGATCTGAATGCGGGAGTGACGACTTTTAACGAGGTCTACACCGTCAGCAAGGCAATGTGCAGTGCTGCGCGCCAGGTGATCCTGATGGCCGACTCTTCAAAATTTGGTCGTAAAAGTCCGAATATCGTCTGCGGTCTGGAGAGTGTCGATACCATCATTACTGACAGCGGTATCAGCGCAGAATTTTTAACTGCGCTACGGGAAAAAGGTGTGAACGTTATCGTGACTGGAGGTGACCATGAGTGAACGTATGATCAATGCCGCGCGGGAAACATTACTCCTTGAATTACAAGAAGCCAGCCGTCTGCCGGATCGTTTGGGCAAAGATTTTGTTGCCGCCGCAAACGCGGTACTGACCTGCCAGGGAAAAGTGGTCGTCTCCGGCATGGGGAAATCCGGGCATATCGGTAAGAAAATTGCTGCATCACTTGCCAGCACAGGAACCCCCGCTTTCTTTGTCCACCCTGCGGAAGCATTGCATGGCGATCTGGGCATGATTGAAAGCCGCGATATTCTGCTGTTTATATCCTATTCTGGCACCGCCAAAGAGCTTGATCTGATCATCCCACGCTTACAGGAGAAAGCCATTTCACTGATTGCGATTACCGGGAAATCTGAGTCACCTTTGGCGAAAGCCGCGCTCGCCACGCTGGATATTTCCGTGGAGCGTGAAGCTTGCCCAATGCGCCTTGCTCCAACATCAAGCGCAGTAAATACATTGATGATGGGTGACGCTTTGGCGATGGCCGTGATGCAAGAACGCGGCTTTAATGAAGAAGATTTTGCGCGTTCCCATCCTGCTGGGGCTCTGGGTGCTCGCTTGTTGAATCGCGTTCACCATCTGATGCGCACAGAAGATCAACTTCCGGTCGTTACAGATAATGCCACAGTGATGGATGCCATGCTGGAGTTAAGCCGCACCGGTCTTGGCCTGGTAGCGGTGTGTAGTCAAGACAACTTGGTAACAGGTGTATTTACCGATGGAGACCTTCGCCGTTGGCTGGTTGGAGGTGGAAAACTTGAAGCATCCATTAATGCTGCAATGACCCGTTCCGGCATCGTACTCAATGCTGAAGCTCGCGCTATTGATGCTAAAGAGATACTGATGAAAAAACGCATCAGTGCCGCGCCCGTAGTGGATGGAGGCGGAAAATTAGTGGGTGCAATAAACCTGCACGACTTCCATCAAGCGGGGATTCTTTAAGTTTACGATGCCCGCCCCATGAGGGGCGAGCATTCTGTTACTGAACGCGAGCCAGCGCAACCGCCTGACCTAGCTGCCAGACCGCCATCGCATAATGCGTGCTGTGATTATAACGAGTGATGGTGTAGAAGTTCGGCAAACCATACCAGTACTGGTAGCTATCGCCCATATCCAGGCGCAACAAGCTTGCCTCCTGGTGGTTGCCCAGAGAAGCGGTTGGGCTTAAACCAGACTCAGCCAGCGCGGAAACGGAATATTTAGTTTTAAAACCGTTCGCAAGCCCCGGCACCTGGCCGTTGGCAGGAACCGCAACCAAATCACCTTTCACCCAGCCATGGCCTTTGAAGTAGTTCGCTACACTGCCGATAGCATCTTCCGGGTCCCACAGGTTTACATGGCCGTCACCATTGAAATCCACCGCATATTCTTTAAAGGCCGAAGGCATAAACTGGCCGTAGCCCATCGCCCCAGCGAATGAACCTTTCAATGCCAGCGGGTCATCGCCTTCGTTACGCGCCATCAACAGGAAGGTTTCCAGTTCGCCAGAGAAGTATTGCGCACGGCGAGGATAGGCAAACGAGAGCGTAGCAAGTGCATCGACAATCCGCGTTTTCCCCATCACACGGCCCCAACGTGTTTCAACTCCAATAATTCCAACAATAATTTCTGGTGGCACACCGTAAACCTGGTATGCGCGTTTAAGGGTGTCTTCATATTGATTCCAGAACGCGACACCATTTTGCACATTATCAGGGGTAATAAATTTGCCGCGATAGCGTAGCCATGCACCGTTTGGACCTGCTGGTGGTGCAGTAGTCGGTGCCTGCTGGTCCATTAAACGCAAAACGTAATCCAGTCGTTTGGCCTGAGAAAGCACTTCGTGCAATTGCTGGCGGTCAAAACCATGCTTATTCACCATTTTATCGATGAATTTCTCAGCTTCTGGATTGTTAGCAAAATCCCCCGTCTGTATAAACACATCATGCTGCGGTTGCAACAAGAACCCCCCAGTAGGCGTGCCGGTTTGTTGAGGCTGTGTTTCTGTTTTCGGTTTACTGCTACAAGCAGCGAGCAAAACAATAAGCGGAAGTAACGCGACGGAGTAACGCATGTGTTGGGATATCCATATAGCTAACGACGAATGTGTATTACTTATGGTAAATCAAAATCACAGTGGTAGTAACAGACTCTGCGAGACGATGCGAAGTTTTCCTGCCTTTTGGCAATGTGTGATCGCAGAGTTATGTGGTGTAATAGCGAAGCTTTTCACGACAAATCAGCTTCATGAGATAATGTGAACACTAACAATAATAAAAAATCACAATTAACTTTTAATTCAATGGATTAAAAAAGAAAAACTATGAGTACAACGGAAAATTTAGACGCCCACACCCCCATGATGCAGCAGTATCTGCGCCTGAAAGCTCAGCATCCTGAGATCCTGTTGTTCTATCGCATGGGCGACTTTTACGAGTTGTTTTATGACGATGCAAAACGTGCGTCGCAACTGCTCGATATCTCTCTGACTAAACGTGGTGCATCCGCGGGCGAACCGATTCCAATGGCGGGTGTTCCACATCACGCCATCGAAAACTATTTAGCCAAGCTTGTGAATCTGGGTGAATCTGCCGCCATTTGCGAACAGATTGGCGACCCGGCCACCAGCAAAGGGCCTGTCGAGCGCAAAGTCGTGCGTATCGTTACACCAGGCACCATCAGCGATGAAGCCCTGCTGCAAGAGCGCCAGGACAACCTGCTGGCTGCAATCTGGCAAGACGGTAAAGGCTTTGGTTATGCGACGCTTGATATCAGCTCCGGGCGTTTTCGTCTGTCAGAGCCTGAAGATATCGAAACCATGGCCGCCGAACTTCAGCGTACCAATCCAGCTGAACTGCTGTATGCGGAAGATTTTGCCCAGACGCGTTTGATTGAAGGCCGCCGTGGCTTGCGTCGTCGTCCACTGTGGGAGTTTGAAATATCCACCGCACGCCAACAATTGAATATGCAATTTGGTACCCGCGACTTGATTGGCTTTGGTGTTGAAAATGCTCATCATGCTTTGTGTGCCGCGGGCTGCTTGCTGCAGTACGTTAAAGATACGCAGCGCACTTCCCTGCCGCATATTCGCTCCGTCACCATGGACCGCCAGCAAGACAGCATCATTATGGATGCGGCAACACGCCGTAATCTGGAGATAACCCAGAACCTGTCTGGTGGCTTTGAAAATACGCTCGCCTCCGTGTTGGACTGCACCGTCACGCCGATGGGTAGCCGCATGCTGAAACGCTGGCTGCACATGCCAATTCGCAACATCGACGTGCTGCAAAAACGCCAGCAGACCATCGCAGCCTTACAAGAGCGTAACGCTGAAATACAGCCGGTGCTGCGTCAGGTTGGCGATCTGGAACGCATTCTGGCGCGTCTGGCACTACGCACTGCGCGTCCACGCGATTTAGCGCGCATGCGCCACGCTTTCCAACAACTGCCTGAATTGCGTGAAATGCTGGCCGATGTGCCAACAGAATATGTACAGACCCTGCGCGAAAATATGGGTGAGTTCACCGAGCTGCGTGAATTACTCGAGCGCGCAGTAGTGGAATCCCCGCCAGTGCTGGTACGCGACGGTGGCGTGATTGCGCCAGGTTATCACGAAGAGTTAGACGAGTGGCGTGCGCTGGCTGATGGCGCGACAGATTATCTCGATAAACTGGAAATCCGCGAGCGTGAAAAGCTTGGTTTGGATACGCTGAAAGTCGGTTTTAACGGCGTGCATGGTTATTACATCCAGATTAGCCGCAGCCAGAGTCACCACGCGCCGATTCATTACGTGCGCCGTCAGACGCTAAAAAACGCCGAGCGCTATATTATTCCTGAACTTAAAGAGTACGAAGACAAAGTTCTCACGTCGAAAGGCAAAGCTCTTGCACTGGAAAAACAGCTCTACGATCAGTTGTTCGATGCGCTGTTGCCACATCTTGAAGCGTTGCAGCAAAGTGCTACTGTTTTGGCGGAACTGGATGTGCTGGTTAACCTTGCTGAGCGCGCTTACAGCCTGAATTACACTTGTCCGCAACTGACCGATAAACCGGGGATTAAAGTGGTTGATGGTCGTCATCCAGTCGTCGAACAAGTTCTTAGTGAGCCGTTTATTGCCAACCCGCTAAGTCTCGCACCTCAACGCCGCATGTTGATTATTACCGGTCCTAACATGGGGGGTAAAAGCACCTACATGCGCCAATCGGCGTTGATCGTACTGCTTGCCTACATCGGTAGTTTTGTTCCAGCACAGCAGGCAGAGATCGGGCCAATCGACCGTATTTTCACACGCGTAGGCGCGGCTGACGATCTGGCTTCCGGGCGTTCAACCTTTATGGTTGAGATGACCGAGACGGCAAATATTTTGCATAACGCCACCGAGAATAGCCTGGTACTGATGGATGAAATTGGTCGTGGGACTTCCACATACGATGGTCTGTCATTAGCCTGGGCCTGTGCCGAAAGTCTGGCTAATCGCATCAAAGCACTGACCCTGTTTGCCACGCACTATTTTGAGCTGACGACGCTGCCAGAAAAAATGGAAGGTGTGGCAAACGTGCATCTTGATGCTATCGAACACG
This sequence comes from Buttiauxella massiliensis, assembly GCF_902500225.1. Lineage (GTDB taxonomy): Bacteria > Pseudomonadota > Gammaproteobacteria > Enterobacterales > Enterobacteriaceae > Buttiauxella > Buttiauxella massiliensis. Next base: position 44,595 of record NZ_LR722657.1, on the reverse strand, counting down.
GTGACACCATCGCCTTTATGCACAGTGTGCAAGACGGTGCGGCGAGCAAAAGCTACGGCCTGGCCGTTGCGGCGCTGGCTGGTGTACCAAAAGATGTGATTAAACGAGCACGTCAAAAACTACGTGAACTGGAAACGCTTTCTAATAACACGGCTGCCACGCAAGTCGATGGTACGCAGATGTCGTTGCTGTCAGTTGCTGAGGCAACCTCGCCTGCGGTAGAAGCTCTGGAAGCGTTAGACCCGGATTCGCTGTCGCCAAGACAGGCGCTGGAGTGGATTTATCGGCTTAAAAACCTGGTGTAACACCTGACTAAAACCATAAAAAAAGCGGTGACCTTAGTCACCGCTTTTTATTTGAAGAGTCGATTATTCGCGGAACAACGCTTCGATATTCAGTCCTTGAGCCTGCAAAATTTCGCGCAGACGACGTAGACCTTCTACCTGAATCTGGCGAACACGTTCACGAGTCAGACCAATTTCACGGCCAACATCTTCCAGTGTTGCAGCTTCATAGCCTAACAGGCCAAAACGACGAGCCAGCACTTCACGCTGTTTAGCGTTCAGTTCAAACAACCACTTCACGATGCTCTGCTTCATATCATCGTCTTGCGTGGTGTCTTCCGGGCCGTTGTCTTTCTCGTCAGCCAGAATGTCTAGCAGCGCTTTTTCAGAGTCACCACCCAACGGGGTGTCTACTGAAGTAATGCGCTCGTTGAGACGCAGCATACGGCTGACATCATCAACAGGTTTATCCAGTTGCTCGGCGATTTCTTCCGCACTCGGCTCATGGTCGAGTTTGTGGGAAAGCTCACGAGCAGTACGCAGATAAACGTTCAGCTCTTTCACGATATGAATCGGCAAACGAATCGTACGGGTTTGGTTCATGATCGCCCGTTCTATGGTCTGACGAATCCACCATGTTGCGTATGTTGAGAAACGGAACCCACGTTCTGGGTCAAACTTCTCAACAGCACGGATCAGCCCCAGATTCCCCTCTTCAATCAAGTCCAGCAAAGCCAGACCACGATTGCTATAACGGCGGGCAATCTTAACCACCAGACGCAAGTTACTTTCAATCATGCGTCGGCGAGAAGCGATATCACCACGCAGTGCGCGGCGGGCAAAATACACCTCTTCTTCGGCTGTTAATAATGGGGAATAACCAATCTCCCCAAGATAAAGCTGAGTTGCGTCAAGCACACGCTGAGTGGCACCTTGTGACAACAACTCCTCTTCGGCTATGTCGTTATCACTGGGTTCCTCTTCTACGAGGGCTTTTTCGTCAAAGACCTCAACTCCATTCTCATCATATTCCGCGTCTTCATTTAACTCGTTAACTTTCAGCGTATTCTGACTCATAAGGTGGCTCCTACCCGTGATCCCTGGGCAAAATACCTACCTTGCACTTCGTCCTTTAAGCGTTCTCCGCGTTGGCTACCTTCATTCACCCCAGTCACTTACTTGAATAAGCTCCCGGGGATTCACTCAGTTGCCGCCTTGATACCACTTAAATAACTATGTGCAGCTTAGGATTTTGCCGGCTTATCGCTGCGGTAAATAACGCAGCGGGTTGACGGATTTCCCCTTGTAACGAATTTCAAAATGTAAACGTGTTGAACTGGTTCCGGTGCTACCCATGGTAGCTATCTTCTGCCCCGCCGTGATTTCTTGTTGTTCCCGGACCAGCATTGTATCGTTATGGGCGTAGGCACTCAGGTAATCATCGTTGTGTTTAATGATGATTAGATTACCGTAACCACGCAGCGCGTTACCGGCATACACCACTCGCCCGGAGGCGGTAGCAACAACAGCCTGGCCTTTGCTGCCTGCGATATCGATCCCTTTATTGCCACCTTCAGTAGCAGAGAAGTTCTCAATAATCTTGCCTTCAGTCGGCCAGCGCCAGGTTGAAATTGGCGCGCTATCGGACGTGCTGCTGGCAGTTGGTACAGTAGTCGTAGAGCTAACCACAGGTGCCGTAACCGGTGCTGTGACGACAGTCGCAGTACCTTTATTATTCGGCAACATTTTGTTAGCACTCTGTTCACCTGAATCCTCAGAATACGTAATTACAGGTTTAGAAGCAACCACTGCGGTGGTATTTTGCACAGGTGGCGGAGCGACGCCTTGCGCGCTGGCATCAGCCGTTGTAACCGCATTTCCGCCAGTGATTGGCGTCCCAGAAGAGCTGCCCACTTGCAGGGTCTGACCTACTTCTAAGCCGTACGGGGCGGGGACATTGTTGCGCTGGGCTAAGTCACGGAAATCGTTCCCGGTGATCCACGCGATGTAGAAAAGAGTATCGCCACGTTTAACTGTGTACGTGCTGCCGCCGGTATAGCTACCTTTAGGAATATTCCCATACTGGCGGTTATAAACGATGTGGCCATTTTCAGTCTGTACTTGCGTTGAAACTACCGGTTGCGTTTGCATCGGTTGAATTACTGGCTGCTGCTGTACAGGCTGAATTTGCGGAGTCTGGCTTTGAGTGGACATTTTCGGTGGCTGGGTAATCAGCATTCCACCAGATGAACTGCCACCGGCATTGCTGCTACCACCTACAGAACTAATAGGCGCCTGGCTGTTATTGCTGGTACAGCCAGCTAACCAAAGGCTAACCAGCGACAACGCTGCAATACGGCGTAAAGTAAAAGTTGGGCTTCCCGCGCTCATTTATCCCCCAAAAACAATCATATGCTTATGTATGAAAATACGGCAAAACTGGCGCTTAAGGCCAGCTATCAAAATTTCGCTGCGCGTTACGTTACGCCAAAACCCTTAGAAAAAAACAAGATATTTCCAGGTTATGCCAGTTCCCCCTTCACTAAGGGCACAAAACGAACGGCTTCTACCGTATCAATGACAAATTCCCCATTCTGGCGACGAATCCGTTTAAGAAATTGCCGATCTTCGCCGACAGGGAGAACTAAAATTCCACCTTCATCCAGCTGTGCTAACAGTTCGCTGGGAATCTCCGGCGGTGCTGCCGTAACAATAATAGCGTCAAATGGACTGCGCGCATGCCAGCCCTGCCAACCATCACCGTGACGGGTTGAGATATTGTGCAGATCGAGTTGTTTTAAACGTCGCCTTGCGTGCCATTGCAGGCCTTTAATGCGTTCAACTGAACAAACATGATGCACCAGGTGCGCCAGAATGGCAGTTTGATACCCGGAACCCGTACCGATTTCCAGCACACGGCTCTCAGGAGTCAGTTCAAGTAACTCGGTCATTCTTGCAACCATATAAGGCTGCGAAATGGTTTGGCCTGAGCCAATGGGTAATGCAGTGTTTTCCCAGGCTTTGTGCTCAAACGCTTCATCGACAAATTTTTCCCGAGGTACCTGCGCAATTGCATCAAGAACTTTTTCGTCCTTGATACCTTGATTGCGTAGCTGTTCGAGAAGGGTTTGTACACGTTTACTTACCATTGCTCATCCACTCCTGACTTGCTCAACCAGTGGCTAACCACCTCACGAGCACTGTGGGCGGTTAAGTCGACATGCAATGGCGTAACCGACACATAGCCTTCATCAACAGCGGCAAAATCGGTATCTGGGCCTGCATCAAATTTGTCGCCCGGAGGACCAATCCAATACAGGGTATTACCGCGAGGATCTTCTTGCGGAATCACTTTATCGGAAGGATGACGGCTACCGCAGCGTGTGACACGAATACCTTTGATTTGATCAAGTGGCAAATCAGGCACATTAATATTTAAAATGCGCCCGGTTCGCAGCGGCTCGCGCATCAGCGCACGCAAAATCGTACAGGTTACCGCTGCGGCAGTTTCATAATGCTCATGGCCATTAAGAGAAACAGCCAGCGCCGGAATACCTAAGTGCCGCCCTTCCATCGCAGCCGCAACTGTGCCGGAATAGATAACGTCATCACCCAGATTTGGGCCAGCGTTGATCCCGGAAACCACCACTTCAGGAGCCGGATGCATCAAGGCATTAACGCCAAGGTAAACGCAGTCAGTCGGCGTGCCCATCTGCACAGAAATATCGCCGTTTGCGAGCGTGAAAGTACGCAATGAAGATTCGAGCGTCAGTGAGTTTGATGCCCCACTGCGATTACGGTCGGGGGCTACCACCTGCACGTCAGCAAATTCCCTTAGTCGGGCCGCCAAAACTTGAATGCCCGGCGCGTTGACCCCGTCATCGTTACTCAAAAGTATTCTCATATTAAATTTACAAAGCTTCTTTTATATGAAAAGGATAAAACCACATGTTGGCTCCCGACATCATAACTTTCTGGGATTTTTTACCCGCTCAAAACGGTCCAACTTGTTGTTTTATCCCATTCTGCTGATTTTAGTGCACCTGTCATGAAATTGTTGCTATTTTTGCAACATTCACAACAAACGCCACTCCAGGGGCTACTATACAATCCCGAGTTGACTAAATCACCTTCTGTGGTGTGTGGATTGGATTGATAACAAAGACTGGCATAACAGCATGTTGTACGGTTAAAGAACCGCCTTCGCAGCCAAAATTACACATCCCACCCATCCAAAGAAATCGATTGTCGCTAAACGAGGATCCATTTTATTGTTTCAATCATTTTGTTATTTTTTCGAATAAAAAAAACACAAAATTAATAATACTAAACATCAATTAGTTAATAATAGCTAAAATAGCTTAAATCATTAATATTCAGAATTTACCTATTGAATCATCAACTTTTAGTTAAACGGCAAGGCAGATATACTTTAGTTTCTTTTGCTTTTTATTAATATGCTTAGTCTGATCAAGTAGTTAATTATTTTATGATTTTATTTAACACACATCATCTCTATATTTTTGATAGTCATGGACACTAATAGTGTCACTAATGCAGCTGAATTATTAGAAACGTCCAGCTCATCAGTTAGTCATGCTATTAATAAAATGAACGAGGTATTTAATAACTCTTTATTTATTAGGATAAAGAGTGCTCTTGAACCAACATCATTAGCATTGACAATTACAATGAATTTAACGCAAAGATAAAGCCTGAGATAGTAATTACCAGCTGTTATAAAATCACTTCAAATCAATTTTTAATGAAGTCTCTTCATAAAATGGCTCACGTTGTGGAAATCTCCCTGTTGTATTTACCTACCAGGCATACAGGATGGTTGAACCTTGCTGAGCTTGTGAAGAAAATATAACTGCCAACAACTAGATTAAATTCAGAATGAAATCATAGCGGTAATGTATATAACAGAAAATGATATTTTGGAGGGGAACAAAGAAAATAATAATTAAAAGGGGGGAATATCACTATTCCCCCTGAAAATTTGCCCGTATCTGCCTGGCTAAGAAACTACCTTACTCTGCAATATCCGCGTAATTACCCGGTGCGTTCATTAATTCACGCACCACGCTGGTTGCAAAACTGCCGGCTGGCAGCCAGAAATTCAGCTCAACGGTGATGTCATCCCACCAGCTCCAGCTCAACTCTTTGGGCATAACCAACATGGCGCGGCGAGCCGCTTCGACACGCTCACGCACCAGCAACCCCTGCAAATCCGTTTCCCCAGCAACACAGCTCTGTTCAAACTCCAGCGCGGCGTTCTGCGTGCCCCAGGAACCGTCACCCGGTAGCGGTGCAGTAATCAATAATTCACCGCTATCAACGCGATTTTGCAGCTCAGGAAGCTCTTCCTGCGTGGCAACAAACCAGCTTCCGCGCCCGGCAAGTTGCAGCGCATCACCATCGATAACCTGGTTGAAATCAGACTTTTTCAGCCTTTCGCTGACGATCTGGTTAAACATGGCGCTACGAGCAGCGGACAGATAAAAACTGCGCTTATTACGATCGCGGATAGGTGCATTGGTTTGCGCCCAGCGCACTGCCTGGTGCAGGTTATTACCTGCAATACCAAAACGCTGGCTACCGAAATAATTCGGCACTCCACGATGCAAAATTGTATTCAAACGCTGCTCAATATCGGCACGGTCACTCACTTCACGCAGCACCAACGTAAAACGATTACCCTTCAAAGCACCGAGGCGCAATTTACGGCGATGACGGGCATATTCCAGCACCTGACAGCCTTCAAGCTCAAACCCGCTCATATCCGGCATTTCTTTGCCCGGAAGGCGTACACAGAACCACTGTTCGGTTACTGCATGCTTGTCTTTCTGCCCGGCAAAGCTCACTTCGCGGGCTGGAACCTTCAGATATTTCGCCAGCGCGTCAGCAACAAAACGGGTGTTGCAGCCATTTTTCAGGATGCGTAACAGGAGTTGCTCACCGTCACCATCCGGCCCAAAACCCAGGTCTTCAATAACTACGAAGTCCTCTGGACTGGCTTTGATTAATCCGGTGCCTTGTGGCTTGCCGTGCAGCCAGGTCAGATTCTGCATATCCATTATTTGCGCGCCTTATGCAGCAAAGCGACCGCTTCGCAAGCGATGCCTTCACCACGGCCTGTAAAACCGAGTTTCTCAGTGGTGGTCGCTTTTACGTTCACATCGTCCATATGGCAGCCGAGATCTTCGGCAATAAACACGCGCATCTGTGGGATGTGCGGAGCCATTTTTGGAGCTTGGGCAATAATCGTCACATCGACGTTACCCAATGTGTAGCCCTTCGCCTGAATACGACGCCAGGCTTCGCGCAACAGCTCACGGCTGTCTGCACCTTTAAATGACGGGTCTGTATCCGGGAATAATTTGCCGATATCCCCCATTGCGGCCGCACCTAACAAAGCATCGGTTAATGCGTGCAGAGCGACATCGCCATCCGAGTGTGCAAGCAGCCCCTGTTCGAAAGGCACACGTACGCCGCCAATGATAATTGGCCCTGGGCCACCAAAGGCATGTACATCAAAACCATGTCCAATACGCATTATTTATTCTCCGTTTGGGTTAACCGCGTGAGGTAAAACTCCGCCAACGCTAGGTCTTCAGGACGAGTCACTTTTATATTATCGGCGCGGGCGCTAATTAATTCGGGATGGAAGCCACAATACTCAAGCGCCGAGGCTTCGTCAGTGATTGAGGCGTGCTCATCAAGTGCGCGCTGCAAACAACTGCGCAGTAGTTCCAGAGGGAACAGCTGTGGCGTTAAAGCGTGCCAAAGGTCTTCGCGATCGACGGTGTGAGCAATCAGGCTTTTGCCTGGCTCTCCACGCTTCATAGTGTCGCGTACCGGAGCCGCCAGAATGCCGCCAATTTTGCTGGTTTCGGTAATTGCCAACAACCGTGCTAAATCATCCGAGTGCAAGCAAGGCCGCGCAGCATCGTGCACCAAAACCCATTGCGCATTTTGCACCACGTTTAGCCCAGCAAGCACCGAGTCAGCACGCTGTGCGCCGCCGTTTATCACGGTGATATTTGGATTGGAGGCAAGGGGCAAAGAGGCAAACCAGCTATCGGTTGGGCTAATGGCAATAACGACATGAGCCACGCGTGGATGAGCCATCAGGCTCGCCACTGCGTGTTCAAGAATAGTTTTATCGCCGATTTTTAGATATTGCTTAGGACATTCCGTTTGCATGCGGCTGCCGATACCTGCTGCCGGCACCACGGCAATTACGTCCGGGGAGGAGTCTGCCATGTAGATTCACTTACGCTTGATTATCGATTGTTCTGCCCGGCACTGTTAGTTAAGCGCTTAGAGCTATCGGGTACCAGGCGGTAGAAAGTTTCACCCGGCTTGGTCATGCTTAATTCATTGCGTGCACGTTCTTCAATGGCTTCCTGCCCGCCATTAAGATCGTCAATTTCCGCAAACAGCTGATCGTTACGCGCTTTGAGTTTAGCGTTCGTCGCCTGCTGTGCAGTAACGTCGTCATTTACTCGCGTGTAGTCATGTACGCCGTTTTTTCCAAACCACAGCGAATACTGCAGCCAGACCAACAAGGCCAGCAATAGCAGCGTTAGTTTACCCATCCTGCCCCCTGAAAAACGGCACAATCATCGCACAAAATTTTATCGAGCTTCGCTCTGGACACAAGGTGGCCCTTCGTATTTGCGGCAGAATTTATCACAGAAAGCGCCAACATGCGCGTTTGCAGGTGAGTTAGCGGGCATGCAGCCATAAATAGTCTGTTACGGTTTGGCGAATATTTTAAGATTAACCCATCAGCCATAAGAACAGGATGCCGAACATCAGCGTTACGGCAAGCACCGTAGCAATGCAGCTAAAGATTAAACGACCTAGTAGAAGGGAGTGCAGCGCAATTCCCACGACGACCGCTACAGGAAGTAAAGCGAGGAAAAATGGCCAAGTATAGAGGAAGAAAAACAGCGTGTTAGGGCCATAAATCAGGAAAGGAATACCCAGCGCCAATAGCCATGACAAAAAACCGATGAACGCGCCGGCCAATGACCAGGTTGTCTCTTCGGTACCAGGGCTTGCTTCAGCCGATGTAATTGCCATGTTAGTGCCATTGCGCATAACGATTCCGTAAACCCTGCAAGCCAGGCACGTTACGCGCCTGGCAATGTCTTAGGTTTTGATAATAACGTCACGACGCAACAGGTCTAATAATTGGGCTATCAAATTTGTTACTAATTGTTCGCCGTCTAAGTGTATTTCCGGATTCACTGGTGCTTCATAGACTGAGTCAATTCCGGTGAAGTTACGCAGCTCGCCCGCACGGGCTTTTTTGTATAAACCTTTCGGGTCGCGCGCTTCGCAGATGGAAAGTGGAGTATCAACAAACACTTCGATAAACCGCCCTTCGCCAACACGGTCGCGCACCATTTGCCGTTCTGCACGGTGCGGCGAGATAAATGCGGTTAGCACCACCAGCCCGGCATCGACCATTAAATTGGCGACTTCGCCAACACGACGAATGTTTTCTTTACGATCGGCATCGCTAAAACCCAAATCGCTACACAAACCGTGACGCACATTGTCGCCATCAAGCAAGTACGTGCTCACACCAAGCTGATGGAGCGCTTCTTCAAGCGCGCCGGCAACAGTCGATTTACCCGAGCCCGAAAGCCCGGTAAACCACAGCACCGCGCCCCGGTGCTGATGAAGACGCTCACGCTGCTCAGCCGTGACCGGATGGGCATGCCAGACGACGTTTTCGTCGTGCTCAGCCATTATTTGCCTCCCAGCAAATCACGTGCACCCCAATGTGGGAAGTGACGACGCACCAGTGCATTGAGTTCCAGCTCAAACGCGCTAAACGCTGACGGCTCCTGATACACCTCTTCTTGTGGCTCACGCACCATGCCAGCACCAACCGTCACGTTGGTCAGACGGTCGATGAAAATCAACCCGCCAGTCACCGGGTTTTCCTGGTACTTATCCAGCACCAGCGGTTCGTCGAAGGTTAAATCTACCAGACCGATGCCGTTCAACGGCAGGCTTTCCACCAGACGCTGTGTCAGGCTGTTAATTTCGACCTGGTAGTGAATGTTATCAACACGGGCACGGGTTTTCTTCCCGGCGACTTTGATGTCGTAGCTTTGCCCTGGCACCAACGGTTGTTCAGCCATCCACACCACATCGACTTTCGCCGTTTGTACCGCAGGCTGCGTATCACTGGCATCAACCAGCAGGTCGCCACGGCTGATGTCGATTTCATCTTTGAGCACCAGCGTAATAGCTTCGCCCGCAGCGGCTTGTTGCAAATCTCCATCAAAAGTGACGATTCGTGCAATGGCAGACTCAACGCCCGACGGCAGGACTTTAACGCGTTGCCCAACTTTCACGATGCCCGATGCCAGGGTTCCGGCATAACCACGGAAATCCAGATTTGGGCGGTTCACGTACTGCACCGGGAAACGCATCGGCTGTTGCTCAACGATACGCTTCACTTCTACCGTTTCCAGAAGTTCCAGAAGCGTTGGGCCGGTGTACCACGGCATGTTAGAGCTTTGCGTGGCAACGTTATCCCCTTCAAGTGCCGAAAGCGGCACAAAGCGAATATCCAGATCGGACGGCAGTTGCTCAGCAAAAGTCAGGTAATCTTGTTTGATCTGCTCAAATGTCTCTTCGCTAAAGCTCACCAGATCCATTTTGTTGACCGCTACCACCAAGTGTTTGATCCCCAGCAGCGTGGAGATAAAACTGTGTCGGCGCGTTTGATCCAGCACGCTTTTACGCGCATCGATCAATAAGATCGCCAGGTCGCAAGTTGAAGCACCAGTCGCCATATTGCGAGTGTACTGCTCATGCCCCGGGGTATCGGCAATAATGAATTTACGTTTTTCCGTCGAGAAATAACGATAAGCCACATCGATAGTAATGCCCTGTTCACGCTCGGCCTGCAGACCATCCACCAGCAATGCTAGATCCAGTTTCTCGCCCTGCGTACCGTGACGTTTGCTATCGGTATGCAGCGAAGAAAGTTGGTCTTCATAAATCTGGCGCGTGTCATGCAGAAGACGGCCAATTAACGTACTTTTACCATCATCAACGCTGCCGCAGGTTAGAAAGCGCAGCAGGCTCTTGTTTTGTTGCGCGTGCAGATAGGCTTCAACGCCGCCTTCATCAGCAATTTGTTGTGCAATAGTGGTGTTCATCTGGCGGCTCCTTAGAAATAACCCTGGCGTTTTTTAAGCTCCATCGAGCCTGCCTGGTCGCGGTCAATTGCCCGCCCTTGACGTTCACTGGTGGTCGAAACCAGCATCTCTTCGATGATTTCCGGCAATGTCTGCGCTTCAGATTCAACGGCGCCGGTCAGTGGCCAGCAGCCGAGGGTACGGAAGCGCACCATTTTCTGCTCAATCACTTCACCTGGCTGTAAATCGATGCGGTCATCGTCAACCATCAGCAACATGCCATCGCGCTCCAGCACCGGACGCGGTGCTGCCAGATACAACGGAACGATTTCAATATTTTCCAGGAAGATGTACTGCCAGATATCCAGTTCGGTCCAGTTTGAAAGTGGGAACACGCGAATGCTCTCACCTTTATTAATCTGGCCGTTGTAGTTGTGCCACAGCTCCGGGCGCTGGTTTTTTGGGTCCCAACGATGGAAACGGTCACGGAACGAATAAATACGTTCTTTGGCACGGGATTTTTCTTCATCGCGGCGTGCGCCACCGAAAGCGGCATCAAAACCGTATTTACTCAGAGCCTGCTTCAAACCCTCAGTTTTCATGATGTCAGTATGTTTGGCGCTGCCATGCACGAATGGGTTGATACCCATCGCCACTCCTTCCGGGTTTTTATGCACTAACAACTCAAAACCGTAGTTTTTCGCGGTGCGGTCACGGAAGTCGTACATCTCACGGAATTTCCAGCCGGTATCGACATGCAGTAGTGGGAACGGAAGCGTGCCTGGATAGAAGGCTTTACGGGCCAAATGCAACATCACCGATGAGTCTTTACCGATGGAATACATCATCACCGGATTGGCAAATTCGGCGGCAACCTCACGGATGATATGGATGCTTTCCGCCTCCAACTGCCGCAAGTGTGTAAGTCGTTTCTGGTCCATAAACTTCCCTTAGCCGAGGTTTATTGCGGAGGGCCATGACCTCCGTTTAAAAATTCATTAGGGGACTATACGACTGAGGATTATTTGTAATGAAATTACGAATTGGAATGAGTAGTTCCACAAAGGAATAACGCCATGGGAATGCTAATAACAAAATGTGCTGAACCAGCGATTTAACGTGGCTTTCAGAGCAATTGAAATTGTGTAACGTCCGTCACAGTTTCATACTACGCGTGCAAAAAATTTTCCTGGTTGAAGGACCTCCACTATGTTTTCCGCAATGCGCCACTCGCTAACCAGCCTGGCGTTAAGCATTTGCTGTACCTTGCCCGCTGTTGCCAACACAACGCCAATAGGCAAAATTGCCAGTCAACAAACACGCCACATTGCCACGGTATTCCCAGGACGCATGACCGGTAGCCCCTCGGAAATGCTGGCCGCAGACTACATCAAGCAGCAATTTAGCCAGCTTGGTTACCAAAGCGATATTCGCCGCTTTAACACTCGTTATTTGTACACCACCAAAGATGGCCATCAGAGCTGGCATAACGTCAGTGCAAGCTCTGTCATTGCCGCACGTGAAGGAATTGAGCCGCAGCAAATCATTATCATGGCGCACCTCGATACCTATTCACCGCTCAGTGATAACGATGTAAATAACAATCTTGGTGGTTTAACGCTGCAAGGTGTTGATGACAATGCTTCAGGGCTGGGCGTTATGCTTGAGCTTGCAACGCGCCTGAAAGATATTCCAACTCGCTATGGCATCCGTTTTATCGCCACCAGTGGTGAAGAAATTGGCAAACAAGGTGCGGAAGATGTTCTTAAGCGCATGTCGGGCCGCGAGAAGAAAAATACATTGCTGGTGATTAATCTCGATAACCTGATTGTCGGCGACAAACTCTATTTCAATAGCGGTAAATCAACACCAACAGCGGTCAGTAAGCTGACGCGCGATCGTGCATTAAAACTGGCGCGCCAGTTAAATGTTAAAGCCGCGACTAATCCAGGCCTAAATGCCAAATATCCGAAAGGAACCGGTTGTTGTAACGATGCCGATGTGTTTGATGAAGCCGGCATTCCCGTGCTTTCTGTTGAAGCAACTAACTGGTCATTGGGCAAGAAAGATGGTTATCAGCAACGAGCGAAAAGCAAAGCCTTCCCGGATGGGACCAGTTGGCATAATGGCTTAATCGATAACCAACAGTATCTGGATAAATGGCTACCAACGCGCATCGAGAAACGCAGCCATGATGCGGTGCGAGTGATGCTGCCACTGGTGAAAGAGCTGGCAAAAGCGAAGCAATAACCCTGCAAATCTAAACTGGCCGGAGCGACAAAATCGGCCATTTAGTATGACTAATAAAAACACAGTTTTGTGACCTGCCCGACTCATTTCGCCTTTCATTCTGGACAAAACCCGGTATCCGAAACTTAAATAGTCATACTAATAAGTGTCAGAGAGAAGGCTATGTCCACCTGGTCCCCGCTATTTATTGATAACGACGATGCCGCAGCGCTACGTATCCATTTGATGCGCAATACTCTGCTGGGCGAAACCCTGCGCCTCCAGCAGCAGCAAGTTGAACAATGGCTAAATGCACCGCTGTGGGTTCCCGGGCATGGGGAAGGCGGCGGGCCGGAACACACACAGCACAAACTGAATTACCAGATGATGAATCTTGCGGGCCGTTTGTGGCTCATTAATCAGGATGCGCGTTACAAAGAACGGGTGATTCAGATTCTCTGCGTCTATGCCGACCGCTACCCGCAGTTGGGTGATGCCATCAGCCACGACACCAATCCGCCAGGGCGTTTATTCCACCAGACGCTTAACGAACATATGTTTTTGCTCTATGCCGCTGAAGCCTGGCACTGTGTAAAGACTGAATCGACCGCTGAACAAATCCAACATATTGAAAGCAATTTGCTGCGTTTGATGGCGCAAGACGCCACACATACTCACGCTTCAACCTTCGATATTGTGCATAACCATGGGATGTGGTCGGTCGCGGCGGTCGCGATTTGCGGGTACGTGTTAGGTGATGACGAATGGGTGCTGGATTCGCTGTATGGCCTGGCGCGAGATAGCAAAACTGGCGGCTTCTTCGCGCAGCTTAACCAACTCTTTTCACGCGACGGTTACTATATAGAAGGGCTTTATTACCAGCGCTTTGCTCTGCGCCCTCTTCTGCTGCTCGCCGAAGCCATCTCCCGCCGCCAGCCTGAACTGAATATCTGGGAATATAACCATCGTATTATTCAATGCGCTTGTTACACCTTGTTTGCGCTGGCCTTCCCCGACGGTACGCTTCCGGCTTTAAATGACGCGTCAAAAACGATGGACTTACGCGATGAAGGTGCCGTTATCGCCGTCAGTCTGTGCTGGCAGCATTACGGAGCGGATGCCCGTCTGGCTGAGTTGGCCCGCTGGCAGTCATGCGTCTGGCCGGGGCGCGGGGCTTTATCGCTTTGCGAGGATCTGGAAAATTCGCCAGCTCAATCTTTACCCTGGCCAAGCCAGTTAGTTCGTGATGGCCAGGACGGTGAGCGTGGGGCTATCGGCGTGTTGCGGGTGCGGGATAATCAGCAAGATGACAATATGGCGCTGCTGTACTGGGGCGGTCACGGCAATATTGCCGGAATGCATTCGGCGTTAAACCACGGTCATTTCGACGGCTTGCACCTGAGCCTGTTTAATCGTGGTCGCGAGTTTTTACGCGATTACGGTTTCGGTCGCTGGGTTAATATCGAACCAAAATTTGGCGGGCGCTACATTCCCGAAAACAATAGCTACTGTAAACAAACCGTCGCCCACAACACGGTGGTGGTAGATGAAGGCTGTCAGCATAATTTCGATAAAAACCAGGCCGCGCTGCACCACGGTGAAACGCACTTCTTTATCACCGATAACCCACACGGCCAAGGGATGAGCGCTCGCAGCCACGATGACTGGCCCGGCGTTAGCCAGCAGCGCACGGTGTTATTACTCAATGTGCCGCAGTGCGAAAAGCCGTTGGTGCTCGATCTTTTCAGTCTAAGCAGCAGCGATAAACATCAATATGATTATTGCCTGCACGGGCGTGGACAACTGATCAACACCTCGCTACCACTGAATTATTCGATGTCATGGCAGCCATTAGGCGATCGGCACGGCTATCAGCATTTATGGGATTGCGCCCGCAGCCCGGTTCCTGAAGGTGAAAATGGGCAACTGACCTGGCTTGATGGTGATACTTTTTACACCGCAACGGGCGCGTTGCCCCAGGGCGGCGAGCTGATTATTGCTCAGACAGGTGCTGGCGATCCGCAGTTCAATTTACGTGTTGAACCTGCGTGGTTATGGCGTACTCATGGCGACAACGTGGTATTTGCCACCACTATTGAAAGCCACGGCTATTTTGATGAAGCCAGCGAATCCTCACGCAATGCGCGCGGGCAAGTAACACGTGTCGAAGTGCTCGAGCATGAACTGAATGCTCAAACCAAAGTCGGGGTCTATTTTGTGCAAGATGAAGCGTTGGAAATCATCGTCGATAACCGCCCTGGTTTTGGGCAGTTCTCGATACAGCCTTTATAGACGGTGTTTGCTTGCCGTCATCAACGCTAAAGATGCATCATAAGCGGCTTCACCGTCGCCAATCATAATCGCGCGATAAATGCGGTGATGGTCTTCCAGACACATGCCGCCTTCTTTCGACGAATGGCTGATAAACCACTTAAACACGGTGGTCAGCACATTGCCAAACGGGGCATAGAAGCAATTTCCCGAAGCCAGGAAAATCGCACGGTGGAAGCGCGTATCCACATCGACCCAACGATCGGGATCGAACTCTTTCGCTACGGCGCACATTTCTTCATGCACTCGAGAAAGCTCAATACGCTGCTCGCTGGTGGCATTCAACGCGGCAAGGCGTGTTGCATGCGGCTCAATAACGCGGCGGAACTCGAGAAACTGGTGATACATTTCCAGCGTCCCTTCCATGCCATTCATCCACTCGAGCAACTGAACATCCAGGATATTCCAGTTATTACGCGGGCGAACACGGGTTCCCACTTTCGGGCGAGATTCAAGCATCCCTTTCGATGACACAAGTTTGAGCGCCTCACGCAATGCCGTACGGCTCACTCCGAGCTGTTCGCAAAGCTCCACTTCGCTGGGCAAAATATCCCCCGGCAAAAGTTGCCCGGAAAGAATCTTGCGGGCGATGTCGCTGGCAATAAGTCCATCCAGACCGCGTTGCGTAGTAGCAATGGTTGTGAATTGCATGCTTTTGTCATACCTGAAAAAGGGAAGGAAATTAGTGTATCACTAAACCATGTAGCCAAAATAATTCGAGTTGCAGTCAGCACCGCTGCAACCCGAAGTATGACGGATACCTTTAAGGGGCCATCTGGCCGCCATTTACATCTAAAATCTGGCCGGTAATGTAGCCGCTCATTTTATGAGATGCAAAGAACAGGAAGCTTGGAGCCACCTCTTCACTGCGCCCAAAACGCCCCATCGCAATCGACCCGGCAATCTTGTCACGCAGTTCCTGCGGTTTATCTTCGTGGAAAGCGGTATCAATGGTGCCCGGCGAAACAATGTTGAAGCGAATATGATCTTTGGTGAACTCTTTCACCCAATTGCGATGAATGTCGTGCAACCAGGCTTTTGACGCCGCGTAAATACCTGCGCCAATGCCGCCGCCTTCACGCCCTGCAATCGAACCGGTGCTGATTACCGAGGCAGTTTCACCGCTGATTTTTGCCGATTCACGCAGATGAGGAATCGCATATTTGGTCATCATTAATGCCGAGCGTGCGTTCAAGTCCATGACGCGGTCATAGAAGTCATCGTCGATGCTCTCAAGACCTGCACGCCCACCTAAACCTCCGGCGTTATTGATAAGCACATCAAGGCCACCAAATTGTTCGACAAAAGCGCTGACCAATTGCTGACAGGCACCTGACTGGGATAAATCAGCCGGGAAATAGCAAACTTCGCCACCTAAACTGCGAAGTCTGGCAAGCTGCGGTTCCATCTCCTGCGCGGAGCGGCGGCCATTAATACCCACTTTTGCGCCGCAGCGTAAAAATGCCTCTGCTGCTGCCAAACCTACGCCTGCCGAAGCGCCAGTCACTAATACATGTTTATTCCGTAAATCAGAAAACATCGGATCACCTCTATTTGTCATTTAGTATTACAAATACTATCAACCCATCCGTGCTATGCAAAAGAAAAGCGCCCGGTAAAAGGCGCTTTTGCGAGTCAAAGCATATGTTTCGCTTGCTGTGGGGAATTCTGCTCCACCCGGCAACTCAGGCGCAGCAAATACCCTACGAGGAATATCGATGCGGCACACCCCAGGAACAATAATCGCCCCCACAGCGGGTTTGGAATCAGCACCATCAGCACCATTCCGCCGCTCATCAGCATGGTAATAAAGCCGATTTTTTCGCGTTGCAGACGGTCAAACACGCTCTGCTGATCGTCTTCCACCACTTCGGTTTCAATATTCTTGAAGAAGGTTTCAATCTGCTGTTGCTCTTTCACGGAATATGACGTTTCGCGATAGAACAGTTTGGTGCAGATAAAGAAACCACCCGTGAGAACCAGATGCGCAACGATGTTAATGATGACGTTGATTTCGCTCAGTTCGCGTTTGGTAAACTCAATTCCCAGCAACTGGCCGAGCGCTTTCGAGGTCAACACATCCATACACATCCACGACACAAAGATGCCGAATACCACAGTTCCCCACGCCGCCCAGCGCGGAGTGCGCTTGATAAACATGCCGAAGAACAGCGGCACCAGCAGTGGAGCCTGAGCAAGGGTTGAAACCGACATCATCAGGTCAAACAAACTCATGCCTTCAAGATGACTGAAGAACAGCGAAACAATAATCACCAGCAAGCCGTTCACAATGCAGAACATTTTCCCGGCAAACAGCTCCGCACGGTCACTGATCTTTTTATTACGGCAAACCACCGGCACCCAGAAACTGCGCACGAAAATGCCGCTGTTGCGGTTCAAAGCCGGGTCCATTGTCGACATAGTTGCGGCAAATAAACCGGCGACTAGCAAACCAACGGTTCCCGCAGGCATTGCCCGTTCAACAAAGCTCAAATAAATAGTGTCCGAGGCTTTATTTCCGAGAGCGGCATATTGCGCAGTGGCATCCGGATAAAGGCTGGCAGAAACCCACGGTGGAATAAACCAAATCAGCGTACCCACAGCCATTAATATCATGGCAAAGAAAGCGGCCTTTTGGGCATTCTTCGAGTCTTTCGCATTCAGGAAACGGTAAGAATCCTGCATGTTATTTATATTTTGCAGCTGTTTTACAATAAAGAAGATAACTGAACCTAATATCACCACTCCGTAATTCATATTCGGCCCCATAATAAAGCCGGATGGGAAGTGAGTGACCATATTTACCGGACCGCCAACGTTGATTAATGCAACAATGGCGCAGGCAATAGAAATGACCGCAACAATTAAGGTTTGTACAAAGTCAGAAGCAACCACGCCCCAGGCCCCGCTTAATAACGAGATCATTAACACCACAATACCGGTAACCCAAATCGTGACCGAAAGATCCCAGTCAAAAACGGTGCTAACAAATATCGCCAGCGCATTCATCATTACCGCGCCGCTCAGAATACTCAGTGGGATAATCACCCATGTGAAGAAGTGCTCATTCTGCGAACCAAAGCGATGACGAATCACTTCAGTGGCCGTGTCTACGCGCACCTGGCGGAAACGTTTTGCAAACCATAGCCACGAAATTCCGTATGCGATGGTATTTCCGAGGAATATTGCAGCCACCATAAAGCCATCGCTAAATGCTTTCCCGGCGGCTCCGGTAAATGTCCAGGCGCTAAACTGCGTCATAAACGCCGTCGCCCCCACCATCCACCACAACATGCGCCCACCGCCACGGAAATAATCACTGGAGGATTTACTGGCCATTTTTTTAAATATAAAACTGATCAACACCATTAAGATGAAATAACCACAGATTACAGCGGTATCATAGATCATAATCGTACCCTTAGGTCAGAGGATTACCAGTTCCAGAGCGTTCCGTCTTCGAGGCGGCTAACAGGAAGATAAGATCTGACATAGGGGTAATTCCCCATGGCGGCTTCATCTATATCTATTCCCAAACCTGGTTTATCAGAAACCAATAGCATTCCATCCTTGAGGGGCAGTTCGTATTTAAAGATGCTGTTTAATTCAGGGGTGCCAAAACCAACAAATTCCTGGATACCAAAATTAGGTGCCCAACTATTAAGATGCAAATGGGCCATTGTGGATATGGGTGATAAATCCGGTGCACCATGCGGTGCCATACGCACATGATAAAGGTCGGCAAATGCACTGAGCTTACGCATCGGTGTTATTCCCCCGCCATGTGAAACTGCGGTGCGGATATAATCTATCGATTGCGTTTCGATTAACTCTTTTGCATCCCAGATGGTATTAAATATTTCACCCACGGCCAGCGGCGTCGTGGTGTGCTGGCGAATAATTTGATAACCAGCCGGGTTTTCTGCCGTGACGGTGTCTTCTAAAAACAGCAAATCATACGGCTCCAGCATTTTCCCTAGCCGTGCCGCTTCTATTGGTGTCAGACGACTATGAACATCATGCAATAAATCAATGCCGTAACCGAAACGTTCGCGAGCCGCTTTGAACAACTCAGGTATGAAATTCATGTATTTGCGCGTAGACCACGCTTGTTCCGGCGGCAACGGGCGATTGCCCTGCAACTCATAGTAATTTTTCTTCCCTTCCAGCGTGCCATAAGTGCCTTTGGTGGATGGAATCGCACATTGCAGACGAATGGCTTTGTAGCCTTGTTCAATAAAATTCGCCGTGTTATCCAGCACTTCATCGATACTTTCGCCGTTGGCATGAACATACACCGTCACGCCCTGACGGCTTTTTCCACCCAGCAGTTGCCAGACCGGCAGCCCCGCGTGTTTGCCCAGAATGTCCCACAACGCCATGTCGATTGCGCCGATCGCCGTCATCGTCACCGGACCTTTACGCCAGTACGCACCGCGATAAAGGTACTGCCAGATATCTTCGATATTGCGCGGATCTTTACCAATAAGACACGGAGCAATGTGCTCTTCCAGATACGCTGCAACGGCCATTTCCCTACCATTCAGTGTGGCGTCACCCACACCATAAATCCCTTCGTCCGTTTCAATTTTTACCGTAACAAAATTTCGTCCAGGCCGGCTCACCAGCACTTTTATACGTTCGATCTTCATAGCAACTCTCGTAGGGTTGAGAAAAGACAGGGGGAGTAAATTGTTCTATTTGTCGTACTATAGTATTTATAAACTGACTGTTGTGTGAACAATGTCGTAATTTTTAAGTTATCAGATGAGGGGTTATTTGTTGCCAGATAGTAAATATTAGCGGTATTTATGAAAATCCCTGAAATAAACATTTATAATACATTGATTTTGTTGAGTAATGTTAAAACTAATAACAATGATGAATTTACAGTTGCGACGGGGATTGTGAAATATTACGAATCTATTAGTATGACTAATAAAAATAAAGACGGGTTCTAATCATAAAAAAGCCCGTCGGTATTGCGCGACAGGCTTCGGGATTATTGTGCTTTAGGTGTATTACTCGTGCAAACCGCACTCACGCTTCAGACCAAAGAAACGAGTCTCTTCTTCTGCCATACCCTCTTCCCACTTACGCGTGGTGTGAGTGTCGCCGACAGAAAGGTAGCCCTGATCCCACAGCGGATGGTATTTCAAGCCGTTGGCGGTGAGGTATTGGTAAACCTGGCGGTTGTCCCAATCGATGATTGGCAGGATTTTAAAGACTTCGCGCTGAATCGCCAGCACCGGTAAATTCGCACGGCTGCCAGATTGCTCACGGCGCAGGCCAGCAAACCAGGTTTGCCCGTTCAGTTCACGCAGCGCACGGTTCATCGGCTCGACTTTGTTGATGTCATTGTATTTCTCAATGCCTTCAACGCCCTGCTCCCACAGCTTGCCGTAACGCGCTTCCTGCCAGGCCGCACTTTCCTTCGCACTAAACACCTGCAGGTTCAGTTTCAGCTTCTCGGTCAGCTCATCAATAAACTGGTAGGTTTCCGGGAACAGATAACCGGTGTCGGTCAGGATAACCGGGATATCTGGAAACTGTTGAGTGACCAGATGCAGGCTCACCGCCGCCTGAATACCAAAGCTTGAGGAGAGCACAAACTCACCCGGCAGGTTTTCCAGCGACCATGTTACGCGCTGCTGCGCCGTAAGCTTTTCGAGCTGGCTGTTGACCTCGCCCAGCGCCATTATGCGCTCGACTTTCGGCAGTTCATTCAACGCTTTTAGATCGAGTACCGACATACGTGCCTCGCTAGTTGCTTGATATCATGGTGGACGGCCCCTTCGGCCTATCCACCCTACAACGGTCTTTCGTAGGTCGGACTAGCGTTAGCGCCATCCGACATTAACTGCAACGCTAGTCCCACAGATCCCGGGCCGGGTCCAGCACCGGCCGAATAATCCCCGCGCGGATGGTGAAATCACCGAAGCCTTCGTCCGCTTCGCGCTCTTTCGACCAACGCCCAACCAGTTCATCAATAGAGGCCAGAATTTCTGGCTCAGTGATGTTCTCACGGTACATACGCGGAATACGCGTGCCGATACGGTTGCCGCCAATGTGCAGGTTGTAACGTCCAGGCGCTTTACCCACCAGGCCAATTTCAGCCAACAACGCGCGGCCACAGCCGTTCGGGCAGCCGGTAACACGCGTGACGATGTGTTCGTCCGGCACGTTGTGTTTTTCCAGCACTTCTTCAACTTTAGTCACAAACTGCGGCAGGAAGCGTTCAGCTTCTGCCATCGCCAGCGGGCAAGTCGGGAAGGAAACGCAGGCCATCGAGTTTTCACGCTGTGGTTTCACCGCGTTCATCAGGCCGCTTTCTTTGGCGATCTTCTCGATCGCTGCTTTTTCGCTTGCTGGCA
The DNA here is from genome assembly GCF_902500225.1 of Buttiauxella massiliensis. Lineage (GTDB taxonomy): Bacteria > Pseudomonadota > Gammaproteobacteria > Enterobacterales > Enterobacteriaceae > Buttiauxella > Buttiauxella massiliensis. The sequence goes on along the minus strand of NZ_LR722657.1, from coordinate 23,202 downwards.
CACCCGCCACGATCAAATTCTGGTTTGCCGTCAGGCGGAAATCACCTTTGTGGATCTTGGCGATCTCCATCAAGCCGGTTTTAAGCGGGCGACCCGGGTAATCCAGGATGCGGCCATTTTCGATAAACAGCGTCAGATGCCATTTGTCGTCGATGCCTTTTACCCAACCAATACGGTCGCCACGCCCGGTAAATTCATACGGACGTGTCGGCTCGAATGTAATACCCGCACGGCGTTCAACTTCGGCTTTAAACACGTCAACACCAACGCGCTCAAGGGTGTATTTGGTCTTGGCATTTTTACGGTCAGTACGGTTGCCCCAGTCACGCTGCGTGGTGACAACCGCTTCCGCCACCGCCAGTGTGTGCTCCAGCGGAATGTAGCCAAACTCGCTCGCGGTACGGGCGTACGTTGCTTTGTTACCGTGTTCGATAGACAAGCCACCACCCACCAGCAGGTTGAAGCCCACCAGCTTGCCGTCTTTAGCAATCGCGATGAAATTCATGTCGTTGGCATGAAGATCGACATCGTTTTGCGGCGGCACCACGACGGTGGTTTTAAACTTACGTGGCAAATAGGTAGCACCGAGGATCGGCTCTTCGTCGGTCGTCGCGACTTTCTCTTGATCCCACCAGATCTCTGCATATGCGCGAGTACGTGGCAGCAAATGTTCAGAGAGCTTCTTCGCCCACTCGTAGGCTTCCTGGTGCAGTTCAGACTCCACCGGGTTCGAGGTACACAACACGTTGCGGTTCACGTCATTGGCGGTTGCCAGTGCATCCAGCCCGACTTCGTGCAGCATTTCATGTGCCGGTTTTACGTTCTTTTTCAGAATGCCGTGGAACTGGAAAGTCTGGCGGTTGGTCAGGCGAATGCTGCCGTAGATGGTTTTGTCTTCGGCAAACTTATCAATCGCACGCCATTGCTCGGTGGTAACAATCCCCCCCGGCAGACGGCAACGCAGCATCATCGCGTGACGCGGCTCGAGCTTTTGCTCCGCACGCTCAGCACGAATATCTCGGTCATCCTGCTGATACATACCGTGGAAGCGGATCAGCAAGAAGTTATCGCCGCGGAAGCCGCCGGTCAGCCCATCCTGTAAATCTTCCTGGATAGTGCCACGCAGAAAGTTACTTTCGCGTTTCAGGCGCTCAGCATCAGTTAACTTGCCTTCGACCACTAATGGTCCTGGGTGTTTTTCGCTCATTAGTAGACATCTCGCTGATAACGGCGCTCAACGCGCAGCTCACTTAAAAATTCATCTGCCGTTTCGGTATCCATGCCACCGAACTCAGCTACCACTTCCAGTAATGCCTGCTCAACGTCTTTTGCCATGTGATTTGCATCGCCGCAGACGTAAATGTGGGCACCTTCATTAATCCAGTTCCACAGTTCCGCGCCTTTTTCGCGCAGTTTATCTTGTACGTATATTTTATGTTCCTGGTCACGCGACCAGGCGAGATCGATGTTGGTCAGCAGGCCGTCTTTGACGTAACGCTGCCATTCAACCTGATACAAGAAATCATCAGTAAAGTGCGGGTTGCCGAAGAACAACCAGTTTTTACCACCTGCGCCGTCGTTTTCACGCTGTTGCATGAACGAACGGAACGGGGCAATACCAGTGCCTGGGCCAATCATAATCACCGGGGTTTCCGGGTTAGCTGGCAGTCGGAAGTTATCGTTGTGCTCGATGAACACGCGTACTTCGCCATCTTCTTCAAGGCGATCAGCCAGGAAGCCGGAAGCGCCACCGGTACGAGCACGGCCTTCGATGTCATAACGCACTACGCCAACGGTAATGTGCACTTCGTTTTCAGCTTCTGCTTGCGAAGATGCGATGGAGTACAGACGCGGGGTCAATGGGCGCAGCAATTCAACCAGCTGCTCAGCGGTTAATTCTGCTGGCGCGTAACGCACCATATCGACAATCGGCGTGTTATGAGCAAAATGTTGCAGCTTAGCTTTATCACCCGCCAAATCCAGCAGCGCTGCATTGCGGGTAATTTGGGCGTATTTCTCAACAATGTTTGCCGTGTTAATCGTTAGCTCGAAATGCCACTCCAGCGCTTCAGTAAGCGGCAGCGTTTTACCGTCAACAGTGACGCTTTCATCGCCTTTCAGCCACAGCAGTTCAACCAGTTCTTTTACCAGTGCAGGATCGTTTTGATACCAGACACCCAGCGCATCACCTGGCTGGTAACGCAGACCTGAATCACCTAAATCAATTTCAAAATGGCGCACGTCTTTTTCAGAGTCACGACCGGTGATTTTCTGGTTAACCGCAAGCGTTGCGGTCAGCGGCGCTTCTTTGGTGTACGGGCTTGATAATACTTCGTTGACCACGCCAGTTGCGGTGACCGCTGCTTGGGCTGGCGTTTCTGCCGGCACACGAGATTTCAGGACGTCGACAATTTTTGCACGCCACTCACTGGCTGCTGGCTGGAACTCTACGTCACAATCCACGCGGTCCAACAGGCGCTCACCACCGAGTTCCGCAAGTTTGTTATCAAAGTCTTTACCTGACTGGCAAAAGAATTCGTAGGACGTGTCGCCCAGGCTGAACACGGCAAATGCAGTGCCAGGCAGTTTTGGTGCTTTTTTCGAAAACAGGAATTTGTGCAACGCCACAGCTTCTTCAGGCGGTTCGCCCTCACCTTGCGTTGAAGTCACGACAACCAGCAGTTTTTCCTGGGCAATTTGTTTGAATTTATAGTCGCCCGCGTTAACCAGGTTAACGTTCAGTTTTGCTGCCAGTAAATCGTCACGCAGTTGTTCACTCACGCGACGCGCATTACCGGTTTGCGATGCAGAAATCAGGGTAATAACCGGAACGTCTGCTGCAGGTAGCTGAGCAGTGGCAACAGCACCCGGTTGTTGATTAATCATCCCCCAGAAATAGCCGGATAACCAGGCCAGTTGCGTCTGCGAGAAATCGGTTGTCGCCGCCTGAAGGCGTGCCAGTTGCTCCGGGGTAAGCGGCAGCAAAGCGGTCGGTGGGGCCTGAGTTGTCATGCTTGATTGGGTTCCAGTAGCAAAAGGTCCGTTTTCATCATTCAACGGTAAAAAGCATTCATGGTGTAAGGTTAACCATCAGGATAATAACAATTAAAGAAGGGATAGAAATATCAAATAACCAAAATGACTAACCGCTTTTACGGGTAATCCATAACGTTAAAAGTGGTTAATTAACTCAATGAAAAATAAAGAGTAAATGAACGTTAACTATCAGTAACAGACCTTTGGGAAAGGTCGCGGGGTATTGTTGATGCGTGAAATAGTCATTTCCTGTAGTATGCCGCGGTTATTTTGTATGAAAGAGACTTAATTATGTCCACCACCCTGTTTAAAGATTTTACCTTCGAAGCCGCTCACCACCTGCCGCACGTGCCGGATGGCCACAAATGCGGTCGCCTGCACGGCCATTCTTTTATGGTGCGTCTGGAAATCACCGGCGAGGTTGATCCTTATACCGGCTGGATTATGGATTTTTCAGAGCTAAAAGCGGCGTTTAAACCGACTTATGACAGGCTCGATCATTACTATCTGAATGATATTCCGGGGCTTGAAAACCCGACCAGCGAAGTGCTGGCGAAATGGATCTGGGATGAAATGAAACCGCTTGTGCCACTGCTAAGCTCAGTGATGGTAAAAGAAACCTGTACCGCCGGTTGTGTGTATAAAGGTTAAAAGAAAGGCACCGTAGAGGTGCCTTTTTAGTTTTATGCGATATTCAAATACTTATGCGTCTGCATTGAAAGCCGCCAGTTTCGGGCGATGCACGTTTCAATGCACAGACGTGTCGCGTCTTCTTTCTGGCTGATTGGCTGGAGTGCAATAATCCGCTTCTTATCATCCACCAACGTCGCCAGCAGTTCGTCTAACGCTTCAATGTCACGCATGCGACCAACCGGGTGCTTAATTTCGTCCGCACGCTCTAACGCCTGAGACAACACATCATATCCCCCGCGCATATTCACCTTTGGTGAAACGGTAACCCAGGTTCCGGCAGTACAACGCACTTCGTGTGTGCCGCTGGTTTCAATCTGGCAGCTATAACCGTGGTGCTCAAAGAGAGAGGTCAGTGGCGTGAGATCGTGAATACAAGGTTCGCCACCGGTAATCACTACATGGCGGGCTGTGTAGTCCTGGCGCTGGAAAATTGCCAGCAGATCTTCGGCACTGGCATTGCCCCATTTATCGCTTTCTTTGGTTTTAGCCAGAATGCTGAACAGAGAGACTTCACGATCCGCGAGTTTATCCCAGGTGTATTTGGTATCGCACCACGCGCAGCCCACTGGGCAGCCTTGTAGGCGAATAAAAATGGCGGGCACACCAGTAAAATAGCCCTCCCCTTGCAGGGTCTGGAACATCTCGTTAATCGGATACTGCATAGTCTTCTCAGATAATAGGTGTAAAGAGTAATTATCGCAGAAGTGACGGCTGAGATCATGCGTAACGCGGCTGCGGCGGCATATGTTCCAGAATCATCCCTGAAAAACGCCTCATAACGCATATAAAACATGGTTATCATCACAACAATCCCCCTTGCTTTGCCTCTATGCCACACGGCTTGATCATCGTCATGTTCCCATTCACCAGACACTTTTAGCATCGCTCCAGCCATTTTTCTGATGGGCTCACAGGTGCAGGATGCCTGGCGCCACGTTAACTATGATTCTGGAGTACCCCCATGGATTTAAAACAGTATCTTCAAGAACTAAAAAAAGTAGTCAACATCGACTGTGGAACAGCAACTATTGATGGCGTAGAGGAAGTCAGCAGAATTATTCAGCACTGGTATCAGGACGAAAACTGGCAATGCGACAGAGTCTCACTCGGTGAAAAAGTTGGGCCGGGGTTATTCGCAACCAACAAACCCAATGCTGATCGGTATGACGTGCTGTTCGTCGGGCATATGGATACCGTGTTCCCAGTCGGGACTGTGGCTGAGCGCCCTTTCCGCATTGAAGGAAACCGTGCATACGGCCCTGGCGTATCCGATATGAAAAGCGGGCTGCTGAATATTCTCTGGGCGTTGCGCGAAATGGATAAGGCGACTCTGGAGCGGTTATCCATTGGCGTGGCAATGAACCCGGATGAAGAAACTGGCTCCGCTCACTCCCATCACTGGATTGGTGAACTGGCAAAACGTAGCCGGTATGTATTGGTGTGTGAAGCCGCCAGGGCTGATGGTTCGCTGGTGAAAGCACGCAAAGGCATTGCAGGTTATAAACTCACATTTAAGGGTGTGGCGTCACATGCGGGCAATGATCCGGAATCTGGTCGCTCTGCTATAAAAGCGCTGGCGCGCGCCGTTCTGGAAATTAGTGATCTGACTGATATGTCAAAAGGCACCACTATCAACGTCGGTGTAATTTCTGGCGGTGTCGCGGCGAATATCGTCCCGGAACACGCGGAGATGATTGTCGATGTCCGCTTCCAGGACAACGATGAATATGCGCGAGTCCATGCTGCAATCCAGGCTTATAGCCAGCGGGAATTCGAGCGCGATGTGAAAACCGCTGTTAAACAGCAAGCACATAAACCAGCCATGTCACCAACAGCAGATACTGAAAAGTTAATGCAAATTGTCGAACAGGCCGGTGTGGCCGAAGGTATCGACGTACGCTGGAAATCTGTGGGTGGTGGTTCCGATGCTAATCACACCGCCGCATTAGGTGTCCCGTCGCTTGATGGGTTTGGCCCGATCGGCGCTGGTTTCCACAGTGCGTCAGAATATCTGGAGATAGACAGCATCGAGCCGAGAATTCGGCTGCTTAAACGCGTGATTCAATCGCTATAAAATCAAATGGCCGGGGAAACCCGGCCATATTTAATTTGCCCAGCAACGCTTACTTCTTCGTTTTAAAATCAATCACCATGCGGCCTTTGATTTTACCCTCTTCCATTTCCTTGAAGATCGCATTGATATCTTCAAGCGGGCGCATCGTCACTTTCGGCACAACTTTGCCTTCGGCAGCAAATTGGAAGGCTTCGGCCAGATCCATGCGAGTTCCTACTAACGAACCAACTACTTCGATGCCATCAAGCACCAGACGCGGTATGTTCAGGCTCATAGACTCAGAAGGTAGCCCAACGGCAACAATACGAGCACCAGCACGAACCGCATCTACCGCCGAGTTGAACGCCGCTTTTGCTACGGCGGTGACCACAGCCGCATGTGCGCCACCTACTTTTTCCTGAATAACTTTTGCCGCATCTTCATTGCGCGAATTGATAACTAAATCGGCCCCACATTCTTTGGCAAAATCGAGTTGTGCATCATTCACGTCGATAGCGATAACTTTGGCATTAAACACATTCTTTGCGTATTGCAGTGCGAGGTTACCAAGACCACCTAAGCCGTAAATCGCAATCCACTGCCCTGGTTGGATATGCGAAACTTTCACCGCTTTGTAAGTTGTCACGCCCGCACAAGTCACGCTGCTGGCTGCGGCAGACTCGAGGCCGTCGGGGACTTTTACCGCGTAGTCAGCAACAACGATGCACTCTTCGGCCATACCGCCATCTGCGGTATACCCTGCGTTCGTTACGCTACGACACAGCGTTTCGTTACCGGTATTACAATATTCGCAATTTCCGCATCCACGGAAGAACCAGGCGACACTTGCACGATCCCCCACTTTCAGCGAAGTGACACCTGGGCCGATGGACTTCACCACCCCGATACCTTCATGACCCAGAGTGATGCCAGTGACATCCCCGAAGTCTCCGTTTTTCACATGTAAATCGGTGTGGCAAACACCGCAACACTCCATTGTCAGTAATGCCTCGCCGTGTTTCAGCGCACGAACGGGTTTATCTATGATGCCGACAGAGTGGTCTTTGTTAACAACTGCAGCTTTCATGGCGGTCTCCTGACCTGTGAGTGAAATAACTCACTAATCCTGGTCGAGAGGTCAGCGTTGTGCAATCGATGTGCATCACTAAATGCGAACTGTTCTCAATTTTTGATAAAAAAGGGCACAAAAAAACCCGCCGCAGCGGGTTTTTTAATCAGAATTTAAAGCAGTAACGAATTACTGACCTTTAACTTCTTTCAGACCGTTGAACGGAGCTGGTGTGCCCGCAGCAGCCAAAGCTTCTTCGATACGAATCAGCTGGTTGTACTTAGCAACACGGTCAGAACGGCTCATAGAACCAGTTTTGATCTGGCCTGCAGCAGTACCAACAGCCAGGTCAGCGATGGTAGCGTCTTCAGTTTCGCCTGAACGGTGAGAGATAACTGCAGTGTAGCCAGCATCTTTCGCCATTTTGATCGCAGCCAGAGTTTCGGTCAGAGAACCGATCTGGTTGAATTTGATCAGAATGGAGTTAGCGATACCGTTGTCGATACCTCTTTTCAGGATTTTGGTGTTAGTAACGAACAGGTCGTCACCAACCAGCTGAAGTTTGTCGCCCATAACTTTAGTCTGGTATGCGAAACCATCCCAATCAGACTCGTCCAGACCGTCTTCGATAGAAACGATTGGGTACTGTTTGGTCAGGTCTTCCAGGAAGTGGGTGAATTCTTCAGAGGTGAAAGCTTTGTTGCCTTCGCCAGCCAGAACGTATTTACCGTCTTTGTAGAATTCAGAAGCAGCACAGTCCATAGCCAGAGTAACGTCTTTACCCAGCTCGTAGCCTGCAGCTTTAACCGCTTCAGCGATTACAGCCAGTGCTTCAGCGTTGGAACCCAGGTTTGGCGCATAGCCACCTTCGTCACCAACAGCAGTACCCATACCTTTAGATTTCAGAACTTTAGCCAGGGTGTGGAACACTTCAGAACCCATACGGATGGCTTCTTTCAGAGTTTTAGCACCAACTGGTTGAATCATGAACTCTTGGATATCAACGTTGTTATCAGCGTGCTCGCCACCGTTGATGATGTTCATCATTGGCAGAGGCATAGAGAATTTGCCTGGGGTGCCGTTCAGTTCAGCGATGTGTGCGTACAGCGGCAGGCCTTTAGAGGCAGCAGCAGCTTTAGCAGCAGCAAGGGAAACAGCCAGGATTGCGTTAGCGCCGAAGTTGGATTTGTTTTCGGTACCGTCCAGGTCGATCATGATCTTATCGATGTTTGCCTGGTCTTTCGCATCTTTACCAGTTACAGCCGCAGCGATCGGGCCGTTAACTGCAGCAACGGCTTTCAGAACGCCTTTGCCCAGGAAGCGAGATTTGTCGCCATCGCGCAGTTCCAGCGCTTCGCGGGAACCAGTTGAAGCACCTGATGGTGCAGCAGCCATACCTACGAAACCGCCTTCCAGATGAACTTCAGCTTCAACAGTCGGGTTACCACGGGAGTCGATGATTTCACGACCGATGACTTTAACGATTTTGGACATTAGATTTTCCTCAGTACAAGTTAAACTAAAACTCCAGACAAACAACGCGCGAAACATTCGCGCGTTGTCGTTCTAACTTTCTGCTTACTTCGCCTGACGCTTCTGGTACTCACCGGCAGCTTTCACAAAGCCTGCGAACAGTGGGTGCCCATCACGCGGAGTAGAAGTAAATTCCGGGTGGAACTGGCAAGCAACAAACCAAGGATGATTTGGCACTTCGATGATTTCTACCAGTTGGTCATCACCGGAACGGCCCGCAACGCGCAGACCTGCTGTTTCAATTTGCTTCAACAACATGTTGTTGACTTCATAACGATGGCGATGGCGCTCAGTAATTGTCGGCTCACCGTACATCTGGCGCACCAGACTACCATCGGTCAACTGACACTGCTGGCCACCAAGACGCATGGTGCCGCCTAAGTCGCTCTTTTCAGTACGAACTTCAACGTTACCTTCTTCGTCACGCCACTCGGTGATTAAGGCGACCACCGGGTATTTACAGTCTGGCACAAATTCAGTTGAGTTGGCGTTAGCCATGCCTGCAACGTTCCGTGCGAACTCAATCAGCGCAACCTGCATACCTAAGCAAATGCCCAGATATGGAATGTTCTGCTCACGAGCATAGCGCGCGGTGGCGATTTTGCCTTCCACACCACGGTAACCGAAACCGCCAGGGATAAGGATAGCATCCAATCCCTTCAGCATTTCTTCAGCACCGCGAGTTTCAACATCCTGCGAGTCAATCAGCTTGATGTTAACGGTAAGACGGTTTTTCAAACCACCGTGTTTCAGCGCTTCAATCACAGATTTGTAGGCATCTGGCAGTTCAATGTACTTGCCGACCATACCAATCGTGACTTCGCTTGTCGGATTCGCTTCTTCATAAATAACTTGTTCCCATTCGGACAAGTTAGCTTCAGGAACGTTCAAGCTGAATCGTTTACAAATATAATCGTCCAGCCCCTGTGATTTCAACAGGCCTGGAATTTTATAGATGGAATCAACATCTTTTAGAGAAATAACCGCTTTCTCCGGCACGTTACAGAACAATGCAATTTTTGCACGTTCGTTAGCCGGAACGACGCGGTCTGAGCGGCAAATCAGCACATCTGGCTGAATACCGATAGAAAGCAGCTCTTTAACGGAGTGTTGAGTCGGTTTGGTTTTCACTTCACCGGCAGCAGCCATGTATGGCACCAAAGTCAGGTGCATATACAGCGTGTGCTCACGACCCACTTCTACGGCCATCTGGCGAATCGCTTCGAGGAACGGCAGGGATTCGATATCACCTACAGTACCGCCGATTTCAACCAGCACGACATCGTAGCCTTCGCCACCTTCAAGGATGCGTTCTTTGATTGCGTTCGTGATGTGTGGAATAACCTGGACTGTCGCGCCCAGATAGTCGCCACGGCGTTCTTTACGCAGAACATCTGAGTAGATACGGCCAGTGGTGAAGTTATTACGACGCGTCATTTTGTTGCGAATGAAACGCTCGTAGTGACCTAAATCCAGGTCGGTTTCAGCGCCGTCTTCTGTAACGAACACTTCCCCATGTTGAATAGGGCTCATGGTACCCGGATCGACGTTGATGTACGGATCGAGTTTCATGATGGATACGTTGAGGCCACGGGCTTCGAGAATAGCTGCGAGGGAGGCTGCGGCAATGCCTTTACCCAGAGAGGAAACGACCCCGCCGGTCACAAAAATATAGTTCGTTGTCATGCTGAACCTGAGAAGTTAGGTTTAAAGACGATGGGAGTACCAGGACGGGAAAGTAGTATACCCGAACAGTATCGGCGCCACAAACTTTCATTCTGTCTGCTAAGCCCTGACCTCGCACTTTGTCAGGGCACTGAAAATAGCCCGTCTGGTAGAAATGTTTTTGACTCAAATCAAGAGCTTGTTAAATCGAAATGGCCATAAAATGCGCTTGACCACAAAAACGTGTTAGATATCAGTTTCCTGGCGTTTAACTTCTTGCCAGACTTCTTCCATGATTTCCAGGTCAACTCCGGTCATTGTCAGGCCTCTGGCGGCAATAATCTCTTCCACCTGGCGGAAACGGCGCTCGAATTTGATATTGGCTTTCTGTAAAGCTGTCTCGGCTTTGGCCCCTAAATGGCGTGCAAGATTGACGGTCGCGAACAATAAATCACCGACTTCTTCTTCCAGTTTGGCTTCATCAACGACGACCTGTTTAGCTTCAAACATCACTTCGTCGATCTCTTCATAGACTTTATCTAGTACCGGGCCAAGCGTGGTCCAGTCGAAACCAACCGTTGAACAACGTTTCTGGATTTTATGCGCGCGCATTAACGCAGGCAGAGCATGAGGAATGTCGTCGAGTGCAGAGTGTTGCGCTTTTTCAGCACGCTCATCGCTCTTGATTTGCTCCCAACGCTCCAGCACTTCGGTGCTGTTTTCTGCGGTGCCGTCAGCAAAGATATGCGGATGACGACGTTCGAGTTTATCGCTGATGGCTTTACAGATATCGTCGAAATTAAAGCGCCCTTCTTCCTGCGCCATTTGTGCGTAAAAGACGACCTGGAACAGCAAGTCACCCAGCTCACCGCGCAAATCATCAAAATCTTTGCGGTTGATGGCATCGAGCACTTCATAGGTTTCTTCAAGCGTATAGGGCGCGATAGTCGCGAAGGTTTGCTCTTTGTCCCACGGGCAGCCAGTTCCCGGGTCGCGCAAGCGCTTCATAATGCTCAGGAGGCGATCGATTTGGTTCATTTCAATTCCTTGCAATACAAAATTTAAAGGCGGGATTGCTCCCGCCCTTTTGTCACAAACGTCTAACCGTGCAATCGCTTCGCATCGATAATATCCGGCACCTGGTTCAATTTACCTAGCACACGGCCCAGCACTTGCAGGTTGTAGATTTCGATATTCATGTCGATGGTCGCCAATTGCTGTTTGGTGTCGCTGCGGCTCGCAACGCCCAATACGTTCACCTTTTCATTCGCCAGAATGGTGGTGATATCGCGTAGCAATCCGCTGCGATCGTTGGCGGTAACGCGCACCACCAGCGAATAACCGCTTGAGTAGCTTTCGCCCCACACTGCATCAACAATGCGTTCTGGCGCGTGGGATTGCAGCTCTGCAAGCTGGTCGCAGTCTGCGCGGTGAATCGAAATACCGCGGCCTTGGGTGATAAAACCGACAATCTCATCACCGGGAATCGGCTGGCAACAACGCGCAATGTGGTGCATCAAATTGCCCACACCTTCTACAACGACGCGGCCATTATCTTTGCTGCGCGATTGCGGCGTGTGCGTTTTCTGCTTCAGTTGACGAAGCGCTTGTTCATCCTGCTCAGCTGCGGTCGGCTTGTTAAACTGCGCTTGCAGGTAGTTACTCATCTGATTAAGACGAATATCACCGCCACCAATTGCCGCCAGTAACTCTTCGATATCGTTGAAGTTATAACGTGGCAGTAATGATTTCTCGGCCTCTTTCAGGCTGATACCCAGATGTTCAATTTCATCATCAAGGATCTGCCGCCCAGCGAGAATATTTTTGTCGCGATCTTGTTTACGGAACCAGTTGTGGATTTTCGCCCGCCCGCGGCTGGTGGTGATGTAGCCCAGGTTTGGGTTCAACCAATCACGGCTTGGGTTAGGCTGTTTCTGGGTGATAACTTCAATTTGGTCGCCCATCTGCAACTGGTAGGTAAACGGCACAATGCGTCCACCAATTTTCGCACCGATACAACGATGCCCAACATCGCTATGTATGTGGTAAGCAAAGTCGAGCGGCGTGGAACCTGCCGGTAAATCCACCACATCGCCTTTTGGCGTAAACACATACACGCGGTCATCAAATACCTGGCTGCGCACTTCATCCAGCAGTTCACCGGAATCAGCCATCTCTTCTTGCCAGGCGATCAGTTTACGCAGCCACGCAATGCGATCTTCGTGGCCGGAACTGCCGCTTTTGGCATTACCCTCTTTGTATTTCCAGTGTGCAGCAACACCCAGCTCCGAATCTTCATGCATCTGCTTGGTTCGGATCTGGATTTCAATGGTCTTGCCGTTTGGCCCCAACACCACCGTATGAATCGACTGATAACCGTTAGGTTTCGGGTTGGCGACGTAGTCATCGAACTCGTCAGGCATATGGCGATAATGGGTATGCACAATACCGAGTGCTGCGTAGCAATCCTGCAAACGTTCAGCCACCACGCGCACGGCACGCACATCGAACAGCTCATCAAAGGCGAGGGATTTCTTCTGCATCTTGCGCCAGATGCTGTAGATGTGTTTAGGGCGGCCATAAACTTCAGCCTTAACACCCTCTTCTTTCATCGCTTTGCGCAGTGCGCTGACAAAATCGTCGATGTAATGCTCACGGTCGATACGACGCTCATGCAGCAATTTCGCGATTCGTTTGTATTCATCAGGATGCAGGTAGCGGAAGCAGTAGTCTTCCAGCTCCCATTTGAGTTGGCCAATGCCGAGACGGTTAGCGAGCGGTGCATAAATATTGGTGCACTCTTTTGCCGCCAGAACACGTTCGTCTTCCGGAGCGTCTTTGACTTCGCGCAAATGAGCAATTCGCTCTGCCAGTTTGATAACCACGCAGCGGAAATCATCCACCATTGCCAATAGCATGCGACGAACGTTATCGACCTGCTCAGCAGAAACTGAATCCGTATGAGCGGCTTTCAGCTGGCGAATCGCCGCCATATCGCGCACGCCGTGAATCAGCGTCACAACCTGGTTATCAATGCTTTCGCGCATCACTTCTTCGGTGACCACGCCCGCATCGGCAAGAGGGAACAACAGCGCGGCTCGCAGCGTGTCGTTGTCCATGCTCAGCATCGACAGGATTTCCACCATCTCGACGCCGCGCCACAACAGCAATTCTGCGTTAGGATGGCCTTTGGTCTGTTGCTCGCAATACCGCCAGGTTTCGGCTAAGCGTTCACATGACTGCTGGTTGGTGATCCCGAGGCTTGCAATCCATCTATCGGGCGCAAATTCGCCAGCTTTATTGAGATGTGCACTTCTTACCGCAACCATTGTCCGTCCTCTTCGGTGGGGTACTAAAATCAAATTGCTCGACTTGATTTAACCACTTAATTTCGCTCAAACAGCGCCATCGACTCCAGGTGCCCCGTGTGCGGGAACATATCCAGCATGGCGAGTTGGCGCAGTTGGTAACCTGCTTCCAGCAATGCCTCGCTATCACGAGCAAGTGTCGTCGGATTACATGAAACATAGACCACTCGCTCAGGTGCGAGTGCAATCACATGCTGCATGACACCAGGTGCCCCCGCTCGTGCAGGGTCGAGCAATATTTTGTCAAACCCTTGGGCAGCCCAGGGTTGACGAGTCACATCATCCTCAAGATTTTCATGGAAGAATGTGACATTTTTCAGTGAATTACATTGTGCATTATATTCACCTTTCGCGACCAGCGCAGCAACGCCTTCCACCCCGACGACACTTCCGGCACGCATTGCGAGTGGGAGCGTAAAATTTCCCATTCCGCAGAACAAATCAAGTACGCGGTCAGTTGGCTGAATATCCAGCCACTCGATAGCTCGGGCGACCATCTGCTGGTTCACGCCATCATTCACCTGAATGAAATCCCGTGGGCTGAACGTTAAGCGTAGCCCGTCTGAATGATAACAAGGTTCGTCATTACCCAGGGCCGTAAGTGTCTCACTGTCCGGCGCTAAATACAGCGTGACGCCATGAGAATGCGAAAAGCGTTCCAGTTTTTGTCGGTCATCATCATGTAGTGCATCTAAATGGCGCAGCACCATGAGCGGGCCATTATCTGCATGGACCAATTCAACATGCCCTAAACGCCTGACCGCTTTTAATTCTGACAAACATTGGCGCAATGGTTCCAGTAACGCTTCAAGTTGGGGCGCCAGAACCGGGCAATGGTGAATATTCACCAGCTCACTGTCCTGAGATTTGCGAAACCCCATTTGTAAGGTCTGTGTTTTAGGCTGGTAATTCAACCCTAACCGCGCACGGCGGCGATAACCCCATGGTGTTCCAGAAATAATTTCGTTCACCACCGCCGGATTTTCACGCGCGCCCATCATGCGGGCCAGCGCCTTTGATTTCGCTTGCTGTTGTAGTTCGATGTTGGCGTGCTGCTGCTGGCAGCCACCACAGACACTAAAATGCGGGCAACGCGGTGTCACACGTTGCGGGCTATCATTTAAACGCCGCTTAACTTTAGCCTGAGCAAAGTTACGTTTATCTTCAGTAATGGTAATTTCGACTTGTTCACCAGGCAGCGCGCCCTGGATAAAAAGCGCCTTACCGTTGTGGCGTGCAACGCCCTGGCCAAATGGGTCAAGGTCATTAACCGTCACGGTTATGATCTGACGAGTCGTAACCCGTCGCTTTGCAGAGTAGAATTGCGCCATGAGCCTGAGTGCTCTCTTAAAATATTAACTATTGCTTCAATTGTCCCATATCGGAACCCCATGACCAACTACAGCCTGCGCGCACGCATGATGATCCTGATTCTGGCGCCGACATTAATGATCGGTTTATTGCTCAGCATCTTTTTTGTCGTCCATCGATACAACGACTTGCAGCGTCAGCTTGAAGACTCTGGCGCCAACATTATCGAGCCACTGGCGGTCGCGAGTGAATATGGCATGAGCTTTCACAGCCGAGAGTCGATTCGACAGTTGGTCAGCGTGTTGCACCGCCGTCATTCCGATATCGTGCGAGCAATTTCAGTGTTCGACGAAAACAACAAACTGTTTGTTACCTCTAATTATCAGCTAAATGCTGCTTCACTGAAGCTACCTAATAATGAAAAACCGCCGCATAGTTTAAGCATCTCGCGGCACGGCGATTCGATTATTCTGCGTACCCCGATTATTTCTGAGAGCTACTCCCCGGACGAATCCGAGGTAACCGATGCCAAACCTGCAGGTAACACGCTCGGCTATGTCGCCATCGAGCTCGATCTCAAATCCGTGCGTTTACAGCAATATCGGGAAATTTTTATCTCGACGTTGATGATGTTGTTCTGCGTCGGTATTGCGATGCTGTTTGCCTACCGTCTGATGCGTGATGTCACCGGGCCAATTCGTAATATGGTGAATACCGTCGACAGGATAAGACGCGGGCAGCTCGATAGTCGTGTCGAAGGTTTCATGCTCGGCGAATTAGATATGCTGAAAAATGGCATCAATTCGATGGCAATGTCGCTCACCGCTTATCACGAAGAGATGCAGCACAATATTGACCAGGCCACTTCCGATCTGCGTGAAACACTCGAACAGATGGAGATCCAAAACGTGGAGCTGGATCTGGCGAAGAAACGCGCTCAGGAAGCGGCGCGTATTAAGTCTGAATTCCTTGCCAATATGTCTCACGAATTACGCACGCCGCTTAATGGCGTGATTGGCTTTACCCGTTTGACGCTGAAAACGGATTTGAATGCCACTCAGCGCGATCACCTGCATACCATTGAACGTTCAGCTAATAACCTGCTGACAATCATTAATGACGTGCTCGATTTTTCAAAACTGGAAGCGGGCAAACTGATCCTTGAAAGCATTCCTTTCCCGCTGCGTAATGCACTCGATGAAGTCGTCACTCTGCTTGCCCATTCGGCTCATGATAAAGGGCTGGAGCTAACGCTTAATATCAAAAATGATGTGCCGGATAACGTGATTGGAGACCCACTGCGCTTGCAGCAGGTGGTGACGAATCTGGTAGGCAACGCGATTAAGTTTACCGAAAGCGGCAATATCGACCTGGTGGTCGAAAAACGCTCGCAGGGCAATAACAAAGTACAAGTTGAAATGCGAATTCACGATACCGGCATCGGTATTCCCGAGCAGGAACAATCGCGTTTATTCCAGGCGTTTCGTCAGGCTGATGCCAGCATTTCACGTCGTCACGGCGGTACCGGCCTGGGCCTGGTTATTACCCAGAAACTGGTTACCGAAATGGGAGGGGATATTTCCTTCCACAGCCAACCAAATCAGGGTTCAACCTTCTGGTTCTATATCAACCTGGATTTGAATTCCAATGCAGTTCTGGATGGTTATTCAACCGAAAACCTGGCTGGGAAACGCATTGCCTATGTGGAACAAAATGCCACTGCGGCACAAAGCACGCTCAATATTCTGGCGAATACTCCGCTCGAAGTCGTCTACAGCCCGGCGTTTTCGACTCTTGCCGAAGGTCACTACGATATTATGCTGCTCGGTATTCCGGTTACGTTCCACGACACGTTAACCATGCTAAATCCGAAGCTTGCAAAAGCGGCCTCCATGACTGACTGCCTGATTTTCGCATTACCAAGTCATGCACAAGTCGATGCGGAGGCGCTTAAAAAACAAGGGGTGACCGCGTGCCTGCTGAAACCTATTACCTCGACCCGACTGTTGCCGCTACTCGCTGAACACACTTTTGATGCAAACTCCACTGTGGTTGAAAGTATTGAAAACAAGAAACTCCCACTTACGGTTATGGCGGTTGACGATAACCCTGCCAACCTGAAACTGATTGGCGCATTGCTTGAAGATCATGTGCAGAACGTCGAACTGTGTGGCAGCGGTGTGCAGGCCATCGAGCGTGCAAAACAGATGCAGATAGACATTATCCTGATGGACATTCAGATGCCGGAAATGGATGGGATACGCGCCTGTGAGTTAATTCGCCAGATGCCACACCACCAGCAAACGCCGGTAATTGCGGTGACAGCACACGCCATGGCGGGGCAAAAAGAGAAGCTGCTCAGCGCCGGAATGAATGACTACCTTGCCAAACCAATTGAAGAGAAAAAACTTTATAGTTTGCTGATGCGTTATCAGCCGGGGGCAATCACCGCCCCTGCGCTAGTTGCAAATGTAGAAACTACACCGCAAATCAGCAATCCAAATCAGACGCTGGATTGGGCACTGGCGCTGCAACAAGCGGCTAACAAGCCGGATCTAGCACGCGATATGCTGCAAATGCTGTTGGCATTCTTGCCCGAAGTGCGCAACAAAGTTGAAGAGCAATTGGTGGGAGAAAATCCGGAACAGCTGGTCGAAATCATTCACAAACTTCACGGCAGTTGTAGCTACAGCGGCGTGCCACGGCTGAAAAACTTGTGTCGAACAATTGAGCATGAGCTGCGTAGCGGCGTGAAACCAGAAGATCTTGAGCCTGAACTCTTTGAGCTTCTTGATGAAATGAACAATGTCGCCAAAGAAGCACAGCGGATGCTTTAATAAATATCGTGTTGATGTCGGATAGCGTTTGCGCTAATCCGATCTACGCGGTTTCAGAAGGTTTTGTTTTTGTTGGTGGATTAGCGCAGGCGACATCCACCACCTATTGCAAGCGTTGCGGCGATATTTCGCGCGGCCATACGCAGATTATCTCCCGCATTATCCAGAGCTTCTTCCAGGGTGCAGATGCTGTATAAGACACTAAATACGGCATCCAGGCCGTGGTCATACACCACACCAACATCCGCCGTTAAACTACCGGCAATGCCAATCACTGGCTTGTTGTAGCGCTTCGCGACTTTCGCCACGCCAATCGGTACTTTGCCGTGAATTGACTGACTGTCGATACGCCCTTCTCCGGTAATCACCAGATCTGCATCGCGCACCAGTTCATCAAGTTTCAATGCTTCGGTGACTATATCAATGCCTTGTCGCAATTGTGCTCCACAAAAAGCGTACAGCGCCGCGCCCATGCCACCCGCAGCACCGCCGCCAGAAAGCGTCAGCACATCGATATCGAGGTCTCGGGCGATAATTTTTGCATAGTGATCCAGAGCCTGGTCAAGCTCACTAATCATCTCCGGTGTGGCACCTTTTTGTGGGCCAAACACCGCCGTTGCGCCCTCTTCACCGGTTAGTAAATTGGTAACGTCACACGCAACTTCAATACGGCACTCTTTAAGCCGTTTATCCAGGCCTGAAATATCAATGCTCGCGAGCCGTGCCACTTCCCGCCCCCCAAGCCCCAGAGATTCGCCATTGCTGTCCAGTAAGCGTGCACCAAGTGCCTGTAACATACCGATCCCTCCGTCATTGGTGGCGCTGCCACCAATGCCAATCAGGATACTTTGCACATCACTATCGAGCGCAAAACGAATCAGCTCACCGGTTCCCCACGACGTGGTATTGAGTGGATTGCGTAATTCAGGTGGAACCTGCTCAAGGCCACTCGCCGCAGCCATTTCAATAAAAGCCTGCTGTTTATCGCCAGAAATTCCGTAAAACGCCTGAACCGGATCACCCAACGGCCCGGTGACATCCACTTCAATGATTTCACCGTTTGTAGCGGCGACCATCGCTTCTACGGTTCCCTCACCTCCATCAGCGACGGGCACCTTTACATAGCAAGCATTCGGAAAGACTTCCCGAAAACCGGCTTCAATCTGTGTCGCCACCTCAAGAGCACTGAGGCTCTCTTTGTAAGAATCTGGTGCGATGACAATTTTCATATGCCGTCCGTCGCTATGTAAGATGGGATATATGAGAGCGAATTTTACCCTAAATAATGGGAGCTGCATCAAGGCGGCAAGTGAGCAAACCCCTATGAGCTTACTCAAGTAAGCGATTAGGGTGAGCGAACACAGCCAACACAGATGCAGCTTCAAGTATGACGGGTAAACTAACGAACCATACAAGGGCGCTTATTATTGAACGCCCATTCTGGGATCAAGTACTGCATCGCCATGGCGTCATCACGCGCGCCAAGCCCGTGCTGCTGGTAAAGCTCATGCGCTTTCATCACTTGATCCATATCCAGCTCTACACCCAAACCTGGTGTTGTTGGCACCTGCACCATGCCGCCTTTGATTTCGAAAGGTTGCTTAGTCAGGCGCTGGTTGCCTTCCTGCCAGATCCAGTGGGTGTCGATGGCGGTGACTTTGCCTGGCGCGGCTGCGGCCACGTGAGTGAACATCGCCAGTGAAATATCGAAGTGGTTATTGGAGTGCGAGCCCCAGGTCAGGCCAAATTCATGGCACATTTGCGCGACGCGTACCGAACCTTGCATGGTCCAGAAATGCGGGTCGGCCAAAGGAATATCTACAGATTGCAGCGATAACGTGTGGCCCATTTGACGCCAGTCGGTGGCAATCATATTGGTTGCAGTTGGCAGGCCTGTGGCACGGCGGAATTCAGCCATAATTTCACGGCCTGAATAACCTTGTTCAGCGCCGCACGGGTCTTCCGCATACGCCAGAACGCCACGCAATTGCTTACCTATGCTAATCGCTTCGTCGAGCGACCAGGCACCATTTGGGTCAAGCGTTACACGGGCCTGCGGGAAGCGTTTTGCCAGCGCAGTGACCGCTTCGGCCTCTTCGCTCCCGGCTAATACGCCGCCTTTGAGTTTGAAATCGTTGAAGCCATATTTCTCGTAAGCTGCTTCTGCCAGACGCACGACGGAATCAGGTGTCATGGCCTCATCATGGCGAATGCGGTACCAATCGCATTTCTCGTCGGGCTGACTCTGATAAGGCAGCGGAGTTTGTTTGCGATTGCCCACAAAGAAAAGATAACCCAGCATTTCGACTTCGCTACGCTGCTGCCCGTCACCCAACAAAGACGCCACGTTCACGCCCAGATGCTGACCCAGCAGGTCCAGCATGGCGGACTCAATGCCGGTAACGACGTGAATCGTGGTGCGCAAATCGAAAGTCTGTAAACCACGTCCACCGGAATCACGGTCGGCAAACTCGGCACGCACCAGGTTGAGAATATTTTTATACTCACCCAGCGTTTTGCCAATTACCAGGGCGGCGGCCTCTTCCAGAGTCTGGCGAATTTTTTCACCACCGGGAATTTCACCCACCCCCGTATGGCCAGAGTTATCTTTGATAATCACAATATTACGGGTGAAAAACGGTGAGTGTGCGCCGCTCAGGTTCATCAGCATGCTGTCGTGGCCTGCAACGGGAATAACCTGCATCGCAGTAACTGCGGGTGTTGAAGTTGTCATGTTACTTATTCCTTTTCATCCATATATACCCGTTAGCATTCGAGTTGCAGGTAGGCGGCAAGGGAGCTTATCCCGATGAGCTTACTCAAGTAAGTGATTCGGGTAAGTGAGTGCAGCCAACACCCCTGCAGCTTGAAGGATGACGGGTGTAAATTAGTTGCGGCCAAATGCCGGGCGTTTACGATCAAACTTCCAACCCGGTACCAGATATTGCATCGCTGTTGCATCGTTGCGCGAGCCGCCCGGCAGAGATTTATACACCTCGTGGGCTTTTTGCACCTGTTCCCAGTCAAGCTCAACACCTAAGCCTGGTGCATCTGGCACGGCGATTTTGCCGTTAACGATTTGCAATGGGAAATTGGTCAGGCGCTGCTCGCCTTCCTGCCAAATCCAGTGTGTGTCGATAGCCGTTGGTTTACCGGGTGCAGCAGCAGCCACATGGGTAAACATCGCCAGGGAAATATCGAAATGGTTATTAGAGTGACAACCCCAGGTTAGCCCCCATTCGTCGCACATCTGCGCGACGCGAACGGCTCCGCTGAGTGTCCAGAAATGTGGGTCGGCTAACGGAATGTCCACTGCGTTAAGCATGATGGCGTGATTCATTTCGCGCCAGTTGGTGGCAATCATATTGGTTGCGACAGGTAAGCCTGTGGCGCGGCGGAACTCAGCCATCACTTCACGGCCTGAATAGCCTTGTTCCGCACCGCATGGGTCTTCGGCATAGGTCAACACATAGCCCATCCCTTTGCATAATGCGATTGCTTCATCCAACAGCCATGCGCCATTTGGGTCAACAGTAATGCGTGCATCCGGGAAACGTTTTTTTAGCTCGCGCGCAGCGTCCAGCGTCTGGTAAATCACTTCGCCACCGGGTGCTTCACCTACGCCGGTGTGCCCAGCGTTATCGGTAAGAACCACAATGTTGCGGGTGAAAAGGGCGCCATGTGCGCCGCCGATATTCAGCAGCATGCTGTCATTCCCCGCAACAGGAATAACTTTCATATCAGTAATAACCGGGCTTGCCTGAGTATTCATGATGATTGTCCTACCGTGACGTGTTTCAGTTCAACACGTTTGATATCGCCAACAATGACCAGGTAGCTCAGTACCGCGACAACCGCGTGGATCCCAACGTAAATCAGCGCACCGTTAAATGAACCGGTTGTACCGACAATGTAGCCGATAGCAATTGGTGTAACGATGCCGGAGACATTACCGAACATATTGAACAAGCCACCGCTCAGGCCACTGATTTCTTTTGGTGCGGTATCGGCCATCACAGCCCAACCCAGCGCACCGATGCCCTTGCCGAAGAACGCCATCGCCATAAAGCCAACAACCATCATTTCTGATTCAACGTAGTTACAGAACACCATGCTGACCGAGAGCAACATCCCCAGTACGATTGGCGTTTTACGCGCAATATTTAACGAACCGGTGCGGCGCATCAGCCAGTCGGAAATAACACCACCAAGCACACCGCCGACAAACCCGCACACTGCCGGAACTGAGGCAACAAAACCGGCTTTCAGAATCGACATGCCCTTTTCCTGCACCAGATAAACCGGGAACCAGGTAATGAAGAAGTAGGTTAAGGCGTTAATGCAATACTGGCCGATATAGATCCCAATCATCATGCGTGATCCGATCAACTGTTTGATCTGGCCCCACTTCTGCGCCATTGGGATATGTTCTTTTGGCTTCTTCTGATCCATGTTGATCAGCGCGCCGCCCTCTTCGATGTATTCCAGTTCTTTCTTGTTAACGCCCGGATGGTTATTCGGCTCATGAATCACTTTTAGCCAGACAAAGCTGATGATGATGCCCAACCCGCCCATGAAGAAGAACACGTGTGACCAGCCCACCTCATGCGTCAGCCAACCCATGATTGGCGCGAAGATGACCGTCGCGAAATACTGTGCGGAGTTAAAAATGGAAACTGCCGTGCCGCGTTCCTGTGCCGGGAACCACGCAGCGACTATTCGGCTGTTGCCGGGGAAGGAAGGTGCTTCGGCCAGGCCCACCAGGAAGCGCAGCGTAAACAGCGCGATGATGATTCCAAAACCACTGAAGATATCAACGAAACCTTGTAGCAAGGTAAACAGCGACCAGATAAAGATGGACCAGAAATAAACCCGTTTTGAACCGAATTTATCCAGCAACCAGCCGCCGGGAATTTGCCCTATGACATATGCCCAGGAAAACGCGGAAAACACATAACCCATGCCAATCGGATCGAGGCCGATATCTTTTGCCATTTCTGAACCGGCAATCGATAACGTGGCGCGGTCACCATAGTTAAACGAGGTGACGATAAAGAGCATTACTACTATCCAATAACGAGCGTTGGTCCTTTTTTCGGCAACGCTCGCCGCCTGGCTAATTGTATTCATGTTGCACTCCTGAATTTTCACTTTCATGCCCTAAATAATTCGAGTTGCATCGCGGCGGCAAGAGAACGAGTCCCGATGAGCTTAGTAAACTAAGTGATTCGGGTGAGCGAACGTAGCCAACAACAATGCAGCTTGAAGAATGAAGGGCGAAGCTACATTCATTCTGAACTGCATTTGTAGGGTAATCAGAATGAGGTATCGGCCGTTCCACAGTATTTTTGTGATGCTGAACCTGCGGTTTTTATTTAGCCGATGGAAAGTATATGAAGGGAGTTAAAACGCCTCACCGTGCAATGACACAAGTTTATCGTGCATTTATTGAGCACTTTATGGCGTATGTCCAACGCGCTGGAGGATAGTTCACGATTTTTGAAACAACCGGTGACTAGTCCTGATATAGGTTGACACTTTTCAGCCTTAAAATGCCTGATGAACTTCATCGGGCGTTTTGTATTTTAACGACAGATGCGGACGCCGGGTATTGTAGATTTCTACCGACTCCCTGAC
>NZ_LR722678.1 GCF_902500225.1 Buttiauxella massiliensis | reverse complement strand
TGCCCAGTGAGTGATTTTGAACTTTTGCTTTGCCACGGGATACCGCTATTGGATCAGGAATAGGGTGATCTGATCCTGATTGCTGTCAGAAGTTCGATTTATTCAACAAAGCCATAAGCCGCCTGACTGAAGGACTGTTGAGCGCCATGCACGATGTGTTTTTTGCCCGGCAATTTCAGGGAGTATAAAGGAGAAGCAGAATATTCAGTAGGGGAGTGTTGGCTTGCGCCCTGGTGTTGAGAAACGGTTGAGAGAAACGCTGTTTTTGGCGTGCTGTGGCACGCCTCGGGGGGATAGTTCAATCAAGTATTCCGTGTTTACTACGCTACGCAAGCCTTCTGTAGCAAGCGTTCATATTCTCCGCACAGTATCCATTTTATGGGCTCATCTTCTTCAATAACGGGAAAGCGCCCACGGCCTTCCAGAAAGCAATTATCCGCCTTATCATCGTTGACCATCGACACCTCCCAGCCCATCACAAAGGCTTTTTCCGCCCAAAAACGATGGTATAAGTAAGGCGGCAGGCACACCCCTTGCCCAGGCTTTAGGACCAGCGTTTCACAGGCAGTGAGGGTTCGCAGACAGCCATCGACCACCACCTCGACGGGACGACGGGTGTCCAGGTGTTTGTCTTCTGTAGCCCAGGCCAACTGCATACACAACTCACCGCCCCCCCGATTGAGGATGTCTTCCATTTTGTGATAGTGAAAGTGCCAGGGCGTCTGCTGGTTTTCCTGGATCTGGAGCATTTTCTCGGCGTAAGGCTTGGGGTAACGCGCATCAGACAATGACCCGTTGCGCAAAGTCAGCAGGGTCAGTCCTGTGTTGGCAAAATCGCCGCTACCAAAGTCGGTAATATCCCAGCCAAGTTGCAGGTCGATGACTTCTTGCCACTCCGCGAGGTTTTTTTCGCGCCACTGTTGGGCGGTGAAAAAGGCAAATGAGGGTAGGCTGAGTTTAAATGTCTCCGCCATCGCATGAGCTTTATTAATCGTATAATTAATCCGCGAACGTTTCATTTTGATCTCCACTTCTTACTGCAAGCCAGGCGGCACCCCGCATTCCGCTGCTGTCGCCGTGCTGTGCCTTGATCACGGGGGTTGAGTAGTAATCGGTAAATACCAGAGGGGCAATTTCCGCACCAATATCGTGAATCAGCGAGTCAGCATTTGACAGCCCGCCCCCTAGAACAATCACGTGAGGGTCAAGAACATTGACGATGGTTGCAAGCGTGCGGGCGAGTTGATGGCGATAACGCGCAATCTGTTGCATCGCGCAAGGCTGACCTGCGGCCGCTCGTGTCAGAATCTCTTCACTTGTCAGTGTCTGCTCAGTGAGTTGTCGATAGCGTTCACTTAAGCCGGTGCCCGATATAAAGGACTCCACGCAATTGTACTTGCCGCAATAACAGCGAACTGCTGGCCCATCTTGTTCGGCTTCGTAGCCTGGTAATGTTATATGCCCGCACTCTGCGGCATTTCCCCACGCCCCGACAAAAGGCTGCTTATTGATAGCTATCCCACCGCCGCATCCTGTCCCCAGCGTTATGCCGAACACGGTCTGCGCATGTTCACCCGCACCATCACAAGCTTCCGATAAGGCGAAACAATTACCATCATTGGCCATCTGTAAGGGCTGCTTGATGGCTTGCTCGAGATCGTGTTTTAACGGATGGCCGTTAATGACCTGAATATTGGCGTTTTTGATCATGCCAGTAACGGGGGAGAGACAGCCTGGTAGCGCGATGCCAATCGCAAGTTCCACACCCGATTCCTGGCGGATGTGGGTAATAAAGCGCTCGACGCCTGCCACAAAGAGCCGGTAGCTGGTTTTGTCAGTAGCGCTGCGATAACGTTTTATCTCAGTGCCATGCCTGTCCATCACCACTGCCGCCATTTTGGTTCCGCCGATATCCAACCCCAGAAAGTGCATACCTCACTCCATGTTGTTGCCTGGGGCGAGCAAGCCCGCCCCAAAGCGTATTAATAGAGGCTGGCCTTACCGGTCGAGCCAAATAACTTCATCTTGTGGCGGATCACTTCCCGGGCGGCATTAATCGGTTCAGGATAGATGACGTTCGGATCCCACCAGGTTTCTTTCGCGAGGATTTCACGCACTTTCTGGAAGTATGCAAATTTCATGTCGCTGGAGATATTAATTTTCCCCACGCCTAGGGTGACTGACTCTGCGATCTCCGGGTCCGGGTTGGCGGAGCCACCGTGCAACACTAACGGAATAGTCAGACGCCCGGCGATGTCGCGCAAAATATTCATCTCCAGTTTTGGCTGCATCCCTTTCGGGTAAATACCATGAGCCGTACCGATTGCCACCGCCAGCGTATCGACACCTGTTCGTGCGACAAAATCCTCAGCCTGTAGCGGATCGGTGAAGGTAATTTTCGACACACCACCTTCTACTGATGTGCCCGTTTGCCCAATGGTGCCCAGCTCACCTTCTACAGAAACCCCCACGGCATGAGCAAGACGTACCACTTCGCGGGTCAATGCCACATTCTCTTCATACGGCAGCAGTGAGCCGTCGATCATGACGGAAGTGAAGCCGCACTGGATTGCTCGCAGTACATGTTCTACAGAGGCACCGTGATCGAGATGCAGGGTAAAAGGCACGTGGCTGCGTTGTGTAATGTCACGCACATAGCTAAAAAACGCATCGCCAACAAAATCGTGCTCGCTTGGGTGAATAGAGATTATCGCCGGGGTATTCGTTGCTTCTGCTTCTTCAACAACGGCACGTATGAAGCAGCTATCTGCAACGTTAAATGCACCAATCGCAAAACCGTGTTCACGGGTGGGTTTCAGTAATTCTTGCATTGAAACTAACATCGTTATTCTCCAGTTTCAGGTTGTAGTTGCCCCTGCCAGGGCGCATGTGCGCTGGCAGACAAGGCATGTCAGAAAAAAATCAGGCTTTGTTAATGGCGCCAGAGGCTTCCAGATAAGGGACAATGGCTTCTTCGCAGGCGCGTTCCATCACGGAGAGCGCGTCAGCCAGTTCAATCGAACTGTCGTGGCATAAGGTATGCAGAAGTGCCGCCTTACCCGCCTCGAATACGGCTGCCCCGACATTGATTTTTGCTACCCCCAGTGACGGACAGCGCCGCAACTGATCGAAGGGCGTGCCGCTGCCACCGTGTAGCGCTAGAGGGACGCTGGACTCATGTTGCAACTGAGCCAGGCGGTCAAAATCGATGACCGGGGTGACGCCGGGCGCATACATGCCATGTGCCGTTCCCACGGATACCGCCAGCAGATCAATACCTGTCTGAGCGATAAAGGGGGCAACATCTTCTGGCTGCGTCATTAAGTCCACATTACGGATAGGGTCGTACCAGGGGGCGTTGCCAAGGTGACCCAGCTCGCCTTCCACGCACACTGCGGCGCTGGCTGCCAATTCAACCACCTCAAGGGTCTGGCGAATGTTTTCTGCCAGTGGAAATGCTGAAGCATCAATCATCAACCCACTGAATCCAGCCCGAAACGCCTGTCTCAGGTATCGCGGATCTTTGCCGTGATCAAGGCTGAGCGTCACGGGCACAGCGGCTTCTTCTGCCAGCGTTTTGACGACGGCTGCGGCCATTGCGGGTGGGAAATGCCCCAGATGCCCTTGGTAGAGATTGAGGATGATCGGTGCACGGTATTTTTCTGCTATGCGAACTGCCGCCCGCGCGCTTTCAAGATTCATGCAATTGATAGCCAGAAGCGCGTACCCTTCGCTTGAGGCTTTCGCCACCATGTGCTTCATATTTGTGTACATAACGCCTCCGGTTATTCCAGGGTGAAGGTGATTTCTTCGTCTTTCACTTTCTGGTCGGTGAGTTCGTCGAACTCTTCATCACGCTCGGTGACAGGTTTCTTCCACAACGACAACATAACGCCGCAAATTACCGTGCCAATTCCCAGTGCCAGGCAGAACAACAAAGGGTGAGTAAAGAGTGGGACGACAAACATCCCGCCATGTGGCACCGGGCTTTCAACCCCCCAGACCATGATCAAGCCGCCTGCGACTGCTGATGCCACCACACAGGAACCGACAACACGGAGCAGGTCACGAGCCGCAATCGGAATCACCCCTTCAGTGATCATGCAGATCCCCATTGGGAAGGCTGCTTTCAGCGCCTCGCGTTCAGCTCGGGTGTATTTATGCCGCGTCAGCAGGAAGGAGAGTGTGATGCCAAAAGGCGGGATAATAGAGCCGACAAACTTCACGGCCTCCGGGCCATATACGCCGCTTACCAGTAACCCATCTGCAAATAACGACATGGTTTTATTCACTGGCCCACCGAAATCAAAGGTTGCCATAGCGCCGAGAATCGCCCCGAGCAGAAAGCGCGAGCCACCTCTCATGGATTCCAGCATGTGAATCAACGCGTCCTGTAGCCAGGCAATGGGCTTGCCAATTAGCGTCATCATCAGCAAGCCGCCGATAATGGTGCCGAGCACAGGTAACACCATGATTGGCATGAGGCCCTGCATAGACTGTGGTAGCCGTATATAACGCTTTAGCAGCACGATGGTATAACCCACGACAAAACCGCCCAACATGCCGCCAATAAAGCCGGTGTGGATCTCACCACAAACGAACCCCACAATTAGCCCTGGTGCAAAACCGGGCCTGTCGGCAATGGAGTACGCAATGGCTGCTGAGATCAGCGGTACGATGAGCCCCATTCCCCAGCCGCCGATTTGATTCAGCATCCAGGGAATGGTGCCGGTTTTTTCTCCGACGTTAGTACCGCCAAAAACTTGCCCTAATGCGATACAGATCCCCGCCGCAACAATCAGCGGGATCATCCAGGAGATGCCTGTCAATAAATGCTTTTTGATTTCCAGTGATACCGGAACTTTATTTCCACTCATTTTCGATCCCTCCAGAATAAGGATCAGGCAGTAGTTAATGTTTTTTCGACCTTTTCAATAAATTGAACCGGTGACTTTATAACAATCTCGGTTTTAACACGGACAATGCGTTTGTTTTTAAAACGCTCCTCGCCATTTATTTTTACATCCACAGCGAGAATAACGACATCGGCATTAGCAATATCTTCAGCCAATAATTCATTTTCAGTGCCGATAGTTCCCTGAGTCTCTACTTTAATATTGTGACCGAGAGATTTTGCGCCTTTTATTAATTTTTCACGTGCGATATAAGTATGGGCAATACCCGCCGTGCAGGCGGCAACACAGACAATGTTCATAGCAGACTCCAGTATTATTGTTAGCAGTAATCCGACTCCGCATACTGACTAAATAAATCAATAATCTTTTGCGGACTGGTTTCTTTGAGTAATTGCTCAATAATGTCATCATCGGCTAATGCGCCCGCGACCTGCGACAATAGCCGAATATGGGTGGTATTTTGATCTTCCAGACGTACAGCAAATAAGATGATACAGCGGACAGCGCTGCCATCCAGTGTTTCCCAAGGGATATCTTGCCGGGTACGGCCAATCGCAAGCGTAGTCGTAGTGACAGCAGACGATTTGCCATGGGGAATAGCAATATGATTTTCGAAGCCAGTGGAGCCTTCAGATTCACGTTGCCACACATCGCTGATAAACGTATCACGACAGCTAATGGCACCATCCCGTTGCAATAAATCAGTCAATTCTTCAATGGCTTCAGCTTTACTGGTTGCGGTCATATTCAATAAAACACGCCGGGTATTTAATATCTTTGTAATGTCCATCATCCTCACCTCATGGATAAATATTTAAAATTCTATAGCCGTACTTTTCGCCAAATGTAATTTCTCAGTAATCACGGCCTCAGTGACACGCTTAATATCCGCATCATTTAAAAATGCTGTGACATAGACCACTTGTCGTGCCATTTCTGGCAAATTAATGGTTGAAATAATGAGATCGATCTCGTCGTCCATTTGCAACGTTTGCAAACTGCTGGCGGAGACAACGCCAACAATGGTCCAGTCGGGAAAAGCGCGCAAAACGCGGCTTTTTAAAAGGTGCGATGTGCCTATACCCGTTGAACACACCAGTAATACACGCTTGCGGGCAACTTGCCGCTCCATCGCCGCCTGGAAATGCACTGTCATGTAGCCAACTTCATCTTCGGATACGGCTTTCTCACCCCAACTGCTAAAGACCAGATTGACGGCTCGTAGGGTTAATGGCCAGACATCAGGCAACTCACCTTTAATATCTTCCAGTAAGGGATTACGGATATAAATCTGATAATTAAGTCGGTTTATCAGTGGCTTAATATGTATGATGAGACCATCATACAGCGCCGTATCACCGCTGAGATCTATATCTACCATTTCAGAAAACGCATCGATTAAACATTGGGTCAGTTGGCGCGCTTCATCACTGGAATGCATATTACGGACCACACTAATATCATGGCGTTCTTCCATAATGACACCAGAAGAGATGATGTATTGATAAATAAACCGCACCTCGTCTTTGGGAAGCGAATGGGCCATGCGATCTTCAATACGTTGCAACATTTCTCTGGCAATGGTGAAAATTCGCTCATCAAAAATGGCATTGTTATCGCTTATTTTTGGTAGAGCATTGCCGCGAGTCGTCCGGTACATCATGATCAAAATATGGGTAAAAATATTAACGTAATAGGGCTCGCCTAATGACCAGCATAATTTATATTCCATATCGTGAAGTAGTGACTGAACAAACAGCACATCTTCCTCACCAAAATAATGCACCAGTGCTTTATAACTGCCAGGATCAAGCCGGGAATGAACCATACACCCCGGCTCACTATGATTAATAACACCATTAATTAATGATGCCATGGCCTGGCGAACACTATTTTCACTACCTTCAATATGTGTTCCAGTTTGGCTGCGAATTAACACTAAGCCTAGTGGCATCAACCAGGACTCAATCACTTTTAAGTCATTAACGATCGATGCATTGCTAATAAAGTAACGCTCGGATAATTTATTTATCGATGTGGCATTGGGCATTTCGATTAATAGTTGAGAGGCAATTTTAACGCGTCTGGCATTACTCATCATTACATCGTTTTCTTCACCTTCCACGCTGATCATATGGTCTAATTGCATAAGATCTGCGATATTATCTGCCTGTAACATCACACCAACACCAGCACGTTTATCAAGCGCTATTTTCCATTCAGATAACCATTCATCCAGACAACGTAAATCGCGCTGAATAGTTTTCTTAGACACATTTAAATAATCTGAAATTTTGAGTAACGTGACATATTCGCGTCGCGCTAAGAGAAACTTTAATAATCTGTGTTGTCGCGAGGTAATTATTTGCATTTGTTACCCTTATTACATACCAGATTACTTCTTTAAAGGGCTGTTCAGGAACAACCCCAAGGGAAGCTAGTGATGATAAATATATGAACAAATAGTGCAAGTCACAATACTAAATTGTGTCCTGACATCCGGACATAAATAAAATGAAAAGAGCGTTCCTTAATATTTAAAGCACACCTCACACTTCTGCCACAAATATGCGTGATTACGCTCACAAATATGGGTAAAGGGAAATATTATCCAGCGTACAACATGGGAATTTATTTTATCAGATGGCCTGAAACGAGATCTTGATGCGCGGTCGGCTTTGTTGAATAAATCGAACTTCTGACAGCAATCAGGATCAGATCACCCTATTCCTGATCCAATAGCGGTATTCCGTGGCAAAGCAAAAGTTCAAAATCACTCACTGGGCG
>NZ_LR722677.1 GCF_902500225.1 Buttiauxella massiliensis | reverse complement strand
GGTCAGGGAGTCGGTAGAAATCTACAATACCCGGCGTCCGCATCTGTCGTTAAAATACAAAACGCCCGATGAAGTTCATCAGGCATTTTAAGGCTGAAAAGTGTCAACCTATATCAGGACTAGTCAGGCCTGAGATGCCTGGCTAATCGAAACCAAAGCCTTCAGCGAACGGCACGGCCGCACGGCGAACCATCTCGTGCAGATGGCTGAACTCTTTCACCACCAGATCGTAAACGCTGCTGGTATTGGTCAGATGATAGCGAATATGGTAATAGGCCGGCTTCCAGTGCTGATAGATTTTTTCAATCAGCTCATTTTTCTCTTTGATAGTGACGCAGCTTATTTTCTCAAAGTTGTCGACTACCGCCACCACGCTTTCAAGCAGCAGCGTATCCAGGTGGAAATATTTATCGGCAATACTTTGAATATTGGAACTTTGGATCAGTGCCGTCAGGAAAACCAGTTCATTTTCACTATTGATATTGATTTTACTGATAACGCTCTGCATCAGGGTAAATTCTCTGCTGCCAATAATATCGGCGTAGCTACTCGGAATATTGACCAGACCTTTCCCTGAATCAATACGGTGCAGGACAAAGCAGATAAAATAAATAAGCTCCTGAAGCTGACGGTCGGTAAACTGAATTTTAAAACGCTTTTCAATTTCGCTAAAAACGTTGCCGACCTTTTCCAGATAGTCGCTCATCACGTTGTTGTAGTGGGCGAGGATATTTTTTGCGACCGGAATTTCCAGCACCCGACGTAAACAGTTAAGCAGCAGGTAGCGTTTTTCCAGCTCCTCACCAAGAATATGGTAGTCGTAGCTTATCTCCAGCCCGTGCTCGATAACCTCAGCTCGTACCTTTTTCAGGTCATTGACAATCGTATTCTGGCGAAAATGCTCAATCACATGGCGCGGGATATGCAGCTTCCCGGTTTTCAGGCGGTTGATCCGGTCGAAGTGGTTCGACTCCAGGTAGTCATTCACCTTTTTCAGCGTATAGCTCAGCTGTTTGCACGTCAGGCAAAACTGCTCTTCAAGCTTCGTCCCCGTGATGCCGGAATCGTTCACAATGGCATCCAGCACTGCAACCACGCGTTTATCCATAGCCATGCCGACTCTCCTGCAATGAAAAGCCTGCCGCCAGACACGAACATGAAACCCAGAATTACGCCTGCTGAACCTTTCCCTGCTGCTCGGCTTCCTGCTGTGCCAGATTGCTTTCACGACGCAGTTCGCGGGAGTAGAAGAAGTAGCCGCAGCCCCACCACAGCGCGAAGATCAGCGGGATAAAGTTGCCTTCCAGGAATTTGAACAGGAAAGAGAAGGCATAGGTGAAGACAGGCGCATCAATCGAGCTGTTCGAAATCAGCTGCCCTGCCGGGATGGTGATCGCTTTAGTGGCCAGACCGAGGTCGGTAATCATTGGCGCAAACTGCGTACCAACGAACAGAAAAAACGGTACGCCAATAATGCTCAGGATAACCATGCGCAGCGTGTTACCGCGCGTCACCAGATAGGCCGGAACAATCAGCGCAATATTAATGATGCCAGCAAACGGCAGGATCTTATTTCCCGGCAGAATCAGCGCCCACAGCAGGGTGAACGGGATGGCAACGATAATGGCAAACCAGATCTCGCTTGCACCGCCCATAAACGGCCAGTCGATACCCACGAACAGCTTACGACCGGAGAATTTCTTATTCATATAGTCGCTGATGGCCTCAGAGATCGGTGACAGCGCCTGCATGAAGAGCTTTGAAATCATCGGGAACAGCACCAGCGCCGTTGAGGCCTGCACACCCAGCATCAGCGTTTTCGCAACGCTGTAACCCGCAATCACCCCAAACAGGATCCCCAGAATAAAACCAATGATGTGGTTTTCAGCAAAGACCCCGACGTTCCAGAGGTCGGCGTTGAAGGTATTGGTCTTGTTCAGCATCAACATCACAATGTTTACGCCAACCTGAAGCGGGAACATGGCGAACGCATAAGGCCAGGCCCAGGAGATATTCGCCATCGTCGTCCAGCCGCCGTCGACGATACTTAGCTCAAGGCCAGTACGGTTCATCATGGTCTGCGCGGCAACACCGATGGCATCAACCATAAAGCCAATCAGCATGCTCATCCCAACGAAGGCGACGCCCAGCGTGATGGCCGCCGAGGCCGCATCGCGGAATTTCATCCGCACCACCAGCCCGGCTAATAGCATAATAAAGGGCACAAAAACCGGCGCGCCTAAATTCAGAATATAATTTATGACTACACCAAGAAAGTCCATAGCACTTCTCCACTAAAATAATTATACGGATTAAAGAGCTACACCTTATTTGCAGGCATCAATAACCTTTTGTAATTCCTGCTCCATTCCCATGCCGGTCAGAAAAGCAATCCCATTAATTACCGGGATAGGATATTGCTTATCAACTTTGGTAATGGCGATATAAGCCGCGCTGTCTTTTATATGGCTATCAAGCGATTTCAGGTCGATGACTTAAACTTTGATATGAGACTGCTGACGTTCATTCAATAAGCGGGGCACTTTACTGGCAACCGTTTGTGAGGTAGCAACGCCGCTTCCACATGCAACAATGACTTTTTTCATCTTATATATCCTTATCTAATTGCAGTCTTGATGTGAGGGTACAGAGAAAGGTTTCTACATCGTCTATTTCGCGTAGGGCCTGGACAACCTCTTCATCCGCAAGGCAGTCCATGAGCTTTTGCAGCGCGGTTAGGTGGCTGCTGTGGTCAATAAAACCAAGTAAAACAATAAAATGAACGTAAAGCGTGTTGTCATCATTACCCATTTCCTGCCAAGCAATGGGCGTAGACAGCCGCGTCACGGAGATAAAGGGGCGAATAACGTGCTGAGGATCGGTATGAGGAAGCGCAATGGCCACCGGCAGCGTTGGCAGCGTTGGCAGCGTTGGCAGCGTTGGCAGCGTTGGCAGCGTTGGCAGCGTTGGCAGCGTTGGCAGCGTTGGCAGCGTTGGCAGCGTTGGCAGCGCGGTAGGGTACGCCTTTTCACGGGCGATGATGGCGTCAAGAAAAGAGTCCCGGACGTAGCCTTGCTCTTTAAGCAGCAAAAATATCGAAGAAAAAAAGTCAGTGGAATTATTATAATGTTTATCCAGAAATGTGAGCTGAGGCGTAAAATATTCACATCCTTGCGCACTTTCATTCGGGGAATAAATTATATCCGTTCACATCCGAATATCCTCTCTAACCGCTAAGAATTAACTAGAGATAATGTTAATTCAGGAGCAGCAAGCGGGCGACAAATATTGCCCCCAAAAGATGTACTCAGGCTGGCGCAATGCGGTGAGCATTTTATTATTAATTACGTCACATTTTTATCGTTGAGATTCGTTGACAGAGAAATAACTCGGCGGATTATGAAAAATAAAGCGGGAAAAGGTTATCTCCCGCTTTAAGCGGCACTTAGCCCGCGAGGAAAAAGCGGAACGCGGGGTTATTTGTCTCGTTATGACAATCGTAACCCAGCTCATTGATTCGAGTTTCGAAATCGGGCTCATTGTCGCCCAGTTCGAATGCCGCCAGTACGCGGCCATAATCCGTGCCGTGGCTGCGGTAATGGAACAGCGAAATATTCCAGTGCGTGCCGAGCGTTTGCAGGAATTTCAGCAAAGCACCCGGTGATTCTGGGAATTCAAAACTGTACAACCGCTCAAGCAGTGGTTTAGACGGACGCCCGCCCACCATGTAGCGCACATGCAGTTTCGCCATTTCGTCATCAGAAAGATCGACAACGCCGTAACCACCTTCGTTAAGCAGTGCGATAATTTCTTGTCGTTCCTCAACACCACGAGTCAGGCGCACACCCACAAAGATGCAGGCTTCTGCCGAGCTGGAATAACGATAGTTAAACTCAGTGACAGAACGCCCGCCCAGCACTTGGCAGAATTTCAGGAAGCTGCCTTGCTGCTCAGGAATGGTGACCGCCAGCAATGCCTCACGTTGTTCACCCAGCTCGCAACGCTCGGAAACGTAACGCAGGCCATGGAAGTTAACGTTCGCACCAGATAGAACATGCGCGAGGCGTTCACCACGGATCTGGTGCTGCTGGATGTACTTTTTCATCCCTGCCAGCGCCAGAGCGCCAGACGGTTCAGCGACCGCACGAACATCTTCGAACAAATCTTTCATCGCAGCGCAGATAGCATCGCTATCCACCGTGATGATGTCGTCGAGATATTCCTGACACAAACGGAATGTTTCATCGCCGATACGCTTAACCGCAACACCTTCAGCAAACAAACCGACGCGCGCCAAATCAACCGGCTTGCCCGCATCAAGTGCCGCTTTCAAACAGGCAGAATCCTCCGCTTCAACAGCAATCACTTTGATTTGTGGCATCAGCTGTTTGATAAGCACCGCCACACCTGCTGCCAGACCACCGCCGCCAACCGGTACAAATATGCGGTCGATATGGGCGTCTTGTTGCAGCAGTTCAAGCGCCAGCGTGCCCTGCCCGGCGATGACTGCCGGGTGGTCGAACGGAGGTACATAGGTGAACCCCTGCTGCTGCGAAAGCTCGATGGCACGCCCTTTCGCCTCATCAAAGTTCGCGCCGTACAGCAATACTTCTCCACCAAACGCTCTGACCGCATCCACTTTGATATCTGCCGTAGTGACTGGCATAACAATCAGAGACTTGATGCCTAAACGCGTAGAAGAAAGCGCAACACCCTGAGCATGGTTTCCCGCAGAAGCGGTAATCACACCACTGGCTTTTTGTTCGCTGTTCAGCCCGGCAATCATCGCGTATGCGCCACGCAGTTTGAAACTGTGCACTGGCTGGCGGTCTTCACGTTTCACCAGAATGACGTTATCCAGCCGTGACGACAGCTTTTCCATCTTCTGCAACGGTGTAACCTGCGCGACTTCATAAACCGGGGCACGCAGAATGGCTCGCAGATATTCCGCCCCACAAGGGGCGTCAGGTAGTGGTTGTGACTCGGCCATCATTAGCCTCCAAGCTTACTTTTATCACGCACCGCGCCCTTATCGGCACTGGTAGCGAGCATTGCGTAAGCGCGCAGAGCGAAGGAAACCTGGCGTTCACGTGCGCGTGGAGTCCAGGCTTTGTCGCCGCGAGCTTCTTGTGCTTCACGGCGAGCGGCCATTTCCTGATCGCTCAATTGCAGTTGGATCCCACGGTTCGGGATATCAATGGCAATCATGTCGCCATCTTCAATCAGCGCGATATTGCCACCGCTTGCCGCTTCCGGAGAAACGTGGCCGATAGAAAGACCGGAAGTACCGCCGGAGAAACGCCCATCGGTAACCAGTGCGCACGCTTTACCAAGCCCCATAGATTTCAGGAAGGTTGTTGGGTAAAGCATTTCTTGCATGCCCGGCCCGCCTTTTGGCCCTTCGTAACGAATAACAACCACGTCACCCGCTACCACTTTGCCACCAAGGATTGCCTCAACAGCATCATCCTGGCTTTCGTAAACTTTTGCAGGCCCGCGGAATACCAGGCTTTCATCGTCTACACCAGCCGTTTTCACGATACAGCCGTTTTCTGCGAAGTTACCGTACAGCACAGCCAAACCACCTTCCTGGCTGTAAGCATGTTCTTTCGAACGGATACAACCGTTTTGACGGTCAACATCCAGAGAATCCCAGCGGCAAGATTGTGAGAATGCTTTCGTGGTACGAATACCGGCCGGGCCTGCGGAGAACATGCTTTTCACACTTTCGTCTTTAGTCAGCATGACATCGTACTGTTCCAGCGTTTGCGTCAGGTTCAGACCCAGAACGTTTTTCACATTGCGATGCAGTAAGCCACCGCGATCCAGCTCGCCCAAAATACCGATTACGCCACCCGCACGGTGCACATCTTCCATATGATATTTCTGGGTACTCGGTGCGACTTTACACAACTGTGGCACTTTACGAGAAAGCTGGTCGATATCGGTCATGGTGAAATCGAGTTCTGCTTCCTGAGCTGCTGCCAGTAAGTGCAGAACGGTATTCGTTGAGCCACCCATGGCGACATCAAGCGTCATGGCATTCTCAAACGCTTCTTTGCTGGCGATGCTACGTGGCAGAGCACTTTCATCATCCTGCTCGTAATAACGTTTGGTCAGAGCGACGATACGTTTACCGGCATTGAGGAACAACTCTTTACGGTCTGAGTGTGTTGCCAGAAGAGAACCGTTACCCGGCTGAGATAAACCCAGCGCTTCGGTCAGGCAGTTCATGGAGTTAGCCGTGAACATACCGGAGCAAGAGCCACAAGTTGGGCATGCAGAGCGTTCTACCTGCTCGCTTTGCTCGTCGCTCACTTTCGGGTCTGCGCCCTGAATCATTGCATCAACCAGGTCGAGCTTGATGATTTGGTCAGAGAGCTTGGTTTTCCCGGCTTCCATCGGGCCGCCGGAAACGAAAATAACCGGAATGTTCAGGCGCAAAGAGGCCATCAACATCCCTGGGGTGATTTTGTCGCAGTTGGAGATACAAACCATCGCGTCGGCGCAGTGCGCGTTGACCATATATTCCACGGAGTCAGCGATAAGCTCACGTGACGGCAGAGAATAAAGCATGCCGCCGTGGCCCATGGCGATACCATCATCCACCGCGATGGTGTTGAACTCTTTCGCCACACCGCCCGATGCTTCGATTTGCTCTGCAACCAGTTTACCCAAATCGCGCAGGTGAACGTGGCCTGGCACGAACTGCGTAAAGGAGTTAACTACCGCAATAATTGGCTTGCCGAAATCGTCATCGGTCATCCCGGTTGCGCGCCACAATGCGCGGGCACCCGCCATATTACGGCCATGGGTGGTAGTGGCTGAACGGTACTTAGGCATGCTTATTTACTCCAGTCTGTTTCCCATCATAATTCGCACCACAGATGCGTTGGTAGCCTTACTCTCTCCAGTCACCTACTTCAGTAAGCTCCTGGAGATTCGCTGCGTTGCCGCCTTCCTGTAGCACGAATTATTTCGGTAAAAATTTGTCGTTAATTATTGGTTAACTGGATCTAACCAGCCCCATTTGTCTTCGGTTTCGCCGGTGAACAGGCCAAAGAATGCTTGCTGAATGCGTTTTGTAATTGGGCCACAGCGGCCTTCGCCTACCTGAATACGGTCAACGCTACGAACTGGCGTGATTTCGGCGGCAGTACCCGACATAAATACTTCGTCGGCCAGGTAGAGGGACTCGCGGGACAGCACTTGTTCACGTACTTCGATACCCAGGTCTTTCGCCAGCGTAATGATGGCGTCACGGGTAATGCCCGGCAGCGCGGAAGAGGTAAATGGCGGGGTAAACAGGATGCCGTCTTTCACTTCAAAGAGATTTTCACCCGCACCTTCTGACAAGTAACCGTTCACGTCCAGCGCAATGCCTTCCTGATAACCATGACGACGAGCCTCGCTGCCAACCAGCAAGGAAGAAAGGTAGTTACCACCGGCTTTCGCCGCAGTAGGAATAGTGTTTGGCGCCACTCGGTTCCATGAGGAAACCATTGCGTCAATCCCTTGATCCAGCGCTTCTGCGCCGAGGTATGCACCCCACGGGAAGGCTGCGATGATCACATCAGTGGTGTAGCCGTCTGGCGGGTTCACGCCCATACCGACGTCACCCACAAAAACTAACGGTCGGATATACGCGCTGGTCAGGTTGTTTTTACGGATAACAGAACGGCAAGCCTCCATCAGCTCATCAACACTTTGTGATACAGGGAAACGATAGATTTTTGCTGAATCACGCAAACGCTGCATGTGTTCACGATGGCGGAACACCACTGGGCCAATGTGAGATTCATAGCAACGGATGCCTTCAAAGACCGATGTGCCGTAATGCAGCGCATGGGACATTACATGGACCTTTGCTTCGCCCCACGGCGTCATCTCACCATTGAACCAGATGTAATCAGCTTTCTTCGTTGTCATTGTTCTCTTCCTTCTGCGCTCAGGCGCGGATTTGTTGTGTTGTTTGTTGCTGGATTTCGACGCGTCCAACGTCAACCAGTTTGCTTAATTGACTAAACAGTAATTCGACTGGGCGCAGGCTGGCAACGGTCAATTCAATATTAATATCGTCAGTGTTCCCCACCGTGACCATGTTCATAGAACAGACCTGAAAACCACGATGACGCACCACGCGTAACACGCGTTCCAGTGTCTCCGGGCGAAAACGAGCCGTTACTGCGAGCTGATGTTGCATCATGATAATTTCTCCAGCATTTGAGAGTTACTGGCACCTGGTGGCACCAACGGCCAGACGTTTTCGTACTCATCTATCGAGACGTGAAGCATGTATGGGCCATCGCTGTTAAGCATCGTATCGATGGCGGCTTCTACCTGGTCCTTACGAGTAATGTGTTGACCTGGGATACCGAAGGCACTGGCTAGCGTGAGGAAATCGGGGTTATCGGAGAGATTGGTTTCACTATATCGTTCTGAGAAAAACATCTGCTGCCACTGGCGTACCATTCCTAAACGTTGGTTATCCAGTAAAACGATTTTCAACGGCAGCTGTTTTCTTTTTACAGTGCCCAGCTCCTGAACGTTCATCATGAAAGAGCCGTCACCCGAGATACAGATAACCGTATCGTTCGGCCGGGCTACCTGTGCGCCTACGGCTGCGGGCAGACCAAAACCCATCGTTCCCAGGCCACTGGAAGTGATGAAATTCTCCGGACGTGTGAATGACATATGCTGAGCCGTCCACATCTGGTGCTGGCCCACGTCAGTGGTCACCACGCATTCCTGCGGCTTGCGGTCAGAGATTTGTTTCAGTAATAACGGGGCAAAAATGGCTTCGCCAGGATGATCGTAGCGCCATGGGTTATTAGCGCGCAAAGTGGCTACTTCTTGCTGCCAGTCCGCGATATCCAGCGGTTGCTGCAGCGCCTGTAATAACTGGACCAAATCCCCCTGCAACCCAACGTGTGCCTGGCGCAATTTACTTAATTCAGCCGGGTCGATGTCCATATGGATCACTTTCGCGTGAGGGGCAAAGGTATTCAATTTTCCGGTAACACGGTCGTCAAAACGGGCGCCGACGGCAATCAGCAAGTCGCATTCTTGCACCGCGAGGTTAGCTGCTTTGGTGCCGTGCATACCTAACATGCCGGTATAAAACGGATGATCAGCAGGCACCGCACCCAAACCTTTCAGGGTCACGGTGGAAGGCATATTAGTAACGGAGATGAATTCACGCAGCGCAGGAACCGCCTGAGCCATGCCAACTCCGCCACCGACATACAACATCGGTTTGCGAGCATTCGCTATCATTTCGCATGCCTGTTGCAGCTCGGCATGCGGCATTTCAAAATCATCTTCAACAGTCGATAACCACGGCTCCAGATCGCCTTGTGCTAATTGAATATCCTTAGGGATATCCACTAACACGGGGCCCGGACGACCAGAGTTTGCAATTTCAAAGGCTTCTGCAAGAACGCGAGGTAAATCATCGAATGATTCAACAAGGAAACTGTGTTTGGTGCATGCGAGGGATAATCCCAAAACATCCACTTCCTGGAACGCATCGGTACCGATGAATGGGGCGGCGACCTGGCCTGTGATGGCAACGACTGGAACGGAGTCTAACAGCGCATCGGCAAGGCCAGTGATTAGGTTGGTTGCACCAGGCCCGGAAGTGGCAATGCAAACCCCTGTTTTTCCAGTAGAACGTGCATAGCCAATGGCTGCCATTGCTGCGCCTTGTTCATGGCGACAGAGCAAGTGTTCGACCCCACCGTCATACAACGCATCATAGACGGGCATGATTGCGCCACCCGGATAGCCGAAAACTGTCTCTACACCCTGCGCTCGCAACGCATGTACCACCCACTGTGCACCATTCATAGTTAGTTCCCCGTCGCATTATCGGAGAAACAGCATTTTATTCTGTAACGCATCATCTGTTTCTCTCCGAGTTTCTTTGCCCAACAAAAAACCCCCGGACCTTTCGGTGCGGGGGTTCTTTTCGATTCAGGCTTGATTTTTAAGCCTTTCTTTCTCCAAGTGCAGCCCCGCACGGTGGGATAATAATCACCACCACGCTAATCACGACCAGGCTAATCACTTGTAGGAGGGCTTTCATGTTTGTTTATTCTGTCTACTTGTTCGAAGTAATGCCTACAGAGTTATCACAGAGTCAGAGACAAGCACAAGATTTTTTTATGGCAAGAAAGACGCTACAAAAATTAGCTAATAGAAAATCTATTTGTTTTCAGCATATAACGAGATAGTGAAAATATTTCATATAGAGCGAATTCTTATTCGCTTTCCCTAAATTTCTTCCAGAAATAAATCTTTTGCGAAGCGCATCGCAGAATAATTTTCAAAAAAGAAATCTCACCCGAAAGTCTGGAAGGCATTACGAGGAACATTATTTCACCGCTTTCAGCAGGATTAGCAAACTGACAGGATAAAAGCTCACCCCAGAGGAAAGAACTATGTCACTGGCAGTTGTTAATACAAGGGCAGCATTAGGAATTGCCGCTCCTTTGGTAACCGTTGAGGTTCATATCAGCCAGGGGTTACCAGGTTTGACGCTTGTGGGCTTGCCGGAAACGACAGTCCGTGAAGCGCGAGACAGAGTGCGAAGTGCCATCATCAATAGTGGCTATACCTTCCCTGCCCGGAAAATCACGATAAATCTCGCGCCGGCAGATCTTCCTAAGGAAGGTGGCAGGTATGACTTACCTATTGCTCTGGCATTGCTGGCAGCGTCTGAGCAGCTCTCTATTGATAAGTTAAGTGAATATGAGTTCGTTGGTGAACTCGCGCTTACTGGTGCGTTACGAGGCGTCCCAGGCGCAATTTCATCTGCTATGGAGGCTTTAAAATCAGGGAAGAAAATAATCGTTGCCGATGAAAACTCCGCTGAACTTAGTTTGATCACACAAGCTGGCTGCCTTATTGCAAACCACCTCACTGAAGTCTGCGCATTCCTTGAAGGCAGAGCCGAATTATCAGCTCCAGAAAAACGGCAGCAGCAACACATTGAATATCGGCAAGACCTTAATGAAATTTTTGGTCAGTCTCAGGGGAAGAGAGCGCTAGAGATCACCGCGGCTGGTGGGCATAACCTATTACTCATTGGCCCTCCAGGAACGGGTAAAACCATGCTGGTCAGCCGACTGAATACTTTACTCCCCCCTTTAAGCGACAGTGAAGCGCTGGAGAGTGCTGCCATTCTAAGCCTGGTCAATCCACATTCGTTACAGCAACAGTGGCGTCAGCGCCCATTCAGAGCGCCTCATCATAGCGCTTCACTGAGTGCAATGGTTGGTGGAGGTTCAATACCAAGACCCGGTGAAATATCTCTGGCACATAACGGTGTGTTATTTCTCGATGAACTCCCGGAATTTGAACGCCGTGTGCTTGATGCATTACGCGAGCCTATAGAATCAGGGGAAATTCATATTTCCCGTACCCGTGCAAAAATTAGCTACCCTGCCAATTTTCAACTTCTGGCTGCGATGAACCCAAGTCCAACAGGTCACTATCAAGGTAAGCATAATCGCTGCACACCCGAACAAACGCTGCGCTACCTTAGCCGTCTTTCAGGGCCTTTTCT
Organism: Buttiauxella massiliensis; assembly: GCF_902500225.1. Lineage (GTDB taxonomy): Bacteria > Pseudomonadota > Gammaproteobacteria > Enterobacterales > Enterobacteriaceae > Buttiauxella > Buttiauxella massiliensis. Next base: position 2,035 of record NZ_LR722677.1, on the reverse strand, counting down.
TGATAGATTTGATTTATCCGCAGAGATCCCACTTCCGCCACCTGGAATGCTAAGTAATCCAGGTGTGAGCAGCGAAAGTAGCGCAGACGTAAGAGCAAGAGTCATCGCTACACAACAGCGGCAGTATGAGAGACAGCAAAAGTTAAATGCGAGACTGGATAACCATGAAATCAGAAAACATTGTGTCATTGAGCACAATGATGCCATGTGGCTTGAAGAGACATTGGCAAAGTTGGGGTTGTCGGTACGTGCATGGCATCGATTATTAAAAGTTGCACGAACAATTGCAGATATTCAGGAACATAAACAGATACAGAGGGAACATCTTCTAGAAGCATTGAGCTATCGGGCGATTGACCGCTTACTCATTCATCTACAACAGTTAACAGGATAAAAAATGGGGCTTTCGCCCCATTTTTATTAATCATCACTGTCGGTATAGTCTTCAACCGCATCCGCCTGCGGCTTGCCACCCGAGAGGGTATGGAAACGTTTAGGGCGCTTAATTCGCGCCATGTATTTGCTCCACACACGTTCTGCATCTGTCACCGGCTCACGTTCACCACGGCATACAGCTACAAACAGAACTTCCTCTTCAGTACCAGGTTCACGCTTGCCAAGATCCAGCTCATTGAACGCATAACCATGACGCTCTAATAACTGGGCTTCTTTGATGGTGAAATCACCATGGCGAGCGAACCCGCGCGGATAATGTTTATTGTCGAAAAACCGATTAGTCGTCGTAAAGCTTTCCGCCATCCTGCACGCTCCTAATTCTCTTGGTCGAGCTATTTATGGCGCGGAGTATTAGTTACGCTTGACAGAGCGTCAAACAAAACATTTAAATCATAACGACAAATTTTTTTTGGGAGAGAGTTGTGGATACTGAATTATTAAAAACGTTTCTAGAAGTGAGCCGAACGCGGCATTTTGGGCGGGCTGCAGAGGCTCTTTATCTAACGCAATCAGCAGTTAGCTTCAGAATTCGTCAATTAGAGAATCAACTCGGCGTGAATCTTTTTACTCGTCATCGTAATAATATTCGCCTGACGACAGCAGGTGAGCGTTTGTTGCCTTATGCAGAAAACCTCATGAATACCTGGCTCGCTGCCAAAAAAGAAGTTTCCAACACATCTCAGCACAATGAGCTAACGATTGGTGCTAGTTCCTCACTTTGGGAATGCATGCTTTCTGAATGGCTTGTTGCACTGTATCAACAGCACAAAGGACTTCAATTTGAAGCCCGTATTTCCCAACGCCAGTCGCTAGTTAAACAATTGCATGAACGTCAACTTGATCTGCTGATCACGACGGAATCGCCAAAGATGGACGAGTTTTCATGCCAGTTATTAGGGCATTTTAACCTGGCACTATTTTCTTCTTCACAACAAAGCTCAAAAACAGGGTTAACGTATTTACGTCTGGAGTGGGGTCCTGATTTTCAACAACATGAAGCGGGCCTTATCAACAATGATAGCATTCCAGTTCTAACGACTAGCTCAGCACAAATAGCCTATAAATTGTTGGCACCGCTCAATGGCTGTTCATTTTTACCCATCGAATGGGCCAAAGAATGCGAAGGAATTTACCAGGTACCCGATACAAATACACTTTCGCGCCCTTTGTATGCGATCTGGCTACAAAATAGTGATAAACAAAGCACAATCAAAGAGTTATTAAAGACACCACTTATAGCGCAGTAATGCGCTTTTGTAGATTTGGGGGATAACTTGAGGAATTTTAGGCAAAAAAAATCCTTTGCCGAAGCAAAGGATCATTATATGGCAGGGGCGGAGAGACTCGAACTCGCGACACCCGGTTTTGGAGACCGGTGCTCTACCAACTGAGCTACGCCCCTAAATAACGCTTATTATTAAGCCCGCTGATTAAGCAGGCATAATTTTTTTATAAGTGGCGGAACGGACGGGACTCGAACCCGCGACCCCCTGCGTGACAGGCAGGTATTCTAACCGACTGAACTACCGCTCCACCGAATTTCTTTCTTATTACCACCAGATGTCACATTCTGGCTTTT
>NZ_LR722656.1 GCF_902500225.1 Buttiauxella massiliensis | reverse complement strand
GCTTGGTCACTCTTCAAGACTTGATATTTTTTTGATACCCGAAGGTATCTGAGATATCAATCCTGCGAGTGCCCACACAGATTGTCTGATAAATTGTTAAAGAGCAGTGAGTTAGACGCTTTCGCTTTCTAACTCGAGGTGGCGTATATTACGCTTTCCTCTTTCAGAGTCAAGCGTTTATTTTCGCTTTTCATCTGGCTGACGGGCCGGTTTGTAAGCCGTTGCGCCGTGTCAGTGGAGGCGCAGTATAGGGATTTTCTGGAAACTGACAACCCCTATTTTCAAAATAATTACCGACCGCACATTTTTTAGGCGCTAAGCTTATTTTTAGCGCGCTTTTATCGCTTTTGGCAGGTCTGCGAGGCTATTAATGACAAAATCAGCTGCAGCTTCGCTTTGCTCAGTGACTGGCTTACCAGTACGAACCAGTACTTTTGTCCCTACTTGTGCAGCTGACGCTGCCTGCATGTCTTCCAATTTGTCGCCAACCATATATGAAGAAGCCATATCTATATGAAGGAACTCTTGAGCAGAGAGCAACATGCCCGGTTGCGGTTTACGGCAATCACAGGTTTGGCGAAACTCTTCTATTATTGCATCTGGGTGATGCGGGCAATAATAGATACCATCCAGGTCAACACCGCGGTCTGCTAAAGACCAGTCCATCCACTCTGTCAGATTTTCAAAATCATCTTCCGTAAACATGCCACGGGCGATACCTGATTGGTTGGTGACAAGAACCAATGCATAGCCCATTGCTTTTAACTCACGCATTGCGTCAATCACACCATCAATGAACTCGAACTGGTCCACTTCATGAACGTAGCCATGATCCACATTAATGGTGCCATCACGATCGAGAAAAATAGCGGGAACAGACTGTGCCACTTGGAAACTCCTGAAACTGGGATTATTAGCTGTAGTATCGCATGATTTCTTATCCTCGCGGGAACAGACAATCATTCGCAGATTGATTTAGACGTCTGGATGCCTTAACATCCATATCGATAACGGTCATCACCCGTTATCGGCAGCAGAAAATGCCACGGCTTACACTCATACGATAATAAATAACCTAATGATTAAACTTTCGAATATCACCAAAGTGTTCCAGCAAGGAAGCCGCAGCATACAGGCGCTGAATAATGTCAGCCTGCATGTTCCTGCTGGGCAAATTTATGGCGTGATCGGCGCATCAGGTGCAGGGAAAAGCACACTCATCCGCTGTGTAAATCTGCTCGAACGCCCAACTCAAGGTTCAGTACTGGTCGATGGCCAGGAGCTGACAACGCTTTCTGAAGGGCAGCTGACTAAAGCTCGCCGCCAGATTGGCATGATTTTCCAGCACTTTAATTTGCTCTCTTCCCGTACTGTTTATGGCAACGTTGCATTGCCTTTAGAGCTGGACAATACGCCACGTGAAGAAATTAAGCGCCGAGTGTCTGAATTACTCGATTTAGTCGGCCTGAGCGAAAAGCACGATGCATACCCAGCTAACCTGTCCGGTGGGCAAAAGCAGCGTGTCGCGATTGCTCGCGCTCTGGCAAGTAATCCAAAAGTCCTGCTGTGCGATGAAGCCACCAGCGCACTCGATCCCGCAACGACACGCTCGATTCTGGAACTTCTGAAAGATATCAACCGCCGTCTTGGCCTGACTATTCTTTTAATTACTCATGAAATGGATGTTGTTAAACGCATCTGTGATTGCGTTGCGGTCATTAGCGACGGTGAGCTAATAGAACAAGACACTGTAAGCGAAGTGTTCTCTCATCCAAAGACACCGCTGGCACAACAGTTCATTCAATCCACTTTGCATCTGGATATTCCGGAAGATTACGCACAGCGTTTGAGCGCCGATAAAAGCGAAACAACGGTTCCTTTACTGCGCCTGGAATTTACCGGCCAGTCTGTTGATGCTCCGCTACTTTCCGAAACCGCCCGCCGCTTTAATGTGAACAGCAATATCATCAGCGCGCAGATGGATTACGCCGGAGGAGTGAAGTTCGGCATTATGCTGTGTGAGTTACACGGAGAACATCAAGATATGGACGCTGCTATCGCATACCTGCAGCAGCAACATGTAAAAGTAGAGGTGCTGGGTTATGTCTGAGCCAATGATGTGGTTACTGTTAAAAGGCGTGTATGAAACGCTGGCGATGACGTTTGTGTCTGGCTTCTTTGGCTTCGTTCTTGGGTTGCCTGTTGGTGTGCTCCTCTATATTACACGTCCGGGGCAAATCAGCGCGAACGCGAAGGTTTATAACAGCCTTTCAGCGTTAGTGAATATCTTCCGTTCTATACCGTTCATTATATTGCTGGTATGGATGATTCCATTTACTCGTACCATTGTCGGGACCTCAATTGGTCTGCAGGCTGCTATCGTGCCATTAACCGTAGGTGCCGCACCATTCATCGCACGTATGGTTGAAAACGCCTTGTTAGAAATCCCGTCGGGCCTGATTGAAGCTTCACGCGCAATGGGTGCCACACCAATGCAGATCATTCGCAAAGTTCTGTTGCCAGAAGCACTCCCGGGTCTGGTGAATGCTGCAACCATCACGCTGATTACCCTGGTTGGCTATTCTGCTATGGGTGGTGCTGTTGGTGCCGGTGGCTTAGGTCAGATTGGTTATCAGTACGGTTATATCGGTTATAACGCTACCGTGATGAATACGGTATTAGTGTTATTGGTGGTATTAGTGTATTTAATTCAATTCTCAGGCGATCGTATCGTCCGGGCAGTGACTCACAAATAATACGTTCAACACAACATCGTTTTTACACATAGTAAGGAAGGGATATGTCTTTTAAATTTAAAACCTTTGCGGCAGTTGGTGCTCTGATTGGTTCTCTGGCACTTGTGGGTTGCGGTCAGGACGAGAAAGATCCAAACCATATTAAAGTTGGCGTCATCGTTGGTGCTGAACAGCAGGTTGCTGAAGTTGCGCAGAAAGTCGCAAAAGAGAAATATGGCCTGGATGTTGAGCTGGTTACCTTTAACGATTACGTTCTGCCTAACGAAGCGCTGAGCAAAGGCGATATCGATGCTAATGCCTTCCAGCACAAACCATACCTGGATCAGCAGATCAAAGACCGTGGTTACAAACTGGTTTCTGTAGGTAACACATTCGTCTACCCAATTGCTGGCTACTCCAAAAAAATCAAATCAATGGATGAGCTGCAAACCGGTGCACAGATTGCTCTGCCAAACGACCCAACTAACCTTGGCCGTTCCCTGTTGCTGCTGCAAAAACAAGGTCTGATCAAACTGAAAGATGGTGTTGGCCTGCTGCCAACTGTTCTGGATGTCACTGAGAACCCTAAAAACCTGAAGCTGGTAGAGCTGGAAGCACCTCAGTTGCCACGTTCTTTGGATGATGCTCAGATTGCTCTGGCTATCATCAACACTACTTACGCAAGCCAGATTGGCCTGACCCCAGCGAAAGACGGTATCTTCGTTGAAGATAAAGACTCTCCATACGTGAACATGATCGTTTCCCGCGAAGACAATAAAGACGCTGAAAATGTTAAGAAGTTCGTTCAGGCTTACCAGTCTGACGAAGTTTACGAAGCAGCAAACAAAGTCTTCAACGGCGGCGCAGTTAAAGGCTGGTAAGTTTCCATTCTTCTATTTTTGCGTAAATAATCTAAGACGGGCTTATGCCCGTCTTGTTATTTGTGCGAGAGCTTGGTTCAATAATCGCGTTTTATCATTCATTGAGGAAAAATTATGCGTGCTTTACCGATCTGTTTATTAGCAGTCATGCTGAGCGGCTGTACGATGCTAAGCAGATCCCCTGTTGAACCTGTTAAAAGCACTGCAACAGCGCCGGCGCCAGAACCTGCTAAACCTAAAGCTCCACGTCCAGCACCAGTAAGAATCTATACCAATGCTGAAGAGTTAGTCGGTAAACCTTTCCGCGACCTCGGTGAAGTCAGCGGTGATTCATGCCAGGTTAGCAATCAGGATTCGCCACCGAATATCCCAACAGCTCGCAAACGCTTACAAGTAAACGCCTCAAAAATGAAAGCAAATGCGGTCTTACTTCATAGCTGTGATGTCACCAGCGGCACACCAGGGTGTTACCGTCAGGCTGTTTGCGTTGGTTCGGCGTTAAACGTTTCTGCAAAATGACAGCATTTAGTTTCGAGCAAATTGGTGTTATCCGCTCTCCTTATAAAGAGAAGTTTGCAGTCCCCCGCCAACCAGGTTTAGTGACTGATGGCGGTGGAGAATTGCATTTACAACCTCCCTACAATGTGGCGGATGCCGTTCGTGGCCTCGAAGGTTTTAGTCATCTATGGCTGCTATTTGTCTTTCATCAAACGATGGAAGGTGGCTGGCGCCCGACGGTTCGCCCGCCGCGCCTGGGTGGGAATGCGCGTATGGGCGTCTTTGCTACTCGCTCGACCTTCCGCCCCAACCCCATTGGGATGTCGCTGGTTGAGCTGAAAGGTATTCGTTGCCAGAAAGATCAGGTCATTTTGCAGTTAGGCAGCCTGGATTTAGTCGATGGCACACCTATCGTTGATATCAAACCCTACTTGCCGTTTGCAGAAGCCGTGCCAGAAGCCATAGCGGGTTATGCGCAGCATGCTCCCGCAGCCGATATGCCGGTTTACTTTACCGCTGAAGTGCAGCAGCAATTGCCGGCGCTGGATAAACGTTACCCTTACATTGAGCGTTTCATCCGCCAGGTGCTCGCACAAGACCCTCGTCCGGCCTATCGTAAAACGGAAGGTACGGGTAAAACCTATGCCGTTTTATTGCTGGATTTTAACGTTCGCTGGCGTGTGACCGACGAAGGTTCAGAAGTGTTTGCAATTGAGACCCGTTAATTTATCGCCCTTCTCTTTTGACATCCCTGCCACACTGGTAAACTAAAACACTTATTTTGCATCAGGCTACTCAGGTAGCCAGTTATCTGCCGTTCAAATGGAACCGTAACAACATGCGTACTAGCCAATATCTGCTCTCCACACTGAAGGAGACACCAGCCGACGCTGAGGTCATCAGCCACCAACTGATGCTGCGTGCCGGGATGATCCGCAAACTCGCTTCTGGTTTGTATACCTGGTTGCCGACCGGTCTGCGCGTCCTGAAAAAAGTCGAAAACATCGTGCGTGAAGAGATGAACAACGCCGGTGCCATCGAGATGTGCATGCCCGTAGTTCAGCCCGCAGATTTGTGGCAGGAGAGCGGTCGTTGGGAACAGTATGGCCCAGAGCTGCTGCGTTTTGTTGATCGCGGCGATCGTCCATTTGTTCTCGGCCCAACTCACGAAGAAGTCATCACTGACCTGATTCGTAATGAGCTGAGCTCTTACAAACAACTGCCACTGAACTTCTTCCAGATCCAGACTAAGTTCCGTGACGAAGTGCGCCCACGTTTCGGCGTCATGCGTTCCCGTGAATTCCTGATGAAAGATGCTTACTCTTTCCATACTTCTCAGGAATCCCTGCAGGAAACTTATGATGCAATGTATCAAGCCTACAGCAAAATCTTCACCCGTATGGGTTTGGATTTCCGCGCGGTAGAAGCGGATACCGGTTCAATCGGTGGCAGCGCATCTCACGAATTCCAGGTACTGGCTCAGTGTGGTGAAGATGATGTTATCTTCTCAACCGAATCTGATTTTGCAGCGAACATCGAATTTGCTGAAGCCGTTGCTCCAGCAGGTGGTCGTGCTGCACCCACTGTTGAAATGACGCAGATCGATACGCCGAATGCGAAAACCATCGCTGAGTTGGTTGAACAGTTCAACCTGCCGGTAGAAAAAACCGTTAAGACTTTGATGGTTAAAGCTACCGAAGGCAGCGCTTACCCGCTGGTTGCTCTGCTGGTTCGTGGCGATCATGAACTGAATGAAGTTAAAGCAGAAAAACTGCCACAAGTTGCCAGCCCACTAACTTTCGCGACAGAAGAAGAAATTCGTGCGGTAGCGAAAGCAGGTCCGGGTTCACTTGGCCCAATTAATCTGCCAATCCCTGTCGTTATCGACCGTACCGTTGCCGCAATGAGCGATTTCGCAGCCGGCGCTAACGTCGACGGTAAACACTTCGTTGGTATTAACTGGGAACGTGATGTTGCGCTGCCAGAAGTTGCTGATATCCGTAACGTTGTTGAAGGTGATCCAAGCCCGGACGGTAAAGGCACTCTGCTTATTAAACGCGGTATCGAAGTGGGTCATATCTTCCAGCTCGGCACCAAGTATTCCGAAGCGATGAAAGCTTCTGTTCAGGGTGAAGATGGCCGTAACCAAACGCTAACCATGGGTTGCTACGGTATCGGTGTGACTCGCGTAGTTGCTGCTGCAATCGAACAGAACAATGACGAGCGTGGCATTGTGTGGCCAGATGCAATCGCACCATTCCAGGTTGCGATTCTGCCAATGAACATGCACAAATCTTTCCGCGTGAAAGAACTGGCTGAAGAGCTGTACTCAACTCTGCGTGCCAAAGGCATCGACGTATTAATGGATGACCGTAAAGAGCGTCCAGGCGTGATGTTTGCCGATATGGAACTGATTGGTATTCCTCATACTGTCGTTATCGGCGATCGCAACCTTGATAGCGAAGAAGTTGAATACAAAAACCGCCGTGAAGGTGAGAAGCAGATGATCAAAACCGGCGAAATCATTGATTTCTTGCTGGCACAGATTCAACGCTAATACTGGCATATAAAGTAAAAAGCCCCGCTAAGTGATTAGCGGGGCTTTTTTATATCCACTTGTTTATCAATCGTGGCAGCTTTTCTTAGGCTCAAATTTGGCTGCTCGGTCTGCAACGACTGTTTTCTTCAACTCGCCGCTATCTGGTGATGCCTGCAATGTAAAGTGAGCATCAACCACCAGCAATACCGGCTGATAATCCTCACCCCGCGCTGCCGCATATCCACGTTCCAGCTCTGCGTTACTGGCCACAGCGAATGTTTTCCCTGTAGAGCAATCCTGGAAAATCGCCGCATCAGCCATGTACTTATACATGCCTTTCATGGTCATCGGCGTTGCAGGTAACGCTTCTTTACTTGGCGTCAGAGTGTAAGTGAGCTGAGACTCAATCGAGTTACCTGCCCTATCTAACATCTCCAGGTTATCGCCTTTCGGGCGGAAATAGAGTTTTTCGCCGTCGCGTTCAGTGAGAACCAATTTATCCGCGGTACGTGCCCAACTTCCGTAAGAGGCAAAGACTGAAGGTTCTTTCACGCCCTGATAACGTTGATTCATCACCCAGGTGCCGTCTTTTTCCAAAAACAGCGACGTTTCAATCCCTGAACAATCCGCGCAAGGTAAAACCCCTTTATAACTTTGCTGCATTGGCTGTAGCTCTGCGGCTTGAGCAGGCTGTAACGTTTGAACTTCAGCCCGGTTATTACAGCCAAAAAGTGCAAACAAGCTACACACAGCGATAGCTGACAATAGAATCTTTTTCACCATCTCTTCCTTCTTCTGGTCAATATCTTTGCCGTTCGTCATTCAGGGCGACGGACTTTCCCGCGTAATGATTTCGTCGTTGATTTCTGTGATTTCGATGCGAGACGGCGCTCTTTCGATGCACGTGTAGGTCGTGTGGCTCGTCGGTTTTTTTGCTCAACAGTTAACTCTTGAATCAATGAAATCAGCCTTGCTACTGCAGCTTCACGATTCATTTCCTGACTACGGTACTCCTGCGCCTTTATCACCACCACGCCATCGGGCGTAATAAGATGGTGGCTGGCCGCCAGCAAACGTTCTTTATAATACTCTGGCAGGCTGGAGGCCCGGATGTCAAAACGCAAATGAATCGCCGTTGAGGTTTTGTTCACATGCTGGCCGCCCGCTCCCTGCGCGCGGATAGCCGTAATAGTGACCTCACTGTCCGGTATTGCTATCGTTCGTGACACTTCGATCATTAATGATGCTGCCAGGCCGTAAAGTGAATTTCGAGATTATTCTCAGCATCAGATAACCAGATTGCACCGTCCTGAATGGTGGCCTGTAAGTTCATCGAACGTGTACCAAATTCGCACAGCTTCGCCAGTTGCTCATCATCCAGATACCAGATAGACAAGTTTTGGTATTGCTTGAGTTTGTTCTGATGCTGCTGCCACCAGACTTCCGCAGCGCGGCTGTTATAGGTAAACAGCGCCACTTCACCAGACTGGCTACAGGCTTTTTTCAGGCGTTTTTCATCTGGCAGACCTAGTTCAATCCATAGGTCGATACCCATATGGTCGTTACGCTGCCAGATTTCCGGTTCTTCTTCTGCGCTTAAACCCCGGCTGAATTGCAGACGCTCGTTAGCGTATTTAATCCACGCCAGCAGGCGCAGCATCATACGTTCTTGCGTTTCCGAAGGATGGCGCGCAAGCGTCAGATTGCTATCCAGGAATTGATTGCGATCGAGATCGGCAACATTCACCATCGCTTTATAGATTGTTGCTTTTAACGCCATCACACTTCTCCGAACTCAATTAGGCGCTCATTGTAACCAAAACCTCGCTAAAACGCTGTTATGTATTCACTCAAGTAGAGGGGTGCGCTGCTGATATCGGTTTCATGCCTGTGGTATAGTCACCTTGCTAAACAGAGTTTATCTTCGTAGGCTTAACTGGCATCACACGATTAAGTCTGAGGTCGGGACTCTGAAAGGAGGGCGTGTGGAAAAGTATTGTGAATTAGTACGAAAGCGCTATGCGGAAATAGCCAGCGGAGATTTGGGTTACATTCCCGATGCACTGGGCTGCGTCTTGAAGGTGCTGAACGAAGTGGCTTCCAACGAAGCACAACCAGAATCTATTAGGGAACAGGCGGCGTATGCGGCCGCGAACTTACTGGTGAGCGACTATGTCAATGAATGATGCCTATCAACCCATCAATTGTGATGATTATGACAATCTCGAGCTCGCCTGCCAGCAGAACTTAATACTGACGCTGGAGTTGAAGAGCGGAGAAGTTTTCAAGGCGAAAGCCAGTGATCTGGTGTCTCGTAAAAACATCGAATACTTGATTCTCGATGATGCCGGTACCACTCGCGAAGTTCGTCTCGATAAAATTGCCAGCTTCAGCCATCCTGAAATTGGTACTGTCGTAGTTAGCGAATCCTGATACGCAAAGTATCCGCATGCGTGGGCAGCCTTGGGGCTGCCCTTTTTTATGGCTTCATTGAAGCGTAATAAGCAGCCAGATTGCTGATGTCCTCGTCGGAAAGGCCACTTACATAAGCCTTCATCACTTCAGCTTGCCCACCACTACGCTCGCCCTTTTTATATGCCTTTAACGAGTGTTCAAGATACGCCTCGTTTTGCCCGGCAAGATTCGGGTACATCGGCACGGAAACTTTCCCCGTAGCCCCGTGGCACGCCACGCACATCATGGCTTTTTGCTCACCTGCAGCGGCATCACCTTTTGCCAGTACCGGTTGAGCACACAATAATATGCCCGCTAAAATAATGATTCTCTTCATGATTTATTCTCCTTTTGCCAGTCGACATGCCAGCATGATTCTTCCGTCGCCTTTCCTTCCCGGGTGACAAAAACCCCAAGAGCGACAATCAACTTTTCGCCGTAATATAACAGCGGCGTTCTTTCGCGCTGCCATGGCGCAATACCTGACTCTTGCCAGATCTTTTTCAAACTACGGCCACGTTCGCGCCCAACGATATGGAACTGTCCGGAAGCCTTAAAACGTACGGTAACGGGCTCGTCAGCACCAGGTGTGCGAACCTCCTGCCCAATAGATGCCAATTGAAGAGTGCCTAAGCCACCGGGCAATGTTAATGGCGCAAAAGGTTTAGACCAGGAAACGATCTCATCACCCAATCCGTTCATCAACGGCAACCAGTACAATGCCCCCTGATATCGGCGAACTTCAAAGCTGCCAAATTTCAAACGGGGGTTGGCATCTTCACGACTTGTTGCAACCTCATTCCACAGGCGTGCCAGCGCTGCTCGCGAAGGCATAGCGGCTTTCTGACGGCCAAACCAGCGGCGTAGCAACGCCGAACGCCGGATATCACTGAGCGGCTTTAGAGGCTCAATGAGTAATGAGCCATCGTCCTGAATCAGCGCCTCAAGTTGTTCGGCAAGCAACTCATCAAGTAATTGTTCTTGCTCTCCACATAACTCAGCGCTGCGGGCAACGCTTTGTGGGAAATGGGGCCAACGCTGTTGGATTTCAGGAATGACCCGCAACCTTAAGAAATTCCGATCGTAGCTATCATCCTGGTTACTTTCGTCTTCTATCCACGTTAATTGATGTTCATTAGCCCACGCTTCCAGAACTTTGCGCGTCTGCCCCAGCAATGGCCGGATTAATTCTGTCTCACCAAACGGCAAACGTTCAGGCATTGCGGCCAGCCCCGCAGGGCCACTTCCCCGCTTCAGGGCAAGTAGAAATGTTTCACACTGGTCATCAAGGTGCTGCGCCGTCAGTAAAACTTCGTCTGGTCGTATTGTTTCAGCCAGCGCCTGATAACGTGCTGCTCGCGCATGGGCTTCAATCCCTAATCCATCGTCTGCCAACTGCACTCGTTTTACTTCAAACGGTACGTTCCATTGTTCGCAAACTTGCTGGCAATGTTCGGCCCAATTATCGGCATAGGGGCTTAAACCGTGATGAATATGCATGGCGCGAATCTGGAAATTAGCGACCTGCATATCGCGAAGCGTAACCAACTGGTGGAGTAAAACCGTGGAATCCAGCCCACCACTAAACGCCACCAGCAAATTCGGGTGCGGCTGCAATAATTTGATGAGAGGACGAAGTGGCATAGTCAGTAACTTGAATAAGGTTTTGCCCGGCACGTTACCGGGCTACGAGAAGAGAGGCAAGCGTTACTGCTGGTATAGCTCAAGAGGCAAGCCGTCGGGGTCGTTAAAGAAAGTAAAACGCTTATCGGTGAAAGGATCGATACGAACCGGCTCACACTTCACACCATGCTTCTCAAGATGAACAATCGCGCTGTCGATATCGTCAACGCTGAATGCCAGATGACGTAACCCACAAGCCTCCGGGCGACTCGGCCTTGCTGGCGGGAACGGGAAGGAAAATAGCTCAATGACATATTGCCCGTTCAATGCCAAATCACCTTTCCATGAATCCCGTTCTTCACGGTACGCTTCCGCTTGTAGCGTAAAGCCAAGAATATCGCAGTAAAAATGCTTACTGGTTGGGTAATCCGACGCGATGATAGCGATGTGGTGAACTTGCTTTAAACCCAGCATAAATGCTCCTTTGTCTTTTCCGCACGGTAACTATCATGCATCGGTAAATCAATACGCTACACCGATTTTAGGACTCGTACTCTATAGATGCCATCCTCACCCAGTTTGGCTCCGTGAATGTCGGTTTCAAACCCAGGATAGTGCTCTCCCACAGAACACAACATCAGCAGGAAATCGAGCACTGCCCGGCTTTCATTGGTGATCATCTCACCCGGCATCACCACCGGCACACCAGGTGGATACGGCAAGATCATGTTTGCTGAAACGCGATTAAGCAATTGTTCGATTTCTACCGTTTCAACGTTACCTTTCACCTGCTGTTGATACGCCTTGTGCGGCGTCATTTTCATTTCCGGGAGCACATCAAAAGCACGCAGCATCAGGTCAGAAAGGTTGTGCTGCTTAATCAGTTTGTGGATGCCTTGCGCCAGGTCCTGGATACGCATATTGCGATAGAAATCAGGATCTTCAGCATACAAATCCGGCAGCATGTTTTTCACACGCAAATTGAGGTCATACGAGCGTTTAAACTCCGTCAAACCACGCAGCAAACTTAACGCCTTGGTTTTGTCTATCCCAATGCTGAATAGGAACAACAAGTTATATGGCCCTGTTTTTTCGACGACCACACCGCGTTCATCAAGGAACTTCGCCACCAGTGCAGCGGGAATGCCCTCATCAGCCATCGTCCCTAACTCATCCATGCCTGGTGTCAGAATGGTGACTTTTATCGGGTCGAGGTACATATGGTCGGCATCAGCATCTTTGAAACCGTGCCAGTCCTCTTCACCCGGTGAAATCGGCCAGCAGGCGGCTTCATCGATAAATTCTGGCTGCCAGATATCGAAGAACCAGTCCTCTGACTCTTCCCGCAGGCGCTGAACTTCACGACGGAAATGCAATGCTCGTTCTACCGAGCGATTAATCAATCGCTTGCCCGGGTTGCCTCGTAGCATTGCTGCCGCCGTTTCAATGGATGCCACCAGCGGATAACTTGGCGATGTAGTGGTATGCATCATGTAGGCTTCGTTGAAGGTTTCCTCGTCGTAATCACCTTTGATATGGATGAGAGATGCCTGCGACAACGCTGCCAATAATTTGTGTGTGGACTGGGTTTCGTAAATCACTTTCCCCGGCACACGATCGCCACTCATGCCACTTTTACCCTGATAAATAGCGTGGAAGTTGGTGTACGGCACCCAGGCGGAATCAAAGTGGATAGAAGGTACATCGAGGGTCTGTTTGATAAATTCGGTGTTATACAGCAAGCCATCGTAAGTCGAGTTGGTGATAACCGCATGCACCGGCCACTGGGCATTTTCCGTCTCAGCAACTTTCGCCTCGATACTCTCGCGCATAAATTCACGTTGCGGAATGCCGCCCAAAATCCCCAGCGCATTGCGCGTTGGTTTTAACCAGATGGGCACCAGGTCGGTCATCATCAGCAAATGCGTCAGCGATTTGTGGCAGTTACGGTCAATCAGCACCGTGCTGCCAGAAGGTGCGGCGTACATACCCACGATTTTATTCGACGTGGATGTGCCGTTGGTCACCATGTAACTCTGCTCCGCACCAAAAGTACGGGCGATATATTCCTCAGCCTCCAGATGTGGACCAGTGTGATCGAGTAACGATCCCAGTTCCGTTACCGAAATAGAGACATCCGCTTTAAGCGTGTTCGCGCCAAAGAAGTCGTAGAACAGGCAGCCAACCGGGCTTTTCAGATAGGCGGTGCCCGCCATATGCCCCGGCGTGCAGAATGTGTATTTCCCTTCGTTCACATAGTTGAACAATGCTTTGGTTAACGGAGGAGTGATGTTATCGAGATATTCATTGGTGTACTGACGGATGCGCAGGGCGATATCGTCTGCTGCACTGAGGGCGTATTCAAAGAACCACAGCGCCATGCGCATTTCGTTGACGCTGACATCCAGCGAAGAGTGTGTGTTGATAAACGCATACAACGGTAAATACTCATTCAAGCCGTTAATTTCACTGCATAAATCCAGGCTGTATTCATCCCAGTCAAAAATGACGCCGCAGATACGCGGGTTATGTTCGATAAGTTTCAGCAGGTCGGTACTGTTGGTCGGGTAAATCAGGCGAAAACCCTGAACTTCCAGCGCTTGGTGGAGTTCTTTGATTGGCTCGTCTTTGTAGAAAACGCCATGCGGCCCCATGATTGCAATAATATTCAACGCTCACCTCCTGGCAAAAAACCTTCAGGTAATCATAGTTTATTGAAAAGGGATGCAGAACAAGCGCAGAAGGGTAAGGTTTCTTAAAGTGCGGGAGTCCAGGCAATAAAAAAGGTCAGAATTTCTTCTGACCTTCTTCTTCAATATACCCGTTAGCATTCGAGTTGCAGGTAGGCGGCCAGGGAGCTTATCCCGATGAGCTTACTAAAGTAAGTGATTCGGGTAAGTGAGTGCAGCCAACGCCCCTGCAGCTTGAAGGATGATGGGTATATCACGCGTAGCCGTAACTCATCAGCCGATGATAACGACGAGCCAACAGCTCTTCGGTATTTAACACGTCCAGATCGGCTAAATCAGCCAGCAATTGCGCTTTCAGTGAAGCCGCCATCGTCTCAATATTACGATGCGCGCCGCCCAGTGGTTCAGGGATAACGGTATCGATCAGTTTCAACTCTTTCAGACGCGGTGCGATAATGCCCATGGCTTCTGCGGCGATCGGGGCTTTATCAGCACTTTTCCACAGAATAGACGCGCAGCCTTCTGGGGAGATAACGGAATAGGTGCTGTATTGCAGCATATTCACTTTATCACCCACGCCGATTGCCAGCGCACCACCGGAGCCACCTTCACCAATCACGGTACAGATGACCGGCACTTTCAGGCCAGACATTTCACGCAGGTTGCGCGCGATAGCTTCTGACTGACCGCGTTCTTCCGCGCCCACGCCAGGATAAGCTCCTGGAGTGTCGATGAAAGTAATGATTGGCATATTGAAACGCTCAGCCATTTCCATCAAACGCAGTGCTTTACGATAGCCTTCTGGTGCTGGCATACCGAAGTTACGACGAATCTTCTCTTTGGTTTCACGGCCTTTCTGATGGCCAATAACCATCACCGGACGACCATCAAGACGCGCAATCCCGCCAACAATAGCTTTGTCGTCAGCATACGCACGGTCACCCGCAAGTTCATCGAACTCATCAAAAGCGAGACGCAGGTAATCAAGCGTATACGGGCGCTGCGGGTGACGCGCCAGTTGAGCAATCTGCCATGCTCCTAAATCGGCGAAGATCTTACGTGTGAGTTCTACGCTTTTTTCACGCAGACGCTGCACTTCTTCGTCCAGATTAATATCTAACTTTTCGTCCTGACGGCTAACTGCAGTCAGGGAATCAATTTTCGCTTCCAGCTCTGCAATCGGCTGTTCAAAATCGAGGAAATTCAGACTCATAATATTCCTGTATTAGTCAAACTCCAGTTCCACCTGCTCCGAGCCTATCAGCGAGCGAAGCTCATTGAGCAAACGATCGCTTGGGGAAACACGCCATGCCGCGCCAAAGCGCAAACGTGCTCGTGCATCCGCTCTCTGATAGTAGAGATGTACTGGAATGGTCCCCGAACGATGGGGTTCCAGAGACTGACGGAGACGGTTCAAAAGCTGGTCATCAATTTGCCTGTCCGTCAGCGAGATAGCAAGCCCACGCGCATACTTTTCGCGGGCTTCGTCTATGTCCATAACTTCGCGAGCGGTCATTTTAAGGCCACCGCTGAAGTCATCAAAGCTGACCTGTCCACTGACGATCAGGATACGGTCTTTTTCCAACAGATGCTGGTACTTTTCTAACGCATCTGTGAATAGCATCACTTCCAGGCGACCAGAACGGTCATCCAGAGTGCAGATGCCAATGCGATTGCCACGCTTGGTAACCATCACCCGCGAAGCAATCACCAGACCCGCAGCTGTGGTCATTTTACCACGTTCTGTCGGGTGCATCTCTTTCAGGCGCATGCCACCGACATAGCGCTCAATTTCTTTCAGATACTGCGTGATGGGGTGTCCAGTCAGGTATAGACCTAACGTTTCACGTTCGCCATCCAGTACCACTTGTTCTGGCCACGGAGTCACGCTGGCGTAGGACTGCTCAACCTGCTCCGGCTCATCGGCCAGCACACCGAACATATCCACCTGGCCGATAGCTTCGGCTTTGGCGTGTTGGTCAGCCGCTTTAAGTGCATCGGGCAGCGCATTCATTAATGCGGCGCGATGCGGTCCGAGGCGGTCAAATGCCCCGGACATCACTAATTTTTCAAGGATTCGTTTATTGAGTTTTTTAACGTCAGCTCGCGCACAGAGGTCGAATAACTCCCGGAAATAACCGCCTTTGTTACGCGCCTCAATTATCGCTTCAATCGGGCCTTCACCGACACCTTTAATCGCACCGATACCGTAAACAATTTCCCCGTCGTCATTAACGTGGAAATGGTACAGCCCGGAGTTAATATCCGGTGGCAGAATTTTCAGGCCCATGCGCCAGCATTCATCTACCAGGCCGACGATTTTCTCAGTGTTATCCATGTCAGCAGTCATCACCGCCGCCATAAACTCTGCCGGATAGTGCGCTTTTAACCACAGCGTTTGGTAGGAAACCAATGCATAAGCAGCTGAGTGAGATTTGTTAAACCCATAACCGGCAAATTTCTCTACCAGGTCGAAGATCTTAATCGCCAGCTCACCATCAATGCCACGAGATTTCGCACCATCTTCAAAACCGCCACGCTGCTTCGCCATTTCGACCGGGTTCTTTTTACCCATTGCACGACGCAGCATGTCCGCACCGCCCAGCGAGTATCCCGCCAGCACCTGCGCAATCTGCATCACCTGTTCTTGATACAGGATAATACCGTAGGTCGGCTCCAGCACCGGTTTCAGGCTTTCATGCTGCCATTGAATATCAGGGTAAGAGATGGCTTCACGCCCGTGTTTACGGTCGATAAAGTTATCAACCATGCCTGATTGCAGCGGGCCAGGGCGGAACAGCGCTACCAGTGCGATCATATCTTCGAAGCAGTCAGGCTGCAGACGCTTGATAAGATCTTTCATGCCGCGGGATTCTAGCTGGAACACCGCTGTGGTTTCCGAGCGTTGCAGCATGTCGAAGCTTTTCTTATCTTCGAGCGGGATAGCGGCGATATCAATCGGCTCTAAACCTTGCTTCGCCCGACGCGGGTTGATCATCTTCAACGCCCAGTCGATGATGGTCAGCGTACGCAAGCCCAGGAAGTCGAACTTCACAAGGCCCGCATATTCCACATCGTTTTTATCGAACTGGGTGACCGGGTTTTGGCCCTGGTCATCGCAATAAAGCGGAGCAAAGTCAGTAATTTTGGTTGGCGCAATTACCACGCCACCGGCATGTTTACCGGCGTTACGCGTTACGCCTTCAAGTTTACGCGCCATGTCGATAAGCGCTTTAACTTCTTCGTCAGCGTCGTACATTTCAGGAAGCTGCGGTTCAACTTCAAACGCTTTAGCAAGCGTCATCCCCGGATCGGGCGGGATCAGTTTAGAGATACGATCGACAAAACCGTACGGGTGCCCCAGTACACGGCCCACATCGCGGATAACCGCTTTTGCCGCCATCGTACCGAAGGTAATAATTTGTGATACCGCCTCGCGCCCGTACATTTCGGCGACGTGGTCAATAACCCAATCGCGTTTTTCCATGCAGAAGTCGATGTCGAAGTCAGGCATCGATACACGTTCCGGGTTAAGGAAACGTTCGAACAGCAGGTCAAATTCCAGCGGATCAAGATCGGTAATTTTCAGAGCATAAGCAACCAGTGAACCCGCACCAGAACCACGGCCAGGCCCTACCGGCACGCCGTTGTCTTTGGACCACTGGATAAATTCCATAACGATCAGGAAGTAGCCTGGGAATCCCATCTGGTTAATAACTTTAAGCTCAATATCCAGACGCTCGTCGTACGGCGGTCTTTTTGCCGCGCGCTCCTCAGGATCTTTGAACAAGAATTCCAGACGATCTTCGAGCCCTTCCTTAGACTTCATGACCAGGAAGTCTTCAGTCGACATATCACCAGTTGGGAACTGCGGTAGGAAGTACTCGCCCAGACGCACAGTAACGTTACAGCGTCTGGCGATTTCTACGCTGTTTTCCAGCGCTTCCGGGACGTCTGAAAAGAGTTCGCACATCTCCTCTTCAGTACGAAGATACTGCTGCGAAGAGTAATTACGCGGTCGTTTAGGGTCGTCAAGGGTAAAACCATCGTGGATAGCAACGCGGATTTCATGAGCATCAAAATCTGTGGACTCAATGAACCTTACATCGTTGGTTGCTACGACCGGCAAACCACGTTCATCGGCTAAAGCGACGGCAGCATGCAAATAGCTTTCTTCATCAGGACGACCTGTACGAATCAGTTCCAGATAGAAGCGATCGGCAAAATACTGCTGGTAGAATTCCAGGCACAGATCGAGCTGTGCCGTATTTCCACGCAACAAGTTTTTGCCAATATCCCCCATGCGCCCACCAGAAAGAAGGATCAGCCCATCGTTCAGTTCGCCAAGCCAGGCTCGGTCGATAATTGGGCCCGCAGCACCGTAACCACGCTGGTAAGCTTTAGAGATGAGCAACGTCAGGTTTTGATAACCGACATTGTTTGCGGCAAGCACGGTTAAATGGCTGAGTTCATCGCCCAGCAATTCATTCGCAACGTTAAAATCTGCACCAATGATCGGCTTAAGCCCTGCACCATGCGCAGCACCATAGAATTTCACCAGCCCACAAAGGTTAGTAAAATCAGTGATCGCAATTGCTGGCATCCCCATCGCCGCGGCTTTCTTCACCAGCGGAGCTGTTTTTGCCAGGCCATCAACCATGGAGTAGTCGCTGTGCACTCGCAGGTGCACGAAACGTGGTTCAGCCATTTCTCATTCCGTTTAGATGTGTAACGTACGTCCGCAAATCAGGACGCCAGTCCGAGAGCGCGTTTGACCGGAGCAAAGCTACGACGATGATGTTCAGTCGCGCCATGCTCTGCCAGCTTTTCCAGATGGAAAGCTGTGGGGTAGCCCTTATGTTGGGCAAAACCGTATTGCGGGAAAGAGAGATCAAGCTCTGCCATTTCACGATCGCGCGTCACTTTGGCAATTATTGATGCAGCACTTATTTCTGCAACCCGGCTGTCACCTTTTACCACAGCCAGAGAAGGCATAGGCAATGCAGGACAGCGGTTACCATCAATCAATACATATTCAGGAACCACGCACAGGCCAGCGACGGCACGCTGCATCGCAAGCATGGTGGCATGCAAAATGTTTAACTGGTCGATCTCTTCTGGCTCAGCACGGCCAAGACTCCATGACAGCGCCTTTTCGACGATTTCATCGTACAGCGCATTGCGGCGTTTTTCTGAGAGTTTCTTAGAATCAGCAAGGCCAATGATAGGCTTTGCAGGATCGAGAATAACCGCTGCAGTGACGACTGCGCCAACCAGCGGGCCTCGACCCACTTCATCAACACCTGCGACCAGATGTGTATGAGGGTAAATAAATTCAATCATTGAGCGAGCTCCAGCACGGCATTCGCCGCCTGCTCATCGGCGTTACAACGAATTTGCTGATGCAGTTCGCGGAAGGTGTCATGCATTTGGTGGCTCTGCGCCCCATCTTCAAGCAGCGGGCCAAGCGCCTTTGCAAGCGCATTGGGCTCGCACTCATCCTGCAATAATTCTTTAACCAGTTCACGACCAGCCAGCAGATTTGGCAGTGAAACGTAATCCGTTTTGACAAGGCGCTTCGCAAGCCAGAAAGTGAACGGTTTCATGCGATAACCAACCACCATTGGGCATTTCGCCAGCATGCACTCAAGGGCTGCGGTACCCGATGCCAGCAATGCGGCATCGCTTGCGACCATCGCTTCACGCCCTTGTCCATTGAGCAGGTGCATCGTCAGGTCAGGTGCGACTTCTGCTTTGATACGCTCGAACTGCTCACGCCGTTTGGCGTTAACCAGCGGAACGACAATTTCCAGCCCCGGGAAACGCTCACGCAGCAAAAGAGCTGTTTTCAGGAAATCCGCGCTGAGCATTTCAACTTCTGCGCCACGACTCCCCGGTAATAGCGCCAGGCATTTAGCCTCTGGGGAAATCCCCAGAGTCGCGCGTGCGGCATTTTTATCAGGATCAAGCGGCATGGCATCAGCCATGGTATGACCGATAAACCGACACGGGACATTAAATCTATCGTAAAACGCTTTTTCGAAAGGCAGAAATGCGAGCACTAAATCCGTTGCTCTGCCAATTTTGAAAACGCGTTTTTGCCGCCATGCCCAAACGGAAGGGCTGACGTAATGAATGGTGCGAATACCCTGCTTCTTAAGATTGCCTTCGAGCGTGATGTTGAAATCAGGCGCATCGATGCCGACAAAAACATCTGGCTGCAATTCGGTGAAACGGCGCGTGAGATCGGCTCGGATATGTAATAAGCGACGCAGGCGACCGAGCACTTCAACAATGCCCATTACCGCTAGCTCTTCCATCTCATACCAGGCTTCGCAGCCTTCAGCCTGCATCAAAGGCCCTGCAACACCAATAAAGCGAGCATCAGGATGACGGGCTTTCAGAGCACGAATCAGACCTGCGCCAAGAATATCGCCGGAAGTTTCTCCGGCGACCAGGGCAATCGTAAGCGGACGACCAGGTTTCATTTAGCGAATCAGACCACGAGTTGAACGTTCAAAAAATTCAACAAATGCGTTCACTTCTGGATGTTGCTCGGCAATCGCAGCAATCTCAGGCTTCGCTTCTTCGAAGGTTTTCCCGCTGCGGTAGAGAATTTTATACGCGTTGCGAACAGCGTGTATCGCTTCTCTTGAGAAACCGCGGCGTTTCAGACCTTCGATATTTACGCCGAACGGCGTTGCGTGGTTGCCCTGCGCAATAACATACGGTGGAACATCTTGTGCCACACCAGAACACCCCCCCACCATCACGTGCGCACCGATAATGCAGAACTGATGCACAGCGGTCATACCACCAATGATTGCGAAATCATCAACGGAAACGTGACCAGCAAGAGTTGCGTTATTTGCGAGGATACAGCGGTTACCGACCGTACAGTCATGCGCTACGTGAGCGTTGACCATCAGCAGGTTATCGCTACCCACCTTCGTCAAACCACCGCCCTGCTCTGTTCCACGATGGATGGTGACGCTTTCGCGAATGCGGTTGCGATCGCCAATTTCCACACGGGTCGGTTCACCAGCATATTTAAGATCCTGGTTAACTTCACCAATGGAAGCGAACTGATAAATCTCGTTGTCACGGCCAATAGTCGTGTGACCATTTACCACAACATGAGATTTCAGAACGGTACCTTCACCGATTTCAACATGCGGACCAACAATACAAAACGGACCAATATGGACGTTAGCACCAATAACGGCACCTTCTTCCACAATGGCGGATGGATGAATAAAGGCGGATTTATCAATCACGTATTAACTCTCCCGGCTGCGGGCACACATCATAGTTGCTTCACAGACAATTTTACCGTCAACAGTTGCCACGCCTTTAAAGCGCGTCAGACCACGGCGGGTTTTCTCGAAAGTAACTTCCATGACCATCTGGTCACCAGGTACGACTGGGCGTTTGAAACGCGCTTCATCGATACCAGCAAAGTAGTAAAGCTCACCAGGTTCCAGTTTCCCTACGCTTTTGAACGCAAGAATACCGGTGGCTTGCGCCATTGCTTCAAGAATCAGCACGCCCGGGAAAATCGGTTTACCAGGGAAGTGGCCCTGGAAAAACGGCTCGTTTACTGTGACATTTTTTACTGCACGTAAAAAACGCCCTTCTTCAAAATCCAGCACGCGGTCTACCAGTAAGAACGGGTAACGGTGTGGCAGAAGTTCCAAAATCTCTTCGATGTGCAGAGTATGAGTGTCGGTAGTCAAGATACTCTTCCTGTCTAAATGTACCAAATGACAATAATAACACGGCCTGCGACTATCTCTGGATAGCTAGCAGGCCGCAAATCAGTAAGCACTAACGCGTCTTGGGCGGGTGACTTTTAGTCTTGTTGATTGATTTTTTTCTCAACGGATTTCAAGCGTTTGCTGATCTCGTCGATATTCATCACCAACGCGGCTGTTTTACGCCACACTTTGTTCGGCTGTAATGGAATACCTGATGAGTAAACCCCCGGCTCTGTGATAGGGCGCATTACCATGCCCATTCCAGTCACAGTGACTTTATCGCAGATTTCCATATGGCCATTGATAACACTGGCACCACCAATCATGCAGTAACGGCCAATTTTCAGGCTGCCTGCCATGATCACACCGCCAGCAACAGCAGTATTGTCGCCAATCACAACGTTATGTGCAATCTGGCATTGATTATCAATGATAACACCATTGCCAATAATCGTATCGTCTAGTGCGCCACGGTCAATCGTAGTACAGGCACCGATCTCGACACGATCGCCAATGATCACGCGGCCAAGTTGGGGGATCTTCACCCAGTTGCCACGATCGTTAGCGTAACCAAAACCATCTGAACCGATGACGGTACCGGACTGAACCAGGCACTGTTCACCAATCTGGATTTCATGGTAAATCGAAACATTCGCCCACAGGCGTGTGCCAGCACCAATTTTGGTGTGTTTACCCACGAAACAGCCAGGGCCAATTACGACGTCATCACCCAGCACGACACCAGACTCGATAACCGCATTAGCGCCAATGGCTACGTTATTACCCAACGTCGCAGTTGCATCAATCACTGCACTTGGTGCGATGTTTTGAGCAGGTTGCGGCGTGGAATCAAGGATTTGCGCCATGCGAGCATATGTGAGGTAGGGATTCTTCACTACCAATGCAGCGCTATGTGCGAAAGGGAGGTCGGCTTCAGTCATAACGACGGCAGAAGCCTGGCAAACAGCCAATTGCTCACGGTAACGTGGGTTAACCATAAACGTAATTTGGCCAGCCTGGGCCGTTTGCATAGATGCAACGCCGGTGATGACGAGATCGCCATCACCGTGCAAATCTGCATCCAACTGCTGGGCTAAATCAGCCAGTCGAATTGAAGACATTACTTATTTAACCTGTTTCAGAACATCTGAAGTGATGTCTTTAACACTGCTACCTGCATAAGCAACGGTGTTAGCATCCAGAACTACGTCGATGCCTTTGTCGTCAGCAATTTTCTTCACTGCGCTCTGAATACGAGTAACAAGTTTGCCACGCTCTTCGTTAGAACGACGTTGACGATCTTGTTCGAATGCCTGAGCTTTAGTCTGGAACTGCTGACGTTGAGCCATCAGATCTTTTTCAGCTTTGCTGCGGTCAGCAGATTTCATGGTAGAGCCATCACGTTGCAGCTTTTGCATTTTGGATTGCAGGTCGCCTTCCATATTCTGCAACTCGCTTGCGCGGCCTTTAAACTCGTTTTCAAGAGTTTTAGACACACCGGTGCTCTGTGCTACCTGTTGGAACAGGTTGCCCATGTTTACTACAGCAATGCTGTCAGCTGCTTGAACGCTGGCAGATGCAGCCATAGCGAGGCCAAGACCTGCGGCAAATAACCACTTTTTCACAATAAACTCCTTACCATCCCGAATGTGTCCGAAGACACTCTTTTTTGCGTGTGCCAGTTCTGCATTTCGCGAACTGGCATCAACGCTACACTGCTTTTATACAATCCTTCGCACAGAACAGTTACCAGGTTTTACCAATGTTAAACTGGAACTGCTCCGCTTTGTCGCCTTCGTACTTCTTGAACGGTTGGGCATAAGAGAAGACCAACGGCCCCAGCGGTGACATCCATTGCAATGCGATACCTGCTGACATACGAATATTACTTGGGTCACTGTAGTCCGGAATCCCGTCTGCAGAATACTTGGTATTATCCCAGTTAGTATCCCAAACAGTACCTGCATCCACGAACAGAGAGGTACGAACTGAGTTCGCATACTTCTCGCTCAAGAATGGCGTTGGCGTGATAAGTTCAAGACTTGCCACTGCCATTGCGTTACCACCGACTGCATCATCAGAACTACACACTTCAGTTGATGAAGCTTTGTTACAGTTATCTGTATCATTGCCGCCATAATAAACAGCTTTAGGACCAATGTTATTGGACTGGAAACCACGAACAGTACTGGAACCACCGGCATAGAAGTTCTCATAGAACGGCATTTCTTTGCCGCCTAGACCATCACCGTAGCCCCAACGAGTACGTCCTAACATGACCCACGTATGATCTTCATCAATTGGGAAGTAGCTTGCCGTATCCAGAGTGACTTTATAGAACTCGTTATCAGAGCCCGGCACGGTAACTTTACCGTTCAGGTTCACACGTGAGCCTTCCGTTGGGAAGTAACCACGGTCAAGCTTGTTGTAAGTCCAACCATAGTTCAGCGTGAAGTCATCTGCAGCAAAACCATTGTCATCAGATGACGTGCTAGCCGATTGACCAACAGAATCCAGATAACGCCACATCGCAACCTGCGGTTGCATGTTGGACAGGTCGTTGTGAACGTAACCTAAGCCCAGACGCAATGTGTTGTTTTCGTTAACCGGGAAGCCAAGCGTTCCGTCCACACCATAACTTGTGTTGGTGTAGTCAGAAAGATCCGCATCATCAGCTTTAAAGTCATTGTAGAAGACGCGGCCGCCGAGGCTCACACCGTCAACTGTAAAGTATGGATCGGTTACCGACAATTCAGCATATGTCTGATAATCGTTTTTAGTACCGTTGATACCTACCGAGTATCCTGTTCCTAACCAGTTGTCCTGCTGGACACCTACCTGGAAGCTGATACCACTTTCAGTACCGTAACCCACACCGAAGTTGAAGCTACCGGTGTTACGCTCTTTAACTTTGTAGACCACATCAACCTGGTCAGGGCTACCTGACACACGTTGCGTATCAACATCTACAGTTTCGAAGTAACCCAAACGATTCAGACGATCTTTACCTGAGTTCACAAGATCGCTACCCAGCCAGGTCCCTTCCATTTGGCGCATTTCGCGACGCAGGACTGAATCTTTACTGGTGTCGTTGCCTTCAAAACGAATTTTACGCACGTAATAACGGTTACCAGAATCAACGTTCACATGCAGTTTAACGGTCTTATCTGCATCGTTGATTTCAGGTTGCGTTTGCACACGTGGATAGGCGTAACCATAACGACCCAATAATTTCTTGATGTCGTCTTCCATCTTGGTCACTTTGGTGCCGTTATAAAGCTCACCTGGTTTGAGCTTAGTCAGCGTTTCAATTTCTGCTGAGTGCCCTGCCAGATTACCGTTCACCGTCACGCCAGCAATCTTGTACTGATCGCCTTCTGTAACGTTGATGGTCACGTAAATACTTTTCTTATCAGGCGTCAAACTGACCTGAGTCGAATCGATGTTAAAGCGGGCATAACCGCGATCCAGATAATAACTGCGCAGCGTTTCGAGATCGCCGGCCAGCTTCTGTTTCTGGTATTTACGGTCACCCACCACGTTCCACCATGGCACTTCATCGCGCAACTGGAAATGCGAAATGAGTTCATCAGTCGTAAACGCATGGTTACCGACGATGTTGATTTGCTGAATTTTGGCAGAAACACCTTCCTGGAATACCAGTTTCAGGTCAACACGGTTACGCGGCAATGGCGTAACAACGGCTTTCACGCTGGCACTGTATTTACCAACGCTGTAGTAGAAATCTTCCAGCCCTTTTTCAATATCAGCCAGGGTCGTTCTATCCAGTGATTCGCCGACACGCACACTAGAAGCCTCGAGGTTCTGCTTGAGCATGTCGTCCTTCACGGACTTGTTACCGGAGAAGGTAATACTCGCGATTGTCGGGCGTTCTTTCACCTGAACAACTAACGTTTCGCCATCACGAAGTACCCGGACATCTTCGAAGTTCCCGGTAGCAAACAGTGAACGAATAGTATTACTGATATCCTCGTCAGAGACAGTATCGCCTACGCGAACCGGCATGCTGAGGAGGGCCGCACCGACGGCGACTCGCTGCAGGCCTTCGAAATGAATATCCTTCACCACGAACCCGTCTGCACCGTATACGGTGGCGCTGCTAAACAGCAGCGACGCTATGAGCAACTTTTTCATCGCCATCGTTGTTATGCGTTCTTCCTAACCTATTCTCTCTAAAACCGAGAGAAATCATTGAAAAGTGCAAGCCCCATCAACAGCACCAGCAATATAGAGCCAATGCGGTAACTAAAGTCTTGAACTCGCTCGGAAACCGGCCCACCCTTCAGCTTTTCAATCGCCAAAAAGAGCAGATGTCCCCCGTCCAGGACGGGTAACGGAAACAGGTTGATTATCCCCAGATTGACGCTAATCAGCGCCAGGAACATCAGATAGTAAATCAACCCAGATTCCGCTGACATCCCTGCCCCTTGAGCTATAGAGATTGGCCCACTGAGATTATTCAGTTTGATGTCACCGGTTATTAATTTTCCCAGCATGTTGACTGTAAGCTTCATCAGTTGCCAGGTTTTATCCGTGGCTTCCGCGACAGCAGCAAACGGCCCATACTGGCGTACTGTTTTATACTCATCAGGCAGCGGGATAACCTTTGGTACTACCCCCGCAAACCCTTCAGCCTTCGCTTTACCCGGTTTTGTATCCGGTATCAGCGTTAAAGACAAGAGCGCCCCTTGTCTTTCTATTTCTAGCTCCAGTGGGTGACCTGGATTGTCACGCACCTGGCTAACAAATTCTGTCCACTGAGCAAGCGCCGCACCGTTGACTTTAACGATCCTGTCCCCGGCTTGCAAACCCGCTTTGCTCGCTGCGGAATTGGGCTGTACTTCTTGTAATACCGTTTCAATTTGCGGTCGGCGTGGCCCGATGCCTAATGAGGTGATCGGATCCTGCTTTTCTGGCTCAAATTGCCAGTGGCGCAAATCTAGCGTTTTCTCACTTTTCAGATTTGAACCTAGTGGTGCCAGCGTAAGATTAACACTGTCATCACCAATCTTTGCCATCAACTCAAGTTGAACCGATTCCCAGTCAGGCGTTTCGATACCATCTATCGCTTTAAGTTCCATGCCTGGTGCAATTTGTGCTTCTGCTGCTATCGAGTTGGGTATTACTTCACCAACAACCGGACGAACACCAGGGACACCGATGATAAACACCAGCCAGTAGGCAAACACAGCGAAGATGAAGTTAGCAATAGGACCGGCTGCAATAATCGCAGCGCGTTGAGAAACGGCTTTGTTATTAAAGGCCTGATGGCGTAGTTCCGGCGTAACCGGCTCAACACGTTCATCAAGCATTTTGACATAACCACCCAGTGGGATCAGGGCGATTACAAATTCGGTACCGTGGCGATCAGAACGACGCCAGAGAGCTTTACCAAAACCAATGGAAAAGCGCTCCACTTTGACGCCACAGCGGCGAGCAACCCAGAAATGGCCGAACTCATGCACGGTAATTAATACACCCAGTGCGACAATAAACGCAGCCAAATTCCAGAGTAAGCTCAGCATATAACCTTCCGTTAAATCGTCCTGAATACCAGCAATAACAGACAGGCAAATACCGGTACTGCTGCTGTGAGGCTATCAATGCGGTCAAGGATACCACCATGACCGGGGATCAGGTGACCGCTATCTTTAATCCCTGCTTCACGCTTAAACATGCTTTCGGTTAAATCGCCCAATACTGATGCAAGAGCGGCAATCACCGAACAGGTCAACAGAATAGCCGGCGACACATCCAGATTCGCCCACATGCCGAACAGCACGGAGATAATCGCAGAAGTGAACAACCCACCAAAGAAGCCCTGCCATGTTTTACCCGGGGATACTTTCGGCGCTAATTTATGTTTGCCAAACATTTTGCCAAACATATAAGCACCAGAGTCAGCACCCCAGACCAGAACCATCACATACAATAGCCAGATTGAGCCAGTGTAGTGGTTAATATCGTAATGCCAGTTACGTAATACAATCATGCCCCAGAAAAATGGCACAATCGTTAATACGCCAAACAACAGACGCAACGTTTTTGAGTTGCGCCAGATTGATGCTGAACCCGGATAAAACAACACCAGTAACAGCGCGGCAAACCACCAGGCAAGTGATGCCCATAGCGAAGCCTCAATCAACGGAATATGAACCGTACGCTGGTATTCGGGTAATGCATAAAGCATTAATGCCAGTAACAGACCACACAACACAGCAAGCCAAACACGTTGAGAACGTGCTTTAAAACCTGCCAATTGTCCCCATTCCCAGGCTGCCAGCATACATACCACGAGGGTTGTAATAGCAAATCCTACTGGTGGAAGCCAGAATAACGCGGCAATAACCACCGGGATTAAAATAAACGCAGAAAGCAGGCGATACTTCAGCAAAAGTGACCCCCAACAGGCTTACTCACTACCAGGTGCTGTGCCGCCAAAACGACGCTCTCGATTTGCAAAAGCATTTAGTGCACCTTCAAAGTCTTGTTCATCGAAATCAGGCCAAAGAACATCGGTGAAATAAAGTTCTGCGTAGGCAATCTGCCAAATCAGAAAATTACTAATACGATGCTCTCCCCCTGTCCTAATTACTAAATCTACGGGAGCCAGTTCATTCATGCAGATTTGCTTACTCAGCATCTCTTCATCAATCTGGTCTGGACGCAGTAAGCCTTCTTGTACCTGTTCGGCAAGATGCCGCACACCTTGAATAATATCCCAACGACCGCCATAGTTCGCGGCAATATTGAGAGTCAAACCTGTGTTGGCACTCGTTAAGTCTTCGGCTTTTTTGATACGTTCTTGCAGGCGAGCATTAAATCGGCTGATATCGCCGATAATACGCAAACGGACATTGTGACGATGCAAACTTTTGACTTCACTGTCTAAAGCCCACACAAACAACTCCATTAGTGCGCTAACTTCTTGAGCTGGACGATTCCAGTTTTCACTACTAAAAGCATAGAGCGTAAGCGCATCTATACCATTATTTGCCGCAAAACTTACCGCCCGGCGAACAGATTTCGCCCCCGCCTTATGGCCGGAAACCCTCATCTTCCCTTGTCGTTTCGCCCAGCGACCGTTGCCATCCATAATAATGGCAACATGGCGCGCGCCATGTTCGGATTGTGTTTCGCTTAATTGTTGGTTTGCAGACAACATAACGCGTAATTATTCCCAGATAAGGATTAAGCGGTACTCAGAATGATCTCAGCTTTTACATAAAAAAGCCGTGCTATAACACGGCTTACCAATCTTTCAGTCAGTTATTCCCGGCTGAAAGATGGCGCAGACTATATCACTGAAGCACAAAGCTAACAAATAGAGGCATATCAGCTGAATAAATAATCATCGAGAAGCGATGCGCGTCACCAAACCTCGGGCAACCTCGCGTGCTTTCGCATCAACAGCAAGAACCTCTTCCACACTCTTCGGCTCAGTCAATTCAACACTATCAAGGACGGCACGATTTAACGAAGCAATATCTGTAAAACGTAGTTGTTGTTGCAAGAAAGCCTCAACCACAATTTCATTTGCAGCGTTCAGTACGGTCGTTGCTGCCTGCCCTTGCTCAAATGCTTCCATCGCAAGCTTCAGGCAAGGATAGCGATGATAGTCCGGTTCCATAAAGGTGAAAGTACCGATTTTACAAAAATCGAGTGGTTCAACACCCGACTGCACGCGTTCAGGAAATGCCATAGCGTGCGCGATAGGCGTGCGCATATCCGGAGCGCCTAACTGCGCTAGTACACTACCATCACGATAACGAACCATCGAGTGGATAACCGACTGCGGATGTATCAGTACTTCCATTTGTTTAGCTGAAGCATTGAATAGCCAACGAGCTTCAATGTATTCGAGACCTTTGTTCATCATGGTGGCCGAGTCGACTGAGATTTTACGTCCCATCGACCAGTTCGGATGGCTACAAGCCTGGTCCGGAGTCATTGCTGTCAGTTCACCTAACGGCGTCTCACGGAATGGGCCACCTGACCCGGTAAGAATAATCGATGAAACGCCATTACCCTCAAGTTCAGCGTACCCGAGGTTTTGCTGAATTGTTTCCGGTAAACTCTGAAAAATTGCGTTGTGTTCGCTGTCGATAGGCAGAAGCTGAGCGTGGCTTCGTTGTACAGCATCCATAAACAGACGCCCACAAGTCACCAGTGCTTCTTTATTTGCCAGTAACACTTGCTTGCCTGCCGCAATCGCCGCAAGAGTGGGTAACAGGCCTGCAGCACCAACAATAGCCGCCATAACCTGGTTCACTTCTTCCAGCGCAGCCATTTCACAAGCTGCCTGCTGCCCTGCCAGAACTTCAGTGCTACTCCCCTGCTCTTTAAGCAAACGGCGTAACTCACCGGCAGAGATTTCATCATCCATTACTGCCCAGCGAGGCTTGAACTCCAGGCACTGCTCAGCCATGCGCGCGACATTTTTCCCGGCTACGAGTGCCGTGACGGAAAACTTATCAGGATTATGACGAACAACGCTAAGGGTACTGGTACCGATGGATCCGGTAGAGCCAAGAATGGTCAGTTGCTTCATGGGGCGCTCTGGAGTTTTAATATTAACAATCATATACCCAAAATAATTCGAGTTGCATTTAGGCGGCAAGAGAGCAAGTCCCGATGAGCTTACATGAGTAAGTGATTCGGGTGAGTGAACGCAGCCAACAAAGATGCAGCTTGAATTATGACGGGTATAAAAACAAAACGCCGTAGACAATTACCGTGGCGTGAGCCACGGCTTGCATACGGCGTTTGATCCGTCATCTCAACGGATTAGAACTGCATCAACTCAGCTTCTTTCTCAGCAAGCGCAGCATCTACTTTCTTGATAGCAGCATCAGTCATTTTCTGAACGTCGTCCTGAGAACGGCGATCGTCATCTTCACTGATTTCTTTATCTTTCAGCAGCGCTTTAACTTTGTCGTTAGCATCACGGCGAACGTTACGAACCGCCACACGTGCGCCTTCAGCTTCGCCACGTACAATTTTGATCAAATCTTTACGACGTTCTTCAGTCAGTGCAGGTAGTGGAACACGAATGTCAGTACCAGCAGAGCTTGGGTTCAGACCGAGGTCGGAAGTCATGATCGCTTTCTCAACGGCCTGGCTCAAAGAGCGGTCAAACACGTTGATCTTCAGTGTGCGAGAATCTTCAACCGTTACGCTTGCCAATTGGCGCAGTGGAGTCGGGGTGCCGTAATACTCCACAATGATGCCGTCCAGCAAAGATGGGGAGGCACGGCCGGTGCGGATTTTACTGATTTGGGTTTTGAATGCTTCTACGCATTTTTCCATACGCACTTCGGCATCTTTTCTGATATCGCTAATCACGTTACGAATCCTTGAAAACTGGTTTAGGGCAGACCACACTTCACGCCGCTATGCAGACGCTGCGAGCTAAGTATAGCCCTGTTTATTCATGGCGCCCGTGGGGGTTGCCTGTTAACACTATCTGAAACTGAATCTTACCCTGATTAAGCATCGACTGAAATTATTCAGTGATCAATGTGCCTTCTTTTTCACCCATGACCACACGGCGAAGCGCACCAGGTTTGTTCATATTGAAAACACGAATCGGTATTTTGTGATCGCGGGCCAGCGTAAACGCCGCCAAATCCATCACTTTCAGTTCTTTTTCCAGTACTTCGGTATAGGTCAATTGCTCACAAAGCGTGGCGGTAGGATCTTGTACCGGATCCGCAGTAAACACGCCATCTACTTTCGTGGCCTTCAGTACTACGTCCGCTTCAATCTCAATACCACGCAAACACGCAGCAGAGTCAGTAGTAAAGAATGGATTACCGGTACCAGCTGCCAGGATAACTACGCGGTTATTGCGCAGCAAGCTGATAGCTTCTGCCCAGCTGTAGTTATCACATACGCCATTCAATGGAATAGCAGACATCAGGCGGGCGTTCACATAGGCGCGATGAAGCGCATCACGCATTGCCAGGCCGTTCATTACGGTTGCCAGCATGCCCATGTGGTCGCCCACAACACGGTTCATACCGGCTTTTGCCAGGCCAGCACCGCGGAATAAGTTGCCACCACCAATCACCACCCCGACCTGAATACCCAATTCAACCAGCTCTTTAATTTCCTGAGCCATACGATCAAGGATGCTTGCATCAATACCGAAGCCTTCGGTACCTTGCAGCGCTTCGCCGCTTAGCTTGAGCAGAATGCGTTTGTAGACAGGTTTTGCATTGGTAGCCATGATTCTTTCCTGGGAACAGTCAACGAATGGGGATGGTAAATTCAGACGACATAATGTCGCATATCAACAAGATCTGTATCAGAGCAGGCTGATTTTTAAAGCCAGATAAAAAGGAACCGCCAATTGGCGGCTCCCTTTAAAAATTAAGACTGCTTGGACATTGCAGCAACTTCTGCTGCGAAGTCAGTCTCAACTTTCTGGATGCCTTCGCCCACTTCAAAGCGGATGAAGCCAGTTACGTCAGCATTGTGCTCTTTCAGCAACTGACCAACAGTTTTGCTTGGGTCGATAACGAAAGGCTGACCAGTTAGAGAAACTTCACCGGTGAATTTCTTCATACGGCCTTCAACCATTTTCTCTGCGATTTCTTTCGGCTTGCCAGACTGCATAGCGATGTCCAGCTGAACCTGGTACTCTTTCTCAACAACTTCTGCAGACACGTCTTCTGGCTTAACGAATTCTGGCTTGCTTGCAGCAACGTGCATAGCGATTTGCTTAACCAGCTCTTCGTCAGCGCCTTTAGCTGCAACAACAACACCGATGCGAGCACCGTGCAGGTAGCTACCCAGAACATCACCTTCCAGAACAGCAACACGACGAATGTTGATGTTCTCACCGATTTTAGCAACCAGTGCAACACGCTCTTCTTCGAACTGTGCTTTCAGTACTTCGATGTCAGTAACTTTGCCTGCAGCAGCAGCGTCCAGCACTTTGTCAGCAAATGCCTGGAAACCACCATCTTTAGCAACGAAGTCAGTCTGGCAGTTTACTTCCAGAATCACAGCGTAGCCGTCTGCGATCTTAGTTTTGATCACGCCGTCAGCAGCTACGTTGCCTGCTTTCTTAGCCGCTTTGATCGCACCAGACTTACGCATGTTTTCGATTGCCAGCTCGATGTCGCCATTAGCTTCAGTCAGTGACTTTTTGCAATCCATCATGCCTGCGCCAGTACGTTCACGCAGTTCTTTTACCAGAGCAGCAGTAATATCAGCCATTCTAAAATCCTCGGTTATCTCGTAGAGAGAGATAAGCCCTGGTCCACGGAATAGACGAACCCTGGCTCAAAATAAAAAGGGGCCTGTACAGGCCCCCTAACCAAACTATTCAATATACCCGTTATCTTTCTAGCCGCAGGGGCGTTGGCTGTACTCACTCACCCAGTCACTTACCTAAGTAAGCTCCTGGGGATTCTTGAGCTTGCCGCCTGGCTGCAACTCGAAATCTAAAGGGTATACTTGGTTAATAAGAGCTCAAATAAGAGCGAACCTTATTATTCAGCTTCTACGAAGCTTTCTTCTGCCTGAGAAGCCAGATCCTGAGAGCGGCCTTCACGAACGGTAGCAGCTACAGCACCCAGATACAGGGTTACAGCACGGATTGCATCGTCGTTACCAGGGATAACGAAATCAACGCCATCTGGATCGGAGTTAGTATCAACGATAGAGAATACTGGGATACCCAGGTTGTTCGCTTCTTTGATTGCAATGTGTTCGTGATCAGCGTCGATTACAAACAGAGCATCCGGCAGACCGCCCATATCCTTGATACCACCCAGGCTGTTTTCCAACTTCACCAGCTCACGGGTACGCATCAGCGCTTCTTTCTTGGTCAGTTTGTCGAAGGTACCGTCCTGAGACTGGATTTCCAGGTCTTTCAGACGTTTGATGGACTGACGAACAGTTTTCCAGTTAGTCAGCATACCGCCCAACCAGCGATGGTTCACGAAGAACTGATCGCAGCTCAGAGCAGCTTCTTTTACTGGTTCGCTTGCAGCACGCTTAGTACCAACGAAAAGGATTTTGCCTTTACGAGAAGAAATCTTGCTCAGTTCAGCCAAAGCTTCGTTGAACATAGGTACAGTTTTTTCAAGGTTGATGATGTGAACTTTGTTACGAGCGCCGAAGATGAAAGGCTTCATTTTCGGGTTCCAGTAACGGGTTTGGTGACCGAAGTGAACACCAGCCTTGAGCATGTCGCGCATGGAAACAGTTGCCATGATTAAAACCTCTATATAAAAGTATGGGGTTAAGCCTCCACGTATCCCATATTACCGACCCCTAAGGGCACCCCGGAATATGTGTCGATACGTGTGTGTTATTTACACAAAGTGAGAGTGTTGGCTGTATCCGAAAAATCGGAATACAAGTCCGGCGCGCTTTATACCATAAAACAGACCCGGACTCCAATAGTTGTTAGTTGATAGTGCGCACACTGATTCTCGATTTGGCACCGATCGTAGGCCCTGATACCATTGCCCCACTACTGCTCAATTATTGTCGATAACGACGACACCTGCGGATCGAATTAATGGCTATCTCAATTAAAACACCTGAAGAAATCGAAAAAATGCGCGTCGCGGGCCGTCTTGCCGCTGAAGTGCTGGAAATGATTGAACCCCACGTACGACCGGGCATCAGCACGGGTGAACTGGACCGTATTTGTAGCGATTACATCATTAACCAGCAGCATGCTATTTCTGCCTGCCTGAACTACCACGGCTTCCCGAAATCCGTGTGCATTTCCATTAACGAAGTGGTCTGCCATGGTATTCCTGATGACGCTAAAATCCTGAAAGATGGAGATATCGTCAACATCGACGTAACTGTCATCAAAGATGAATACCACGGTGACACCTCGAAAATGTTCATCGTAGGCAAACCGACTATTCTGGGCGAGCGCCTGTGCCGTATTACTCAAGAAAGCCTGTATTTGTCACTGCGCATGGTAAAACCAGGCATTCGCCTACGCACTCTGGGTGCTGCAATTCAGAAGTTCGTTGAAGCTGAAGGTTTTTCTGTGGTTCGCGAATACTGTGGACACGGTATTGGCCGCGTATTCCACGAAGAACCGCAAGTGCTGCATTACGATGCTGATGATGGTGGCGTGGTGCTGCAACCGGGTATGACTTTCACTATCGAACCGATGGTGAACTCCGGCGATTACCGCATTCGCACCATGAAAGACGGTTGGACGGTGAAAACCAAAGATCGCAGCTTGTCTGCACAATACGAGCATACTATTGTGGTGACAGATAACGGCTGCGAAATTCTCACTTTACGCAAGGATGACACCATCCCCGCGGTGATTTCGCATAACGAGTGATATGCCTGGCGAAAGTCAGCAATCGAAGCCGGCTTATGCCGGCTTTTTTTATGGATGGCGACATGACACCGAGCTTACCCGAGCAGTACGCAACCACAGTGCTTCCTGAGATTTCCGGGCAACCTGAATACCCCGTCAACTGGACAGATTCAGAGCTTAATTGCGCCGAAATTAAAGCCCGCCTCGACACTTTCCAGCAGTGGTTGGGGACAGCATTTGACGACGGTATTTCCGCCGAAAAACTTATCGATGCCCGCACCGAGTTTATCGACCAGTTACTGCAACGGTTGTGGGTAAATTACGGTTTTGGTGATGTCGCAGAAACCGCGCTCGTCGCGGTGGGTGGTTACGGGCGCGGTGAACTTCATCCGTTATCTGACATTGATTTGCTGATACTCAGCCGTAAACGTCTGAGCGAGCCACAATCCCAGAAAATCGGTGAACTTCTCACGCTGCTGTGGGACGTAAAATTAGAAGTCGGCCACAGCGTACGCACGCTTGAAGAGTGCCTGCTCGAAGGTCTTTCTGATTTAACAGTTGCCACCAACCTGATTGAGTCGCGCTTACTAATTGGCGATGTCGCACTCTTCCTTGAACTGCAAAAACACATTTTCAGTGACGGCTTCTGGCCATCCGCCAAATTCTTTGCTGCAAAAATTGATGAGCAAAATGTTCGTCATCAGCGTTACCACGGCACAAGTTATAACCTCGAGCCAGATATCAAAAGCAGCCCCGGCGGTTTGCGTGACATCCATACGCTGCAATGGGTCGCGCGCCGCCACTTTGGCGCCACGTCCATGAGTGAAATGGTCGGCTTTGGTTTTTTAACCGAAGCAGAAAGAAATGAACTGGATGAGTGCCAACACTTGCTGTGGCGTATTCGCTTCGCTTTGCATCTCGAAGTAAATCGTTATGACAACCGTTTGTTATTCGACAGGCAGCTCAGCGTTGCTCAGCGTCTGGATTACAACGGTGAAGGCAATCAGCCGGTCGAACACATGATGAAAGATTTCTATCGTGTGACCCGTCGCGTCGGTGAGCTTAACCAAATGCTGTTGCAGTTGTTTGATGAAGCGATTCTAGCGCTAGATGCTAGCGAAAAACCGCGCCCACTGGACGATGACTTCCAGTTACGTGGCACTCTGATTGATCTGCGTGACGAAACGCTTTTTATGCGTGAACCGCAGGCCATTTTGCGCATGTTTTACATGATGGTGCGTAACCGTGACATCACCGGAATTTACTCAACCACCCTGCGCCATTTACGCCATGCGCGTCGCCATTTAGTACAGCCGCTTTGCTACATTCCGGAAGCGCGCGATCTCTTCCTCACCATATTGCGCCACCCCGGTGCAGTGAGCCGCGCCTTATTGCCAATGCATCGTCACAGTGTGTTGTGGGCGTATATGCCGCAGTGGTCACATATTGTCGGGCAAATGCAATTTGACCTGTTCCATGCTTATACGGTCGATGAACACACCATTCGCGTGCTGCAAAAACTGGAAAGCTTCGCGAAAGAAGAAACTCGTCCAAAGCATCCATTATGTGTCGATCTCTGGCCGCGCCTGTCGCATCCAGAGCTTATCCTGATTGCCGCTCTGTTCCATGATATCGCCAAAGGCCGTGGCGGGGATCACTCGGTTCTCGGCGCACAGGACGTTTTAAAATTTGCTGAGCTTCACGGGCTGAACTCTCGCGAGACGCAACTTGTCGCGTGGCTGGTGCGCCAACATTTGCTGATGTCGGTCACTGCGCAGCGCCGTGATATCCAGGACCCGGAAGTGATTAAGCAGTTTGCCGAAGAAGTGCAGACTGAAAACCGCCTGCGTTACCTGGTCTGCCTGACCGTCGCTGATATCTGTGCGACCAACGAAACTTTATGGAATAGCTGGAAACAGAGCCTGTTGCGTGAGCTCTATTTCGCTACCGAAAAACAGCTGCGACGTGGAATGCAAAACAGCCCGGATATGCGTGAGCGTGTGCGCCACCACCAGCTTCAGGCGCTGGCATTACTGCGTATGGATAACATCAACGAAGAGGCACTGCATAATATCTGGCGTCGCTGCCGGGCGAACTATTTTGTTCGCCACACGCCAAACCAAATTGCATGGCATGCGCGCCACTTGCTCAAGCACGACCTCAGCAAACCGATGATTTTGCTTAGCCCGCAGGCAACGCGCGGCGGCACAGAGATTTTTATCTGGAGCCCTGACCGCCCTCACCTGTTCGCCGCCGTTTGTGCCGAGCTGGACAGGCGCAACCTCAGCGTTCATGACGCCCAAATATTTACTACGCGCGACGGCATGGCAATGGACACCTTTATTGTGCTGGAGCCGGACGGCAGTCCGCTTTCAGCCGACAGGCATGACCTTATCCGCCACAGCATTGAACAAGCCATTACGCAGGCAAGCTGGCAAACACCTCAACCGCGCCGCCAGTCTGCCAAACTGCGTCACTTTACCGTCGATACTGAGGTGAATTTCTTGCCAACGCATACCGACCGAAGAACGTTCCTGGAGCTGATTGCGCTGGATCAGCCAGGCTTGTTGGCGCGAGTGGGAGAAGTGTTTGCCGATCTCGGAATTTCGCTTTACGGGGCGAGAATTACGACAATTGGCGAGCGAGTAGAAGATTTATTTATAATAGCCACCGCCGACCGGCGTGCTCTTAATAATGAGTTGCAAGAGGAAGTACAGCAACGGTTGACAGCGGCCCTTAATCCAAACGATAAATAACAGTCTGTTAATTTCGTCACAATCAGGAAAATGTTCACAATGCCAATGCAGCAGCTACAAAACGTAATTGAAACCGCTTTCGAGCGCCGTGCCAAAATCACTCCGGCAAATGCTGATACCGTCACTCGTGAAGCGGTAAACCAGGTCATCTCCCTGCTCGACAGCGGTGCGCTGCGCGTTGCCGAAAAAATTGATGGCCAGTGGGTTACCCACCAATGGCTGAAGAAAGCCGTTTTGCTTTCTTTCCGTATCAATGACAACCAGGTTATTGATGGTGCCGAAAGCCGCTACTTCGATAAAGTGCCGATGAAATTCGCCAACTATGACGAAGCACGCTTCCAGAAAGAAGGTTTCCGCGTTGTACCACCAGCGGCAGTTCGCCAGGGCGCATACATCGCGCGTAATACCGTTCTGATGCCTTCTTACGTCAACATCGGCGCATACGTTGATGAAGGCTCAATGGTTGATACCTGGGCAACAGTCGGTTCTTGTGCGCAGATAGGTAAAAACGTTCACCTGTCTGGTGGCGTAGGCATCGGTGGCGTTCTGGAGCCATTACAGGCTAACCCAACTATCATTGAAGATAACTGCTTCATTGGCGCGCGTTCAGAAGTTGTGGAAGGCGTTATCGTTGAAGAAGGTTCTGTGATTTCCATGGGCGTTTACATTGGTCAAAGCACGCGTATTTATGACCGTGAAACCGGCGAAGTGCATTACGGCCGCGTACCAGCAGGTTCCGTGGTTGTTTCCGGCAACTTGCCATCAAAAGATGGTAAATACAGCCTGTACTGTGCAGTTATCGTGAAAAAAGTCGACGCGAAAACCCGCGGCAAAGTTGGAATCAACGAGCTGCTTCGCACTATCGACTAATAAAATGTGCAAAAGGCGGGCTTCCCCGCCTTTTTAGCATTTAGGGCTAGCGGAAAAGGATTTTTCCGTTAATTATCTTGATATTGCTGATATCGAAAAAGGTAACACTATGTACGATAACTTGAAAAGTCTGGGTATTACCAATCCTGATGAGATCGATCGTTATAGCCTCCGGCAGGAAGCCAACAACGATATCCTGAAAATCTATTTCCAGAAGGATAAAGGCGAGTTTTTCGCTAAAAGCGTGAAGTTTAAATACCCACGCCAGCGCAAAACTGTCGTTGCCGATGGCGTCGGCCAGGGTTACAAAGAAGTGCAGGAAATCAGCCCGAATCTGCGCTATGTAATTGATGAATTAGATCAACTTTGCCAGCGAGATCGCACTGAAGTGGATCTGAAACGCAAAATTCTCGACGATCTTCGCCATCTGGAATCCGTAGTTGCTCACAAGATCAGTGAAATTGAATCCGATCTTGAAAAGTTAACCCGCGGTAAATAATGCAAAAGGGCCGGAATCTCCGGCCCTTTTATTATCTTTGCTCATCCAGTTGCAACGCCACATACAGCAGCAATCTATCGTCAAAATTCCCTAAATCTAAACCTGTTAATTCCGAAATACGGTTAAGTCGGTACTCGAGCGTATTACGATGAATAAACAATGCCTTAGACGTTGCCAGCGGCTGTACGTTATGGCGGAACCACGCGCTTAACGTTCGGCGCAGTAGCCCGTTGTTATCCATTGATTTCAGGCGAGCTAAAGGCCGCGCCAGTTCATTCGCCTGCCAGCCGCCCCGCAAACTATCCAGCAGCACTGGCAACATCAAATCCTGATAAAAATAACCCCTGCTTTCCGGCATACGCTGTTTGCCGACCATCATGGTAGTGCGAGCGGTTCGATACGAGCGCGCAATACTGCCAGGCCCGGTAAAATAGTTGCCCAGCGCGACGCGAAAGCGTAGCTGACCATTTTCTTTCATACGGTTGATTAGCTGCTCTACTCGCTTGCGGTGATCTTCTGCATCCCAACGGCCAAAGGGATTTAGCGCAGGTTTCAGCACCACCATTTCCGTTAACGACACAATGGCTATCAAATTATTCCGCTCAGGTGTCGTGAGTGCAGTTTGCAGCTGCTGTAACTCTTCCATAGCGCTTTCCACGCCAAGCTGCCCACTATCTACTTCCACAACGGCGACCACACGAGGTTGATTCAGATCGATACCCAAGCGTTGTGCCCATTCGCTCAACGCTGGCGTCTGTTCTTCGGCCTGAATCAAATTCATCACTAACTCTTCACGCAGACGAGTGTCTTGTGCCAGCAAGTGCATCAGACGAGATTGTTCAAGCATCATCTCCGCCGTCATACACACTAGCTCACCGTACTTACGCAGCGAGCCCGGCTCCCCTGTCAGACCGATAACACCGACAATTTCACCTTCGATGCGCAGTGGCAGGTTAATCCCCTGACGCACGCCGTGCAGATGCCGGGCCACGGCATCATCAATATCAACCACACGCCCCTGAGAGAGCACCAGCAATGCACCTTCGTGCAATTCACCAATACGTTCTTTATCACCGCTACCAATGATTCGCCCACGCGCATCCATCACGTTTATGTTGGTATCAATAATGGTCATGGTGCGCGCCACAATGTCCTGCGCCATTTTGGTATCAAGGTGCCAGCCAGCCATGTGTCCTCCTGAGTCGTGCTAATGGCCTAGCATAGGCGAGATGGATCGCCTCAGCATTGTGCGAATGCACAAAGCACCGATGAAGAGTATGGAGTTGTGGTAAGGCTCACAAAAAAGGGCCGCAATTTGCGGCCCTGATGGTTTAAGGAGAACTTAGTGCCAATTAATTACTGCATCAACAGATAGATGGTACTGTCGCCACGCTGAATATTAAGCGCCATTACAGACGGTTTGGTGTCCAGAATTTTGCGCAGTTCAGCGATGTTATTTACAACCTGCTGGTTAACACCAATGATAATGTCGCCTTTTTTCAGGCCAATACGTGCCGCAGGGCTATTGCCTTTTACGTTATTGACGATAACACCCTTCTCATCTTTACCGCTGCGGTTACTCATTTCAGCACCTTCGATACCAGTAAAGATGGTGGCTGAATCAACCTGAGTCTGGC
Organism: Buttiauxella massiliensis; assembly: GCF_902500225.1. Classification (GTDB taxonomy): domain Bacteria; phylum Pseudomonadota; class Gammaproteobacteria; order Enterobacterales; family Enterobacteriaceae; genus Buttiauxella; species Buttiauxella massiliensis. The sequence goes on along the minus strand of NZ_LR722656.1, from coordinate 151,096 downwards.
TGCTTTGTTGCAGTTCCAGGTTTACTGAAACTGGTTTGCCATCACGCAACAGGCCAAGAGTCAGTTTGCTGCCGACTGGCATAGAACCCACTTCAGCGCGCAAGGCAGCGAAGCTGCTAATTGCTTTACCGTTCATGGAAACCACAACATCACCGGCTTTCACGCCCGCTTTCGCAGCAGAAGAGTTCGGCATAACCTGGCTGACGAATGCACCACGTTGCGCGTCAACTTTCATCGCTTTCGCTAACTCGGAGTTCAGCTCAGTCCCAAGGATACCCAGTTCGCCACGCTTAACTTGGCCGTATTGCACCATCTGCGCGGTCAGGTTTTTCACCATGTTGCTTGGGATAGCAAAACCGATACCGATGTTGCCACCGTCTGGTGCCAGAATCGCAGTATTAATCCCGATCAGCTCACCATTCAGGTTAACCAGTGCACCACCGGAGTTACCACGGTTGATTGCCGCATCGGTCTGGATAAAGTTCTCATAGTTTTCAATGTTCAGGCCACTACGACCCAAGGCTGAAACAATACCGGAGGTCACAGTTTCGCCCAGACCATATGGGTTACCGATAGCCACGGTGTAATCGCCAACGCGCAGTGCGTCGGAGTCAGCCATTTTTATCGCGGTCAGGTTTTTCGGATCCTGAAGTTGCAACAGTGCGATATCAGAACGTGGATCTTTACCGACCACTTTTGCTTCGAACTTACGTCCATCACTCAGGGAAACCTGAATTTTTGTTGCATTATCAACAACGTGGTTGTTTGTCACCACGTAGCCTTTAGCGGCGTCAATAATTACACCAGAACCCAGTGCTGCAAATTTCTGCTGCTGACCGCCGCCCTGAGGGCCTTGGTCAGCTGGTCCACCCTGGCAGAATGGAGAGCTCTGGAATGGAGAGCCTTCCTGACAGAATGGTGAATTATCACCAAAGAACTGCTGGAAGTTACGCCCCATACGCGGCGTATTAACAGTGGTGCTTCCCTCAACGTTAATACTCACTACGGAAGGCATCACTTTTTCCAGCATCGGCGCAAGGCTTGGCATAGGTTGCCCAGCGGTTGCAGGTACAGAAGAAGCGGTCTCTGCCGCAATTGCAGATACAGGACTCAGCGCCAAACCCAGGCTAAGAGCCAGCGCGCTCATTGCTAAAGTTGTTTTTTTCATCGATTTCAGTCTCAAGTTAATAAGTCACGCAAAATTGCTGTGTAGGCCAATATAGAGTGACAATTGAGGCGCTAAGTTCCGCCGATAAGTCACTGGAAAAAGTAAAAATTTATTGTCCGTCTTTACAAAACTCAATGAGCAACTTATTCCACCGCCATCAGGCGCCGATACTCATCCCATGCGAATAAGTCCGTCATTCCGCTGATATAATCCTGAATTAGGCGGCAGCGGTAATAATATTCCCATACCGGGAAATCACTGGCTGACGGCGTCAAATCACTGACTGCTTCAATATACGCAAGCCTATGTTTTGTCGATAATTTGTGGAACAATCGAGTTTCAATCGGCAGACGACGTAAACTTTCTTTCTCCACCAGTTCAGCAAAATCCTCAACTGATATATTGAGTAATGGACTGTAAATTTCAAGTAAGCCACTGATAACGCGATAACCTTGTAACTCAAGTTGCTCAACTTCTGGGTGACTAAATACATGTTTAAATGCAACCTGCTTATATAGCTCCAGCAGGCGTGCAAAGGGGCTGTCATCTTCTAGTAGTGCGTGATTGAACTCGCCACTAAATATATCGCTGATATTATCGATAAAACGTTGCGCGGCATAAGGCACCAACTGGTTTAGCGTGTTGACGCGCAAATACATAAAGAACTGATCTTCGGTACTGCGGCGCATCTGATTTGAACGGGATTTCTCCCAAGCCTCATCCACTACACGCTCAAAAAGATCGCCTTTGCTATGCTCGCCCCAGGCATCACATAAGTGCTGATAAAGTTGTTCAACGCTAAAAATCCGCTTCTCAACCGCATCTTCCAGATCCGCCACACAGTATGAAATATCGTCCGCAGCTTCCATTATCCATGTCAGCGGAAAACGGCTGTATTCTCCCAGTTCAAGCTCTGTACGCAAACGGGCAATGTACGACTCCTCAGAAAGATAGAAGCCTGGTTTTTTCATCAGATAAGCGTGGCTTTTCGGCGGCTCGCCAACAAACCAGGCCGGGCGCGTATATTTGAGAATGCAACCAACCTGCGCCCAGGTCAGATTCATACGCAATAGACTGTGTACCAGGCGAATGCCCTGCGCATTTCCTTCGAACTGACAAAGATCCTGGCGCACCTTGTGGCGCAAGCCATTCAGTTGATCTTCACCTTCACGCAGGCGTAAAGCTTCAACCCGGCAACGATCATCGCTGCGCGGCTGGCTTCCGGCATCTGTTGGGAACAAACGCTGGCGGAACCAGTCATTAATCGCCGACTCACCGAAATGACCAAACGGCGGGTTGCCGATGTCGTGCATCAGGCACGCCATTTCAACGATGCTTTCAAACGGTCCGGTCAGCTCATGCAGCCCAAAGCGCTCGAGATCCTGCTGCTCCTTCAGGCGGCTCAGCACTTCTTTGGCGATGTAACGTCCGACTTGCTGAACTTCCATCGAGTGAGTCAAACGTGTGCGAACAGAGGCATTACGCTCCAGAGGGAAAACTTGAGTTTTCTGCTGCAAACGGCGAATGGCAGGTGAGTTGACGATCCTCCCGCGATCGCTTTCAAAAATACGCAGAATTTCGTGTTCATTCTTCTGCCCTTCAGGAGAGCGGAAACGGCGGTGCCAATTAATTTTCTTACGGAAATCTATTTCACTCATGCCCTCTCCTGCGCCTTTTAACAGCGGATTAATTCCTTGATGCCAGCCATGATAGACTATGAAGGTAATTTAACACTTTAGCGAGAATCACTATGAAAGTAGGCATCATTGGTGCAATGGAAGAAGAAGTTACGCTGCTGCGTGACAAAATTGAAAACCGTCAGACTCTGAAGCTTGCAGGGTGTGAAATTTACACCGGCTCCCTGAATGGCGTTGAAGTAGCTTTGCTGAAATCAGGTATTGGCAAAGTCGCAGCTGCAATGGGTGCAACTCTCCTGCTTGAGCATTGCAAACCAGATGTAGTGATCAACACTGGTTCTGCGGGTGGTCTCGCATCGACGCTGAAAGTGGGCGATATCGTGGTTTCTGATGAAGTGCGTTACCACGACGCAGACGTAACGGCTTTTGGCTATGAATATGGCCAACTGCCAGGTTGCCCAGCAGGTTTTGCTGCTGACGCGAAACTGATTGCCGCGGCTGAAGAGTGCATTGCCGAGCTGAACCTGAACGCCGTGCGCGGTTTGGTTGTTAGTGGTGATGCGTTTATTAACGGTTCTGTGGCACTGGCAAAAATCCGCCATAACTTCCCACAGGCGGTTGCTGTGGAAATGGAAGCGACCGCTGTTGCGCACGTTTGCCATAACTTCGGTACCCCGTTTGTCGTGGTGCGCGCGATCTCTGATGTTGCCGATCAGCAATCCCATCTGAGCTTCGAAGAGTTCTTAGCTGTTGCGGCGAAGCAGTCCACGCTGATGGTTGAAAACCTGGTGCAGAAACTGGCTCGTGGTTAATAAGAACTTTTGGCGCGGCATCACCGCGCTTCTGTGTTGTCTCCCGGCGTGGCTTAATGCCGCGCCGCGGGTTATCTCATTATCGCCGAGCAATACTGAACTGGCATTTGCGGCTGGTATCACGCCAGTAGCGGTCAGCGCCTGGTCAGACTATCCGGAGGCCGCCAAAAAGCTTGAGCAAGTCTCAAACTGGCAGGGAATGAACCTTGAGCGCATCGTGGCGCTAAAACCTGATGTGGTTCTTGCCTGGCGCGGTGGAAATGCTGAGCGCCAGGTCAATCAACTAAAAGCATTGGGTATTAAAGTTGTCTGGCTTGATCCGGCAACGGTCGAAGGTGTGGTTGCGGCATTGCGTCAATTGAGCCAATACAGCCCGACACCCCAAACGGCCCACAACGCAGCAGATAAACTGGTAAAAGAGTTTGCCGATTTGAAAGCGCACTATTCTCAGCACCCGAAGAAAAAAGTGTTTCTCCAGTTCGGCCAGCAGCCGCTATTTACGTCAGGAAGTGGTTCGATTCAGAACGAAATTCTGGAAGTATGCACAGGGCAAAATATCTTCGCTGATAGCCGGGTTCCCTGGCCGCAAGTGAGCCGTGAGCAGGTGCTAAGCCGCCACCCGCAGGCTATTATTATCACCGGCGATGAAACGCAAATCCCTCCGGTTGAACAATTCTGGAATACCCAGCTAAAAATTCCGGTTATTGCAGTGAATGATGACTGGTTTAGTCGCTCAGGCCCACGTATTATCCTCGCCGCAAAACAGCTCTGTGAGGAGCTGGCAGAAAAATAACCTTTTTTATGAGGATAACACCCACATGCTCGTCTATTGGCTGGACATCATTGGCACAGCCGTCTTTGCAATATCCGGCGTACTGCTGGCAGGTAAGCTACGTATGGACCCGTTTGGTGTTCTGGTTCTTGGCGTAGTGACCGCAGTTGGCGGCGGAACTATTCGCGATATGGCACTGGATAATGGCCCGGTATTTTGGGTTAAAGACCCAACCGACTTAGTGGTCGCAATGGTCACCTGTATGCTAACTATTGTGTTGATTCGACAACCGCGTCGGCTACCAAAATGGATTTTGCCAGTGCTTGATGCCGTCGGGCTTGCGGTGTTTGTGGGTATTGGGGTGAATAAAGCGTTTCTGGCTGGCACCAGCCCACTGATTGCCATCTGCATGGGCGTGTTGACCGGTGTTGGCGGTGGGATTATTCGTGATGTTTTAGCGCGTGAAATCCCGATGATCCTGCGTACCGAAATTTACGCCACGGCGTGTATTGCAGGCGGGATTGTGCATGCCACTGCGTATTACACCTTCCACGTTCCACTGGAACAGGCGAGTATGATTGGCATGGTCGTCACCCTCGCAATCCGTCTGGCGGCCATTCGTTGGCATCTCAAATTGCCGACGTTTGCACTCGATGATAGACAATAGAGAATAAAAAAGCCGGATGACGCTTTCGCTTATCCGGCCTACAAGAATTTTTATAACTAACCATTTAAACCGAATAATTCGAGTTGCAGAAAGTCGACAAAGTCGTAAGTCCCCAGGAACATAGATAACTATGTGACTGGGGCGAACGGGTGCAGTCGACGCATCTGCAGCTTGAAGTATGAAGGTTTAAACGCTGAAGGAGGAACCACACCCGCAGGTGCTTTTCGCATTCGGGTTGGTCACCACAAAGCGTGAACCTTCCAGACCTTCAGTGTAATCCACCGCACCGCCTACCAGATATTGCAGGCTCATTGGGTCAACTACCAGCGCAACGCCTTGCTTCTCGATAGTCATATCGCCGTCGTTAATCTGATCGTCAAAGGTAAAACCATACTGGAAACCACTGCAACCACCACCGGTGATGTAAACGCGCAGTTTCAAATTCGGGTTCTCTTCATCCGCGATCAGGTTTTTTACTTTATTGGCTGCTGCTTCGGTAAACTGCAACGGCAGAACTGCTACGTCATCACTCATCATTTGCTCCCAACGAAATAAGAAGTCGGGTAAAGTTTAACCCAGCCTTTGGGGGTCATTATCTAATACCCGAGTAAATCGTTCAAGTATTCTCCCCGGCAGGGGTTTGCTGCTCTTTCGCCCGCTGTTCGGCTTCTTGTTTTGCCAACGTGCGCTCAAGAATCGAGGAGTATAGCGGCTTTCCGCCGAGAAATTGTGCCAATAGTGTCGCGCCAAGGCAGGTAATAATCATTGGCAGAATGAGCTGATAATTGTCAGTCATTTCCAGAACCAACACAATCCCGGTCAATGGCGCACGTACCGATGCGGCAAACAACGCTCCCATTCCGGCGATGGCAAATGTCCCAACTTCAAGATGATAGGCCGGGAACCAGGCCGCACTCGCTATACCAAATGCAGTGCCAAGCAATGTGCCCAGAGCGAGCATTGGCGCAAAAATCCCGCCAGGCGCACCGGATGCAAAACATAGCAACGTGGTAATCACTCGAGCAATAAAGATAAACAGCAGCATGCCAAGGGTGTAATTTCCTGCGGCAGCAATGGGGATCAGATTAAAACCGCCACCAGCCGCTGCGGGTTGAATAAGACCAAGGATCCCGCAAATACCGCCCAGCAAGCCACCAATAATCACCCATTTTTTCAGATTGCCACCGTGAAGGCGCTGGAACATATCCTGAGTGCGGAACACCATCGCGTTAAAGAACACGCCGACGATGCCAAATACCATCCCCAACACCAGATACAACCACAGCGTGTTAACCGGCGCGTTAGCCAGTTTCCCGACTTCGATAACCGCATTTTCACCGTTAAAAATACGGAACACCACGCTCGACATAATCACGCCGATAAACACGGCCTTTATCGAAATAAGGTTGTAGCGAAATTGCGGGCGCATCTCTTCAATGATGAACAGAATCCCCGCCAATGGGGCGTTAAATGCAGCGGATAAACCCGCAGCCGCACCGGTCGCTAACAGTGAATGGCGAGCTTCAGCACCACGCAGGCGGAAAATATCCAGCACCATGCGGCCGATATTACCACCCAATTGCACCGTTGGCCCTTCGCGTCCGAGCACCATGCCAGCACCAAGTGTTCCCATGCCACCGATAAATTTAACCGGGATGACACGCCACCAGCGCACCGGACGCAACTCTTCCAGTGCCCCTTCAATTTCGGGAATACCAGAGCCCCCTGCTTCCGGCGCATAACGGCGCACCAGATAGTAGCCAATCATTGCCAGAAGCATTGAACTGATGAATGCCAGCGGCCAGACAATAAGGCTGTAATCAGCTACATGAGCCAGCATTGCCAGGCGATTTTGTTGAACCCAGGTGACCGCTTTTTCAAAAGCGACACCCACCAAACCGGCTAACGTCCCTACTATCGCGGCCATGAAAAGAATAGCGACGGGAGTTTTATCCTGTCGAATTAGGCGACGCACCATGTCGCCCCTGCGTAAGCGCACAACCTGCTGTGCTTCAAAAGAGGGGTGGGAGTGATTCATTAGGCTAATCATTTATTGGTAATACAAATCGAGGGGGCATTCTACTCTCTCGACGCGATTGGGCAAAACTTTCATAACTTCGAGAGTTTCCCTTAGAATAGCGTGTTGCCACTATTTCCACGAATCAATGAATTTGGAGCCGATTCATGAGTAAGTCTGAAAACCTGTACGCTGCCGCACGTAAAGTCATTCCTGGTGGAGTGAACTCGCCGGTGCGTGCTTTTACTGGCGTCGGCGGTGTGCCGCTGTTTATCGAACGCGCTGACGGGGCTTACCTGTATGACGCTGACGGCAAAGCCTATATCGATTATGTTGGCTCATGGGGGCCAATGGTTCTCGGCCACAATCACCCGGCAATTCGCAATGCCGTGATTGAAGCGGTTGAGCGCGGTTTAAGCTTTGGTGCGCCAACTGAGATGGAAGTGAAAATGGCGGAGCTGGTGACCGAACTGGTTCCGACCATGGATATGGTGCGCATGGTAAACTCCGGCACTGAAGCCACCATGAGCGCGATTCGCCTGGCGCGTGGTTTCACGGGTCGCGATAAAATCATCAAGTTCGAAGGTTGCTACCACGGTCACGCCGACTGCCTGTTAGTGAAAGCTGGTTCTGGTGCGCTAACTCTCGGCCAGCCAAATTCGCCAGGTGTGCCAGCTGATTTCGCCAAACACACCCTCACCTGCACCTATAACGATCTGGCTTCCGTTCGCGCCGCGTTCGAGCAATATCCGCAAGATATTGCCTGCATTATCGTTGAACCCGTTGCAGGTAACATGAATTGCATCCCACCAAACGATGACTTCCTGCCAGGCCTGCGTGCGCTGTGCGACGAGTTTGGTGCACTGTTTATTATCGACGAAGTCATGACCGGGTTCCGTGTTGCACTGGCGGGCGCACAGTCTTACTACGGTGTGGAGCCTGACTTAACTTGTCTGGGCAAAATCATCGGTGGTGGTATGCCGGTAGGTGCATTCGGCGGCCGCCGTGAAATCATGGATGCGCTGGCACCAACTGGCCCGGTTTATCAGGCGGGTACGCTTTCTGGTAACCCAATTGCGATGGCCGCAGGCTACGCTTGCCTGACTGAAGTCGCGCAACCGGGCGTTCACCAGACATTGACTGAACTGACCGAAATGCTGGCAAACGGTTTGCTGCATGCAGCTAAAGAAGAAAACATTCCATTGGTCGTGAACAATGTGGGTGGCATGTTTGGTTTGTTCTTCACTGATGCGGAATCTGTAACCTGCTACCAGGACGTGATGGCGTGTGACGTCGAGCGCTTTAAGAAGTTCTTCCACCTGATGCTGGAAGAAGGTGTTTACCTGGCACCATCTGCGTTTGAAGCAGGCTTTATGTCAGTTGCGCATTCGAAAGAAGATATTCAGAAGACTATCGACGCTGCGCGTCGGGTGTTTGCGAAGCTGTAATATTTACGCCCTCTTCTGTGAAGAGGGCGTGTTAATCACCGCGTCTGCTTACGCAGCAAATAGATGAAATAAGGCGCGCCGATAAAGGTCGCCAGTAAGCCCGCAGGCACCTGATCCGGGAACAGGATCATTCTTCCGCACCAGTCCGCCGCAACCATCAGCATCCCACCTAATAACGCCGATATTATCAGCTGCGGCATCGCACGCCGGAAACCGAGCATACGCGCGATATGCGGTGCCATTAAGCCAACAAAACTGAGTGGGCCGACGGTCATCGTTGCCGCCGCGGTTAAGGTTGCAGCGAGCAAAAGCAGCGCAAAGCGTGATGGCGTCAGCGCCATGCCGATTGCCCGTGCGGTCGCTCCGCCTAGCGGAAGTATCATCAACCAACGGCGACACAGCGGCGTCAGGGCAAAAAGAATCACCATTAGAATAAGCGTTCTGACGGCTTGATCGCCGGTAACGTTATAGGTTGAACCAGAAATCCACGTCAGAATCCCCGCCATACGTGGATCGCCACTCGCCATCAGCAACATCAACAACATGGTAAATGCGGTACTCAGTGCCATCCCGGCGAGTAACATGCGTTGCGGGGAAAAACCGCCACGACTGGCTGTGATCATAATCACCAACAGCGTTACAGCTGCACCCAGGCTACCTGCCGGGAACAACCAACCGAATGCATTTCCAGGTACGATAAACAACATCACCACCACGCCGAATGCCGCACCAGAGCTGATACCTAACACTTCTGGGCTTGCCATCGCATTACCGGTCAGTCGTTGGATAACGCTGCCAGCAACCGCCAGCATCATACCTGCAGTCAGTGCTGCTAATACACGCGGCCAGCGCCACTGTAATAACTCATGGAATAACGAACCGCTTACCCAGTTCCAGCCATACGCATCGCGTCCAAGCGTTAGCGCAGTGACAAGAACCAAGGCTAACACACCGCTACCGACTAACACCCACCATGTCAGATGCTGGCGCTCACTCGGAACGTTATCGCCCTGGTTCATCGCTGGCGTGCCAACAGTACGCAAGCGTGGCAGCAGCCACAGCAATAATGGTGCTCCAATAAGAGCGGTCACCGTACCGGTAGAGATCTCACGCCACACGCTGGTAAGCCAGATAACGGATTGATCTGACAACCATAAAATCAATGCACCGATGATTGGCGCAAGGAACAAACGCGCAACCAGGCGACGAGCACCGAGCATTTTCGCCAACAGAGGCGCGAACAGGCCGATAAAGCCGATAATCCCAACTGCATTAACCAACAGCGCACTGATGGCAATCGCCAGTACCAGCGTTGCGAGGCGCACCATGGAAAGTGCCAGCCCAAGGTTACGCGCCACACCATCGTCGAGGCCCATCAATGTTAGTGGGCGCAACAGCAGCAGTGTTAACAGCAAACCACCCACCAGACGAGGCCAGAGGCCGTTGACGATGTCCCAGTCTTGTTGGTTTAACGAGCCAGTGCTCCACAGGAACATGTTCTGCAACTGGTCGTGATGGAAAATAGCCAGCAGCTGGTTTACTGCTCCGCAGTAAAGGCTCAGCACTAACCCTGCGAGGATCAGCGTGACCGGAGATAACCGCTTGCCCCAGGCGACGCCAAACACCAGTAGCCCCACAACGCCTGCCCCTACAAGAGCGGCAAACTGTTGTGTGGCAAACCCGCCGGGCAATGCCCACAGTGTGGCAACCGTGATACCAAGTTGCGCGCCACTTGCCACACCAAGCGTAGTCGGCTCTGCAAGCGGGTTTCGTAACACTTGCTGGAATAACACGCCCACTAATCCAAGCCCTGCCCCAACTAACAAAGAGATGGCAAGGCGCGGCAGTAAACTGTAGTGGAATAACATCTGATTGATGTCATCAATATTGGGCTGCCACCAGGCCGCACTCCACTGCGCAGAAGGCAATTGTGCGTTCAGGTTGTGTAGCGTCAGCGCACAGGCAATAACAAACAGCAGAGATAAAAGCAGCGCGGGGAGCAAAACATAACGATGTTTCACGTCTGGCTCCCTATGGCTTTAGCAAGCGTAGTGGTGAAATTCATAGCGGAAAGTGTCGCGCCGTAAAGCCATACTGGCGGGACGCGTTGGAAGCGGTTTTGACGAACAAAAGGCATCGAGTTCCACAATGGCGTTGCGGTTACACGGGCCATTTCAGCATCGTTATTATGATCAAAGCAGATAACATCGGCGTCTTTGACTTCGGCTAAGCGCTCAAGGCCAACGACTGCGCTGCCCCAGAAGTTGGTTTCACCTGCCCACGCGTTTTTCACGCCTAGCAACTCCATCACCTGTTGGAACAGACTGTTTTTGCCAATAACCAGCGCGTGGCGGGAATCTAACAATGTCATCAGCAAGACGGGCTTATCCCCGCGGGAAGCAAAGCGGGGTTTCATCTGCTCGATAAATTGATCAAATTTCAGCAGGTGATCGCGTGCTTCCTGCTGCATACCTAATTTTTCGCCCAGTTCTGCCAATGACTGGCGAGCAACGGTCAGCGGTTTCCCGGAACCATCGTTGAAACTAAAACCCAGTCCCGGTGCGATACGCGCTAACTTTTCCGGTGATGGGCCGTAGCCGGCAGAATAGAGAATCAGAGACGGTTTTAACTGTGTCAGAAGTTCAAGATTTGGTTCGGTGCGTAAACCCACTTCAATTATGCCATCGGGCAGTTTCGGCTCGCCGACCCAGGCTTTGTAATTGGTGGTATCCGCCATCGCGTAAGGCGTTATCCCCAACGCCAACATCAGTTCCACCGGTAACCATTCCAGAGCAACAATGCGCTGAGGATCTATTGAGGCCGCATGTACATTGCCCATTTTGAGCAATAACGGTGAGAGCGCCAGTGCTGCGAGTAACTGCCGACGACTCAGTAATGGGTTAATCAGCTCACTCATCAGTAGACAAAGCTCACCGGAGCAGCACCCGCCGGATGCGGCAGAATGCCCATCGGGATGCCGTAAATCTGTTCCAGCGTTTCACTTTGCATCAGTTCTGCAGGAGAACCCTGCGCAATCATTTCACCACCACGCAATGCAACAAGATGATCGCAGTAGCGAGCCGCCATATTGATATCGTGCAAAACGGCAATTACCGTCAGACCGCGTTCCTGACTAAGACGATGTATCAGTGCCAGCACATCAACCTGATGAGCAATATCCAGCGCCGAAGTCGGTTCATCCAATAACAGGCAGCGACTATCTTGCGCCACCAGCATGGCAATCCACGCACGCTGGCGTTCACCACCGGAAAGGCTGTCTACCAGACGATGAGCAAAAGGTTTCAATCCAACTAAAGAGATAGCTTCTTCAACCAGTTCTCTGTCCGCCACGCCAAAACGACCAAGCGCACCGTGCCACGGATAGCGACCAATCGCCACCAGCTCACGTACAGTCATCCCTTCAGCCGCCGGGAGTTGCTGCGGTAAATATGCGACTTTGCGCGCAAATTCCTTACTGCTCCAGCTATCCAATGGTTGATTGTTAAGACTGATTTCCCCATCAGAGGACTTCTGATGGCGGCCAAGCATTTTCAGCAGTGTCGATTTGCCCGAGCCGTTGTGTCCAATCAGGCCGGTGACTTTTCCGACAGGAAAGGTCATCGACAGAGAATGGAGAAGCGTGCGACCGGGTACGCGGAAGGTAACGTCAGTGAGGCTAAACGTGGTATCGGGATGAACGAGTTTGTCCTGCATGGCAGCCATCTTTGTTGATGGGCACGGCGAACCGTGCCCGAATACACTTAGAAGCGGAATGTTGCAGTCGCAACAACCTGACGCTCAGCGCCCCAGAAGCAGCCGTAGGTGTTGAAGCAACTGGCTACATATTCACGATCGAATAGGTTATTCACGTGAACAGCCACGTTGGAACCCGCCATACCTACACGCGCCAAATCGTAGCGCACCAGGGCATCGACAACGGTATAACTTCCCACTTTGAAGGAGTTCGCCGGGTCGCCATAGCTGGAGCCGGTGAAGCGTCCACCAGTGCCTAACGTCAGACCAGACAGTGCGCCATCAAAGAAGGTGTAGTCAGCCCACAGTGAAGCCATATGTTTTGGCACCTGTGCTGGCGTGTTGCCTTTGTAGTTGGTATCCGTGGTGTACTCAGCCTCGGTGTAGGTGTAAGAACCAACCACGTTTACGCTCGCAGACAGTGCCGCTTTCGCTTCAACTTCAACGCCACGCGCACGAATTTCACCACCTTCAACCGAGAAGAATGAGCCCGCAGGGTCAGCCATCAGGTTGTTGGTTTTGGTCAATTGGTACACCGCGCCGGTCAATACAATCGGACGATCGCTCGGCACATATTTCAGGCCCGCTTCATACTGCTTACCTGTAGAAGGTGAGAACAGATTACCCTGCGCGTCGGCCTGTGAAGAAGGTTCAAACGATTCACTGTAGCTGAAATACGGTGTTATACCGTTATCAAACAGATAGTTAACACCACCACGCCAGGTAAACTGAGTGTCATCACGTTTGGAAGTAGTACCAGCCACGCGGTTGTAGGATTCCTGGTCGGCCCAGTCATAACGACCGCCCAAAGTCACCAGCACTTTATCCCATTGCGCCTGGTCCTGAACATAGAGGCCCGTTTGCTTCTGGCGGTTCAGGATCTGATACGGACCGGAGTTCGCCGGATCTTTCGAATTGAAATCGAAATCGGTATACACCGGATTGTAGAGATCCAGCAGCGGTACGGAGTCGTCGTAACCAAACCAAGAGTTGATGTCGTTACGCATACGCATAAAGTCAACGCCGGTCAGCAGAGTGTGGTCCACTTCGCCGGTGGCAAATTTGCTCTGCAACTGGGTATCAACAGTGAAGTTTTGCAGCTTCTCATCATCAACCACGTATTTACGCGCCAGATAATGGCCTTTGTCCGCCGGCGCTAACGCCGCACATTGCTTGCTCAAGCTGTTAGCTGGATCGGAACAGACGCCGTAACCGTAGACACTGTTTTGCGAAGTTTTGTTTTCAGCAAAGCGCAGGTTCTGACGCACGGTAAAGGTATCGTTGAATTCATGGTCGAAGCTGTAGCCAACCATTTTCTCATTACGAGAATAGGTATTGTTCTTCGCACCTTCATTGAAGTCAGTAGGCAGACGATCGCCGTTTGGCAGCGGATCGACCGTTCCCTCTTTTGGCAGCCAGCCGTAGTAACCGGTTTCCGGTTCATTCTGGAAGTAAGAGAGGAAGGTAAAGTTAGTTTTGTCATCCGGACGCCATGAGAAAGACGGCGCGATTGTATAACGCTGCTCTTCCGCACGCTCCTGCTGAGCATTGTTCGAACGAGCCAGACCCGTTAAGCGGTACGAGTACACGCCGTCGTCATCTATTGCATCGCTGAAGTCAAAGCCGGTCTGGAACAGGTTATCGGTGCCCATTTTGAACTGGATCTCTTTCAGCGGTTCCGTGGTCGGACGCTTACTTACCATGTTCAGCAAACCACCCGGGCTGCTTTTTCCGTACAGAACGGAAACCGGACCACGCATGATTTCAGCGCGCTCCAGCATATAAGGATCTACCACCGCGTCGTTATAGAAGTTGCCCTGCATCTTCATACCGTCGAGGTAGTTATTCTGACTCTGACCATCGGCCGCAAATCCGCGAATCACCAAATAGTCATAAGTATTTGAAGCGCCACGAGTTCCCACAGCAACACCTGGGGTATAGCTCAATGCTTCTTTCACCGATCTTGGTTGATGTAACGCCATCTCTTCAGCGGTCACCACAGAAATAGACTGAGGTACCTTTTCAATAGGCGTATCGGTTTTGGTCCCGGTCGCAGACTGACGCGCCGCGATGGTGGCCGCAGGTCCCCAGGCACTCTCTTGCGGGGCTGAGGCAGAAACAGTGATGGTGTCTTCTTTAGTAGTTGTGTTGTCTGCTGCAAAGCTTGATGCACTCACGCCACTGACGGCGGCCGCAACAAAGAATGCAAGTTTTCGGATTGAGGTGTTGACTGGTTGTCCAGTTCTTAAACGCGCCATTGGTTTTTCTCTGATGAAGTAGTGACGAATGATAACGTAAACGATAATTATTATTAGCTGCAGAATAATAGACGAAACGGAAAGTGCATAGCAAGCAGGAAACGCCCCTGGTAAGCGCGAGGGAATAATAATTAACCAGAGTAATTGCATGGGATTGATAAAAAAGAAAAGCCCCCGTGGTATACGGAGGCTTTATGGGAAAACCGTGAGATTTATTTACTGCCGAACATGTCTTTTATCCAACCTGCAACACCGTCACTACTCTCTTGCTGCTGCGGTTGTTGTTGCTGCTGCTGTTGTTGTTGCGGCTGCTGAGTCTGTGGCGACTGTGACTGACTAAACGGATTGTTGTTCTGCTCAGCCTGCTGGCTTTGCTGGCACAACCCGTCCGGATTAGTGGTCCACACTGGCAACACACGATCCCCGCCACCGCCGCACTGGAAGTAGCCTGCGCTATCAACGCCCATATCAACGATGTCTTCCGGTGGATTAAGTACCAGCGGAATTGGCGTCTGGTTAGCCAGATAACGTTGATAAAGCGACATCGCCCCGCTCGCACCATACAACTTGGTCGGCTGGTTGTTGTCACGCCCTACCCATGTAATGGCGACTTCTTTGCCATCAATGCCCGCAAACCAGGTATCCACGTTATCGTTGGTGGTACCCGTTTTTCCTGCTAAGTGCAGGTTCGGATATTTGCCACCTAACGCACGGCCAGTACCGCGAGCCATAACCTGCTGCATAGTAAACAGCGTCATGTATGCGGCCTGTGGTGGAACAGCCTGCTCCGCCTGTGGGAAGCTTTGGTACAGCACGGTGCCGTCTTCAGCAATCACCGAACGCAAGGCTGAAAGCGTTGCCCGGTTGCCGCCGCTGGCGATGGTCTGGAATGCCTGAGCCACTTCAATTGGCGTCAGGTTCAGCGCCCCCAGCAACATCGCAGGAACCGGATGTAACTGGTTCTGCGGCACGCCAAGCTTGACCCAAGTGTCGGTGACCGCAGGCAGGCCCAGCGCCATCCCTAAGTTAACAGTTGGCACGTTCATGGAACGCGTCAGCGCATCCACTAGCATGACCTTGCCGCTCTCACTGTAACGACGGTCATCGTTTTGCGGCGACCACACTTGCCCGTTCGGTTGCTTCAGCGCGATTGGCGCATCGGCAATCCAGGTATTCAGACGGTAAGCGTCCGGCTGGCTTAATGCCGTCAGATAGGTCGCTGGTTTTGCCAGAGAACCGATAGAACGGCGTGCCTGCATCGCGCGGTTAAAGCCCGCAAACTGCGTTTCCGCTCCGCCGACCATCGCACGAACTTCACCGGTTGAACGGTCAACAATGACCATTGCCGCTTCCAGATCTTTCAGTTTGCGCGAGTTACGCAGAACCGGAACCCCTTCACTCACCGCTTTTTCTGCCGCATCCTGAGAAACGGAGTCGAAAGTGGTGAAGATCTTCACACCTGACAGGTCTTTAACTTTGTCGCCAAGTTTGGTCTGGAGCTCATTACGAACCATCTGCATAAAAGCAGGCTGCGGTGAAATCACACCACCACGCGGTTGCACACCCAGAGGGCGCGCGCTCAGCATGTCGTAAAGTTCCTGGTCAATCACCTTCTGCTCTTGCAGCAAGCGCAATACAAGGTTACGACGTTCCAGCGCCAGTTTCGGGTTACGCCATGGGTTATAAATCGACGCGCCTTTTACCATGCCCACCAGCAATGCTTGCTGATCGAGGCTCAGTTCTTCTACCGGGCGGCCAAAGTAATACAGGCTCGCCAGTGGGAAACCGCGAATTTCATTGTCACCGCTCTGGCCGAGGTACACCTCGTTCAGGTACAGCTCAAGGATGCGATCTTTGCCGTAACGCGCATCCATGATCAGCGCCATGTACGCTTCGTTCGCTTTACGCCAGTAAGAACGCTCGCTCGATAAGAACAAGTTTTTGACCAACTGCTGCGTCAGCGTACTTGCGCCCTGCACGGTACGGCCAGCTGTCAGGTTCGCCAGCACCGCACGGCCAATTGAGAAAAAGCTAATCCCATCGTGCTCATAGAAATGGCGGTCTTCTGTTGCGATCAACGTGTCGACCAACAGCTCCGGGAAACCGGTGCGTGGCACAAACAGGCGCTGTTCACCGTTCGGTGAAGACAACATGGTGATCAAGCGTGGGTCCAGACGGAAGAAACCGAAGCTGCGGTTGTTATCCATGTTCTGGATGGATTCCAGATGGTCACCATCAAAATTCAGACGTGCGCGGATCTGCCCTTCTTTACTGTCAGGGAAATCAAACGGACGGCGGATCATCTCAATGCTGTTGCCCTGTACCGTAAACTCACCAGGACGCGTCATCTTCGTCACCTGACGGTATTGGGTCGCTTCCAGCAGGTTAACCATCTCTTTTTTGCTGTACGGCATGTCTGGTTCAAGGTTCACCATACGGCCATAGACTGCCGCCGGGAGCTGCCAGACTTTCCCATCAATACGGGTACGGATCTTCTGATCCAGGTAAACACCGTAAATCACGAACAGCACAGCAAAGACAACAAACAGTTTTACCAGGAACCAGAACCAACGGCGTTTTTTACGTGGCGGGCGGCCATTGCCATTGCCACTGCCTTTTCCTCTACGTGGCGGCATAGGTTCCTCGTCTTCATAATCATCATCGTAATCCGCGTCATATTCGTCTTCACGGACACGACGACGGCTTACTTTCTCTTTCACAGGACGTGAAGGTTTTCCTTTACGTCCAATCGGTTCGCGGTCATTCCCCGCCATTGCTTTCTCCACCAAAAATAAGGCGCACGGCCTGATTCTCCTCATCTCAACTCAAGTCGAAAGAGGAAATCTCTCAAAGTTATTGGTACTTTTTGGTACGCCGCGTAGGCAGCGCGTCTGCTGGCGAGTCCGGCCAGACGTGTTTTGGATAACGTCCTTTCATCTCTTTTTGCACTTCCCGATACGCACCGTTCCAGAATGCGGTTAAATCACGCGTAATCTGCAATGGGCGCTGCGCCGGGGAGAGCAACTCCAGAACCAGTGGCACACGGCCTTCGGCAATCACCGGAGTTTGAGCTTCACCAAACATTTCTTGCATACGCACAGCAAGAACTGGCGGATTTTCATCATCATAGCGAATGGCTATCTGGCTTCCAGTCGGCACAGTGTAATGAGTTGGCAGCGCACTATCCAGACGTACGCGTGCGTTCCAGTCGATCAGGTTCTGTAACGCCCGTGTGACATCAATATTTTTTAACGCGCGAAGCGAGTGTACACCATGCAGTTCGGGTAATAACCAGCTGTCTAAATCACGCAGCAGCGCCTCGTCTGAGACGTCTGGCCATTTAAGTTCTGGCAGCCATTTTGCAGCACAGACCAGTCGTGTTCTTAACTGTTGCGCATGTGCCGACCAGTTAAGCACTGACAGGCCTTTCTCACGAATACCATTAAGCATCGCTTGATGCAGTTCGTCTTCGGAAGGTTTCGCCAGTGGCTGAACTTTCACTACAAGTTTGCCAATCTGGGTGCGGCGAAAAGCCTTTAAAGTACCTTGAGTTTCATCCCACTCCACAGAATCGCTTTGTGTGAGTAACTCAGGGCACTGCGCCGCTAGCACATCAATATCCAATGGAATGGCCTGCAAGATACGTGCATCAGGCGTATGGCTTCCCTGTAATAAAAGCGGTGCCAATAGCCATTCGTAACGCGTTAATGGGTCATCCTGGTTTAGCATCGCCCCCATTCCATTGGCTAATTGGTAGCGACCATCCAGTCCACGACGACGGGCAATTCTGTCTGGGAAAGCTTGTGCCAGTAACGGTGCGGCAAGAGAAAAACCAGCATCTCCACCATGGCTGTTAAGACGCTTAAGAAGCTGAGAACTACGCTGCTGCCAATTCTCCTGGCGTCGGCTAAAAGCGTTACGCAAATCGCTGTCCTGACCACGTGGTGGCTCCTCAAGAATCGCGACAAGCCGTGCAGCGGTTGCCTGTTGGTCGGCATCTTTAGCGTTAACCAGCATCGCGGCCAGACGCGGTTCGTTACCCAGGTTCGCCATTTTCTGGCCTACAGGGGTGAGTTTATTTTGTCCATCCAGAGCATTGAGCTGGCGCAACAAGGTTTGTGCGGCCACTAAATTGGCGACAGGCGGTGCATCAAGCCAGGTCAGTTGGCCCGGATCCTGGCAACCCCATTGCAGTAAATCGAGTAGCAGGCCAGAGAGGTCGCTTTGCAGGATTTCTGGTTCACTTTGCAAGCTCGCGCGTTCTGCCTGCTCGGCACTGGTTAAGTGTAGACAGATACCCGGCTCCAGACGCCCCGCTCGCCCGGCGCGTTGAATCATCGACGCCTGGCTAATTCGTTGGGTGATAAGCCTTGTGAGCCCAGTACGAACGTCAAAACGCGCGACGCGCTCCTGGGCGCAATCCACCACCAGGCGAATGCCTTCAATCGTCAGGCTTGTTTCGGCAATGTTAGTCGCCAGCACCACTTTGCGAGTGCCGTTTGCCGCCGGGAGAATTGCTTTGCGCTGTTCGCTTAAAGGCAGTGCACCGTATAACGGACAAAGCTGAATATCACTTGTGACGCGCTCTTGCAGCTGTTGCTGAACACGCTGAATTTCACCCACTCCGGGTAAAAACAGCAACAGAGAACCCGACTCATCGCGCAGTAAATTCGCCACGGCAATGGCAACTGCTTCATCAAAACGCTGATGAGTAGAGAGCGGGCTATAGCGGCGTTCAACAGGAAATGTGCGCCCTTCAGAACTGATTACCGGAGCTTCCGGTAAACATTGCTGAAGGCGCGCATTATCAAGCGTTGCCGACATAATCAGCAGTTTAAGATCGTCACGTAACCCTTGCTGGACGTCGAGTAACAACGCCAGCGCCAGATCGGTTTGCAGGCTACGTTCATGGAATTCATCGAGGATCACCAGCGCAACACCTGAAAGCTCAGGATCGTGCTGAATCATGCGCGTCAAAATACCTTCGGTTACCACTTCAAGCTGAGTGTTCGGCCCAACACAGGTTTCGGCACGCATCCGGTAGCCGACTGTTTCACCAGGTTTTTCACCCAATAACTCAGCCAGACGCTGTGCAACATTACGCGCAGCCAGGCGACGTGGTTCCAGCAGTAGAATGCGACCGCCTAAGTTTGCCTGCCGTAAAATCTGCAACGGCAACCAGGTCGATTTACCGGCACCCGTTGGAGCGCTCAGTAAAATCTGGGACGCATTTTGCAAGGCGTTAAGAATATCGGGTAGCACTGCGGCAACCGGTAATGACGGCACAAACGGCTCCAAACGGGTATGATGCGAAGTTCGCTATTGTAGCATCAAGCCAATTCATAACGAGAGACCACTATGGCCGAAACTCGCCGTCTGTTTTTTGCCCTCGAATTGCCAGCCGAGGTACAACAACAGATTATCCAGTGGCGTACCACACAGTTTCCTGAAGATTCCGGGCGTCCGGTCGCTGCTGCAAATTTGCATCTGACTCTCGCCTTTTTAGGCGACATCAGTGTTGAAAAGCAAAAAGCACTCAGCCTGCTCGCCGGGAGAATCCGCCAGAGCGGTTTTACCCTGAAAATTGATGATGCAGGGCAGTGGTTGCGGTCAAACGTGGTGTGGATTGGCCCCCGACATGCGCCCTTGGGGTTGATTCAACTGGCAAATATGTTGCGTGCACAAGCAGCTCGAAGCGGATGCTACCAAAGCCCGCAGCCGTTTCACCCACATATCACGCTTTATCGCAATACACCGCGCGCGGTTTCTATTCCTCCACCCAATTTTCACTGGCAATACAAAGTTGAAGACTTCGTATTGTATGAGTCAGTTTTCAAGCAAGGGCGAACGCGTTACCTGGAGCTACAGCGCTGGTCATTAAGCAATAAGGAAGAGTAAATGGAGTTTAGTCCCTCACTACAACCGGCCACACTCATCAAACGCTATAAACGCTTTCTTGCCGATGTCGTTACGCCTTCCGGTGAAGAATTGACGCTACATTGCCCAAACACCGGCGCGATGACCGGATGTGCAACACCTGGCGATACAGTGTGGTATTCCACATCAGATAGCCCGACCCGAAAATATCCCCATACCTGGGAAATAACCCAGACGCAAAACGGCGAGTTTATTTGCGTTAATACGCTGCGCGCTAATGCGGTCGTGAAGGAAGCGTTAGGTTCGGAAAGCATTTCAGAATTAATTGGTTACACAACCATTAAAAGTGAAGTGAAATACGGCGCAGAGCGCAGCCGCATTGATTTTATGTTACAGGCAGATTGCAAGGTTAACTGCTATATTGAAGTAAAATCAGTCACGTTATCAGAACAAGGAAATGGCTATTTTCCGGATGCCGTAAGCCTGCGAGGGCAGAAGCATTTGCGAGAGTTGATGAACGTGGTTATGCAGGGCGAACGCGCGGTGCTGCTATTTGCAGTATTGCATTCTGCTATTACCCAGGTTTCCCCGGCACGCCACATCGATGCCAAATACGCACAATTATTATGCGAGGTGCAACAGTGTGGAGTTGAAGTTATCGCTTATAAGGCTGAACTTTCAGCCCTTGGGCTTACTCTAATTTCGCCGTTGCCTGTCTGTTTATAATTTTTTAATAAAGAGCAGTTAACGTTTGTCTGTTTTGTGTGCTGGCGGTTCGCGTAAATACGCTTTTCTTCACAGGCTTGTCAAGAGAGGAATTTATATAATTGCCATCCTGAAAAGCATCTGCTATTTATAGCGGCCTGATTTTCCCCCGAACAGGGGACCGATAGTGCGTGTTAAGGAGAAACAACATGCAAGAAGGGCAAAAGCGTAAAACATCGTCCCTGAGTATCCTCGCCATCGCTGGGGTGGAGCCATATCAGGAGAAAGCGGGCGAAGAGTATATGAACGAAGCCCAGCTGTCGCACTTCAAGCTTATTCTTGAAGCCTGGCGTAGCCAACTTATGGATGAAGTTGATCGCACGGTAACGCATATGCAAGACGAAGCAGCAAACTTCCCGGACCCGGTAGACCGTGCAGCCCAGGAAGAAGAGTTCAGCCTCGAACTGCGTAACCGTGACAGGGAACGTAAACTGATCAAGAAAATCGAGAAGACACTCAAGAAAGTAGAAGACGAAGACTTCGGTTTCTGCGAGTCCTGTGGTGTTGAAATCGGCATCCGCCGTCTCGAAGCTCGCCCGACAGCTGATTTGTGCATTGACTGTAAAACGTTGGCAGAAATTCGCGAAAAACAAATGGCCGGTTAACGGCTCGCAATTTCAGATTACTCATAATGGCGGGATACTCTCCCGCCTTATTTATTTCTGGCCTACCGCAGCAAATCATGAACACACCGCACTACATTGGGCGCTTTGCCCCCTCGCCTTCAGGTGAACTCCATTTCGGCTCGTTAATTGCCGCACTCGGCAGCTACCTGCAAGCACGCTCAAAGCAAGGCCAATGGCTGGTACGTATTGAAGATATCGATCCGCCACGTGAAGTACCGGGCGCTGCTGCTACTATATTGCGGCAACTGGAACATTACGGTTTGGAGTGGGATGGTGAAGTTTTATGGCAATCCCAACGACACGAAGCCTACCGCGAAGCACTCTCATGGTTACATCAGCAAGGGCTGAGTTATTACTGCACTTGCACGCGCAGCAGGATTCAGCAAATTGGCGGTTTTTACGATGGCCATTGCCGCACGTTAAACCATGGTCCTAATAATGCCGCGTTGCGTTTAATACAACATCACCCGGTATTAAGTTTTGAAGATAAACTTCACGGGACGTTAATAGCCGACGAACAACTGGCTCGTGAAGATTTCATCATTCACCGCCGGGATGGGTTATTTGCCTATAATCTTGCTGTGGTAGTGGATGATAATTATCAAGGTGTGAGCGAAATTGTACGTGGCGCAGATTTAATTGAGCCAACGGTAAGACAAATTTCGCTGTATCAACAATTTGGTTGGACGGTGCCTGATTACGTGCATTTGCCCTTAGTACTTAATGAGAATGGGGCAAAACTTTCTAAGCAAAATCACGCGCCAGCCCTACCGCAAGGCGATCCACGTCCGGTTATTCATGCCGCGCTGGAATTTTTGAATCAACCAGAAATTGTCCATTGGCAAGATTTGACGCTCAACGAGTTACTCAGTCAGGCGGTGCAAACCTGGTCGCTTGAGGCTATTGAACCAGGCTCGGCGTGAATACGCCATTCTCAAATGCCACGCACTGAGCTATGATTAGCCGCTGTTTTTTTTGTCCCTATGATTGACACTGCCGAGGTGTACTATTTTTACCCGAGTCGCTAATTTTTGCCGCAAGGTGCTTAACCGCGATGACGTCGTGGTCGAGGAGATTGAAGATCTCCCGCAAATCACGGTAATTCCGCGTGACCAGCACGCTCTGTCCCGCAAAGATATCAGTGAAAATGCCCTCAAGGTGCTCTATCGTCTGAACAAAGCAGGCTACGAGGCTTACCTCGTGGGCGGCGGTGTCCGTGACCTTTTGCTCGGTAAACAGCCGAAAGACTTTGATGTCACGACCAGTGCTACGCCAGATCAAGTGCGTAAACTGTTCCGCAACTGTCGTCTGGTGGGTCGTCGCTTCCGTCTGGCGCACGTGATGTTTGGGCCGGAAATCATCGAAGTTGCTACCTTCCGTGGTCACCACGAAGAGCAAAAGTCTGACAAACAGACTTCGCAGACCGGTCAAAACGGTATGTTGCTTCGTGACAACATCTTCGGTTCTATCGAAGAAGATGCACAACGCCGCGATTTCACAATCAACAGCCTCTATTACAGCGTGGCTGATTTCTCCGTTCGCGATTATGTCGGTGGCCTGCGTGATTTACGCAATGGCGTTATCCGTCTGATTGGCGATCCTGAAACACGCTACCGTGAAGACCCTGTACGTATGCTTCGTGCAGTGCGCTTTGCAGCCAAGCTGAATATGACGATTAGCCCGGAAACTGGCGAACCTATTCCGCGCTTAGCGACCTTGATTAACGATGTGCCGCCTGCTCGTTTGTTTGAAGAATCACTGAAACTTCTGCAAGCTGGCCACGGGTATCCAACTTACGAATTACTGCGCGAATATCAGCTGTTCCAGCCGTTATTCCCGACCATCACCCGCTACTTTACCGAGCAGGGTGACAGCCCGATGGAACGCATGATCGTTCAGGTGCTGAAGAATACCGATAACCGCATTCAGAATGATATGCGTGTTAATCCGGCCTTCTTGTTCTCTGCCATATTCTGGTATCCGCAACTTGAGATGGCCCAAAAGCTGACTCAGGAAAGTGGCCTTGCCTATATGGACGCTTTTGCACTGGCGATGAACGAAGTGCTGGATGAAGCTTGCCGTGCGCTGGCGATTCCAAAACGTATCACCACGCTGGTTCGTGATATCTGGGGCCTGCAGCTTCGCCTGTCACGCCGCCAGGGAAAACGCGCATGGAAGCTGATGGAGCATCCTAAATTCCGTGCAGCTTACGATTTGCTGGCACTGCGTGCTGAAGTGGAAAATAACCAGGAATTACTGCGCCTGACCAAATGGTGGGGTGAGTTCCAGGTTGCAGCTCCGCCGGCACAGAAAGATATGCTCGATGTTTTAGGTGATGAGCCAGCAGTACGCCGCCGCCATCGTCGTCCACGCAAGCGTGCACCACGCAGCGGTGGAAGTGCATGACGCTTGCGTACATCGCACTCGGCAGCAACCAGGCGTCTCCGCTTGAGCAAGTGACTCATGCGTTAGACGCCATTGCAACCATTCCGCAAAGCCGGGTGGTTGCAACATCTTCGTACTACCGCACTCCGCCGCTCGGCCCGCAAGACCAACCTGATTATCTCAATGCTGCTGTTGCCCTGGAAACCGAACTGTCTCCTGAGGCATTACTGGCCCATACTCAACGTATTGAGTTGGAGCATGGTCGCGTGCGCAAAGCTGAACGCTGGGGGCCACGTACGCTTGATCTCGACATTATGCTGTTCGGTAATCTGACTGTCGTAACACCAACGCTTATCGTGCCGCATTATGATATGAAAAATCGCGCGTTTATGTTGGTTCCGCTGCTGGAAATTGCACCTGACTGCACCTTCCCAGACGGCAAGCGCGCCGCTGATATTTTAGATACTCTCTCCCAGGATGGGATTACGTTTTGGTAACCACGGACGTGTTCTGTTTGCTAATGTAGCGATTTCACCTCTCATTCTTATTTCTCTGGGATTGCCATGAAACCAATCACCATGTCTCAGTTGCGCCAGTGGAAACAGGCTCAACGCAAATTCGCAACCATCACCTCTTATGATTTCAGCTTTGCAAAACTGTTTGCCGATGAAGGCATTGGTGTGATGCTAGTTGGCGATTCATTAGGGATGACTGTTCAGGGGCACGACTCCACTTTACCCGTTACCGTGGAAGATATTGCCTACCACACTCGCGCGGTACGTCGTGGTGCGCCAAACTGCCTGCTGCTTGCTGACCTGCCTTTTATGGCATATGCCACACCTGAACAGGCGTTTGCCAATTCAGCCATCGTTATGCGCGCTGGTGCTAATATGGTCAAAATCGAAGGCGGGCGCTGGTTGGTTGAAACAGTCAAGATGCTGACCGAACGTGCCGTTCCGGTATGCGGGCATTTGGGCCTGACGCCGCAATCCGTGAACATCTTCGGTGGCTATAAAGTCCAGGGACGTGATGAGGCAGCTGCACAGACACTATTCGATGATGCCGTGGCACTCGAAGCGGCAGGTGCACAATTGTTGGTGTTGGAATGTGTTCCGGTCGCTCTGGCAAAACGCATCACTGAAGCGCTGAGCATTCCGGTCATCGGTATTGGCGCGGGTAATGTCACTGATGGACAGATTCTGGTTATGCACGATGCATTTGGTATCACCGGTGGTCATATTCCAAAATTTGCCAAAAACTTCCTTACAGGAAACGGCGACATGCGCGCCGCAGTACGCCAGTATATAGCTGAGGTTGAATCAGGCACCTACCCAGGTGAAGAACATAGTTTCCACTGACAGGAGAAGGGTTGTGTTGATTATCGAAACGATACCGCTGTTACGTCAGCAAATCCGCCGCTGGCGCCAGGAAGGTAAACGCATCGCATTGGTGCCGACCATGGGCAACCTGCACGACGGCCATATGAAACTGGTCGACGATGCGAAAAGCCGCGCCGATGTGGTGGTTACCACCATTTTTGTGAACCCGATGCAGTTTGACCGTCCGGATGATTTAACGCGCTATCCCCGCACCTTGCAGGAAGATTGCGAGAAACTAAATCGTCGCAAAGTGGATTTGGTATTTGCCCCTGCCCCAGCCGATATTTATCCACAAGGTCTGGACTCACAGACCTTTGTTGAAGTCCCAGGGCTTTCTACCATGCTCGAAGGCGCAAGTCGCCCAGGGCATTTCCGTGGCGTCTCTACCATTGTCAGCAAGCTCTTTAACATGGTGCAACCTGATATCGCCTGCTTCGGTGAGAAGGATTTCCAGCAAGTAGCCGTGATCCGCAAGATGGTGGCGGATATGGGCTATGACATCGAAATTATCGGCGTGCCAACGGTTCGCGCAAAAGATGGCCTGGCACTGAGTTCACGCAACGGTTACCTAACTGCAGAACAGCGCAAAATTGCCCCAGGTTTGCATAAAGTGATGCAGTCTCTGGCAGATAAACTGCGGTCTGGTGAGCGTGATACCGAAGAAATGTTGGCTATCGCCGCCACCGAACTGAATGAAAAAGGTTTTCGTTCTGACGACCTACAAATCCGCGATGCCGATACCTTGTTAGAGCTGAACGTTGAGAGTAAACGTGCGGTGGTATTAATGGCCGCATGGCTTGGTCAGGCGCGTTTGATTGATAATATTCAGGTTGATCTGGCGCAGTAGACAGCATTCATAAATCGGGCAATACTGCCCGCTTATATTCATAGAGCTGATAAAATCAGCTCTATTCGGACCCCGTAATAAAGGTTTAATTTTATGATACGCACCATGCTGCAAGGCAAACTTCACCGTGTCAAAGTGACGCAGGCGGATTTGCATTATGAAGGCTCCTGCGCCATCGATCAGGACTTCCTTGAGGCGGCAGGCATTCTGGAATATGAAGCCATTGATATTTATAACGTCACCAACGGTAAGCGTTTTTCAACTTACGCTATCGCGGGTGAGCGCGGTTCAAAAATCATTTCGGTGAATGGTGCCGCTGCGCATTGTGCTGATGTGGGCGACATTATGATTATTGCCACTTACGTGACTATGCCAGATGAGCAAGCACGCACCTGGCAGCCGAAAGTCGCCTATTTCGATGGCGATAACGAAATGAAACGTCTCGCGAAAGCCGTACCGGTACAGGTTGCATAACAACCTCCGAACGAATGAAAAAGACCTGCTTTGTTAAGCAGGTCTTTTTTTATCTTAAGGCTTAGTCTGGTTGCTGATAAGCCGCGACATGGTCTCTAACGAGTCAGTTCTCAATATATAAAGCCGTTTTAGCAAAAACGGATTATCCCCCGGCTTCACTTTCCCACGCACTGTCGTTACTGCCATATGGAACCCCGCATCGTTAGCAGCTGTTACCGCCTTATCGTTGTAACCGCCGAACGGATACGAAAGGTATAAAACATGCGGGTTAAACTGCGCAAGCGCGCGTCGCGAGTGTTCAAAATCAAGCAGGATATTACGATAGGTGCGGCGTAAAAGTGTCGGCTGACGATTAGCGTCAACGCGATGCAAGAAATGGGTATGCGACTGGATATCAAACACATCCTGGCTGGCTTGTAATTCCGAGATACTCATAAATTGCAGCGTTTTCGGGTTCCAGGTTTGCGGATGCGCCTTGATGCGTGAAGAAATAATAAATGACGTGGCTTTAAAGCCGTATTCTTTGAGAATCGGATAAGCGTAGCGATACACCGATTTCAGCCCGTCATCAAAAGTGATCACCACCGCGCGCGCAGGCAGGTTCATGCGGTTACGCACGTATCCTTCAAGTTGGTACATCGTCAGCGTGGTGTAACCCGAATCACGCAACCAGGTCATTTGGTTGCTGAATGCTACCACCGAGGTAGTTGTTGATGTATGGCGAAAGCGAGTGTTCTCTTCATCACGCAAAATATGGTGGTAGGTGAGTACCGGAATACCATTGTCCTGCTGCGCATCGAGACTGCTGACATACCCAAGACGATTGCCAATACGAATTTGATACCAGGTTTGGTTTAAACGGTCTTTCAGACTAGCAATAATTGGGTAGCGTAAATTATCGGCCAATGTACCAAACGTGGCGCTGCGGAGATCCGGTTCGTTATACACGGTAACATCACGGAAAGTGACCAGATTCTGGTTGCTCAGCGGTTTATTCAGGTCACCAAGTCGGTCTTCAATTCGTTGCTTACCAACAACCGGTTCAAGATGCGCTTTATCAATAAAGCCGGTGCCAAAACCAAAGTTAAATTCGTAATAGTCTGCCGCCATTGGCACGACCGCCAGAATCTGCCCTTCCTGAACAGTGCCAACAGAGATGACTTTATCCCCCACCTGCGCCCAGATATCAGCATCTTCAGTGGTTTGCATATATTGCGCGGGAGTGTGATTGCTGCTGAGCAGACTGGCATTAGCGCTACTGCCACAAATCAGCATCAGCACAGCAAAAATAAGGCGAGTTAGCATAACGAATTTGATAGCACTGAGTGTCTCAACGACGGAAAGAGGGTGTCATTCTAACAAAAGCCCACCCAATACCAACCTTTCAAATCAATATTGGTGGAGTAACACAAATGGTGGATTTTTTTGCTGTTGATGCCAGAGACTGGTGATGTCATCGCCGCCCTGCTCAACAATGCGGTCACGGAACTCTTCGCTGGTCAGCGTTTCTCGATGCATACGCATCGCAAATAGCACAGGCAGCGTGACGCCAGAGATCACTTCACAATGTGAATGTTGGTGGCTCATGAGTGCAGCCGTACGATAAGGTGCAGCCCCGGTTTTATCGGTCAGAAAGACCACTCCATCCCCAGAATCGCAATTGTACAATGCATCACACATCATACGGCTCAGCATATTGGTGCTAAGCCCATTCCAATAATTCACCGCATAACATTGCGGTTGCGGCCCAAAACGTCGCTCGATTGCATCCAGCATATCCTGAGCGTAATAGTCATGACCGGCAATAACCCAACCTAACATGGCGTTCTCCTTTTCGCAGAGCGCAAGTGTGCCAGAGCGAGAAATCTGCCACGTGATGCTAATCAAAACGGAGTAAGAAAACTCTCAGTAACCTCCCCTTTCGAGGAGGTTAGCAGAATTAGCTGCGCAGACCGCGGCCACGTTGAATCAGATACCAGCACAGGATATAGAAGGCAGCGATAAAGCCCACCAATACTGTGACAGTAAACAGCAATGGTACGTCGTTGATACCGAGGAAACCGTAACGGAAACCACTGATCATATACACCACTGGGTTCAGGTGGGATAAGGCCTGCCAGAACGGTGGCAACAGCGTCAGGGAGTAGAACACACCGCCTAAATAGGTCAGCGGAGTCAGCACGAAGGTTGGGATCAGGCTGATGTCGTCAAAGGTCTTGGCAAACACGGCATTGAGCAAACCAGCAAGCGAGAACAGGATTGCAGTCAACAGCAGCGTTAGGGCGACAAAAAGCCATGAGTGAACCTGGAAAGGCACGAAGAACAGCGATACGGCCGTCACCAGAATCCCAACACACAGACCGCGCGCCACGCCGCCGCCAACATAACCGGCAATGATAATGTGTGTCGGCACCGGTGCCACCAGCAGCTCTTCAATGTTGCGCTGGAACTTCGCGCTGAAGAACGAGGATGCCACGTTAGCGTAAGAGTTAGTAATCACCGCCATCATGATAAGGCCCGGCACGATAAACTGCATGTAGGTAAAACCATGCATTGAGCCAATCTGTGAGCCAATCAAATTACCGAAAATAATAAAATACAGGGTCATGGTGATGACCGGCGGCACCAGGGTCTGGATCCAGATACGCGTGAAACGGTGGATTTCTTTGGTCCAGATACTTTTTAGCGCCACCCAATAGAGATGCATCATGCCTGCTCTCCTTTCGAGCCATTTACCAGCGTGACGAACAACTCCTCAAGACGGTTAGCTTTGTTACGCATACTTAATACCTGAACCCCTTGCGAGCTTAACTGACTGAAGACACTATTTATTCCTTGCTCACGCAGCACTTCTACTTCCAGAGTGGAAGTATCCACCAGCCGATATTGGTAGCCATCAAGCTTTGGTAATGGGCTTTTCGGTGCTAAATCGAGAATAAAAGTCTCTGACTTCAGTTTTGAAAGTAGTGATTTCATCGAGGTGTTTTCGACTAGCTCACCGTTTTGAATAATGCCGATATTGCGGCACAGCATTTCTGCTTCTTCAAGGTAGTGAGTGGTCAGAATAATAGTGGTGCCTTTATCGTTCAGATCCTTCAGGAATCCCCACATCGAGCGACGCAGTTCTATGTCGACACCCGCTGTTGGTTCATCAAGAATCAGCAACTTTGGCTCATGCATTAAGGCACGAGCAATCATCAGGCGGCGTTTCATACCACCTGATAACATACGTGCACGTTCGTTGCGTTTTTCCCACAGATCGAGCTGTTTCAGGTACTTTTCGCTACGCGCGATGGCTTCGTTTTTTTCAACGCCATAGTATCCCGCCTGGTGCACAACGATTTGCTGTACGGTCTCAAATGGGTTGAAGTTAAACTCCTGCGGCACCAAACCAAGCTGGCGTTTAGCATTAACAATGTCTTTTTGCAGGTCATAACCAAACACGCGTACCCGACCAGAGGTTTTATTTACCAGCGAGCTGATAATACCGATGGTAGTGGATTTCCCTGCGCCATTCGGCCCCAGCAGAGCGTAAAAGTCCCCTGCCTCAACACGAAGATCTATGCCACGCAGTGCCTGAACACCGCCGGGATAGGTTTTCGTTAACTGTTCCAGTTCTAATGCAATGGTCATTATTTGCGGTTACCTTGTTCGGTACAAAAAAGTTAAGCTGTTTAAAAATTATTTCAGTTGCACAATCAGTTGCCCTATATTACCTCAACGCACTTCATCCGTTACAGGTTGTTAACCTCCATGAAAGACATTGATACCCTCATCAGCAATAACCAGGTCTGGTCAAAACTGATGGAGGACGAAGACCCGGGCTTTTTCGAACGTTTGTCTCAGGCCCAAAAACCTCGCTTCTTGTGGATTGGCTGTTCTGATAGTCGCGTACCAGCTGAACGTCTGACTGGCCTTGAGCCTGGAGAGTTATTTGTTCACCGTAATGTGGCAAACCTGGTCATTCATACGGATTTAAATTGCCTTTCTGTAGTGCAGTACGCGGTAGATGTTCTGGAAGTTGAACACATAATCATTTGCGGTCACTACGGGTGCGGTGGTGTACAAGCGGCGGTTGAAAACCCGGATTTAGGGCTAATTAACAACTGGCTGCTGCATATCCGCGATATCTGGTTCAAGCATAGTTCGCTACTGGGAGAACTCCCACCGGAACAGCGTCTGGATACACTTTGCGAGCTCAATGTGATGGAGCAGGTTTATAACCTTGGCCATTCAACCATTATGCAATCCGCATGGAAACGCGGGCAGAAAGTCACTGTCCACGGTTGGGCTTACGGTATTCACGATGGACGCTTGCGTGACCTGGAAGTCACCGCCACCAGTCGCGAATCACTGGAGCAAGGTTACCGCAGCGGGATTTCGAACCTCCAGAATTCCCATCGCAGCCACAAGAATAGAACACCTTCGCAGTAATGCTGATAGCAAAAAGGGCCTTAAAGGCCCTTTTTTAATGGATGTAGCAAAAGACTTACTCGTCCAGCAGAACCACTTTACCAACGTATGGCAAATGGCGATAACGCTGAGCGTAATCAATGCCGTAACCCACTACGAACTCATCAGGAATAGCGAAACCAACCCACTCAACATTCACTTCCACTTCGCGGCGCTCTGGTTTATCCAGCAGCGTACAAATGGCTAGTGATTTTGGTTCACGCAGGCTAAGAATCTCACGGACTTTGCTCAGTGTATTACCAGAGTCGATAATATCTTCGACGATCAGCACGTCTTTGCCGCGGATATCCTCATCGAGATCTTTCAGGATTTTCACATCGCGGGTGGTCGACATGCCGCTGCCATAACTGGATGCGGTCATAAAATCGACTTCGTGGGGCACTTGCACTTCACGGCACAGGTCCGCCATGAACATAAATGAGCCACGCAGCAAGCCAACCAGCACCATATCACTACCGCTATCACGATAATGTTCAGTGATCTCACGACCCAATTCAGCGATACGGGCTTTGATCTCCGCTTCGGGGATCATCACTTCAACAGTATGTTTCATAGTTATAACCATATGATTTAAAAATAAATCATTCGATGCTGGTTAGATTTTAACCAACACAAAATATTCAGGCCAGCAGTATAACAGCAAAACCCATTCCCGTGCCCAATTGGTAAAAAAGCCATTTATGTGATGAATCTCACACTTGTTAATAACTATAATGAATTGCTATCAAACTTTTAAGAGCGTGATAATTGTGAAAACAAATAACTCAGGTTCGCGGGTAATCGCAACCTTAACAGTCCTGTTTGCGGTACTGACTGGGCTGTATTTATTAATTGGCGGGATATGGTTAGTGGCAATTGGTGGGTCCTGGTACTACCCAATTGCAGGGGTGGTGATGTTAATCACCGCATGGTTACTTTGGCAACGCAAAGCTCTGGCCCTGTGGCTCTATGCTGCACTACTGCTTTGCACCGCAGCGTGGTCTGTCTGGGAAGTTGGTTTTGATTTCTGGGCATTAACACCACGTTTAGACGTTCTGTTCTTCTTCGGCGTATGGCTGCTACTGCCATTTGTTTATCGTCATCTGATTTTACCCACTGCAGGTGCGGCTCCGGCCCTTGGTGCGGTGCTGGCAATTACCGTTGTGGCCCTGGTCTGGGCGGTATTTAACGATCCGCAAGAAATCAATGGCACGCTGAGTGCGGATGCAACAACGCCAACGGCCACTTCATCAACCATTCCTGATGCCGACTGGCCAGCATATGGCCGTAATCAGGAAGGCCAACGCTACTCTCCTTTAAAGCAGATCAACGATAAAAACGTCGGCCAGCTTAAAGAAGCGTGGCGTTTCCAGACTGGCGATGTGAAACGCCCAAGCGATCCGGGTGAAATCACCAACGAAGTCACTCCGATTAAAATCCGTGACACGCTTTACTTGTGTACCGCACACCAACAGCTGTTTGCGCTGGATGCGACTACCGGTAAACAGAAGTGGAAATTTGACCCTCGTCTGGATACGAATCCTTCGTTCCAGCATGTGACTTGCCGTGGTGTTTCTTACCATGAAGCCACAGCGGATAACGCAACTCCTGATGTCGTTTCAGACTGTCCGCGTCGTATCATTCTTCCTGTGAATGACGGGCGTCTGTTTGCCATTAATGCCGATAACGGCAAGCTTTGCGAAAGCTTTGCTAACAAAGGCATCCTGAATCTGCAAACCAACATGCCGGTCACCACGCCTGGCATGTACGAACCGACTTCACCTCCGATTATCACCGATAAAGTTATCGTGATTGCCGGTGCGGTCACTGATAACTACTCCACTCGCGAGCCGTCTGGTGTGATCCGTGGCTTTGATGTGAACAGCGGTAAATTGCTGTGGGCATTCGATCCTGGTGCTAAAGATCCCAACACCATTCCTGGTGATGAGCATCATTACACCATTAACTCGCCAAACTCCTGGGCACCAGCGGCCTATGACGCGAAGTTAGATTTGGTGTACCTGCCGATGGGTGTTACCACACCCGATATTTGGGGCGGTAACCGCACGCCGGAGCAGGAGCGTTATGCCAGCAGCATCGTGGCACTGAACGCGACCACCGGGAAACTGGCCTGGTCATATCAAACAGTTCATCACGACCTGTGGGATATGGATATGCCATCGCAGCCGACGCTTGCGGATATTACGGTTAAAGGCGAAACCGTTCCGGTTATCTACGCGCCTGCGAAAACCGGCAACATCTTTGTGCTCGACCGTCGTGACGGCAAACTGGTAGTTCCGGCTCCGGAAAAACCTGTGCCGCAAGGTGCCGCAAAAGGCGACTACGTGACGCCAACTCAGCCGTTCTCGGATTTGAGTTTCCGTCCGAAGAAAGACCTGAGCGGCGCGGATATGTGGGGCGCGACGCTGTATGACCAGATGGTTTGTCGCATCATCTTCCATAAACTGCGTTATGAAGGCATTTTCACACCACCGTCTGAGCAAGGCACGCTGGTGTTCCCAGGTAACCTGGGGATGTTCGAGTGGGGTGGGATTTCCGTTGATCCTAACCGTCAGGTAGCAATTGCCAACCCAATGGCACTGCCGTTTGTATCTAAACTGATGCCACGTGGCCCAGGCAACCCGATGGAGCCGCCGAAAGACGCTAAAGGGTCTGGCACAGAAACTGGCATTCAGCCACAGTACGGCGTGCCGTATGGCGTAACGCTTAATCCGTTCCTCTCTCCGTTTGGCCTACCGTGTAAGCAGCCTGCATGGGGCTACATCTCTGCGGTCGATTTGAAAACTAACGAAGTGGTATGGAAAAAACGTATTGGTACCGTGCGCGACAGCTCACCGCTTCCTCTGCCGTTTAAAATGGGGATGCCAATGCTGGGTGGCCCAATTTCTACCGCAGGTAATGTTCTATTTATTGGCGCAACCGCAGATAACTACCTGCGTGCTTATAACATGAGCAATGGTGAGAAATTGTGGGAAGCGCGTTTGCCAGCCGGTGGCCAGGCAACACCGATGACCTATGAAGCGAATGGTAAACAGTACGTCGTGATTTCTGCGGGAGGCCACGGCTCCTTCGGAACTAAGATGGGTGACTATATCGTCGCGTACGCGTTACCGGACGACACTAAGTAAAAAACAGTCGGATAGCGCTGCGCTTATCCGACCTACGAAACTGGCGGATGAACAGACTTCTGTTCATCCGCCTTTTTTACGCCACCGTAAAGCCAAGCATCATGCCGGTATCTTCATGCTCCAGAAGATGGCAGTGCGCCATATACGCCTGCTCTTTAGAAGCCGCATGATCGAACTTCACCAACACTTCACTGCGCCCACCTTCCACGCGAACAGTGTCTTTCCAGCCTTGCCGATGTTTTTCAACCGGCTTACCGTTTTCGCTCAAAATACGGAACTGCGTACCGTGAATATGGAATGGGTGAAGCATCATGTCGCCCTCACCGGAAATCGTCCATTTCTCGTATTTGCCTTTTTCAGCCGCAAAGGCTGGCGTGTTCATATCAAATGCTTTGCCGTTAATCTTGTTGGCATTATGGAAATCGAAGCCCTGCTTGCCGTGGTTCATTCCGCCATGGTTCATCTTCCCATGATCCATCTGGCCCATATTACCCATGTTGCCATGCCCGGCCATGTTCATACCCGCCATTGCCTGCTGACCATATTTATCCATCAGCGCCTGCATCCCCATCATATCTAGCATCGGGTCCATCATCAGTTGCAGCCAGCGCTCGGTGATCCCTTCAATATTTGGCAGAGCCGGGACGGTAACCAATTTGTCTGGCATTTCGCCGGACGCCGCAATAATCAGTGGCTGAATGTGCACAACGGGCTGGGGTTTGTCGAAAGGCTCAACCGTCATACCCATTTGTTTGACTGGCAGCGTGACGATATCAAACGCTTTACCGTCGCTCGTATCCACCAGCACTTCGAAACGCTCGCCCATCAGCATTGGGATTTCAGTGACTTTCACTGGCTCCGCGAGTAAGCCACCATCACTGCCAATCACGTATAGCGGGCGGTTATCGCTAGCTGCAATATTGAGCGAACGCGCGTTACAGCCATTGAGTAAACGTAAACGCAGCCAACCACGCGGGTTGGCATGTTGAGGATAAACCGCGCCATTGCACAGCAGAGTGTCACCAAACCAACCTACTGCAGCACTCATCACGTCTAGCTGATAATCAATTTGCCCATCGGCAGCAAAGCGTTTGTCCTGGATAATCAGCGGGACATCATCGATACCCCACTGTTTTGGTAAGCGTAGCGCGCGACTTTCTTTATCATCGATTAATACCAACCCTGCGAGTCCCATCGCAACCTGATGGCCTGTTTTGCCATGCTGATGTGGGTGGAACCAACACGTTGCAGCGCGTTGTTGCGGAGTAAATTTCACGGAGCGTTTACCACCTGCGGCAATTACGCCTTGTGGCCCACCGTCAACATCACCGGGAACTTCTAAACCATGCCAGTGAACCGTGGTTTCTTCTGCGAGGTTATTATTAATCTCAACGGTGACCTCTTCGCCCTGAGTCAGTTGCAAAGCAGGTCCTAGCAAGTTGCCGTTATAGCCCCAGGTCGTTGCAGTTTTTCCATTGAATGTGCTTTTGCCCGCTTGCACAGCTAAACGAATGCTATTCTTTGCATCAGGGGCGAGAATTCCGGGGATCGGTAGTGCGGGTCTATCAGCGGCCAGTGCCGCTTTACTCCAGAGCGGTAAGGCGCTAAACGCACCAATGGCAGCAGAATATTTTAAAAAATCACGGCGATGCATATTCAATTCCTTTAGGTTGCAGGCGTGCCATTAAGCATAAACCCTGCCCTTACAGGAAGGTCAAGTTTAGAGCAGATAATAATTCTCGTCGTGTCTCATTTAACTGTGTTACCGTTTCGTATCTGATAAAAAGTGGTAGATGTGATGAAGATGGGAGTTAGGGCGTTAATGCTGGGTTTGTTGCTGGCTTTTTCCACCAGCAGTCAGGCACTTAGCGAGTCTGAAGCAGAAGATATGGCCGATCTTACTGCGGTATTTGTGTTCCTGAAAAATGATTGTGGCTACCAAAACCTGCCTAACGGACAAATTCGCCGCGCATTGGTCTTTTTTGCCCAGCAAAACCAGTGGGATTTGAGCAACTACGACACCTTCAACATGAAGGCGCTTGGCGAAGATAGCTATCGTGATTTAAGCGGTATTGCCATTCCGACTGCCAAGAAATGCAAATCCCTTGCCCGGGACTCGCTCAGCTTGCTCGCCTACGTGAAATAGCCCGAACTTCCACAGCCCTTTGCGGAAAGTTATGCCGTCCCAAAAGTCGTCACACAGGCTTTTGGGACACTGCTTTGAAAACAAGCTATCGGTTCTGTGCGATAAACTCTCGGTATGCGTTCACAACCTGCATAAAATCCTCGACGCCGCAGAATGACAAACTCTCTTCATCGTAGTAGTTCATCCCTTCTTCCATTTCATCACCTGAAATTTCCAGCTGATTAGCGCGAATCATCACTTCTTCACCATCGAGCAACACAGTGTATTCATGCCCGACACGTTGCCACTGGCGTTCACTGCCTTTGACTGAGTTTGCCGCTTCTTCTACTTCATCCAGCAAGCCGAGATTATCTTTCACTTCTTCGTTAAACCAATGGCCCACGACTTCATGACCCATCGACATACGCACTTTCACCAAACCGGTGACATCGCGCAAAAATTCATATTCCATGGTGTTTTCCTCTACCCTGCCCGGGGAAATGCAGTACCCCTTAGCGTATAGAGTAAGTATCGCAGCAAAGTCGTCGAAAAACAGCGTTCAGGCACGAGCGTGGCAAATAAAAAGGGAGGCCTAAGCCTCCCTTGTCGCAGATTGGGTAAATGTTATACCGCAGTCTGGAAAATCACGCCGTCAGCTTTCTCGGTGTACTGAGAAAGTTTGTCGAAGTTCAGGTAACGGTAAGTATCAACCGCCGTCTTATCGACCTGCGCCATAAAGGTCTGGTACTCGTCAGGCGTTGGCAGTTTGCCCAGCAGTGATGCCACTGCTGCCAGTTCTGCGGAAGCCAGGAACACGTTCGCACCAGTGCCTAAACGGTTAGGGAAGTTACGGGTAGACGTTGAAACCACGGTTGAACCGTCTGCCACACGCGCCTGGTTACCCATGCACAGTGAACAGCCTGGGATTTCGATACGCGCACCGCTCTTACCAAATACGCTGTAGTAGCCTTCTTCAGTCAACTGAGCGGCATCCATACGCGTTGGTGGCGCAACCCACAGGCGAGTTGGCAACTGGCCTTTGTGGCTATCGAGCAGTTTACCCGCCGCACGGAAGTGGCCGATGTTGGTCATGCAAGAACCGATAAATACTTCATCGATTTTCTCGCCGGCGACATCAGACAGCAGACGCGCGTCATCAGGATCGTTTGGCGCACAAAGAATTGGCTCTTTGATGTCATTCAGATCGATTTCGATGATCTCTGCGTATTCCGCATCAGCATCGGCTTCGAGTAACTGAGGATCGGCCAGCCATTTTTCCATGCCCTGGATACGGCGCTCAAGCGTACGACGATCGCCGTAACCTTCTGCGATCATCCACTTCAGGAGCACAATGTTAGAGCTCAGATACTCTTCGATCGGCTCGCGATCCAACTTGATGGTGCAACCAGCAGCTGAACGCTCAGCGGAAGCATCGGTCAGCTCAAACGCTTGCTCTACTTTCAGCGTTGGCAGACCTTCGATTTCAAGGATGCGGCCAGAGAAAATGTTTTTCTTACCTTTCTTCTCAACAGTCAGCAGGCCTTGTTTAATCGCATAAAGCGGAATGGCATGAACCAAGTCGCGCAGAGTAATACCCGGCTGCATTTTACCTTTAAAGCGCACCAGAACAGACTCAGGCATATCCAGTGGCATCACACCCGTTGCCGCAGCAAACGCCACCAGGCCAGAACCCGCAGGGAAGGAGATCCCAATTGGGAAACGGGTATGCGAGTCACCGCCAGTCCCGACGGTATCCGGCAGCAGCATACGGTTCAGCCACGAGTGGATAACACCATCGCCTGGACGCAGCGAGACGCCGCCACGGTTCATAATGAAGTCAGGCAGTGTATGGTGAGTATTAACATCCACCGGCTTTGGATAAGCCGCAGTATGGCAGAAGGACTGCATTACCAGGTCAGCTGAGAAGCCCAGGCATGCGAGGTCTTTCAGCTCATCACGGGTCATTGGACCGGTGGTGTCCTGAGAACCAACAGAAGTCATTTTTGGTTCGCAATACTGGTTAGGACGAATGCCTTCCACGCCACAAGCGCGGCCAACCATTTTCTGCGCCAGAGAGAAGCCGCGAGTACTGGCTACTACATCTTTAGCCTGAACAAACACTTCGCTACGTGGCAAATCCAGCGCTTCACGCGCTTTAGTCGTCAGACCGCGACCAATGATCAACGGAATACGGCCACCAGCACGGACTTCGTCCAGCAACACGTCAGTTTTCAGCTCAAAGTTAGCGATAACTTCGTTGGTTTCGTGGTTACGCACTTCGCCTTTGTATGGATAGATGTCAATAACATCGCCCATATTCAGGTCGTTTACGTCAACTTCGATTGGCAGCGCACCGGCATCTTCCATAGTGTTAAAGAAGATTGGCGCGATTTTGCCACCAAGCACCACACCGCCGCCGCGCTTGTTCGGCACGTTCGGGATGTCATCGCCCATGAACCACAGCACGGAGTTAGTCGCAGATTTACGCGAAGAACCGGTACCAACAACGTCGCCCACATAAGCCAGAGGGAAACCTTTTTTGTTCAGCGCTTCGATCTGTTTGATTGGGCCAACACTACCAGGTTGATCCGGCTCGATACCTTCGCGGGCGTTTTTCAGCATCGCTAATGCGTGCAGAGGGATATCCGGGCGTGACCAGGCATCTGGAGCTGGAGACAAGTCATCGGTATTCGTTTCGCCGGTGACTTTAAATACGGTAACAGTGATTTTCTCAGCCAGTTTTGGACGAGACAGGAACCACTCGGCATCAGCCCACGATTTCAGCACTTTTTGCGCGTGAACGTTACCCGCTTTAGCTTTCTCTTCTACGTCGTAGAAGTTATCGAACATCAGCAGCGTGTGAGACAGCGCTTTGCCCGCAATCGCGGCCAGCTTTTCGTTATCCAGCGCGTCAATCAGCGGATGAATGTTGTAGCCGCCTTGCATAGTGCCAAGCAGTTCTACAGCTTTCTCAGGGGAGATTAACGGAGAAGTGGCTTCACCTTTGGTGATAGCAGCCAGGAAACCGGCTTTAACGTAGGCGGCTTCATCAACGCCTGGCGGAACACGATTGGTAATAAGATCTAAAAGGAATTGTTCTTCACCCGCTGGCGGGGATTTCAGCAGCTCGACCAGTGCGGCCATTTGGGATGCTTCTAAAGGTTTTGGAACAATCCCATCTGCAGCACGTTCGGCTACGTGCTTACGGTATTCTTCTAGCACGACGGTTCTCCTCGCTCTCATTGTCATTTCGGTTCCGGCTATTCTCTTCACGCTCCTGTGAGACAGCAGTTTGTAGGGTAAATGCCCGGTACCGCGACGGGCAGCATAGCAGGATTTTCAGGGGGGGTGAATGTGTTTACAAAAAAGCAACATTAAATACTTGCTGAATCGTTAAGGGCAAAATGAGAGGGTTTTGTAAGGTGGATAAGCAGCGTCATCCACCATTTACACAGAATAAATAAGAAGAGTTACAGTTGTTCGCCGTTAGTCTTAATCACCTGCTGATACCAGGCGAAAGATTTCTTGCGGCTGCGCTCAAGCGTTCCGTTACCTTCGTTATCTTTATCCACGTAGATCAAGCCATAACGCTTTTTCATCTCACCGGTTCCTGCAGAAACCAGGTCGATACATCCCCACGGGGTGTAACCCATAAGGTCAACGCCGTCCTCAACTACCGCTTTTTTCATCTCGGCGATATGAGCAGACATATAGTCGATGCGGTACTGATCATCCACCACGCCATCGCTTCCCTGAACATCAATCGCTCCAAAGCCATTTTCAACGATAAACAACGGCAGTTGATAATGATCCCAGAACCAGTTCAGTGAGTAGCGAAGCCCTACCGGATCAATCTGCCAACCCCAGTCTGATTTTTTAACGTGCGGATTTGAAACCAGGCTTTTGGATTCGTCGTAATCCAGCTGCGGGTTGTCGTCGGTGGCTTTGGTGGCAAACGACATGTAGTAGCTGAAACCAATGTAATCGACGCAGCCCTGTTTCAGATCTGCGAGGTCTTCATCGGTGATATCCAGCTCGAAACCACGGCGTTCAAAATAATTGAGCAGATGTTTAGGATACGTGCCGCGCACGTGAACGTCAGTAAACCAGTAACGACGGTGCATGGCGTTCATCGCCATCATCATATCGTTAGGCGCACAGCTCAATGGGTAGATTGGGCACATGGCGATCATGCAGCCAACCAGCATATTGGGATTGATCTCACGCGCTGCTTTCACGGCCAGCGCGCTGGCGACCAGCTCGTAGTGCGCGGCCTGGAACATCACCGGCTCACGATCTTCGCCCGGTTCATACTTCAGGCCAGAGTTGGTAAACGGTGCAAAGTCTTCGTGGAAGTTAGCCTGGTTGTTGATCTCGTTAAAGGTCATCCAGTACTTCACTTTGTGCTGGTAACGAGTGAATACCACTTTGGCAAAACGCACGAAGAAGTCTATAAGCTTACGGTTACGCCAGCCGCCGTATTCGGTCACTAAGTGATAAGGCATCTCGAAATGCGAAAGGGTAATCACCGGTTCGATACCGTGCTTCAGGCACTCATCGAACAAATCATCATAAAATCGCAGACCTGCTTCATTAGGCTCCAACTCATCACCAAGCGGGAAGATACGCGTCCAGGCAATCGAGGTGCGG
The DNA here is from genome assembly GCF_902500225.1 of Buttiauxella massiliensis. Classification (GTDB taxonomy): domain Bacteria; phylum Pseudomonadota; class Gammaproteobacteria; order Enterobacterales; family Enterobacteriaceae; genus Buttiauxella; species Buttiauxella massiliensis. Next base: position 109,835 of record NZ_LR722656.1, on the reverse strand, counting down.
AAACATTTAAAGCCCATCTCGGCAAACAGCTGAATATCGTCTTTATAGCGGTGGTAGAAATCTATCGCGTCGTGGTTAGGGTAATTTTTGCCCGGCAGCACGCCGTCGGTAATTTCGCGTGGCACACCGTGAGCGCCAGCAGTCATGACATCAGCAACGCTTATCCCCTTCCCGCCCTCTTTCCAGCCACCTTCCAGTTGATGAGCTGCAACCGCACCGCCCCACAGAAATCCATCTTTAAATCCGGACATATTCTTTCCCTCAATGAGAACGCACGAGTGTGAAGATGATGATGAAATCAATCTTATGAACCACCCGTTCAATTAGCAAACCTCAGCCCGCGGGGCCTTAAACCACTTTTGCACCTCTTAAAAGAGCCTAATCACGGGGGTTCTGAGCCTGCGCTCAGATCATCTTGCCAAGAGGTGCATTTATTATGGGATTTCTGAACAACTTTTTTACCAGGAAGTGTGATCGATGATCGCTATTAACGCCCCTGGAGGGGATTATTTTTCTGGCTGACTCATGCGACGAGGTAAGAAATATTTAACCTGGAACTCGAATACATTGGTATAGAGAATCGAATAATCGATGGGGTTATTACTCTCATCAATAGATTGCGTCTCCATTTTAATAATGGGATCACGGACGCTGATATGCAGCATTTTGGCGATGTCAGGGGAAGGCAGAACGGGTTGAAACGACTCGTAGCAGCCCTGAATAATGACGTTACATTCGTCTTCAATGTAGGAAAATTTTGATTTCTTCATGTGGTTTACCGTCAGATCGGGGAAGCGATTAACGGAAAGCCAGGTTTCCTCAAGTTGCATCGGCACATCATCAATGTGGCGTAAACGCTTGGAGTAATAGACCGGTTCACCCACTGCTAGCTGCAAGCGAGTGGCGATTTCCTCTGATGCTTCCAGCAACTCAAATCTCAGCACCTGACTAGTCGGTTTTTTCCCTTCGCTGCGGGCGATTTCCGTAAAGCTATCGAGATGGGTGACGAACGCCTGGAAATGCTTGTTGCGCAGATAAGTTCCGGAGCCATGTCTGCGCTCAACCAGCTCTTCCTGTTCGAGGACTTTTAGCGCCTTTCTCAATGTATTTCGCGAAACATTAAAGGACTCCGCCAGCTCCTTTTCAGAAGGGAGAATATCGCCAATGCTGTATGTCGGACTGCTAATTCTGTTTTTTAGTAAGTTAACCACATCTTTGTAAACCACTTTTGAACCTCCAGACCTACTCCAGGGAACATCACTTTCCCAATGCGCCTTCTGCGCAACTCGAAATAATATTTCACGATTTCGGACAAGATTCCCGGCAAGAATCACCGTTTAAGTCAAAAATTAAACTATCAGCTATCTATACTCGCCAGAATTGCCACTTCCCGGCACAGCTCTCTACTTCTGAATACCAGGAGAAGTTAAATGAAGTTGCCATTCAAGCCTCATATTCTTGCCATTATTTGCAGTGCCGGAATTCTAGCGGCGTCTGGTGTTCTGTATGTAAAAAGCCAGACGACGAGTGAACCGACTCCTGCGGCTCAGACTGTACAACCAGTTCCAGCAGCCCCAGTAACGCCAACTGCTCCAGCTCCGACTGCGACACCAGCGCCTGCGGCAACTACCGCATCAGTCGCACCACCAACTTACACTACGGCGCAGCTCGACCAATGGGTTGCACCGATTGCGCTCTATCCTGATCAACTTTTATCACAAGTCTTGATGGCGTCGACGTATCCCGCAAACGTAGTGCAGGCGGTGCAATGGTCACGTGATAATCCGAAGCAACAAGGTGACACCGCCATCCAGGCTGTCGCCAACCAGCCGTGGGACCCGAGTGTAAAATCTCTCGTGGCCTTCCCGCCGCTATTAGCTCTGATGGGTGAAAACCCGGAATGGGTGCAAAATCTGGGGGATGCATTTTTAGCGCAACCTAAAGATGTGATGGATTCAGTGCAGAAATTACGTTTGCTGGCACAACAAACTGGCTCATTGAAAACCACTCCACAGCAAACAGTCACTACTGCGCCAGTCACGGTTAACCAAAATACGACGGTGGCCGCGCCTGCCGGTAGCAGCTCATCTTCATCCAAAACCGTAGCAGCAGCACCAGCAGAAACAGTGATAAAAATCGAGCCGACCGATCCACAAGTGGTTTATGTTCCGAGCTATAACCCATCGACGGTATACGGTACCTGGCCGAACACCGCGTATCCACCGACCTATCTTCCGCCCCCTCCGGGAGAACAGTTCGGCAACAGTTTTGTCAATGGTCTGGGATTCAGCCTGGGTATTGCGACTACTTACGCTCTGTTTAGTAACCTGGACTGGGATGATGACGATTATCACCATGATTACCATGGTGGCGGCGGGTATGAGCGCAACGGCGACAATAACATCAACATTGACGTCAATAAATTCAACCGAATTTCCGGGCAAAACCTACAAGGTCGTAATGTGGGCTGGCAGCACAACCCGACTTATCGCAATGGCGTTCCGTATAACAACAGCAACGTTGCCCAGCGCTACCATCAGACCAACGTCGCAGGCGGTTTAAGTGCTACGCAAAGAAGCGCGCCCGTTAACCGTGATGCCCAGCGGCAAGCCGCAGCCACACAGTTACAGCAAAACAAAGGCAGAATTGATGCGGCAGCTCCGCAGTTGGCTTCCCGCGATGCGCAACGTAAGGCTTCATCGCAACAATTGAACCAGATAGCCCAACGCAACAACTACCGCGGTTATGATTCGCAAAATACGGATTCTCGCCGCAATGCAGCAAAACAACAGTTCAATCAATCCACCACTCAACAACAACGCCGGGACACCGCTAAAACTCAGTTGAATAACCCAACAGCGCAACAGCAGCAGCGTCGCGACAATGTGAAAGCGCAAGAGCAGCGCCAGACGTCGCAGCAGCAGCAACAGCGTCGCGAAACGGCTCAACAACACCGCAGCAGCAACAATCTCGGCCAGACACAGCGCGCGGCATCACGCCCGAACGCGTTTAGCGGGAATGACAGCCGCTCTCCTTCCTGGCAGGCGCAAAACCTGCGTGGGCAGCAAAGTTTGAATCGATCATCGGCAAACCGCGAACAACGTAGCGGGTCCAGAGAACGTAGCTCGGGTAGTCGTGAAATTCATCGCCGTTAATAAGGAGGCATCATGAAAAATCGTATGAAGTTAAGTGCATTAGTAATGCTTATGCTGCCTGCTTTTGTTCAGGCCCAACAGCAATTCACCACGCCTGAGCTTGCGGCCAACTCGTTTGCCAATGCTGTGATAAGCCAGGATGAAGCCGCGCTGACCGAGGTGCTGGGCGATAACTGGCGTCACTATCTGCCGGATGAAAAAGCCGACCCGGAAGCTGTCGCCCGTTTTGTTCGTGACTGGAAAGTGAGTCATAACATCGAGGAGAAAGGTGAAACGGCCCATTTGAACGTCGGGCAGGAAAACTGGCAGTTGCCGATCCCTATCGTGAAAACTGAAGCTGGCTGGCATTTCGATATGAAACGCGCCGCAGATGAAATACACACGCGTACCATCGGCCTTAACGAACTGTCCGCAATTCAGGCGATAAATGCCTATGTAGCGGCGCAGCAAGATTACTATCAGCTCGACCAACAATACGCACAGAAATTTGTCAGCAGCGAAGGTAAGAAAGATGGCTTGTACTGGCCGGCGACACCCGGTGAAGAGCCAAGCCCACTCGGCCCAAGCTTCAGCCCTGAGCAACCTGGTATGGGTTATCACGGCTATCATTTCCGCATACTGACCGCACAGGGGGCTCATGCTCCGGGGGGCGAAAAGAACTATATCACTGACGGGAAAATGGCTGATGGCTTTGCGTTAGTCGCCTGGCCTGTTGAATATGGCGAAACGGGGGTGACCACTTTTATGGTGAATAACCGGGGGCTGGTGTATCAGAAGGATTTGGGCGAGCAGACGGATGAAAAAGTGAAAGAGATAACACAGTTCAACCCAGATGAAAGCTGGCAGCAAGAGCAGCAATAACCCAATAAAAAAAGCGGCCTAAGCCGCTTTTTTCTTTACCTTCAGGCGATTACTTCTTCTTCGCTTTCGGGTTTGGCAGGTCGGTGATGCTACCTTCGAAGATCTCAGCAGCCAGACCAACAGACTCGTGCAGAGTCGGGTGCGCGTGGATGGTAAGCGCGATGTCTTCAGCGTCACAACCCATTTCGATAGCCAGACCGATTTCGCCCAACAGCTCGCCGCCGTTAGTCCCGACAATCGCACCACCGATAACACGGTGAGTTTCTTTGTCGAAAATCAGTTTGGTCATACCGTCTGCGCAATCAGAAGCGATAGCACGGCCAGAAGCAGCCCACGGGAAGGTGGCGGTTTCGTAGCTGATGCCTTTCTCTTTCGCTTCTTTCTCGGTCAGACCTACCCATGCAACTTCTGGTTCGGTGTACGCGATTGAAGGAATCACTTTCGGGTCGAAGTAGTGCTTCATGCCAGCGATAACTTCAGCGGCAACGTGGCCTTCGTGAACACCTTTGTGAGCAAGCATTGGCTGGCCGACGATATCGCCGATAGCGTAGATGTGCGGCACGTTAGTGCGCATTTGCTTGTCAGTACGGATGAAGCCACGGTCGTCAACTTCTACGCCAGCAGCACCCGCATCCAGCAGCTTACCGTTAGGTACGCGGCCGATAGCAACCAGAACCGCGTCGTAACGCTGTGGTTCAGCAGGAGCTTTTTTGCCTTCCATGGTGACGTAGATGCCATCTTCTTTGGCTTCAACGGCAGTCACTTTGGTTTCCAGCATCAGGTTGAACTGCTTGCTGATACGCTTGGTGAAGACTTTAACAACGTCTTTGTCGGCAGCCGGGATAACCTGGTCGAACATTTCAACCACGTCAATCTCTGAACCCAGCGCATGGTACACAGTACCCATTTCCAGACCGATGATACCGCCACCCATAACCAGCATGCGTTTTGGTACGGCTTTCAGTTCCAGTGCGTCGGTAGAATCCCATACGCGTGGATCTTCATGCGGAATGAATGGCAACTGAATCGGACGAGAACCTGCCGCGATAATTGCGTTATCAAAAGTGATAGTCGTTGGACCATTTTCACCTTCAACAACCAGGGTGTTAGCGCCGGTAAATTTACCCAGGCCAGTCACCACTTTAACTTTACGACCTTTTGCCATACCGGACAGGCCACCAGTCAACTGGTTGATAACCTTTTCTTTCCAGGTACGAATTTTGTCGATGTCAGTTTTCGGCTCGCCGAAAACGATGCCGTGCTCAGCCAAAGCTTTTGCTTCTTCGATAACTTTAGCAACGTGCAGCAAGGCTTTAGAAGGGATACAGCCAACGTTCAGACAAACACCACCAAGGGTGCTGTAACGCTCGACAATGATGGTCTCCAGACCTAAATCAGCGCAACGGAATGCAGCAGAATAACCTGCCGGGCCTGCCCCAAGTACGACGACCTGAGTTTTGATTTCAGTACTCATCATGACCTCTTAATTTATTTCCGGCGGTCCCTGGTCTTTAACGCCCATTGCCACCGGGACGTTCTATCCGCACGCAGTTTACAAAATTGTTAACAATTTTGAAACAACAAACGGCAAACGAATTGTCCTTTGCATCAGATAATCTCGAACTACATCACGAGATTATCAGAAAAAAGCCGACCGCAAGGCCGGCTTTTTGGCTTACATCACCAGGCGGCGAATGTCGGCCAGCGTGTTGTTGATGATGGTGATAAAGCGCGCACCATCAGCACCGTCGATCACGCGGTGGTCGAAGGAAAGAGACATTGGCATCATCAGACGCGGAGTGAACTCTTTACCATTCCAGACCGGCTCGATAGCAGACTTGGAGACACCGAGGATGGCCACTTCCGGCGCGTTAACGATTGGCGCGAAGTGAGTCGTCCCGATACCACCCAGGCTTGAAATGGTGAAGCAACCGCCCTGCATTTCGCCAGCAGTCAGCTTGCCATCGCGAGCTTTCTTAGAAATCGCCATCAGTTCACGGGACAGCTCAGAGATGCTCTTCTTGTTCACATCTTTGAATACCGGAACAACCAGACCGTTTGGCGTATCAACCGCCACACCGATGTTGATGTATTTCTTCAGCGTCAGCTTCTGGCCGTCTTCAGACAGAGAACTGTTGAAGCGTGGCATCTGCTCAAGAGCAGCAGCAACCGCTTTCATGATGAACACGACAGGCGTGAACTTCACATCCAGCTTACGCTTGGCAGCTTCGTCGTTCTGCTGCTTACGGAACGCTTCCAGATCGGTGATATCAGTTTTGTCGAAGTGCGTAACGTGCGGGATCATCACCCAGTTACGGCTCAGGTTCGCACCAGAGATTTTCTGGATACGGCCCAGTTCAACTTCTTCGATTTCGCCGAACTTGCTGAAATCAACTTTCGGCCATGGCAGCATGCCAGGCAGACCGCCGCCGGTAGCCGCAGCTGGTGCAGATTCTGCACGCTTAACCGCGTCTTTCACGTAAGCCTGAACGTCTTCGCGCAGGATACGACCTTTACGGCCTGTCCCTTTCACTTTCGCCAGGTTCACACCGAACTCACGCGCCAGGCGGCGAATCAGTGGTGTGGCATGAACGTATGCGTCGTTTTCAGCGAATTCAGTTTTGCCTTCCGCTTTCGCAGGAGCCGCAGCTGGTTTTTGCGCCGTAGCCGCAGGAGCCGGAGCTGCTGCTTCTTGCTTAGCGGCAGGAGCTGGTGCAGCACCTTCCACTTCAAAGACCATAATCAGGGAACCGGTAGACACTTTGTCGCCAGTATTGATTTTGATTTCTTTAACAACACCCGCGAACGGAGCCGGGACTTCCATAGAAGCTTTGTCGCCTTCTACGGTGATCAGTGATTGTTCAGCGGCAACTTTATCGCCCACTTTAACCATCACTTCAGTCACTTCAACTTCGTCACCGCCGATATCCGGCACGTTCACTTCTTTCGAGCCAGATGCCGCTGGTGCCGCTGCCGGAGCCGCTTCTGCTTTGGCTTCGGTTGCAGCTGGCGCAGCGCCCGCTACTTCGAAGACCATAATCAGAGAACCGGTAGACACTTTGTCGCCTGTGTTGATTTTGATTTCTTTTACAACGCCTGCGAACGGTGCCGGGACTTCCATAGAAGCTTTGTCACCTTCAACGGTGATAAGACTTTGTTCTGCTTCTACTTTGTCGCCAACTTTAACCATAATCTCGGTAACTTCTACTTCGTCACCGCCGATGTCAGGCACGTTCACTTCTTTTGCTGCTGCGGCGGCTGCCGGAGCTGCTGCTGGCGCTGCTTCTTTCTTCTCTTCTGCCTGAGCAGGGGCAGCTTGCGCTGCACCTTCGGCGGATTCGAAAATCATAACCAGTTTGCCGGTTTCAACTTTGTCACCAACCGCAACTTTGATCTCTTTGACCACGCCTGCTTGCGGAGAGGGGACTTCCATTGAAGCCTTGTCACCTTCCACGGAGATGATGGACTGGTCAACTTCAACCTTGTCGCCCACTTTCACCATGATTTCGGTAACTTCAACTTCGTCTGCACCGATGTCCGGTACTTTGATTTCGATAGCCATTTTATTCTTTACCTCTTATGCCAGACGCGGGTTGACTTTATCTGCATCGATGTTGAATTTGATGATAGCGTCAGCTACCACTTTCTTATCGATTTCGCCACGTTTAGCCAGTTCGCCAAGTGCTGCAACAACCACGTAAGACGCGTCCACTTCGAAGTGGTGACGCAGGTTTTCGCGGCTGTCTGAACGACCGAAGCCATCAGTGCCCAGTACGCGGTAATCGCTTGCCGGGATGAAGTTACGGATCTGCTCAGCGAACAGTTTCATATAGTCAGTAGATGCCACGGCTGGTGCATCGCTCAGTACCTGAGCAACGTACGGTACACGTGGTTCTGCAGTTGGGTGCAGCATGTTCCAGCGCTCACAATCCTGGCCATCACGCGCCAGTTCAGTGAAGGAAGTTACGCTGAATACATCAGAGCCAACGCCGTAGTCTTTCGCGAGTATCTGCGCTGCTTCACGAACGTGACGCAGGATAGAGCCCGAGCCCATCAGCTGAACTTTACCTTTGCTACCTTCAACTGTTTCCAGTTTGTAGATACCTTTACGGATGCCTTCTTCCGCGCCTTCAGGCATGGCTGGCATGTGGTAGTTTTCATTCAGCGTGGTGATGTAGTAGTAAATGTTCTCTTGTGCTTCACCGTACATACGCACCAGGCCGTCATGCATGATGACTGCAACTTCGTAAGCGTAAGATGGATCGTAAGAGATACAGTTAGGGATAGTCAGAGACTGAATATGGCTGTGGCCATCTTCGTGCTGCAAACCTTCACCGTTCAGAGTCGTACGACCGGAAGTACCACCGACCAGGAAGCCACGCGCCTGTTGGTCACCCGCTGCCCAGCACAGGTCGCCAATACGTTGGAAACCGAACATGGAGTAGTAGATGTAGAACGGGATCATTGGCAGATCGTTGGTGCTGTAAGAAGTCGCCGCCGCCAGCCAGGAAGAACCTGCGCCCAGCTCGTTGATACCTTCTTGCAGGATCTGACCTTTCTCGTCTTCTTTATAGTAAGCAACCTGCTCACGGTCCTGCGGGGTGTACTGCTGGCCGTTCGGGCTGTAAATACCAATCTGACGGAACAGACCTTCCATACCGAAAGTACGCGCTTCATCGGCAATGATTGGAACCAGACGGTCTTTGATAGACGGGTTCTTCAGCATCACGTTCAGGGCACGAACGAAAGCGATAGTGGTGGAGATTTCTTTGTTCTGCTCTTCTAACAGAGAGCTGAAGTCAGCCAGGGTAGGCAGTTCCAGTTTCTCGGTGAATTTTGGCAGACGAGTCGGCAGATAGCCGTTCAGTTTTTCGCGCTGACCATGCAGATATTTGTACTCTTCGCTGCCTTCTTCGAACTTGATGTACGGCAGTTTTTCAATTTCAGCATCGGTCACTGGCACATTGAAACGGTCGCGGACATAACGCACGCCGTCCATGTTCATTTTCTTAACCTGGTGCGCGATGTTTTTACCTTCGGCAGTTTCACCCATGCCATAACCTTTAACGGTATGCGCCAGGATGACAGTTGCTTTGCCTTTGGTTTCTTGTGCATTTCTCAGTGCAGCGTAGATTTTCTTCGGATCGTGGCCGCCACGGTTCAGTGCCCAAATCTCATCGTCGGACATATCTTTAACCAGTGCAGCAGTTTCTGGATAACGACCGAAGAAGTGCTCACGAACGTAAGCGCCGTTTTTGGATTTGAAGGTCTGATAGTCACCGTCAACGGTTTCGCCCATCAGCTGCAGCAGCTTACCGCTGGTATCTTTACGCAGCAGTTCGTCCCAACGAGAGCCCCAAATCACTTTGATCACGTTCCAGCCAGCACCCGCGAAGATACCTTCCAGTTCGTTAATGATTTTGCCGTTACCGGTTACTGGGCCATCAAGACGCTGCAAGTTACAGTTGATGATGAAGCACAGGTTGTCCAGTTTTTCACGGGTTGCGATAGTGATCGCACCTTTAGATTCTGGCTCATCCATCTCGCCGTCGCCCAGGAACGCGTAAACGCGCTGTGCGGAGGTGTCTTTCAGGCCACGGTGTTCCAGGTATTTCTGGAATTTAGCCTGATAGATTGCACCGATTGGACCCAGACCCATAGATACGGTCGGGAACTGCCAGAATTCAGGCATCAATTTCGGGTGCGGATAAGAGGACAAACCATTACCGTGAACTTCCTGACGGAAATTGTTCATCTGGTCTTCAGTCAGGCGGCCTTCAAGGAAAGCACGTGCGTAAACGCCTGGGGAGATGTGGCCCTGGAAGTACACCAGATCGCCGCCATCTTTCGCATTGCGTGCGCGGAAGAAGTGGTTGAAACACACGTCATACACGGTTGCAGAAGACTGGAAAGAGGACATATGGCCGCCCAGATCGAGGTCTTTTTTAGACGCACGCAGGACGGTCATGATGGCGTTCCAACGGATAGCAGAACGAATACGGCGTTCCAGCTCCAGATTCCCCGGGTATTCCGGTTCATCTTCAACGGCGATGGAGTTTACGTACTGGCGGGCAGCAGAACCTGCTGCGATTTTTACTCCACCTTTACGGGCTTCGCTCAGTAACTGATCAATCAGGTACTGTGCGCGCTCAACACCTTCTTCACGGATGACCGATTCGATCGCCTGTTGCCAGTCGCGAGTTTCGATCGGATCCACGTCATTTGGGAAACGTTCTGACATGGGTGGTATTCCTTATCTGTGTCTAATACGTTGATTATCTGGAACCTGTCCCATTGTATTTTCCTTGGAAAAACACAATAAGACAGGTTCTGCGTTTAGTTGCCGCGCTCTAAATAGTGGCGCTTAAAAGAACCAGAAATTTCGGGCTCTCATTCCTTACGTTGCTGTAAGCGCCGCAGAGAACGTTCTCGACGACTCTGTTCGCGGCTGCGATCCAGCAATATTTCTTCGATAAATGCCAGGTGACGGTGCGACGCTTCGCGCGCCTGCTCCGGCTGACGAGCCATAATCGCCGCAAAAATGCTGGCGCGATGGCTGCTCACTTGCGCCAGCATTTCACGGCGCGCATAGAGCAATTCAAAATTCTGACGAACGTTTTGTTCGAGCATTGGTGACATACAGCGCAACAAGTGTAGTAGCACCACATTGTGGGCAGCTTCGGTTACAGCTATTTGATACTGCATAACCGCATCGGACTCTGCATCCAGGTCGCCGGACTCTTGCGCTTGTTGAATGGCAACATGGCAGTCGCTAATACGTTTGAGGTCTTCGTCTGTACCACGCAATGCAGCGTAATAGGCAGCGATACCCTCAAGTGCGTGGCGGGTTTCAAGCAGATCAAACTGGGATTCAGGATGGTCAGACAGCAGTTCGACCAGAGGGTCGCTTAAACTTTGCCAAAGACTGTTTTGGACAAAAGTACCGCCGCCCTGACGACGAAGCAGGAGCCCTTTCGCTTCGAGACGCTGAATGGCCTCGCGTAGTGAAGGACGAGAAACGTCGAATTGTTTTGCCAATTCGCGCTCTGGTGGGAGTTTTTCGCCGGGACGCAAGGTTCCCTCGAGGATGAGAAACTCCAACTGCTGCTCAATCACATCGGATAGTTTTGGTTGGCGGATTTTGCTGTAGGCCATGTGTTCCCTATATCTGCCATTAGCCTGTAGTCAATTGGTATGACCAATTTCACATTCTTGACGCTAAAGTAACAAAGTATTCACCTTCTGTCCATATTGGTTTTGATTGAAATCATTAAACCAGGCACATTTTAACAACATTACAGAAATGACGTTTCAAAGCTGTAACTTTGCACAAATGTCACATTTACTCACACACAGACGTATTTAACGTTTACGAAACAGCAAAAAGTGCCTTTTCTTGCAATCTGAACCGATTCATCAGTTTAAAATATGAATATTAATTCAACGAATTCGCTTAACGTGGATAAATAACAGGCGGAATAAATAATTCGGGCGGAAGAACAACTGGTTTCTTTTTATTCAACTCGTCACGGCAATAATAGAAAGCAGGTGCAAACACTGGCACTTACCACTATTCTTTGCGCTGCGGTAGTCCAATGCGCAAAATACTGGAATTAAAAACCGTAAAATAAAGACTACACATTACGGAATTACAAACTTACAGAGGCGCGGCCAGCGCCCTGAAAATGACCACACGAGGTTAAATGATGGAACAAGGCGACACGCTGAAACGCGGCCTTAAAAACCGCCATATCCAGCTCATCGCGCTAGGTGGAGCTATTGGGACAGGCCTGTTTCTGGGCAGTGCGTCTGTCATCCAATCTGCCGGGCCGGGGATTATTCTTGGTTACGCGATTGCAGGCTTTATTGCCTTCTTGATCATGCGCCAGTTAGGTGAAATGGTCGTTGAGGAGCCGGTAGCGGGCTCATTTAGCCATTTTGCTTACAAATACTGGGGCGGATTCGCAGGTTTTGCTTCTGGCTGGAACTACTGGGTACTGTATGTACTCGTTGCCATGGCAGAACTTACTGCAGTGGGTAAATACATTCAGTTCTGGTATCCGGAGATCCCAACCTGGGCATCTGCCGCAGTCTTTTTCGTCGTCATCAATGCCGTTAACCTCACTAATGTAAAAGTGTTTGGTGAGATGGAGTTTTGGTTCGCGATTATTAAAGTCATCGCGGTTGTCGCTATGATCGTGTTTGGCGCATGGTTGCTGTTTAGCGATCACGCAGGCCCACAGGCGACAGTGCGCAACTTATGGGAACAAGGTGGATTCCTGCCACACGGCTGGACCGGGCTTGTGATGATGATGGCGATTATCATGTTCTCATTCGGCGGTCTGGAGCTGGTTGGGATTACGGCTGCGGAAGCAGATAACCCACAGGTTAGCATTCCGAAAGCAACCAACCAGGTTATCTACCGTATTCTGATTTTCTATGTGGGTTCCCTGGCTGTGCTGTTGTCTCTGATGCCATGGACTCGCGTTACCGCTGATACCAGCCCGTTCGTACTTATCTTCCACGAACTGGGTGACACCTTTGTTGCTAACGCACTGAACGTTGTGGTTCTTACCGCCGCGCTGTCTGTTTATAACAGCTGTGTTTACTGCAACAGCCGTATGCTGTTTGGCCTGGCTCAACAAGGCAACGCACCGAAAGCACTGCAGAAAGTTGATAAACGTGGCGTTCCAGTGAATACCATTTTGGTATCTGCGCTGTTCACCGCACTGTGTGTACTGATCAACTATCTGGCACCAGCGGAAGCCTTTGGCCTGCTGATGGCACTGGTGGTGTCTGCACTGGTCATCAACTGGGCGATGATTAGCCTGGCGCATATGAAGTTCCGCCGTGCTAAACAACAACAGGGCGTGAAAACGCGTTTCCCTGCCCTGTTCTATCCATTGGGTAACTACGTCTGCCTGCTGTTTATGGCGGCAGTATTGGTGATTATGGCGATAACTCCAGGAATGGCTATCTCCGTATGGCTGATTCCAGTATGGGTGGTCGTTCTCGGTATCGGTTATTTTATCAAACAGAAGAACCTGAAGAGCGTTAAAGCTTAACTCTCCCTTCTGCTCAAAGCGCTCCGACGAGCCATCGCTTATCGGGGCGCTTTGTTATCTGCTTCACATATTCTTAACAATGACAGTATTGTCCATCTCTGTGGCGGATTACAGACACGCAAATTTTCTCCAATAGCTCAATACTCTTGTCCATATTCTGGTCAGGAGCATTTTCTATGGAAAGCAGCAAATTATCTGTGAAAGAAAAGATTGGCTACGGAATGGGGGACGCCGGATGTAACATTATCTTTGGCGCCATTATGTTGTTTGTTAACTATTTTTATACCGATATCTTTGGGCTCGCCCCGGCGTTAGTCGGCGTAATGCTACTTTCCATCCGGGTAATCGATGCGGTAACCGATCCTATTATGGGGGCGATTGCAGACAGAACTCAGTCGCGCTGGGGGCGTTTTCGTCCATGGATTTTGTGGATGGCGGCCCCGTTTGCCTTCTTCAGTTACCTGATGTTTACCACCCCGGACTGGGCCTATAGCAGCAAAGTTATCTATGCCTTCGTCACTTACTTCCTGCTTTCATTAACCTACACCGCAATCAACATTCCTTATTGCTCATTGGGCAGCGTGATTACCAACGACCCAAAAGAGCGCGTGGCCTGCCAGTCGTATCGCTTTGTGATGGTTGGCATCGCAACGTTGATTCTCTCGCTTTCCCTGCTGCCGATGGTTGACTGGTTTGGCGGCGGCGACAAAGCCAAAGGCTACCAAATGGCAATGGGCGTGCTGGCAGTACTCGGCATGTTCATGTTCCTGTTCTGCTTCACGACAGTCAGAGAACGTGTTCGCCCGGCGGTGCCAAGCAATGACGACTTAAAAGCAGATTTGAAAGATGTGTGGAAAAACGACCAGTGGGTGCGCATCCTGCTTCTGACGTTGTGCAACGTCTGCCCTGGCTTCATCCGCATGGCGGCAACCATGTATTACGTCACCTGGGTGATGGGCCAAAGCACCAGTTTCGCCACATTGTTTATCAGCCTCGGCGTGGTTGGCATGATGGGCGGCAGCATGTTGGCAAAAGTGCTAACCGACCGTATCTGCAAACTGAAAGTGTTCTTCTGGACTAACATCGTGCTGGCGATTTTCTCCTGCGGTTTCTACTTCCTCGACCCGCACGCCACCACGCTGATTGTGGTGATGTACTTCCTGCTTAACATCCTGCACCAAATCCCGTCACCGCTGCACTGGTCACTGATGGCCGACGTTGACGATTACGGCGAGTGGAAAACAGGTAAACGCATCACCGGCATCAGCTTCTCCGGTAACTTGTTCTTTCTGAAGTTGGGGCTTGCGATTGCAGGCGCAATGGTTGGTTTCCTGCTTTCCTGGTACGGCTACGATGCCGGAGCCAAACAGCAAAGCCCTGAGTCAATTAACGGTATTGTGATGCTGTTTACCATCATCCCTGGCGTTGGCTACCTGATTACCGCAGGCGTTGTGCGTTTGTTGAAAGTTGACCGTGAATTAATGCAGCGCATTCAGGCAGACCTTGAAAAGCGCCGCATCAACTACCGGGAATTGAATGAATACCACGACAGCAAACCTGTTGAAGCCAAACTGTAAGGAAAGCCCTATGAATCAGGAGCAATGGCCTAATCCATTTATTGAGCAGCGCGCCGATCCGTTTATTTTGCTACATGAAGATTGCTACTACTTTATTGCGTCAGTACCAGAGTACGACAGGCTGGAGATCCGCCGCGCGGACACAATAAGCGAGCTGCCAGAAGCGCAACCTACCGTAGTATGGCGCAAACCCAATCATGGCCCAATGAGCGAGCTTATCTGGGCACCAGAGCTGCATCATATCGACGGTAAGTGGTACATCTATTTCGCTGCCACCCACACACAGGCACTGGATCAGTTAAATATGTTCCAGCACCGCATGTTTGCACTGGAGTGTGCGGATGCAGACCCGCTCACCGGGAAATGGGTTGAAAAAGGCCAGGTAAAAACGCAATTCGACAGCTTCTGTCTTGATGCCACCACCTTTAAGCATCAGGGCAAGCAATGGTATTTATGGGCGCAGAAAGATCCTGATATTGCAGGTAACTCCAATATCTATCTTGCCGAGCTGGAAACACCCTGGGCCATCAAAGGCACACCTGTGATGTTGAGTAAGCCCGAACTGGATTGGGAATGCAGAGGTTTTCTGGTTAACGAAGGGCCAGCGGTCGTGGTTCACGGCGATAAGCTGTTTGTCAGCTATTCCGCCAGCGCCACCGATGAAAACTACTGCATCGGCTTGTTGTGGATCGACCTGCATGCTGACCCAACTAACCCTGCTAACTGGCATAAATCACCACAGCCTGTGTTTGCCACCAGCTACGAGAACAAGCAGTTTGGGCCGGGGCACAACAGTTTTACCAAAACTAAAGATGGGAAAGATGTGCTGGTGTATCACGCGCGGAACTACACGGAAATCGAAGGTGACCCGCTGTATGACCCGAATCGCCATACGCGCCTGAAAACACTCGAATGGGATGAAAACGGTATGCCAGTGTTTGGCATACCGCCTGCTGATAATCGCTAACTTATGCGGCGCTCTGGCTTAAACCAGAGTGCCGTAAATAGTCAGCAACGCGACAACGACTAAAACAACTAATGATGTTTTCTTCGCCATCGAAACCGCCGCCTTCGGCGTTTTGATTTTATCGAGATGTGGCTCTCGGGCTAGCGAATACTGAGCCAGCCTGGTCAATACCTGATACTGCGAAGTATGGCGATCGGCTAACGACGCAAACCACGCAGGAAGCGCCCTTTCTCCATGTCCCAGTAGTGCATATGCCACACCAAACAGACGCACAGGCACCCAATCCAGCACATGTAAAATGGTATCAATACCGGAATGCAAACGCTCTTGCGGAGAATGATGGCGCGCAAGCCACGTCTGCCACGCACGCAAAAAAGCGTAACCCGCAAGTGTTACCGGCCCCCAAACACCGCCGACGATAAACCAGAAAAGCGGTGCGAGATAAAAACGAAAGTTAATCCACAACAGCGCATTTTGCAGCTCTTTCAGATACTCACGCTCGTCACAATCGGGTGGAACACCGTGAATCAGCGTCAGTTCACTCGCCATCGCATCTCGCGCGTGACTATCGCCATGGCTCACTGCTTGCAAATACGCATGGTAATGCAGTCGAACCTGCCCTGCGCCAATACACAACACGCCGAGTGCAATCCAGAAAACGAGCAGCGGTACGTTGAAGAATAAACCTTGCAACGCGCGAATACAGAGGAAAACCACCAACATACATAGGGCGGTCATCAGAATGGTACGTAATAACGAAAAGTTTTTTACTCGCCGGAAAAGCACTTCAAGGCGGTGATCTAGCTGCCAGTGTTCGCCCAGCTTAAATAACCGTTCCCAAATCATCACCAGCAGTAATGTAAACAGCGTCATTCCATCTCCTTATTCGGCGTTACCTCTACCAAGTAGCGAAAACGCGACCAGTCGAATGCAGGACCTGGGTCGGTTTTACGCTCCGGTGCAATATCGCAATGTCCCGTCATATGGTCAGCAATTGCCGGATAAACGTTCACCAGCACATCTGTAATCGCAGCAAGCTGTTGATATTGCTCATCAGTATAGGGCAGCGTATCTGTCCCCTCCAACTCAATACCAATCGAAAAATCGTTACAGCGTTCACGCCCCTGATACAAAGAAACCCCTGCGTGCCAGGCGCGTTTATCAAAAGCTACATATTGAACGATTTCGCCATCACGACGAATAAGACAATGTGCTGAAACTCGTAAATGTGCGATACCCGCGAAGTACGGATGAGCTTGCGAATCAAGTGTTCCGGTAAACAACGCATCAATCCACGGTCCACCAAATTCGCCTGGCGGTAAACTGATGTTGTGCACCACCAACAAGGAAGGTGTTTCATCCTCTGGTCGGCAATCGAAATGTGGGGATGGGACATGTTTAACACCCACCAGCCAGCCGTCTTTTAGCTGCATCCACGGTCTCCTTAGAGTGGTACTTGAGGTCGCATCAATGTAGCATGTTTCGACATTAACTAAGCCATTTCGGAGTTTTATCATGCCTCCTCGCCGTTATAACCCAGACCGCCGACGTGACGAGCTTCTCGACCGTATTAACCTTGATATTCCAGCAGCTGTTTCTCAGGCTTTGCGTGAAGATCTTGGTGGTGACGTCAACCCCAATAACGATATCACTGCGCAGCTCCTGGATGCAGATCACCGTTCACATGCCGTAATCATCACCCGTGAAGATGGCGTGTTCTGTGGTAAACGTTGGGTCGAAGAGGTTTTCATCCAACTTGGCGGGGATGTCAAAGTGACCTGGCATGTTGAAGATGGCGATCTCGTTGCCGCTGACCAACCACTTTTCGAATTAACTGGATTATCACGCGTGCTATTAACTGGCGAGCGCACCGCGCTTAACTTTGTGCAAACGCTGTCTGGTGTGGCAAGCGAAGTGCGCACCTATGTTGATTTGCTGGCAGGCACAAACACGCAATTGCTCGATACCCGTAAAACTCTGCCGGGCCTTCGTACCGCGTTGAAATACGCAGTACTGTGTGGCGGTGGTAGCAACCACCGTTTAGGTCTGTCCGACGCATTTTTGATTAAAGAGAACCACATCATCTCCTCAGGTTCCATTCGCCAGGCGATAGAAAAAGCCTTTTGGTTCCATCCAGATGTGCCTGTTGAGGTTGAAGTCGAATCTCTTGATGAACTGGAACAGGCGCTGCATGCCGGAGCTGACATTATCATGCTCGATAACTTCAACGTTGAAGACATGCGTAAAGCTGTCGCTATCACCAATGGTAAAGCACGTCTGGAAGTTTCAGGAAACGTAACTAAAGAAACTATCCGTGAATTTGCTGAAACGGGTGTCGACTTTATCTCTGTTGGCGCACTGACTAAACATGTCCGCGCGCTCGATCTCTCCATGCGTTTCCGCTAATTTCTGCCAGGCAGATGAGCTAAAAATCATCTGCCTCTTTCTTCCCGTTACGGTATCGCTCGCATTTTTATTGCCGTCTCTGCAAATACCTAAAATATTTTGGAAGACAACATCCTGATGTTTACACTCGCACTCGCCTGAAGAATTCAAACGACGCAAAGTGCCGCTATCTCAAACAGGAGCGGCATATGAACAAACAACAAGGATTCACACTTATTGAGCTGATGGTAGTCATCGGTATTATTGCGATTCTTAGCGCCATCGGTATTCCCACCTATCAAAACTACCTGCGTAAAGCGGCTCTGACTGACGTGTTGCAAACCTTCCTGCCCTACCGTACCGCCATTGAACTTTGCGCGATTGAAAGGGGCGGAGTTAGCGAATGTGACGCGGGGAGTAATAGTATCCCTTCACCGAAAACCACCCGCTATGTAAGCAGCATGAGCATCGAACAAGGTGCTGTTACGCTTGCGGGGCAAGAAAGTCTCAACGGGCTGACCATTTCCCTGTCTCCACGCTGGAGTGATGTAGAAGGAATCGAAGGCTGGTCACGAACCTGTAGCGCTGCCAGTAATAATTCTCTTCAACAAACCTGCGAAGAAGTCTTCCGTTTTGATAATAAACAAGCGGGAAATTAAACCATGGCAAATCAGCAGATTCTCGCACTGTGTAACCAATATCAGGCGATATTGCTTTCTGAAGCTCCATTGCTGCATATCGCTATTGCACCAAACCCACCCGTACAGTTTTTTGAAGCATTGCGTTTTATCTGTGATAAGCCTGCCAATGTTGAATACTGGCCAGTTGAACAGCTGGAAAAAGCAAGGCACTCACGGCCGTCTGTTAGCGCAGAGGAACCTCTTGAGAATACGGCTCCAGTGGTTCAACTGTTGCAAGATACACTCCACAAAGCCCTGCAACTCAGGGCATCAGACATTCACTTCGAACCGGTAGAGCAAGGGTATCAAATTCGTTTTCGCGTTGATGGCGTGCTGCAACTGCAACCCCTGCTGCCAGCGCATCTGGCTGCACCGCTAACCGCACGGCTTAAGGTATTGGGAAATCTGGATATAGCAGAACGCCGCCTTCCTCAAGATGGGCAAATGGAGATCGAGATTGAACAGTGCAAATGTTCATTTCGCATAGCGACCCTGCCGGTGTATCACGGTGAAAAAGTTGTCTTACGTTTGATGGCACAAACAGAGCAAACCTTTGAGCTATCGGAGTTAGGCATGTCACCAGAGGATAGCTCTCGCTTTCAAAGCGCTTTAGCCAATCCCCAGGGCATGATTCTCGTCACAGGCCCCACTGGGAGTGGGAAAACAATCACGCTTTACAGTGCATTAAAGATACTCAACCAAGTCTCAGCCAATCTATGTAGTGTTGAAGACCCGATAGAAATCCCCATGCAAGGTCTTAATCAAACGCAAATTAACACTAAGGCAGGGCTTAATTTTCAAAGTGTTTTACGCGCCTTACTACGTCAGGATCCGGATATCATCATGGTGGGTGAAATTCGTGATGGCGATACGGCAGAAATAGCCATTAAAGCAGCGCAAACAGGGCATCTGGTACTTTCAACACTGCATACCAATTCCACGACCGAGACTGTCGTTCGCCTCGAACAAATGGGAGTCGCGCGATGGATGTTAGCATCTGCACTGAATATGGTCGTTGCACAGCGCCTGGTACGTAAACTCTGCCCACACTGTAAAGAACAACTCCCCGAAGACATCATCCTACCCACATCGCTTTGGGCAACTCCTTTGCCTCGTTGGCAAGCAACTGGCTGTGAACGCTGTTATGGAGGGTTCTACGGACGAAGTGCATTATTTGAAATTTTGCTTATCGATACAGCACTTCAATCAGCAATTATTGCCGGCATGCCAGCCTATGAAATCGAAACGCTGGCAAGACAACAAGGCATGATGACGCTATTTGAAAGTGGCTGCCAGGCTGTTGAACAAGGGCTAACCACTCTCGAAGAACTATATCGGGTGCTTGGTGTTCCTCATGACTAAGTTTGTACTCTGGCACTGGAAAGCAGTCGATCAACACGGGCAAATTCAACAAGGGGATGTGCTTGCGGATGATGCGGAATCTGTCAGCGAACAGTTAATCACTTCGGACCTCCAGCTTTTACAATTGCGGAAAATATCGCACACCCGCCGAGGTTGCTGGCATATTCAGCAAAAAATACAGGTATTCCGCCAGTTGGCGACGTTGCTTCAGGCGGGAATATCCTTGTCTGACGGACTAATACTTATTGCGCAGCAACACCCTTTTGGTGAATGGCGGGCATTACTTAAGGACATCGGGCATCGCGTTTCTAATGGCATCTCTTTTTCTGCCGCCTTACAACAATGGCCTGGGATTTTCCCGCCGTTGTTCATCGCTCTGATTCATATCGGTGAGCTAACCGGAAAGCTAGACGAGTGCTGCCTAAAGCTGGCAGCTCAACAAGAAAAACTGTACCAGCTGCGTAAAAAGGTCATGAAAGCCCTGCGTTATCCACTGTTTATCGTAGCGATAGCACTACTGGTGACTATCGGGATGATGAGTTTTGTACTGCCTGAATTTGCCAATATTTATCGTTCATTTAATGCCCCCTTACCCGCTATTACAGTGGCGGTAATGGCAGCATCAAACTGGGTAACAACACAGGGAGCATGGTGGCTGTTAGCCACTCTTATACTCACGGCCTTTGGCTATTATTTGCGAATAAAGAAACCTCACTGGCAAGAGTACGAACAACGTCTGATGCTGCAAACCCCATTGCTCGCTCCGCTATGGCGTGGGCAAATCCTTAGCCAAATCTATACCACGCTATCCCTTTCCCAGCAGGCAGGAATTCCCTTGCTGCAAGGGCTTAAAGCTGTAGAAACCACTTTGCCGCAACTAATGTGGAAGAAGGTTATTGTGCAAATAAACCACCAGGTGACTCAAGGAATCCCACTGTGGCAAACACTCTCACAAAGCGAGCGCTTCACACCATTGTGTTGCCAATTGATACGAATAGGAGAAGAGTCAGGCGCCCTGGATTTAATGCTCGAGAAGCTAGCGTGTTGGCATCATAACCATACCGAGGAACTGGCAGACAATCTTGCCGCCGCTCTGGAGCCAGTAATGATGTTAGTTGTGGGGATTATCATTGGAACGCTGGTCATCGCGATGTATCTGCCTATTTTTCAGTTAGGAGATGCAATGAGCGCGGGATGACGGCGTAGCGAAAATGCCACGCCGTATGTCGCTGATAGCTTAGAGGCTATTGAAAACGCGGTTTTCCTGCTCATTCACACGAATGAACGTAGTACGCTTGGTCAACTCTTTCAGGCGAGAAGCACCAACGTAAGTACATGCAGAACGCAGGCCACCCATAATATCGCGGGCAGTATTTTCAACAGGGCCACGCAATGGCAACTTAACGGTTTTACCTTCTGCTGCACGGTACTGTGCAACTCCACCAACATGGCGGGTCATTGCAGATTCGGAGCTCATACCGTAGAACAGCATGAATTTCTCGCCGTTTTCTTCAACGATTGTGCCACCACTTTCGTCATGACCAGCCAGCATACCGCCCAGCATCACGAAATCTGCGCCGCCGCCAAATGCTTTAGCAACATCGCCCGGCATAGTACAACCGCCGTCACTAACAATCTGACCACCGAGGCCATGAGCAGCATCAGCACATTCAATAACAGCAGAAAGCTGTGGGTAACCAACACCTGTTTTCACACGAGTAGTACACACAGAGCCTGGACCGATACCAACTTTAACGATGTCCGCACCGGAAAGGATAAGCTCTTCGCACATTTCACCAGTAACAACGTTACCTGCACAGATAACTTTGTCCGGCCATGCTTCACGCGCTTTAGAAACGAACTGAGTGAAGTGTTCGGAGTAGCCATTAGCCACATCGATACAGATAAATTTCAGCGCTGGGTTCAAAGAAAGAATCTGTTTGGTCTTCTGGAAATCAGCGTCTGATGTACCGGTTGAAACCATCACGAACTTCAGGGTGTCGTCTGAAGCAGACTTAACGAAGTTGCTCCACTCTTCAACAGAGTAGTGCTTATGAACGGCGGTGAGGATATCAAACGAGGCCAATGCCTGGGCCATGCCGAATGTACCAACGGTGTCCATGTTAGCAGCGATGATCGGAACACCTGACCATGCAATACCGGAGTGTTTGAAAGTGAACTGGCGCTCGAGTTCTACATCAGAGCGGCTTTTCAGTGTGGAACGTTTCGGGCGGATAAGAACGTCTTTAAAACCTAACTTCAAATCTTCTTCAATACGCATGTTGCAGATTCCTGGGTCGAATGGCGAAGGACGCGTGAACGCAATCAGCAATCTATATCCTGAATAATTCAAGTTGCAGAAAGGCGCAAGGGAGCAAATCCCCGGGAGCTTACTTGAGTAAGTAACTGGGGTTTATGAGTGCGGCCAACACATCTGCGGCTTGAAGTATGGCGGGTATAACTACCAATTCCAGTGACGCTATCATACGCACTATTAATGCAGCCGCAAGACTGCGAAAACAGTCTTTTTTACGCTACAATCGTTAAAATTTACCTTAGAAATATAAAATCGCTTCAGGGTCCGACTCTTATGGTTTATACGGTTGCATTAACGGGTGGCATTGGCAGTGGTAAGAGTACTATCGCCGATAACTTTTCCCGCTTAGGTATTACCGTTGTAGATGCTGATGTGATTGCGCGTCAGGTCGTAGAGCCAGGTCAGCCCGCTCTTCGCATTATTTCTGACCATTTTGGTGATGAGATCCTCCTTCCGGATGGCACTCTCAACCGTCGAGCTCTTCGCGCAAAGATCTTTTCTTCCGCTGAGGAGAAAAAATGGCTCAATGCCCTGCTACACCCACTTATCCATCAGCGAACCCAAGCTGAAATCAACCAGGCTCTTTCTCCCTACATTTTGTGGGTTGTTCCGTTGTTAATTGAGAATAACCTACAACAAAAGGCCGATCGTGTTCTGGTTGTTGATGTCTCGCCAGAAGTGCAAATCGCACGTACTATTGCGCGCGATAAAGTTAGTCGCGAACATGTGCTGCAAATCCTTGCAGCACAGGCGACACGCGAGGCACGCTTAAGCGCCGCCGATGATGTAATTAATAATGATGGTGCCCCCGACAAGGTGGCCGCACATGTTGACCGTCTGCACCGCCAGTATCTGGAACTGGCGGCCCAGGCCGCACAGCAGGATAACGAATAATGAGCACCCAGATTCTTTTTGAGCACCCACTTAATGAAAAAATGCGTACCTGGTTGCGTATCGAGTTCTTAATCCAACAACTCGAAAGTTCATTACCGGTAGACGAAACGGCCAAAGCACTTCATTTTTTCCGCAATATCGGTGACCTGCTCGATGTCTTTGAGCGCGGTGAGATTCGCACAGATATTCTTAAAGAACTGGAACGCCAGCAGCGTAAGTTATTGAACTGGTCTGAAGTTCCGGGTGTAGATATGCAGCGAATTGATTCACTGCGTAGCCAACTCAAAGAACGCGGCGGTGTTTTAATGGCCGCTCCTCGCCTGGGGCAGGCATTACGTGAAGACCGTTTGATTGCCCTGGTTCGCCAGCGTCTGAGTATTCCTGGCGGGTGCTGTAGTTTTGATTTGCCAACATTGCACATCTGGCTGTATTCACCCCAGGATCAACGTGATGCACAAATTAATAGCTGGCTTGCGACGTTGCAGCCGTTAAAGCAAGCGCTGGATCTGGTACTCGATATTATTCGTAATTCCGCGCCATTACGTAAACAAACCAGCCTGAATGGTTTTTATCAGAATAACGGGGATGACGCCGATTTGCTGCGTTTACAGCTGGATCTTTCGTACCAGCTTTATCCGCAGGTTTCTGGTCATAAGAGCCGTTTTGCGATCCGTTTCTTACCGCTGGATAGCGAAAATGGACTCATCCCTGAACGTCTCGATTTTGAGCTGGCGTGCTGTTAAGGAGCGAATATGACTGAAACAATAAAAGTGAATTGCCCGGGCTGCGGTAAAGTTGTCATCTGGGATGAAACCAGCCCATATCGCCCATTTTGCTGCAAACGCTGCCAGTTGATTGACTTAGGTGAATGGGCCGCCGAGGAAAAACGAATTCCTAGCAGCGGCGATTTATCAGAAAGCGACGACTGGAGTGAAGAAGATCTGCGTTAATCTTGCTGTAGTTTGCTAATTACCGGTTCATTAGCTGGTGGAAAATCTGACGCCACCAGCGCATTTTGCGCAATCCATTGACCCGGTTGCCCTTCTTTTCCCCACGGCTCGCCTTCCCAGCTTTCCACCATGAAAAACCACAGTGTGATATGCCTATCCGGGAACTGGTAAGCCAGTTTATCAAACAGCGTGAAATCAGTGGCTGTAATACCTGTTTCTTCCTGAAGCTCACGGACTAATGCTTGTTCAGGCGTTTCATCGGCTTCAATCTTCCCACCGGGAAACTCAAGCTTATTGGCCATATGCGCATCAGCCGCTCTTTGAGTAATGAAAATTTCACCCGCTTGATTGCGGATTATGCCAACGGCGATTTCGAGTTGTTTCATTTTTGTGCAGCTGCTCCATAGAAAAAAGGCGCAGCAAGCTGCGCCTTTATCGACAATTACGTTCTTAGCTTAAACGGCCATGACACTGTTTGAATTTCTTACCAGAACCGCATGGGCACGGATCGTTACGGCCCACTTTGCGCTCACCTGTTTCCGCAGCCAACTCTTCAGCAGCAAGTGTGTCAGCATCCTGATGGCTCAACTGTTGCATCTGCGCCAAACGTTCGGCTTCTTCACGACGCTGTTGCTCCATTGCCTCTACTTCTTCAGGCATACGAACCTGCACTTTGCTGAGCGTACTGATCACTTCATATTTCAGCGCTTCAAGCATTGATGCAAACATGGCGAAAGATTCACGCTTGTATTCTTGCTTAGGATCTTTTTGCGCATAGCCACGCAAGTGGATACCCTGGCGCAGGTAATCCATCGCCGCAAGGTGCTCTTTCCACAGTGAATCCAGTGTCTGCAACATGACGCCTTTTTCGAAGTGACGCATCATTTCAACGCCAACCACTTCTTCTTTACGCTGATACACTTCGATAGCGTTTTGCAAAATACGCTCACGCAGTGTTTCTTCATGCAGCTCCGGCTCTTTATCCAGCCACTCTTTAATTGGCAGCTCGAGATCAAAGTCGTTTTTCAGGCGCTCTTCCAGACCTTCAACATCCCACATTTCTTCCAGTGATTGCGGTGGAATGTGTGCGTCGATAGTCACTTTAAAGACGTCTTCGCGGATGCTGTTGATGGTTTCGCTAACGTCGCTCACATCCAGCAATTCGTTACGCTGGCTGTAGATCGCGCGACGCTGATCGTTGGCCACATCATCATATTCCAGAAGCTGTTTACGGATATCGAAGTTACGGCTTTCAACTTTACGCTGGGCGTTAGCAATTGCCTTAGTAACCCATGGGTGTTCAATCGCCTCGCCCGGTTTCATACCGAGTTTACGCATCATGCCTGAAACACGATCCGATGCGAAAATACGCATCAGTGAATCTTCCATGGACAGGTAGAAACGAGATGAACCCGCATCACCCTGGCGACCGGAACGGCCACGGAGCTGGTTGTCGATACGGCGAGATTCGTGACGCTCAGTACCAATGATGTGCAAGCCACCCGATGCCAGAACCGCATCATGACGAATCTGCCACTCAGCTTTAATCTGCGCGATTTGCTCAGGAGTTGGGTCTTCAAGCTCAGCAACTTCTGCCTGCCAGCTACCACCCAACACGATATCCGTACCACGGCCTGCCATGTTGGTTGCGATGGTCACGGCGGCTGGATAACCGGCCTGAGCAACGATACCCGCTTCGTTAGCGTGGAACTTGGCATTCAGAACGTTGTGTTTGATTCCCGCTTTGGTCAATTCAGCAGAAACCACTTCGGATTTCTCGATTGAAATGGTACCGACCAGCACAGGCTGACCGTTAGTAGTACGCTCTTTAATATCTTCAATGATTGCGACAATCTTGTCTGCTTCAGTCATGTAGACCAGATCAGGCATGTCTTTACGAATCATTGGGCGGTTAGTTGGCACAACGATGGTATCGAGCTTGTAGATAGAGCTGAATTCGAACGCTTCGGTATCCGCAGTACCCGTCATACCCGCCAGTTTTTCATATAGACGGAAGTAGTTCTGGAAGGTGATGGATGCCAGCGTCTGGTTTTCGTTCTGAATGTCCACGCCTTCTTTGGCTTCAACAGCCTGATGCAGGCCATCAGACCAGCGGCGACCTTGCATGGTACGACCGGTGTGTTCATCAACGATGATGACTTCGCCATCTTTAACGATGTAGTCAACGTCACGGGTGAACAGAACATGCGCACGCAGTGCAGCAGTCACGTGGTGCATCAGCATAATGTTAGTTGGGGAGTACAAAGACTCGCCTTCTTCCATAATGCCTTCCTGAACCAGCAACTCTTCAACCAGTACCAGACCACGTTCAGTAATGTTTACCTGACGAGATTTTTCGTCCACAGAGAAGTGGCCTTCACCCTGGAAAGTATCAGAATCTTCTTTTTCCTGACGGATCAGGCTCGGGATGATTTTGTTTACTTTACGGTACATTTCGGAGCTATCTTCAGCAGGGCCGGAGATAATCAGCGGCGTACGCGCTTCATCGATAAGAATTGAGTCAACCTCATCCACCAATGCATAGTGCAGTTTACGCTGAACGCGTTCTTCAGGGCTGAATGCCATATTGTCGCGCAGGTAGTCAAAGCCGTATTCGTTGTTGGTGCCGTAAGTGATGTCTGCTGCATAAGCTTCACGCTTTGCTGGTGCAGGCATGTTTGGCAAGTTGATGCCAACGCTCAAGCCCAGGTATTCGAACAGCGGACGGTTGTTTTCAGCATCACGCTGAGCCAGATAGTCGTTCACGGTAACAACGTGAACACCACGGCCACTTAAGGCGTTCAGGTATGCAGGCAGAGTAGCCGTCAGTGTTTTACCTTCACCAGTACGCATCTCTGCGATACAACGTTCGTTCAGAACCATACCGCCGAGCAACTGCACGTCGAAGTGGCGCATGCCGAATACACGTTTACTCGCCTCACGAACAACAGCAAAAGCTTCTGGGATCAGATTCTCCAGCACTTCACCTTTCTCAAGGCGCGCACGGAATTCGCCAGTTTTTGCTTTTAATTCATCATCGGAAAGTTTTTCAATTTCCGGTTCCATGCTATTGATAAGATTGACAACTTTACGCATACGACGCAGGGTGCGGTCGTTACGGCTACCGAAAACTTTAGTTAATAATTTGATTAGCATAATTAATTCTCAAACGCCTACCGTCAGGGCAGAGCTAAAAATAACGTTATAATTAAAGGAAATGGAGTTAGCTGAGGCGTTGTGGGCCAGCGCGGATACCCTGGACCTGGCTTATCCAAATGGCAGGACTAAAAGTCTCGACAGCTGGCGATTGCCAAAGTGCAGTATTACGCACAATAACTGGGGGTTTGCTTTCCTGAGTGAGCAGCGCACTGAGCGTGTCCAGTAAAGCGAGTTTATGTGCCTGAAGTGGCAAATTCTCTTGTGCTGCTGGCTGCGTTTGCGGTGCCATTGCAAAAGAAAGGTGACGAATTACAGTTCGAATTGCATGCTGATGCCAGTAATCGACACTAAATGATGGTCGGCGGGTACTTTCCTGCAATAATGCCAGACTATTGAAGCTGACCTTGTTGAGGTAATCGTGGCTGCTGGTGGATGTTTCAGCAGGGGCTGTTGGCTCGGTATTTTGGCTGAGAGCAGGCATACCAAAACTCGCCGCGACCATCCCTAATAAGAGATGCGGCCAGAAATAACGTCTGCCAAACTGTCGCCAACAATTTAGAATACCAATCACTTTATCCGCCGGAGCATTATGTATGCGTGATAGTCGCCCACAATCTTTAGATCATTTGTTCGATGATGCTGGAGCCGAAAGCGTGTTGCAAAACGTGCAACAACGCGCAACTGCACTACTTAGGCTCAACAGGGCTGTGAAAGGGATATTACCCGCTCAACTACATCCCTGGTGCCGGGTAGCAAATTTCCGACAAGGCATTCTCGTACTTGAAACTGCAAATGCTAGCTGGTTGATGCGTTTACGCTATGAACAAGCCACGCTACTGAGTGCATTACGTGCACAAATATTACCATCATTGACATCAATCGACATCAGGATTAATCCATCACTGGCTGCAATTGGGCAAGAATCAGTACAAGAAAACAGCATTCAAACAGTGAAGGGGAAAACTGAAGGGGTTAACAGAGTTCTGAGTCAGCAAAGTGCAGAGGCATTAAGAATGGTGGCTGAACGTAGCCCTGAGAAACTGAAGGCAATAATAGAACGACTGGCATCATTGGCCGGAGAGAGTACCAATGAAACCAGTCGCAATAAATAATTCTGGTGTTATGCCAGAACCATTTTTGGTGCTTTGAACGCTAGCGGGAGCTCAGCATCGTCTTCGAAGGTTGCCCATTCCCAGGCTTCCTGCTTCGCCAGAACCGCTTGAAGCAATTTGTTATTCAGCGCATGACCAGATTTATAGGCGGTAAACGCGCCGATAATGTTGTGGCCGCACATGAACAAGTCACCAATTGCATCGAGCATTTTGTGACGAACGAATTCATCTTCAAAACGCAAGCCGTCTTCGTTCAGTACGCGATAATCGTCAACAACGATGGCACAATCGAAGCTACCGCCCAGGCACAAACCACGGGACTGCAGATATTCGATATCACGCATGAAACCGAAGGTACGAGCACGACTAATCTGGCGCATAAACGCGTCAGCAGAGAAGTTCATGCTGTAGCGTTGGGTGCTGGCATCAATCGCCGGATGGTTAAAGTCGATGGTAAAATCCAACGAGAAACCATTATACGGCTTGAATTCAGCCCATTTGTCGCCGTCTTCAACGCGCACTGTTTCTTTAACGCGTACAAATTTCTTCGCACAGTTTAATTCGTCAATCCCAGCATCAAGCAGCAGGTAGACGAATGGCGCTGCACTACCGTCCATGATTGGGATTTCAGGGGCATTGACTTCAATAATGATGTTATCAATACCTAATCCCGCAAGGGCGGCATTCAAATGCTCAACGGTAGAAATCCGCACATCGTGCTCGTTCACCAGGCAAGTACAGAGCATGGTATCACGCACAGATTTGGCATCTGCCGGAAAATCTACCGGAGGATTCAAGTCAGTGCGACGATAGATGACCCCGGTATTTGCCGGCGCAGGGCGTAACGTCAGCATGACTTTCTTGCCGGTATGTAAACCGACACCAGTCGCCTGAACGATACGTTTAAGAGTCCTTTGTTTGATCATCGTATAATCTCGCCAAATTAACTATCCAACCGAAGTGTATATCACAATCGGTGGGCCAGTTTAGCACAAAGAGCGCAGTTCCCCAAATTCCGGTTTATTCTTAATCAGCTTGCTTGCGCAAAAACGCTGGAATATCCAGATAATCAGGCTCTTTCGTCGTTTGTGGCGTATTGTCATTAACTACCTTGGCAACAGGTTTCTGCTCTTGCTGAAGCGGAGCCATACCGTGTTGTTGGTAGCGATCCATAACTGGTTGCTGAGTCTGCTTGTTAGTAACCAGGGTAATTTCTGGACGTTTGTCCATGCCAATACCGGTTGCAACAACAGTTACACGCAGTTCGTCGTTCATCTCTGGGTCCAGAGAAGTACCGATAACCACAGTCGCGTTATCAGATGCGAACGCACGAATGGTGTTACCCACAGTTTCGAACTCATCCAGACGCAGGTCGAAGCCAGCGGTGATGTTGACCAGAACGCCACGAGCGCCGGACAGATCGATGTCTTCCAACAGTGGGCTGGAAATCGCCATTTCTGCCGCTTCTTCAGCACGGTCTTCGCCACTTGCAACACCAGAGCCCATCATGGCATAACCCATTTCGGACATTACGGTGCGCACGTCAGCAAAGTCGACGTTCATCAGGCCCGGACGAGTAATCAGTTCTGCGATACCCTGCACTGCGCCTTTGAGCACATCGTTTGCTGCGCCAAAAGCGTCAAGCAAAGAAATACCACGGCCCAGCACTTTCAACAATTTGT
The DNA here is from genome assembly GCF_902500225.1 of Buttiauxella massiliensis. Classification (GTDB taxonomy): domain Bacteria; phylum Pseudomonadota; class Gammaproteobacteria; order Enterobacterales; family Enterobacteriaceae; genus Buttiauxella; species Buttiauxella massiliensis. Next base: position 79,669 of record NZ_LR722656.1, on the reverse strand, counting down.
CGTTAGGGATGGTGATCAAGGAGTCGACGTGCTTAGAGAGCTCAGCAATACCCTGCTCCGCGAATGCCATGCGCTTCTTGCCTTCGAAATTGAATGGCTTAGTCACAACAGCAACGGTCAGAATGCCCAGATCTTTAGCAACCTCTGCAACTACAGGTGCAGCACCTGTACCTGTACCACCGCCCATACCTGCAGCGATAAATACCATGTCTGCGCCTTCAAGGGCCGCACGTAACGCGTCGCGGTCTTCTTCCGCAGCGGTACGACCCACTTCAGGGTTCGCTCCAGCTCCCAGACCTTTGGTAATACCATTACCAATCTGGATAGTCTGGCCTACAGCAGTTTTACGTAACGCTTGAGCATCAGTATTCACTGCAAAGAATTCAACACCTTCGATGCGTTCACGCACCATGTGTTCAACGGCATTACCGCCGCCACCACCGACGCCGATGACTTTAATCACCGCGTCGTTGGTCAGTTCCATAGGTTCAAACATAGTTTCTCTCCGTTTTGTGCCTGTCGCCTGAGACCGCTAATTTTGTCTGGTCTCTTATAAAAATTAAAACTCTTTTCTCAGCCAGCTGTTGATTCGTTTAATCCATGAGCCGACAGAGGTTCGTTTTTCCACTTCTGCTTCACCACTGAGATGTGTTTCTTTCCCGTAGTGCAGCAAGCCGACTGCTGTGGAGTAATAAGACTCCTGGGCATAATCAGTCAGGCCTGTAATATTAAGCGGTTGCCCGATACGTACTTGCGTATGGAACACCCGTTGTGCACAGGCAGCCAGCCCTTCGATTTGCGCGGCACCACCTGTCAGAACAATCCCAGCGGCCAGGTGGTGCTTCACACCTTGCTGGCGAAGTTGTTCTTGTAACTGCAAAATCTCTTCGTTTACCAGGTTCAATAATTCGGTATAACGAGGCTCGATAACTTCTGCAAGCGTCTGGCGTTGTAGGCTACGCGGTGGACGTCCACCTACGCTTGGCACTTCAACGTTTTCGTCTTTACCTACTATCGAACCCAGCGCGCACCCATGGCGCACTTTAATGGCTTCAGCATCACTCGGCGGAGTGCCGAAAGCATATGCGATATCACTGGTCACCACATTCCCGGCATAAGGGATAACTTTGGTGTGGCGTAATGCGCCGCCAGTGTAAACCGCGATGTCCATAGTACCACCACCGACATCGACTACGCAGACCCCTAATTCACGTTCATCTTCGGTCAATACTGCATAGCTCGCTGCAAGACCTGCAAAAATCAGTTGGTCAACTTTAAGACCACATCGTTCAACAGCTTTGACGATGTTTTTGGCCATATCGTTGTGGCAAGTAATCAAGTGCACTTTAGCCTGCATTCGGACACCCGATAAACCTACAGGATTTTTGATGCCTTCCTGGTAGTCAATCGCGTATTCTTGCGGGATTACATGCAAAACACGATGTTCGTCACGTACGCGCACCGACTTTGCGGTATGAACAACGTTCTCAACGTCTTCCTGCGTCACTTCTTCTTCAGAAATTGGCACCATACCAATCTCGTTTTGACAGCTAATATGCTTACCTGACAGCGCAAGGTAGACCGAAGATATCTGGCAATCAGCCATCAACTCGGCTTGGTCTATCGCACGTTGAACGCATTTAACGACTGACTCAAGATCGTTTACGCCACCTTTGTCCATACCACGCGATGGGCAACTGCCCACGCCAATAATATTGACCATACCGTCAGGCAGAACTTCCCCTACTAAAGCGGCAACCTTTGCGGTACCGATCTCCAGTCCTACTACCAGTTTTCTGTCCGTCGCCTTGATCATTGTTATTCTGCCTGTGCCTGATTCTGTTGCTGATTAGGATTAGGTTGTTCTGTTACGGGAGCAGGCTGCCAGCCTACTGCCGCGCCTGAGTCATAACGCAAGTCGACATAACTAATCCTTTTGTTGTCGGCTTGCTCTTGCTGCTGCAGAACAGGGTAAAGTTCCACAAAGCGACTCAAGCGTTTCATCGTATCGCCCCGGCCCAAGTTGAGCTTAATGCCATTATTCAACGTCAATTGCCAGGAGCGACGAGCGGTCATCGCCGCTTCTTTCAACGTAAATTTATCCTTTGCCAACACTGCACCCATGTCGCGGAAGCCTTCCAACACTTCACCTTCACTGCCTTCTGGCCCGGATAACATAGGTAAAGTCTGCTTTGCAGAACGTTCTGCAGGAACACTAAACGAATTTCCTTGCGCATCAATCATATGCTGATCATTCCAGCGCGCGATGGGCACATATTCAACCAGATGAATCTTCAATTCGTCGGGCCACTGCTTTCTTACACTCGCCTGCTTAATCCATGGCAAGCGTTCAATTTGCTGCTGGATGATATTCACATCCTGGGTCATAAAGGTGCCAGGGGGCCCAAGTGCCAGAATTGACTGACGAATATCATCGTTACGGGTGTAATGCCGTTCACCAGTAACCACCAACTTCGATAGCGGCAGGCGCTGAGCATCTTCCATCCAGCCGACCACAATCCAGCCGCCGATAAATACCGTAAAGAGTACTGCGCTCAGGAAAATTATCCCGGCCAGTCGCCCACCATTACTGCGACGAGAACTGGTTTCTTCTTCTTCCTGGCGATTACGCGTATTCAGAGCTGCTTGCGACATATCAGTCTGCCAACTCCAGAATACGCACTACCAGTTGAGAGAACGTCATACCTGCCTGACGTGCTGCCATTGGCACAAGACTATGGCTGGTCATACCCGGAGAGGTATTAACCTCAAGCAGATAAAACTGACCGTCGCTATCTAGCATGACGTCTACGCGCCCCCAGCCACTGCAGCCCAAAACTTGCCAGGCTTGCAGCACTAAAGCCTGCAATTCTTGCTCGCGCTGCTCAATTAAACCGCTCGGGCAGAAATATTGTGTCTCATCAGAGAGATACTTCGCCTCATAATCATAGAAAATTCCAGCGGGTTGGATACGAATTGACGGTAATATTTCTTCGCCAAGAATCGCAACCGTGTACTCAGGGCCACTTAACCATTTCTCAATGAGCACTTCTTCGTCATGTTCGAAGGCTAATTCAAGCGCTGCGGGCAGTACTGCAACGTTATCAACCTTAGACATACCAACGCTTGAGCCTTCACGGCTTGGCTTAACGATGACAGGTAGCCCTAAGCTTGCGATGCGTTCAATTGTGGTTGCATGAATGCCCGCTTCAACATCACGACGAGTTAACGCAACCCACGGAGCAACCGGTAAATCTGCACCTTTCCACAGCAATTTGGTACGCAATTTATCCATAGTGACAGCAGAGGCCATCACGCTGCTACCGGTGTACGGCAACTTTAAGAATTCCAGCAATCCTTGCAGCGTTCCGTCTTCCCCGCCACGACCATGTAAGGCAATAAATACTTTGTCAAAACCCAGCGCTTTTAGCTCGGTCACTGGCGTGTTTTTAGGATCGACTTCGTGTGCATCAATTCCTGCTTCTCGAAGACCTGCAAGTACTGCAGCACCTGATTGCAATGACACCTCACGTTCAGCGGAAGTACCGCCCAGCAGGACAGCGATTTTATCAGCCATGTTGGTCTCCTTCCTTAGTGTGGGACTGCAATTTAAATTCAGCCAGGTTTCTGGCAACTTTCCCAACATTTCCTGCACCTTGCACCAGGATCAAGTCATTTCCCGACAAAACGGGTGCTAAAACGTCAGCGATCTGACTGGCATCTGGGACCAGAATCGGGTCCACTTTTCCACGGCCACGAATGGTGCGGCAAAGTGAACGACTATCAGCACCGGGAATTGCAGCTTCGCCAGCAGAATAAACGTCCAGCATCAGCAATGAATCCACTTGCGACAATACGTTAGCAAAGTCATCGTACAAATCACGGGTACGAGTGAAACGGTGTGGCTGGAAAATCATGACCAGGTTTTTATCCGGCCAGCCCGCGCGCGCCGCCTTAATGGTTGCATCGACCTCTGTCGGATGGTGACCGTAGTCATCCACCAGCATGGCGCTGCCTTCTTTACCATTCACTTCTGCTAGCGGGTATTCGCCGAGGAAATCAAAGCGACGTCCGGTTCCCTGGAAGCTTTCCAGGGCACGCAGAATATCGGCATCATCAATACCTTCTTCTGTGGCAACAGACACCGCAGCAGCCGCATTTAATGCATTGTGGCGGCCAGGTGCATTCAGGGTAACGTGCAACGCAGGTTTATCCTGACGCGAAATAGTGAAGTGGCCCTGAGCCCCTTTCTGCAGATAACTTTCAATGCGCACATCCGCATCTTCGCTAAAACCGTATGTAGTGATTTTGCGACCTACGCGCGGCAACAACTCGCGGATCACCGGATCATCGACACACATTACAGCTAAGCCGTAGAACGGTAAGTTGTGCAGGAAGTTAATAAACGTCTGCTTTAAGTTCTCGAAGTCACCCTGGTAAGTGTCCATGTGGTCAGCTTCGATATTCGTGACCACAGAAACCATTGGTTGCAGGTGTAGGAATGACGCATCACTCTCATCTGCTTCTGCAATCAGGTAACGGCTGTGACCTAAACGCGCATGTGTTCCTGCCGCTTTAACCAGGCCGCCATTCACAAAAGTAGGATCGAGGCCTGCTTCTGCATAAATACTAGAAATCATCGCCGTAGTGGTCGTTTTACCGTGCGTACCGGCAATCGCGATGCCATGGCGGAAGCGCATCAGCTCGGCCAGCATTTCGGCACGACGAATAACAGGAATACGTGCTTCATGAGCTGCAACAATTTCCGGGTTATCCATAGAGATAGCTGTGGAAACCACCACAACGCTCGCATCAAGCACGTTTTCCGGGCGATGGTTGAAATAAATCGTGGCGCCCAGCGCCGACAACTGTTGAGTGACCGGGTTCGGAGCCAGATCAGACCCACTAATCTGGTAACCTTCGTTAGCTAAAACTTCGGCAATACCGCCCATACCGGCGCCGCCGATGCCAACAAAGTGAATGTGCCGGACGCGACGCATCTCGGGCACGATAGAACGCAGTTTCGCCAGTTGTTGTGTATTCATTCTCTAACCTGCAGCGTCAAACGCCATTACTTCAAATATTCATGGGCAACACAGCCACCCACAATGATTACGCCAGTGCTGCGGCGCTCACTTCTTTTGCTACCCGCTCTGTGGCATCAGGAATGGATACAGCACGCGCACGCTCGGCCATTGCCAATAACGTTGCTCTGTCCCACCCGGCGAGAGTTTGGGTAACGGCATCCACGGTAAACTGCGGTTGCTCCAGTATTTTTGCCGCTCCAGCTTTTTCCAACGGCAGCGCATTCCAGTATTGCTGCCGGTCTTTGTGCTGGAAGGGAACAAACAGTGCAGGTAACCCTGCGGCCGCGACTTCACTAACGGTTAATGCACCGGAGCGACAGACCACGACATCGGCCCACGCATACGCGGCGGCCATATCATCAATAAATTCGGTTACTTTATGCTGCGACTGTCCTGCGTCTGCATAACCTTGCTTTACAAACTCTTCGCCACCTTTGCCACTCTGGTGCCAAATGGTGACAGCATCGCCCAGGCGACCGGCAACTTGCGGGATGGTCTGGTTCAGCACGCGCGCGCCCTGAGAACCACCAACAACTAATACCCGCACAGGGCCTTCTCGCCCGGCAAAACGTTCTCGTGGCAATGGTAAAGCCAGCACATCGGTACGTACCGGGTTGCCCACTACGTCAGCATTTGGGAATGCCCCCGGAAACGCCTGCATCACTTTTTTAGCGATCTTTGACAGCCATTTGTTGGTTAACCCGGCAATACCGTTTTGCTCATGCAACACCACCGGAATACCCAGTGACCATGCCGCCAGACCACCAGGACCTGACACATAACCACCCATCCCCAGAACCACGTCCGGACGATAGGCTTTCATGATGGCCCGCGCTTGACGCCAGGCATTGAAAATACGAACCGGCGCCAGCAACATTGCTTTCAGGCCTTTGCCACGTAAGCCTGAAATACGAATAAAATCGATCTCAATCCCATGCTTAGGAACTAAGTCAGCTTCCATACGATCGGCGGTTCCGAGCCAGCGTACTTGCCAGCCCTGAGCCATTAAATGATGAGCCACTGCAAGACCCGGGAACACATGCCCGCCAGTCCCGCCTGCCATCACCATTAACCGCCGGGTTTGATTACTCATCGCACACCCTTCGTAAACGCCTGCGCTTTGGCCAGACGTGTTTCATGATCGATACGCAGCAACATCATGATTGCTGTAGACATAATTAATAGACTCGAACCACCGTAACTGATCAGTGGTAATGTCAGGCCTTTCGTTGGCAGCATACCCGCTGCTGCACCCACGTTTACCAGTGCCTGGAAACTAAACCAGACTCCAATTGAGCAACCTAAGAAGCCCGCAAAACGCTGGTCCATTTCTAATGCACGTTTGCCAATGGACATCGCACGAAAAGCCACGAAGAATACCATCAATAAAGCTAGTACCACACCGATATATCCCAGCTCTTCTCCGATAATCGAGAAGATGAAGTCGGTATGTGCTTCTGGTAAATATTCAAGTTTTTGAACCGAGTTACCTAAGCCCTGCCCCCACAATTCGCCGCGGCCAAATGCCATCAGAGACTGTGTTAGCTGGTAACCACTACCAAATGGGTCATCCCATGGATTCCAGAATGACGTTACGCGGCGGATACGATACGGTTCAGCAAGGATCAGCAGAATAACGGCTGAGATACCCATACCGATAATCGCCAGGAACTGCCAGAGTTTGGCTCCCGCCAGGAACAGCATCGCAAGCGTAGTAACAAACAGCACAACCACCGTACCAAGGTCAGGCTGCGCCAGCAGCAGCACGGCTAATACCAGAATCACGCCCATCGGTTTGAGGAAGCCGCGCAGGTTATTACGCACTTCATCAACCTTACGAACCAGATAGTTGGCGAGATAACAGAACAACGACAGCTTAGTGAACTCAGCTGGCTGAATACGCAACGGGCCGAAAGCAATCCAGCGTGATGCACCGTTAACCGAGCTACCGACAACCAGTACAATCAACAGCATAGCGATAGAGAGCAACAGCATTGCGGTACTGTGACGCTGCCAGAAATCCATCGGCAGGCGCAATGTCACCATTGCCAGAGCAAACGCCAGAATGATGTACAACCCGTCGCGTTTCGCAAACAGGAAGGGATCATTGGCCAGGCGCTGCCCTACTGGCATAGATGCAGATGTCACCATAATGAAACCGACAGCTGCTAACCCGAAAGTCAGCCATAACAACGTGCGGTCATACATCACGATGTTATTGGAATCTGCTTCCTTGGTGCCCATCACCCAGCCTTTAAGCGCCGAACCCAACCAGGCCAGAATGGCAAATCCAGGCACGCGAGGCATACGCAGGCGAGGGAGAGATAAGCGCATCAGCCAAGCTCCTTCGCAAGTAAGGTGAATTGGTCACCACGTTGCTCAAAGTTTTTGAACTGATCAAGGCTTGCACAAGCAGGGGAAAGCAGAACCATATCACCGGTCTTGACACGAGAAGCGATTAATTTCATCGCCTGTTCCATCGTTTCAGTTTGCTCAGCAACATCCGGACGCAATGCAGCAAGTTCAGCACCATCGCGGCCAAAACAGTAAAGACGAATTGCAGAGCCTTGCAGGTATTGAGCAAGTGAAGAGAAATCAGCAGATTTGCCGTCACCCCCTAACAACAGATGCAGCGTACCTTCAACTTTCAAGCCATTTAGCGCCGCTTCAGTGCTGCCAACATTGGTTGCTTTAGAATCGTTAATCCAGCGCACGCCGTTACGTTCCCAGGCAAGCTGGAAGCGATGAGCAAGACCGGTAAATGTTGTAAGTGCTTTTAGGCTACTGGATCGCGGAAGTTTTACTGCATCAGCCAGCGCAAGTGCAGCAAGTGCGTTGGTGTAGTTATGACGACCAACCACTTTCATTTCTTTAGTGTTCAGTATTTTCTCGCCTTTCACCCGCAGCCAGGTATCGCCTTGCTGGTGATTAAGGTGATAGTCACCTACGTCGACGCCAAAGCTGATGCAGCGTTCATCTGCACCACGCACAGGCATCGTCAGCGCATCATCGGCGTTGACTACACAGACAGCGGCGTTTTCATAAACACGTAATTTGGCTGCACGATACTGCTGCAGACCAAACGGATACCTGTCCATATGGTCTTCAGTGACGTTAAGAATCGTCGCTGCAGCAGCTTTCAGGCTAAAGGTGGTTTCTAACTGAAAGCTGGATAACTCAAGCACGTAAAGCTCACGATTTGGCTCCAGCAGCATTAACGCGGGCAGGCCGATATTTCCACCTACACCCACATTCACACCAGCTGCTTTAGCCATTTCACCGACTAAAGTGGTGACGGTGCTTTTACCATTCGAGCCAGTAATCGCCACAATCGGCGCTTGTGCTTCACGGCAAAAGAGTTCGATATCACCCACAATTTCTACGCCCGCATCAGCCGCACGACTCAAAGCAGGATGGGCAATCGCGATACCAGGACTGGCAACAATCAAGTCAGCCGCTAACAACCAGTCTTCGTTGAGTGAGCCAGTATGTCGCTCCACCGATTCAGGCAGTTTATCCAGACCCGGCGGTGAAATGCGGGTGTCCATCACACGTGGCGTAACACCACGCGCAAGGAAAAAGTCCACGCAAGACAGGCCCGTGAGGCCCAATCCGATAATGACGACATTTTTACCCTGGTAATCAGTCATAGTTAACGCACCTTCAGGGTAGCCAGGCCAATCAGGACCAGCATCAGCGAAATAATCCAGAAGCGCACAATAACTCGCGGCTCAGGCCAGCCTTTCAATTCGTAATGGTGATGAATAGGCGCCATGCGGAAAATACGTTGTCCTCGCAATTTGAAGGAGCCGACTTGCAAGATGACTGACAGCGTTTCAACCACAAACACGCCGCCCATAATCACTAACAGGAATTCCTGACGCAGCAGCACGGCGATAGTACCGAGCGCACCGCCCAGAGCCAGTGAGCCAACATCGCCCATAAAGACTTGCGCTGGATAGGTGTTGAACCACAAGAAACCAAGCCCAGCACCAACAATCGCCGTACAGACGATGACCAGTTCCCCGGCATGACGCAGATAAGGAATATGCAGATATTCTGCAAACTTAATGTTACCGGTCGCCCAGGCAACCAGCGCAAAACCTGAAGCCACCAGCACGGTTGGCATAATCGCCAGCCCGTCCAGGCCATCGGTCAGGTTTACTGCGTTGCCAGTACCGACGATAACGAAGTACGCCAGTAGCACATAGAAAAGACCAAGCTGCGGCATTACGTCTTTAAAGAACGGCACAACCAGCTCGGTGGCTGGCGTTCCTTTACCTACGCTGTACATCGTGAAAGCTACAGCCAGCGCGATAATCGACATCCAGAAGTATTTCCAGCGTGCAATCAGACCCTTAGTATCTTTACGCACCACTTTGCGGTAGTCATCGATAAAGCCAATCACCCCGTAACCAATCAGCACGAACAACACACACCAGACATAAGGATTTGATGGATATGCCCACATCAACACGGAGATAACGATAGAAGTGAGGATCATAATCCCGCCCATCGTTGGTGTACCGCGTTTGCTGAAGTGAGATTCCGGGCCGTCGTTACGCACAACCTGGCCGAAGGAGAGTTGCTGCAAACGAGCAATCATACGCGGCCCCATCCATAACGAGATGAACAGAGCAGTCAGCAGGCTGACAATGGCGCGAAACGTCAGATAGGAAAAGACGTTAAAGCCGGAATAATATTTGACCAAGTGTTCGGCCAGCCAAACTAACATGTTCCATTCTCCTGTAATGCGTGTACTACCTGTTCCATGGCGGCACTACGTGAACCCTTAACTAAAATGGTAATCATTGAATGCTCAGCGAGTAGCGCCCTCAGGCGCACAATTAAAGAAGGCTTATCGGTAAAATGTTCGCCAACTTCAGAGGCAGTACTGATTGTTTCGCTCAGTGTGCCCACGCTTAGTACGCAATCGATGCCTGACGCTTTTGCTGCTTCACCCACCTGACGATGGCACTCAACAGACTCTGCACCCAACTCACCCATATCACCGACCACCATCACGCGGTAACCCGGCATTTCAGACAGCACCTGTGCTGCAGCGGTCATCGACCCCACATTGGCGTTGTAACTGTCGTCGAGGAGCAGTTGGTTTTCAGAAAGTTGAATCGGGAACAGACGCCCAGGAACGGCTTTAAGACCCGCCAGACCGGTTTTAACTGCTTCCAGAGAAGCCCCCACCGACATCGCAAGTGAGGCCGCAGCCAGCGCATTAGCAATGTTATGGCGACCAGGAAGTGGCAGCGTAACATCAACGTCACCCGCTGGTGTTTTGATGGTGAAATCGGTGCCATGCGCGGTGATGTGCACATTGGTTGCAGTAAAATCACTACCTGTGGCATTAGGTGAAAAACGCCATACTTTGCGCTCACCAATCACTTCTTGCCAGTTCAGCCAATCATTGTTATCTGCGTTGAGAATAGCGATGCCGTTCTCAGGCAAACCAGTGAAGATTTCACCTTTTGCTTTCGCAACACCGGCAAGCGACCCAAACCCTTCCAGGTGTGCAGCTGCCAGGTTATTGACCAATGCAGCTTCCGGGCGTGTGAGATTCACAGTCCAGGCGATTTCACCCTGGTGATTCGCACCGAGTTCAATAACCGCATATTCATGTTCTGGCGTCAGGCGTAACAACGTCATCGGCACGCCAATATCGTTATTCAAATTGCCAGCTGTATATAAGGTGTTACCACACTCACGCAAAATAGCGGCGGTCATCTCTTTTACAGAGGTTTTGCCGGAAGAACCGGTCAGCGCGACAATACGGGTTGGAACTTGCTGGCGCACCCATGCTGCGAGCTCGCCAAATGCCTGATGCGTATCGGCAACTACTAGCTGTGGAACATTGATAGCTAACTTGCGGCTAACCAATAACGCTCCTGCCCCACCATTCACGGCATCTTGCGCAAAGTCATGAGCATCAAAACGCTCACCTTTCAGTGCGACGAACAGACAGCCCGGCGTTAATTTGCGCGTGTCGGTAGTGACATCAATGATATCGGTGTCAGCACCATGCAACTCTCCCTTAAGGACAGTGGCAAGTTGGCTCAAGGAAACGCGGATCATGCCACAACCCCCAACAGACGGGCGACAGTGACACGATCGGAGTAGTCCAGACGGCGTACACCCACAATTTGATAATCCTCATGACCTTTCCCGGCCACCAGAACCACATCATTTTCTTGCGCTTGCATAACTGCATTAGTGACGGCTTCAGCACGACCAGAAACCACATGCACACGTCCCGCATCCAGCATACCGACAAGAATATCGGCAACAATCGCCTTTGGCTCCTCAGTGCGAGGGTTGTCATCAGTGACCATAACCACATCGGCGTATTGCTCAGCGATGCCACCCATAATAGGACGCTTGCCTTTATCGCGATCGCCGCCGCAACCGAACACGCACCACAGCTTGCCGCTACAATGTAAACGCGCGGCTTGCAGGGCTTTTTCCAGCGCATCTGGCGTATGGGCGTAATCCACTACAACCGTCGGCTTACCAGGAGCTGCGAAAACTTCCATGCGACCGCAAACAGGTTGCAGGCTTGGAGCCGTTTTCAGCAGTTCTTCGAGTGGGTAATCCAGCACTAACAGAGTGGCCAGCGCCAGCAGCAAGTTGCTAACGTTAAACGCGCCCATCAGGCGGCTTTCAATTTCGCCATCGCCCCATGAAGAGCTGAACTGGATAGTTGCTCCGCCATCGTGATAATGCACGTTGGTTGCTTTCAACCACCGTCCACGACAGCCGGGCTGCAAATTGTTTTCCATCGTAACGGCAACAGCGTCAGGCAAGCGCGCTAACCAATTGCGTCCGATTTCATCATCAGCATTAATGATTGCATTGCCGTAATCATGTTCGGAGAACAGCAACCATTTCGCAGCTTCATAGCCTGCCATATCACCATGGTAATCCAGGTGATCTCGGCTGAGATTGGTGAACACGCTGGCAGCGAATTTCAATGCGGAAACACGATGCTGAACCAGCCCGTGTGAGGAAACTTCCATCGCTGCAAAGCTCGCCCCTTCATCAGCCAGGGTCGCCAGTACGTGCTGCACGTCAACAGCAGAACCAGTGGTGTTTTCGGTCGGTTTCACATTGCCGAGTAAACCGTTGCCCACAGTACCCATAACGGCACTGGTTTCGCCTAAGAACTGGCTCCACTGTGCTAGCAACTGAGCGGTAGTCGTTTTGCCATTTGTGCCCGTCACGCCAACCAGGCGTAATGCACTTGAGGGTTCGTTGTAAAAACGCCCTGCCAAAGCAGAAAGTCGTTGATGCAACTGGCTCAGATAAATAACCGGCACACCGTGCATTTCACGGATTTCACCATCTACTGCTTCGCCTTCAGCTTCAGCAACGATAGCGGCTACACCTTGCGCTATTGCCTGCGGGATATATCGACGCCCGTCCGCCTGATGACCGACTATAGCTACAAAAAGGTCGCCCGATGCCGCCACGCGGCTATCGAGTGTCATTTCTCGCAGAGCTCTCTCCGGCGCTTGTGGCACCCACGGAGCAAGAAGGTCGCGCAAATTACGATCTGCCACCTGATCCCTCATTTTGATTAATTACAAATTCACTTTTTTCACCTGTCGCCAGAGCATCCGGTTCGATATTCATGGTGCGCAGAACGCCGCCCATAATGGCACCGAACACTGGTGCAGAGACGGCACCACCGTAATACTTCCCTGCTTGTGGGTCGTTAATCACCACAACCAGCGCAAATCGAGGGTTACTTGCTGGCGCTACGCCCGCGGTGTAAGCAATGTATTTGTTGACGTATTTTCCGTCCGGCCCGACTTTTTTCGCCGTACCGGTCTTAATTGCAATGCGGTAGCCTTTGATGGCCGCTTTAACGCCACCACCACCAGGCAATGCCACACTTTCCATCATATGAACGACGGTACGAACCAACTGTTCAGGGAAGATACGTTCACCTGGAACAGGGGGATCAACCTTCGTAATTGACAGTGGGCGATACACGCCGTAGCTGCCAATCGTTGCGTAGACTCGCGCTAACTGTAACGGGGTTACCATTAGCCCGTAGCCGAAAGAGAAGGTGGCCCTCTCTATGTCAGACCACCGTTGTTTTTGCGGATATAAGCCACTGCGTTCTCCGACCAGCCCCAAGTTGGTCGCTTTTCCCAATCCAAAACGTGAGTAAGTATCTACCAACGCTGAGGAGGGCATCGCTAACGCCAGTTTAGAAACCCCGACGTTACTCGACTTCTGTAGCACCCCGGTAAGGGTCAATTCGCTGTAGCGCGCCACATCTTTGATCTCATGACCATTAATGCGGTACGGCACGGTATTCAGAACGGTATTTTCACGAACCACGCCACGTTGCAGCGCAGTCATGACCACCATCGGTTTCACTGTAGAACCCGGCTCGAAAACGTCCGTAATGGTACGGTTACGCATCACGTCTTTCGGGGTTCCACTTAAATTATTTGGGTTATAGGATGGGCTGTTTGCCATCGCTAACACTTCGCCAGTGCTCACATCAACCAGCACCGCACTGCCCGATTCTGCTTTGTTGAAGGCCACAGCATTGTTTAGCTCGCGATAAACCAACGCCTGTAAGCGCTCATCAATACTCAACGCGAGGTTATGAGCGGCCTGACTATCGGTTGAAGAAATATCTTCAATGACGCGCCCGAAACGGTCTTTGCGCACGACGCGCTCGCCCGGTTGGCCGGTCAGCCATTTGTCGAAGCTTTTTTCAACGCCCTCGATACCCTGGCTATCCACGTTAGTGAAGCCAATAAGGTGAGCGGTTACTTCGCCTGAAGGGTAGTAACGGCGAGATTCCTGGCGTAAATGAATACCGGGAAGTTTCAGTTTTTTGATGTAATCGCCAATATCAGGGTTTACCTGACGAGCGAGATAAATAAATCGGCCTTTCGGGTTGCTGTTAACACGGGAAGCCAGTTGATCAAGAGGGATTTTCAAAGCATCCGCCAGCGCTTTCCAGCGGTTATCCAGCGTAATACCACCTGCATCATGCAGCTCTTTCGGATCGGCCCAAATCGCATTCACTGGCACGCTTACTGCCAATGGGCGACCAGCGCGATCGCTAATCATGCCACGAGAAGTAGAGACTTCCTGCACACGCAAAGAGCGCATGTCTCCCTGGCGAACCAGCATATCTGGCGCAATGATTTGCAGCCAGGCAACGCGCCCCAGCAAGAAAACCAGCGCCAGCAAAATGCAACCGCAAAGCAACGCAAAACGCCAACTTACAAAGTTGGCCTGTTCTTCCTGGCGTTTCGGTTTAAGCGTTTTTGCCGCTGCTCTCATCTGCCACGCGATTCCTTATTGCTGAACTACAATGTTTTCCTGCGATGGGTCAACATGCTGCAATTGCAGCTTTTCCGTTGCGACCCGCTCCACCCGGCTATGATCGCCCAGTGCATTTTCTTCCAAAATCAGATTTCGCCATTCGATATCCAGCGCATCACGTTCCACAACCATTTGCTCACGCTGAGCGGTGAGCAGTCGGGTGTGGTGAGCGGTAGTCACAACAAAAATGGCGGTAACGATAATGGCGGTGAACAAAATCAGCGGTAGTTTCCCATGACGCAACAAATCACCACCAATCACTGTTGGTAGAGCATGCCGCTCGCCACTGCTCAACTGGCCAGTAACTTTATTCAGGGCTTCTGCCACTCTGCTGATCATGCGTTCGTCCTTTCAGCGATACGCAGAACCGAACTACGCGCACGCGGGTTTTCCGCCACTTCTTCATCGCCGGGCATCATTTTGCCAATTGATTTTAAATATCTGCCACCAAGCTTATTCAACTGGGCTTCAGTCATTGGGATACCAGCAGGAACCTGTGGACCACGGGTGTTTTCACGCATAAAGCGCTTAACAATTCGGTCTTCCAGAGAGTGGAAACTGATAATTGACAGGCGGCCACCCGTTGCGAGCGTTTCAATCGAGCCTTTCAGTGCCTTTTCGATCTCATCAAGTTCGCTGTTGATCCAGATACGAATAGCCTGGAAAGTACGCGTGGCCGGGTGTTTGAATTTGTCTTTAACCGGCATTGCTGCAGCTACAACCGTCGCAAGTTCTTTAGTGCGTGTCATTGGCTGTTCACGGTTGCGCTCGATAATGGCGCGCGCAATACGTTTGCCAAACTTTTCTTCACCGAAGGTTTTAATCACCCAGGCGATATCTGCTTCTTCAGCACTGAGCAACCATTCCGCAGCTGACTGGCCACGAGTCGGGTCCATACGCATATCCAACGGGCCATCACGCATAAACGAGAAGCCGCGTTCTGCATCATCAAGTTGCGGGGAAGAGACGCCAAGATCCAACAGGATGCCGTCGATTTTGCCCAGCAAGTCGCGTTCGCGTGCGTATTCAGCTAATTCAGAGAAAGGCCCATGAATGATAGAGAAGCGCGGATCATCAATTGCCCTGGCAGCCTCAATCGCTTGAGGGTCTCGGTCGATTGCCAGCAGGCGCCCTTCTGGTCCCAGTTGGGAAAGAATCAGGCGAGAGTGACCACCGCGGCCAAACGTGCCATCAATGTAGATGCCATCCTGACGAATGTTGAGACCATTCACGGCCTCATCAAGCAGGACTGAAGTATGTTTAAAATTTTCCATCATTATTTATAGTGACAAGTCCTGCAGACGGTCCGACAAGGTGGTTGTCGTAGCCTGCTCAGCGTCGATGTCTTCCTTGACCTGTTGATGCCAGGTCGTTTCATCCCACAGTTCAAACTTATTGAACTGCCCAACCAGCATCACTTCTTTGGTTAGCCCAGCGTATTGGCGTAAAACAGGTGCTAGCAATAATCGCCCGGCGCTATCCATCTGACATTCACTGGCATGCCCCAGTAATAATCGCTGCACGCGGCGTTCAACAGGGTTCATGCTCGACAGACGAGCTAGCTTTTGTTCAATAATTTCCCACTCGGGAAGGGTATAAAGCAGCAGGCATGGGTGATGGATGTCGATGGTACAAACCATCTGACCTTCAGAGGTTTCGACAAGCGCATCCCGGTAACGGATAGGTACGGCAAGCCGCCCTTTGCTGTCGAGATTGACTAATGTTGCCCCACGGAACATGCCAGCCTCACCCTTAAATTCCCCTTTCCACCACTTTGACCCACAAAATCCCACCCAAAGGAGTTTACGGAGCGGAGGAAAACCTTGTCAAGCAAGCTCAACGCTAATGGAAATAATTTTCATCTCCTAAGCGATTGATAAATGACTGGCGAGAAAAGGCGCTACATCCACGATGCAAAATTAACGTTATGAATATTTGAAAGAAAAAAGATCAATAAGCATAAATATCGTTAAATCGACTGAAAACCTGCAAGGTAAAATATGAAGTGTTCAGTTTGCGACGCGGTCGGCATTTTAAGGTATTTCTCTGCAGGATAACAGCGCCAGATGCAGGCGAAACGCGGGCTGCGGGTTAGTTTGAATGGTCACTGAGAACTATTGTTTAATTATCGGGCACTTTTACACACTGCTATGTAACAAAATAATTCAGAAGAGGGAATTATATCGATTCTGGAATTAAGAGAAGTATCTATTATCAATCAAAAATAATTACGTGAATAACTAATAGAAATAAAACGAGATTATTCTTAATTAAGAATGGCAGCCGTAACTGCCATCTCTTGTTAGTGGCGGCTTAAACTGCCACGACGATATAGATTACGACGAATACGGGTTAATCCAGGCTTAGGTTTACGTGGCTCATCGAGGCTTGCCAATACTAATTCCAGTACTCGTTCAGCCACATCACGGTGGCGCTGCGCAACAGCCAATACTGGACATTGCAGGAAATCAAGCAACTCATTGTCACCGAAAGTCGCAATTGCTAACTCTGACGGCAAATGCCCTTCACGGCGCAATGTTACATCCATAACACCTTGTAATAATGCAAAAGACGTCGTGTATAGAGCCTGCGGCATTGGGTGAGTTTCCAACCACTTGTCAAAAAGCTGCGCTGCGGCTTCACGCTCATAACTGTTGGCATATAAGAAGTGTACTTCACGTGGATCATCTTTCCACGCGGTGCGGAAACCTTGTTCGCGCAAGTAGCTAACTGACAGCTCCGGCAATGCGCCAAGATAAAGAACCGTTTCAGCAGGGAAAGTACGCAGCTCACTGGCCAGCATTTCCGCATCTTCCTGGTCTGCACCGACTACGCTAATGAAATTTTCGCGATCTAATGCACGATCGAGCGCGATGATTGGAAAAGGATCGTTCGCCCAGCGTTGATAGAATGGATGTTCAGGCGGCAGTGACGTTGAAACAATGATCGCATCAACCTGACGTTGTAGCAGGTGCTCAATACAACGCATTTCATTATCAGGCTGGTCTTCCGAGCACGCGATGAGCAACTGATATCCACGTTGACGAGCCTGGCGCTCCAGATAGTTGGCGATACGGGTATAGCTTGTGTTCTCAAGGTCTGGAATAACTAATCCGATAGAACGCGTGCGCCCGGCACGCAATCCTGCAGCCACAGCATTCGGGTGGTAGTTATGTTCGCGTACAACTGCCATGACTTTCTCAACGGTCTTATCGCTAACGCGATACTGTTTTGCCTTACCGTTGATGACGTAGCTCGCCGTAGTGCGCGAAACTCCAGCCAGGCGCGCGATTTCATCCAATTTCACAGTAGCCCCTTAATTTAGGATTTCCATAACCATACCCTGGTCATGGTTTCATTTTTATCATCTAAGCGCAGAATAATACCTCGGGCAACCGCTTTTGCTGGCAGTTGCTGCGCTATTTGCAAAAAAAAACCCGGTACGTGTTTTACCGGGTTTATTATTTAGCCGCCTTTACAGGCTAGCGCATAATCTTATCGCCACGCGATACGCCTACAATACCTGAGCGTGCGACTTCCACGATCTTAGCCACCTCACGAATGGTATTCAGGAATGCATCCAGTTTGTCGCTAGTCCCTGCCAGTTGAACCGTGTAGAGCGTTGGTGTGACATCAATGATTTGCCCACGAAAGATTTCCGCGTTGCGTTTCACTTCTTCACGCCCGTAACCACTCGCCTGCACTTTTACCAGCATGATTTCACGCTCGACATGCGCCCCTTGCACCAGTTCGCTGACACGCAGGACATCTACCAGTTTATGCAGCTGCTTTTCAATCTGCTCCAGCACTTTCGCATCACCAACCGTTTGGATAGTCATGCGAGATAGTGTGGGATCGTCAGTTGGAGCCACGGTCAGGCTTTCAATGTTGTAACCGCGCTGAGCAAATAAGCCTATTACACGGGACAGCGCCCCGGACTCATTTTCAAGTAATACAGATAATATCCGGCGCATAATCAGGTTCTCTCCGTTTTGCTTAACCACATCTCATCCATACCACCGCCACGGATCTGCATCGGGTACACATGCTCAGTGCCATCAACTGCGACGTCGACAAATACCAGACGCTGGTTACGCACGGCCTCCAGCGCTTCGATCAACTTGCTTTCCAGCTCATGCGGCTCGTTAATGTTGATCCCTACATGCCCATAAGCTTCCGCAACGCGCACAAAATCAGGTAATGACTCCATATAGGATTGAGAATGGCGGCCAGAATAAATCATGTCCTGCCACTGTTTCACCATACCGAGATAACGGTTGTTGAGGTTAAGCACCAATACCGGCAAACCATATTGCAGCGCGGTAGAGAGTTCCTGGATATTCATTTGAATACTGCCATCGCCCGTAACGCAAACTACGGTCTCGTCTGGCAATGCCAGCTTCACACCCAGTGCGGCTGGCAGACCAAAGCCCATAGTGCCGAGACCGCCAGAGTTAATCCAACGGCGAGGTTTATCAAAGGTGTAATAAAGTGCAGCAAACATTTGGTGCTGACCGACATCAGAGGTGACGTAAGCTTCACCTTTGGTCAGACGATAGATAGTTTCAATAACCGCTTGCGGCTTAATCTTATCGCTTGTTCTGTCAAACTCCAGACACTGGCGCGCACGCCATTGCTCAATCTGTTGCCACCAGTCACGGATATCATCGCAGGACTGCGATGTATCTTCCTGCGCCATCAGCTCCAACATTTGCTGTAAAACCTGACGCGCATCGCCAACAATAGGAATATCCGCACCGACAGTTTTAGAAATAGAAGTTGGGTCAATATCAATATGCAGCACTGTCGCATTCGGGCAGTACTTCGCGAGATTGTTGGTGGTGCGGTCATCAAAGCGCACACCAACCCCGAAAATCACGTCAGAGTTGTGCATCACCATGTTAGCTTCATAAGTTCCGTGCATCCCCAGCATGCCTAATGCCTGCCGATGAGTCCCTGGAAACACACCAAGACCCATTAACGAGGAGACGACCGGAATATTGAGCTTCTGGGCTAGCTCAAGCAACTCATCATGACAGGCAGAAGTGATCGCACCGCCACCGACATACATGACCGGCTTTTTCGCCGCCAGCAAGGTTTGCAATGCGCGCTTAATCTGCCCTTTGTGACCCTGAGTGGTCGGATTATAAGAACGCATACTGACTTTTTCGGGGTAACTGTAAGGGAACTTATTTGCCGGACTCATGATGTCTTTTGGCAAATCGACCACAACCGGCCCTGGGCGGCCACTTGCTGCAAGCCAGAAGGCTTTCTTGATGATGCCAGGAATGTCTTCTGCTTGTTTAACTAAAAAGCTGTGTTTCACGACCGGGCGCGAAATCCCCACCATGTCGCATTCCTGGAATGCATCATAGCCAATCAGCGATGTTGCAACCTGACCAGAAAGTACCACCATTGGAATGGAGTCCATGTAAGCCGTAGCAATGCCGGTGATTGCGTTTGTAGCACCTGGACCGGATGTCACCAGCACGACCCCCACTTCACCGGTTGCACGCGCCAGGCCATCAGCCATATGCACTGCCGCTTGTTCATGGCGTACCAGCACGTGATCAATGCCGCCAATAGTATGAAGCGCATCATAGATATCGAGTACTGCGCCTCCCGGGTAACCGAATACATGTTTAACGCCCTGATCGATAAGCGATCGGACGACCATCTCGGCTCCTGACAACATCTCCATGGTTTGCCTCCAGGCTTACGTGTTTGACCGACCACCGAAATCATTTCGGCTAAGTCGTTGAGGCAGGTTGTTGCGCCCTGCATATGTCTTTTTATTATTGATAGTTACCTAACATAACCGTTGAAAATCTGGCAATCAATTGCCAATCTTCAAGCCTCAAACAAGGATTTTCTTGCGAACACTACAAAACCCTCGAGTGGCAGAGTTAAGCTCTGACCATAAGCAGAAATTATGAATGAAAATACCATGGATGGTGGCTTTGCAGGATAAATCTAATTAGCGCACGATTTATCATTTGTTCTGGAGAGAAAGCACAAAAACAACTAAAGAAGAAAAAACTACAAAGGCTAATAAAAGAAGGATAACCGGATAGTTTTAACCATCCGGATTACTCAGACAAGGATTCTAAATCTACTTACTGCACACTGTAGTCAGTAATTTTTCCATCCATTGATGCCCTTTATCGCGCCCTGCTGCTTCATGCCACGATAAATAACAAGTAGCTGTATTTTCTTTAAGCGGCAGTGTGAATGTTTGTAAATTCAGCGAGTCAGAAAACTCCTCAGCTAACCAGCGTGGTGCTATCGCAACCAGTTGAGTCTGCGACACAATATTTAAAACGCTGATCATTGCCATCCCTTGATAAGCAATACAGGCCAGTTTATCTGCTGTTTGATACCATGGTGCACTGAATGATGCAAAGCGATCCAGAGAAACAACCGCATGTTTTTCGTTATAAACGTCTTCTTCAGTTAATGGTTTAACTAAGCGTGGATTTTTCTTACTCGCCACCAGAACCATTTCATCTTCAAATAGTGGAATACATGTGAACTCAGGTCGACGAAATTCAGAATAGCTAATAACAAACTCTGTTTCCTGATAACGTAATTGGTGTTCAATATCTTTATTTAAAGACGATTTAAAGAGTAACTGAATACCTGGCGCAAAGCGTTTCACATTATTAAAGATAACAGAGGTTAAAAAATTATCTAAAGGGCTGCTAACACAAATGTTAAACACCCTTTCACTGCTGCTCGGGTCGAAACCTGCTCCTGGTAACTCATTTTGTACCAGTTGCAATGCCTGGCGAATGGAGCCAAACAGTTGGAAGGCGCGAGCCGTAGGCTGTATGCCTCGGCCATAACGTACGAATAGCTCATCATTGAACATTATTTTCAACCGGGCTACCGCATTACTCACTGCGGGCTGAGACATCCCCAGGGTTTGAGCAGCACGGGTAATATTCTGCACTTGCATAACAGCATCAAATACAGTTAATAAATTTAAATCAACAGAACGTAGTTGAGGTTTAAACCCATCATGAACTGTTGGTTGTTCTACATAATTATCAGACATGGCAAACTCCACTAAGATGGTTCGTCCTTTTTCACAGATTAACTCTGCGGGCTATCCCTATTATCACTTGCTAAGCAGAACATGCTGATCAATACAATTGAAAACATTATTTAAAAATAAAATTTTTAATTCACGTTTCCTGACACGCCAACACGGCTTCAGCTACTGACAAGTCTGGTATAACTATAAAGATGTATATAACTTTTTGTGTCAGTTGATTTCCTGAACATGCTAATGAAATCACAAAATGACTTATCGCACAATGATTCACCTAATGAATTATATATCAACCATGGATGACATCGTTGGTCGGAAACAATAGTTCTACTGAGAATCGAGTGATAAGGAAAGGAGATAAATTCCTAAAATAGGATTCTTGCCTTGATTAACCCTCGCAAATCATAATTATGATGAATGACGATGGTAATAAACATATTATTTTTAATTGTTTCTGACGATTTCATTTTTACATAAAACGGTAAACAGTCCTTTTTCATACCTTTTATAAATATTATGAAAAATTGATATACCAGCACAAATAACTGACCGTCATGCCCACCTTACTATCGCCAAAACTGTGCCTGAGAGAATCGATTGTTGACACAGCAGGGCAGATCAAGTACCAATAAATGCATAACGAATTCACTTGGGGCTTGAAAACATGATTCGCACCATTCGCCTACTAGGTCTACTACTAAACGCAACTTCTTTGCGCGGTAGGCTGGTGGGCGAAATCGAGCGTTGATTCAAGCCATCAGACAGAAAAAACCCGCGCCACTGCGCGGGTTTTTTTATGCTCGTAGCAAGGGCCCCTAAGACGAGAAAGGACCACAACATGAGCCAACAAGTCATTATTTTCGATACTACTTTGCGTGATGGTGAGCAGGCATTACAGGCAAGTCTGAGTGTAAAAGAGAAGCTGCAAATCGCGATGGCGCTGGAACGTATGGGTGTTGACGTGATGGAAGTCGGCTTCCCGGTTTCATCTCCAGGCGACTTCGAATCCGTGCAAACCATCGCTCGCAATATCAAAAATAGCCGTGTGTGTGGCCTCGCTCGCTGTGTTGATAAAGATATTGATGTTGCTGCAGAAGCGTTGAAAATTGCCGAAGCCTTCCGAATTCATGTGTTCCTGGCCACGTCCACCATGCACATCGAAACCAAATTACGCAGTACCTTCGATGATGTTTTATCTCGTGCAGTCAATTCTGTTAAACGCGCCCGTAACTACACCGACGACGTAGAGTTCTCATGTGAAGATGCTGGCCGCACACCAATCGATAACCTGTGCCGTATAGTAGAAGCAGCCATTGGCGCAGGCGCTACAACTATCAACATTCCAGACACTGTGGGCTACACCACTCCAGTCCAGTTCGGCGGTATTATTCAGACTTTGTATAACCGCGTCCCTAACATTGATAAAGCGATTATCTCTGTCCACTGCCACGACGATTTGGGCATGGCAACAGGCAACTCTATCGCCGCGATTCAGGCGGGTGCCCGTCAGGTTGAAGGCACACTGAACGGTATAGGCGAACGTGCCGGTAACACTGCACTGGAAGAAGTGATCATGGCGATTAAAGTGCGCGGCCAAATGTTGGGTGTGCATACCAATATCAATCACCACGAAATCTATCGCACCAGCCAGATTGTCAGCCAGCTGTGCAACATGCCAATCCCGTCGAACAAAGCCGTTGTCGGTTCAAACGCCTTCGCCCACTCCTCCGGTATTCACCAGGATGGCGTGCTGAAAAACCGCGAAAACTACGAAATCATGACGCCAGAAACCATCGGTCTGAATCAGGTGCAGTTGAACCTGACTTCCCGCTCTGGTCGCGCCGCCGTGAAACACCGCATGGAAGAGATGGGTTATAAAGAAGCTGATTACAATCTGGATTCTTTGTACGACGCCTTCCTGAAACTGGCCGACAAAAAAGGCCAGGTCTTTGACTACGATTTGGAAGCATTGGCCTTCATCGGCAAGCAGCAGGAAGAACCAGAACATTTCCGCATGGAATATTTCAACGTGCAGTCGGGTTCAAGCGTGATCTCCACCGCTTCTGTTCAATTGCAGTGTGGCGAAGAAACACATTCAGAAGCCGCCACCGGCAACGGTCCGGTTGATGCAGTCTACCAGGCGATTAATCGCATCACAAATTACGACGTTGAACTGGTGAAATACCAGCTGTCTGCGAAAGGCCAGGGCAAAGATGCATTGGGCCAGGTGGACATCGTTGTGACACATAAAGGCCGTCGTTTCCACGGCGTAGGTCTGGCGACCGACATTGTTGAATCTTCGGCGAAAGCGATGATTAACGTGCTGAACAACATCTGGCGTGCGGGCATCGTCGAAAAAGAATTGCAACGCAAAGCTCATAATAAAGAAAATAATCAGGAAACCGTGTGACATGTCAAAAACTCATCATATAGCAGTATTGCCGGGTGACGGCATTGGCCCAGAAGTTATGGCTCAGGCGCTGAAAGTGCTGGATGCAGTTCGTAAGCGCTTCGATATGCGCATTACCACCAGTCAATATGACGTAGGTGGCATTGCTATCGACCGCCACGGCAACCCGCTGCCACCCGTTACCGTTGAAGGCTGCGAGCAAGCAGACGCAATTCTTTTCGGCTCCGTGGGCGGCCCTAAGTGGGAACACCTGCCTCCGGCCGAGCAGCCAGAGCGTGGCGCATTATTGCCGCTGCGTAAGCACTTTAAGTTGTTCAGTAACCTGCGCCCTGCTCGCCTGTACCAGGGTCTGGAAGAGTTTTGCCCACTGCGTGCTGACATCGCCGCGAACGGCTTTGACATTCTGTGTGTGCGTGAACTGACTGGCGGGATCTACTTCGGCCAGCCGAAAGGCCGTGAAGGCTCCGGCATGCACGAAAAAGCATTTGATACCGAAGTGTATTACCGCTTTGAGATCGAGCGTATTGCACGCATCGCTTTCGAGTCGGCCCGTAAACGTCGCAGCATCATCACCTCAATTGATAAAGCGAACGTGCTGCAATCGTCGGTGATGTGGCGCGAAATCGTCGGCGAAATCGCGAAAGAATACCCGGACGTTGAGTTGGCACACATGTACATCGACAACGCCACCATGCAGCTGATTAAAGACCCGTCGCAGTTTGACGTGCTGCTGTGCTCCAACCTGTTTGGCGACATTCTGTCTGACGAATGCGCGATGATCACCGGCTCCATGGGCATGCTGCCATCGGCAAGCCTGAACGAGCAAGGTTTCGGCCTGTACGAACCTGCGGGCGGTTCCGCGCCTGATATCGCAGGTAAAAATATTGCTAACCCAATTGCGCAGATCCTGTCTCTGGCTCTGTTACTGCGCTACAGCCTGGATGCTGAAGAGGCCGCTTTGGCCATCGAAAACGCTATCAACCTTGCTCTGGAAGAAGGTTTCCGTACTGGCGATTTGGCTCGTGATGGCAATGCAATCAGCACCGACGAAATGGGCGATACCATTGCTCGCTTCGTGGCAGAGGGGAAATAATCATGGCGAAGACGTTATATCAAAAGTTGTACGATGCCCACGTCGTCTACGAAGCAGTCGATGAAACACCACTGTTGTACATCGACCGTCATCTGGTGCACGAAGTGACCTCACCACAAGCGTTTGATGGCCTGCGAGCGCATAAGCGCCCGGTGCGCCAGCCCGGCAAAACTTTTGCCACCATGGACCACAACGTTTCTACGCAGACGAAAGACATCAATGCTTCCGGCGAAATGGCCCGCATTCAGATGCAAGAACTGATGAAAAACTGCAAAGAATTCGGCGTTGAGCTGTACGACCTGAATCACCCGTTCCAGGGCATCGTTCACGTGATGGGGCCAGAGCAAGGCATTACGTTGCCGGGCATGACCATCGTGTGTGGCGACTCCCACACCGCGACCCACGGCGCATTCGGCGCGCTGGCGTTTGGTATCGGCACTTCCGAAGTTGAACATGTGCTGGCGACGCAAACCCTGAAACAGGGCCGCGCCAAAACCATGAAGATTGAAGTGACCGGCACCGCCGCACCAGGCATCACAGCGAAAGACATCGTGCTGGCGATTATCGGCAAAACCGGTAGCGCTGGCGGCACCGGGCACGTGGTGGAATTCTGCGGTAGCGCAATTCAGGCGCTGTCGATGGAAGGCCGCATGACGCTGTGTAACATGGCTATCGAAATGGGTGCCAAAGCGGGCATCGTGGCACCAGACGAAATCACCTTTAACTACGTGAAAGGCCGTCTGCACGCACCGAAAGCAACCGACTGGGACGACGCAGTGGCGTACTGGAAAACCTTCAGCACCGACGAAGGCGCGAAATTCGACACCATCGTCACCCTGGACGCCGCAGAGATCGCCCCGCAGGTGACCTGGGGCACCAACCCAGGCCAGGTGATTTCAGTAACCGAAAACATCCCGAATCCAGAATCGTTCGCTGACCCGGTAGAACGCGCTTCAGCCGAGAAAGCGCTGGCGTACATGGGCCTGAAACCAGGTATTCCATTGACCGAAGTCACCATCGACAAAGTGTTCATCGGTTCATGCACCAACTCGCGTATCGAAGATTTGCGTGCCGCAGCCGAAATCGCCAAAGGCCGTAAAGTTGCTCTAGGCGTGCAGGCGTTAGTGGTTCCAGGTTCTGGCCCGGTAAAAGCACAGGCGGAAGCGGAAGGTCTGGATAAGATTTTCATCGAAGCTGGTTTTGAATGGCGCTTGCCAGGCTGCTCGATGTGCCTGGCGATGAACAACGACCGCCTGGAACCGGGCGAGCGTTGTGCTTCCACCAGCAACCGTAACTTTGAAGGCCGTCAGGGCCGCGGTGGCCGCACTCATTTGGTTAGCCCGGCAATGGCCGCCGCAGCCGCTGTATCCGGTCACTTTGCTGACATCCGCACGTTGAAATAAAGGAAAACACCATGGCAGAGAAATTTATCCAACATACCGGCCTGGTCGTTCCGCTGGATGCCGCAAACGTTGATACCGACGCAATCATTCCTAAGCAATTTTTGCAGAAGGTGACCCGCACTGGTTTTGGTGCTCACTTGTTTAACGACTGGCGTTTTCTGGATGATGCAGGGCAAAAGCCAAACCCAGAGTTCGTGCTGAACTTCCCGGAGTTTAAGGGCGCTTCTATTTTGCTGGCGCGCGAAAACTTCGGCTGCGGTTCTTCCCGTGAACACGCGCCGTGGGCGTTGACTGATTACGGTTTCAAAGTGGTTATAGCGCCAAGTTTTGCGGATATTTTCTACGGCAACTCATTCAACAACCAGTTACTGCCGGTGACGTTGAGCGAAGCAGAAGTCGATGAGTTGTTCAAACTGGTCGCGGCCAATCCAGGTATTAAATTCGTTGTCGACCTGGAAGCGCAGACGGTGATTGCGGGTGAGAAAAGCTATTCATTTAAAATCGATACTTTCCGCCGCCACTGCATGTTAGAAGGGCTGGATAGTATTGGCCTGACGCTGCAACACGAAGGTTCAATTTCCGCTTACGAGCAGAAACAACCGGTGTTTATGCGTTAACAGACTCCAATTCTTATACCCAAAATAATTCGAGCTGCATCGAGGCGGCAAGTGTTCGAGGCCCAGGGAACTTACATAAGTAAGTGACCTGGGCGAGGACACGCAGCCAACAAAGAGGCAGCTTGAAGTATGAAGGGTATTACTTCAGCGTTTCGACCAAACCCTTCCGCTGCCCTTCCAGCGTCACCACTTTGCTACACACATCGCGGCCAAACTGCTCGAAATCTTTTTCCTGATTCTTCCACTCGTTTTGAATCGAAGTCTGTAACCCGCCGAGGCTACCCAACACGCCTTGCAGCGGATTGCCGCCGCCTTTCAGAACCGCTTTTGCACCCATTTCGTTGATGCTGTCTTGCAAGATGCCGCCCATCGCCTGATTCACCAACTGTTGCCCTTCGGAGCGCACTTGATCAATCGCTTTATAGTGGAAGGTTAAACCATCCGGGCGGGTTTCAATAATACGGTTCATCTGCTCCTTAAGCTGCGCGTCGAGTTTAGTCAGACGGCCACGCATATTGCTGCTCTCGCCCACTTCTTTAGCGATGATTTTATCCAGCGCGACACGACCCTTTTCAACACGGGTCAGTGCACCGTTGTTGATCCACGGAAGATCGGTGCGCAACGCTTTCTGGTAATCCAGGGCCAACTGGCGCTGCGTTGCGTTTAATGTGTGTGGCTTGCCGTTAAATTTTAGGCTGCCATCAGGGGCAATAACCAGATTGCCATTTTCGCCAACAACCTGAACGGATTGCGGGTTGATTACCACGTCATCGCGAGGCGTGACGCTGCATTTATAGTCGGCCTGCGCCTGCATCGCGGTAAGCAACAGAACGCCCATCAGTGCCTTACGAATCATAGTGACTCCTGAACATCTAAAAATTTAAGAAAAAAAAGGCCGGTTTTCACCGACCTGATTATTCTGCATATACCCACAGATTTCGAGTTGCAGGAAGGCGGCGACGCAGTGAATCCCCAGTCACTTACTTAAGTAAGTGACTGGGGTGAGCGAGGACAAATCTGCCGGGAGCAGATTTGAACGCAGCTCGCTGCGGCCCCAAAGGGGCGAGGCCCAGGGATGGGCCGAGTATTGCCAACGCACGTGCAGCTTGAAAGATTAGGGTATATATCAATCCCACCAAACATCAAACAGCTCGCTAGTGCGAACATCTTCTGCCTTGTGATCTTCGAGCCATTTGCGCACCAGAGCCTGATGCTCTTCGGTGCATTTGCCGATTTCCTGCAGGCAGATTAAGCCTTCCCAAGAAAGGTGGCCGCCGCCGTCAAAAGCCAGCCCATTTTTATCGATAACTTCATCAATGAATTCATCAACGATTTTATCGATTTGTTCTTCGGAGGTGCCTTCCGGGAAACGCCATGCAACAGAGAACCCCACTTCCTGGAATTCGTCGATGTGCATTTTCTTACGCAAACGACGGCTACGATTAATTGCCATTACTTTACCCTCTCGAACATTAAGTCCCATACGCCGTGACCAAGACGATGGCCACGTTGTTCAAATTTGGTCACCGGACGTGAATCCGGGCGCGGTACGTAGTCGTTAGTCTCTGACTGGTTTTTATAACCATCAATAGAGGACATCACTTCGAGCATGTGTTCCGCATAAGGTTCCCAGTCGGTTGCCATATGGAACACACCACCCAGTTTCAGTTTGCTTTTCACGAACTCGGCAAACGGCACTTGAACGATACGGCGCTTATTATGACGCGCTTTGTGCCACGGATCAGGGAAAAAGAGCTGAACCATGGATAAAGAATTGTCAGGAACCATTTTTTGCAGCACTTCGACCGCATCGTGGCACATCACACGCAGGTTCTCAACGCCCTCTTCATGAGCGGTCGCAAGGCATGCGCCCACGCCCGGCGAGTGCACTTCAATGCCTAAAAAGTTCTGCTGTGGATTAGCCTTCGCCATTGCCACCAGCGACGTGCCCATGCCAAAACCGATTTCCAGCGTGACTGGCGCTTCGCGGCCAAACAACTCGGCAAAATCAACAGGCGCGTCTTGATATTCAACGCCCATCACCGGCCAATAGTTTTCCAGTGCGAATTCCTGGCCCTTAGTCAGGCGGCCCTGGCGGCGCACAAAACTACGAATCCGGCGCATTGCGCGGCCTTCTTCATTAAATTCCGGTGAGATGACGTCATTTTTCATGGTGTTCAAGCTTTCGTTAGTGTTCGGGAAACGGGCATTATCCAAAGTTAATGATGAGAAGCAAGCACCAGAAAGTTCCGGTTTACAGCACGGAGTCGTCTGTGCTGGAATCAGCCCCCTAATTTATATTCTTATCGGATGCCAGGTAACAATGACACATGCGCCGCAATTCTCCCACCAGGTTCTCGACTGGTACCAAAAATACGGACGCAAAACACTGCCATGGCAACTCGAAAAAACGCCTTATAAAGTATGGCTGTCTGAGGTGATGTTGCAACAAACTCAGGTTGCGACCGTCATTCCTTACTTTGAGCGTTTTATGGAGCGCTTCCCGACTGTCACAGATCTCGCCAACGCCCCCCTTGATGAAGTACTGCACCTATGGACTGGGCTGGGTTATTACGCTCGCGCCCGAAACCTGCATAAAGCAGCTCAAATGGTGGCGAATCTTCACATGGGTGTGTTTCCGGAAACCTTTGAAGAAGTGGCTGCACTACCAGGCGTTGGGCGCTCGACTGCAGGTGCGATTCTTTCTCTGTCGCTCGGTAAACACTTCCCGATTCTCGATGGCAACGTAAAACGCGTGCTTGCACGTTGTTATGCCATTGGAGGCTGGCCGGGTAAAAAAGATGTTGAGAAGAAACTTTGGGATATCAGTGAGCAAGTCACGCCCGCACAAGGTGTGAGCCAGTTTAACCAGGCAATGATGGATCTTGGGGCGATGGTATGTACCCGCTCGAAACCAAAATGCGAACTTTGCCCGGTGAATAATATCTGCGAGGCCTATGCCAATAACAGTTGGGCCAGTTATCCAGGCAAGAAGCCTAAAGTCACAATACCGGAACGCACCGGCTATTTACTGATGATGCAGCACCAGGACAGCGTACTGCTTGCCCAGCGTCCACCAGTTGGTCTGTGGGGTGGATTGTACTGTTTCCCACAATTCGAAACCGAAAATGAACTGCGCAACTGGTTGGCACAACAACAGATTCCAGCAGATAATCTCACGCAATTAACCGCCTTCCGCCATACATTCAGCCACTTCCATTTGGACATCGTCCCAATGTGGCTCCCAGTGCCTTCATTTAGTGGGTGCATGGATGAAGGAACAGCTCTCTGGTATAACTTAGCGCAGCCACCGTCCGTAGGACTGGCCGCCCCTGTAGAACGTTTATTACAGCAATTGCACGCCGAGCCGGTAGTCGTAAAAGCGGCCCGAGCCGTTGAAGAGGAATAATGATGAGCAGAACTATTTTTTGTACTTACCTACAACGTGACGCAGAAGGCCAGGATTTCCAACTTTATCCAGGCGAACTTGGCAAACGTATTTATAACGAAATTTCTAAAGAAGCGTGGGCGTTGTGGCAGGCAAAGCAAACCATGCTGATTAACGAACGTAAAATGAGCATGATGAATCCAGAGCATCGCAAAGAGCTGGAAGCTGAAATGGTCAATTTCCTGTTCGAAGGCAAAGAAGTGCACATCGAAGGCTACACGCCGCCAGAAAAATAAAAATACGAGGGCCATCGGCCCTTATGCAAACCAACAAGCACAAGCATACGTATACACGGAACGATGAAAAAATTTCTCGCGCTAGCTCTGGTTGTCCCGTTGCTCATCTCCTGTTCGAGCAAAAAAGATGATTCCTATAACGAAGCTTTTGTTAAGGACACTAATGGTTTCGATATTTTGATGGGGCAATTTGCTCACAACATCGAAAATATCTGGGGTATGAAGGAAGTTTTGATTGCGGGTCCAAAAGACTACGTAAAATATACTGACCAGTACCTGACACGTAGCCATATCAACTTTGACGACGGTACGATTACCATTGAAACCATTGCTGGCACCGATCCTGCGGCGCATCTGCGTCAGGCGATCATCACTACTTTGCTGATGGGTGACGATCCTGGTTCTATCGATCTTTATTCCGATGCCAACGATGTGTTGATCTCCAAACAACCGTTCCTGTATGGCCAGGTTGTTGATAACACCGGTCAGGCAATTCGCTGGGAAGGCCGCGCTGCCAAATTTGCTGACTATCTGCTGCAAACTCGCCTGAAAAGCCGTAGTACCGGGCTTAAAATTGTTTATAGCGTGACTATCAATCTGGTACCAAACCACCTTGATAAACGTGCACATAAATATATCGGCATGGTGCGTAAAGCATCGAAGAAATACGGTGTCGATGAATCATTGATTCTGGCCATTATGCAGACTGAATCAAGCTTCAACCCATACGCAGTAAGCCACGCAGACGCGCTCGGTTTGATGCAAGTTGTACAGCACAGCGCAGGGGTTGATGTATTTAAATCTCAGGGGAAATGGGGTAAGCCAAGCCGCAGCTACTTGTTTGATCCTGAAAGCAATATCGATACGGGTACTGCTTATCTGGCTATTTTGCAAAACAGCTACCTGAGTGGAATTGATAACCCAACATCACGTCGCTACGCTGTGATAACTGCTTATAACGGTGGTGCTGGCAGCGTGCTGCGCGTGTTCAACAACGACAAGAACCGTGCCTACAACATTATCAACAGCATGGCTCCGGGCGATGTGTATCAGACTCTTACTACGCGTCACCCTTCAGCGGAATCACGCAACTATCTCTACAAAGTGAATACCGCGCAAAAGAGTTACCGCCGACGCTAATTTCTGATGCTTGTCCTATCTCCCACCAGCCGTTTCTACGGTGGGAGATATCTCTCTCCTCTCCCGTTTTATCGCCTGATTGCGCAAAAAGTGTAACCCAAATCACTATTTTCGAATGCAATTTGAGGATGTTTTCATTTATTTGCTGAATGTACCAAAAATTACTTCACGGCACTGCTAATGTTACTTTCACAACATATTTCATGTCATATGTTAGAAATGAAACATTCAACACCAAAATCCTGTGAGGAAATTTACATGAACCTTAAGCTGCAGCTAAAAATACTTTCGTTTCTGCAGTTCTGCCTGTGGGGGAGTTGGCTCACTACGCTCGGCTCCTATATGTTCGTCACCCTCAAGTTCGATGGCGCAGCTATCGGCGCGGTGTACAGTTCGTTAGGTATTGCGGCGGTATTCATGCCGACGTTACTGGGCATTATTGCGGACAAATGGGTTAGTGCGCGCTGGCTCTACGCGGCTTGCCACATTGTCGGTGCCATCACCTTGTATTTCGCCGCACAGGTCACAACGCCAAGCGCGATGTTCATCGTCATTCTGCTGAACTCTCTGGCCTATATGCCAACGCTTGGGTTGGTGAACACCATCTCTTACTATCGCCTGCAATCAGCGGGAATGGATATTATCAGCGACTTCCCACCAATCCGTATCTGGGGAACCATTGGCTTTATCTTCGCCATGTGGGGCGTGAGCTTCTCAGGCTTTGAATTAAGCCATATGCAGCTTTATATCGGCGCAACGCTGTCCGTCGTTTTAGCCCTGTTCACTCTGACGCTGCCGCATATCCCGGTTGCCAACGCGCAGAAAAACCAGAGCTGGACTTCAATGCTTGGGCTGGATGCTTTTGCGTTATTCAAAAACAA
Source organism: Buttiauxella massiliensis (assembly GCF_902500225.1). Lineage (GTDB taxonomy): Bacteria > Pseudomonadota > Gammaproteobacteria > Enterobacterales > Enterobacteriaceae > Buttiauxella > Buttiauxella massiliensis. The sequence continues at coordinate 46,934 of NZ_LR722656.1, read as the reverse complement.
GCGCATGGCTATTTTCTTCATCTTCTCCATGCTGTTGGGCGCCGAACTGCAAATTACCAATATGTTCGGTAATACCTTCCTGCACAGCTTTGACCAGAACCCGCTGTTTGCCAGTAGCTTTATTGTCGAACATGCGTCGGTGCTGATGTCTATTTCGCAGATTTCTGAAACCGTATTTATCCTGACGATTCCGTTCTTCCTGATTCGTTACGGCATTAAAAACGTGATGCTTATCAGTATCGTGGCGTGGATGCTGCGCTTTGGTCTGTTTGCCTTTGGCGACCCATCACCAATGGGTACTGTGTTGCTGGTGATGTCGATGATCGTCTACGGCTGTGCCTTCGACTTCTTCAACATTTCCGGTTCAGTATTCGTTGAAAAAGAGGTGAGACCAGAAATCCGTGCCAGTGCACAGGGCATGTTCCTGATGATGACTAACGGTTTTGGTTGCATCCTGGGCGGGATTGTCAGCGGTAAAGTGGTGGAGAACTACACTACGGCGGGAATTACCGATTGGCAAAGCGTATGGCTGATTTTCGCCGGTTACTCACTGGTGCTGGCCTTCGCCTTCGTCGCACTGTTCAAATATAAACATGTCAGGACGCCAGTGGCCGTTCAGCCAGCGGTCTGATTGATAGGGTACTCGTTTCAATAACCTAAATAATTCGAGGTGCAGGCAGGCGACCAGACCGTAAGTCCCCAGGAGCATAGGTAACTATGTGAATGGGGCGCACGGGTGCAGTCAACGCACCTGCAACTTGAAGTATGACGGTTATTTCATCATATATCCGTACAAACGCTTAATTCCGTCGGCATCCGTTTCGCTATACACGCCCTGCAACTCCGGCGAGAAGCCCGGCAACATATTCACGCCCTCTTCAAGCGCCAGGAAATAACGCAACGCGGCACTGCCCCAGACTTCGCCTGGCACCACACAAAGCACGCCCGGTGGGTACGGCAACGCTCCCTCCGCTGCAATACGCCCTTCTGACTGACTCAGGCGCACCAGTTCCACATTGCCGCGAATAAACTCGCTGTTGGCATCCTGTGGGTTCATGGCAACGGCAGGGAAACTGGCTTTACGGAACATCGCTTTTTGCAGATCCTTCACTTCAAAGCTGACGTACAGATCGTGCATCTCCTGGCAAAGTTGACGCAGCGTGTAGCCTTTATAGCGTTGGGAATACTTCTGATAGATCGTCGGCAACACATCCACCAGCGGCGTATCATCTTCAATATGCTGTTCAAATTGAGCCAGCATCGCTACCAAATGCGCCATCTTCTCCGCGCTTTCCGCAGGTGTCAGCAGGAAAAGAATTGAGTTGAGATCTGCTTTTTCGGGGACAATACCGTTTTCACGCAGGTAGTTTGCGAGAATCGCCGCAGGTACACCGAAGTCCGTATATTGCCCAGTATGGGGATCGATTCCCGGTGTAGTTAGCAGCAGCTTACAAGGATCGACAAAATATTCATCCTGCGCATAGCCTTCAAAACCATGCCACTTTTCACCCGGCTCAAAGCTAAAGAAACGGCGTTCCTGGGCAATTGCTGTAGTTGGGTGATCCTGCCACGGCCTGCCCGCAACTACCGGTGGAATAAACGGTTTGATCATCTTGCAGTTAGCGATAATCGCTTTACGCGCTTCAATCCCCAGATCGACACACTCAGCCCACAGGCGGCGGCCGCTCTCCCCTTCGTGAATTTTCGCATTCACATCAAGAGCCGCAAACAGCGGGTAGAACGGGCTGGTTGAAGCGTGCAGCATGAAAGCATTGTTCAGCCGCTTGTGTGGGCAAAAACGCGCTTGCCCGCGCAAATGGTTATCTTTCTTGTGGATCTGCGAAGTTTGCGAGAATCCAGCCTGCTGTTTATGCACCGATTGCGTAACAAAAATGCCTGGATCATTTTCGTTAAGATCCAACAGCAGTGGCGAGCAATCAGCCATCATCGGGATGAATTGCTCATAACCAACCCAGGCTGAATCAAACAGAATGTAATCGCAAAGATGGCCGATGTTATCCACTACCTGGCGTGCGTTATAAACCGTGCCGTCATAAGTACCGAGCTGGATAATTGCAAGACGGAACGGGCGTTTTTGCTGGGCACGTTCTGGTGCAACTTCTGCAATCAATTCACGCAAATACTTTTCATCAAAACAGTGCGCATCGATTCCACCGATAAAACCAAATGGGTTGCGAGACGCCTCCAGATAAACCGGCGTCGCCCCCGCCTGAATCAATGCACCGTGATGGTTTGATTTATGGTTATTGCGATCGAATAGGACCAAATCGCCACGGGTCAGCAACGCATTGGTCACGACTTTGTTTGCAGCCGAGGTACCGTTTAAAACGAAGTAAGTTTTATCGGCATTAAATACTTTGGCGGCAAATTTCTGTGCATGTTTGGCCGACCCTTCATGGATCAGCAGATCCCCGAGTTTAACGTCGGCATTGCACATATCTGCGCGGAAAAGATTCTCACCGAAGAAATCATAAAACTGGCGCCCTGCCGGGTGCTTTTTAAAAAACTCACCATGTTGGTGGCCCGGGCAGGCAAAAGTGCTGTTTTCCATCGCGACATATTTCGTCAACGTATCGAAAAACGGAGGAAGCAAGCCTTCTTCATAATCTGTAGCGGCGGTTTCGAGCTCCAGATAGTCCTGCGCTTTGCCGGTGATCAGTCCCGTAATACCTTCCTGCTCGCCTGACCATGCATCAGCCGCTAGAAAAACGGGTATCGAAAAACCAGTCCGTTTAAGCAACGCAAGAATACCGCTGCGGCTATCGGATACAGAAAGAACAACAGCGGCAATATCAGTGAAGTCTGTGCTATCAAGCGCAACCACTTCACGATGCGTGGACAGAGTTGTAACCACATCGTGGCTCGCGGCAATTTTTAAAGATTTCATATGCACAAATCCCAGAGGTCAAGGATGAGTGAGTGCCTTATGGCACAGCAAAGGGAGCATTCCCCGGCGAATGTGTCTTGATGGTCTGAAGGATAATACCCACTCCGACCGCCAGACATCAGTAAAAACAGGCATCGCCTGATTTTACTGATGTCCTACAGTGAAGGTGCGTTGCCCTCACCGCATGGTGAGCAAGGGTCTTCGGGATACGAGCGAGAGGTGAACGAGCGCCATCGAGAGATGCCGGTAAACATTGACTATAAACATCAATAAGCGCCCCGTTGCAGATGTGTGAAATTTCGCGCAATCATGGCACCTTCTGACCTGTGGTTCAAGACAGCGCTGCTACCTGGAGCACATTATTCGTGCAAACGCACGGCTTATTAACACAAAACCGTTGACGCCAAACGGCCTTTACGGTTTAATGCGCCCCGTTGCCCGGATAGCTCAGTCGGTAGAGCAGGGGATTGAAAATCCCCGTGTCCTTGGTTCGATTCCGAGTCCGGGCACCACTATTCATATCAACGGACCTCCACGGAGGTCCGTTTTTGCATTCTAAGCCCGCCAGAATCAGCACCTCACCACTTATTTAATTCCACCGAACTCAACCCAACTCTCCCCACATCAAGCCGCTTGTGCGGGTACAAATGAGGGTATAGTCTGATTCGATAATATTCATACCCCTTCATACGACCAGGAGACCTCTCCATGGCATTCACCGACGCTAAAATCCGCGCGGCTAAACCAGATGAGAAATCTTATAAACTTGCCGACAGTGGCAACATGTTTTTACTTGTCCACCCTAATGGGTCCCGTTACTAGCGACTGCGCTATCGCTTTCTCGGGAAGGAGAAAACGCTCGATCTGGGTGTTTATCCCGAGGTTTCATTATCAGAAGCCCGTGAAAAGCGTGATGAAGCCAGAAAGCTGATTGCAGCAGACATTCACCTGCGCAGCACCGATTATTTGTTTAAGTTCAGGGTTGGTAATCGCTATAAGAAACGGCAGTAAGCAAGGCAACAAAAAGATGCAAACCTTGCTGGTTCAGTGTGCCAACACCTCTGCTTGCGAACCGACTTCCGCACTCGAAAATACCATTCGGCAAAACACACCCTGATAGGGATCCACAACACGAATCTTTCAGAACACTCTCTGTTAACACGACAGAATCGAAAGAGTATTTCTCTATAGATAAAACGAATCCCTTCCGAAGAAGAGATTCGTTTGAATGTCTACTCTTTAACCATACTCGCTTTGCGCAATTCTTCCTGAGCACGAATTGCAGCAACTTTCTTACCAAACAGCACCTGCGCCAGAACCAGTACGGCAAATACCGGCCCTAATACCAACAGAGCAGAAGCTCCAGTGGCACCTTTTATCAGCATCGCGCCCGAGGCAATCAGCAAGATAAACACCATAATGCGGAACACGCTGACAGGAATTCGTTTGTGAACGTATTGCCCAACAATTGACCCGAGGATCATGGTTGGGATGCAGAACATCACCAACTTGATGGTTGAGATCGTCAGGATACCGCCGGTGACCAGCCCGCCGATAATGGCGATGTTATTCGCCGTAAAGAACGCATTCAGTGTTCCACGGAATGCAGCTGGTCCTAGGTTACGCAGCATGCCGTAGATAACAACTGGTGGCCCGTTAGTTGAAAACGCAGCACCCAATGCCCCTGCTACCGCCCCCATTGGCGCCGCAATCCAGCGTTTGTCATACACCGGCAAACGTGGAATAAACAGGCTGTAAAATGAGTAAATGATCAGGAAGGCGCCGAGGCCCACTTTCATTATATGGTCAGGCAGATAAGACAACGCATACAACCCGACCGGGATCCCCAGCAGAGAAAAGGCAATCAGCACTGCGGCAGATTTCCAGTCAGTTTCTTTGCGTGAAAGCCAGGTGGCGTAAAGCGCCGTGGCTGTCCCCACAATAACCGACATCGGCGCGGCCATTTTCACTGGCAGCAGCAAAGTAATCAGCGGCATGGTTGTCAACCCACCGCCAAACCCGGCGCAGACGCCCACAAAGGTATACATGAACATCAGGGCGATAACGATAATCGCCGTGGATGTTTCCAGCTGCAAACCGTCCGGGGTAAAAAAGGCAAAGAATTCCATCTTCGTCTCCTTTTAGTTGAGGCTCAGTCCGGCATCGACCACGAAATCCTGCCCCGTACAACCGCAGGATTCATCCGAGCCTAAAAACAGCGCCAGACGGGCACAATGGCTGCCATCAAGACGAATTTTCAGTGCCTGCAACTCAACGAACTGGTTCACTGCAGCCGGATCGAGTTTCGCCCACATTGCTTCCTGTTTTGGTGTGCGAATAGCGCCTGGCACCAGGCTGTTCACACGGATCCCACGCGCGCCTAATTCCTGCGCTAATGTGCGAGTAAAGCCGTGAATCGCTGCTTTTGACAACGAATAGCAAACGCGCCCAGGGCGGCCGCGCATCCAGTTGATTGAGCCCATGTTAATGATGCTTCCTGAGCCTTTTTGCGTCATACCTTCCATCACATACTGAATGGCAAACAACTGGTGGCGCAGGTTCACATTAATGCGGTTGTTAAAATACTCTTCGGTGAGATCTTCAATCTTATGGTGATCATCACTTCCCGCATTGTTCACGAGAATATCTACGCTACCCAATTGGCTTGCGATTTCATCGAAGCAGCTTTTGAGCATTTCAAGTTGAGTCACATCACAGAACAGGAACAGGCAGTTAAGCTCATCGGCCAGACGCTTTCCCGCTTCACGGTCAAAATCAATAAATGCGACCTTTGCACCCTGCGCAACATAAGCGCGAACCAATTCTTCGCCAATCCCGCTGGCGCCGCCGGTGATGGCGACAACTTTGTTTTTTAATGATCCGTACTGAACATAATCTTGATAATTCATGATGTTATTCCTGTCACCCTGTATCAGTGTTGCGATTGTTGTTTTACGACTTTATAAGTGGCGCAGAAATCTTCACCGCCCAGACCGGAAGCCAGCCCCTGCTCATAAACGGTTTTCACCAGTCCAACACCCGGAAGATTCAGGCCAGATTCATCCAGCAAAGTTTTCATGATGCCCACGTCTTTCGCCATATTCTGTAAAGAGAACGCTGTGCTGTAATCTTCGGCGATCAGGCTGTTAATTTTGCTGGTGAGGTAGAAATTGCTCGCGCCGCCATAGGAGATCGCTTGCTGGAAATCAGCTTTGGCAATGCCAAAATGATCCGCCGCCACCAGCATTTCGTTCACGGTGTTCTGGATGCCGGCAACCTGCAGGTTATGCAGAACCTTCATCACCAGACCGCTACCGTTTTCGCCCATATAGATTTGATTGCAGCCCATCATCGCCAGGATGTGACTGACTCTCTGATAGCTCTCACGGCAGCCGCCGATATAAATGCCCAGCTCAGCTTTAATCGCCGCCGGAACAGATTTCACCACTGGCGCATCCAGCATTGTTGCACCTGTTTCAGCCACCTGGCGGGCAACGGCCTGTGAAACCGCAGGGTCAATCGTCGACATATCAATCAGGATTTGCCCGTTACGCAGGAATGGCATCATCTGCGCATAAACAGCCTGAACATGCTCTGAACGCGGCACCATGGTGATAATAACGTCAGCCGTCAGAGCAATTTCTTCTGCAGAGGTACCAGCCGTTGCACCCGCTGAAACTAAAGAAGCCACCGCATCAGGATTGAGGTCATATACCGCAACCTTGCCATCAAATTTCGCCACGATATTTTTTGACATCGCTTCGCCCATCAGGCCCAGCCCGATAAAACCGATAGTTTTCATTTTGTTGTCTCTTTAAATTTTGGTTTGGCAAGACCTGCAACTGCTACCTGCAGGGTAAATAATGAACCGGAAAGTGGACGCAGAGCGATTTCATCCGCGGTCATGTTTTCCCGGGTGGTGGTGATATAAAGGGTTTTCATGTCGCTCCCACCAAAACAGACCATGGTTGGGCAGCGCACAGGCAACTTGTAGGTTTCTACTATCTCGCCTTCGGGTGAAATACGGGCGATATGGTGACCATCAAACATTGCCGTCCAGTAGTGACCTTCGATGTCCATCGCCGCGCCATCCGGGCGACCTGAACCCACAGGGAAGGTTTTAAATACCTGACGTACGCCGGGGTTTCCTTCGCTATCCAGCGCAGTACGGTACATAACGTGATTCGGCGTATCAGTGGAATACATCCACTGGCGGTCACTGCTGAATGCCAGACCGTTAGCCCCCAGAATGTCGCACTGCAACACTCGAACTTTAAGAGAAGCATCTACCCGGCAAAGCAACGCACCATTAAAATCACGCGGAGCCCAGTAAGTGCCTGCATAGAAGCGCCCATCCTGGTCCACACCGCCATCATTGAAGCGCGCAAGTGCAGGGTTATTCGGGTTATCACAAACTTTCTGCTGGATAGCCCCGGAGCTGTCCGTCAGGTAAATACCGCTGCGCATCGCCACGATAAATCCGCCAGTTTCACGTAACGCAAAACAGCCGACTTCTTCATCGAAATGGAAAATCTGATGTTCACCCGTCAAAACGTGGTAGCAGTGGATCTGTTTTTCGAGAATATCCGTCCAGTAGAGGCTGCTTTCTTGTGCACTCCAGGTTGGGCATTCAGGCAGATGGCCGACGTAATCAAAAAGTACGCTCGGGTTATTCATAATCGGAAACCTCAATATGCATCGTCACGGACATACTTTCGCCCGGCGCGAGCAGGTTCATAGCCTGGTCTTTCCCGTCAACCGGGAATAAATGGATGGCATTGTTGATGTGTGTGACCGGTTCAATAGCCACGAAATTTTTCCCGACTACGGGGGTGAAAAACACCGCATTACGTGCGTCAGGAGAAGAAACTCGTGCCTGAATTTTGCGCTGCGGCCAACGCACAACGGCACTGCCATTCCATTGGGTAAAGCAGTTATCAACAGTGGCCGGAAGCGGGCGTCGAAACGCCTCGTAATTCCAACATTCAGGCGTCGCGACTTCACTGGCGGGCAGTGAGTCGTTGTTATTCAGCCAGACTTTTTGAGCGATAAACTGCACTTCGCAATCTGCCGCATTGGCAAAGTAAGGGTGAAAACCTAAACCCACGGGAACCGACTGCTCTGCAAGGTTGCTGATGCTCAGCGTAATTTGCAGAGCGCTATTCGTCAGTGCAAAGACCTGAGTCGCCCTGAAAGGCCACGGCCAGTCTTCAAAAGAAGCCCCTTCTGCCGAGTGATCCAATGACAACGTCAGGCTGTCTGACGTTTGCGCCGTGAGTTCCCACGCGTTTAACCAGCCATTCCCATGTAAGGGGTGAGGATGGTCACCGAAGTTTTTCTTCAACGTGACCTGTTGCCCCTGAAAGAGGAAACGCCCCTGGGCAATCCGGTTGGAATAGGGCACCAGCGGGAAACATCCTGACAAGTTGGCCCGTTGCTCACCCTCTTCAGGTAATGGGCGAAAAATGTCATTTCCACGCCAGCGTAGTGCGGCAATCGCGCCGCCCAGTTCCGGCGCGAGTACCAGTGTTAAATCCCCATGGGATTGGCTGATAAGCGGAGTCACTTAGTAGACCTCGCCACCGGACACAGTCAGTTTTTCACCACGAATGGCGGCCAATTGCTCTTTGGCACGCGCCAGTAAATAGCTCATGTCAGAGCCGAGCGCGACGAAGCTGAAGCCCATGCTCTGGTATTTGTTGGCGAGTTCAGGGTTTCCCCCAACGATCCCGCAAGGCACGCCCAGCGCTTTACACTTATCGATGCCTTCTTTGATTTTCGCCTGGACTTCAGGGTGTGAAGGGTTGCCAGGGTAGCCCATTGAAGCCGAAAGATCGCCCGGGCCAATAAACAGACCACTCACACCTTCAATAGCCGCAATTTGCTCCAGGTTTTCGATGGCTTCCGGGGTTTCCAGTTGCAAGATAAGGCATAAATCTTCACGCGCCTGGCGAATAAACTCAGGGTTGCTACCGTAACGTGAAGCACGGTGTACAGCGGCAAAACCACGTTTACCCAGCGGAGGATAGTAAGCTGACTCAACAGCCTTTTGCGCATCGTCAACGGTATTGATAAACGGCACCATCAGCGAAGTTGCACCGCCATCAAGCGCACGTTTGATCAGCACGGTATCGTTCCATGCCAGACGGTACAACGGCGTGGTTGTTGAGCTAACACCACGAATAGCGCGGTCAATTCGGATTGCATCCAGGGTATCAACCGGAACGTGTTCCTGATCCAACACCAGAAAATCAAAGCCCACTGTTGCCATAGCTTCAGCAACAGTATCGCTGCCTGTCATCATCCAGGTGCCCAGTAAAACCGGGCCGTGACCGATTGCTTCTTTAAACGGATTCATAATTATTTCCTTAATAAATAGGAGGTTCCGGCACGTCGCTGCCGGACTGAAGAAAGTCGAAGTCACAGCCTTCATTGGCCTGCGTCACATGTTGTTGGTACAGCGCGGCATAAGAGCGGCCATAGACGCGGTGTGTTGGCTGGAGATTTGCGCGACGAGTCGTTAACTCTTCATCGGAAACCAGCATATTCAATGTGCCAGCCGTAATATCCAGTTCGATGATGTCGCCAGTTTTGACCAGTGCTAGCGGCCCGCCAATTGCTGCCTCTGGGGCAACATGCAGAATACAGGTGCCATAATGCGTGCCAGACATTCGGGCATCAGAGATGCGCACCATATCGGTCACACCTTGTTGCAACAGCTTTTTAGGGATAGGCAGATTACCCCACTCCGGCATTCCCGGTGCGCCCACTGGCCCTGCATTTCGCAAGATAAGTACCGTGTCTGCAGTGATGTCCAGATCTGGGTGGTCAATTTGTTCGGACAGTGCCTGGTGGGTATCGAAAACAAGTGCCGGACCGCGATGCTGGCGCAACTCAGGTTTTGCCGCAGAAGATTTCATTACCGCGCCATTCGGGCATAAATTGCCTTTGAGCACCGTCAGTGCGCAGCCCTGAGAAAGAGGAACAACAGGATTATCGAGACCACGAATAACGTTGTCGTCATAGCATTCAGCCGTAGAGATCCACTGACTGACAGGCGTATTGAGCACACCCACCACATCATGTTTGAGGAAGTGTGAGATTTTCTTCAGTTGCGCCATCAGGCCACCGGCGAAGAAAAATTCTTCCATCAGTTGGTCGCCTGACGGGAACAGGTTTGCCAGCACTGGTACTTCGCGGGCAACCGCTTCCATATCTTCAAGCGTCAGGGTAATGCCCGCGCGATTAGCCATGGCGATCAAATGAATGGCTGCGTTGGTTGAGCCACCCAATGCCATATAGGCCACGATGCCATTATGGAAGTTGTCGCGGGTCAGCCAGCGGGAAGGTTTATGGTCGTGCCACACCATATCCACAATGGTTTTTCCGCACTGCGCAGCCATTTGCACATGGCGTGAATCTGCCGCAGGAATAGAGCTGGCACCGGGAAGCATGAACCCCATGGCATCAGCAATGGATGTCATGGTCGAAGCCGTTCCCATCGTATTGCAGGTGCCAATGGAACGCGTCATCGCGCCTTCCAGTTCGACCCAGTCATGCTGCGTGATAGCGCCGGTACGCAGTTGATCCCAATATTTCTTGGTATGGGTACCCGCACCGGTCTTTTGACCGCGCCATTTGCCGGAAGACATTGGCCCTGCCGGGCAAAACAGCACCGGAATATCCATGGAAATTGCGCCCATCAGCAGCGCTGGCGTTGATTTATCACAACCCCCCAGCAGCACAGCACCATCAACCGGATGCTGGCGCAGTAATTCTTCCGCTTCCATCGCTAAGAAATTGCGATAAAGCATGGTGGTCGGTTTAACCAGCACTTCGCCCACGGACAGAGCAGGAAGTTCGACAGGAAAACCACCCGCAGCCCACACAGCTCGTTTAACGGCTTCTGCCCGCTCACGCAGATGAGAATGGCAAGGACTCAGGTCGCTCCAGGTATTGATGATCCCAATAACAGGTTTGCCCATAAATTCGTCACGGCTGAACCCCATTTGCTGGCTACGCTGGCGGTGAGCAAATGCACGAATGGTGTCAGGTGCATACCAACGCTGACTGCGCAGTTGTGAAATCTCAAGCCGGTTAAGGCTGGTTTGGTTGAATGTCATGATCCTGACCTGTGTTCTGAAGTTGCCTTTACGGTATATTCGTAGCGCTACGATTAACAAGATGCAAATAACAGATTCTGTGATCAACCTCTAATAAACATTAGTTATTGAGTGGTTTTCATAATCTTCTTCAAAATTTATGCCTTTTCGATTACACACCGATAGAAAGGCATGCAATAGTGAGAAAATCGTATTATCGGAGACACGTTCATGGCCACACTCCTTGTGACTTTGTCGACTTTTTTTCTTTTTTTAATAATCGTAGCGCTATATTCATATAGAAAAACAAAAGGAATTTCGGAATCTGGAGTGGAAGGTTTTTTTCTGGCAGGACGCGGTTTGTCAGGGTATTTTATCGCGGGTTCATTGCTGCTCTCAAACTTGTCCGCTGAACAGCTGGTTGGACTCAATGGCAATGCCTATAAGTTTGATATCAGTGGGATGGCGTGGGAAAGCACAGCGGCAGTAGCCACTATCGCCATGGCCATTTTCTTCCTACCGCGCTATTTGCGCCGTGGCATCACCACCATGCCGCAATTTCTGGAAGAACGTTTTGACGTCAATACTCGCCGCATGGTGAGTATTATGCTGCTCATCGGCTATGCCGTTATGGCAAACCCCTGTAGCCTTTATCTGGGCTCCATTACGATGGATTCCATGTTCAATTTCCATGACAGTCTGAATATTTCCTATTCCTGGGCGATTGCCATTTTGTCTCTGGCGATGGGCGTGGTGGGCGGGCTATATGCCACAGCCGGAGGCCTTAAAGCGGTGGCCGTTTCAGATACGATAAGCGGTGTCATCCTGCTGCTCGCAGCCCTGCTGATCCCTATTCTGGGGTTAGTGATGCTCGGTGACGGTTCGTTCCTCGAAGGTGCGAAAACGCTACTCAGAAACAATCCTGCACAGCTCAACGCCATCGGAAACAGTAATTCGAGCGTCCCTTTCAGCACCATCTTTACCGGGATGCTTTGCGCTAACCTGTTCTACTGGTGTACCAACCAGATGATCATTCAACGTACCCTGGGTGCAAAATCGCTGGCGGAAAGCCAGAAAGGCGTATTGCTGGCTGGCACCATCAAACTGCTGGTGCCAATCGTGATGGTGTTACCTGGACTGATAGCATTGAACTTGTTTGGCAATAGCCTGGCTCACGGTGATTTTGCTTATCCGATGTTGGTAAAAACCGTGCTGCCCTGGTGGCTGATTGGGATGTTTGCTGCGGCTATTTTTGGCACCGTTATCAGCCATTTCAATTCCATTATTAATTCCAGTGCAACGCTGTTTGTTATCGATCTCTATGGCCCACTTACGGGCTGTACAGATGAGAAGAAACTGGTGCGTGTGGGTAAAATTGCCTCGATCGCCTTTTCTTTGATTTCCATTGCTATCGCCCCGTTACTGTTAAATACGCCGAATGGAATATTTGACCTGATGCGCCGTTTCACCGGTTTTTATAGTATCCCGATAATCGCCATTATCCTGATTGGTTTTCTCAACCGCCGGGTTCCAGCGTCTGCTGCCAAGCTGACTCTGGTGTTCCATATTGTCGCTTACAGTATTTATACCTTCTCCGGGTTGGATAAGGTGCTTCCCATTCACTACATCCATATGATGGGAATTCTGTTCGTTGCAGAAATCGCCATGATGTTGATTATAGGGAAGATAAAACCGCGTAAAGATTACCAGCCCGCGCTCAAATCACCGCCCATTCCAATGGAAAAATGGCGGTATGCGAATACAGCCAGTGTTATGATGCTCGCCACTATGGTCAGCCTTTACATCACTCTTTCGCCTCTGGGTATCGCAAACACGGCTGGCGTTCCAGAAAGTTACCCACTGCTGATTGCCGCAGTCTGGTTGTTTGCCTTGATACTCATGGGCTGGCTGAAAAAACGTGATGTGCAGACGAAAAACAGAGCAACGCACACGGAACCGGAAACTAAAGTGAGTTATCAAAATGCGCCAGAGATCACGACAAGCAGTAAAACTTGATGATGTTGCCAATCTGGCGAATGTTTCACCTTCTACGGTTTCGCTTTTTGTCCGTTATCCCGAAAAGGTTTCGGTTAAAACAGGCAAGAAAATTCAGGCTGCTATTAATGAGCTAGGCTATGTCCACAATAAGATAGCGAGCCAGTTTACCGGTGGACGCAGCAGCAGCATGGCGGTGATTGTGCCGTCTATTTCGAACATTATTTTCAGCCGTGTTATCCAGCAAATTGAGCGCACCGTCAGTGCGGCAGGCTATCAACTGTCGATAGCCTCGCATGATCACAGTCTGGATAAAGAAGAAGAGCAGGTCAGAGCCATATTGCAATGGTCACCCGCCGTCATCGCTATTGCCGGTGCCGACCACAATCCTTCCACTGTGAAAATGCTGCAAAACAGCGGAACGCCAGTGGTTCAGATGTGGCAAATAGAAGGCGACCACTTCCCGGCACAAGTGGGGAACGACCACACGCATGTCGGTTTTCAGGCTGCGCAGTTTATGATTGAGTCTGGGTGTAAAAAACTGGCCTATTTTACAACGCGCTTTAATGAAGATATTCGTGCTCAGAAGCGATATCAGGGCTTTATGGCAGCACTATCAACCCATGGTCTGCAACACGTGGTGGTGGATATTCCACGTACTGATAACATTTATCAGGCCAGCCGTTCTTTGCTGATGAAAACACTGGTCAAGGAACGGGGATTAGACGGTATTTTTTGTTCCAGTGATGCGATTGCCAGTGCACTTTTGATGGAAGCGTTCGATAAGAAGATTCAGGTTCCGCAACAGCTGAGTATTCTGGGTTTCGGTGACTTCCCGGCCAGTGCATTTTTGGCCCCCTACTCTTTATCGAGCGTCAATCTCAATGCGGATAATATGGCCGCCAAAACAGCCGAAATGATGTTAAAAATGAGTGGAGATGAGAGCTATCAAGGAGAGATTGTCGATGTCGGTTTCGAAATCATCCCCCGTGACAGTACCAACTTGCCGTTCTGATTTTGTGGTTTTACTTAATTTTCCGACCGCCCCCCCTATGAACATTCACATTGATGACGACATAAAAGTCCGCTCCGGTGCATCGCTAGAAACACTGGGTATGACAGGTTCATGAGCTAAGCGTCTTGTATTGGAATAGTGACGACGGGGTTTAACATGCTTGGAGAACTACGTGAAATCTGATTTTTGGTGGGAGTCACTGGAGGGGTTACGCAGGAATGTCAGAAATAAAAACCACCGTTACTGTTCTCAGCTCTACCCGTTTTATCTCCATTCACATGCTTAGAATCTATCCCAAAAGGAATTGTCATTTAATAAATAATGTCAATTTCTGAGGGAAAAATATGGCAAGCAACAAGTGGCAGATCAGCGATGAACTCAGGGAAAAGAGGCTCCACTTCTCCCTGAGCACAAAACCAGCCACCCGTTGGGTACGCATCGTAAACTCGTTGATAATCGTGCTGCAATGAACACCATTTTCTAAGTGCTTAGAACGGGTTGCCAGTGGAATACGCTGAAGGCTACACATATCTGCTCATCAAGCTCAGCTCATCGCCGTTTCTAGGAATGGCGTGACGCCGGGATTTTTGAACGGTTCTGGCAAAACGGCTTGCTTGCCTGCGGGCAGTTGGATGCCATCGACTGGTCATGGTTATCGATGGACGGCTGTATGACCAAATCCCCGCTGGCAGGATCAAAAAAAACAGACCGCAATCCCACAGACAGGGGTAAACAGGGAGTAAAACCTAGCCTGATGATCGACGCGAATGGGCTTCCGCTCCCACAGTTTGTTGCGGAGACGAATACCCACGACATAAGGCTGGCTGCTGATACCCTGGCCGTCCTTCAGACAGGCAGATCCGGCAAAAGCTCCACCTGTGTATGGATAAAGGCTATGAAGCGATGTTGCATGCTGCATCATTGCCTGGAATAAAAAAGACCTGAATGCCCAGTGAGCATTCAGGTCTCTTTGCCTGTACTGAATATTTTCCAAGACTTATGGGAAGACTCCCGGCTTGCCGTAATAAAGGCTATGAAAAAACGTGCCTATTTGCTGAAGCACTCGTTTGGCGGCCTGGCTCCACGTTAAGGCATTTTTATGTACTAACCTGGTGTATCACGCACCATTATTGTGCTCAATGGTGTTTTACTGAATTAATCAACTTTGTAACCACAATTATTTAGCACATTTTAAAATGCTTTTTTATCGATATTTTATATCGCAAACAAAATAACATCCAGCCCGATTACATTCACCCCCTACTTCCCCGACATTGATTTAATGGCTAAACAATAATATTTAATCTTTATAAGCGATATTTTTCTCAAACTGGCAGCTTGTTTCCAATATGTAATCTTAATGTAAACATCATCAATATGGACATTTAATTCCGTTTTGCGATCCAGCGCATGCTTAAGAATTATCTCAACCAGAAAATGAAATTACGCAATGGCAAGCAGCAGGCGGTTAATAGATACTTCCCTGAAATCGTTCGTTATAACATCTATTGCTTTTGAAATTTCCATTAACAAGGAAAAAATGATGGAACCTCTTAACTATAATAACATGCGCGTATATACCAAAAAGCCCATCACCATGCTTCGCTCATTAGGCTATGGCATGAATGACCTGAATGGTTCAGCGTGGGGGACTCTGGTTGGTTCATATCTCATGCTGTTTTTAACCACCTACGCCGGGCTGAATGCAGGTTTAGTTGGCACTATGTTATTCGCTCTGAAAATTCTTGATATGATTGTCTGCGGCGTCATTGGCGGTGTTTCAGATAATTTATTCCGCACAAAAATTGGCCGCTTACTGGGCCGCCGTCACGCCCTGTTTCTGGTAGGTGCCATTCTGACAGTCGTGTGTTTCCCGTTGCTGTTTATGGTACAAGTCGGTTCGTACATGTGGTATTTCATCGTATTATTCCTGCTGGATACGGCTCAGTCATTTAATAATATTGCCTACGAAACGCTGGCAACAGAAATGACCGATAAAGCCGGGGAGCGAGTGAAATTAAGTTCAGTCCGCATGTTTATCTCCGCATTTGGCACCTTTGCAGTAACCGGTCTTCCAGCTATTTTGTTATCCACATTGGGTAATGATAGCGCAGAAGCCTACACCATCTCGGGTATCGTTTTTGGTATTGCGCTTTGTATCGGTACATTAATTACCTATTTTACCACCTGGGAATTTTCACCTAAATATGTCGAAGAGTTCGAGCAAGATACTAAAACCAGCGAGAAGAAAAACTTTCTCTATGCGCTGCGCGAATATAAGAATGTTTTAAAAACGAAAGCTTGCCGCAGAGTGTGTACTATTTATTTTGTCTCCTATTTCGCTAAAGATTGCTTCAATACGGTATTTTTCTTCTACGTTGCTTTCGTTCTCGGACTTTCACAGGCAATGGCGCAAACTGCATCATCGCTTTCTATTATCGGATTAATTGTTGTCCCTATTGCCACCTTCTTTATGTACAAATTCGGGCCGAAATGGCTGTGGACGGTCGCATTTTCGCTGATGATTGCCGTGTTGGTTTATTATCTCGGCCTGCACATTATGAACATTCATCTGTCACACTCTGCAGCATTTATAACGATTCTGGTGTTAACCGCTTTATTCCAGATTGGCCGTCAAACTATGGAATACACCGTTTGGAACGTCATCCCACTGGTTCCAGACGTGGATTCACTGGTCTCAACTAAATTGCGCGCCGGAACATTCGCCGCCTGCCAGACGTTCACCCGCAAACTCACAGGTGCCATTGGCTCAGCGACAGTTGGCTGGATCCTTGCTTTGGGCGGGTTTGATAAGTCACTCGCGGTGCAAACAGACAGCGCCCTGCTGGCAATAGTGATTGCTTTTATTGCCATCCCAATGGTGTGTTTAATTTATTCGTTGTATCTGGTACGCACATTCAACCTCAATCCTGAAACTCATAAAATCATTAAAGATGAAATGGATCGCCTGAAAAATGGCGGGGAAAAGAAAAATGTCGATAGTAAAACCCGTACTGTCGTTGAAGATTTGACGGGCTATTCTTATGCTGAAATTTGGGACGCGAACAAATAATGACTAAATATATTGCAACAGATTATAACTCCGTACAAAACGCGATTGATTCAGCAATAGATGCAACGCAACCCGCTAAGGTTACAGAATTGGTTTTCCCCGCCGGGATTTATAAAACGGGGCCAATTACGCTGCACAGTAATCTGATTATTACGCTTGAAGAAGGTGCAGTTATTCAATTCATCCCAGAACCGGCCCTTTACTCCCCTATCTGGACGCGCTGGGAAGGCATTGAGTGTTACGCCATGCACCCCCTCGTGTACGCGAATGATGCCAGCAATATTACTGTTCGCGGAAAAGGAATTATTGATGGTGCGGGGCAATGGTGGTGGGACACTTTCCGGCATATTGAAGAAATTGACCGGACTACGCCTTGTGAGCCGTGGGAGCTGGCGTTAGCCGCCCTGAATCCAGATTACCAGTCCCGCCCAGGCGGTGGTGCACGGCCACAAACTCAGTTCTTGCGCCCTCCACTGATGCAATTCTGGAAGTGCAATAATATAAACCTGCAAGATTTTACCTTGCAGAACTCACCGTTCTGGACGCTGCATACCGTCTATTCAAAAGACATTGTGATTTCCGGCATGAGTATTTTGAACCCTGCGGATGCCATTAATACCGATGCCATTGACCTGGATTCATCTCAGGATGTGCTCATTGAAAATTGTCTTTTTGATGTCGGTGACGATGCCATTACCTTGAAATCAGGTTCTGGATTGGATGGGTTGCGGATAAATATTCCAACCAAAAATGTTGTTGCCAGAAACTGCCGAATCCTGGCAAGCCACGGCGGCATTGCCATTGGTTCAGAGACCGCAGGCGGCATAGAAAATGTGTCAGTCAGCGACTGTGTTTTTGAAGGAACACAGCGGGCAATCCGCCTGAAATCAAGGCGTGGCAGAGGGGGCGTGATTAAGAACATTGCCCTGCATAATTTGCAAATGGATGGTTGCTGGTGCCCCATCGTTATTGGTCAGTATTTCGCGCCGGGAGTTCTCCCGGAAGAGCGCGAAACGACGTTATCTGAACAACCACAACCGATTACGCCAATGACTCCTTTCATCAAAGATATTGAGATTACCGACGTGGTGGCAACCAATATCCGTTCTACGGCGGCATTCATTGTGGGGCTTCCGGAAGCCCCAATTGAAAACGTCCTCATTCGTAGTTTTACATATTCACTGGCAACGGGAGACCAACTGCTGGAGACGTGGAATAGCGAACCGACAGAAGGCCATTTCCACGATAATGATCGCGGCATCAAAGTGATCAACGCGAAGAATGTAAAATTCCTCTAAAACCCTCCGTTAATGACCCGGCTCCTTGCGAGCCGGGTCATTAACGCAGTAACGTAACGTTCCGGTGAACTCATATTGACAGATCCGATGAGGCCGGCCGCAGGTTTCTCCGGGGAACATTCGTCAGGCGGTGAAGTGCTGAGTACGCTATTTCGCGATTGTGGCGCAGGAACTGAGTCAGTTGTGTTGTGGCTATAACGTTATGTGGGACGCGGGTTGTCGCTATTTACGTTGTCAGGGACGCAAGTCCTTAGTACGGATATCGGGCGCTTTCTGTCAGGCTCTTTCGGCAGCGGCAACGACCCCGCTTGTTTTTTCGCCCTTTAGCCTCATTTTTATGAAGATAAAAGTGACCGTCACACTGAGCATATTCAGCGCGTGCCAGCGTACCCGGCCCCAGGTATTCAGGCTTTCTTTTGGCCGTAAGCGACTGCCGTCTAAGCCATTGTTCACCTTTTTCCTGTAAGCGAAGCTGAATATTACCCCTGACCCGGCCCATAAAATCCCAGCCCAGGCTTCTGATGTGGCGAAACCAGGCATTCTGAAAGCCTGCATCGGTGACGATAATGACTTTTTTATCGGGTGCAATGGCATCACGGAGCGTGTTGAGAAACACCTTTTGCACTTGTGCATTTTGTTGTTTTGCCGCGGGAACAATGTTGCTCAGGAGAGGGATGGAACGCCCGTCACAAATCAGGCTTGCCCTCAGCACATGGTATTCCTGTGAAGGATAGCCACTCCAGTCAACAGCAATCACACACCACGACAGTCGCTGAGTCAGAAGAGAAATAATATTATTGAATATCAGTGGGATGTCATGATGCAGTGCGGTATTACCGAGTAACCGGTCAACCCGTTTGATTTTGTGTTTAACCTGCGCGTGGCCAGGGAGATGGCGTCCGATGCTGGTCAGTGTAAGAGAAGCGCCGCGGACTAAAGCAACGGTGGCATCAAGAAGGGCATTTTGACGGTACTGATGAAACGGGGCTAAAGCGTCCAGAAAAAACTTCTGGCATACTTGGCGAGCAGGCATAGAGGTGATCTCCCTGATTTGTTAGCACAACCAGTAGATCACATAACTCTATGCCTGTCTTTTTTACCCGCCTGTTACTGGGGATTCCTCAGCGCCTATGGCGGGTTTTTTGCTTTGGGGATTCGGATAAGCCTCAGCGTCATCCGACAAATCTGCATGAGATTAGATAATTCGAACTGGGACTCATCAAACCTCAATCTATTTTCTCAGGGTGCTGCTCCATGGCAAGCGCGCTGGCACTGGCAGGATCAAAGAGCGAAAGGCTCTCAATCTGATTCAGCATAATGACCTTTCTGAACGCCATGGCGCTCTTCGGCTCTGAATCCAGCGTGATGTCATGGCCGGCGTACCAGTTGCTGTAGTTATGCTCGATACACAGATTCATGTTCTTGCCGTCACGATAGCCGCTCAGCATCGGGATCAACACAATATTTGCAGTCTTTTCATACTCCAGAGTGGCGGTATGAATCATACCGATATAAATCCGCCTCGATTTCAACGTTACCAGCGCCAGTTCGCCCTCTTCCATACACTGATAAAGCAGCTGTTCGATACCACTCGATTGCGCCAGGCGCTTATAAAGCTTTTTCCTGCCTTCGCCGTCCAGCCTCGCGCTGCCCGCCCAGTTAGAACGATAGAGACAAAATAGGATAGCAAACGCCAGCATGACAATCACCGGAGCCTGAATACCGAGAAAACTCCAGTTCATAAATTCAATTTGCCAATTGGCGTATTTCTCCGGCGTAAGATGGAAAGTGTTCACTCCGAAAGAGAGTGCGAGCAGCAGCAGCCAGATTAGCCCGGTCGCGAGCACGCCTTGCAGGACGAAGATGCAGCCATAAAGCGCGACAAGAAAATAAACATCCCAACCGAATGAACGCTTAATTTTAAAACGTGTAGACAGGTCGCGGCTGGTATACCAGTAACCACAAACCATAAGCACCATGAATATCGCCGTACCCATGTTATGCCCTCTTCAAAGCATTAACATGGCGCAGGAAATCCTGTCGCACCTCTTTGCTTTTAAAATTGACCGAAGCGTAACCATCCTGGTCAATAATAATCCGGTCGCCATCCTCCAGAGCTTCAATAATTTCCTGGTGGCTTATGACCTGGAGCAACGATTCCGGGCTTGAGAAGATCGACATAAAAAATGGCGCATCGCGTGACATCCTTATTAAGAAAAAGGATAAGTCTGGTAGATGAATGATGGCTATGCCTTAAGGTAATACTGAAAACCCTCAACTTTACACGCACCCACCGATGGCGGGCGCTTTGCTATTGGCTGTTTGGGATTTAGCTTTTCGCTGTATTCACTACTTGTCCAAATCCTTTCCCTTCCAACTCAGCTTCTGGAGCCGAAAAGAAATCAATGTTGAAATATGTGTCTTCGGTAAGCAGTTCAATACGGTGCCAATATTGCGGCGGGCTTACGCCAAAATGACCTTCTTCAATAATCACTTCTATCTCAGCAACGGTGTCATTTTCATTTTTGAAGCCGATATATTTGACCGCTCCTGCCATTACAGACAGACGCCCATAAACATTTTTTTTGGTGTTGTGATGGGTGAGCAAAGCTTTAGGAACCGAATCTTTGTTCCAGAATGGAGTTGAACGAGTGTGTTTGTAATCTGCCGGGATACGAGCTGCCATAGTGTTCTCCAGAAATAAAAAGTATCTGGATGATAAAGAGCAACATACATGCCACTTATTTATCACATTGTATTTAAAGGAATTATTAAGAAAAGCAGTGACTAATAAAGTCATTATGACAATAAAAAAACGGTCGAAATGACTGCATTGAGTCATTTCGACTATTTCAGGTATTAGCGCACGTTACCCGTGGGTGGGCTATATATTTGAAAGATTCAGTTTTGGATTTCTCCTCATGATGCGGCTAACAATGATCCTGCTTGGTGTTGATTTCCTGCGCTCCCACTGGCGCGGGCTGCGCCGTTTCGGCTGGGTTACGCTAATTGCCGGCGTGGTGATATTCATTGATGCGCTGGATGGCACGCTGTTCTTTCCTATCGAACCTTTTGCCTGCTTAATGCTGGTCGAAGGATGTGCGACGCTGATGGTTGCTCATAGCGGTATGGGCGGGCAGCGTGTGCTGCGCTACGTAAAAGGTGGGGCATTTACTGTCGCTGCGCTGTTGATTCTAGCGGGTCACCATGACGGAAACTTCGTATTAGCAATGATCTTCGGCACGCTATTTATGTTTGATGGTGCGCTGCAAATTGCCTCTGCATTAGTGGTGCGCTATCGGCGCTGGCGGCCAGCTTTATGGGGCGGAATTATCGAAATCGCACTGGCAATATTCTTTTTCCAGCCCTGGCCCTCACACTATGCAGGTACGGCTCCTTACTGCCTCGGGCTGGGCCTGGCTTTTGCGGGCTGGAATATGTTTATCCTCGCTAACCGCGTTAAAAGCGCCGCTGCAAACCCTGGGCTTAAAGGTGCGGTCTTTATGGAAGAAGCTGATGTTCCGCCGCTTAAGGTCGTGGAATGGGACGGGCCACCGGGTGACGATGAAAAAGCACTGACAGTTCATGTCTGGACACCTGCTGGCTCAGCCCCGAGCGAGACAATTCCCCGCCCGGTGATTAGCCGTTATATCGCCGCAGTCGACCGCAACGGGGTTATCTCAACCGGCCATGCAGCCATTGAGTCCCCAGGTGGAGTTTACATCAGCCTCTACCCTGCCGAGCTAATTGACCAGTCACCCGACGAGTTCGCCCGCCTGTTGCGCGCAACCCCGGAAAACAACGTTGCAGGATTATTTCAGCCAGATTATGCGACAGAGGCCGCAAAGTGGTGCCCATCCACAAGAAAAGTGCGTATCCGCAATTACAACGAAGCAAAGCTGAAAGCATTCTGGGAGAGTTATCGCCAGAATGAGTCCTACAACCTGACGTACCGCAATTGTTCCAGCAGTGTAGCGCGAGCTTTAGAGGCCGCGCTCGAAGGGTCAGTTGGACGATTGTGGCACAAACGAGGGTTCTGGATGGCAATGGGGAAACTGATGTCTACCCCAGAGCTTTGGGTGGCGTTACAACTACGCAAACGAGCTGAAACCATGGCCTGGACACCGGGCCTGGTTCTGGATTACGCCCGTGCCCTGAGTATGCTTGCCGACCCACGACCAACAGGTTGGTTTAACACCACAAGCCGGGCGCTGAAAAAGATGTTTAACCGCCGTATTGCCTGGGGAAAAGGGAAAAGCGATGAAAACGTTACGGAAGATTAGCTTAAATATCCGATACCAACTTTTTCGCAGCCTTTGTGTGACGAGAAATTAAATCCGCTACATCCAGCCCAACGATATTGCCGTTGGTGACTCGCCAGTTACCGCCAAGCATTACATGCTCCGCTTTTTCCGCTCCACATAATAACAGTGCAGAAATCGGATCGTGGCTGCCGCTAAAACGCAGCTCATCCTGGGCAAAAAGTGCCAGGTCAGCTTGCTTACCTACAGCAATTTCACCGATGTCGCTGCGCCCGATAAGCTTCGCTGAGCCATTCGTTGCCCAACCCAGCACACGTTGCGGCGTAATCGCTTCGGCGCCATAGCGCAGGCGTTGCAGATAGAGTGCCTGCCGCGCTTCATACATTATGTTTGAAGCATCGTTAGATGCAGAACCATCCACGCCAAGCCCCACAGCGGCACCTGCATTTTCTAAATCCACTGTCGGACACATGCCTGATGCCAGGCGCATATTGGAAACCGGACAATGGCAAACGCCAACTCCCGCACGCCCAAGCCGTTGAATCTCACGCTCATCAAAGTGAATACCATGTGCAAGCCAGGTTCTGTCATTAAGCCAACCTACGCTTTCCAGATAATCCACAGTTCGTAGGCCGAAACGTTGCAGGCAGAAGTTCTCTTCATCCAATGTTTCAGCCAGATGAGTATGCAAACGCACATCTTCTTGCTGAGCAAGTTGGGCGCTGTCGCGCATGATTTCGGTAGTTACGGAAAACGGTGAGCACGGTGCGAGGGCTATTTGTAGCCACGCTCCTTCCCCGCGCTGATGGTAGCGCTGAATCAACCGTTCGCTGTCGCGTAAAATTGTCTCTGCCTGCTGTACGGTGTGCCGTGGAGGCAAACCACCGTCATCTTCACCAAGGCTCATCGAGCCACGCGTTAACACCGCACGCATCCCCAGTTCGCCAACCACATCCACCTGCACATCAATCGCCTCTTCCATTCCCTGCGGGAAAAGATAGTGATGATCCGTGGTGGTAGTGCAACCAGAAAGCAGCAGCTCTGCCATTGCGACTTTGCTGGCAAGAGCCAAGGCTTCAGCATCGAGACGAGCCCAAATGGGGTAAAGCTGCTTTAACCACGGGAATAGTGGCACGTTAACCACCGGAGCCCAGGCGCGCGTCAGAGTTTGGTAGAAATGATGATGTGTATTGATAAGCCCGGGCAGCAGGACAAGATCGCGGGCGTCGAACACCGTATCGCAAGGCATGGAAGGCTCGCCACCTGCGGGAATTAATTCACTGATAACCGCACCTTCAATCACCACGCCACCGGAGGCATCTTGTGTATTAGCGGTAAAAACTGCGCGGGGGTTTTTGATCCACAAACGTTGTGCAGTCATAACTGGCTCCTGAAAATGAAGATAAAGGGAAGCCAGCTCAGTTATGGCCTGTCTGCTGATCCAGGCATTGCTCGGGCAATTGACGCCATTCTACCCAGGAATTTTGAGCAGTATTATCGCATTTACTTATGGGGGGTTTTGACAGGAGCTCTCGGATGAAGTGAAGCTTCGCTGAGTATCTCAACGAAGCTTTTTACTTACTGGACTATTTTGCAGCCGGTCCACTCGCTTTAACGGCGAAATCTGGCAGTTTTGGGAATTCTAGTTTTGTGTTTTTAAGGTTCTGGGTCAGATCAGCACTGACATCCAGTTCCGGTGAAACTGACATCGCTACTTGTGTCGGCAAAATCACGCCAATTTTCTTGTCGTTACGGTAAGCATCGGTCGCACTCTTCAATGCAGCCATAACCACATTACGCGCAGCTTGTTGCTGCCCTTTCCATTGTTGCGTAAGAACATTTCTATCCGCTTTTCGCGCGGCATCAACTTTATTCGCTGGCAGACTGGTGTAATTCTTTTCAGCCAATTGCTGACCCTTGTGCAAACTTTCATTCACAGCTTTGAGGTGATCCTGCTCTTGCTTCAGCAAACCAGAATCTACTAAGACCATTTCTACATTTACAAATTTCATTGACGCTTCTCCTGCTTCTTTTGCATCACAACCTATGAGCATCGTACCCGCAACAAGGACCACCATTACTGCACCCGCCATACGGTGAATTAAATTTCTTTTCATTTAATAACAATCTCGTTGGAAATAAGAATATAAACCCCATGAACTTATATTCAAACCAAATACATTAATACGATCTCATTCATTGAATACATGAGTTAGAATGAATATTTCAAAAAGAATGGCCATAAAAATGGTGGTGAAAGCAAAATAAAACCTCAGAAATATTATTTACATTCAACCAATCATTTTTAAACGCCGCGCCGTTTCATAATGGTCCATCCAGTAACGGTTAGCCAGTGAGGAAATGGTTACTCCCACGCTGCTTGAGGCATGGATAAACTGGTTATTACCGACATACACGCCAACATGGCGGGTGCCAGGAGAAGTTTGAAAAAAGACTAAATCGCCTGGTTTAAGCTTTTCTTTATTGACGTGCTCACCATTTTGAATTTGCTGAGTTGTGGTTCTTGGCAAAGACTTGTGGAAAGAATCACTAAAAATATGCTGCATGAGTGCAGAGCAATCCACCCCTTTATGTGTGGTACCACCAAAACGATAGTGTGTACCTTTCCAATTGTAAAATTCAGCCAATATAGCGGACCTGATATTATTAGAAGTTGTTTTTCTATCATCCTTTATAAGTGAGGCATGCTTAGAAAACACATCTTTATTAGAAAGATTTTTAACCCCTAACGATGCAAATTCCTTTGGCATATTAAAAGCAAAGGAATTTGCACTAATAACTAAAGGGATAATTAAAAGTGAAGCGGTAATAATTTTTTTAAACAAATACATGCGTCATATCTTTTTTGAAGGCAAATATTGTATTACTGAATCTTCAGCAACGTGGCGAACAACTCCTTTTGGGTGAGCAAATAATAAACAGTGCTGAGTGTTAATCCAGCAGATAATCAGTCCATTTTTAGATTTGGCTTTTTTTAGTTTAAAAAACAGCCTGATATCAAATCAGCCTAATTGGCAAAATGCACTATACATTCTCAAGACAGACTTCCGGTCTCTGAAGATGCGGCCATACCAAAGCAACCAATGCAGGGTAAGCATCATGACTGAACTCATCAAAGCACTGGCGTAAATTCAGTACCTCAACATCAGCAAAAGGTACCATCTCCCCCTCGGAACAGCGTTTTCTGAGATTATCGTAATAGCGGTAGATGGCAGAGTGTAAATCACTACACCGTCGCTGAGCGTTAAAGAGTGTCAGGTCGGCGCTAAGTTCGTCGATATGCATCCGTTTGATAGTGGCATGGTTGAAATCTACATATTCATGGCTCACTCGCCAGTAATAATCAGGTGTTATTTTTGACATTAACTTAGCAAAATAATCTTCACGCTCATCAATTTCAGATAAATTTAATTTAGGGACGCTACCGGGCGTTAATTTAACTTTGGGATACGAAATCTCACGCATCAGCACCAGTACTACGCACAACAATAACAGTATTAATACAATTGAATAAAAAACGCTTTGCACGGGAACTCCTGTTTTTTTTATAGTAATTTTGAGGCAACATATAGTCAACATGACTTCTATTAAACATAAACTTTATTCTATTGATATAAAAGGACATCTCTAATGCTGCCCAACAACCTGGTGCCAGTGACCTTTCCTGTCTCTCAGGCTGATATTGCCGGTTCAGAAGAACATAGCGCTCTAACGCTAAATCCTCAGGATAATCTTTTAGTTCTGGAGAAAACGATTCTGAGCGCTCCTCATTATGCTGGGCAAGCGAAAAATACATTGCTTGAAGAGAACGACCGGCATTTAAAAGATCGTTTGTTTTATGCAGTGAAAATTGAAGCGATAGTGACAGTATTAAATGAACTCATAGAGCAAGAAAAAATCAACTCAACCGATCTGCAAATGCTAATAGAAGATAAAAAATTGCAGATAAGTCACCATTCACAGCAAATCTGGGTCAATCAGTTAACTCAGGAAAAAAGCTGGCCTCTGTTTTATTCTCTGGATGAGTAATGCCAATGTCAGAATTGCAATTTCCCCCTGTTCAAACGGCCGCACCATCTGACGATACCGCGTCTGACAATACGCTATTACGCGATAATATTGCCGCGTTGGTACAGATTAAAAATGAAAATATTGCTCGCATCGCGCAAGGTCAGATCAATATCACTGCGGCATTGGTTGAACAAAAATGGCATAACCGCCATCAAATTTACCCATATCGTGTGAAAAATGAGATTTACGGCTCAGTTCTCAGCGAGATCATCAGCCACCACCCCAGGCTTAAAACCGAAGTTCTGGCTCGACTAGAAGCGGTGTATCAGAAGTTGAGAGATGAAGAAACACAAACACTCTCACGTACCCGTGCATTGCTGGAAAACAGCTACAAAACTCCGCACTTATAAGATTTCTGGAGCGCCTGCGAAAAACAAGCGCTCTTATTTTACGACATAAATACGCTTACGAACCGGTTATCAGGCCAGACGAAATACTGAGATTGCCTGCTGCAAATCATCAGCTTGTTGCTGTTGTTGGCGCGCAGCCTGTACGGTTTGCGCAGTATGTTCCACGTTATACCTCACGCTTTCATCGATACTGGCGATGCTCTCATTCATTTGCGTAATGCTGATACTTTGCTGTCCACTCATATCAGAAAGCTCTTCCACCAACTCTGCCAACGCATTGATGGAACCAATCACTTCACGCATGGTTTGCCCAGCGTTCTCCACTTGTACCGAGCCAGTCCGAGTACACTCTACCGATACGCTTATCAACTGACGTATGTCTTTAGCCGCATTTTCGCAACGTAACGCCAGTGTGCGTACTTCAGAAGCCACCACCGCGAATCCTCGACCATGAGCACCTGCCCGGGCGGCTTCAACGGACGCGTTTAGCGACAGAATATTAGTCTGAAAGGCAATGCCATCGATGAGTTCGAGAATATTGCTGATGTGGTCAGACTCTTCGCGGATTTGATCCATAGTGTGTGTGGCAGCATCAATACTGACTCCACCTTTGCTGGCGAGATTACTTGCCTGAGTGGCAAGCATTCTGGCACTTTGCGCTTTGTCACTAGTAGCGACTGCGGAGGAGCTGAGTTGTTCCATGGCACTGGCTGCAACGGCCAGTGCGGCGGCCTGCTCGTCAGTACGTTTAGACAGTGCGGCATTACGTTGGATAATACTTTCCGAAGCTGTGAGTACTGATGCCACACCAGCGCGCACCTGGCTTAGCGTGTCTCTCATCGTGGTAAGCGTAGTATTAAAGGTTTGAGCAAACGGCGTGCGGCTTTCTCTTTCACTACGCGTAAGGGTCAGGCAACCCGGCTGGCGGTTAATCTGCGCCGCCAACTGCGCGACTTCGCTGGCGGAACGGGCATCGTCTGCCATTCGCAATGCCATATAAATCAGGATTGCCGTTTGCGCCACCACAAAAATGGCATGGAATACCACCATATGAATGCCGGGATGCATAAAGCAAGTGATACCAAATAAGTCATTAGCTTGCAGCCAGGCAAATAATACATGGTGAAGTGCTGCAACCATCGCCCCTATTAATAATGGTCGATAATCGCGATAAGCTAATAATGCTGATAGCAATACAAAAACCGAAAAGTGATATTCAGTTTCACCGTCACCTAATTGAATGAGCAATGCGGCAAAACCGATTAATGTGAACGCATAATACAAGCGGGTAAATAGCTTACCGGGTAGTAATACTTTGATAATACTGGAACTCAACGCAAGTAAACTGCCCACTACCAGCGCCACCGGGAGCGCATCATAAGCCCACCCCACCGCCAGCGAAATAACAAACATTCCCCACACGACCCAAAACATTAAAACATCAGCATGCAGATAAATGCTTCTCAGAGACACCTCGTCGGGCTGTTTATTGCCGGTATGCAAAACAGTCATCGTTGCCATATTATTATCCACGCATTTGTCATTATGTATTTTCATGACGGAATAATCCCGCATATACCCAAAATAATTCTAATTGCAGCCAACACCCCTGCGGCTCGAAGTATGACGGATATAGAAATAGCATAGATAAACATTGTTTTATCGCGAATAAGTTTCACACGTTATCAATAATACGTTCGTGTGATTTTAAAATTTGAATTAAGTCAGACGGGAATGCGGACAAAAGAAAAACGGCCCGTTAGTTGAGCTAACGGGCCGTTGTAAGAGCATGCAAAACTTATTTGGCGGCAGTGACTTCTTGTCCCACCAACCCGATCTTCAAATACCCTGCCTGATGCAGCGTATCCATCACGTTCATCATGGTTTCGTAATCAACCGTTTTGTCTGCGCGGAAGAAAATCGTGGTGTCTTTCTTGCCTTCCGTCGCAGCCATCAGAGCATTGATCATGTTCTCTTTGGTCACTTCGTCATTGCCAATAAACATTGTGCGATCGGCTTTGACAGACAGATAGACCGGTTTTTCCGGACGCGGTTGCGGCTGGCTTGAAGATGCAGGAAGGTTAACCTTCACATCCACTGTCGCAAGCGGTGCGGCCACCATGAAGATAATCAGCAGTACCAACATGACATCGATAAACGGCGTCACGTTGATGTCATGCATTTCGCCGTTATCATCGTGGTTTTCGTTAAAACTCATTGCCATGGGATCAACCTACACGCAGTTTCTGAGCGGTACGTACTGGGCGAGACTGAGAGCTAGCCGCTAAATCCAGATCACGACTTTGCAGCAGCAGAACCTGAGCAGCAACGTCACCCAGAGACGCTTTATAGCCGCCAATTACACGGGCAAAGACGTTATAGATAACAACCGCAGGAATCGCTGCAACCAGGCCAATAGCCGTTGCCAGCAACGCTTCTGCGATACCAGGTGCAACCACCGCCAGGTTAGTGGTCTGCGACTGAGCAATCCCAATGAAGCTGTTCATGATGCCCCAGACCGTACCAA
Source organism: Buttiauxella massiliensis (assembly GCF_902500225.1). GTDB lineage: Bacteria > Pseudomonadota > Gammaproteobacteria > Enterobacterales > Enterobacteriaceae > Buttiauxella > Buttiauxella massiliensis. Next base: position 17,312 of record NZ_LR722656.1, on the reverse strand, counting down.
ACAGGCCGACGAATGGAGAGATCGCACCGATGGTCGCAAGGAAGCCGTTACCGCGTCCCATGTGGCGACCCGCTGCCGCAACACGGCGCTCAAGGCGGAAACCGGTACGCTCTTTAATGCCTTCGTTATCTTCGCTGCCTGCGGAAAGCTCCAGTTCGTTCTGTGCTTCGTTGATAAGCATAGTGCTGAGGCTTTTCGAATCAAACGTTTCGGCCATTTCACTGGCTTCATCCAGAGAGCGGGCATTAGCCAGTTGCTGCTGTTCACGCTTAAGACGGCGCTTCTGCGATGACAGCTCAACACTTTTGCTAAAGAAGATTGCCCAAGTGACGACAGAGGCCATAATCAGGCCGATCATCACAATCTTTACCACGATGTCGGCATGTTGATACATGCCCCAGACAGAGAGGTCTGTCTGCATCAAATTATTCGTCACTCTTACTCTCCACCACGAAACAATACAAAAACTGGTCGTAATAATATCAAAACGGCATCGAATTGATAGTAGTTCTCATTAGTATTTAAAGAGTGCCTTAAATTGTCTATGCATTCCTTGCGCTTACGCAGCAAAAAGATGATAAGTTAGATTTAGACATCCAGATGGTTAAACAGGGTAAAGTGAACATGACTGCGAAGAAGCACATTGAAACGGCGCTGGTTAATGCCGGGCGCGATAAAAAATTCACCCAGGGTTCGGTTAACAGCGTCATTCAACGCGCTTCCTCGTTGGTTTTTGAAACTGTTGAAGCCAAAAAGCAGGCGACGGCTAACCGCGCGAAAGGCGAACTTTTTTATGGTCGCCGCGGCACCCTGACCCACTTCTCTTTACAAGAAGCAATGTGCGAGCTCGAAGGTGGTGCGGGTTGTGCGCTTTACCCTTGTGGCGCCGCAGCCGTTGCCAATGCGATTCTGGCGTTCGTCGAGCAAGGTGACAATGTCCTGATGACCGGCTCCGCTTACGAGCCCAGCCAAGACTTCTGCACAAAAATCCTCGCCAAACTCGGCGTGAGCACCACCTGGTTTGACCCAATGATTGGCGCAGGCATCGCAGAACTTGTGCAACCCAATACTAAAGTCGTATTTCTGGAATCGCCTGGCTCTATCACAATGGAAGTACATGACGTTCCAGCCATTGTTAAGGCGGTGCGCAGCATCGCCCCAGATGCCATCATCATGATTGATAACACTTGGGCGGCAGGTATTCTCTTTAAGGCGCTGGATTTCGGTATCGATATTTCGATTCAGGCCGGCACCAAATACCTGATTGGCCACTCGGATGCGATGGTTGGCACAGCTGTATCAAATGCTCGTTGCTGGGATCAGCTGCGTGAGAACTCTTATTTGATGGGGCAAATGTTGGATGCCGATACCGCTTATATGACTAGCAGAGGCCTACGCACTCTTGGTGTGCGCCTGCGTCAACATCATGAAAGTAGTTTGAAAATTGCCGAATGGCTGGCACAGCATCCGCAGGTTGAACGTGTTAATCACCCTGCACTGCCCGGTAGCAAAGGGCATGAATTCTGGAAACGAGACTTTACAGGTAGCAGCGGCTTGTTTTCATTCGTGCTGAAGGATCGCTTAAATAACGAGCAATATCAGCACTACCTGGATAATTTCCACTATTTTAGTATGGCCTATTCCTGGGGCGGCTATGAATCGCTTATCCTAGCCAACCAACCGGAAGAACTCGCAGAGATACGCCCGGCTGGCGGGGTAGACTTCAGCGGGACGCTAGTACGCATTCACATTGGCCTGGAAAATGTTGACGATCTCATCGCCGATCTTGAAGCAGGTTTCCAACGGATCGCCTAAAATTGCCAGAAGTGGACGCCCATAAGGACAGTTTTTGCTATCACATAATGATTTGTTGAGCCCGCGATCAAGATGTCGCAGGCTTTTTAGCGTTACACTAGGTTCCTAAAACTAAGGTGTGCCTAATCTAACTACTGTAGATTCAGGCCTGCTCAATAAAGCGGTTCCACAGGATTTGCCATGGCTGTTATACACAATATCGTTCAAGCGCTTTGGCAACATGACTTTGCTGCACTCGCGGACCCTCATGTTGTTGGAGTGGTTTATTGCGTCATGTTTGCGACGCTGTTTCTCGAAAATGGATTGCTGCCCGCCTCGTTTTTGCCAGGCGACAGTCTGCTATTACTCGCAGGAGCGTTAGTGGCAAAAGGAGTTATGAATTTTGTCCCGACAATCGTTATTTTAACCGCGGCAGCAAGCCTCGGTTGCTGGTTGAGCTATGTGCAAGGCCGCTGGCTTGGCAATACTCGGGTGGTGAAAAGCTGGCTGAAACAACTTCCACCGCAATATCACGAGCGAGCGACGGTGATGTTTGACCGACACGGTTTATTCGCTTTGTTAGCTGGCCGTTTTTTGGCGTTTGTGCGCACACTGCTGCCAACCATGGCGGGCATTTCTGGCCTTAGCAATCGCCGCTTCCAGGTATTTAACTGGCTAAGTGGGTTGTTGTGGGTTAGTAGCGTCACCAGCCTGGGTTATGCCCTGAGCATGATTCCATTTGTGAAACGCCACGAAGATCAGGTGATGACCTGCCTGATGATTCTGCCGATGGTTCTGCTGGTCGCAGGTCTGGTAGGCACACTATTTGTGGTTATCAAAAAAAGATTTAACCCCGCATAAAAATTACAGAGTGGGTAATGCGAAATTATCCACTCTGTAAGCTTCAGCTTAAATGACTCGCATACGAGCGGCATCTTCACCCGGAGTTACCCCAAAGTAGCGTTTAAACTCGCGACTAAACTGCGAAGCGCTTTCATATCCCACACGAATAGCCGCAGCGCTAGCTTTCACCCCATCATGCAAAATCAACATTCGCGCTTTATGCAGGCGGTAGCTTTTGAGGTATTGCAGCGGCGAAGTACTGGTCACCGACTTAAAGTTATGGTGAAACGCAGAGACGCTCATATTCGCTTCAGCTGCTAGTTGGTCCACTGAGAGGTTCTCGGTGTACTGCGTTTCAATACGACGCAACACACGGCTAATCAGGCTGAAATGCGTCTGCCGGCTGACCAATGCCAGCAGCGCCCCGCCACAAGGCCCAATTAAAATGTGGTAGAGAATCTCGCGAATGATCTGTTTTCCCAGAATTCGCGCATCAAGCGGGTGTTCGAGCACGTCCAGCAAACGCTCGGCGGCACACAGGATCTCTTCGGAAATCTCGGCTGAGTTAATCCCTGTTGAGTTGTTATGCGGATGCGATAAATCATCCTCGCCAATATCCATAAGCAAATCCTGAAGCTGCAAGATATCGATATTAATTCGCAAGCCCGCCAGTGGCATTTCAGGTGAGGCAAAGGTTTCACATTCAAAAGGCAGTGGCACCGTTAATAGCAGATATTCATTAGCATCGTAGCGAAACACACGATCGTTCAAATAACCCGTTTTTTGCCCTGAAAAGAGAATAATGATTCCCGGCTCATACATTACTGGCGTGCGAGCATAGGGTTTAGTGCCATACAATAAAGTGACATTTGGTAATGAAGAAAGACCACTATTTTCTTTTTGTATCAAATAATTAATCTTGTTTGTTAATTGCTGGCAAATCTCTTCCCGCTTCATTTCCTTCCACTCCACAAGGCTTTTATGACGTGATAAGTCTGCGACTAATTTATATTTTTCTCCAGAGGTAAGTAGAAATAGGCAAGACAAAGGCAGGAATAAGCATTGAGAGATAGCCACCCGAAGCCGACAATAGTTACCATCAAATTCGATAAGTATTGTCTCTAACGATCCAAACCACAGGAATCAAATAATGAACAACTTCAACCTACATACCCCAACTCGCATCCTGTTTGGTAAAGGCGCTATTTCCGAATTGCGCGCACAAATTCCTGCTGATGCCCGTGTTCTGATTACCTACGGCGGCGGCAGCGTAAAGAAAAATGGCGTACTGGACCAGGTTTACGCCGAGCTTAACGGGCTGGATGTACTGGAGTTCGGCGGCATTGAGCCTAACCCGACTTACGAAACGCTGATGAAAGCGGTCGAAATCGTTCGCCAGCAGAAAGTCACTTTCCTATTAGCAGTCGGTGGCGGTTCTGTGCTGGATGGCACTAAATTCATCGCCGCAGCAGCCAACTACCCGGCTGATATCGACCCATGGAACATCCTGCTGACACACGGCAACGATGTTAAGAGCGCAATCCCGATGGGCTCTGTTCTGACGCTACCTGCGACCGGTTCTGAATCCAACAAAGGTGCCGTAGTTTCTCGTCGTGAAACAGGCGACAAACAAGCGTTTATGTCTGAACACGTGCAGCCTGTCTTCGCGGTACTTGACCCGGTTTACACCTACACTTTGCCACCGCGCCAGGTCGCAAATGGCGTAGTCGATGCCTTTGTTCACACCGTTGAGCAGTACATCACTTACCCTGTGAACGCCAAAGTGCAGGACCGTTTTGCCGAGGGCATTCTGTTAACGCTGGTTGAAGACGGCCCAATTGCACTGAAAGAGCCAGAAAACTATGACGTGCGTGCCAACGTAATGTGGGCGGCGACCATGGCATTAAACGGCCTGATCGGTGCTGGCGTACCGCAGGACTGGGCAACTCACATGCTGGGTCATGAACTGACTGCGATGCACGGCCTGGATCACGCGCAGACTCTGGCGGTGGTTCTGCCATCTTTGTTGAATGAAAAACGTAACGAGAAACGCGGCAAACTGCTGCAATACGCTGAGCGCGTGTGGAATATCACTGAAGGTTCTGAAGAAGAACGTATTGATGCGGCAATTGCAGCAACACGTAATTTCTTCGAGCAAATGGGTGCCCCAACTCGCCTGTCTGCCTATGGTCTGGATGGCAGCAGCATCCCGGCTTTACTGGTGAAACTGGAAGAAAAAGGCATGACTAAATTGGGTGAGCGCCAGGACATTACTCTGGACGTGAGCCGTCGTATTTACGAAGCAGCACGCTAAGTAATTTAGCCATTTGGTTCTCGTTTTTGAGTATTTGGTCCAGACTTAAACGCAATTGTTACACCGGAAGCCCCTTCCGGTGTATCGCTTATTAAGGAGGAATACATGGCAAATCCAACAGTAATCAAGCTTCAGGATGGAAATGTAATGCCACAATTGGGGCTCGGTGTCTGGCAAGCCAGCAACGATCAAGTCCTGATTGCCATCGATAAAGCGCTGGAAGTCGGCTATCGCTCCATTGATACCGCTGCGGCGTACAAGAACGAAGACGGCGTGGGCAATGCGCTAAAACAGGCTGGAATTCCGCGCGACGAACTGTTTATCACCACCAAACTGTGGAATGACGATCAGCAAAGGACACGTCAGGCGCTGGAAGACAGCCTTGAAAAGCTCCGGCTCGATTACGTCGATCTGTATTTGATACACTGGCCGGTGCCAAGCAAAGATCACTATGTTGAAGCCTGGAAAGGTATGATTGAGCTACAAAAACAGGGGCTGGTCAAAAGCATTGGCGTCTGTAATTTCCAGCTTAACCATCTCCAGCGTCTGATTGATGAAACGGGCGTCTCGCCGGTTATCAACCAGATTGAACTCCATCCATTACTGCAACAACGCCAGCTCCATGCCTGGAATGCGACACACAAAATTCAGACCGAATCCTGGAGTCCACTGGCTCAGGGCGGAGAAGGTGTGTTTGATAAGAAAATCATCCGCGACCTGGCCGATAAATACGGCAAAACCCCGGCACAGATTGTCATTCGCTGGCATCTGGATAGCGGGCTGGTTGTGATCCCGAAATCGGTGACCCCATCGCGTATTGCTGAGAACTTTGACGTGTTTGATTTCCGTCTTGATAAAGACGAGTTAAGCGAGATTGCGAAGTTGGATAGTCATAAGCGTCTGGGGCCAGACCCTGATGTGTTTGGCTCGTAAAACTGTTCATAGTGTCGGATGGCGCTTACGCTTATCCGACCTACGAATGATATTGTAGCTGTAGAGCGGATGTCGTTCGCGGCATCCGCTCTACTGTTTTACAACAATCGTTAAGCCGGGCGCTTCCTGCTTGTAGGCTTCGATACAACTTTAGGTGCAGGTCTTGCACCTGTAGCCGCTTTAGCACCAGCTGTAGGTTTAGCGCCAGCATTAGGTTTCGCGCCAGCAACTGGTTTCCCACCAACAGCAGGCTTAGTGTCGCCAGGTGTACGACGCTGATGTGTCATTGGCGTGTGTTTCGTCAATGCTGGACGCGCACCACGGTTATAGCGACGCGCTTCACGCATCTCTTCAATCGTTGGCGAAGGCACCAGGCACTCACGACGGCCACCAATCAGGTGCTTTTTACCCATCGCTTCCAGCGCTTCACGAATCAGCGGCCAGTTGGCAGGATCATGGTAACGCAGCAGCGCTTTGTGCAAGCGGCGCTGACGATCGCCTTTCGGCACCACCACATCTTCACTCTTATAGCCAATCTTACCCAGCGGGTTTTTGCCGGTGTAATACATGGTGGTCGAGTTCGCCAGCGGTGACGGATAGAAGTTCTGCACCTGATCCAAACGGAAGCGGTTCTTCTTCAGCCACAGCGCCAGATTCACCATGTCTTCATCACGCGTACCAGGGTGTGCTGAGATAAAGTAAGGAATCAGGTACTGCTCTTTACCAGCCTGCTTAGAGTAAGTATCAAACAGCTCTTTAAAGCGCTGATAACTACCCATACCCGGCTTCATCATCTTAGATAACGGCCCTTCTTCGGTATGTTCCGGAGCAATCTTCAGATAACCACCAACGTGATGCGTCGCCAGCTCTTTGATATAACGTGGATCTTCCACGGCGATATCGTAACGAACACCGGAGGCGATCAGGATCTTCTTAACACCTTTAATCTCACGGGCGCGGCGATACAAGTTGATCGTCGGCTCATGGTTGGTGTCCATGTGCGGGCAAATGTCCGGATACACGCAAGACAAGCGGCGGCAAGTCTGTTCCGCACGCGGTGACTTACAGCGCAGCATATACATGTTAGCGGTTGGGCCACCGAGATCCGAAACCACGCCGGTAAAGCCTGGAACGGTATCGCGCATCGCTTCAATTTCGCTGATGATTGAATCTTCGGAACGGCTCTGAATGATGCGACCTTCGTGTTCGGTAATAGAACAGAATGAACAGCCACCGAAGCAACCACGCATGATGTTCACCGAGAAGCGGATCATCTCATAAGCAGGGATACGCGCCTTGCCATAGGCAGGATGCGGAACGCGCTTGTAAGGCAGTGCGAACACGCTGTCCATCTCTTCAGTGGAAAGCGGGATGGCTGGCGGGTTAATCCAGATATAACGGTCACCGTGTTTTTGCATCAATGCACGAGCACAACCTGGGTTGGTTTCATGGTGCAAAATACGTGAAGCATGCGCATACAGCACTTTGTCATTTTTGACTTTTTCAAAGGATGGCAACAACACGTAGGTCTTTTCCCACGGCTTCATTGGCGCAGGCTTAACCACAATAGCCTGAGCTTCGTTAATTGGCTTATCCGGCTTACCGGTTTCTGCACACGGCAAATCTTCCCCGTAAGGGTGTGGAATCGGGTCAATACGGCCAGGCATATCCAGACGCGTAGAATCCACACCAGACCAGCCCGGCATCGCTTCTTTACGCATCATGGCGGTGTTACGCACATCGCAGATTTGGTCGATTTTCTCGCCCATTGCCAGGCGGTGAGCCACTTCTACCAGCGGGCGCTCGCCGTTGCCAAAAATAAGCATGTCAGCTTTAGCATCCACCAGAATCGAACGACGAACGGTATCAGACCAGTAATCGTAGTGCGCGGTACGGCGCAGACTCGCTTCGATGCCGCCGAGGATCACAGGCACATCGCGCCAGGCTTCTTTACAACGCTGGGTATAAGCAAGTGATGCACGATCCGGGCGTTTACCCGCCACGTTATCTGGGGTGTACGCATCGTCATGACGCAGCTTACGATCCGCGGTATAGCGGTTGATCATTGAGTCCATGTTGCCAGCGGTCACACCGAAGAACAGATTCGGTTTGCCAAGACGCATGAAGTCTTCTTTAGTATTCCAGTCTGGTTGGGCAATGATACCCACGCGGAAGCCCTGGGCTTCCAGCATACGGCCACAGATCGCCATACCAAAACTTGGATGGTCAACGTAGGCATCTCCGGTAACCAGAATGATGTCACAGCTATCCCAACCTAACTCGTCCATTTCCTTGCGTGACATGGGTAAAAATGGTGCCGGGCCGAAACAGGCTGCCCAGTATTGTGGCCACGAAAAGAGTTCGCGATCGGGCTGGATCAAGCTAATAGAGCTCATAATGCTTCCGAAAAATGAATAAAAAATGATTTAAAAATAACCAAAGCCGGCGATTATACGCTGGTATGGGGTCAAAAATGAAGTGTTATTGCCGTGTTAAAATCTAAGGTCCTTTCACTGATGGAAAGGACCTAAAATGGTTTATGGCGCAGGCTGCACCAGCAATTGACCGATAGAACCACGGTCTGCCATTTCAAGCGTCTGACTTGTATAGAGGAATGGGAAATGCTCCCAGGAAGGCTGGCCAAAATAGACCAATAACTCAACCTGCCCATCGACCCAAACTGTATCTTTCCAACCGCGGTCTTCACCAAATGGTGCTGCACCATTGACGTTTTTAATCAGGAAACTCACACCTTCAATATGGAAGGATTGTGGCATATCGGAACGCACGGTCCAGCGCTCCCAGGTGCCTTGCTGAGTCTGAATATCAATGCGTTTCATATCCCATAGCTGACCGTTAATACCGGGATCTTCGCCGAGAGTAATTTCACGGCTACGCGCCGGGTTGCCATTGATAATCTCATCCGGCAGCAAGCGCATTGGTAATGTATCAGTCACTAACGGCAGCAGACCGGTGGCACGTAATGTCAGAACCAACGTGGAAATAAGAATGCTCGATGGCTCAAAGAAACCACGGATTCTGTCCATGATACCGGCCGCTTCACCGCAGGTTATCGACACTTCTTTGCCATCACTCATATCCACCAGAATTTCACGGCGTTCGCCCGGAGCCAGTGAGAGTTGCTTTACGGAAACCGGTGCAGGCAGGAAACCCTGGTCGCTGGAAATAACATGCATCGCACGGCCATCGCTCATTTGCAGTAAATAGCGGCGCGAGTTAGAAGCGTTCAGCAAACGCAAACGCACCCAACCGCGAGAGACCTCAACATATGGCCCCTGCACACCATTTACCAGCAGTGTGTCGCCCACAAATCCACCATTGCCCGGCTCTTCATATTCAGGCGCGCCAAAGTTATCGAGGCGCTTATCTTGAATAATGACCGGGAAGTCATCGACACCATAGTGGTTAGGAATCGGCAGATTTTTGCTGACTTCATCTTCGATAAGCCACATGCCCGCCAGGCCATTGTAAACCTGCTTTGCCGTGCGGTTAGGCGTGTTGGCGTGATACCACAATGTTGCGGCCTGCTGGCGAATCGGCAGCACGGGCGCCCAATCAACATTGGGCTGCATCAGACGTGCGGCGCCACCCATTAACGGGCCTGGAACTTGCAAACCAGCAATCGTCATAGCGATATTTTCTTGTAGGCGATTGCTGTAAATCATCTTCACGTCATCGCCGCTCCATACACGGATGGTCGGCCCCAGATAACGTCCGTTCAGACCCCAGACCGGCGCCTTAGCACCACCGGTAAATGACCAGTGCGCACGCTGTAGCGTCAGGAACAATGGTTGCCCACGGCGGGATTCTAATAAAGGTGGTACGGGTAAAGGTTGCTGCAGCCCTGCTGCGTTTGCCCTCAGCGGCACCGAGCCTGCACAAAGTGCGACTCCTGATGCCTGTATAAACTGACGCCGACTGAGTGACATATTAACTCCATGTGAAACTTAACAACGTAGGGCGGCACAAATACCCGTCATACTTCAAGTTGTGGGGGGAATTGGCTGCACTCACTTACCCCCGACCCACAACTCGAATTATTTTGGGTATACCACCAAAATAAAAGCGATCAGCTCGCCTGCTTTTTCTCAACTCGACCGGAGGCTTCACGCTCCGCGACTTCTTTATCTAATTCGGCGATTTTTTCTCTCATGATATCGCGGCAATGAGTAGCGAGTTTACGCGCCTGATCTTTGCCATAATCACTGATATCAATTGGCTCCATCATTTCGACAATAACCAAACCGTTATTCCAACGGTTTAGCTTAATTTTATTGCTGGTATTGGAAACACACACCGGAATAATTGGGACGCCCGCAGCAATTGCTGCATGGAATGCGCCGGTTTTGAACGGCAGCAGGCCTCGACCGCGACTACGCGTGCCTTCAGGGAACATCCAGACCGAAATTTTACGTTTCTGAATCTGCGCCACCACCTGGGAAATGGTACTCAGGGCTTTGGCGCGATTGTCACGGTCAATCAGCATATTTCCGGTCAGCCAGTAGATTTGGCCAAAAAAGGGAATCCACAGCAGGCTTTTTTTCCCGACGGTCACTGTCGGCGGCTGCACAATACTCGCTGCTGTCACCATGTCGAAATTATTCTGGTGGTTACAGATATAAATCGCCGTCGGGTGATTTTCATGACCTTCCGGTAAACGGGTTTCGACTTTCAAACCGAACACCGGTGCCATACGCCCAAACAGATGGCCAAAAGTTGCAACGTGGCGTGGGTTACGTGGGCTGAACAGGCAATAAATACAGCCAAAAATGCTCACCAGGATGCAATAAATTATAACGATAATAAAACGTACGATGGATAGCATAACAACCTCAAAAGCCAAAAGCGCTGACAAGTATACCCTAAATAATTCGCGATGCAGGAAAGCACCAGACTGTAAGTATGGGGGTAGTCAGGGCACTGCAACTTGAATGATGACGGGTGTACGACTTGCTTAAGCGTGAAATATACCAATCTAGCGGCCTTTCAGCCGCCATTTTTTGATTACTCTTCGCTATCACCTGCACTTGCGCGAAGCGGAGAATCAACTTCAACACGATCAATGCGTTGTAGCCCACGCATCAATGTGCCGCGACGGCCACGCTCACCAGTGATTTTTTGAAGCTCTTCCGGACGAAGTTTAATTTTGCGCTTGCCGACGTGCAAAGTAACGGTGCTTTGCGGCGGCAATACAAATAGATGAACCAGTTTGTCTTCGCCTTTTGCCGCTTCCGCCGAAGGAATCGAAATGATTTTATTCCCTTTACCTTTGGAAAGCTGCGGCAAATCACCGACCGGGAACATCAGCATACGGCCTGCGGCGGTAATCGCCAGCAGCATGTCGTCCACACTTGAAATTTCCATTGGCGGCATGACTTTCGCATTTTCCGGCAATGAGATCAGCGTTTTACCCGCACGGTTGCGTGCCACTAAATCGTTAAAGGTGCAGACAAAACCGTAGCCCGCGTCAGACGCCATCAACAGTTTCTGGTCGTCCGGTGCCATTAATACGTGCTCAACGACTGCACCTGGCGGCGGCGTCAGTTTACCGGTCAACGGTTCACCCTGGCCGCGCGCCGAAGGCAACGTTATCGGGTCAAGCGCGTAGCTTCGCCCGGTGGAGTCGATAAACGCCACCGGCTGGTTGCTCTTGCCTTTGGCAGAACCGAGATAGCTGTCGCCCGCTTTGTAGTTTAGCCCTTGCGCGTCGATATCATGGCCTTTGGCGCTACGCACCCAGCCCATTTGCGACAACACAATGGTTACAGGCTCAGACGGAGTCATGTCGTGCTCGCTCATGGCTTTCGCTTCGCCACGTTCACGCAGTGGTGAACGGCGGTCATCGCCATAAGCATCAGAATCTGCCTGCAATTCTTTCTTCAGCAAGGTATTCATTTTGCGTTCAGACGCCAGAATCCCCTGCAATTGGTCACGCTCTTTTTCCAGATCGGCTTGTTCGCCGCGAATCTTCACTTCTTCAAGTTTTGCCAGGTGGCGTAATTTCAGCTCGAGGATAGATTCAGCCTGGGTTTCGCTTAACTCAAAGCGCGACATCAACACCGGCTTCGGCTCATCCTCAGTACGAATGATGTGGATCACTTCGTCAATATTGAGGAATGCCACCAGCAAACCTTCGAGGATATGCAGGCGTTTGAGAACTTTTTCGAGACGGTAGCTAAGGCGACGGCGCACCGTTTCGCGACGGTAAACCAGCCATTCGGTCAAAATTTCCAGCAGGTTTTTCACCGATGGACGGTTATCCAGGCCGATCATATTGAGGTTAATGCGATAGCTTTTCTCAAGATCGGTGGTGGCAAACAGGTGATTCATCACCTGCTCGACGTCGATACGGTTAGAACGGGGAACAATCACCAGACGCGTTGGGTTTTCGTGGTTCGACTCATCGCGCAAGTCTTCAACCATTGGCAGCTTTTTAGCGCGCATTTGGTTGGCAATTTGCTCAAGTACGCGCGCACCGGAAACCTGATGTGGTAACGCGGTGATCACCACATCGCCATCTTCTTTTTTCCACACGGCACGCATACGCACAGAACCACGGCCGTTCTGGTAAATTTTGCGTATCTCTTCACGCGGGGTGATGATTTCGGCTTCTGTCGGGTAATCCGGGCCCTGAACAATATCCAGCAGCTCATCGAGCGTAGTTTTCGGCTGGTCAATCAGAGTGATTGCCGCTTTCGCTACTTCACGTAAGTTATGCGGAGGAATATCGGTTGCCATACCAACGGCAATACCGGTGGTGCCGTTAAGCAGGATATTCGGCAGACGCGCAGGTAGCATTTTCGGCTCCTGCATGGTGCCGTCAAAGTTCGGCACATAGTCAACCGTCCCCTGACCTAATTCACCCAGCAGGACTTCAGCATATTTCGACAGGCGCGATTCGGTATAACGCATCGCGGCGAAGGATTTCGGATCATCTGGCGCACCCCAGTTTCCCTGGCCATCAACCAGTGGGTAGCGATAGGAGAATGGCTGCGCCATCAATACCATGGCTTCATAGCAAGCGCTGTCGCCGTGCGGATGGTATTTACCCAGCACGTCACCGACGGTACGGGCAGATTTTTTGAATTTAGCGCTATTGCTTAATCCCAACTCCGACATCGCATAGACGATACGACGCTGTACGGGCTTTAAACCATCGCCAATGAACGGCAGGGCGCGGTCCATAATGACGTACATGGAATAGTTGAGATAAGCATTTTCCGTGAATTCGTGCAGCGCAAGGCGTTCTGCACCATCATGAGTTAAATCACTCATTAATTATTCATCCTCAAACTGACGAGCCGAGTGTGGCCACATACCCTAAATAATTCGAGTTGCAGAAAGGCGGCAAACTCAGGAATCCCCAAGAGCTTACTTAAGTAAGTGACTGGGGTGACTGAGTGCAGCCAACGCATCTGCAGCTTGAAGTATGACGGGTATAAACGGCGTAATTGCCGCCGATAGTACCTTATCTGGCAGTCGTAGTCACAGAGGAGTGCGTATCTTTAAGAGAAGTGAGGGAGGAAGAAATGAGCCGCAAATTGCGGCTCATTCGGGGCATTATTTTACTTTGGTAATTTGCTTCACGTCGATTTCAACAGAGTTCCAGTCCTTATCGACTTCACCTTGAATCTCAACGGTATCTTGCGGAGTGATAGTCTGGCCATTCCAACGCTTATGGTCGATATCGACATTAATGGTGCCAGATGTATCACGGAAGATGTAATGGTCACCGCCGATGCGGGATTCAATTTTACCGCGCATAGTGACCCAGGTATCGTCAGACAGTGACTTGGCCTGTGTCGCCGTGGTGTTGCTGCCACTTGGGCCTACAAAACCGCCTGCGGTTTGAGTTTGTGTGGTGGCAGGCGCTGCGTTCGGATCGGAGAACCCGCCCTGATTTGCAGCCAGTGCAGGTGCTGCTGTAATAGCGAGAATAGTCATAATAGCGGCTATTTTTTTCATTTTAATTTTCCTTTTATGAATGATTTCATGAGTGCTATTTAACGTGATAGATCTTAACGCGATCTTAATTCTCCCATCAAAAATCGCTTTTTTTAGTAAATTGCGCACCATGCCGAAGCATCGTATTTTTCCCCTGTACACACCCTCGCAAAAGTTATTAACTTCCCGCAAATGGGCAGTAAGGGAAACACCATGCGCATATTACTAATTGAAGACGATAAGCTCATTGGCGACGGACTCAAAGCCGGGCTGACAAAAATGGGTTTTACCGTCGACTGGTTTACAGATGGCCTTCAAAGTCAGTCAGCTCTGAGTTTAGCCCCCTACGACGCAGTGGTGCTGGATTTAAGTCTGCCGGGAATCGACGGACTGGATATCTTAAAATACTGGCGTCGTAATGGCCGAACTGAACCTGTGTTAATTCTAACCGCGCGCGATGCCCTGGAACAACGAGTTGAGGGATTACAACTTGGTGCCGATGACTATTTGTGTAAACCCTTTGCGTTAATAGAAGTTGCCACCCGCTTACAGGTTTTAATCCGCCGTAACCATGGGCAGGCTCAATCTACCCTTTGCCATGCTGGTGTCGAACTTGATCCGATTAAATTAACCGTTACCCGCGACGGTGAACCACTGCAACTAAAACCCAAAGAGTTTGCCTTGCTGGAACTGTTTATGCGTAACACAGGACGAGTATTACCGCGCACGCTCATTGAAGAGAAACTTTATAGCTGGGAGAACGATGTTTCCCGAAATGCGCTGGAAGTACATATCCACCATTTACGCCGCAAACTCGGCAGTGGGTTTATTCGCACGGTACACGGCATCGGTTATACGTTAGGTGAAGAATGATAAAAAAAGTGACTCAGAGTTTACGCGCAAGACTCATTGCCGGGTTTATTTTGCTCACGCTGGTTGCCTGGGTCGGCGCAGGTGTTGCTGCCTGGCAGCAAACCAGCAAAACCCTCAATAAACTCTTTGATACCCAACAAGTGCTGTTTGCCAAACGCCTGAGCGCGTTAGAGCTTGATGGCGTGCAAAACGATACACAATTGCCTCGTACCAAAAAGATGATTTCGCATCATCGAGGCAAACAAGATGATGACACCCTCGCCTTCGCCATTTATACCGCCAACGGGCAGTTGCTGCTAAACGACGGCGACAACGGCAGGTATCTCAGCTATCGCTACCAGCGTGACGGATTTGTTGATGGCAAACTGGCGGGCGATGACGATATGTGGCGCATGGTCTGGGTGACAACACCCGACGGAAAATACCGCATCGTAGTAGGTCAGGAGTGGGAATACCGCGAAGACCTGGCACGGGACATCGTTTTATCTCAGCTCACCCCATGGCTTATCGCCTCGCCGATGATCTTACTGTTGTTGGTATGGCTGGTCAGCCGGGCACTCTCCCCGCTTCACAAACTGGCACTGCAATTACGTAGCCGCAAACCAGACGATGCCAGTGAGCTGCCAACGCAAACCCTGCCACAAGAAGTACGCCCTTTGGTGATTGCGCTTAATCAGCTATTTACCCGCACCGGGGAGTTTATGCAGCGCGAACGGCGCTTTACCTCTGATGCCGCACATGAGCTACGCAGCCCACTCGCCGCATTAAAGGTACAGGCCGAAGTGGCACAGCTTGCACAAAATGATGAACCGATGCGCGATCACGCACTGAATAACCTGAGCGTAGGCATCGATCGCTCGACTCGTCTGGTCGATCAACTGCTGACTTTATCGCGGCTGGATTCTTTAGCGGGTCTGGATGATGTCCAGGACGTGCCTTTCCAGCCACTACTGCAAAATGCGGTGATGGATGCTTATCACGAGGCGCAGCGTGAAGGCATTGATATTCGCCTTGATGTGCAAGACCCGAACGTGAAACGCCAGGGTCAGCCGCTACTACTTAGTTTGATGGTCAGAAACGTGCTGGACAATGCCGTGCGTTACAGCCCACGCGGCAGCGTAGTCAATGTCGTTCTGCAGAGCCACGAAATTACGATGACCGACAACGGCCCGGGCGTCAGCCCTGAATATCTTACCTCACTGGGTGAACGCTTCTTCCGTCCACCCGGGCAGGAAAAAACCGGCAGCGGCCTCGGGTTATCTATCGTCAGGCGAATCGCTGCATTACACGGTATGCAGGCGATCTTCGTAAACGCCCCCAGCGGTGGATTTCAGGTACAAATACGCTGGTAAAAACGGATTCAGCTCTCTGATTATTGCGTTTTTAGCAAAAGTCTTTGCCTATTTATGGCATTTAACTGTGACAGCCATCACGGTAGACTCCGCGCCAGACGCAATTATTCGAGGACTAACTATGAGCAACATTCTGATTATTAATGGTGCGAAAAAATTCGCCCATTCTAACGGCCAACTTAACGACACCCTGACCGACGTCGCGGAAAGCTTTTTGCGCGACCTCGGGCATGATGTTCAGGTCACACGTACCGACAGCGAGTACGACATTAAAGAAGAAGTCGCGAAATATATGTGGGCCGATACCGTGATTTACCAGATGCCAGGTTGGTGGATGGGAGCACCGTGGACCATGAAGAAATACATTGATGATGTATTTACTGAAGGTCATGGCTCACTGTATGCAAGCGATGGTCGTACCCGCTCTGATGCAGAGAAAAAATATGGTTCCGGCGGCCTGATCCAGGGCAAAACTTACATGCTGTCACTGACCTGGAACGCCCC
This sequence comes from Buttiauxella massiliensis, assembly GCF_902500225.1. Taxonomy (GTDB): domain Bacteria; phylum Pseudomonadota; class Gammaproteobacteria; order Enterobacterales; family Enterobacteriaceae; genus Buttiauxella; species Buttiauxella massiliensis. The sequence continues at coordinate 734 of NZ_LR722656.1, read as the reverse complement.
GCTGCAAGCATTTGAAGACAAAGAACAGTTCTTCCATGGCGTTGGTGTGGATGGTGTTTACCTGCCATTCCATAAAGCTAACCAGTTCCTTGGAATGGAAGGCCTGCCGACATTTATCGCCAACGACGTGATGAAAGCGCCTGATGTACCGCGTTTTATCACAGAATACCGCGAGCATCTGGGCCGAGTTTTTGCTTAACTGTCTTATGTCGACAACAAGGAGTTGAACATGATTACAGTAATAGCTGAAATTCGTACCCGCCCTGGTGTTCACCATCGCCAGGCTGTACTGGACGCGTTTGCAAAAATTATTCCTACCGTGCTCGAAGAGGAAGGCTGCTTTGGTTATGCGCCACTCATCGACCATAACGCACAAGTCGCGTTCCAGACTACTGCACCAGATTCTGTGTTTATGCTGGAAAAATGGGAGAGCGTGGCTCACCTGGAAGCTCATCTGCAAACACAACACATGAAAAATCACAGCGTCACTGTTAAAGACGACGTTCTGGACGTTCATATCCATATTCTGGAAGACGCAATTAAGTAATTGGGTTTACCGAATGATTAGAGGGAGCGGTGTTTACACCGGCTCCCTTTTTTATTTTCTTGACCCGTCCTAAATAGCGTTGACACATTTAACTCGTACTATGAGGAAAATGTGATGAACCAGTACGTTAAACGCACGCAACGCGATTACCCTCTATCCTTTAAATTGGCCGTTGTCGAACAAGTCG